>NZ_JAGEPF010000050.1 GCF_017573465.1 Actinomadura violacea
GCGTCGACGGCGCGGCGGTCGGCCTGCTCGGCCTGACCCCGCGCGCGCTGCACCTCGCCCCACGCGGCCGCGGCGTCGCGCTGCGCCGACTCCTTCTCCGCCTGGATCGCCGCCACCTGCGAGGCGGACTCGTTCTGCGCCTCGGTGATGCGGCGCTCGGCGTCGACGGCGCGGCGGTCGGCCTGCTCGGCCTGACCCCGCGCGCGCTGCACCTCGCCCCACGCGGCCGCGGCGTCGCGCTGCGCCGACTCCTTCTCCGCCTGGATCGCCGCCACCTGCGAGGCGGTCTCGCTCTGCGCCTCGGTGACCTTGCGCTCGCCGGCGGCGAGCGCGTCGCCGATGAGGTCGGCCATCTGGCGCAGCCGCTCGACGATGTCCCAGGGCTGGGCCTCGGGCTGCTCGCCCGCCGGGCCTCCGGCGTCGGCGACCCGGCCCGGCAGAGCCGGCTGGTCGGGCTTGGCCATCTGGATCGGCTGCTGGGCGGCAGGCACGGGCACGTCGGACCCGCGGCCCGGGTCACGCCCCATCGCGGGCCAGGGAGAACCCGCGTCCGGGACTCCGCGCGAACCACCCGATCCGTTCAGCTCACTCACTGGTCTCCTCGCCTCAAGGCCCGGAGACGGCCGAGCGGAGCGCCGGGACGCCCGCTCGGGTCGCTGCAGTTCCTCGCCTCGCGGCTCGTCACTTCGCTCTCACGTCTCCTCGCCGACGGCTCCGTCCGGGGGCCGTGTTCCGCGGGGGCTGTCATGGACATGGCGCTCGCGTCACTCCTCGCCCGAGGGCTCGTCGCTCCGCTCACTGAAGGCACTCTAGTGCCGACCAGCGGAACGTTTGCCCAGTTTGGGGTTTAGTTTCGTGCTCGCCTCTCGGTGCGGACGGGGGCCGGGCGCCTGGTCACACCCGGTGCGGGCCCCCTCCCGCACCCCCAACGGTGCCACGGGTCACACCGCGCCGCGCGGGAAAGCGCGGAGCCGGTCGCCGGATGCGATGATTCCGCACCATGGAGCTTCGCACCCTGTATCCGCCGATCGAGCCCTACGACTCAGGGCTGCTCGACGTCGGCGACGGCAACCAGATCTTCTGGGAGGTCTGCGGGAACCCGGACGGCAAGCCGGCGGTGATGCTGCACGGCGGCCCGGGCGGCGGGTGCAGCGCGGCGCACCGCCGGCAGTTCGACCCCGAGCGGTACCGGATCGTGCTGTTCGACCAGCGCAACTGCGGCCGGAGCCTGCCGCACGCCAAGGACCCGGACGTCTCGCTGGACGGCAACACCACCTGGAACCTCGTCGCCGACATGGAGCGGCTGCGCGAGCACCTCGGCATCGAGCGGTGGCTGGTGTTCGGCGGGAGCTGGGGCAGCGCGCTGGCGCTGGCGTACGCGCAGACGCATCCGGAGCGGGTCACCGAGATGGTGCTGCGGGGCATCTTCACGCTGCGCCCGTTCGAGCTGTACTGGTTCTACCAGGAGGGCGCGTCGCTCATCTTCCCCGACCTGTGGGAGAAGTACATCGAGCCGATCCCGGAGGACGAGCGCGAGGACCTCATGTCCGCCTTCAACGAGCGGCTCAACTCCCCCGACCGGGACGTGCGGGTCGCCGCGGCGAAGGCGTGGGCGACCTGGGAGGGCTCGACGCTGACGCTGCGCCCGGACCCGGAGCTGGCGGAGGGGTTCGGCGAGCCGGACTACGCGGTGGCGTTCGCGCGGATCGAGAACCACTACTTCGTGAACGAGGGGTTCTTCGAGGACGAGCAGCTGATCCGGGACGTGGACAAGATCCGGCACATCCCGGCGGTGATCGTGCAGGGCCGCTACGACGTGTGCACGCCGGCGGCGACGGCGTGGGACCTGCACCGCGCGTGGCCGGAGGCGGAGTTCCACATCGTGGACGACGCGGGGCACGCCTACAGCGAGCCGGGGATCCTGCACCGCCTCGTCGAGGCGACCGACCGTTTCGCGCAGACCGGCTGAGCCTTGAGCGCGGATCGGCCGGACCTTTAGCGCGGACCGGACGGACCCGTCGAGCGGCGGTCCGGCCGGTCCCCGGTATCGGACGCGCCCTAATCGCGTCCTCCGTACGACCGGAACGAGGCCGGGATTCCGCGTCCGCGCGGGGTCCCGGCGGCGGCCACGAGGGCCTCCGGACGGGTTCAATCCTTACGCGGCCGCTAACCCTGCTTTACCCGGCGGCAAGGCTGCCTCCCCCTTGAAAGTGAGGTGAGGGGGCTCACAGGGCCCGCCTCGCACGCCTCGGCCCACATCCGCCCCACGGCCCCGGGCGAGGGCACGACCTCCCGTGATGCGACGTGACGCCGACCGCAGCCTTCCCGTTGTCACCGATTCCAAGTGACTTACCTCACACAACCGATACACAAAAACGCCGTGCCCCCGGGCGCCGAACATTAAGGTGGCGTTCAGGAAGGCGCGCCGCGCGGGCGCCCGCGAAGGCGCCAGTACCTCCTGCGTATCGCTGGAAATGGCACGCCGCGGCCATGAGAACGGTCGGCCGAAAACATCCGGAATTTGGCAAGCGTGCTGCCATACCCGCTGCTCGCCGGGCTAAACATCCTGACGATAACATTACGGAACGATCACTCGGCGAGATTCGCTAAGTTGCCTGGACATGGCACCGCAACACCTGGAATCACAGACCCGACGCCCCGATCCGGACGAGACGACCGCGGACGTGCAACTCCAGGAGCCGAGCCTCACCGACGGCCCCGAACTGTGGCGGATCGCCCGCGACTCCAAGGTCCTGGACGTCAATTCGCCGTACAGCTACGCGCTCTGGTGCCGCGACTTCGCCGACACCTCGGTGGTGGCCCGCGACGGCGGCCGCGCCTGCGGTTTCGTCACCGGCTACGTCCGCCCGTCCCGCCCCGACACCTTCTTCGTGTGGCAGGTGGCGGTTGACCAGGCGCATCGCGGGCAGGGTTTGGCTCGCCGCATGCTGGACCGCCTCGGCGACCGGCTGACGGCCCGCGGGCACCGGTACATGGAAGCGACCGTGACCCCTGACAACAAGGCCTCGGAGGCGATGTTCGCCTCATTCGCCCGGGACCGCGGCTGCGCGCTGACCCGCGAGCCGCTCTTCGAAGCCGAGCACTTCCCGGGCGGCGGGCACGAGCCCGAGGTGCTGTTCCGGATCGGCCCGCTCGGCGCCGCCACCTGACCCGCGGCCGGCGGGACCGCCGCCGGCCGGCTTCCGCTCCGACTCCGCTCCGAGTCCGCCTCGAGTCCGCCCGACCGCACGCATCCGACCGGTGCCGGCCGGCACCGCATTCGCCCGAACCGCTCCCACCCCCGACCTGCCGGAGGCAGAACATGGACGTTTTCGCTCGTATGGAATCGGAAGTCCGCGGCTACTGCAGGAGTTGGCCGGCGGTGTTCCGCACGGCCCAGGGCTCCCACATCACCGATGAGAACGGCCGGACCTACCTCGATTTCTTCGCCGGCGCGGGAACGCTGAACTACGGGCACAACAACCCGCAGCTGAAACGCCGGCTGATGGACTATCTCGCGAGCGACGCCATTGTCCACAGCCTCGACATGTACACCACCGCCAAGCGGGACTTCCTGGAACGATTCAACGAGTACGTGCTCGAGCCGCGCGGGCTCGACTACAAGGTCCAGTTCCCCGGCCCGGCGGGCAACAACTCGGTCGAGGCGGCGCTGAAACTGGCCCGCAAGTACACCGGCCGGGAGACCGTCGTCAGCTTCACCAACGCCTTCCACGGCATGACGCTCGGCGCGCTCGCCGTCACCGGCAACTCGATGAAGCGCACCGGCGCCGGCGTGCCGCTCGGGCACGGCGTCGCGATGCCCTACGACAACTACCTCGACGGCCGCACGCCCGACTTCCTGCTGTTCGAGACGATGCTGGACGACAGCGGCAGCGGCCTGGACAAGCCCGCCGCCGTGATCGTCGAGACCGTGCAGGGCGAGGGCGGCATCAACGTCGCCACCGCCGACTGGCTGCGCGGCCTGCAGGACCTCTGCCGCCGCCAGGACATCCTGCTCATCGTCGACGACGTGCAGATGGGCTGCGGCCGCACCGGCCCCTTCTTCAGCTTCGAGGAGGCCGGGATCACCCCGGACATCGTCTGCCTGTCCAAGTCCCTCAGCGGCTACGGGCTGCCGTTCGCGATCACGCTGATGAAGCGCGAGCTGGACGTGTGGGAGCCCGGCGAGCACAACGGCACCTTCCGCGGCTTCAACCCCGCGTTCGTCACCGCCGTCGCCGCGCTGGAGGACTACTGGACCGGCCAGGGCATGGAGAAGCAGACCCTCGCCAAGGGCCAGCAGGTCCAGACGGCGCTGGAGGAGATCGCCGTCGCGCACGCCGGCGCGATCGACACCGTCCGCGGCCGCGGCCTCGCGTGGGGCCTGGTCATGAAGGACCCGGAGACCGCGCCGCAGGTGTGCGCCGAGGCGTTCTCCCGCGGGCTGCTGATGGAGACCTCCGGCCCCGAGGGCGAGGTCGTCAAGCTGCTCCCGCCGCTCACCACGACCGAGACCGAGCTGGCGCACGGCCTGGAGATCATCGCCGAGTCGGTCGACGCCGTCCGCACCAAGGTGTCGGTCTGACCCGGCCGCCGGGCCGTACCGCCGCCGCGTAACACACCGGAAATGAGGAAGTCATGATCGTTCGCTCCCTTGACGAGATCATCGGCACCGAGCGCGACGTGGAGGCACCGACCTGGTGCAGCCGCCGCCTCGTGCTGGCCAAGGAGGGCGTGGGGTTCTCGCTGCACGAGACGATCCTGTACGCGGGGACCGAGACGAAGATGTGGTACGCGAACCACATCGAGGCCGTCTACTGCATCGATGGCGAGGGCGAGCTCACCAACGATGAGACGGGCGAGAAGCACGACATCAGGCCGGGCGTGATGTACCTGCTCGACGGGCACGAGCACCACACCCTGCGCGCCCACACGGACGTGAAGACCGTGTGCGTGTTCAACCCGCCCTGCACCGGCCGGGAGGTCCATGACGAGAACGGGGTCTATCCGCTGCTCACCGAGGAGGACGCATGAGCATCATCGAGTCGCATCCGTCGATCGACGACGCCTACCCCACCCGCAAGGCCGCCGAAGCGGCGCTGCTGTACCGGCAGGACCCGGTCGTGTACGGCGGCCCCGGCGACGGCCCCATCGACGCCGCCACCCTGGACTCCTTCGAACGCGACGGCTTCCTGTCCGTCGAGCAGCTGATCGCGCCGGAGGAGGTCGAGGACTACCGCGCCGAGCTGCGCCGGCTGGCCTCCGACCCGCAGATCCTGGCCGACGAGCGCACGGTCACCGAGCGCGGCTCGGACGAGGTCCGCTCCATCTTCGAGGTGCACAAGATCAGCGAGGTGTTCGGCCGGCTGGTCCGCGACCCGCGCGTGGTCGGCCGCGCCCGCCAGCTGCTCGGCTCCGACGTCTACGTGCACCAGAGCCGGGTCAACTACAAGCCGGGGTTCACCGGCAAGGACTTCTACTGGCACTCCGACTTCGAGACCTGGCACGCCGAGGACGGCATGCCGAGGATGCGCGCGGTGAGCATTTCCATCGCGCTCACGGAGAATTTCGTGCACAATGGCGGGCTAATGATCATGCCCGGATCGCACAAGACCTTCGTGGCCTGTGTCGGGGAGACCCCGGCCGACCACTACAAGGAGTCGCTGCGCGGGCAGGAGATCGGCACCCCCGACCCGAACAGCCTGTCGATCCTGGCCGACAAGCACGGGATCGAGCTGTTCACCGGGCCCGCGGGCTCGGCCACCATGTTCGACTGCAACTGCATGCACGGCTCGAACGGGAACATCACCCCGTTCCCCCGCTCCAACGTGTTCGTCGTGTTCAACAGCGTGGAGAACACGTGCGTCGAGCCGTTCTCGGCCCCGGCGCCGCGCCCGCCGTTCATCGGGGCCCGCGACTTCACCCCCGTCAGCGACTGACCCGGCGCCACGCACCCCGCTCCCAACTGGATACCCCCGACGACGGACCCCGCGCCCGCGGGGGGCCACTCCACGGCCCCCCGCGGGCGCGGGCCACCCCCCATCCCTGCAGGAGTTCAACGATGACTTCCTCGAGACGCGACTTCCTCCGCACCGCCGTTCTGCTGTCCGCCGCGGTCCCCCTCGCGGCGGCGGGCTGCTCCACGACGGATCCGGACAAGGAGGTCTCCGGCGGCGGCACGCTCGACAAGGCCAAGAAGGCCGGCAAGATCACCGTCGGCTTCGCCAACGAGGCCCCCTACGGCTACACCGACAAGGACGGCAAGCTGACCGGCGAGGCGCCGGAGCTGGCCCGCGTCATCTTCAAGAAGCTCGGCATCGACAAGGTCGAGGGCGTGCAGGTCGACTTCGCCGGCCTGATCGGCGGCCTCAACGCCAAGCGGTTCGACGCGATCGCCGCCGGCATGTTCATCACGCCCGAGCGCTGCGCGTCCGCGGCGTTCGCCAACCCCGAGTACGTCGCCAAGAGCGCGTTCATGGTGCCGAAGGGCAACCCGAAGAACCTCAAGAGCCAGAACGACCCGGCGAAGGCGGGCGTGACGGTCGGCGTGCTGACCGGCGCCGTCGAGGAGGGCTACGCGCAGAAGAGCGGCGTGAGCAAGAGCAAGATCAAGACGTTCCAGGACCAGGCCAGCGCCTACGAGGGCCTGAAGTCCGGGCGCATCGACTGCATCTGGCTGACCCGCATCTCGCTGGCGGACCTGCTGTCCAAGCACCAGGACGGCAAGTACGAGGTGACCGAGGCGTTCACGCCCGTCATCGACGGCAAGGAGCAGCTCGGCGCCGGCGCGTTCGTGTTCCGCAAGGCCGACTCCGACCTGCTGAACGCCTGGAACACCCAGCTCGCCGCGCTGGAGAAGGGCAACCAGCTGCTGCCCGTCGTGCAGAAGTTCGGGTTCACCCAGGCGGAGATGCCGACCCCGGACGACACCGCCGCCAAGTTCTGCAAGGGCTGACCTGTGTCCGTCGTCTTCGACAGCCACGAGCAGTGGCTGAAGGGCGCGTGGCTGACCGTTCAGCTCACCGTGTACGGCTGCGCACTGGCGCTGGTGCTCGCCCTGGTCTTCGGCCTGGCGGGCACCTCCCGCCACGTCTGGATGCGGGCGCTGAACCGGGTCTACGTCGAGTTCTTCCGCGGCACCGCGACGCTCGTCCTGCTGTACTGGTTCTTCTACGCGCTGCCCCTGGTCGGCGTGCAGATCGACTCCAAGATGACCTGCGCGGTCCTCGCGCTCGGCCTCAACGTCGGCGCGTACGGCGCCGAGGTCGTGCGCGGCTCGATCCTGTCGGTGCCCAAGGCGCAGTTCGAGGCGACCATCGCCCTGAACTTCACGCCGTTCCAGCGGATGCGGCGCGTCCTGCTGCCGCAGGCGTTCGCGCTGATGCTGCCGCCGTTCGGCAACCTCGTCATCGAGCTGATGAAGGGCACCGCGATCGTGTACACGATCGGCCTGGTCGACCTGACGAAGGTGTCGAAGAACATCCAGGGCTTCTCCGGTGACACCATCGGGCCGTTCACCGCCGTCCTGGTGCTCTACTTCGTCATCGCGCAGGTCCTGCAGCTGTTCGTGCGCTACGCCGAACGGCGGGTGGACCGGATGCTCGGGCGCCGCCCGTCCCGCGATCCGTCCCTGTCGGCCGTCGCCGCCGGCGCACCGGGTGCGGGGGTGGCCGGCTGATGCAGTGGGACTGGAACTACACCTGGGACATCCTCCCCGACCTGCTGCGCGGGCTGCGCACCACCGTCCTCGCGACGATCTTCGGCTACCTCATCGCGCTGGTGCTCGGCATGGTGTGGACGCTGCTGCGCCGCTCCCCGAGCCGGGTCTTCAACGGCGCAGTCCGCTGGGTCACCGAGTTCATCCGGTCGACGCCGCTGATCCCGCAGCTGTTCTTCGTCTACTACGTGCTGCCGGCGTGGGGGCTGACCATCGGCCCCCTCACCGCCGGGATCATCACCCTCGGGATCCACTACTCCACCTACACCGCCGAGGTGTACCGGGCGGGGATCGCCGACATCCCCCGCGGCCAGTGGGAGGCGTGCACCGCGCTGAACCTGCCGCGGTCGCGGGTGTGGCTGGACGTCGTCCTGCCGCAGGCGATCCGCCGGGTGATCCCGACGCTGGGCAACTACCTGATCGCGATGTTCAAGGACTCGCCCCAGCTGCTGGTGATCCAGGTGACGGAGATGCTGCTCGCGGCGTACAAGGCCGGCACCGAGAGCTACCACATGCTCGAGCCGATCACGCTCGTCGGCGTGCTGTTCATCATCGTCAGCGTCATTTCCTCGATTCTCGTCCGCCGCCTGGAGAGGCGTTATGCCACCAACTGACACCGCACCGGAAGCCCCCACCCCCGAGGAGTCGGAGGACGCCGCCGCCCCCGCGGAGGGCGTCTCGACCGAGAAGAAGGGCGCCCGCAAGGAGGACGGCGACGGCGCGGCGGCCGCGCTGCCGCATGGCGACGCCCCCGGCATCCGCTTCGAGAAGGTCGTCAAGCGGTTCGGCTCCAACGTCGTCCTGCGCGAGCTGGACTTCGCCGTCGAGCCCGGCGAGCGGGTGACGCTGATCGGGCCGAGCGGATCGGGCAAGACCACGATCCTGCGGCTGCTGATGACGCTGGAGAAGCTCGACGACGGCGTGATCTGGATCGGCGACGACACGCTCTGGCACATGGACAAGGGCGGCCGGCGCGTCCCGGCGAACCAGAAGCACCTGCACGAGATGCGCAAGCAGGTCGGCATGGTGTTCCAGCAGTTCAACCTGTTCCCGAACATGAACGTGCTCCGCAACCTCACCGAGGGGCCGGTGCGCGTGCTCGGGGCGTCCAAGGACGAGGCGGTCGAGCGCGCCCGCGGCCTGCTGGACATGGTCGGGCTCGCCGACAAGGAGAACGCGCACCCCTCGCAGCTGTCCGGCGGGCAGCAGCAGCGGGTCGCGATCGCGCGGGCGCTCGCCATGCAGCCGAAGGTGCTGCTGCTCGACGAGGTCACCTCCGCGCTCGACCCGGAACTGGTCGTCGGCGTGCAGGACCTGCTGCGCGACATCGCCCGCGAGAGCGACCTGACGATGCTGTGCGTCACGCACGAGATGAACTTCGCCAGGGACATCTCCAACCGGGTCCTGATGTTCGACCAGGGCCAGATCGTCGAGGAGGGCCCGCCGGACCGCATCTTCGGCGAGCCGGCCGAGCAGCGGACCCGCGAGTTCCTCCAGGCGGTCCTGGCCTCTTAAGCAGGACCCCCGGCAGGGTCTAGTCTCGACTCGTTCGACACCGCCCGCGTCCCCGTCGCCCCGGGGCCGCGGGCGGTATTTATGCAATCCCGGCCCAGCGGCCTCGCCTGGCGGCTCGGCCGCTGACCGTGCTTGGGCGAGCGCGACCTCGCTTCGCGAGCTTCCCGGCGGGGGCTCGCCTTCGGCTTCGCCCCCGCCGGTCAGATAACGCGCTCGCGCGGTGGTCGAGGTTGTCGATCCTGGCCTCCCGGTCGCCGGCGCGGGTCAGGGGGTGCCGGGCCAGGCTGCCGCGATCAGGTCCGTCCAGCGGAGTTCGGGGACGGGGGCGCCGGCCTGGCGGGCCAGTTCGTACGGGAGCGAGCCCAGCGGGGCCTTGGCGGGGTCGCGGGCGACCTGGCCGACGATGATCTCGGTGAGGCCGCAGCCCGGTTCGAGGCGGGGGAACGCGGCGTGCGCGCGCTCGGCGACGCCGGCGGGGAGGCGCTCGGCGCCCAGGCCGGCGACGTCCGCGCCGGTGCCGGCGTGGGTGAGGGCGGTCTCGGGGCGCATGCGGTGGGCGATGCCCTGGCTGGTGTGCAGGGCGATGGCCTCCCAGACGACGCGGACCCGCGCGCCGTCGAGGCCGTTCGCGGTGAGGAACTCGGCGGCGAGGTCGGCGCCGTCCACCTCGAAGCGGTGGCCGCCGTTCCCCCGCTCGGTCAGCCCGAGGTCGTGCAGGACGCTCGCGAGGAACAGCGCCTCGTCGTCGTAGTCGGCGCCGGCACGGAGCCCGCCCGCCTCGCCGAGGGCGCGGCCGAACAGGTAGGTGCGGACGCTGTGGTGCGCGAGCGCCGGCGTCCCGGTGGCGAAGACCAGGTCGTACGCCCTGCGGGTCAGGTCGGTGTCGGGCAGCGAGAACTCGGCGAAACGGTCGGACACGGAGGCTCCTTCGCGGTGGTGCGCTGAACGCCATCGATCGTCCGATGCCGGGCGGGAGACCGGCCAGTGTCCGGAGTGCCGATGTGCGCTACGTTCTGGCCATGGCCGAACCTCATGTCGTCGCGGTGCTCGCGCTGGACGGGGTCGTGCCGTTCGACCTGGCGACGCCGGGCCAGGTGTTCGGGACGACGACCACGGCCGAGGGCGTCCCGCTCTACGACGTCCGGGTCTGCACGCCGCCGGGCGGCGCGCGCACCTCCGCCGCGCTCGGCCGGATGCGGGTGGACGCCCCGTACGGCCTGGACGCGTTCGCGGCGGCGGACACGATCGTCGTCCCCGGCCACGAGGGGGTCGCCGACGCTCCGCCCGGCGAGGTCCTGGACGCGCTGCGGTCCGCGGCGGACCGGGGCGCGCGGATCGCGTCGATCTGCGTCGGCGCGTTCGTCCTGGCCGCGGCGGGCCTGCTGGACGGGCACCGCGCGACGACGCACTGGCACTACGCGCGCGCTCTGGCGCGGCGCTATCCGCGGGTGGAGGTGGACCCGACCGTGCTGTACGTCGACAACGGGCAGGTGCTCACGTCGGCGGGCGTCGCGGCGGGCGTCGACCTGTGCCTGCACGTCGTCCGCCGCGACCACGGCTCGGCGACGGCGGCGCGCACGGCCCGGCGGATCGTCATGCCGCCGCAGCGCGACGGCGGCCAGGCGCAGTTCATCCGGCACGACGAGCCGCCGGACGGCGGGGCGGCGCTGCAGCCGACGCTGGCCTGGCTGGAGGAGAACCTGCACCGTCCGCTGCCGCTGGAGGAGATCGCGCGGCAGGCGTCGTGCAGCGTCCGGACGCTGACGCGGCGGTTCCGGGAGCAGGCCGGGACGACGCCGCAGCAGTGGCTGTCGCACGCGCGGGTGCGCCGCGCCCAGCAGCTGCTGGAGGACACCGACCTGCCGGTCGAGCGGGTGGCGGCCGCGGCGGGGTTCGGGTCGCCGGTGACGCTGCGCGCGCACTTCGCCCGCCGGGTCGGCGCGTCGCCGCTGGCCTACCGGGGCGCGTTCCGCGCGCGCTCGGAGTGATCCTCCGCCCCGCCGCCCCGCCTACCGAATGCTGTTCGGTACCGTGGCGGTGACGATGCGGGGAGGGATGCGACGAATGAGCGCTGCGATCGCCGGGCTGGGAATGACGGAGCTCGGCAGGGTGTACGGGCGCAGCCCGCGGCGGCTGGCGGCCGACGCGGTGCGGCTCGCCGCGGCCGACGCCGGCCTCGGCCTGGAGGACCTGGACGGCCTGCTGGTCAGCCACGGCATGGGCGGCTCGCCCGGGATCGAGCTGGCCGACACGCTCGGCCTGCGCGACCTGCGGCTGCTGACCCAGATGAACGCCTTCGGCGCCACCGCCGGGGCCATGGTCGCGCACGCCGCGATGTCGGTGCTGAGCGGCGCCGCGACCACGGTCGCGTGCGTGTTCGCCGACGCGCCGCTGAAGCCGAAGCAGTCGGCGGGCTCGGCCTACAACCGCAGCGCCCGCGAATGGTACGGGTACGGCGGGATGACGGCGGCGCTCGGGCTGCGCAGCGTCAACTCCTTCTACGCGCTCGCCGCTCAGCGCCACATGTCCCGGTACGGGACGACGAGCGAGCAACTCGGCGCGATCGCGGTGTCGACCCGGGAATGGGCGTCCCGCAACCCGCTCGCGCAGATGCGCGAGCCGATCACGATCGCCGACCACCAGGCGTCCCGGTGGGTGTCGGAGCCGCTGCACCTGCTGGACTGCTGCCTGGTCTCCAACGGCGCCATCGCGGTGATCGTGACCAGCGCCGACCGGGCCCGCGACCTCGCCCGCCCGCCCGTCCACCTGTGGGGCTGGGGGCAGGGCCACCCGGGGCACCGCAAGGAGCGCGGCAGCGACTTCGGGCTGACCACCGGCGCCGTCTCCTCCGGCGCGACCGCGATGAAGATGGCCGGGATCACCCCGCCCGACGTGGACGTGTGCGAGCTGTACGACTGCTACACCTACACGGTCCTGGTGTCGCTGGAGGACTACGGGTTCTGCGCCAAGGGCGAGGGCGGCGCGTTCGCCGCGTCCGGCGCGCTCGGCCCCGGCGGGTCGCTGCCCACCAACACCGGCGGCGGGCAGCTGTCGGCGTACTACATGTGGGGCTTCACGCCGCTGTCGGAGGCCGTGATCCAGGCGCGCGGCGACGGCGGGGAGCGGCAGGCGCCGCGCAACGACGTCGTCCTCGTCAGCGGGAACGGCGGCATCCTCGACCACCACTCCACCCTGATCGTCAGCCCGCACCCGAAGGGAGCCTGACCGATGGAGATCGGCGTTCTGCGGCGCGACGGGCGCACCGACCCGTTCTTCGACGGCACCGCCGCCGGCAAGCTCGTGATCAAGCGCTGCGAGGCGTGCGACCGCTGGTACGCGCCGGACGCGGGCGGCTGCCCCGAGTGCGGCGAGGAGGACCTGGCCTGGGCGGACGCGAGCGGCGAGGCGGTCCTGGTCACCTGGACGGCCACCCACGGCCGGCCCGCCGAGGACGGCACCGTCCCGCCGCCGGTGCACCTCGCGCTCGTCGAGCTCGCCGAAGGGCCGTGGATGTACGCGCGGCTGGCCGGCGTCACCGGCGATGACCTGCGCGAAGGGCTGCCGCTGCGGGCCTCGTTCGAGCACCCGGACGAGGGCGAGTCCTACGTGCTGTTCCGCCCGGTCGGCTGACCGTCGCGAGCCCTGGACCGAATGGCGTTCGGTCCATTAGCGTCGGGGCCATGAACACCGAGGTCTGCGCCACGTTCGGGATCGAGTTCCCGCTGTTCGCCTTCAGCCACTGCCGCGACGTCGTCGCCGCCGTCACCAACGCCGGCGGCTTCGGCGTCCTCGGCGCCGTCGCCTACACCCCCGACCGGCTGGAGGAGGAGCTGCGCTGGATCGACGACCACGTCGGCGGCCGCCCCTACGGCGTCGACGTGCTCGTCCCCGCCAAGATCGACGAGTCCGCGGAGCGCGCCGGCCGCGGCGAGGGCGGCCTCGCCACCATGCTCGCCGCGGTCCCGCAGGAGCACTGGGACTTCCTCATCGGCCTGTTCACCAAGTACGACGTCCCGCTGCCCGACTTCGAGAAGGCCAAGAAGTCCAACACGCGCGGCGGCACCCAGGTCACCAAGGAGGGCGCCACCGAGCTGATCGACGTGTCCCTCGCGCACCCGATCGGCCTCATCGCCAGCGCCCTCGGCACCCCGCCGCCGGTCATGGTGGACAAGGCCAAGGCCGCCGGGATCCCCGTCGCCGCGCTCGTCGGGACGTCCGAGCACGCGCGCCGCCAGGTCGCCGCCGGCGTCGACCTCGTCATCGCGCAGGGCGGCGAGGCCGGCGGGCACACCGGCGAGATCTCCACGATGGTCCTCGTCCCCGAGGTCGTCGACACCGTCGCGCCGGTGCCCGTCCTCGCCGCCGGCGGCATCGCCACCGGCCGCCAGATGGCCGCCGCGCTCGCCCTCGGCGCGTCCGGCGTGTGGTGCGGCTCGGTGTGGCTGACCACCGAGGAGGCCGAGACGGCGCCCGCCGTCAAGGAGAAGATGCTCGCCGCCACGTCCCGCGACACCATCCGGTCGCGGTCGCGCACCGGCAAGCCCGCCCGCCAGCTCCGGTCCGCGTGGACCGAGGAGTGGGAGGGGCCGGACAGCCCCGGCCCGCTCGGCATGCCGCTGCAGATGATCGTCGCCGAGGGCGCCATGCGGCAGATCACGAAGGTGGCCGAGTCCGGCAACCCGGGCGCCCGCGCGCTCGCCAACTACTTCGTCGGCCAGTGCGTCGGCCTGATGAACACCGTCAAGCCCGCCCGCCAGGTCGTCTACGACATGGTCGAGGAGTTCGCCGGCGCCGTCGACCGCCTCAACACCATCACCTCCGCCGACTGACGCGGCGCTGGGCGGGCGCCTCGACGACGAGCCGGTCGTTCTCGACGGTGACGGCGGTGCCGAACCCGGCGCAGGCGGCGGTGAACCGGTCGAAGATCCAGGCGCGGTCGGCGGGGCCGGCGAGGCGGGTGCGCGCGAAGTCCACGCGGAGCGGGACGGCCTCGACGCGGGACGGCCCGCCGCGTCCGAGGGTGACCAGGAACAGCAGCCCCAGGTCGTTGCGGAGCAGGTCCGACACGACGTAGTCGTCGATGAAGTCGCCCATGTCGAACAGCACCGGCCAGGCGACGCCGTGGAAGACGTGCGCGGAGCTTCCCGCGACGAGCGAGGCGCCCGCGTCCACCAGGTCCTTCGCGGCCCGCCGGATGTAGCGGAGCGGTTCGCCGGTCATGTTCGGGCCCCAGTGCGGCATGACCAGGACGGCGTCGTTGTCGCGGGCCAGCGCGCGGATCTCCTCGGCCGGCCAGGCGGGGACGCCGTGTCCGAGGTCGGCGAGCGCGACGCCCGGACGGTCCGGGCCGGCGGCGAAGTCCGCGGGGTGGTCGGTGAAGCCGGCGACCGCGACGCGCAGGCCGCCGGCCTCCAGGACCGCCGGTTCGCGGGCCTCGGCGACGTCGCGTCCCGCGCCGACGCTGCGCACGCCCGCCCCCCGCAGGTGCTCGATGGTGTCCGCGAGGGCGTCCCGGCCGAAGTCGAGCGCGTGGTTGTTGGCGAGGGTCACGCAGTCGACGCCGAGATCGAGGAGCGCCTCGACGGCGTCCGGGGGCGCGCGGAAGTGGAACGGCTTGCCCGGCGCGTCCCACGGGCGCCCGCGGTCGGACACGCAGCATTCGAGGTTCAGCAGGGCGAGATCGGCTTCGTGGAAGGCGTCCCGGACGTCCCCGCCGAACAGGCCGTGCGGGCCGGACACGGCGATCTCCTCCGCCACGCCGCGTCCGAGCATCGTGTCTCCTGCGAGGGCCACTGTGACGGTCATCGTGCACCTCCCCCTTGGTCGTCCTACCCCGTCCTGGAGGACCGATTGTTCTGCGGGCCTCTCATGGAGGAGGCGCCTCCCCGCCGCCGCGGGGAGGCGCCTGGAACCGGAGGGGCCGTCAGCCGATGTGGAAGCCCGCGCCGACGCCGCCGCGGGCGTTCATGTCGGCGAGGATGCTGGTGATCGGCGTGAAGTGCTGCAGGCCGAACGCCGTGCCGGTCAGAGCCGTCCCGTTGACGACCGGGGAACCGGAGTCGCCCGGCGAGGTCCAGATCGCCGTCAGGTACCAGGGGCCGTCGGTGCCGAGGGTGATGCCGCAGGTGACGCCGGTGGTGTGACCCATCTTGCACATCCGGGTCCCGAAGCCGGGCACCTGGCCGATCGAGTCGATCGTCGTCGAGCCGTTGGGCGCGCTGACGGTCGCGGTGGGGGTGACCTTGGCCGGGTCCAGCTTGATGACCGCGTAGTCCAGCCCCTTCGGGCCTCCGGACAGGAGGTTGTTGGGCTCGCTGACGTAGGTGACCTTCCCGATCGGCCCGATCGCCATGGTGGCGTCGAAGTCGAAGGTGGCGGGGGCGTTGGCGGCGGGCGTGCCGGCCGGGGTGGTGTTGTCGTACACGGTGTCGCCCACCAGCTTGTTGCCGTCCGCGTCGAGGAAGCAGTGCGCGTTGGTCAGGCCCACGAGGTTGCCCTCGGCGTCATGGCCGATGGCCGTCAGCGTGCAGAGCTCGAAGGAGTAGCCGCCACCGGGAGTGACCTGCTTGAGCTGCTGGACGATCCCGGAGCCGCCGCCGATCGGCACGGGCGTGGCGGTGTCGGCGTGGGCGGGCAGGGCGGGCAGGGACAGGCCGGCGGCGAGGAGGGCGGCGGCGAGGGTCCTGCGGAGGGCGTTGGGCATCGGGCTCACTTCCGGGGGTTGGAGCGACCGGGACGCCACAAGCTAAACAAACGTCAATGTCTTTTTGAAGGTCGCTCGGTGTGACGGACCTCTCAACTCCGGGCGCCACGGATCATCGCCGCACGTCCGGCCGGACGCGCGGCGCACCATGACCGTTTCAGGACAGCAGGGGCCGTTTCAGGACGACGGCGGGGGCCGCTTCAGGTCAGCGGGCGGCCGGGGCCCCGGTTGACCTGCGCGATGAACAGCTGCGCCAGCGCGTGCTGGCCGGCGGCCGTCGGATGGAAGCTGCGCGGCTCGGCCTCCAGCGCCGACAGGTTCAGCGCCAGGCCGTTCATGTACGGGTCCGCGCTGCCCGCCTCGTGGCCGGCGAACGCGCTGTAGGCGTCGACGAACTCCACGCTCCCCCGCCCGTGCCGCGCGACGACCCGCGCGTCCGCCTCGACGGCCGACTGCCGGACGAGCCGCCCGAGGTCGTAGGCGCGGGCGTTCAGCCACTGCTGGTCCGACACCGTGATGTTGTCGCCGCCGGCCCCGGTGACCTCCGAGAACGCCTTCGGGTAGCCCATCACGATCACCCGCGCGGAGGGCGCCTTGTCGGTGATCTTCTCCAGCAGCGCGGGCAGCGCCAGGCGCAGCTTCGCCATCCGGTCGGCGATGTCCTGGCCCTGGTTCGTGCAGCTGTGGCTCCACGGCAGGCGCATCACGCAGCCGCCGAGCACCTTGGAGAACCCGACGTCGTTGCCGCCGATGCTGATCGTCACCAGGCTCGTGCCGGCGTCGATGCGGTCGAGCTGCGGCGGCTCGCCATAGCGCCCCTTCAGGACGTCGGCCGTCGTCGCGCCCGAGCACGCCCAGAACGAGGACCCCTTGGCGAAGCGGAACGCCGCCGAGACCTCGTGGTAGTAGGCCTTGGACGTCCGCCGGCACCGGTTGAGCGGGTTGCGGTCGGCGACCGTCGCCTCCGCGCCCACCCCCGCCGAATAGGAGTCGCCGAGCGCGACGTACGCGCCGCGCGTGGCCGCCTGGACCGGCGTGACCTGCCCGTCCTTCACGACGACCGGGTCGGCGCGCACCGGCGGCTTCGGCCGCGGGCAGCCGCTCCCGAACGCCTTGCACCGCGCGGCGGGCATCGCCACCAGCGGGACGACGGCGAGGGCCAGCAGCCCCACCAGGACGAGGACGGCGAGCCCGCGGTCGCCGAGACGCTCACGCAGCCGACGCGGCCAGGACCCCGGGGTCATCGTCCTCCTCGCGCAACCCGGACGCCGCGTTCCCAGGGCGTCCGCCTTTACATTGTAGATCTTGTACTGGGACGCGGGCGGGGCGTCGCGCGTTCCCGGACACCAACCTTACGTGCGGACGTAGCTCATCCGTTCCCGGTCATCCCGTCCCGGGCGGCGGCAGCGGCGCCCACATGACGAGGCGCGGCCCGAGTTCGTGCAGGCCGGCCGCGATCTCCGCGTCCCGGTAGGCCCGGATGCCGGGCCCCCACCGCTCCCGCGGCAGTTCGGCGAAGCCGTGCCGGGCGTACCAGGGGCCGTTCCACGGGACGTCCCGGAACGTCAGGAGGCTCACGCCCGGAGACCCCCGCCCGGCCGCGCCCTCCTTCACCGCGCGCAGCAGGCGGGCGCCGATGCCCTGGCCTACGAGGTCGGCGTGCACGGAGATCTGCTCCAGATGCGTCGCGCCGTCCACCTCCTCGACGGCCGCGAAAGCGACCGGCGGGTCCCCCGCCACCAGGATCTCCGCCCCCTTCCCGATCATCTGCTCGGCGATCGTCGGGCCGGGCGGGAACACGATCCCGATCGGGGTGAACAGCCGGTCGCCCGAGTTCTCGATCTCCGGAAGCCCGGCCAGGTCCTCGGGCCGCGCGAGGCGAACGTCGTCGTCCATCCGGTGAGCGTAGTTCGCGGGACGGCGCCGCGGCCTCCCATTTACCGGCCGGGAATCCGGTTGCCCCCGGCGGCCGGCGGATGCGACGTTGGCGCCATGACGAAGGTACGGCTGCTGGACGCCGAGGACTGGGGCCTGTACCGGGCCGTCCGCCTGGAGTCGCTCGCCGACTCCCCCGAAGCCTTCTGTTCCACCCTCGCGCGCGAGGAGGCGTTCGCCCCGGACGTCTGGCAGGGCCGGCTCGCCGCCCGCAACACCTTCCTCGCCGAGACCGGGGACGGCCCCGGCGGCATCGTCACCGTCCTCGCCGCCGAGGACGGCACGGGCGAACTGGTCGGCATGTGGGTGGCGCCCGCCGCGCGCGGCCGGGGCGTCGGCGATCTCCTGGTCCGCGCCGCCCTGGACTGGACGGCCGAGCGCGGCCTCACCGAACTGCGGCTGTGGGTCGTCGAGGGCAACCGCCATGCCGAACGGCTCTACGCCCGGCACGGCTTCGCGCGGACCGGCGTCACCCAGCCCGGCCGACCCGGCGCGGGCCAAGTGCAGATGGCGCACGTACCGGCTCCGGCATAGCCGAGTTCCACCAGCCGCGCCTGCGGCACCCGCTCGGCGGTGCGGCGGATCTCCGGCAGGCGGACGTCGCCGTCGCCGCTGAGCAGCAGCACCGGCACGCCCGCTGCGGCCGGCTCACCGTTGATGCCGGGACGGTCGCACAGCCCGATCGCCAGCGCCCCCTCCCCCGCCGTCTCGTAGACGATCCGTCCCCTGGTGCTCTGCACGGCCCGCATTCCTCGATTCTGCGCGGGCCGCGTGGTCGTCCGGTACCGGTTCTCAGCGGCGCGGCGGCGCTACTTGACGCCCGCCTCCTTCATCTCGCGGAGTTCGCGCTTGAGCTCCTTGATCTCGTCGCGGAGCCGGGCGGCGAGCTCGAACTGCAGGTCGGCGGCGGCCTGGTGCATCTGGTCGGTCATCTGCTCGATGAGGCCCTCCAGCTCCTCGCGGGGGCGCTCGCCGACGAGGTCGGCGGCGTGCCGGCCGACCTCCTTGGTGCGGGACGCCAGGCCGGGGACGGGCGCCTTGCCGCGGCTCTGCTGGCGGCCGGCGCCGCCGATCAGGGTCTCGGTGTCGGCGTCCTCGCGGGCGAGGGAGTCGAGGATGTCGGCGATCCGCTTGCGCAGCGCCGTCGGCTCGATGCCGTGCTCGGTGTTGTAGGCCTGCTGCTTGGCGCGGCGCCGGTTCGTCTCGTCGATCGCGCGCTCCATCGACGGGGTGACGGTGTCGGCGTACATGTGCACCTGGCCGGAGACGTTGCGGGCCGCGCGGCCGATCGTCTGGATGAGGGACGTCTCGGAGCGCAGGAAGCCCTCCTTGTCGGCGTCCAGGATCGCGACGAGCGACACCTCGGGCAGGTCGAGGCCCTCGCGCAGCAGGTTGATGCCGACCAGCACGTCGAACTCGCCGGCGCGCAGCTCGCGCAGCAGCTCGATGCGGCGCAGCGTGTCGACCTCGCTGTGCAGGTAGCGGACCTGGATGCCGAGTTCCAGCAGGTAGTCGGTGAGGTCCTCGGCCATCTTCTTGGTGAGGGTGGTGACCAGGACCCGCTCGTCGCGCTCGGTGCGCAGCCTGATCTCGTGGATGAGGTCGTCGATCTGGCCCTTGGTCGGCTTCACGACGATCTCGGGGTCGATCAGGCCGGTCGGGCGGATGACCTGCTCGACGACGTCGCCCTTGACGCGGTTCATCTCGTAGGTGCCGGGCGTCGCGGACAGGTAGACGGTCTGGCCGATGCGGTCGAGGAACTCCTCCCACTTCAGCGGCCGGTTGTCCATCGCGGACGGCAGCCGGAACCCGTGCTCGACCAGCATCCGCTTGCGGGACGCGTCGCCCTCGTACATCGCGCCGATCTGCGGGACGGTCTGGTGCGACTCGTCGACGACGAGGAGGAAGTCCTCCGGGAAGTAGTCGATGAGGGTGTTGGGCGCGGTGCCGGCGCCGCGGCCGTCGATGTGCCGGGAGTAGTTCTCGATGCCGGAGCAGGTGCCGACCTGGCGCATCATCTCGATGTCGTAGGTGGTGCGCATCCGCAGCCGCTGCGCCTCCAGCATCTTGCCCTGCCGCTCCATGTCGGCGAGCGTCACCTCGAGCTCGGCCTCGATGTCGCCGATGGCGCGCTCCATCCGCTCCGGGCCGGCGACGTAGTGGGAGGCGGGGAAGACGTACAGCTCCTCGTCCTCGGTGATGACCTCGCCGGTGAGCGGGTGCAGGGTGGCGAGCTTCTCGATCTCGTCGCCGAACATCTCGATCCGGACGGCGAGCTCCTCGTACTGCGGGATGATCTCGATGGTGTCGCCGCGGACCCGGAAGGTGCCGCGGGTGAACGCCAGGTCGTTGCGGCTGTACTGCATGCCGACGAGCTGGCGGAGCAGGTCGTCGCGCTCGATCTCCTGGCCGACGTGCAGCCGGACCATCCGGTCGACGTACTCCTGCGGGGTGCCGAGGCCGTAGATGCACGACACCGACGCGACGACGACGGTGTCGCGGCGGGTGAGCAGCGAGTTGGTCGCCGAGTGCCGCAGCCGGTCGACCTCGTCGTTGATCGAGGAGTCCTTCTCGATGTAGGTGTCGGTCTGCGGGATGTACGCCTCGGGCTGGTAGTAGTCGTAGTACGACACGAAGTACTCGACGGCGTTGCCGGGCATCATCTCGCGCAGCTCGTTGGCGAACTGCGCGGCCAGCGTCTTGTTCGGCTGCATGACCAGGACGGGCCGCTGGAGCTTCTCGACCAGCCACGCGATGGTGGCGGTCTTGCCGGTGCCGGTGGCGCCGAGCAGCACCGAGTCCTTGTCGCCGCGCTCGACCCGCTCGGCCAGCCCGGCGATCGCCGCCGGCTGGTCGCCCGACGGCGTCATCTCGGTGACGACCTCGAACGGCGCCACGCGGCGCCGCAGGTCCGTGATCGGCCGCATGATCGCCTCTCCCCCTGGTCTTCCACTCGCTTGCCGCCCACTCTATGCAGCAGGTACGACAATCGCGGACCGTCCGATATTTCCGCAGGTCAGAACGATTGAACGGTCAGGAGGCGGGCAGCGGGAGCCGGGCGCTGACGGCGTAGCCGCCGCCGCGCGGGCCGGCCTCGAAGCTGCCGCCGAGGGCGGTGACCCGCTCGCGCAGCCCGACCAGGCCGTGCCCGCCGCTCGGCAGGCCGTGCGCGGGCGGCGCGGTGGGCGGCTCGTTGGCGATCTCCACCTCGATCGCCTCGGGGAGCAGGCCGAGGTCGACGCGGGTGTCGGCGGCGCCGGCGTGCTTGTGCACGTTGGTCAGGGCCTCCTGGACGAGCCGGTAGAGCGTCCGGCCCACCGCGGTCGGCATGGGGCGCTCCACGCCGCGGACGGACAGGACGACGCTGAGGCCCGCCGCGCCGGACTGGCCGATCAGCTCCCGCACGTGCTCCAGCGTGACGGCCTCCTGCGGGAGCGCCTCCTCGCCCTGCCGCAGGACGCCGATGACGTGCCGCAGCTCCTCCAGGGCCTGGCGTCCCATGTCGCCGATGACGGTGGCGGTCTCGGCGGCCCGTCCGGGGTCGCGGGCGGCGACGGCCTTGAGCGCGCCCGCGTGGACGACCATGACGCTGATGCGGTTGGCGACCACGTCGTGCATCTCGCGGGCGATGCGGGTGCGTTCCTCGCCCCGCGCGCGCTCCGCCAGCAGGTTCTGTTCGCGTTCCAGCCGCGCCGCCCGTTCCTGGAGGGAGACCAGCAGCTGCTTGCGCGCACCCATGTAGAGGCCGAGCAGGACGGGGACCACGGTGAAGGTGACACCGAAGATCACCTGGACGAGGAAGCTGTCCCTGCTGGCGGTGGGCGCGGGGAAGGCGAGGCCCACGGCGTAGTTCAGCGCGGCGATCGCCAGGACGACGCGCCGGGACGCCGCGTAGGCGGCCAGCGAGTACAGGATCACGAGGACCACGAACGCGCCGCCGCCCGTCACGGCGCTGAACACCGTCGCGAAGACCGCCAGCGCGACGGGGTGCCGGCGCCGCACCACGATGGTCAGGCCGAGGACGACGCTGCACGCCGAGGTGACGGTGTGCGGCAGCCAGAAGTGCTGGGGGGAGAACCACAGGAAGAGGCCGTCCAGGACGGCGAAGGTCACGGCCAGGCCGACGTCCAGCACACGTGAACGCCGCGTCGGCCACGCCGCCGACCACCAGGCCCCCAGGTGCATGTCACGAGCCTATAGCCAGGCCGGGGGACCGTAACCGTCCATGTGGGGCCGGGGTGACGCGCCCCACGCCGCCGAAGGGCCGCTCGGGCGGCGGCGCAGGTGACGGGGGTGTGGCCGGGCAGCGCCCGCGACGCCCCGGCCGCAGGGCTTTCCCGCCGTCCCGGTGCTGTGGTTACGATGACGGCGCCGACTAGCACGGGGGCCGACTAGCACGGGGATGGCCGCACACGATGACCCGCTTCGCCAACTGGCTCGGGAAGAACGCCGACGCCTTCATCGCGCTGGTCCTGGCGATCACCGTCGCGGTGCTCGGGCTCGGGGTGAACCTGCCGCACGAGAACGAGATCACGCAGAGCGCGATCCTCGCGGTGATCGCGCTGCTGGCCACCTCGGTGCTGCGCGACCGGGGCCGCCGCATCCCGGTGGAGGCCGAGGTCCGCGACACGCTGCGGGCGTCGGCGTCCACGCTCGACGAGCTGAGCGGGCGGCTGGCGCACATCGAGGAGTTCGAGAACGTGCTGGCGGGCACCAAGCGGGCGCTCGACGAGACGGCGGTCGTGCGGGTGATCGGCGGCGGCCAGGTCGCGCAGGTGCTGGAGGAGGCGCGCCGCGACACCGACCGGTGGTTCTTCAAGGGCGGCACCGGCACCTACATCCGCGCCAAGACGCTGCCGGAGTGCGTGGCGGCCGCCCGCCGGGACCGGCGCACGCTGCTGTTCCGGCTGGAGATCATCGACCCCACCGACGTGGAGGTCTGCGAGGCGTACGCGCGGCACCGCCGGTCGGTGTCGGACGCGCCGGACGCGACGGGCGAGAAGTGGACGCTGGAGCGCACCCGCAAGGAGGCGTACGCGACGCTGCTGGCGGCGTGCTGGCACAAGCAGCGCTTCGGGATGCTCGACATCGACATCGGCCTGGCGCGGACGATGACGACGCTGCGCTACGACCTGGCGGCGTCGCGGCTGGTGGTGACCCGCGACGACCCGCGCGGCGAGGCGCTGGTCGTCGACAACGACAAGTTCTACTACAGCTGGGTGAGCGCGGAGCTGCAGACCAGCCTGGACCAGGCGCGCCGCGTCCCGGTCGAGCAGGCGAGGCTGGCGCCGCTGGACGACGAGCCGACCGTCGAGGAGGTCCGCCGGCTCTTCGAGGTGATCGCGATCCCGCTCGCGCACTCCTACACCGACCGGGACGTCATCGAGATCATCCGCAAGGCGCTGCGGGCGAAGGACCCGTACGAGTGACCGGGCCGTGCCACCGGCCGCGGGGAGGGCGTGACGGGACGGGATGAGGTACGAGGAGATCCAGGGGGACATCCGCGCCGGCCGCGCCGCGCGGACCCTGCCGGCGTGGGCCGGGCGCGTCCTGGAGGACGCGGCCGCGGGCCGCTCGCCCGTCGCGGCGGTCCGCCACCCCCTGGGGTTCCTGTGCCTGCCGGTGGAGCGCAGCGGTGATCTCGGCGTGTGCCTGCACATCTGGACGCCGGAGGTGCGGCCCGTCCCGTCGACGACGTCGCCGGTGCACTGCCACAGCTGGGATCTGCTCAGTTTCGTCCTGTACGGGACGGTGCGGAACGTGCGCATGGACGTGCTGGAGGGGCCGGGCACCGCGGCGGAGGGCGCCGGGCAGGTGTTCGAGGTCGTGAGCAGCGGCGACGTCGACGAGCTCAGGGCGACGGGGCGGGCCGTCCGGTACCGTCCCGGCCCGTCGGCGACGCACCGCACCGGGGAGTCGTACACGCTGCCCGCGGGTGTGTTCCACAGCACGCTCATCGAGGACGGCCTGGACGCGGCGACGGTGGCGCTGGGGCGGCAGACGCCCGGTGGCGGCGACCTGTCGCTCGGGCCGCTGGACGTCCCGACGCACCGGGTGCGGCGCGCCCGGTGCGATCCCGGCGAGACGGTGCGGGCGCTGCGGCGCTCGGCGCACCGGATCGCGGCGGCGCGTCCCGGTCCCGCGGGGGCCGCGGCCCCGCCCGGCGAACCTCCGTCCTCCGGCCCGCACGGGTGCCGGCACCGCTCGGCCCGCCGGTAGGCGGGCCCGTCAACGACTGGAGAGGCCCGATGAGAACCAGCACTCCGTCACCGGCCCGCCCGGTCGATCTCGCGGAGGCCCGGCGGGTGGCGGTCGAGGCGGCGGAGGCGGCGGGGACGCTGCTGCGCTCCCGGGTGGACGGGCCGGTGGACGTCCGTCCGAAGGGCACGGCGGGGGACGTGGTGACGGAGCTGGACACGGCCGCGGAGGCGCTGATCCTGGAGCGGCTGCGCGCGACGTATCCGGGGCACCGCATCATCGCGGAGGAGTCGGGGATCCTCGACGGCGCGCCGGGCGAGGAGATGGTGTGGCTCGTCGACCCGCTGGACGGCACCAACAACGTCGCCATCGGGATGCCGGTGTACGCGGTGGGGGTGGCGCTGTGCGCGCGCGCGGAGCCGGTCCTGGGCGTCGTCCACGACCCGGTGACGGGACGGACGTGGTCGGCGCTGCACGGCGGCGGCGCGCAGGGCCCCGACGGGGCGCCGCTCACGCTGCCCGAGCATCCGCGTCCCGGCCGGGAGCGGAACCCGGTGCTGGCGTGGACGCAGGGCCACCAGGTGGGGCCGGGCGACGCGGCGGCGTTCCGGCTGCGGTCGCGGGTGGAGGCCGGGTGCGCGCGGATGCTGCAGCTGTGGGCGCCGCTGGTCGGGTGGGCGATGCTGGCGCGCGGCGACATCGACGGGATCGTCGGGTACCTGCCGGAGATCGTGGACCTTCCGGCGGGGGCGCTGCTGGCGGCGGAGGCGGGCGCGGAGCTGCGCCGCCTGGACGGGTCCCCGTACGAGCTGGGCATCGACCGGCCGCCGTCGGAGCTGAGCTTCGTGGCGGCGCGCCCGGAGCTGCTCGACCGGCTGCTGGAGACGGCCGCCGGAAGCGCCCTGTGACCCGCGCGGCCGGCGGGTGAGGAACGGGGTCAGCTCGTGAGGAGCAGGGCCCCGACGGCGGCGGTGCAGCCGAGGACCGCCAGGGCCGCGCCGGTCAGGACGAACTTGCGCATCGGGACCCGGACGTCCCACCGGCGGCACCATTCGAACCACAGGAGCGTCGCGAGCGACCCCCACGGGGTGATGACGGGCCCCACGTTCGTGCCGACGAGCAGCGAGAGCAGCTGATCCTTGTTGGCCGCGGGCACGGCGGACTCCCCCGCGACGTAGGCGGGCAGGTTGTTCAGGACGTTCGACAGGCCCGCCCCTGAGAACCCCGCGCGGAACGCGCCCGAGGCGCCGTCGTCGGTGCCGACGAGAGCGCGCATCGCGTCGTCGAGCCCGTAGCGCTCCAGCGTGGGGACGACCAGGAACAGCCCGGTGACGAACACCATCAGCTGCCAGGGGATCAGCGTGGGGCGCAGGACCGACCTGTCGCGTACGGCGAACGCGGCGACGGCCACGGCGGCGGCGATGGTGGTGGTGATGCCGAGCTGTATCCCGGTGTGGACGCCCGCGAGGATCGCCCCGATGAAGAACAGGCAGGCGATGCCGGTCGAGGAGAACAGCACCCGGTCGCGCACGGGGACGGGTTCGGGCGGGTCGTAGGTGTCCTCTCCGCGCATGCGGCGCCGCCAGTAGAACACCCACAGCAGCACCATGGTGACGGCCAGGACCGCCGCCTGCGGCAGCCACATGCGCGCCGCGAACTCGGGTGTCTCCAGGGCGACCCGGTCGGCGGCGAGCAGGTTCGTCAGGTTGGAGACCGGCAGCAGGATGCTGGCGGTGTTGGCGAGCCACACGGTCGTCATGGCGAGCGGCAGGGCCGCGATCCGCGCGCGCGCCGCGAGCGCGAGCATGACGGGCGTCAGCAGTACGGCGGTCGTGTCGAGGTTGAGGAAGATGGTGTTGACCGACGCGAACGCCACGCACAGCAGGAACAACGCCGCATAGCGTCCGCGCCCGGCGCGCGCCAGCCGCTGGGCGATGGCGTCGAAGACGCCCGCCTCCTTCGTGAGCTCCGCGAGCACGATGATCGCGAACAGGAACAGCAGCAGCGGGGCGATGCGTCCGAGGCTGGAGCGCGCGGAGTCGGCGGGCAGCAGGCCGGTCGCGACGAACACCAGCCCGAGCACCAGCACGCCGATGCGGATCCAGTCGAGAACGCCCAGCGAGCGGGCCGCGCGGCGGACGGTCTCGATCGGGGGCGACACGCGCGCCATGATCCCATAACCGGCCGCGCCCCCGCCGGACCCGCCTGCCCGGCGGCGGCGAACGGCGGCGACTTACCGGGCCGGGTGCGCTGGAGATCGCCGTCCCAGGCGCGATACTGGCGGCATGACTCCCCCCGGCGGCCTTTCACGGCAGGAGCGTCCCACCGACTTCTTCGTCAGCTACTCCCCCGCCGACGAGCGGTGGGCGTCGTGGATCGCCTGGCAGCTGGAGGCGGCGGGGCACCGGACGATGATGCAGGCGTGGGACTTCGTGCCCGGGACGAACTTCATCGACTTCATGGACCGGGGGCTGTCGGAGGCCAAGGCCGTGGTGGCGGTGCTGTCGCGCAACTACCTGCGCTCGCGGTACGGCCGGCTGGAGTGGATGGCGGCGCTGCGGGCCGACCCCGACGACCCGGCGCGCAAGCTCGTCACGGTGCGGATCGAGGACTGCCCGATCGACGGGCTGCTGTCGACGATCACCTACGTCGACCTGGTCGGGATCGAGGACCCCGACGAGGCGCGCGGGCTGCTGATGCGGCGCATCCGGGAGGCGCTGGCCGGCCACGCGCGGCCCGCGGACGGCCCGGGGTTCCCCGGCGGCGGGCAACTCGGCGGGCAGGGCGGTCCCGCGCCGCTCGTGGGCCACGTGGAGGGCGACGGGCCCGCCGCCCCGGAGCGGCCGGAGGCGACGGGCGAGCGGCCCGTGCGCCGCGCGCCCGTGGCGGCGCCGGCGTTCCCGTCCGCGCACGGCGCCGAGGAGCCCCGCGACCGGCTGAGCGTCCTGCACGTGTCGGGGCCCCGGTTCGGCCGGACGCTCGCCGAGCCGGGCGAGCCGACGACGGCGGCGGAGCTGCAGGACCGCATCTGGAGCGACGTGACGCGGCTCGCCGACGCCGGCGTCCCCCGCCCCGACCTGGTGGTCGTCACCGGCAACCTCACCCACTCGGGCAGCCGCAAGGAGTTCGCGGAGGCGCTGTCGTTCCTGACGAGCCTGCGCGCCCTGCTCGGCCTGGAGGCGCAGCGCGTCGTGGTGGTGCCGGGCACGCACGACGTGACCCGGGCGGCGTGCCAGGCGTACTTCTCCAGCTGCGAGGCCGACGACATCGAGCCGCAGCCGCCGTACTGGCCGAAGTGGCGGCACTTCGCGAACCTGTTCAAGGAGTTCTACCAGGGCCTCGACTCGCTCATCTTCGACAGCGCGCAGCCGTGGACGCTGTTCCCCGTCCCCGACCTCAAGGTCGTCGTGGCCGGGCTCAACTCGACGCTGCCGCAGTCGCACCGCGAGGAGGACCGGTACGGGCGGGTCGGGCAGGCGCAGGCCGCGTGGTTCAACGAGCGGCTCCGCCACTTCGAGGACGAGGGGTGGCTGCGGCTCGGCGCGATCGAGCACACGCCCATCGCGGGCGAGCCGGGCGCGCTGCGCGACCCCGAGGCCGTCGAGACGCTGCTGAGCGGCCACCTCAACCTGTTCTTCCAGGGCACCGAGTCCGACTTCGGCGCCGTGCCGCTGCTCGGCTCCGGCGTCCCGGCGGTCCCGGCGCTCGGGCCCGGGCGGCACCAGACCGTCGTGGTCCGCCCGGACGGCCTGGAGCGGTGGATCCCCGAGGACGCCGCGAAGCGCGGCGCCGAGCACCTCACGGTCGCCTGGTCGAAGACCACCGGAACGTTCCCGCCCAAGGCGGAGGCGGCGCCCGCCGGTCCCGTCCCCGAACTCGGCCCCGGCGGCCAAGGCGGCTCGGCCGACCCCGCGGACCGGGCCGCCGACCCGGCGCCCGACC
The DNA here is from genome assembly GCF_017573465.1 of Actinomadura violacea. Classification (GTDB taxonomy): domain Bacteria; phylum Actinomycetota; class Actinomycetes; order Streptosporangiales; family Streptosporangiaceae; genus Spirillospora; species Spirillospora violacea. Next base: position 28,011 of record NZ_JAGEPF010000050.1, read on the forward strand.
CGACGGCCCGGCTGCTGGACCGGCTCACCGAGGCGTGCGAGACCCGGTTCGAGCGCGCGACGATCCGGCGCGTCGTCCCGCCCGGACCCGACGGCCGCGCCGACCCGCCGCACCTGCTGCTCACCCACCTGGAGGACGGGTTCGTCCGGCAGTACCGGATCGGCGCGCACGTCGGGCAGGTGACCGAGGCGGACGTGGACGCGTTCGTCCGGCACGTGCACGCCGACGGCGCCGACCACGGCTCCGAGCTGGTCTACCTCGGTCCGCCGCCGCCGCGGTCGCTGCGCGACGACGCGCTGCGCCGCGGCATCCGGGTCCGCAGCCTCACCGAGTTCCAGGGGCTGCTGGACCTGTCGGAGTACGTGACGGCGCAGACCGCGCGGCTGTCGGCGGGCGGGCTGTACCCGCCGTCGCTGTACGTCCCGCAGCGGTACCGGGAGCTCGACCGGTTCCGCCCGGACGCGCCGTCCGGAGACACCTCCGACGATTCCTCCGGTGAGGGCGCCGGCGTCGAGGAGGACGTCGTCGGCGAGATGCTGCGGCTGCTGGCCGCCGACCACGGCCGGTTCCTGCTGCTGCTCGGCGACTTCGGCCGCGGCAAGACGTTCGCGCTGCGCGAGCTCGCCCGCCGCATCCCCGAGGAACTGCCGCACGTCGTCCCGATCCTCATCGAGCTGCGCGCGCTCGACAAGGCGCACTCGGTGGACGGCCTCGTCGCCGCGCACCTGGCCAACCACGGCGAGGAGCTGATCGACCTCAAGGCGTTCCACTACATGCTGCGGCAGGGCCGCATCGTGCTGCTGTTCGACGGGTTCGACGAGCTGGTCACGCGGGTCACCTACGACCAGGCCGCCGACCACCTCGACACCCTGCTGCAGGCCGCGCAGGACAAGGCGAAGATCGTCGTGGCGAGCCGCACCCAGCACTTCAAGTCGCAGGCGCAGGTGCTGACCGCGCTCGGCGAGAAGGTCGGGGTGCTGCCGCACCGGCGCGTCCTCGGGCTGGAGGAGTTCGCGCCCCGCCAGGTCCGCTCCTACCTGGTGAACCGGTACGGCGACGAGGAGACCGCCGACGCCCGCCTCGGCCTGCTGTCGGGCATCGAGGAGCTGCTCGCGCTGACGTCCAACCCGCGCATGCTGAGCTTCATCGCCGACCTGCCCGAGGACCGGCTGCGCGCCGTCGCGCAGGCCCGCACCACGGTCAGCCCCGCCGACCTGTACCGCGAGATCCTCTCGTCGTGGCTGGCGTACGAGGCCGAACGGGTCCGCGGCTCGGGCGGGCCGTCCGGGCTCGCCGCCGACGACATGTGGGAGGCCGTCGGCACGCTCGCGCTGCGGCTGTGGGAGTCCAACGAGCAGTTCCTGCGGCTCGCCGAGCTCGCCGACGTCGCCGACACCCTCACCGGCCTCGCCGACGGGCGCCTGTCGCCCCACCAGGTGACGCACGCGGTCGGCGCCGGCAGCCTGCTCGTCCGCACCGACGAGGGCCTGTTCGGGTTCATCCACGGCTCGGTAATGGAGTGGCTCGTCGCCCGGCACATCGCGGACGGGTTCGCCCGCGGCGACGCCCCCGCCGCGCTGAGCCGCCGCGCCCTGTCCCAGCTCACCGTCGACTTCCTGTGCGACCTCGCCGACACCCGCGCCTGCCAGGACTGGGCCGCCGGCGTCCTCGCCGACCCCGGCGCCGACGACACCGCCCGCGCCAACGCCATCCGCGTCACCACCCGGCTGCGCACCCCCGCCCGCACCGACCTGCGCGGCGCCCGCCTGCAGGGCGAGGACCTGTCCTACCGCGACCTGCACGAGGTCGACCTCACCGGCGCCGACCTCACCGACGCGCAGCTGGTCGGCGCGAACCTGTCGCGCGCCGTGCTGCGGGACGCCTCGCTCGCCGGGGCGCGGCTCGACGAGGCGAAGCTGACCGGCGCGGACCTGCGCGGCGCCGACCTGTCCCGGGCCCGGCTCGCCCGCGCCGACCTGCGCGACGCCGCCGTGGAGGGCAGCCGCTGGACGCGCGCCGCGCTCGTCGACGCCGACCTGCCCGAGCGGATCGCCGCCGCGCCGGAGCTGCGCGAGGCCGCCATCGCCCCCGGCCGCCCCATCGACATCCAGGTCGCGCCCGCCGCCGTCGGCGTCCCCTACGGCTTCCACTTCCAGACCAGCCGGCTGCCGCAGCCGCTCGCCTACAGCCCCGGCGGGTCCGTCCTCGCCGTCGGCAGCGAGGACGGCGGCGTGCTCGTCTGCGACGCCGTCACCGGCACCCCGCTGCGCACCCTGCAGGGCCACCGCGACCGCGCCTACGCCGTCGCGTTCGACCGCGGCGGGAACCTGCTCGCCAGCGGCTCGGCGGACGGCACCGTCCGCATCTGGGACCTGGCCACCGGACGCTGCGCGCACACCCTCGCCGTCCACCCCGAAGGGGTCTGGCCCGTCGTCGTCGGCGGGCACGCCCCCGCCGGCGGCGGCCTCGTCGCGGCCGGCGCCGCCGACGGCACCATCCGGATCTGGGACGCCGCCACCGGCGAGCACCTCCACGACCTCTCCGGGCACACCGCGCCCGTCTACACCGCCGTGTTCGACCCCGCCGGCTCCCTCATGGTCACCGGCGACGCCGGCGGAACCCTGCGCGTCTGGGACCTCGCCACCGGCGCGCTGCGCCGCGAGCTGACCGGCCACCGCGGCGCGGTGTTCCGCGCCGTGTTCCACCCCGGCGGCTCGGTGCTCGCCGCGGGCGACGAGGCCGGCGTCGTCCGGCTCTGGGACATCCGCACCGGCGAGATCCGGCAGGAGCTGCTCGGCCACACCGGCCGCGTCTACGCCATCGCCTTCCACCCCGGCGGCGACCTGCTCGTCACCGGCGACACCGACGGGTCCGTCCGGCTGTGGGACGACGGCCGGCACCGCGCCACCCTGTCCGGCCACGGCGGCGGCATCTACCAGGCCGCGTTCAGCCCCGACGGCGGCCGCCTCGCCACCGCCGACAGCGCCGGGTCCGTCCGGCTGTGGGACCCGGCGACCGGCCGGCAGCGCCTCGAGCTCGCCGGGCACCGCGGCGCGGTCTGGCCGTTCGCGTTCCGCCCCGACGGCCACCAGCTCGCCACCAGCAGCAACGACGGCACCGCCCGGCTGTGGGACGCCGAGACCGGCCAGTGCCGCACGGTGCTGCGCGGCCACGGCCGCCGCGTCACCGGCGTCGCGTTCAGCCCCGACGGCGGGCTGCTGGCCTCCAGCGGCAACGACGGCCTCGTCCGGCTGTGGGAGCCGCGCACCGGCCGGCTCGTCCGGGAGCTGCGCGGCGTCGCCGACAACCTCACCTCCGCCGCGTTCAACGGCCGCGACTCCCAGCTCGCCACCGCCACCAACGACGGCGGCGTCCACCTGTGGCAGGCCGGCACCGGCGCGTTCGAGCGGGAGCTGAACGTCGAGACCGACCACGTGTGGGCGCAGGCGTTCGCGCCCGGCAGCGACGTCCTCGCCACCGCCAACGACGACGACAGCGTCCGGCTCTGGTACTGGACGAGCGGCCGGGAGATCGTCAACCTCGCCGACCACCGCGGCCGGGTCCGCTCGATCGCGTTCCGGCCCTCCGGCGACCTCGTCGCGACCGGCTGCGACGACGGCGTCGTCCGGCTCTGGGACCCCGGCACCGGCGCGCTCGCCCGGGCGCTGCGCGGCCACGGCGACCGCGTCTACCAGGTGGCGTTCGCGCCGTCCGGCGACGTCCTCGCCAGCGCGAGCAACGACGGCACCGTCCGGCTGTGGGACGCCGGGACCGGCGCTGAGCTGCACGAGCTCCGCGGCCACGCCGGGCGCCTGTGGACGACCGCGTTCCACCCGTCGGGGACGCTGCTCGCCAGCGCCGGCGACGACCTCGTCGTCCGCCTCTGGGACCCCGCCACCGGCGAGCCGCTGCACACCCTCACCGGCCACACCCGCCGCGTGTGGTCGGCGGCGTTCAGCCCGGACGGGACGCAGCTCGCCACCGCCGGCGACGACGGCGCCGTCATCCTGTGGGACGTCTCCGACCGCGCCGCCCCCGTCCGCCGCGCGACCCTCCTCGGCCTCGCCGAGGGCTGGGCCGCCCTCGCGCCCGACGGCCGCTACAAGTGGGAGGGCAACGCCACCGCCGAGTTCTGGTACGCCGTCGGCATGTGCCGCTTCGAGCCCGGCGAACTCGACAACTACCTCCGCGAAGTCCGCCAGCTCCCCATGGAAGCGCCCTTCTGAGCATGGCCGAGGCCCCCTGGCTCTCCAGGGGGCGCCGTCACGCCTGCGCGGCGGCTTGGCGGGTGAGGGTCTGCCAGAGGGCGTCGACCTGGGACTTCAGGTCGTCGAGGGTGCCGGAGTTGTCGATGACGTGGGTGGCGACGGCGCGGCGCCGGCCGCGGGTGGCCTGGTTCGCCATGCGGGCGCGGGCGTCCTCCTCGGTCATGCCGCGGCGGGACGTCAGCCGGTCCAGCTGCGTCTCCTCCGGCGCGTCGACGACCACGACGACGTCGTACATGCCGGCGAGGCCGTTCTCCGCGAGCAGCGGGACGTCGTAGACGACGATCGCGTCGGCGGGGGCGGCGTCCATCAGCTCCTGCATCCGCTCCCCCACCAGCGGGTGGACGATCGCGTTCAGCGCGGCGAGCCGGCCGGCGTCGGCGAACACGATCCTGCCGACCTTCTCCCGGTCGAGGGCGCCCGACGGCAGCAGCACCTCCTCGCCGAACTCGGCGGCGACGGCCGCGAGGCCCGGGGTGCCCGGCTCGACCACCTCGCGGGCGATCTTGTCGGCGTCGATGACCACCGCGCCGCGCTCGTCCAGCCGCGCGGACACCTCGCTCTTGCCCGACCCGATTCCGCCGGTGAGTCCCACTTTCAGCACGCGCCCACCCTAGCGGTCGCGGCTTTCAGGGGGTTTCGGCGGGGACGAGGGTCTTGCGCATGTGCACGAACGTCAGGTGCGCGGCGACCCGCTCGCGGTGCGTCTCGGCGAAGCCGAGCCGCCGGTACAGGCGCAGGTTGCCGTCGCTGAGGTGCCCGGTGAACAGCACCAGCGCGTCGGCGCGGCCCGCGACGCGCTCCTCCAGCTCCCGCATCAGCCGCCCGCCGATCCCCCGCCCCTGCAGGTCGGGCGCGACGACGAGGCGGCCGACCAGGCAGGTGCGGTCGCTGAACTGGGCGCGGACCGCACCGGCCATCCGGCCGCCGAGCACCGCCTTGAGCACGACCGCGTCGCCCTCCAGCACCTTGCGCAGCTGCTCCAGCGACTCGACGAGCGGCGGGATGAACGGGTCGCCGTACAGCTGCGCCTCGGTGACGTAGGCGGCGCGCTGCAGCGTCAGCAGCTCACCGGCGTCGGCCGGGACCGCGGCCTCGACCGTCGCCTCGCCCGCGGTCTCCTCCATGGTCGCCTCTCACTTCCCGATCCGGACGGTCACCGCGACCGGATAGTGGCCGGACGCCCCCGAGCGCGGCACGTCGTAGTCGCCGAACATCACGCCGTCGGAGCCGAAGACGTAGTCGGTGCGGTCGCCGTCGGCGGAGGTCGGGGACGGCTCGGCGCCGAGCGCGGCGTTCCGCAGGTCCGTCCCGTCGGTCATGCCGGCCACCTCGGGGCTGTCGGGCCCGGCGCCGAAGTCGCCGCCGATGACGGTCCGGGGCGCGCCGCCCCAGGCGCGCAGCAGCGCCGCGACCTCGCGGGACCGCTCGCCGCTCTCCCCGTCGCCGCCCTGCAGCCGCGTCGACCACACGTCCATCGTGGTGCCGCCGACGGCCAGCCGCGCCCACACGTACCCGCGGATCTGCGACCAGTCGCCCTTCTGCATCCGGCCCGTCCCGGAGCTGCGGACCGGCAGCGAGGTCAGGATCGCGTTGCCGAACTGCCCGTCCGCCGCGGGACCCCAGATCAGCTTCATGCCGAGCCGCCGCGACAGCCACACGCCGAGGTCGGCGGTGCCCGACAGCAGCGACCCGCGGCTCGCCTCCTGCAGCAGGACGACCTGGGCGCGCTGCCCCTCGATGGTGCGGGCGACGCCCTCGGGGTCCAGCCGGCCCTTCTGGTTGACGGCGTCCTCGATGTTGTAGCTGAGCAGCCGGACCTGCCCGGGGACGGGCCCGGCCTTCGCCGTCCCGTCCGGTGCGGCGACGGTGAACACCGCGGTGCCGAGCAGCAGCACGAGCGCGGCGGCGCCGCCGGCCAGCGCGCGCAGCGGCGCGCGCGCGGGAAGCGGGCCCCCGCGGGCCGCCGCGGCGGCGGCGAGGCCGCCGAGCGCGATGCCCGCGACGCCCGGCAGCAGGTTGTTCGGGAACGGCAGCGGCGACAGCGCGCTCACCTGGTACGGGACGAGGACGACGAGGATCAGGAAGCCGCCGAGCGCGGCGCCGACGTCGATCCGCGAGACGTGCCCGCCGGTCCCGGCGCGGCGCAGCGGGGCCCGGCACGCCACGGCCAGCAGCCACGCCGACAGCACCTGCCCGACGATCACGACCGGCACCACCTCGATGCCGCTCATCGCGTACGTCCCGGCGACCGCGCCGGCGCCGACCCCGAGCACGGTGCCGCCGAGCACGCAGACCCCGCCCGGCACGGCGCGGACGGCGAGCCCGGACGCCAGGAACGCCAGCGCCAGGCCCTGCCCGGCGACGATCGCGATGTGCGCGCCGGTCAGCGACTGCCACCCGGACGAGGCGACGAACGCGGGGCTGGACAGCACCAGCACCTGCAGCGCCAGGAACGGCCCGAACGCGGCGGCGCCCATCGCGTCCCGCCAGGACAGGCCGGGCGCCGTGACCGGCCCGGACGACAGCTCCCGGTAGAGGGCGGCGGCGCCGAGCGCCACGAACGCCAGGCACGCCGCCCACGGCCCGATCCCGTTGCGCCACACCGGGTCCCAGGTGGCGAAGCACATCCGGACGGCGGTGTCGGCGGACAGGCCCGCGACGGTCGCGGTGGCGAACCCGACGCCCGACAGCCCGCGCGCCCCCTCGAACAGCGCCGCGACCGCGATCATGCCGACGGCGGTGCCGACGAACGCCAGCCACGTCTGCGGGCCGATCACCTGCGCGAGCAGCCGGACGGCGAACAGCCCGCCCACGCCGACCAGCAGCAGCCCGCGCGGCCCGGCGGCGCGCCGCACCAGCGGCGCGGCGAACCCGGCGAGATAGACCACCAGCACGGCGATCGCGGCGACGCCGGTGCCGGCGTCGCCGGCGAAGTGGTCGAGCTGGGGAAGCGAGAAGCGCAGGGTCTGCGCGAGCACCGCGACCGTGATCGCGATGAGCGTCAGCCGGGCGGGGCCCTGCGGGACGATCGACGGCCCCGGCGCTGCCGGGCCGCCGGTCTTGGTGCCTACCTCTGTGCTGGCCAATTGAACGAGTGCTCCCGGGGGACGAGCGGACCTACGGGGGTTGCGGCGGCGCGGCGCTGCGCGGCCCCTGCGGACTCTACGGCCCCGGCGGGCGCCGTGCGCGCGGAACCCGCCGGGAGCGGGACGGATCTCACACCGGCGGTTCGCGCGCCGCCGGGTCCCGCACCGCGGGTTCCCGTTCCGCCGGTTCCCGCCGCACCCCTGACGAAACCGACCACGGCCGGAGCCGATCCGAGGATCGCGCTCCGGCCGTGGTCAGGTCGGCCTTGCGGTGGTCAGTGACGGGTCACTGGCCGCCGGACAGCTTCTCCCGCAGCGCGGCGAGCGCCTCGTCGGTGGCCAGGGCGCCACCGCCGGACTCGCTCTCACCGCCGCCGGAGTAGGAGGTCTCGCCGCCGCCGGTCACGGGGCCGGTCTCGGCCTCCGCCTCGGCCTTGCGGGCCTCCTCGATCTGCTTGCGGTGCGCGTCGAAGCGGGTGCGCGCCTCGGCGTACTGCCGCTCCCAGGTCTCGCGCTGCTCGTCGAAGCCCTCGAGCCACTCGCCGGTGTCGGCGTCGAAGCCCTCGGGGTACTTGTAGTTGCCCTGCTCGTCGTACTCCGCCGGCATGCCGTACAGCGTGGGGTCGAAGTCCTCTTCCTCCATGCTGGCGGCGCCCTCGTTCGCCTGCTTGAGGGACAGGCTGATCCGGCGCCGGTCGAGGTCGATGTCGATGATCTTCACGAAGATCTCGTCGCCGACCTGGACGACCTGCTCGGGGATCTCGACGTGCCGCTCGGCCAGCTCGGAGATGTGCACCAGGCCCTCGATGCCCTCCTCGACCCGGACGAACGCGCCGAACGGCACCAGCTTGGTGACGCGGCCCGGCACGACCTGGCCGATCTGGTGGGTGCGGGCGAACTGCTGCCACGGGTCTTCCTGGGTCGCCTTGAGCGACAGGGACACGCGCTCGCGCTCCATGTCGACGTCCAGGACCTCGACCGTGACCTCCTGGCCGACCTCGACGACCTCGGAGGGGTGGTCGATGTGCTTCCAGGACAGCTCGGAGACGTGCACCAGGCCGTCGACGCCGCCGAGGTCGACGAACGCGCCGAAGTTGACGATCGAGGAGACGACGCCCTTGCGGACCTGGCCCTTCTGCAGGGTGTTGAGGAAGGTCTGGCGGACCTCGCTCTGCGTCTGCTCCAGCCAGGCGCGGCGGGACAGGACCACGTTGTTGCGGTTCTTGTCCAGCTCGATGATCTTCGCCTCGAGCTCGCGGCCGACGTAGGGCTGCAGGTCGCGGACGCGGCGCATCTCGACCAGCGAGGCGGGCAGGAAGCCGCGCAGGCCGATGTCGAGGATGAGGCCGCCCTTGACGACCTCGATGACGGTGCCGGTGACGATGCCGTCCTCGTCCTTGATCTTCTCGATCGTGCCCCAGGCGCGCTCGTACTGGGCGCGCTTCTTGGACAGGATCAGACGGCCTTCCTTGTCCTCCTTCTGGAGGACGAGGGCCTCGACGTGGTCCCCGACGGCGACGACCTCGTTGGGGTCGACGTCGTGCTTGATGGAGAGCTCGCGCGAGGGGATGACGCCCTCGGTCTTGTAGCCGATGTCGAGGAGGACCTCGTCACGATCGACCTTGACGACGGTGCCTTCGACGATGTCGCCGTCGTTGAAGTACTTGATGGTCTCATCGATCGCCGCGAGGAAGGCTTCCTCGGACCCGATGTCGTTGACCGCTACCTGCGGGGTGGTCGAGGTGGCCTCGGTGCTACTCGTCATGTGTCGGCTGGCTCCGGTACGGACATGGAAGTCGTCATGGGTTGTGCGCGGAGGGCCGTCCGCCCTGCCGAGAACCGGAAGGAACGCGGTGCTGACCGCGTCAGTGAACCGAACCGATGTCGCCGACCTGACCGAGCGCGAGCCTGCTCCGTCCGAAGCGCGCGCAGGCCCACAGCGCAGCGATCAGGATATGGGACGCGGCGCGCCTGGTCAATCCGGTGGGGGCACCGCCGGCCGGCGCGCATCAGTAGACCCGCGCCCAGGCCCGGTACGGCTTGGCCAGCCGGTCCTCGAGCACATCGGGAAACGTCACGGTGTTCGGGTCCCCGTCAGATGTGTACCGCTCATCGGGGTGCTTGTCCAGATAGTCGAGCCAGGCCGTCGAGCAGAACTGCTTGCAGTCGTCCTCTTTGATCTTGCCCTCGGACCGCACCCGGTCGATCGCCCACCGGTCGAACTTGGCGTCGAACGGCGACACCGACGGCCGCCACCCGGCCAGGAAGATCCCCTGGAACGCGTACGAGCCGTCCAGCCTCTCCGCCCACGCCGGCTTGTGCGGGGCGACCCCGAACGGGTAGGCGAACGTCGTCGTGTGCGCCCCGGTCATCTTGACGATCTCGTCCTCCATGCCGCCGATCTCCTTGTGCACCTGGTCCTTGGTCAGATGCGACAGGTCGGGATGCGACATGGTGTGGTTGGCGACCTCGTACCCGTGCTGGACGAGCCACTTCAGCCCCGCCGCGGCCTGCAGCTCGTCCATCCCGAACAGGTCCTTGTTCAGGTAGAACGTCGCCACCGGCCGGAACCCGGGGTTCTCGCGGGCGACCCGCTCGATGACCCCGACCGCGGTGTCGGGCTTGGGGTTGCCCTGCGCGTCCAGCCCGAAGTGCCCCGGCGTGCTGTCGTCGAAGGTCAGCACGACGGGGTGCCTGCCGGCCGGGACGTCGATCCGCCCGCTGACGAACTGCGCCGCGGTGATCGGCACGTACCCGTCCTTGGCGAGCCGCGTCAGCTCGTCGTACAGCTCCGTGGTCGAGCGGTCCAGCGACTGCTGCGGCTTGACCATGATCCGGTGGTACATGAGCACCGGGATCTGGCCGAGCTCGTCGGCCTTGACCTGGGCCGCCGCGGGCGTCGCCGCCGCGAGCTTCACGGGCGCGGGCGGGCTCGCCGCCCCGCTCGGCGACGCCGCCGCGCGGCCGGGCGCCGGCGGCCCTGACGGCGCGGCCTTCCCCGCCGGGCGGTCGTCGCGCGCCGCGCGCGCGGTGGCCGCGGCCTGCGCCGCGTCGGCGTCCTTATCGCGCCCGCGCCGCTCCCCTGGCAACGTCAGTCCCAGGATCACGGCGCAGACGACCACAACTCCAGCGATCTTGTGAAGGAGAGGCACGTTCCCCCCGCCGGTAGACCCGAACAGGACCAGGGGGACAGCGTACGACCCCCCGGACATCAACGGACACCCACCGGCGTACCCGAATGATCTCCACAGACCACTCCACCGCCGCCCCGCATCACACCAAGTACGAAACCCCCCGGTAAACCCGGACACCCCGCCCGCGAACCGCGATCGGCGCCCATGAAAAGATGCCCCGCGCCCAGAACGGACGCGGGGCATACGGCAAGCCGCCTTGACAGGCCACGCCAACGCGCTCAAGCAGCAAGCGAGCCCGTCACCCGCCCGCCGACGAGCTCAGCTTGCACGCGAGCGCGGTATCTGACCGTGAGGGGCGACGCCGAAGGCGAGCCCCCGACGGGAAGCTCGCGAAGCGAGGCCGCGTTCGCCCCGATCACGGTCAGGGTCCGGGCCGCTAGGCGAGGGCCCTGGGCCGGAATTGAATCAATGCGCCGCTTCCTGCCAGGTGCGGCCGGTGCCCATGGAGACGCTCAGCGGGGCGCGGAGCGCGTAGGCGCCGGCCATCTGGTCGCTGACCAGGGACTTGAGCTCGTCGAGCTCGCCGGCGGCGACCTCGAACACCAGCTCGTCGTGGACCTGCAGCAGCATCCGGGAGCGCAGGCCCGCCTCGCGCAGGGCGCGGTCGACGTTCAGGCTCGCGACCTTGATGATGTCGGCGGCCGAGCCCTGGATCGGCGCGTTCAGCGCCATCCGCTCGGCCATCTCGCGGCGCTGCCGGTTGTCGGAGTTGAGGTCGGGCAGGTAGCGGCGGCGGCCGAGGATGGTCTCGGTGTAGCCGTCCTGGCGGGCCTTGCCGACGATGTCGCGCAGGTAGTCGCGGACGCCGCCGAACTGCTGGAAGTACTCCTCCATCAGGCCGCGCGCCTCGTCCGGGGAGATGCGGAGCTGCTGGGACAGGCCGTAGGCCGACAGCCCGTACGCCAGTCCGTAGTTCATCGCCTTGATGCGGGCGCGCAGCTCGGAGTCGATCTGCTCGGGCGGCAGGCCGAACACGCGGGACGCGGTGATGGTGTGGAAGTCGGCGCCGGTCCCGAACGCCTCCAGCAGCGCCTCGTCCTCCGACAGGTGCGCCATGATCCGCAGCTCGATCTGCGAGTAGTCGGCGGTCAGCAGCGACTCGTACTCCCCGCCGACGACGAACGCCTCGCGGATCTGCCGGCCCTCGGCCGTGCGGATCGGGATGTTCTGCAGGTTCGGATCGGTGGAGGACAGCCGGCCCGTCGCGGCGATCATCTGGTTGAACGTGGTGTGGATGCGGCCCGCGTCGTCGGCCATCGGGATGAGCGAGTCGACGATGCTCTTCAGCTTCGCGACCTCGCGCCAGCGCAGGATGTGCTCCAGCACCGGGTGGCCGTCCTTCTCCAGCAGGGTGGTGAGGGCCTCGGAGTCGGTGGTGTAGCCGGTCTTGGTCCGCTTGGTCTTCGGCAGGTTCAGCTCGTCGAACAGCACCTGCTGCACCTGCTTGGGCGAGCCGAGGTTGAACTCGTGCCCGACGGCCGTGTGGGCCTGCTGCTCCTGCTCCTTCACCTGGCCGCCGAGCGACGCCGACAGGCCCGCCAGGTGGTCGGCGTCGACGGCGATCCCGGCGCGCTCCATGTCGGCCAGCACGCGCACGAGCGGCAGCTCCACCTCGCGCAGCAGCCGCGTCGCGCCGCGCTTGTCCAGGTCGCCGTCCAGGACGTCGGCGAGCTCGGTGACGGCGCGGGCGCGGACGGCGAGCGCCTCGGCGGCCTCCTCCTCGCCGGACCCGTCCAGGGTGAGCTGCCCGGAGTCCTCGGTCTCGCTGCGCAGCTCCCGGTGCAGGTAGCGCAGGACGAGGTCGGCGAGGTCGAAGGTGCGCTGCCCCGGCAGCGCCAGGTAGGCGGCGAGCGCGGTGTCGCTGGTGACGCCGTCCAGCCGCAGGCCGCGCGCGGCGAGCGCCAGCATCGGGCCCTTCGCCTCGTGGATCGCCTTCGGGCGGGACGGGTCGGCGAGGAACGCCGCGAGCGCACGCTCGTCGTCCTCGATCAGCTCCGCCGGGTCGAGGTGGACGGCCGGGCCGTCCTTGGACGCCAGCGCCAGCGCGGTGATCTCGCCGGTGCCGCGCCCCCACGACCCGGTGACGGCGACGCCGAGGCGCCCGCCGCCGTTGGCCTCCAGCCACGCGCCGAGCGCGCCCGGCTCCAGCGCGTCCACCTGCACCTCGAAGCCCTCGTCGGCCTCCGGCTCGGCGGCCGACAGCGAGGAGTACAGCCGCTCGCGCAGCACCCGGAACTGCAGCGAGTCGAACAGGGTGTGGATCTCGTCGCGGTCCCACTGCCCCATCGTCAGCTGCGGCGGCGTCAGCTCCAGCCCGACCGCCGTGTCGAGCTTGTTGATCTGCTGGTTGCGCAGCACCCCGGCGAGGTGCTCGCGCAGGTTGTCGCCGGCCTTGCCCTTGATCTCCTCGACCTTCGCGACGAGGGTGTCGAGGTCGCCGTACTTGGTCAGCCACTTCGCGGCCGTCTTCGGGCCGACGCCGGGCACGCCCGGCAGGTTGTCGCTGCTCTCCCCGACCAGCGCGGCCAGCTCCCGGTACCGCTCGGGCGGCACCCCGTACTTGGCCTCGACCGCGGCCGGGTCCATCCGGGCCAGCTCCGAGACGCCCTTCACCGGGTACAGGATCGTGACGTGCTCGTTGACGAGCTGGAACGCGTCCCGGTCGCCGGTGACGACGAGGGTGTCGAGCCCGGCCTCGGTGGCCTGCACCGACAGGGTGGCGATGATGTCGTCGGCCTCGAACCCCGCGACCGACATCCGCGGGATGCGCAGCGCGTCCAGCACCTCGAAGATCAGGCTGACCTGGCTGCGGAACTCGTCGGGCGTCTTCGCCCGCCCCGCCTTGTACTCCACGTACTGCTCGTGCCGGAAGGTCGGCTCGCTGCGGTCGAACGCCACCGCGATGTGGGTGGGCTGCTCGTCGCGCAGGACGTTGATGAGCATCGAGGTGAAGCCGTACACCGCGTTCGTCGGCTGCCCGTCGGTGGTGGAGAAGTTCTCCACCGGCAGCGCGAAGAACGCGCGGTAGGCCAGGGAATGCCCGTCGAGCAGGAGGAGCCGGTCACGCTTGTCAGGGGTCGCTGGTTCGTTCGCCACACCAGGACTCTAGTCTGCGCGTACGACAGTTTTGTGGAGGCGTAAGTGAGCGACACCGACGGCCTGAGCCGGGACGACCTGGCCGCGAAGATCCTTTCCGGTGAGGGGATGGAGTCCCGCGGCGACCTGGCCAAGGCGATGGGCGTGGAGTACCTGGAGGTGTCCGCCGAACGCGTCGTCGGCCGCATGCCGGTCAAGGGCAACACCCAGCCGTACGGGCTGCTGCACGGCGGCGCCTCGTGCGTGCTGGCCGAGACCCTCGGGTCCGCCGGCTCGGCGATGCACGCCGGCCCCGGCCGCATCGCCGTCGGCATCGAGATCAACGCCACCCACCACCGGTCCGCGACCGAGGGGTACGTCACCGGCGTCGCCACCCGCGCGCACGGCGGCCGGACCCTCGCCACCTACGACATCGTCATCACCGACGACCAGGACCGCCGGGTCTGCACCGCCCGCCTCACCTGCATGCTCCGCGACGCCCCCGCCGCCTGACCTCCCGGCCCCCGCGTCCCGCGCTTCCGCGCTTCCAGCCCCCGCACGCCGCACGTCCGGCGCACGTCCGCCGCGTGTCGGCCGTAAGTCCGATCCGCCGCTTTCTTTGCGATGGACCGGCCGGGGTCTGTAGCGTGGATCGGAACGGCCTGGGATCACCGAGTAGACAACGCACGCGCCCGCAAGGGCCGTACGGCCCCAAAGGTGATCCCAGGCCCGGCACGTCCTCGCAGGCGGGCACCGTCACAGGACGGTTCCAGGACGCCCCGCGATCTGGCGGGCGCCGCGAACACCGTCCTACGGTGCGGACCATGCGGCCCCTACCTGCAGGACGCCCCCGCACCCCCAGAAGACGCCCGGAACGGCGCCCGGCGCGGCACACGGCACCACGCGCGGCGGCGGCCCTCCTCGCGCTCGCACCACTGCTCCCCCTGGCGTCCGCATGCGGCGGCCACGGCACCGCCCACTACCGCGTGCCCGCCCGCCCCGTCCGCGACGGCGAGCACGCCCTCCCCTACCGCGAGGTGACCGACGGGCAGATCGCGTTCGCCGCGATCGGCCTCAGCTCCGGCCTCACCACCATCACCGGCAGCCACGCCGACCTGCCGTCCCGGCTCGGCGGCTTCGCCCGCGTCCGCATGCTCGCCGAGAACCGCTACGCCACCTTCCACAAGATCGACCTCGACCGCCAGCTGCTGGTCACCACGCGCGGCGCCTACCCGCCCGACGTGAACGCGATGCGGGTCAAGCGGCAGCCCACCGACATCGAGCTCGGCTCCCGCGACCGGCTCGAGTTCGACCTGATGTACGACATCCCGAAGGACGCCCGGATCACCGCGCTGCGGCTCTACTCCGACCCCACCGACGAGCTCGGCGTCCCGCTGCAGCACGACCCCGGGGCGGAGCTGCCGTTGCGGTGAACGGCGGCCCCGCCCCGGGGTCGTGGTGGGACGCCCCGGCCGGGCGCTACTCGCCGTCGGGCGCGTCCGCGCCGTCCGGCTCGGCGTCGTCGGCGGGCTCGGCCTCGCCCTTCGCAGGCTCGCCCTTCGCAGGCTCGCCCTTCGCAGGCCCGCCCTTCGCGGGCTTGCTCAGCGCGACCGATTCCGGGCCGCTCGCGGCCGCCGCCGCACCCGGATCGCCGCCGACGTCGCCGCCCAGATACGCCGCCCGCACCTGCGGGTCGTCCAGCAGCTCCGACGCCGGCGCCGACCGCACGATCCGGCCCGTCTCCAGCACGTACGCCCGGTGCGCCAGCCGCAGCGCCTGCTGCGCGTTCTGCTCCACCAGCAGGATCGTCGTGCCGCGCCGGTTGATCTCCTCGATGATCGAGAAGATCTGCTGCACCAGCATCGGCGCCAGCCCCATCGACGGCTCGTCCAGCAGCAGCACCTTCGGCTTGGACAGCAGCGCCCGGCCGATCGCCAGCATCTGCTGCTCGCCGCCCGACATCGTGCCCGCCGCCTGCGTCCGCCGCTCCGCCAGCCGCGGGAACAGCTCGTACGCCTCCGCCAGCTCCTTGGTGTGGTCGTCCTTGCGGGCGTACGCGCCCATCAGCAGGTTCTCGTGCACCGACATGCCCGGGAAGATCCCGCGGCCCTCCGGCGCCTGCCCGATGCCGGCCAGCACCCGCCGGTGCCCCGGCATCGACCCGATGTCGGCGCCCTCGAAGAACACCGACCCCGCCGAGCAGGACCGCAGCCCCGAGATCGTCTTCAGCGTGGTCGTCTTCCCCGCGCCGTTCCCGCCGATCAGCGAGACGATCTCGCCCTCGCCGACCTCCAGCGACACGCCCTTCAGCGCCTCGATCTTGCCGTAGTGGACGTGCACGTCCTTCAGTTCAAGAAGCATCGGCCGGAGCCCCCAGGTACGCCTCGATGACCTTCGGGTCGTTCTGCACCTCGGCGGGCAGCCCGTCGGCGATCTTCTGCCCGAAGTCCAGCACCGCGACCCGGTCGCTGATGCCCATCACCAGGCCCATGTCGTGCTCGATCAGCAGCACCGTCCGGCCGCTGTCGCGGATCTTGCGGATCAGCTCCATCAGCGCGATCTTCTCCGCCGGGTTCATCCCGGCGGCCGGCTCGTCCAGCAGCAGCAGCTTCGGATCCGTGGCCAGCGCCCGCGCGATCTCCAGCCGCCGCTGGTCGCCGTACGGCAGGTTCTTCGCCATGTCGTGCGTGCGGTGCGACACCCCGACGAAGTCCAGCAGCTCCCGCGCCAGCGCCTTGCCCTCCCGCTCGGCGCGCCGGTGCTTCGGCAGCCCGAACGTCACGCTGACCAGCCCCGCGTTGTGGTGCGCGTCCGCGCCCACCTGCACGTTCTGCTCCGCCGTCATGTTCGGGAACAGCCGGATGTTCTGGAACGTCCGCGCGACGCCCCGCCGGGTGACCTGGTAGCGCTTCAGGCCGTTCAGCCGGCCGCCCGCGAACCGGATCTCCCCGGACGTCGGCCGGTACACGCCGGTCACCGTGTTGAACACCGTCGTCTTGCCCGCGCCGTTCGGCCCGATCAGGGCGAAGATCTCGCCCTCCCGGACCGTCAGGTCGACCGCGTTCAGCGCGACGACGCCGCCGAAGCGCATCGTCACCTGCGACAGCTCGAGCAGGGCGCCGCCGGTCTTGCCGCCCGCGCCGGACACCTCGCTCATCTGCTCCCCACCTCCGCCTCCGAACCGGACGTGTCGATCTCGGCGCCCATATGGCCCATCCCTCCGCCGCCCTCGGCCATCTCGGCCTTGCGCTGTCTCGACGGGATCAGCCCCTCCGGGCGGAAGATCATCATCGCCACCAGGATCGCGCCGAACGCCAGGTCCCGGTAGTCGGCCAGACCGCGGAAGCGCTCCGGCAGCCACGCCACCAGGAACGCGCCGACGATCACGCCGGGGATGTTGCCCGCGCCGCCCAGCACCACCGCGGCCAGGATCGTCGCCGACAGCAGGAACGGGAAGTTCGCCGGCGCCACGTAACTGGTCTTCGCCGCGAACACCACGCCCGCCGAACCGCCGATCGCCGCTCCCGTCGCGAACGACAGCAGCTTGAACTTGAACGTCGGCACGCCCATGATCTCCGCGGCGTCCTCGTCCTCCCGGATCGCCGTCCAGGACCGCCCGATCCGGCTGGCCTCCAGCCGCTTCGAGAAGATCACCACCAGGATGATCAGCGCGACCAGCAGGTAGTAGTACGGCCGCGCGTCCCTGATCTTGTAGGTGAACAGGTCCACGCCGAGGAACCACACGCCCTCATGGCTCGGCGGATGCGGGATGTTGTTGACCCCCCGCGTCCCGCCCAGCCAGTCGGTGTTCTCCGCGACCTTCCGGACGATCTCCCCGAAGCCCAGCGTCACGATCGCCAGGTAGTCGCCGCGCAGCCGCAGCGTCGGAGCGCCCAGGATCACGCCGGACACCGCCGCCAGCACGATCCCGCACGGCAGCAGCGGCCAGAACCCGATCCCGTGCTTCACGGCCATCGTCGCCATCGTGTACGCGCCGATCGCCCAGAACGCCACATACCCGAGGTCGAGCATGCCGGCGTACCCGATCACCACGTTCAGGCCGAGCGCGAGCAGCACATAGATCCCGATCGGATAGAACAGGATCGTCTGCCAGTCCGACTCCGGCGACATCGCCGGCGCGAGACCCTGGTAGGGCAGGAACAGCGCGCCGATCACCAGAAGGACGTAGACCGCCCAGCGCTCCCAGCCCGGTGCCCGGTCCCAGTGCGTGCGGACGGCCTCCAAGGGCCCGGAGAGCGCACCGCGCAACCCCGCCGTGTTCGCTGTCTTGTTCGTGTTATCGCTCATGCGCGCGCCTGCTGGAGGGACTCACCGAGGATGCCGGTGGGACGGAACAGGAGGATGACCACGAGCAGCGTGAACGCGATGACGTCCTTCCACTCGGAGCCGAAGATGGAGCCGCCGTAGTTCTCGATCAGCCCCAGCGTGAACCCGCCGACGAGAGCGCCGCGCAGGTTCCCGATACCGCCGAGCACCGCGGCCGTGAACGCCTTGATACCGAGGATGAAGCCGATGTTGAACATCGTCTGCTGGTAGAGCAGCGCGAAGAAGAACCCCGCCGCGCCCGCCATCAGGCCGCCGACCACGAAGGTCACGACGACGACCCGGTCGATGTTCACGCCGAGCAGCACCGCCGTCTCGGGGTCCTGCGCCGTGGCCCGGATACCGCGGCCGAGCTTGGAGGCGTTCACGAACCGGTCCAGGACGATCATCATCACGATCGCCGCCACGAAGATCAGCAGCTTGTCGTTGCGGACGTCCCCGGAACCGATCGAGAACAGCGTCTCCTTCTTCATCAGGTCCGGCACGTGGATCGGGTCGCGCCCGCCGCCGTGCCCGAAGAAGTGCGGGATCACCGTCGTCGCGAACAGCTCCTGCAGGAACAGCGACGCGCCGATCGCCGAGATCAGCGCCGCCAGCCGCGACGCCCCCTTGCGGCGCAGCGGCCGGTAGGCGATCAGCTCCAGCACGAGCGCCGCCCCGCCCGACGCGACCATCGACGCGATCAGGCAGGCCAGCAGCACTCCCACCAGGGCGATGCCGGTGTAGGGGCCGTTGTCGAAACCGACCACCTGGATCAAGGTCAGCCCGCCGAACGTGCCGATCATGAAGATTTCGGAATGGGCGAAGTTGATGAGCCGGAGCACGCCGTAGACCATCGTGTAGCCGAGCGCGACCAGCGCGTAGATCGAACCGACGGTCAGCCCGTCGACCGTGTTCGCCCAGAACTGGGATGTGAAGTCGTGGAGCACAGAGGGTTCCTCAAGAAAGAGGGGGCGGGAGCGCAGCGGCGCTCCCGCCCCGCGCCGGAGGACCGGCGGCCGTCCTGCGTCGTGGCGGGCCTAGCTCACTCGGGCTTGACCTTGGCGGCGTCGCCGAGGAACTTCAGCTTCCCGTCGACCACCTGGAACATGTAGATGGTCTTGACCTGGATCTCGCCGTTCGCCTCGAACTTGACCGGCTTCGACACGCCCTGGAAGTTCACCGTCTTGAGGTAGTCGTTGACGTCCTTGGTCGTGGTCTTGCCGGCCTTGAAGGCGTCCAGGATCGCGTTCGTGGCGTCGTAGCCCTCCGCCGAGTACGTGCCCTGGTCCTTGTGGAACGCGGCCTTGTAGTCGTTGATGAACTTCGCCACGGCCGGGTTGTCGGCCGTCGGGTTGATCGACTGGCAGGCGCACGAGACCAGCGCGCCGTCGGCCTGCTTGACGCCGGCGCCGTCGATCAGCTTCTGGTCCAGCGCGCCGTCGTCGGAGACGAACTTGGCGGTCACGCCGCCGTCGCGCAGCTGCTTGAGCAGCTTGTCGCCGCCGTTGTAGTAGCCGCCGAAGAAGATCGCGTCCGGCTTGAACGCCTTCACCTTGTTGACCGTGCTGGAGTAGTCGGTCGCCTTCGGGTCGATCTTGTCCCGCTGCGGCGCGACGCCCTGCGCCTGCACCGCGGAGAACACCTTGTCGGCCAGGCCGACGCTGTACTCCTGGTTGTCGTCGATGACGAAGACCTTCTTGGCGGCCAGCGTCTTCACGATGAAGTCGCCGTCGACCTGGCCCTGCGCGTCGTCGTTGGAGATCAGCCGGTGCCAGAACTTCCAGCCGTTCTTGCCCAGCGCCGTGGAGGTGGCCGAGGGGGAGATGTTCGGGATCTCCGCCTCCTCCAGGCTCGGCACCGTCGCCTTGGACTCGCCGGAGAACACCGGGCCGACGACCGCGGTGACGTCGTCGTCGATCGCCTTCTGCACCTGGCCGGGCGCGACGGCCGGGTCGCCCTTGGTGTCGTAGATCTTGAACTTGACCTTCTTCTTCGGGTTCGTGGCGTTGTACTGGTCGATCGCCAGCTTGACCCCGTTGGAGATGTTGATCCCGAGCTCGGGGGAGTTGTCGCCGGTCTGGACACCGATGTAGGCGATCGTCAGATCCTTGCCGCCGCCGCTGTCTCCCGAACCGCAGGCGGCGGCGCCGAGCGCCACCGCCGCACCCAGCGCGATCGCGCCGGTCAGCCTCATCCTGTTGCGCCGCAAGGTGCCCAACCTTTCACATCCGGATCCGCGCCGGATCGGGTACGAGTCATGCCCCGACGCCGAACTCTCCCGGAAGGAGATAACGGTCACTCGGGGACCAGCTATGTCGTACACCGTCGACCCGTCCCAGAACAGCACCCCAGGATCGAAGGGTTATTGCTTCGTTACGCCACCGTGCCCATCGGTTCCCCCGTTTTGCCAGGCACGATTACGCAGCGTGCCGACCGCGGCCGGTCCGGCACGGGCGCATTGGATCTTGACAACGCGCCGGATGACAGGGCAGAAGGTCAACCGGCGGAGGAATCGCCCGCGCCGTCGGCGGCCGCCCCGCCGGTGGCGCCCGCCACCACGGCCTCCGCGACGGCCCGCATCGTGAGCCTGCGGTCCATCGACGTCTTCTGGATCCACCGGAACGCCTCCGGCTCGGACCAGCCGTTCGCCTCCTGGAGCAGCCCCTTCGCCCGGTCCACCACCTTGCGGGTCTCCAGCCGCTCCTGCAGCCCGGCGACCTCCGCCTCCAGCGCCCGCAGCTCGGTGTACCGGCTCACCGCCATCTCGATCGCCGGCGTCAGGTCCGTCTTGGCGAACGGCTTGACGAGGTAGGCCATCGCGCCCGCCTCCGTCGCCCGCTGGACGAGCTCGCGCTGGGAGAACGCGGTGAGGATCACGACCGGCGCGATCCGGTCCGCCGAGATCCGCTCGGCCGCCGAGATACCGTCCAGGACGGGCATCTTCACGTCCAGGATCACCAGGTCGGGCTTGAGCTCGCCGGCCAGCCGGACGGCGGTCTCCCCGTCCCCGGCCTCGCCCACGACCTCGTAGCCGTCCTCCTGCAGCATCTCCTTCAGGTCCAGCCGGATCAGGGCCTCGTCTTCCGCAATCACAACTCGCCGAGCGCTCTCCACGCGCACGAGCCTACCGAACCCGCTACCCTGGTTCCTGTCGACCCTCCCCCAGCCCGCCTGAGGGTCAATGCCACAAAAAATGTCCAGTTTATCCGGACAAATGCCCCGATAGCCCAATGGCAGAGGCTATGTGCTCAAACCACATCCAGTGTGGGTTCGAATCCCACTCGGGGCACTTTATCCCTTGAGTGGCCTTTCATCCGGTCCGACCCGCGACGCTTCCGCCCGGCCGCGAGGGCTCGCGAGCCTGATCGTCACCAGAGCGGGAGCTGACCGAGGCGACGGCACAACGTCCAGTCCCCGGCGGCCATAGACCCGGCGCAAACTCCGGCTCGGGATCCCCTGGACTCAGATGAACGCGAAGAACATCTCCGTCGCGAGGCGGGAGGCGGTGGGGCGGCTGGATGGGTTCGTGGGGGCCGAGTACTGAGGGTTGACGCGGTTTCCGGAGCGTCGTGGAAATGAGATCCGGTGGTGATCAACGCCGGGTCCGCGCGCGGCCGGCCGGGCCGGCCCTCGCGGGTCGGCGGCCGGTCGGCCGGCGGTGGGGTCAGTGACTCTCGCCGATGTTGAGGACCTGGAGGGCGTTGGTGGAGCCCGGGGTGCCGGGGGGCGAGCCGGCGACGACGACGACCTTGTCGCCCTTCTGGCAGCGGCCGAGTTCGAGGAGGGCCTGCTCGACCTGGCGGAACATGGCGTCGGTGTGGTCGACCTGGGGGACGATGAAGGTCTCGACGCCCCAGACGTGCGCCAGGCGGCCGCGGACGGCGGGCACGGAGGTGAAGGCCAGCAGCGGGATCGGCGAGCGGTAGCGGGACAGGCGGCGGGCGGTCTCGCCGGACATGGTGAAGGCGGCGAGGGCCTCGGCGCCGACGATCGCGCCGACCTCGGCGGCGGCGCGGGCGATGGCGCCGCCGACGGTCTCGGGCATGCGCTGCAGGGTGTGGGTGGCGTGCAGGGTGGCCTGCTCGGCGGTCTCCACGATGCGGCTCATGGTGCGGACGGACTCGATCGGGTACTGGCCGACGGCGGTCTCGCCGGAGAGCATGACGGCGTCGGCGCCCTCGAAGACGGCGTTGGCGACGTCGGAGGTCTCGGCGCGGGTGGGGCGCGGCGCGGAGATCATGGATTCGAGCATCTGGGTGGCGACGATGACCGGGCGGGCCTTCTCGCGGCAGAGTTCGATGGCGCGCTTCTGGACCATCGGGACCTGTTCGAGGGGGAGTTCGACGCCGAGGTCGCCGCGGGCGACCATGATGCCGTCGAAGGCAGCGACGATCTCGGGGAGGAGTTCGACGGCCTGGGGCTTCTCGATCTTGCCGATGAGGGGGACGCGGACGCCCTCCTCTTCCATGATCTGGTAGCAGATGTCGGCGTCGGCGGGGGTGCGGACAAAGGAGAGCGCGACGAGGTCGACGCCGAGGCGCAGGGCCCAGCGCAGGTCGGCCTCGTCCTTGCCGGTGAGGGCGGGGACGCTGACGGGGACGCCGGGCAGGTTGAGGCCCTTGTTGTCGGAGACCATGCCGCCGACCTTGACGACGGTGTGGACGCGGGGTCCGTCGACGCCGGTGACCTCGAGGGCGACGCGGCCGTCGTCGATGAGGACGGTGTCGCCCGGGGAGACGTCGCCGGGCAGGCCCTGGAAGGTGGTGGAGACCTCGCGGCGGGTGCCGGGGACGTCGTCGGTGGTGATGGTGAACTCGTCGCCGAGGGTGAGCCGCACGGGGCCGTCGGGGAACCGGCCGATGCGGATCTTGGGGCCCTGCAGGTCCGCGAGGATGCCGACGCCGCGTCCGGTGGCGTCGGCGGCCGCCCTGATCCGGTGGTAGACCTCCTCGTGGCCGGCGTGGTCGCCGTGGCTCATGTTGAGCCGGGCGACGTCGACGCCGGCGTGGACGAGGGCGTTGATCTGTTCCGTGCTGGAGCAGGCGGGGCCGATGGTGCTGACTATCTTCGCTCGACGGGTCACGTCACAACCGTACTTAGTTACCCGCTGGTACGGATATTCGTGCAGGATGCGGTCGCCCAAGGTTCACCGAATGGTCTAGGTCAGAGGTCTAGACCATGCGGCCCGGGTCATCGTTTGAAGACCTCGACGGCGGCCTGGCAGAAGGCCTTCAGGTCGTCGGGCTTGCGGCTGCTGACGAGCACGTTGGGGCCGTCCTCGCAGATCTTGACCTCTTCGTCGACCCAGGTCGCCCCGGCGTTGCGCAGGTCCGTCCGCACGCTGGGCCAGGACGTCATGGTGCGGCCGCGGACGACGCCGGCCTCGATGAGCGTCCAGGGGCCGTGGCAGATGACGGCGACGGGCTTGCCGGCGTCGAAGAACGCCTTGGCGAACGCGACGGCCTTGGGCTCGGTGCGCAGGAAGTCGGGGTTGGCGACGCCGCCGGGCAGGACGAGGCCGTCGAACTCGGTGTGGTCGGAGACGTCGACGGTGGTGTCGACGGGGAAGGTGTCGGCCTTGTCGAGGTGGTCGAACGCCTGGAGGCGGCCGGACTGGGTGGAGACGAGGCGCGGGTTGCCGCCGGCCTGCTCGACGGCCTTCCAGGGTTCGGTGAGCTCGACCTGCTCGGTGCCTTCGGGGGCGCAGAGGAAGGCGATGGTCTTGCCTTGGAGATCGGACGGCATGTCAGGTTCCTCCCGTTGGGGTCCTCTGCGTCCCCTGCCCGTGCGGGCGGGTGGTATGCAGGGAGGATGAACCCGACGGGTTATCGCGAGGTCCCCGAGCGCGGGGCGGGGCTGGTGTGCTCGTGGACGGCGGCGCTGCCGGCGGGCGCGGAGCCGTTCGTGCAGCGGGTGGTGCCGGACGGGTGCGTGGACGTGATCTGGTCGGCGGGCGGGATCCATGTGGCGGGGCCGGACACGGGCCCGATGCCGGCGGCGGTGCGGCCGGGGGCGGAGATCGTCGCGGTGCGGTTCGGGCCGGGTGCGGCGCCTCCGGTGCTGGGGGTGCCCGCGGACGCGCTGCGTGACGGGCGGGGGCCGCTGCGGGAGCTGTGGGGCGGTGCGGCGGAGGCGCTGGCGGACGCGGTGGCCGGTGCGGGGTCGCTGGAGGAGCGGCGGGCGGTGCTGGTGGCGGGTGTGCGGGCGCGGGCGGCGGTGGCGGAGCCGGTGGATCCGCTGGTCCCGGCGATCCTGGCGGGGGTCGCGGGCCGGTCGGTGCCGGAGGTGGCGGACGCGGTGGGGCTGGGCGAGCGGCAGTTGCGGCGGCGTTCGCTGGCGGCGTTCGGGTACGGGCCGAAGACGTTGCAGCGGGTGCTGCGGTTCCAGCGGGCGCTGGGGCTGGCGCGGTCGGGGGTTGCGCTGGCGGACGTGGCGACGGCGGCGGGCTACGCCGACCAGGCGCATCTGTCGAACGAGGTGCGGGCGCTGGCAGGCGAGCCCGTCCGCGCGCTGCTCTGAGCGGGCCGGGTCAGGGCTTGAGGCGGCCGTAGGCGCGCAGGGTGCGGAGGCGTTCGATGGTGACGTGGCCGCGCCATTCGGGGCGGGTGGCGGGCGTCCAGATGAGGAAGGCGACGTCCCAGCCGCCGTCGTCGTGCTGGGCGTCGACGAGGGCGTCGAGCGCGGTGGCGACGGCGGTCTCGCCGACGAGGCGGTGCCCGAATCCGCCGGGTTCGGGGGCGAAGTCGAGGGGGTCGTGGTGGTCGCTGCGGGCGTGGGCGGCGAGGGTGCCGCGCAGGCGGGCGAAGGCGGCCTCGGCGCGGGGGCGGTCGGGGACGTGGTCGAGGAAGGTGAGCAGGGCGAGGACGTCGTAGGGGCCTGGTTCGGCGGGCGGGTCGTCGAGGTGGCGCCAGCAGAAGGCGGTGGCGGTGTCGAGCCAGGGGTGGCGTGATCCGGCGCGGTGGAGCATGCCGGCGAGGGAGGCGGTGGGGTTGATCGCGGCGGGCGGGTCGTCGGGGGTCTGCCACCAGGGGGCGTGGGGGGCGTCGTGGACGGTGGGCAGGACGAACGGCACTCCCCCGTCGGGGGTGGTGATGGCGGCGAGGTGGTCGGCGATGCGGGTGACGGCGGGGTGGTCGTCGGCACCGGCCTGGTGGAGGACGTCGAGGGCGTGCTGGGCGGGGACGGGCTGGCTGGCCTCGCCGCGCAGGTCGGGTTCGAGGGCGTGGCCGTAGCCGCCGTCGGGGTTCTCGTAGGCGGCGAGGGCGGCGAGGAGGGGTGCGGCGGGGGCGTCGTGGAAGTGGAGGGCGAAGCGGCGGCGGTCGATGACGCGGGCGTTGAGCCGCATGAACTCCCAGGCGCGGGCGAGGTCGGTGGCGTGCAGGGTTCTCATGGGTGTCACCGTAGGGCGGGGCGAGGGGGCCGGTCTTGGAGGATTCGGACGCGCGCCCCGGTCCGCGGCGGCGGGCCCGGTCGCCCCAGCGGTGGGCGGCCGGGCCCGTGACGTCCCGCGTGGGTGTCGGGCGGGACGGTAGCGAATCGGTCTCTTGACCACAAGGGGTGCGTTACGGAATCGCGGGCCAATCCGGGTGATCCACAAGGCCGGTCCGTGTGGTCTGCTGGGGCGATGAGCGATCCTCTGGACGAACGTGACATCGCGGGCGGCGCGCTGGAGCTGGTGGCGGGGGCGGCGGGGCCGTACCTGGACGGGCTGGCGGAGCGTCCGGTGCACGACCGGGCGATGGACGGGCTGCTGGACGAGCTGGACGGCCCGCTGCCGGAGCGCGGCGAGGGGTCGGTGGCGGCGGTCGGGCGGCTGGTGCGGGTGGGGACGGGGGCGGCGACGCATTCGTCGGGTCCGCGGTTCTTCCATTTCGTGGTGGGCGGGTCGACGCCGGCGGCGATGGCGGGCGACTGGACGGCGTCGCTGCTGGACCAGGCGGCGGGGCTGTGGCTGACGTCGCCGCTGGCGGCGCGGGCGGAGACGGTGGTGCTGCGCTGGCTGAGGGAGCTGTTCGGGCTGCCGGCGGCGTTCGGCGGGGTGCTGACGCCGAGCGCGACGCTGGCGCACGTGGCGGGGCTGGCGTGCGCGCGGCAGTGGTGGGCGGGGCGGTACGGGGTGGACGCGGCGGCGCGGGGGCTGGCGGGGCTGCCGGCGATGCCGGTGCTCAGCAGCGGGCTGGTGCACGTCAGCACCCGCAAGGCGCTGCAGATCCTCGGCTGCGGGCGGGACACGCTGCGGGTGTTCGCGCGCGATGAGGCGGGCCGGGTGGATCTGGCGGCGATGGACGCGGCGCTGGCGGAGCTGGGCGGCCGGGCGGTGGTCGTGGCGAACCTCGGGGAGGTGAACACCGGCGACTCCGATCCGATCGCGGAGATGGCGGACCTGGCGGAGCGGCACGGGGCGTGGCTGCACGTGGACGGGGCGTTCGGGATGTTCGCGGCGCTGTCGCCGCGGACGGCGGCTCTGGCGCGGGGGGTGGAGCGGGCGGATTCGGTGACGGCGGACGGCCACAAGTGGCTGAACGTGCCGTACGAGAGCGGGTTCTCGTTCGTGCGGGATCCGGCGGCGCTGAGCCGGGCGTTCGGGGCGTGGGGCGCGGCGTACCTGCCGGAGGAGGACGGCGAGCGGGTCAACTACAACATGCTGGGGCCGGAGTCGTCGCGGCGGGCGCGGGCGCTGCCGATCTGGGCGACGCTGCGGGCGTACGGGCGGGACGGGTACCGGGCGATGGTGGAGCGGCACCTGGACGTCGCGGAGCATCTGGGGTCGCTGGTGGAGGCGGCGCCGGAGCTCGAGCTGCTCGCGCCGGTGCAGCTGTGCGTGGTGTGCTTCCGGTACCGTCCGGCGGGCGTGCCCGAGGAGCGGCTGGACGAGCTGAACGCGAGGCTCGGGGAGGCGCTGCTCGCGGACGGCCGCGTCTACGCGGGGACGAGCCGGTACCGCGGGATGACGGTGTTCCGGCCGGCGGCGTTGAACTGGCGCACCACCAGGGCGGACGTGGAGCTGCTGGTGGAGGTGCTGCGGGAACTGGCGGCGGACCTCAGACCCTAGACGGCCCGGGTCAGTGCGCACCGGGCCAGGGGCCGGGCGGGGTGTGGCCGAAGGTGCCGGTGGCGACGGTGACGTCGTAGACGCGGAAGCCGCGGGCCTGGTAGTTGCGCAGCGCGGCGGGCGCGTCGTTGGAGCTGGTGGTCAGGTGGACGCGGCGGGTGGGCTTGCGGTCGTCCCAGCGGGCGGCGAGGTCCCAGGCGCGGGCGGCGGCGACGCTGAGCAGGTGGCCGCCGAGGCCCTGGCCGGTGAAGGCGGGCAGCAGCCCGAAGCAGGTGATCTCGACGACGCCGTCGGGCTGCGGGTCGAGCTCGGCGTACCCGGCGGGGGTGCCGCGGACGTGCGCGACCCAGGTCTCCACACCGGGCCGCGACAGCCAGTTGAGCCACTGGTCGTAGGTCCAGGCGAGCCGGTCCGTCCAGTAGTGGCCGCCGCCGACCGCGGTGTACAGGTAGCGGCTCAGCTCGGGGCTGGGCAGCTCGGCGCGGGCGATGGCGGCGGGGACGTCCGGTGTCCGCGCGGGCCGCAGCTCGGCGGCGCCGAGCTGCTCCAGGTGCCAGTCGGTGACCTCGATCTGCCGGGTCGGCATGGGAACCCCCGTACGCGCGACGCCGCCGCGCCTCCGGCGGACACCGGAGGCACGGCGGGCGAATGTTCGCGGATCAGGCTATCGGTCGCGCGGTGGGCGGAATCGGGTAGGGCAGGGCGGTGTGGCCGGTGAGGAACCGGTCCACGCCGTGCGCGGCGGCGCGTCCCTCGGCGATCGCCCAGACGATCAGGGACTGGCCGCGGCCCATGTCGCCGGCCGCGTAGACCCCGTCGACGGAGGTCCGGTAGTCGCGGTCGCGGACGACGTTGCCGCGCTGGTCCAGCTCGACGCCGAGCTGCTCCAGCAGGCCCTCGCGCTGCGGGCCGAGGAAGCCCATGGCGAGGGTGACCAGCTGCGCCGGGATCTCCCGCTCGGTGCCCTCGACGGGCTTGAAGCCGGTGTCAGGGCCGCCGACCTCGACGATCCGCAGCGCCTGGACGTGGCCGTCCTCGTCGCCGGTGAACTCGGTGGTGGACACCGCGTACAGCCGGTCGCCGCCCATGCCGGCGAGCTCCTCGTGGGCGCTCTCCATCTTGAACAGCATGGGGTAGGTCGGCCACGGCTGGGCGCCGCTGCGCGCCTCCGGCGGCCGCGGCATGATCTCCAGCTGGGTGACCGACGCGGCGCCCTGCCGGATCGCGGTGCCGATGCAGTCGGCGCCGGTGTCGCCGCCGCCGATCACGACGACGTGCTTGCCCGCCGCGTCGATCGGGGACTTGTCGAGGTCGCCCTCCTGCACCTTGTTGGACGGCGGCAGGTACTCCATCGCCTGGTGGACGCCCTTGAGCTCCCGGCCGGGGATGGGCAGGTCGCGCCAGACGGTGGCGCCGCCGGACAGCACCACCGCGTCGTAGCGCTCGCGCAGCTCCTCGGCGGTGATGTCGACGCCGACGTTCACCGAGGTCTTGAAGGAGGTGCCCTCGGCGCGCATCTGGTTGAGGCGCCGGTCGAGGTGCCGCTTCTCCATCTTGAACTCGGGGATGCCGTAGCGCAGCAGCCCGCCGATCCGGTCGGCGCGCTCGTACACGGTGACGTCGTGTCCGGCGCGGGTGAGCTGCTGGGCGGCGGCGAGGCCGGCCGGCCCGGAGCCGACCACGGCGACCTTCTTGCCGGTCTTCACCGCGGGCGGCTGCGGCCGCACCCAGCCCTCGGCGAACGCCCGGTCGATGATCTCGACCTCGACCCGCTTGATCGCCACCGGGTCCTGGTTGATGCCGAGGACGCAGGCGCTCTCGCACGGGGCGGGGCACAGCCTCCCGGTGAACTCCGGGAAGTTGTTGGTGGCGTGCAGCCGCTCGATCGCCTCGTGCCAGTCCTTGCGGTAGACGAGGTCGTTCCACTCGGGGATGAGGTTGCCGAGCGGGCAGCCCTGGTGGCAGAACGGGATGCCGCAGTCCATGCAGCGGCTCGCCTGCTTCTCCAGCCGGTCGTTGCCGAAGTCCTCGTAGACCTCCGACCAGCTCCTGATGCGGACGTCCACCGGGCGGCGCTTCGGGAGCTCCCGCCGGACGGTCAGGAAACCCTTCGGGTCAGCCATGTGGGAATCCCCCTCTCTCAGCCCTGGGCCGCGGCCATGACGGCCTCGTCGACGTCGCGTCCCTGCGCCTGCGCCTCGGCCATCGCCTCCAGGACGCGCCGGTAGTCGCGCGGCATGATCTTGGTGAAGCGGGCCGGGTCCCAGCCGGCGAGCAGCCGCTCGGCGACCTGCGACCCGGTCTCGGCGAGGTGCCGTTCGACCAGGCCCTTGACGAACGCCTCGTCGCCCTCGTCCAGCGGCTCCAGGTCGACCATCTCGCGGTTGACGCGGTCGGCCACCAGGTCCAGAACGTAGGCGATGCCGCCCGACATTCCGGCCGCGATGTTGCGGCCCGTCCGGCCGAGGATGACGGCGCGGCCGCCGGTCATGTACTCGCAGGCGTGGTCGCCGACGCCCTCGACGACGGCGGTGGCGCCGGAGTTGCGGACGCAGAACCGCTCCCCCACGACGCCGCGGGCGAACAGCTCGCCCGAGGTGGCGCCGTACAGGATCACGTTGCCGCCGATGATCTGCTCCTCGGCGGCGAACGCGGCGTCCGCCGGGGGGCGCAGCGTCAGCCGGCCGCCGGACAGGCCCTTGCCGACGTAGTCGTTGGCGTCGCCGACCAGCCGCAGCGTGATGCCGCGCGGGACGAACGCGCCGAACGAGTTGCCGGCGGAGCCGGTGAAGGTGACGTCGATGGTGTCGTCGGGCAGGCCCGCGCCGCCCCACTTCTTGGTCACCTCGTGGCCGAGCATGGTGCCGACCGTCCGGTTGACGTTGCGGATCGGCAGGTCGAGGGTGACCTTGTCGCCGAACGCGACGGCGCCCTCGGCGAGCTGGATGAGGGTGTTGTCGAGCGCCTTCTCCAGCCCGTGGTCCTGCGCGGCGACGCGGCGGGGCGCGTCGCCGTACGGGGTCTCGGGGGCGTGCAGCACCGGCGCGAGGTCCAGCCCGGACGCCTTCCAGTGCTCGACGGCCTCCCGGGTGTCGATCATGTCGACGTGCCCGATGGCCTCCTCCAGCGACCGGAACCCGAGCTCGGCGAGGTACTCGCGGACCTCCTCGGCGATGAACTCGAAGAAGTTCACCACGAACTCGGGCTTGCCGGAGAACCGCTCGCGCAGCACCGGGTTCTGGGTGGCGACGCCGACCGGGCAGGTGTCGAGGTGGCAGACCCGCATCATGATGCAGCCCGACACCACCAGCGGCGCGGTCGCGAAGCCGTACTCCTCGGCGCCGAGCAGCGCGGCGACGACGACGTCGCGGCCGGTCTTCATCTGCCCGTCGGTCTGCACGACGATCCGGTCGCGCAGCCCGTTCAGCAGCAGCGTCTGCTGGGTCTCGGCGAGGCCGAGCTCCCAGGGGGCGCCGGCGTGCTTCAGCGAGGTCAGCGGGGACGCGCCGGTGCCGCCGTCGTGCCCGGAGATCAGCACCACGTCGGCGTGCGCCTTGGACACCCCGGCCGCGACCGTGCCGACCCCGACCTCGGCGACGAGCTTGACGTGCACGCGCGCCGCCGGGTTGGCGTTCTTCAGGTCGTGGATGAGCTGGGCGAGGTCCTCGATCGAGTAGATGTCGTGGTGCGGCGGCGGCGAGATGAGGCCGACGCCGGGCGTGGAGTGCCGGGTCTTGGCGATCCACGGGTACACCTTGTGGCCGGGCAGCTGCCCGCCCTCGCCGGGCTTGGCGCCCTGCGCCATCTTGATCTGGATGTCGTCGGCGTTGGTGAGGTACTCCGACGTCACGCCGAACCGGCCGGACGCGACCTGCTTGATCGCGCTGCGGCGCAGGTCGCCGTTGGCGTCCGGGGTGAACCGGACCGGGTCCTCGCCGCCCTCGCCGGTGTTGGACTTGCCGCCGAGCCGGTTCATCGCGATCGCGAGGGTCTCGTGCGCCTCCGCGGAGATGGAGCCGTAGGACATCGCGCCGGTGGAGAACCGCTTGACGATCTCCGATACCGGTTCGACCTCGTCGATCGGCACCGGCGGCCGCGCGCCCTCCTTGAGCTTGAACAGCCCGCGCAGGGTCATCAGCTTCTGCGACTGCGAGTCGACCTTGGAGGTGTACTCCTTGAAGATCTCGTAGCGGCGGGTGCGGGTGGCGTGCTGCAGCTTGAACACCGTGTCCGGGTTGAACAGGTGCGGCTCGCCCTCGCGGCGCCACTGGTACTCGCCGCCGACCTCCAGGGTGCGGTGCGCGGCCTCGTTCCCGCCGGGCGGGTAGGCGCGGGAGTGCCGCTCGGCGACCTCGCGGGCCAGCACGTCGAAGCCGACGCCGCCGAGCCGGGAGGTGGTGCCGGTGAAGCAGCGCGACACGACGCGCTCGCCGAGCCCGATCGCCTCGAAGATCTGCGCGCCGGTGTAGGACGCGACCGTGGACACGCCCATCTTGGACATGACCTTCAGGACGCCCTTGCCGTACGCCTTCACCAGGTTCCGGACGGCCTTGTCGGGCTCGACGCCCGGCAGCGCGCCGCCGCGGACCATGTCCTCGACGGTCTCGATCGCCAGGTACGGGTTGATCGCGGACGCGCCGTACCCGATGAGCAGCGCCATGTGGTGGCACTCGCGGGCCTCGCCGGTCTCGATCACCAGGCCCACCCGGGTGCGGGTCTTCTCCCGGATCAGGTGGTGGTGGACGGCGCCGGTGAGCAGCAGCGCGGGGATCGCGGCGCGGGCCGAGTCGGCGCCGCGGTCCGACAGCACGATGATCCGCGCGCCGGCGCCGATGGCCCGGGTCACCTCGGAGTTGATCTCCTCGAGGCGGGTCTCCAGGGCCTCGCCGCCGCCGGCGACGTCGTACAGGCCGTGCACGACGTGGGCCTGCAGGTGCGGCAGCGACCCCTCGTCGTCGATGTGGATGATCTTGGACAGCTCGTCGTTGTCCAGGATCGGGCTGGGCAGCACCAGCCGCCGGCACGAGTCCGGGCCGGGCTCCAGGAGGTTGCCCTCCGGGCCGAGCGTGGACTGCAGCGAGGTCACCAGCTCCTCGCGGATCGCGTCCAGCGGCGGGTTCGTGACCTGCGCGAACAGCTGCTTGAAGTAGTCGAACAGCAGCCGCGGGCGCTCCGACAGCACCGCGATCGGGGTGTCGGTGCCCATCGACCCGATCGGCTCCGCGCCGCTCCTGGCCATCGGCCCGAGGATGATCCGCTGCTCTTCGAGCGTGTACCCGAACGTCTGCTGCCGCTTGACGAGGGTGTCGTGCGTCGGGATCTCCCGCTCGCGCTGCGGCAGCTCCTCGAACCGGACCAGGCCCTCGTGCAGCCACTGCGCGTACGGGTGCTCGGCGGCCAGCTCCGCCTTCACCTCGTCGTCCTCGACGATCCGCCCGGCCTCGGTGTCGACCAGGAAGATCTTGCCGGGCTGCAGCCGGCCCTTGCGGACCACCTTGGCGGCCGGGATGTCCAGCACGCCGGCCTCGCTGGACAGCACCACCAGGCCGTCGTCGGTCACCCAGTAGCGGCCGGGGCGCAGCCCGTTGCGGTCCAGCACCGCGCCGACGACGGTGCCGTCGGTGAAGCTGACGCTGGCGGGGCCGTCCCACGCCTCCATCAGGGTGGAGTGGAACTCGTAGAACGCGCGGCGCTCGGCGTCCATCTCCGCGTGGTTCTCCCACGCCTCCGGGATCATCATCAGCACCGCGTGCGGCAGCGACCGGCCGCCGAGGTGCAGCAGTTCCAGGCACTCGTCGAACGAGGCGGTGTCGGACGCCTCGATGTCGATCACCGGGAAGATCCGGGAGATGTCGCCGGGGATCAGGTCGGACTTCAGCAGCGCCTCGCGGGCCCGCATCCAGTTCCGGTTGCCCCGGACGGTGTTGATCTCGCCGTTGTGCGCGATGAACCGGTACGGGTGCGCCAGCTCCCACGCCGGGAAGGTGTTCGTCGAGAACCGCGAGTGCACCAGCGCGATCGCGCTGGTGAAGCGGCGGTCCGACAGGTCGGGGAAGAACGGCTCCAGCTGCGGGGTCGTCAGCATCCCCTTGTAGACGATCGTCCGGCTGGACAGGCTCGGGAAGTACACCCGGACGTCCTGCTCGGCGCGCTCGCGCATGCAGAACACGGCGCGGTCCAGCTCCAGGCCGGTCTTGCCCGCGTGCGGGCCGCCGGCGGCGGGCGCCACGAACAGCTGCGCGAAGTGCGGCATGACCCGGCGGGCGGCCGGCCCGGTGAACTCGGGGTCGTGCGGCAGCTCACGCCAGCCGAGCACCGTCAGGTGCTCCTCGGCGCACAGCGTCTCGATGTGCGCGACCGCCGCGGCGCGCTCGTCGCCGTCCGCCGGCAGGAACGCGAGGCCTGCCGCGTAGCCGCCGGCCTCGGGCAGCGCGAACCCGGTCTCGTCGCGGAAGAACGCGTCCGGGATCTGGACGAGGATGCCGACGCCGTCGCCGTCGTCCGGCTCCGCGCCCACGGCCCCGCGGTGGTCCAGGTTCTTCAGGACGGTCAGGGCGTTCTGGACGATGTCGTGGCTCTTGCGGCCGTGCAGGTCGGCCACCATGCCGACGCCGCAGGCATCGTGCTCGTTCGCCGGGTCGTAGAGCCCCTGGGATTCGGGGCGGCCCGGTGTGAGGGCAGCAGCAGCCATCAACCCTCCCGTCGTCGTCGTGTCACTGCTTGGTGTCAGTGCAGTCCGGGACGGCGTTGGCCCTGCTGCGGTGAGATGACATTACATCACTGCCGGGATCATGCCCGACTGGACCAGATCGCGAAACTTCTCCAAGGCGACCGGCTGTGCGTCATCTCCGAGTGGTTTAGACCAGGCTACCGGTTCCTGAAAGTTGCATAACGCCCTGACCTGGTGAGGATCATCACCGGACGATGATGTTTATCCGGTGAAAGACGCAACACGGCTGAAACACCGGCCGGTATCCGAGTGTTCCCGGGGCGCGGCCCGCGGGGCCCGCCGGCGTCCGCTCAGTGGGACACGGCTCAGTGGGACGCGGCGGCCGCGCGGCCCAGCACCGCGGGCGCCTTGCCGCCCTCGATCAGCAGCGACAGCAGGTTCCCGTCCGACGCGTCGCCCTTGCCGTCCAGGCGCTGCGCCCACGACACCACCGCGTAGTGGCCCATCGCCAGGCCGCGCGCCATCCCGAAGCCCTGCCCGAACCGGTCCAGGGGCGCGGGCGCCGCCAGCGGCGTCACGAACCCGCCGCCGAGCGTGCGGTCCAGCAGGTCGACGAACCGGTCGGCGTCCGCCGAGGCCGCCAGGTCGAACACCGCCACGGCCAGCCCGTACCCGTGCTTGCCGTCGGAGTAGATCGTCCGCGCGGCCTGCGTGCAGCCGCCGCGCGCCAGGTCGGCGGCCACCGACCCGCCCCACACCGCGGCCGTGCAGTCGCCGTCCAGCCTCTTGGCCTTCAGCGTCAGCCGCAGCTTCGTGCCGTCGACCGACAGCTTCGCCGCCGACGACGGGAACGCCTCCTCGGCCGTCAGCGGCTTGGCGTCGGTCTTGCGGGACGCGATGGCCGCGTACGCCGCCGACGACGGCGAGCTGGAGTAGGACTCGGGCGAGTCGCCGTTGCCCGCCGGCGTGCCCACCGGCCCGCGCGGCGCGTCCGCCGCCCCGCCGCCGTCCCCGCCGCCGCTCAGCGCGACGAACCCGACCAGCCCGATCAGCACCAGCACCCCGAGCACGGCGGCGGCACCGAAGTACAGCCGCGCGCCGGGGGCCCCGCCCTTCGCGGACGCGGCGCGGCCGCGCGGCGCCCTCGGGCCGCCGGGCCTCCCGCCCTTCCGGGCCGTCCTGCTCTTTTTGGGCTTCCTCGTCTTCCGAGGGCCGGACGGGGCGCTCGGCGCGCCGTCCTGTGCGGGCGTCTCAGCGCCGTAAGGGTCGTCCTGGTACGCGGGTTCGCCCTGGTAGGCGGCGTCCTCCGGGAAACCCTGCCCGTCGTAGGGCTGCTCCTCGTAGGGCTGCTCCTCGTAGGGCTGCTGCTCGTACGCCTCGTACGGCTCCTGCGGCTGCTCGGCGTAGGGCTGCTCGGGAGGGCCGGCGTGCCCCTGGGCGGGGCGGCGGCGGCCTCCGGAACGTTCCTGCCGGGCGGCGCCGTCGCGCGGCGAGCCCATCCGGCGCGGCCCGGCCGTGCGGCCCCGGGCGGATCGGCAGAGCGTCCTGGTGGGGAAGAGGGGTAAGGTT
>NZ_JAGEPF010000051.1 GCF_017573465.1 Actinomadura violacea
GACGACGACCGGGGGCTGCGCGGCAGCGCCAACCAGCGGATCCACCAGCTGACGGGGCGGCTCGCGGGCGCGGCGGGCGAACTGGCCGGCGGCCCGCGCCGCGCGGAGGTGCGGGTCCGCGGCGGGCAGGCGCTGCTGGTCGGCGTGCCGCCCCGGGCCCTGGCCGCGGGCTTCGGCCGCGGCGGACGCGGCGGCGGCACCGGCACCGGCACCGGCACGGCAGGCGAGGGCACGAGCGGCGAGGAGCCCCGATGAGCGGCGCGAAGGTGATCTCGGTGGACGCGGCGGCGTGGCGGGACGCGCAGGCGTCGGCGCGCGACCTGGCGAAGGTGCGGCGGGACATGCCGCGCCTGCTGCGGCAGGTGGAGCGGGCCGCGCGCGAGGACGTGGAGCGGGCGCGGCGCGAGGCGTCGGCCCGGCAGGACGGGACGGACCGCGCGCTCGCCGGGCTGAGCGAGCAGGCGAAGCGGCTGGAGGACGAGACCGGCCGGCGGCTGCGCGAGCACGGGAAGCGCCTGGCGGAGGGCCGTAAGGAGCTGGCGGAGCAGGGCGAGCGGCTCGCGGCCGAGATCGCCCGCGAGCGCGCGGAACGGCGCGCCGGGCTCGCGTCGGTGGACGCCCGGGTCGGCGAGCTGCGCGGCGAGAGCGACGCGGCGGCGGCCGCGGCGCGGCGGCTGTTCGAGGACGCGCGGACGATGCACGACGCGATCCGCGGCACGCTGCCGCACGACCGGTTCGCGCCGGGACGGCTGGACCGGCTGGCGTCCCGGCTCGACGTCGCGCGGGCCAACCTGGAGGCGCATGCCGCCGGGTACTCGCTGAGCCAGGTGCAGGACCTCTACCTCGACCTGAGCGAGCTGCGCGCCGACGTGGAGCGGCTCGCGCTGGAGTGGGAGGCGCTGCGGGCGGAGGCGCTCGCCGCGCTGCGGACCGTCGCGGCGACGATCGACGAGAACGCGGAGCGTCCGGTCGCGGAGGCCGATCCGGGCACCGTCCTGGACGTCGACCACTGGACGGACGGCGCGCTCGGCGCGCTGCGCGACGAGGTGGCGCGGCAGGTGGACCTGGTCGCCGGCCCGGCCTGCCCGCTGGACGCGGCGGAGCTGCGCGCGCTGATCGCCGAGGCGGCGCCGGAGTACGAGGGGCGGCTGGACGCGCTGGTCGAGCGGGCCGCGGAGCGGATCGTCGCGTCGCAGCTGCGGGTGAACGTCGCCGAGCAGGTGGTGGCGGTGCTGGAGGGGCAGGGGTTCGCCTGGTCCGGCAACACCTACGCGGCCGGGGACGAGCGGCGCGCGTTCTTCAGCCGGCTGCGGCACCGCGCGGACGGCGGCGAGGTCGTGGTGGAGGTGGCGCCGGACGGCGGCGACGGCGCCGGATTCACGCTGCGGATCCTGTCGTACGAGGACGATCCGGACGAGCCGGCGCGGCGGGAGCGGTCGGCGGCGGTGAGCCGGGCGCTGCGCGCGGAGGGCCTGGACGCGGGCGAGCCGGCGGAGGAGGGCGGCGAGCCCGATCCGGCGCTGCGCGACTTCGCGGCGCTGTCCCGTCCGGCGGCCCGCGGGCAGGACGGCCGGAACCCGCTGGTGCAGCCGAGCACGCGCGCCCGAGGGGCCGATGAGCGCTGACCGGCCCGGCCGTGCACCGGCCGCCCCCGCACCGGCCGCCTCCGAACCGATCGGCCTCGAACCGACCGACCTTGAACCAGCCGACCTTGAACCAGCCGACATGGTGCCCGAGCGGCTGCGGGCGCTGCGCGACGCGGCGCGCGAGGGCGAGTCGGTGCTGCCGCTGTACGGGCCGGGCGTCAAGGACGCGTTCGTGGACGGCCTGTACCGGCAGCACGATCTCGGCAGCGCGCTGTGGGAGGCGCTGCACGACGCCGGTTACGAGCGGATCGTGTTCTTCTCGCTGGACGCGACGCTGACCGTCCGGGACGCGGCGTCGCGGCGCCTGCCCGCCGACCCGGACGCGGAGGGCGAGCCTGAGGGCGACGCGTCGGTGATGCGGCCCGGGTTCAGCGGCCCGCTCGGCCGGCGCAGGCTGCGGCGGCCGCCCGCCGCCGCGGCGCGGGCGGAGAGCCGCGCGATGTCCGGGGCGTTCGCGGTGCGGATGCTGCGCAGCCTGATGCGCGACGAGTCGACGCCGACGGCCGTGGTGGTCGAGCAGCTGGAGGTGCTGGAGCGCTGGCAGGAGGCGCGGGCGCCGTTCGCGGCGGCGCTGGAGCGGTGGCTGGAGTTCCGTCCGGGGAGCCGCAACATCTGCGTGCTGGTGTTCGGCGGGGCGTCGCTCGCGGAG
The DNA here is from genome assembly GCF_017573465.1 of Actinomadura violacea. Lineage (GTDB taxonomy): Bacteria > Actinomycetota > Actinomycetes > Streptosporangiales > Streptosporangiaceae > Spirillospora > Spirillospora violacea. The sequence goes on from NZ_JAGEPF010000051.1 coordinate 2,296, forward strand.
GTCCGTGCGTTCGCCGAAGGCAGCCGTGACCTGCCGGGACTCGTGCAGGTGGTGCAGGCGGAGGAGCGGCGTCCGGCGCGTCCGGGGCTGCTGCGGCCGCCCGGCGAGGCGGAGCTGGCCCGCCTCGTCCACCGGCTGAGGATCGAGCGGAACCTGCGGATCGAGGACTGGACCAGGCTTGAGGGCACGGTCCGCGCGATGGCGGCGCAGGACGTCCCGCTGGAGACGTGGGAGCGGCGGCTCGGCCGGCGGATGGCGGCGGAGGGGACGCCGCTCGGGCAGGAGCGGCTGCACCGGTACGGCTGGATCGCGGCGACGGTCGCGGACGGCGACGTGATGCGGCGACTGGACGAGCTGGTCGGCCTGGAGCCGGTGAAGCGGCACCTGGAGGGCCTGCGGTACCGGCCACCGGCGGGCGCGGAACCGGTGTCGCACCACCTGGTCTTCACCGGCAACCCGGGGACGGGCAAGACGACGGTCGCGCGGATCGTCGGCGACCTGTACCGGGAGCTGGGGATCCTGCGGCACGGCCGGGTCCGGTCGGTGCGGGCGGGCGACCTCGTGGCGGGGTTCGTCGGGCAGACGGCGATCAGGACCCGCGAGGTGATCGACGGGGCGCTCGGCGGGGTGCTGTTCATCGACGAGGCGTACGAGCTGAGCGACCAGGCGGACGGGTTCGGCCGGCAGGCGATCACCGAGCTGCTCGCCCGGATGGAGGACGACCGCGCCGAGCTGGTGGTGATCGTCGCCGGCTACCCGGAGGAGATGCAGGAGTTCCTCGACGCCAACCCGGGGCTGCGCAGCCGGTTCCCGCCGGAGAACGTGATCGCGTTCCCCGACTACGGGCCGCCGGAGCTGGCGGAGATCGCGGCGCGGCAGCTCGGGCCGATGGGCATGGCGTGGGGCGAGGGGTTCGAGACGGCGCTCGGCGAGGCGGTCGCGGAGCTGCACCGCACGCGCGCCCGCGGGTTCGGCAACGCGCGCGCCGTCCGGGACGTCACGCAGGAGACGGCGGCGCGGTGGGCGCGGCGCGTCAAGGACGCCCGCGACCTGCCGCTGGAGCCGCGCGACCTGCCGGAACGGCTGCGCCGCGACGCGCGCCCCGGCCCGGCGGACACCGCGGCGCTGCTCGGCGAGCTGGACGCGATGATCGGGCTCGCGCCGGTGAAGCGGAGCGCGGACGTGCTGGTGAAGCGGCTGCGGCTGCGGCGGCTGCGCGGGCACGGCGAGGTCGTCGCGCCGAACCTGCTGTTCGTCGGCCCGCCCGGCACCGGGAAGACGACCGTCGCGCGGCACTTCGGCCGGATCTTCAAGGAGCTGGGGCTGCTGGAGCGCGGCCACGTCGTGGAGACGGGACGGTCGCGGCTCGTCGCGTCCTACGTCGGGCAGACCGCGCCGCTGACCCGGCGGGCCGTGGAGCGCGCGCTCGGCGGGGTGCTGTTCATCGACGAGGCGTACGCGCTGGCGGCGGGCGGCGACAACGACTTCGGCCAGGAGGCGATCGACACGCTGGTGGAGGAGATGGAGCGGCACCGCGGCCGGCTCGCGGTGATCGCGGCCGGCTACCCCGAGCCGATGCGCCGGTTCGTGGCCGCCAACGACGGCCTCGGCTCCCGGTTCGGCGAGACGATCGCGTTCCCCGCCTACGAGGTGGACGACCTGCTGGCGATCCTGCGGTCGATGGCGGAGCGGCAGGCCTACGAGCTGGATCCGGCGACGCTGCCGGCGGCGCGGGCGTGGCTCGCGGACGCGGCGCGGCGGCCCGGGTTCGGCAACGGCCGGACCGTCCGCCGGCTGCTGGAGCGGATGGAGGCGCGGCTCGCCGACCGGGTGGTGGACCGCCCGGACGCCGACGCGCGGATGCTGAACCTGCTGCTCCCGGAGGACGTGCCCGATGAACTCGGCTGACCGCTGCCCGCTCTGCGCGGTGCCGATCGACGCCGCCGCCGTGGAGGCGGCGGCGACGCGGCGGGACGTGCGGTGCACGCTGTGCGGGTGGACGCTCGCCGGGCCGTGGCGTCCGGGCCGCGCCGACCGGGCCGCGGCGGAGGCGGCGCTGTCGGCGGCGCGGCTGGAGTTCGACCTGCGGGCCGCGGCGCGCGCCGGCGACGACTGGCTCCCGTACGCGCCGCACCTGCGGGGCAGGCCGGCGGAGGCGCAGTGGCAGGAGGCGCGGCGGGACGTCGCCGCGCTGCGCGAGGCGGCCCGCCCGCCGCTCGGCGCCGTGCTCGACGCGCTCGGCCCGCACCGCGCGCTCGTCGTCGTCGCCGTCGAGGACGCCGGGCTGCGGCTGTTCGTGACGGGCGGCGTCCCGGCGGCGGGCCCGCTCGGGTACCGGGAGCTGGCGGCGGTGCCGTGGTCGGCGCTGCTGCCGGGGCTGCCGCGGGACGCTACGCACCGCCGGTTCCAGCTCGCGGGCGGCCCGTCCGGCATCGACCCGGCGTGGGCGGACGCGACGATCGGCGGCGCGGTCGGCGACCTCGTGCGGCGGTACTGCACGTCCGTCGACACGGCGGTGATGTCGGGGCTGCCCGGCATGCCGTTCCCGGACGCGGTCGTGCGGGCGTTCACCGGCCTGCTGCCGGACGTCCGGATCGCGGCGGGCGCCCCGGACGCGGCGGCGCTGCTGGACCGGATCGCCGCGGAGCGGCCGATCGCCCGCCCGTACGGGCTGGCGGCGCTGCGCGCGCGGCCAGGCGACGGCGCCGCCGAGGTCGTGCGGCTGCCGCTGTTCCCGGCCGGGGCACGGGCCGGCGACGAGGCGCAGGTGCGGGTGCGCCGGGCGCCCGGCGGCGCCGGCCAGGAGACCGCGCTCGCCGTCGTCACCTGGGACGACCCGCCGGAACCGGTCCGGATCGTGACGGCGCGGATGCCGCGCGGCGCGGCCGGGCTCGTCCGGATCGCGCTGGACGGCCCGGGCCGGCTCCGGTTCCTCGAACCGGACACCGTGGACGACGCCGCGCCCGCCTGGCCGGACCTGCTGCGCCGCGTCCCGCGGCGGCTGCCGTCCGCCGCGTTCGCGACCGAGCTGGTGTGCGTGCTGGAGCTCGGCGGCCGGGCCGAGACCGCCCGCCGCCGCCGCGACCTGGTCGCCGACCTGCTCGAACTGCTCGGCGACGAGCTGGGCGGCACCGCCCGCGTCGCCGTCGTCGGCCACCTCGACCATCCGATCGAGCCGAAGCACAAGAACCGGGACGTGGTGTCCGGCGGGCCGCTGCAGGCGCCCGACGAGGCCGCCCGCACGCTCGCGGACCTGCCGGACGCGCCGTCCGGCCCGTTCGGCGCGCGCGCGGCGCCGCTGGAGGACTCGCTCGACCGGGCCGCCGCGCTGCTGCACGGCCCCCGTGACGGCCGCTCCCGGATCCTGCTGACCGTCGCGGGCCGCCCGCCGCATCCGGGCAGCGGCCACGGCGACGTCATCCGTCCCGTCGAGCCGTGCCCGCGCCGGCTGAACTGGCGGCACTCCGTCGCGCGGCTGGAGGCGGCCGGGGTGCGGCTCGTCGCGGTGACCGACGAGCCCGCCCCGAAGGACGTCCCCGGGCAGGACGCGCGGCGCCGCGACGACCCGGAATGGGACGTGCTGGGCGCCGCGCACCGCACCGGCCTCGACTCCGTCGACGCCGCCGGGCTCGCCAAGGTCCTCGGCGTCCTGCCCGACGACGAGGCGCCGCCACTGCCGTTCCCCCTGGTCCCATGACAACGCCGTCCCATGAGAACGCCGTCCCATGAGAACGCCGTCCCTTGAGCACACAGTCCCTTGAGCACCCCGTGAAAGGCCCGGCATGACCGAACCGACGCCACCCGACGAAGCACGGTCCGAGGAGCCCGCCGCCGGCGGCGCGCCGGCCGCGCCGCCGCCGCCCGCGCCCGAGCGGCCCCGCCGCATCGGGCTGTGGGGCGCGCCGACCTGCGGGAAGACCACGTTCCTCGCGGCGCTGCGGATCGCCGCCGAGGAGGGCGGGCACGACGTCCGGCTCGTCGGCTGCAACCGCGCGTCCACCGAGTTCCTCGCCGACACCACCCGGCAGCTGAAGATCGAGCGGCGGTTCGTCCCGGCGACCCGGGAGCTGCCGCCGAACCTCGCCTGGCAGCTGCACGGCACGCAGGTCAGGAAGGTGCGCCCGACCGAGGGGAGGCTGCGCTTCAAGCGGCGCCGGCCCGTCCCGTACACGGTGATGCTGGACATGATGGACGCGCCCGGCGGCATGTTCAGCAGCCGCCCGGAGGACCGGGCGACGTCCGAGCCGTCGTCCGGGCTGCGGTTCAGCAGCTCCGCCGGGGACGGCGACGGGGGGTCCGGCGACGGCGGCGGCGGGGGCGACGCCGAGGAGCGGCTCGTCCGGCACCTCGCGGGCTGCGACGGGCTGCTGTTCCTGTTCGACCCGACCCGCGAGCGGGAGATGAACGACGCCTACGCCTTCTTCCAGCGGACCGTCCTGCAGATCTCCGAGCTGGCCGGGACGAGCGGCGTCGACCACAAGCTCCCGCACCACCTCGCCGTCTGCATCACCAAGTTCGACCATCCGGAGGTGTACGAGCGGGCCGTGCGGCTCGGCTACGTGACGCCGCCGGCGAGCATCTTCGGGATGCCGAGCGTCGACGAGACGCGGGCGCTGGAGTTCTTCCAGGACCTGTACCGGGGGACGCACGCGCACGACCCGGTGAACTCGCTGCTCAGGGGCATCCGCTCGCACTTCGGGGAGTCCCGGACGCGGTACTTCGTGACGTCCGCGATCGGCTTCTACCGGGACCCGCTGGAGAACCGGTTCCAGCCGGAGGACTACCTGAACATCGCCGAGCAGTCCGACGGCGGCGACGGCCTGGCGGGCGAGGACCGGTTCCGGATCCGCGGGGACGTCGCGCCGATCAACGTGCTGGAGCCGGTGATGTGGCTCGCCGGGAACGTGGGCCGGCCGTGACGGAGCAGGCGCCCTCGCAGCGCGCGGCGGTCCTGCGGACCGGGTGGGCGGTCCGCGGCAAGCCGCCGGGCAGTTACGACGAGTACCGGGTGACCGGTTGCGGCGGCCCGGACTTCAGTGCCGCCGACTATGCGCACATCCTGCGGCATTTCGCGCTCGGTACGCCGTCGCCGGGACGGTCCGGACCGGCCGCGCTGCCGTGGATCACCATCAGCGAGGTGCGCGGCGCCGACGACGGCACCCGCATCGGCATCGCCCTGGAGGACTGGACGGGCGAGGCCGACGGCGCGGGCCGTCCAATTGCCGAAACCCGTTACCTCTGCGTCCCGTACGAAGCTTTGCGCGCGGCCCCGACCTCCTACACGGATCTGTGCGAAGCCCTCGCCGCCGCGGCGCCGCCGTTCCCCGCCGACGGCCTCGACCTGCGCGTTCCCGCCCTCGACCCGGCCGGTCCCGCCGCGGCGATCGAACGGTTCGGCGTCCAGCGCGTCGCCGCGGCGGCGGCGCTGCTGCTGGACGGCCCCGTCACCGTCACCGGCGCACCCGACCTCACCGCCCAGGACCGCCTCGCGTTCCTCGACGCCGTCGCCGCCCTCCTCCCCTACGGCTGGCGCACCCGGTTCAGCGCCGCCACCTGGGACCAGAGCGGCAACCGCAACGTGTCGCTCGCGTTCGCGCGGCAGGTCCGCGAACGCACCACCGAACTGGAGTGGCGGACACCGCGGCTCCCCGAGCACGACACCCCCGGGCGCGCGTACGCCGCGATGCTCGCCGACCTGTTCGGGGACCGGGGCCGCTCGCACGCCGAGGTCGTCGCGCACCTCGCCCGGTACCGGGAGCCGCTCACCGACGCCGACCCCGCCGCCGCGGTGCGGATCCTCGGCGCGCTCGACTGGCCGGTGACGGTCCTGCACGCCGTCGAGCGCGGCGACCACGACCCCGCCGACCTGCGGGAACTGCTGAGCGGCGGCCGGTACCGGGAGCTCGGCGACGCCGCCGCCCGCAAGATCCTCTACGCGCTGATCCAGGAGTGCGTGCCCGGCGACGTCCCGCTGCTGCGCGCATGCTGGACGGCCGTCGCGGGCACGGTCGACAAGCCGTTCCGGGAGCTGACCGCGCGGGTCCGCGGGCTCGTCTGGGGCGGCTCGGAGGGCACCACCGAGGAGCGCGCCGGGCAGGTCGTCCCGTACTTCGAGGTCGCGGACGCCATCGGCCGCGCCGACGAGCTGCTCGCCGCGCTCGCCGCCCCGGCCAGGCGCGGCGAGGACGACAGCGGCGCGGTCGTCGCCGCACGCGTCGTCCGGACGGTGGTCGGGCCGCGGTCGGTGACCCCGGACGGCCCGGAGTGGCCGCTGGCCCTGGACGCCCTCGCCGGCTCGCCGCGCGTCGTGTGCTCGCTGATGGGGGTGCTCGCGTTCGGCGAGAACCCGCCGCTCCAGGCGTGGTACGAGCGGCTGACGCATCACCTGCCGCCGTCGCTGCTCGGGCTGTTCCGCAACCTGCTGTTCGCCCCCCTCGCCCCGATCGGACCGGAGCAGATCGAAGCGCTCGCCGGGCACGACCCCGCCTGCGTCGGCGACCTCGTCGGCCTCGCGGCGAGCCTGCGGCGGCTCCGGTACGTCCTGCCGGGCTTCACCGGCTGGCTGACCGCGCTGGAGAAGACAACGCCCGGGGAGCGGACGCTGCTGACCGTCCGGCTGACGCAGGCGCAGGCGTCCGGGCCCGCCGACCGCGGCGCGCTGGACGGGCTGCTGCTGTGGCTCGGCGCCCCGCCGCACCACGTGACCGGCGGGTCCGCCGCGGACCACGGCGGCTACTGGGACGGATTCCACTCGGTATGGTCGCGGCCGATGCCGGCCGGGCGTCCCGACGGGCGCCGCCAGGCCCTCGCGAACTGGCTGAAGGCGGGCGGCTGGGCCGCGTCGCCGGGCGGCGCCGACGCCGTCGTGCTGCTCGTCCGCGAGCTCGCCGCCGGGCCCGCCGCCGACGGGCGGCCGCTGTCCAAGGCGCTGCTCGCCGCCCGCGCGCGTGTCCCGTACCTCGGTTCCCTCCCGCAGTACCAGGTGTGGTGGCAGGAGACCGCGCAACGCTTCCCGGAACTCGCGAAGGAGCCCCTCATGACGGTGCTGGACAACCTGCCGCAGGACGCCTCCCCCGCGCACGTCGGCCGGCTGTGCGCGGAGGAGATGGTCCGCGGCGTCCCGACCGCGCAGATCGCCCCGATGCTGCTGCGCGGCATGCCGGGGCTGACCGCCGGGACCCTCGTCCGGATCATCAGCGAGCTGCGGCCCGCGCTCGCCGGCCTCGACGTCCCCGACCCGGGCCGGCACGCGCTGGAGCTGGCCCGGGCCTTCGCGCGGTTGGACGGCGTCGCCTCGCCGCTGCGCGGGCAGGCCGCCGACACCGCCGTCGACGAGATCGGGTTCTGGCTGAAGCTGATCGACGCGACCGCCGCGCCCGACGAGGACAGCGACGTGCTGATCGGCGAGGACACCCGGGCCGGGCTGAAGCGGATCTCCGACTGGACGCAGCGGCTGCTCAAGGCGTCCAAGCCCGGCCGGTGGCCCATCGGCAGGCAGTCATGACGACCGCGCTCGACATCGGCACCGCCACCACCCGGATCCGTACCGCCGCCGGGCTCGCGGTGCTCGCGACGCCGCCGCCCGACGCGCTCGCCGGGGTGCTCGCCCGCGCCGCCGGGGCGGGCGGTCCGGTGACCTGCGCGGTGCCCGACCACTGGCGCGACCACGGCGCCGGCCTGGCGCGGCAGGAGCTGCTGCACGCGACCGTCCTGCCGGTGGGGCCCGCGACGCTGGTCGGCCGGTTCGCCGCCGTCGCCGCGCACGCCGCCGCGCGGACCGGTCCCGGCCGGTACCTGGTGTGCGACGCGGGCGCGTCGGGGACCGGGGTCGGGCTGTGCGAGGTGTCCGGTGAGTCGGTCCGGCTCGTCGACGGCGCCTTCGACGCCGCCGCGGGCGGCGACGCGTTCGCCGCGGCGGTCGCGCCCGGGCGGGGCCGGGAGTTCGCGGCGGCCGCCGCGCAGCACGCCGAGCGGCTCGCCGCCGTCCTCGCGACCGCGCGGGAGAAGGCGCTGTTCCGCAACGCGCTCGCGGTCCGCGCCGGCGACGTCGAGGTCACCGCGGGCGCGCTGCTGGAGGCGTTCGAGCCGGTCGGCGCGCGCATCGCCGCGCTCGCCGGACGCTGGTCCGCGGGGTCCGCGCGGCCGGTGCTGACCGGCGGGTTCGCCGGGTTCCCGCTGGTCGCCGAGGCCCTGCCGGGCGCGCTGCGGCCGGGCCCGCACGCGGCCGTGGAGGGCGCCGCGCTGTTCGCCGGCGGCGTGTTCCGGGAGGCGCCGCTGCCCGACGTCCGGCTGCCGATCCACCGGATCCGCGACGGGCTGCCCGCCGAGGCCGAGATCGGCGTGCCGGGACGGCCCGGCCGGTTCGCCGCCCTCAACGGCCGCGACCTGCTGCTGTGCCACCGCCGCGAGCCGGCGCTCGGCGTCCCGTCGCTGATGCTCGACGACGCCGGCACGCTGCCCGTCGAGGTCGACGGCCGGCCCGCGCCCTGCCGCGCCGCCGCGCTGCCGCCCGGCGCGTACCGGCTCGGGCTGCGCGCCGCGACGCGCGGGCCCGTCGTGGCGCTGTTCCCCCTCGCGCCGGACGCCGAACCGGTGCCCGTCCCGCTCGGAAGGCCCGCCCGATGACCGATGCGCTCGCCGCCCTGAAGTCAGCGCTGGCCGCCGCGCTGGCGGAGGCCCGCGCCGTCCCGCCGGGCGACGACCTCGCCGCGCTGCGGTTCGTGTCCGGCCTGGACGAGGCGCTGCACGACCTGCCCGAGCTGCTGGAGGCGCTGCCCGCCCTCGCCCGCGGCGGCGACCTCGGCCGCGACCTCGTCGCGCACTTCGAGGAGACGACCGCCGAGCTGGCCCGGATGCGCGCGGACCTCGCCGCCGACCGCCGCCGGCTCGCCGAGCTGCGGCCCGTCGCCGACGCGATGAAGGCGACCGCCGGCGAGCACGCCGCCGTCCGCGCCGAGCTGGCCGAGCTGCACCGGCTGGACGCGCTGCGCGCCGACCTGGACGCGCTGCGCGCCCAGCGCGACGCCTTCGAGGCCCGGCTGCCGGAGCTGAACGCCGCCCGCGATGCCGAGGACGGGCTCGACGCGTCCGCCACCGCCCTGCTCCGCCTCACCGGCGCGCAGCTCGACCGGCTGAACGGGCAGGTCAGGGAGGCCGTCGAGCAGGCGGCCCGCGCCGAGGCCGACCTCACCACCACGCGCCGCCGCCTCGCCGAGGAACGCGCCGCGGTCGAGGCCGGGACCGCCGAGCTGGCGGCCGCCGCCGACGGGTTCACCGCCCTCAAGGCCGACGCCGACCGGCTGATGCCCGCGCTCGCCCTCTACCGCGACGCCGACCGCGCGCTGCTGGACGGCCTGGCCCGCGGCTCCCTGGTCGAGTCGTCGGGCCTGGAGCGTGCCCGCGATGCCCTTGACCTGGTCGAACGCACCCTTGAAGACCTGGACGCGGCGCTCGCCTCCGCCCTGGAGATCCACGACCACGCCCACGCCGAGGCCCGCCGCGTCCTGCCCCTCACCTAATCCGATTGACGGCCCGGACCGGCGTCGGGTCTGCTGGGCCGATGGCGAAGATGCACGCCGACGAGGTGGAGACGGACGCCGCCCTCGTCCGCCGGCTGGTGCGCGGCCGGTTCCCCGAGTGGGCGGGGCTGCCCGTCGAGCGGTTCGCGTCGGGCGGGACCGTCAACGCCGTCTACCGGCTCGGGTCCGCGCTGTCCGTGCGGCTGCCGCTGACGGCGGGCGGGGTGCGGGCGCTGGAGCACGAGACGCGGTGGCTGCCGGAGCTGGCGCCCGGCCTGCCCGTCGCGATCCCGGCCGTCGTGGGGACGGGCGGTCCCGCCGAGGGCTTCCCGTGGCGGTGGGCGGTGCACCAGTGGCTCGACGGCGAGCCGCCCGCCGAAGGGGACGCCACCGTCGATCTTGCCTGTGACCTGGGCGGATTCGTCCGCGCACTCCGCAAGACGCGCATCCCCGACGGGCCCGCCGCCTACCGGGGCGGCCCGCTGTCGGGCGTCGACGCGGGGGTGCGCTCGGCGGTCGACGACCTGCGCCGCACCGACGAGCCGTTCGACGCGGACGCGATCCTCGCGGCGTGGGACGAGTCGCTCCGCGCCCGCGCCTGGACCGGCCCGCCCTGCTGGCTGCACTCCGACCTCATGCCGAGCAACCTGCTGGTGGACGCCGCCGGGCGCCTGTCGGGCGTCCTCGACTTCGCCACCGCCGGCGTCGGCGACCCCGCCTGCGACCTGATCCCCGCGTGGAACCTGCTGCCGCCCGGCGCGCGGCCGGCGTTCCGGGACGCGGTGGACGCCGACGACCCGACCTGGCTGCGCGGGCGCGGCTGGGCGCTGTCGATGGCCGTGATCCAGCTGCCGTACTACCGTGCGACGAACCCGGTCATCTCGGCCAACGCCCGGTACGCGATCCGATCCGTCCTCGGGGGTTGATTCTGACACCGATGTGAGGTTCTACCGTGGCGGCATGACGAACACAGCAGTGGACTCCCCGCTCCTCCAGCCGTTCCGCTCCGGCGCCCTCGACCTGCCGAACCGCCTGGTCATGGCCCCGATGACCCGCAACCGCGCCGCGTCCGACGGCGTCCCCCTGCCGCTCATGGCGACCTACTACGCGCAACGGGCGTCCGCCGGGCTGATCATCGCGGAGGCCGCCACCCCGAACGCGGTCGGGCAGACCTACCCGAACATCACCGCGATCCACGGCGCCGCGCACGTCGCCGGCTGGCGGCGCGTCACCGGCGCCGTCCGCGACGCCGGCGGGCGCATGTTCCTGCAGATCCAGCACGGCGGACGCGTCGGGCACCCCGCGACCAGCGGCCTCACCCCCCTCGCGCCCTCATCCGTCCCGCTCCCCGGCACGATCTTCACGCCGGGCGGCCACCGGCCCGCCGCCGTCCCGCGCGCGATGACGCCCGCCGAGATCCGCGCGACCGTCGCCGACTTCGCCGACGCCGCCCGCAACGCGATCGCGGCGGGCTTCGCCGGCGTTGAGGTGCACGCCGCGAACGGCTACCTGCTGCACCAGTTCCTCGGGCAGGACACCAACCGGCGGACCGACGCCTACGGCGGCTCCGTCGCCGGACGCATCAGGTTCGTCGTCGAGGTCGTCCAAGCGGTCGCCGCCGCCATCGGACCCGAACGGGTCGGGCTGCGCGTCTCGCCCGGAGGCACCGCCAACGGCATGGACGAGGGCGACACCGACGCGATCTACCCCGCGCTCGTCGACGCGCTCGACAGCGAGGGCCTCGCCTACCTGCACGTCGTCCACGCCGACCCCGGCACGGCGGTCTTCCAGGAGATCCGGCGGCGCTGGCGCGGCGTCCTCATCGGCAACCCGGTGCTCGGCGACACGGTGCCCGACGACGGCGGCCGGCGCGCCGGCGAACGGCTCCTCGCCGCCGGCGCCGACCTCGTCGCGCTCGGCCGCCCGTTCCTCGCCAACCCCGACCTCGTCGACCGGATCCGCCTCGGCGCCCCGCTCAACCCCGTCCGCGACCGGTACCTGATGTACGTCGGCGGCCCCACCGGCTACACCGACTACCCCGCCCTCGCCGAGACCCTCGTCCCGGCGCCGTGACCCGGCCCTTCCGCCACGGCGGTCAGGGGACGCGGGCGACCGCGCACAGCATCGACACGTCCTCGACCGCCGGACGGTCCGCCGCCGGCTCCTCCGGACGCCACTCCACCACCGACCCGACGCCCGGAGGCAGCAGGTCCAGCCCATCGAAGAAGCGCGCGAACTCCTCGTGGCTGCGCAGCCGGAACGGCACCCCGCTCCGCTCGTTCGCCTCCACGTTCACCGCGTACTCCTCCGGCGTCAGGTAGTCGCCGGTCGCGTGCGTCATCACCAGGAAGCTGCCGGACGGCAGCGCGCCGAGCAGCCGCCGGACGATCCCGTACGGGTCGTGGTCGTCGGTGATGAAATGCATCGTCGCGACCAGCATCAGCGCGACCGGACGGGACAGGTCCAGGGTGGCGCGCAGCTCCGGATCCGCGAGGATCTTCTCCGGATCGCGCAGGTCCGCGTCGATGTAGGCCGTCCGGCCCTCCGGCTCGCTCGTCAGCAGCGCCCGCGCGTGCACCAGCACGATCGGATCGTTGTCCACGTACACGATCCGCGCCGACGGGTCGATCGCCTGTGCGATCTCGTGCACGTTCCCCGCCGACGGCAACCCGGTCCCGATGTCCAGGAACTGCCCGATCCCCGCCTCGCCCGCCAGATGGCGCACGACCCGGCGCATGAACGCGCGGTTCTCCCGGGCCGACAGGCTGACCGTGGGAAACGCCGACGCGACCATCTCCGCCGATTCCCGGTCGACCGCGAAATTGTCCTTGCCGCCGAGCCAGTAGTTGTACCTGCGCGAGGGATGCGCCTTCGTCGGGTCGATGCCCGGCGGAACCCGCTCAGCGTCCACGCGGCCTCGCTTCGTCGCCCGCCGCGAAACCGCGACGGAAGTGAAATGGCAGGACACCATTATGCGTGGCAGGATCGGTCCAGCGCGCATCGCCTACCCGGGAAGGCACACCGTGGATCCCTTCTACAGCCCCTTCGACTTCGCGATTCAGGAAAACCCTTACCCGGTGTACGCGGAAATGCGCGAGAAGTCACCGGTGTATCACAGCGAAACGGACGGCTTCTGGGCACTGTCCCGGCACGATGACGTTCTGTCCGCACTGCGCGACTCCGCGCGTTTCTCCAGCCGGAACGGCCTGCGCATCGAACCCGCGTTCTGGGGCCCGGACGCGGAGAAGTTCTTCTCCTTCGTCGCGATGGACCCGCCGAAGCACACCCGGATGCGCGGCCTCGTCTCGCGCGCCTTCACCCAGCGCCGCGTCCAGGAGCTCGAACCCCGCATCCGCGAGATCGCCCGCGAGTGCCTGCGCCAGCACCTCGACGGCGACTCCTTCGACCTGATGACCGACTTCGCCGGCCGCTTCCCCACGGACGTCATCTCCGAGCTCGTCGGCGTCCCGGAGGCCGACCGCGGCCTCGTCCGCGACCTCGGCATGGCGATCATGTACCGCGGCGAGGAGGGCGACGACCTGCCGCCCGAGGCGCTCCAGGCGATCGGCGCGCTCGTCGGCTACTACACCGAGCTGACGATCGAGCGGTCGAAGGAGCGCAGCGGCGACCTGCTGTCCGGCCTCCTCGACGCCGCCGACGGCGACGACCGGCTCACGCCGGAGGAGGTCGTCGGGGTGCTGATCCTGCTCGTCGGCGCCGGCATCGAGACCACCATGCTGACGCTCGGCAACGCCTGGCACGCCGCCTGGCTGCACCCCGCCGAGCGCGCCCGCGCCCTCGGCGGCCGCATCGACGACTGGATCGAGGAGACGCTCCGCTGGGAGCCGACCTCGCAGGTCCTCGCGCGCACCGCCACCGGGGACATCGAGCTGCACGGCGTCACGATCCCCGCCGACGCGAAGGTGCTGCTGCTCACCGGCGCCGCGAACCGCGACCCGTCCGTCTTCCCGGACCCGGACCGCTTCGACCTCGACCGCGACACCAGCGCGTCCCTCGCCTTCGGCAACGGCCGCCACCACTGCCTCGGCGCGAACCTCGGCCGCCTCGAGGCGCGGATCGCGTTGCAGGAGGTCACCGCAGTCGTCGCCGACTACGAGATCGACGAGGCGGGCGCGCAGCGCATCCATTCCTCCAACGACCGCGGCTTCGCCACGCTCCCCACCCGCATCACCGCGCGCCGCTGACCCGCGCGTCCGGGGCGCCGCCGCCTTTCCGGCGCCCCGGAAGCCCTTCACCGCGACACCGCCGCGACATAAGGTGCCAGAGTCGGTCAATGATCGAGTAAGGGGCGCCTGTGGACGGTCTCGAAACAAAGGTCTGGCGCCGCTACGGTCACCTGCGCATCTACGTCTCCCTTGGCGACGCGAAACTCGGCTGGTACGACGTCCGGACGGGCCGCCACGAACTCACCGCCCCCGCCCTGGCGGCGCCATTCTGGGACGCCGTCCGCACCAAATGCCAAACCCTAGGCGAACCACCCCCACAACCCGCCGAGCCCACTCCACCTCCCGCAGACACCACCCACCCACCGACCACCGGCACCAGCCGACCACCAGCCACAACCGCTCCACCATCAGCCACAAGCGCTCCACGACCACCGGCGGCAGGCCGCGGCCGACCACCAACCGCAGGCGCCGCACAACCACCGGCCACGAACGCTCCACGAGCACCAACAGCGCGCACTGGCCAACCACGCACCACAAGCGCCACACAACCACCAGACGCAAGCGCTGCACCACCACCAACCGCAGGTGCTGGACGGCCACCAGCCACAAGCGCTCCACGACCACCGGCGGCAGGCGGCGGCCGACCACCAACCGCAGGCGCCGCAACAACCACCGGCCACGAACGCTCCGCGAACACCAGCAGCGCGCGATGGTCGCCCACCAGCCGCAGGCGCCGCACAACCACCAGACGCAAGCGCTCCACGACCACCGACGACGAGCGGCGGACGGCCACCAGTTGCAGGCCCCGCACAGGCGCCTGCCACGGGCGGTGGCCGTCCCCCCGCCACACACGCTGCACAGCCACCGGCCCCAGGCGCCGCACAAACAGCGGCCGCGGGCGGTGGGCGTCCGCAAACTGCAAACACTGCACGACCACCAGCCGCGGGCGGCGGCCATCCACCAACCACTGACGCCGCACAGCCACCAGACGCAGGCAATGGGCGTCCACTAGCCGAAGGTGCACGGCCACCAGCGGCACGCAGTGGTCGGCCGCCAACCGCGAACGAACCGGACATCGACCTCGCCTTCAACCGGCCAGGCGCCGCCGCACAGGCCCGCGCCGACGAACTTCGCGACTGGCGCACCCGGCTCGCCGCACTCTTCGGCTTTCGCACCGAGGCCCGTGACTTCGCAGTGGGCGCGAAGGCCGAACGCGTCATCGGCGGCAGGCTCGACAAATGGGCGCGCAAGCACGGCTGGCACGTCCTGCACGCCGTCCCCGTCGGACGCCGCGGTGCCGACATCGACCACGTCCTGATCGGCCCGTTCGGTGTTGTCACCATCAACACCAAGAGCACGCGCGGCAAGGTCTGGGTCGCCGAGAACGGCATGATGGTCGGCGGCACAAAGGTCGACTACCTCCGCAACTCCCGGCCACGAAGCCAAGCGCGCCCGAAAGCTCCTCGCCGACGCCGTCGGACGCCACGTCCCGGTGCAACCGGTCGTCGTCTTCGTCGGCGCGAAGGGCTTCACCGTCCGCAATGGCGGTCCGCAGGACGTCGCCGTCCTCCGAGACGTGCGTGCCTTCCGCCGCTGGCTGCGGCGCCGCGGCCGCGTCCTCACCCCTGAGCAGGTCGCCGACGTGCACACGGCCGCTCGCCGTCCGACCACTTGGCAGCGCTGAGCGCCCAAAAGTGCTCTCTTCACGGCGGTCGGGTGTGCGGGTCTTGGGGCGAGATGGTGTTCGGGTGGTGGGGTGGCGCTGGCGTACGGGGCCGCCCCTCCAAAGTCAAGGGCGCCTTCGGCGTCGCTGCGCGATGGACTTCGTCCACCCTTGACTTTGGAGCCTCTGCGGCCCCTGAGGCAGCGTTAGGGGCAGGCTCCGCCTGCCCCGCCCCGGGTCGCGCCACCCCACCACCCCCTTCCGTAAGGGACGAAGGGAGCCGCCAGTCAAGGGACGAAATAGATAAATGGCCGGAGGCGGGCAAATTGCCGAGGCGGAGTCGGTTCGGAAATCCAACCCCAGGAAAATGCCCGCTCACAGGTTCGATTGTCCGTCACGCATGGTATTCTTTACGTATGCAATCAGTGACGGTCGGGTTGAGGGCCGCGTCCACCATGGAACTGGTGAACGCGCTCTCAACCATCGCCACTGAACTCGCCACCCGACAAGCCCCCGAATCAGCCGCCGCGTCCCTGGAATTGGCCGAGACACTCGCAGCCGCCACCGATCTTCAAGAAAGCGCCCTCGCGACTCTCATCGGCCGAGTGGACGCCGCCGGAGAACAGCAGCGGTGGGGATACCCCTCCACCCGCGCATGGCTGCGCTCCAAGCTCGGCATGCGAGAAAGCCGCGCCAAGGAGCGGCTGACCCTCGCGCGCCAGCGGCACCGGATCCCGCAGGTCGCCAAGCGCCTGGCGGCCGGAGACCTTTCCTACGGGTACGCCACCACGATCGCCGACTCGGTCGCACGCCTGGACGACACCGACTGCACCCAGGCAGAGACCACACTCCTGGACATGGCCGATCAAGGCTTCTCGGCCGGGAAGGTCGCCTCGTTCGGGCAGCGGATCCGCGACATCATCGCCGAACGCGACAGCACAGAGGACGCCCCCGACGCAGACACCAAGCACGGCTACGACAAGTCGTGGATCACGACGACACGCTCCCTGGACGGCGGCCGGTACATCAAGGGCTGGCTGAACCCCGAAGACGCCGCGATCTGGGACGGCACCCTCGCCCCACTCGCCAAGCCGGCCGGACCCGACGACCACCGAGACGTCGCGGAGCGGACAGCAGCAGCCTTGTCGAGCGTGCTCTCGGGCGGCCACAAGGCCACCAAGGTCACGGTGATCTGCGACCTTGAGACGCTGACCGGTGGGAACGCTCCGGCCCGCCTCACCGACGGGACACCGATCCCCGCCGCCCAAGCCCGCCGCATCGCTCTCGCGGCCGGAGTGTCACCCCTGCTCCTCGGACGAGGCAACACCCCGCTCTACCTGGGCCACCGCGAACGGTTCGCCTCCGCAGCCCAACGCCAGGTGTTGGAAACCCTCTATCCGACCTGTGCGGTACGCGAATGCGAGACGCCGGGGACGCTGTGCGAAGTGGACCACGTGGGCGGATGGGCACTCGGCAAGTCACCCACCGACATCGATCAACTCGCCCTCACCTGCGGATGGCACAACCGGTTCAAACACACCACCCCCGACCAGATCCACATCACCAAAGACCCAGACGGGCGCTACGTCTACCGGCTACTCCCACCACGGGACGCCCGACCCCGAACCGGAAACGAG
Source organism: Actinomadura violacea (assembly GCF_017573465.1). Taxonomy (GTDB): domain Bacteria; phylum Actinomycetota; class Actinomycetes; order Streptosporangiales; family Streptosporangiaceae; genus Spirillospora; species Spirillospora violacea. Next base: position 19,301 of record NZ_JAGEPF010000051.1, read on the forward strand.
CCACCCGGAAGCATCGGCCCACCCGACGGGACCGGACCACCCGGCACCACCTTTAACTGGGCCGCATAACCACCCCACACCCTTCGCGTGACCGCCCGGCAGCAACACAGCCGGGCGGCCAGCATGCGTGCCCGCCACAAGGCCCCACGTTCGAGCACCGCCTCATCGACACCACGCTCGCCGTCACCCTCATCGCGACCGCACCGCGCTCGGGGCGCCGTCCCGCCGCACTCATGAAGGGCACATCAGCGACGGCCTGTCATTGGCGGGACCGGGGCGCTGCCCCATCAAGAGCGGCCCCGACGCTTCCGCCCGACACTCCAGCGGCGGCTCAGCATCCAACCACCCCGCCCCACGCACCAGGGCCCACCGCGCAGCACCCACCACCCGTCGCGCACATAGTCCTGGCGCTCCCCGAACGTCTGGCTCCCCTTGCCGTGATCCGGAGCCTTGGCCACGAGCGACTTCTGGCCCCACAGGTTGCTGGAAAGAGAGCTGCGCTCATCACTGTGAGGGGAGCCATTCCTGGAGTCCGGTGAGATGCCCGAGTTCCGACTCGATGCGCTTCCTCTCGTCAGGGGTGAGTTCCAGACCACGCAGATCGGCGAGCCAGGGACTGGCGGGTTCACCGAGGACCGTGGCCAGGGCGATGAGGTGGCACAGGGCGATGGCCCGCTCGGCCACCGTGGCGTCTGCGCCGTGTCTGCGGACCGCGGACTTGAGCGCACGGAACGCCTGCAGGTCATCGTTCTTGAACTCGCGCAGAATCCGGGCGTTGTCGAGCGCCCTGGCCAGGCCCGCCAGCTTCTTGGAGCCCCCGTACTCCAGCTCGGCCGGCTCGTCGCGCTGGATGAAGATGATCGAGTTTCCGGACGGATCGATCAGCGTGAACCGGGACGCGCCGGGCCGGTAGCGGGTGATTCGCGGTAGGCCGGACCTCAGCACCTTCCCGTACGCCCGGCGCATCGCCGCGACGAACTCCGCGTGATAAGGCGCCACGGCGTCGACCATGACCAGGCACCCGCCAGACTCCTCCCGGGCCGGATGCAGCCCCTTGGGCGCCGGGCCGAAGTGCAGTTGGAACCCGCTCCACTGCAGGGCCAGGTACACGTAGGGCCTGCTCTGCTTGTAGGTCGCTTCAAACCCCAGCGCCTCGTAGAACGCCAAGGTCTCCTCCACTGACGCGCACGGCATCAACGGCACCGTCATCTCGTTCGGCCGAACTGCGGGCTCACTCAAGTCGTTCCCCTTCCAGGTCGCCCGGAGATGCTGGCACTTTTCCGCGAAACTCGCCTATGGACCGATCGTTCGCCGGAGCCATCAGGCGGGTAGGCCAACTCTCACGCGAACGTCGATTCGCTTCGCGGTGGTGGGGGGCACATCTCGTTGGAAGGTGGGGCCGAGACTCACGCGTACTTCGCCGCACTGGGAAGGAAAGGAGCTACCGCGAGGCCGGGAACGTGGCCACGCAGCAGATAGGAGAGCGCAAGGTTCTCGCTGATCAGCTCAGGTATGCAGGGTGGGACGGTAGATGAGCTCCTGAATGTGGCCGTCGAGGGTCCGGTGCTCGATCAGTTCCAGGTCGAAGTCGGCCGCGTCCTGGAAGATGGGGTTCAGCCCGGTCTGGCCGGTGATCACGGGATAGATCGTCACCTGGACGCGGTCGACCAGGCCGGCGGCCATCAGCGCCCGGTTCATCGACAGGCTGCCGTGCGAGCGCAGCGGCACCTCGGACTCCTCCTTGAGCCGGGCGACGACGTCGAGGGCGTCACTGCTCACGACGGTCGCGTCCGGCCAGTCGAGGGGGCCTTGCAACGTGGTCGACACCACCGTCGCCGGCAGGTTCCTCATGCGCGTGACCCACGGGTCGCGCACGGACTCCTCGGTACCCGCGGCCAAGATCTCCGCAAACGCCCGATACGTGTTGGCTCCGAAGACCATCCGCTGCTCCTCGCTGTACTGGGCGAGACGGTGGTCGAGGAGTTCAGGTCCCTGCTTGCCCCAGTAGCCGCCCCAGTCGCCCCTAGCAGTGCCGAAGCCGTCGAGGCTGGAAAAGACGTCGAAGGTGTAGGTAGCGGTCATGATGTTCCCCCGTGTGCGGCCCATTGCGTCCTGAAGATTCCGACTAGCAGTCGCGCCGAAACTCATCGCCATCGCACGGACGCGCTCCCAGGGGACCGTTTTGCCTCGGGTCAGGTGATTGCTTCCAAGCGGAAGGTCACGTCAGTGGCGTCGTCTGTGGCAGGGGCACCGTGAACGTCGGTGATCGCGGTGACGGCCAAGCCGGCGGTCTTGGCCAACGACCGGAACCCTGATCTGGAGTACCAGTGCAGGACCCAAGGGCGCTCGACGACGGACCGGTCCGCGCCATGGCGGCGCTCGTAGCGCAGCAACGTCGTCTGCCTGCGTGCGGCCTCGTCGCGTTCCTCGCCGACGACCGACACCCGTAGTTCGGCGCCATCTGGAGCCGTCGCCATACGGGCACGGCCGATGCCCTCGGACGGGGCCGGGACGAACAGCGGCACCAGAGCCGCGCCGTCCTCGGCCAGGTGGGCACGGATGCCGCACAGTGCCGCCAGGGCGGCCGCGTCGTCCGGCAGCAGGGTGAACGTCGGACCGGCCAGAAAGATCGTCCGGTAGCGGCGCGGAAGGTTCAGCGCCTCCATTCGCTGGTGGAAAACGGTGACCGCGATGCCCTGCTCGTTCGCCCTGCGGCGGAGACGCTCCAGCATGTCAGCGGACGAGTCGACGCCGTCGACCTGCAGCCCGCGCCGCCGCAATTCCAGCAGCGGATCACCGTCCCCGCAGCCCAGCTCCAGCGCCGGCCCGCCGACCTCCTCGACGAACGCCGCATACGGTCCGGGATCAGGCGAGTACGACTTCAACGGCCCATAGATCTCGGCAACAATGCCCGTGTAGAACTCAGCAGGCTCCATGCACGCCACGCTAGGCGGGCCCCACGCCTCGGTCATTTCCTTTTCGGCCAGGGCATGCCCCCGGAGTGCAGTCGCCAGTCGCGCTCCAAAGCGTGCTCGCACAGCGAATTAGCCGCACCATGCAGGCAACGTGCCTCAACTCCGCCAGCACAGGTACGAACAACCACGCTGATTCGCATGCTCAAGGGCCCAGGAGGGCAACGGCCTCCGTCGGCTTCGGACGGGCTCCAACCCGACTCTGCGGGAGGCCCTGTACGGCAGCCGCCAGTTGCTAGCCGATCAAGCGGTTTGTTCGATTGAAGCGAGTTCGCTGGTGGAATCAGCGGGAGCGTGCCTAGCGGCGAGGTCGGCAGTTCAGCCGCTAGGCGACGTGGTCGGGCGGGTTGAAGGGCGGCTGCACCGGTCCACGCCGAGGTGCACCACCGCTCGCCCTTAGAACCGCCACCGACCGAGCGGACCTCCCGACACCGTTTGCCGGTCGTCAACTGATTCGCTGCATGCGCGCAGGTCGGTTTCATCCCGATGGTGAACGTGAGCGTGAAGTTGGGGGCGACCCGCAGCGCGTAAGGCTGACCACCTCCTTCGACGAAGCTGGTCAGTTGGGTTCAGGCGCCCTAGACCGGCCTGCGCACCCCAGGTACCGGCGTTCCACTCAGGCCGTGGCCCGGCTCCGTTTCCCCTGACTGGCCTCGTCATGCGGCCCGATCATCAGGCAAAGGCGCGCAGCCGCGTCCAACCTTCGACCGCGAACCGCCGATCTGGCTCATCGCCGCAGACTCACCCCAGGCCGCCGGGTTCACAGTCGCTGCGTCCGGTCCGGGGCCCTGTCTCCGACATGCTGGGCGATCGTCCACCCGTTCCCCTTCGGCAGCCCGCTGGCGAGGGCCGACAGGTGCCAGGCGGCCCCAATCCCGGCAGCAGCCGCATCCAATTCCCCTGTCTTCACGAACGCGTGATCGTCAGGCGGCTGCGACCACGGACCTCCCACTGCGGTCACCAGGTCAAACCGACAATGGCGGCCACCGTACTAGCGGGGAAGCTCCTTGTGCGACGGCACGTCGTTGGCATCGATCGACGCCCGCTCAGCTTCGCCCATGCCGCCTGCCTCGAGAATCCTCTGAAGCACTGCGTTCTTGCCGCGCCCATACTCATCGATGTCCGCCGCCGTCGCACCGACGCGCTTTTTCACCGCGGCGTACTCCTCGCGCAGCGCGGCGTTGGAGCGCAATGTGTCGCGCACGCACAGGTGATTACGCAGCGACAGCGCCCCCTCTACGATCACGTAGGTGCTGGTGCCCGTCAGCCGGGCTGGCTCCTTGAACGCCCATCGCTGCGGGATCCCCAGTTCTCCCAGCGGCCTGAAACCGAGCCCTACCAGCACCGCCGCGGCGGCCTCGACATCCGCCGGCGCGACGATGATGTCGCAGTCGATGATTGGCTTGGCGGCCAGGCCGGGCACTGACGTACTGCCGACATGCTCGATCGCCACGACTGGCACAGCAGCAGCCGCCATCGCCTGCGCGTACTCCTGCCGCAGAGCCTCAAACCGCTGCGGCCAGGCAGGGTCGTAGTCGATGACTGTGATCATCCGCAAGAGCCTACAGGCGCGGTGATCGGGCCTCAGCCGGTCACCGGCATTGGCCGCGTAAGGATTTCCGAACCCAAACCGCAGGTCACAAGACGAACGGTGGTTGCCGTACTAGCGCCGAGCTATGCGGCGATGGCCACGGCCGTATCCACTGCCCGATCTGCTCCCACGATGACCTCTCCCCACAAAGGAAAGAAACGCAGCCGCTCCGTCGCCCTGCAGCCGATCTCCAGCGGCGCCCTGCGGGTACGACTTCAGGGGCCTGTAGACGTCCGCCACAATGCCCCTGGAGGGCTCATGCGCGGCATGCTGGGCATTGCCTCCTTGCCGGGGCATTCGTTTATTAGCTCACGCCGAGCTTCGCGGCGATGGCAACGGCCGCGTCCACGACCTGGCTTGCTACGACCATGCGCCCTCGAATGGATGAATCACGGCCGTCGGCTTATCAACGCGCCGAACCAGGGGGGACACTTGCCGCCGAGTACCGGGGTGGCCTATCTGTCGGTTCGGCGGGCGGGTAGGGAACTGCGGGCAAATGCTCTGCAAGTCATCGATGAACAGGGCGCACTGTTGCGACCAGATGACACATATCGCGAGTGGCGGCCGGGGACACGGTTTGCCGAGGAGCGGACCCTCGCCGTGGAGCACCGGCTGCCGTTGGAGTCAGGTTGGGCTCCGGGCAGACTGGCTCGACCGGTTGCACTGCCTCCAGCTCACCAGCTGCACGCGGCCGATGAGCTGGATTGGTCTCGGGCCTACGTGGAGGCCTCCCACATCCGCGCGAAAAAAGGGGGCGCCGGGGCCGGTCCGGCACCGGTCGACTGAGGAAGACGGGCAGTGAGCACCATCTGATCTGCGACGGCACGGCACTCCGTTCAAGGTCATCACCATCGCGGCCAACGTCAACGACGTGGGCCAGCCCCTGGGCCCTGGTCGACGGCATCCCGTCCATGGCCGACAGGCTCGGCCGACCACGCCGACGGCCCGAGGCGCTGCTGGGCGACAAGGGCTACGACAGCAGCCCAATCGCCGTGAGCTGCGCGGGCGCCGAATCCTGCCGGTGATCTCCGGCATGGGCGCCCCCGACATCAAGGGCCTAGGCAAGCTCCGCTACGTCGTCGAGCAGATCTTCTCGCTCCTGCACCGGTTCAAGTGCCTGGCCGTCCGCTGGGAACGACGCCTTGACCTGCACGACGCCCTCGTCTCACAAGACGCGGTCGTGATCTGGCACTTCCCCCCGAAGCCTTCGACACAGCGGACGCGACCAGCCTGCGTTGCGGCTACTACGACGAGGTCGCCAGCCGCTACTGGAAGCGACCCGCGACCTGTGAGGAGATCGACCAAGCCCTGGCCGACGACGGTGCCGAACTGCTCACGCCACCCACGGGCCAGTCCGTCGTGGGTCGTTTTGATGGCGAGGCTGGAGAGCGAGGCACACCTGCCGGGTGGTCCTCAACACCCGCCTCGATCTGGTCGAGGCCCGCTCGCTGTACGTCCGCCACGGCTATCGCGAGATCCCGGCGTACTGCACGGGCCTGTACGTCGAGATCTGCTACGGCAAGGATCTAGACCCGGCCGACTGACCAGCTCACGCCCTCCAGGACGTATCGCTCCCGCCCCAAGGCCAAGGCGACGCGGTGGCCTATTTGTTGGCTTGGCGAGCGTTCAGGTGCTCGGCGGCGCCGGCTGGTGAGTGGTGGTGAGGGCTCGGCGGAGCGGCGGCATCGTGGCGAGCACGAACAGTCCGAACAGGGTGATCGGCAGTAGGCCGACGGGGCGCCATAGCCAGCCCGGGTCGTCGTGCAGGATCGGCCAGTCGGCGATCCAGTTGGCGGTGACGTCCGCCGCCATCACCGCGCCCGCCAGCGTGATGCCTGCCGGGCGCGCGCGGGCGACGAGCACGACCACAAGGGGGTCCAGGACGACCAGTGCCACGAAGAACACCTGAAGCGCGACCGGGGCGAACGCGTAGGCGTGGATTCCGCCGCGCGCGAGGTCCCAGGCATGGGCGCACGTCCCTTCGGCGAACCCGATCAGGTAGACGCCGAGGGCGCATCGCACCCTCCACCGCATGGCCCGCACCGGCGGCGACCACGACGATCAGGGGGTGGACGGCGACGACGGTGGTGGTCGCGGTGGCATGGATCGCGGTTGCGGTGGCGGAATCTGCCGAGCCGGGCCGGCGGCCTCAGAGGGCGCCGGGGCCCTGGCCGTCGCGGTGGTGCTCGGATGCCTGGCCGGCGCGGTGTGGTCGTTCGTCTGCAGGCAGGTGGAGGGGCTGGCGGTGGCCTTGGGCTCCGCCGTCGTCCTGAGTTCTGGAAAGAGGCAGGGCGCCGGGCATCGAGCTGTTCTTCATCGTTTTCGTGCTGGGGCTTCGATGTCGGAAGGGCCGCCTTGCTGCAGGCGAGGCGGTCGCGCTGCTGACCGCGGGTGTGGAACCCGTCCTGCGGGGGACGGGGATGGCTCGCTCGGGGGAGGCCGGGGCGGGGGCGCGGGCGGGAGTGTTGGGGCATCGCGAGGTCAGGAGGAAGCGGTGTCCAGGAAGTTGAGGATCAAGGCCGTGGTGGTCGCGGCGCTCGTGGCGCTGATCGCCGGGGCGATGCTGGCGACCGGGTCCGGTGAGCCGGCCGCGCATGCGCTCGGGGCCGTCCGATGAGCGCCGTCGGGACGCGCGCGGCGACCGGCCCGGGCGTGGCGATGCGGGGGCCGGTGCCGCGTTGGGCGGACTGGGCGGCGCAGGCGACGATGTGGTGCGCGCTTCCGTCCGGTATCTGGCGGATCCTTTTCGCGCTGGGTCTCCCGGCGGGGTTCACGGGCTCGCAGGATCCGGAGAACGGGCCCTGGTTCGTCCTGCCGTATGTGATCGCGTTGACGGCGTTCTCGGAGGCTGTCGCGTTCCTCGGCCTCGGGCTCGTCCGGCCGTGGGGGGAGGTCTGGCCGCGCTGGGTGCCGGTCCTGCGGGGCCGCAGGGTCCGGCCGCTTGCGGCGATCATCCCGGCGTCGCTGGGGTCGGTCGCGCTGGTGTGCCTGTGGACGCCGCTGGTGTTCGGGTTCTCGAACAGCGATCCGGAGATGCCGCACGGCGCGAAGGCCGCCATCCTGTACGCCTGCTACCTGCCGCTGGTCGCGTGGGGACCGCTGCTGGCGGCGGTGACGGCGGCCTACGCCGTCCGGCGGCGGCGCCACGGCTGACCGGGTTCCCATTCGTCCAAGAGCCGCGCGCCGCCGGCGCGTAGCGTGCTGGAAAACCCCTCTTCACCTGGAGTCTCATCGTGACCGTTCGCCGCGTCATGCCCGTCTTCCGTTCCGAGGCCGCTGGGGAGAACAGCGAGTTCTACGGCGTGCTCGGGTTCGAGGAGGTGATGGACCACGGGTGGATCATGACCCTCGCGTCTCCCGAGGTGCCGGCGGCGCAGGTCAGTTTCATGTCCGCGGACAGGACGGCGCCGGTCAATCCGGACATCAGCGTGGAGGTGGACGACGTCGACGCGGCGTACGCGGCCATGCGCGAGCGCGGTGCGGAGATCGTCCATCCGCTGCAGGACGAGGAGTGGGGCGTGCGGCGGTTCTTCGTCCGGGACCCGGACGGCCGGGTGGTCAACGTCCTGTCCCACCGCTGACCCCGTCAGGCGGGCTTGTGGCGCTGGTAGTGGCGGGCGACGCGGACGCGGTTGCCGCAGCGGGCGGCCGAGCACCAGCGGCGGCGCGGGTGGTTGGGCAGGAACAGCAGGACGCAGTCGTCGGCCTCGCACTGCCGGATCCGGGTGACGGACGGGTCGGCGAGCAGGTCGGCGGCGGCCTCGGCGAGCCACCCGGCGAGCCGCGCGCCGGCCGGGCCGGTGCGGCGGCGGGACGCGGTGACGGCCGAGCCGTCCCAGGTCAGTTCGGTGATGGCGGGCGCGGCGCGCTGCGCGTCGTTGAGCGCGGCCAGGTCGTCGCCGGCGGGACGCTCGCCGCGCCGGGCTCGTTCGATGGCGCCGGCTGCATGCTCCCGTACGGCATGCACGGCACGTACATCGTGTATGTCCAGGTCGGCGATGTCCGGGAGCCGGCCGGATTGGAGGCGCAGCCAGGCGCGCAACTCGTCGGAGGTGGCGAGCAGGTCGCCGTCGGCGGTGCGGGTGTTGACCAGGTCGAGCGCGAGGGGCTCGCCGGTCAGCGGGACGACGTCGCTCATGCGGCTAATGCTACATCCGACGGTTGACGCATTAGATCATTCCCGGCTACAACTAACGCATCTTCACCTGAGAGAGGCGTTAGCCATGGCGATGGTCGCGCGGACGGTTCACCGGTACCTGGACGTCGACGGCGTTCGCGTCTTCTACCGGGAGTCGGTTCCCGAGCGCTCCGGCGCGCCCGTGCTGCTGCTCCTGCACGGGTTCCCGTCCGCGTCGCACCAGTTCCGGCGGCTGATCGACGTCCTGGGCGCCCGGTACCGGCTCATCGCCCCCGACTACCCCGGCTTCGGCCACACACAGGCCCCGGACGGTTTCACCTACGCGTTCGACCGGCTCGCCGACATCGTCGAGGGCTTCGTCCAACGCCTCGGCCTGTCCCGGTTCGCGATGTACGTGTTCGACTTCGGCGCGCCGGTCGGCTTCCGGCTCGCCGAGCGGCACCCCGAGTGGATCGCGGGCCTGGTCGTCCAGAACGGCAACGCCTACGCCGAGGGCCTGTCGGACGCGGCGCGCGACTTCATCGCGCTGCGTCCCGGCCAGGACGGCGCCGAGGAGACCGTCCGCGGCCTGCTCACCCTCGACGGGACGCGCGGCCAGTACGAGACGGGCGTCGCCGGCGTCGAGGCGATCGCGCCGGACGGCTGGACGCTCGACCAGCACTTCCTCGACCTGCCCGGACGCAAGGAGGCCCAGGTCGCGCTGGCGTTCGACTACCACTCCAACGTCGAGCGGTACGGCGCGTGGCAGGCGTGGCTGCGGGCCCACACGCCGCCGACGCTGATCGTCTGGGGCCGCGGCGACCCGTTCTTCCCCGAGCCCGGCGCCCGCGCCTACCTGCGTGACCTCCCGGACGCCGAACTCCACGTCCTCGACACCGGGCACTTCGCCTTGGAGGACCGCCTCCCGGAGATCGCCCCCCTCATCGCCGCCTTCCTCGACCGCCTCCAGCCCTGACGCAGGAGTCAGACGATGGGGCGGTTCTTCTTGATGCGTTTGCGGACGTCCCAGAGGTAGGCGTTGAAGGGGAAGGCGCGGAGGGGGCGGGGCAGGGCGCGGTTGGTGCGGGCCATCAGCCGGACGATGCGATCGAAGCGGGCCTGGTCGCGGGGCGTCCACGGGTAGCCGAGCTCGTCGCGGAAGGGGGCGGGCAGGAAGCCGAGGGTGAGGAAGCGGTGCAGCCGGCCGAGGGTCCAGTGCACGGGCGCGGGCAGGAAGCGCAGGTCGGTGAGGTCGCGGAGGTAGCCGCGGGTGACGTCGTCCATCTCGATCTTCTTGAGGGACTCGGTCCAGTACTCCTCGAACGCGGCGCGGTCGGCGGGCCACATGTCCGCGGTCATCTGCAGGGTGGTGCCGAAGCGGGCGCCGTGCCGGTAGAGGGCATCGAGCTGCTCGGGGGTCGGCTCGCCGTAGAGCATCGTGTAGATCATCTCGGTGCCCCAGTAGAGGCACGCGGCGACCCAGAGCTGGAGGTCGCGGTCGAAGGCGTTGTAGGGGACGGGCTCCTTCGCGCGGACGTGCTTGTGGGCGCGGTTGACCTCGCGGCGCATGGCGAGGCGCTCGTCCTCGTCGCCGAGCATCGCGACGGCGATGTAGCTGAGGGTGGTGCGGCCCCGCTTGATGGGATGCTTGTCGACGCGGCCGCTCTCCACGGTGCTCTCGGCGACGCCGTGCCCGACGGGCAGCCGGGCGAGCTGCATGACGACGTTCGCGGCGGCGGCGGACAGGGCCATGCCGGAGATCGCGTCGACGACTATCGTCGGGGGACGCTCCGTGGACGTGGCGGTCGCGGTCATCCGGTCCTCACTCCTGGTACAGAGAAGCGATTTCCGTATCACTGTGCCAGGTGTAAGCAAGCACTTGCAAGGGCGCCCGGGCGGCCGGGCGCCCCCGCCGGCGTCAGGCGTACGGGTCCTCGCGGCGCAGCACCCGTCCCGCGAAGTCCTTGAGCGAGTCCAGCGCGCGCATGTACGGCACCGGCCCGAACGACACCCGCGCCGCACCCGCGTCGGCGATGTCCGACAGCGACGAGCCCGGGAAGCCGTTCACGTTCACCGGCCCCGGAATGCCCTTGACCAGCGTCGCGACCGTCTCCGGCGGCGCCGTGATCGGGTAGACGCAGTCCGCGCCGGCCTCGATGTACAGCCGGCCGCGGGCGATCGCCGCCTCCACCGGGTCCGCGACCTTGGCGATGAACGTGTCGGCCCGCGCGTTGATCACCAGCGCGTCGCCCGCCGCGGCGCGGACCGCGGCCAGGTACTCGGCCTGCTTCTCCGGCTCGGCCAGCGTCCCCGCGTAGGTGTCCTCCAGGTTGCAGCCCGCCGCGCCGATCGCCAGCAGCCGCTCCACCAGCTCGTCCGCGGGCAGCCCGTACCCCGCCTCGGCGTCCACCGTCACCGGGACGGACGCGGCGCGGATCACCCGGCCCGCGGCGGCGAACATCTCCTCCACCGGCGCACCCTCGTGGTCGGGGTAGCCGAGCATCGCGGCGATCGACGCGCTGGCCGTGGCGAGCGCGGGGAACCCGGCGTCCTGGACGATCTCGGCGCTCGCGGCGTCCCACACGTTCGGCAGCAGCAGCGGGTCGCCGGGACGGTGCAGATCGCGCAGCCGGGCGGCGTTCTCGGTCATCTCGTGTCTCCTTCGTCGCCTGTTCCGTCACCAAGGGGACCGGTTGGGGACGCTCTTTGTGACACATGCCCCGTCCGCTCCGTCCGGCACATGGCGGGATGCGGTCACCCGGGACCGGCGGTGCCGGGTTAGCGTCGAGGTGTTCGAGTGGCCAGTGACACGAGGGAGTGCGCATGCTGCCATGGTCCGCCGACTTCGCCGGGCGCCTGGAGGAGCACGCCGTCAGCAGCGAGCTGCTGCGCGGCAACCCGCTGAAGGACCCGCACGAACGCCCGCTGCTGGTGTACGTCCCGCCCGGCTACGACGACGAGCCGGACCGCCGCTACCCGTCCGTCTACGTGATCACCGGGTTCACCGGGCACGTCGGGATCTGGCGGAACCGGATGCCGTACCGGCAGCCGTTCCCCGAGACCGCCGACGCCGTGTTCGCCTCCGGTGAGGCGCCGCCCGCGATCGTGGTGTTCGTCGACGCCTGGACGGCGCACGGCGGCAGCCAGTACGTCGACTCGCCCGGCACCGGCAAGTACCACTCCTACATCTGCGACGAGGTCGTCCCGTGGGTGGACGCCCGCTACCGCACGCTCGACGCGCCGGAGCACCGGGCGATCAGCGGCAAGTCCAGCGGCGGCTACGGCGCGATGATCACGCCGATGCTCCGCCCCGACCTGTTCGGCGCGCTCGCCACGCACGCCGGCGACGCGCTGTTCGAGTACTGCTACCTGACCGAGTTCCCGAAATGCGTCCGCCACCTGCGCAGGTACGGCGGCGACATCATGCGCTGGTGGGACGACTTCAACGGGCGCGTCTCGTTCACCAAGCCCGAGGACATGGAGCTGCTGAACATCCTCGGCATGGCCGTCTGCTACTCGGCCCGGGAGGACGGCACGCCTGAACTGCCGTTCGACCCGGTCACGGGCGTCCTGCGCCCGGAGGTCTGGGACCGCTGGCTCGCCTGGGACCCCGTCCGGATGGTGCCGGAGCGCGCCGAGGCGATGCGCTCGCAGCGCGCCATCTGGATCGACGGCGGCACCCGCGACGAGTGGTTCCTGGACATCGGTGCCCAGGCGTTCCACCGCGCGCTGCTGGACAACGGCGTGCCCGAGGACGTGATCCACTTCGAGCTGTTCGAGGCGGGCCACGGCGGCATCGACTACCGGTACCCGCTCGCGCTCTCCTGGCTCTGCAAGCGCATCGCCCCCTGACCGCCCGCACCCGCGCGGGCGGCGTGCCCGCCCCTCCGGCGGGCACGCCGTTCGCACTGGTCGGGCGGCCTTTTCAGAGTTTTCAGAAGGGCCGTTCACAGGGATTGAAAATCCAGTGGCCCATGGATTCGTTGACATCGCCCCCGGCTGACACGAACCTTTGGGCAGTCCGCCGAGAACGTCCGCACCACCCCCCTCGCGACGCCTTCGGCGACGGACGCTCGCGGATGCGGCCGTCCCCCGCTCGGCCGTATCCGCGCCGTCCGCATCCGGCGGCCGGCCCGCCGCGCCGGGCCGGCCGCCGGCGGGCCGCGCGGGACGGGATCTCGGCCCGTCCCGCGCGGCCCCCGACCCCGGGGACCCGCCCCCCGCCGGGCCCCGGCGCCCCCCACCTCTGCTGGGCGCCGGGGCCCCACACTCCCCTGACCAGCGGGTTCGGTCGCGGGGCTGCGGTTGTGTCGGTGGCGCGAGCAACAATGGACGCATGTGCCGCAGCATCAAGACGCTCCGCCCGCCGTTCGCCGAGGACGTGACCGACCAGGACGTCCGGGCCGCCGCGCTCCAGTACGTCCGCAAGATCTCCGGGTTCCGCGCCCCCGCGGCCCACAACGCCGAGGCGTTCGACCGCGCCGTCGAGGAGATCGCCCGCTCCACCGCGGCGCTCCTGGACTCGCTGGAGGTCAAGGGCCGCCGCGCCGGCTAGCCGGGCCAGGGCCGGTCAGTTGTGGCAGTCCTGCTTGGCGAGGTCCAGCGCGAGGGAGCTGACGCGCCCGCCGGCCAGCATGAGGCTGTAGACGGCCTTCGGGTTGCCGGGGACGGGGGCCGACGAGCCGTTCACGCCGTTCACCATCTTCGGGTAGACGTGCTTGACCTGCGCCAGCGTGGACCCGACGCCGATGCCCTGCGGGGTCCGCATGCCGCCGACGGCGAAGATCGTCGCGATGCCGAGGTGCCGGGAGTAGTAGACCCCGACGGAGCCCTTAGGCGTCGGATGGGCACGCAGGTCGTAGCCGGCGCAGCCGGTCGCGCCGCCGCGCACCTTGCCGACGAGCAGGTCGCTGCCGGTCAGCTGACGTGCGGTCATGCCGAGCTTGAGCGGGCCGTAGCCGAGCGGGCCGAGCGCCGCGGCACGGTTCGGCGCGATGGGCCGGTGCGCCGGCCGCTGTCCGCCGCCCCCGAGCCGCGGTGTGCTGGTCGCGCCGATCGCCGGCGCCGACACCGCGCCCGTCTTCGCGGCCTTGCCGTCCCCGCCGCCACCGCCCCCGCAGCCGGCCAGCAGCAGCGCCCCCGCCGCCGTTCCCGCCGCCACGATCACCGAACGCCTCATCCGGACTCCCCCAGAAACGATCACGTGCCGGCCCGTAAGACGGAGCCGGCACGCGATCGGTTCAGTTCGCCCGGAATGCGGGATATGCGGTCGAGCGGGCGGTCACTCGGCGGCGACCAGCTCCGCGATCTGCACGGCGTTCAGCGCCGCGCCCTTGCGCAGGTTGTCGCCCGCGCAGAACAGCGCGAGCCCGTTCTCCCCGGTCTCGTCGCGGCGGATCCGGCCGACGTACGTCGGGTCCTGGCCGGCGGCCTGCAGCGGCGTCGGGACGTCCGCCAGCACCACGCCGGGCGCGCCCGCCAGCAGCTCGCTCGCCCGCTCCGGCCCGATCGGGCGCTCGAACCGGGCGTTGATCTGCAGCGAGTGCCCGGTGAACACCGGCACCCGCACGCAGGTCCCCGACACCTTCAGCCCCGGAATCTCCAGGATCTTGCGGCTCTCGTTGCGGAGCTTCTGCTCCTCGTCGGTCTCGGCGAGCCCGTCGTCCACGATCGACCCGGCCATCGGCAGCACGTTGAACGCGATCGGCCGCACGTACACCTGCGGGTCGGGGAACTCGACGGCCGCGCCGTCATGGGTGAGCCGGTCGGCGTTCTCGACGACCTTGCGCGCCTGCTCGTGCAGCTCCGACACGCCCGCGAGGCCGCTGCCCGACACCGCCTGGTACGTCGACACGACCAGCGCGGACAGCCCCGCCTCCGCGTGCAGCGGCCGCAGCACCGGCATCGCCGCCATCGTCGTGCAGTTCGGGTTGGCGATGATCCCCTTCGGGCGGTCCGTCGCCGCGTGCGGGTTGACCTCCGCCACCACCAGCGGGACGTCCGGGTCCATCCGCCAGGCCGACGAGTTGTCGATCACGACCGCGCCCGCCGCGGCGACCTGCGGCGCCAGCTCCTTCGACGAGCCCTTCCCCGCGGAGAACAGCACGATGTCCAGGCCCGCGAAGTCCGCGGACGCCGCGTCCTCGACGGTGATCTCGGTGTCGCCCCAGGGCAGCTTTCGCCCGGCCGAACGGGCCGAGGCGAACAGCCGCAGCTCGTCCACCGGGAATCCGCGTTCCGCCAGGATGTGGCGCATCACGCCTCCGACCTGGCCGGTGGCCCCGACGATCCCGATCCTCATGCCGCTCCCTCTGCTCGTCCTGCACTGCTCGTGCCGCTGCCCGGTCTGCGCTGCCCGTCCCGCTGCCGGGGCCGACGAGTCTGCCGAGGCCCGGCCGGGGACGTCCAGTCATTAACCCTTCACACCGACTTTAAGCGGCGCTCAACGGACGCGCACACGCGGCCGCCTGCGCGAACGGCGACCCTGAGACCCGCGGCCCCCGCCCAGGACGGCCTCAGGGACGGCATAGGGGGCGAATCAGGGCGGTTCCGGATGTCGTGCCGCGGCCCGGATGGGCATCATCGAGGCATGGACATGAACAAGGGCACCACCGAACGGCGGCTCCGCCGCACCCGCGACGGCCGCATGCTCGCGGGCGTCTGCTCCGGCGCCGCCGAGTTCCTCGGCGTCGAGGCCAACGTCATCAGGCTCGTCCTGGCCGTCTTCACCATCTTCGGCGGCGCGGGCGTGGCGCTGTACGCGATCGCCTGGCTGCTGGTCCCGGAGGAGGGCGCCGCGACGTCCATCGCCGAGGACCTGTTCAAGAAGGCCCAGGACAACCCGAACGTGCAGGACGCCGTCCAGCGCACCAAGGACGCGGTCAACAAGAACCGCACGCACGCCTGAGCGCCCCCGGAGCGGAGCGCCAGCGGAGCGGAGCGCCGGCGGAGCGTAGGGGGCGCTCAGGGGGCGGGGGCGGAGCGGCGGATGCCGGGGAGGTCGTCGTCGCGGGACGCGGAGACCTCCACGGGGTCGGCCCGGTCCGTCATCGTGGAGATGACGCCGCCGCGGACCTGGTTCCAGGACAGCGACAGCATCGCCGCGACCGACAGGCCGAGCACGCCCGCGAGCGCCACGACCGTCTCCGGGCCGAGGACCTGCGTCGCCGCCCCGGCCGCCAGGATGCCGAGGCCCTGCCCGGCGAGGATGCCGGACTGGGCGAGGCCGAACGCCTGGCCGCGGCCCGCCGGCGGCACCGCCGCGACGAACGCCGCGTTCGCCGCGAGCTGGTACGCGCTGCCCATCCCGGACAGCGCCCACAGCGCCACCACCCCCCACAGCGGCGGGTGGACGCCGGCGCCGACCAGCGGCAGGCACGCGGCCATCGACATCCACCCCATCAGCCGCAGCCGGTTCATCGGACGAACGAACCGGCTGAACAGGAACGCTCCGACGACCATGCCCGTCGGCATCGCCGACATCAGCAGCCCCACCGTCACCGCGCTGCCGTCGAACGTCGCCGCGTACGGCGCCGCCAGCCCCTCCGGGACGACGTAGAACGCGCACAGCCACGCGAACGACACCAGCGACCGCAGCACCGGGTCGCCGAACACCAGCCGCGCCCCGTCCCGCGTCCCGCGCCACAGCCCGAGCGACTCGCGCTCCCGGCGCCGCGGCGCGGCCCGCGGCCGCAGCCCGCCGACCAGGATCACCGCGGACATGCCGAACGTCAGCGCGTCGATGGCCAGCGCCTCGTACGGCCCGACCGCCGCGACGATCGCGCCGCCGGCCAGGAAGCCGAGCATCTGCGTGCCCTGGTGCGTCATGTTGTTGATCGCCGACCCGGCCACGTACCGGTCGCCCTCCAGGACGTCCGGCAGCACGGCGGCGCGCGCGGCGGTGAACGGGGCGCCGAGCAGCACCGTCGCGAACACCAGCAGGCACAGCCCCGCGAACGGCATCTGGACCAGCGCCAGCACCGCCACCAGGCAGGCCCGCAGCACATCGCAGACGATCATCACGGTGCGGCGCGGGAACAGGTCGGCGAGCCCCGACAGCACCGGCCCGCCGACGATCGGCGGCAGGTACGTCAGCGCGTAGGTGACGGCGGTCTGCAGCGCGGAGCCGGTGTGCTGGTACACCAGCACGGCCAGCGCGACCTGCGCCAGCTGGTCCCCGACGAACGACAGCGCCTGTGCCAGCCAGAGGGCACGGAACTCACCCACCGCGAACACCTCGCGGTAGGTGGCCTGCTCCTCCGCCGGACGCCGATGCCGGCCGGTCTGCCTTCCCGCCACGCACGCTCCAGTTCGGCCCGCCCAGGGTTGGACGACCCTCCTATTAACTCACGCTGCGTGGCAGTTATGTGACCTACCGTGCCCAAATATTGAAACCGGTTGCCGCCGGTGCTCAATACCCCAGGTCGTGGAGCCGACGGTCATCGATCCCGAAATGGTGCGCGATCTCATGAATCACCGTGATCCGCACCTCTTCCACGACCTCCTCCTCGGTGTCGCAGATCCGGAGGATCTCCCGGCGGTAGATCGAAATGTGATCGGGCAGGACGGCCCCGTACCAGTCACCGCGTTCGGTGAGGGGGACACCTTGGTAAAGCCCGAGCAGGCCGGGCTCCGGTGCGTCATCCTCGACCACGACGACGACGTTGCGCATCTGCGCGGCCAGCCCGGCCGGGATGGTGTCGAGGGCCTCCCCGACCAGGTCCTCGAACGCCTCCCGCGACATCTCGATCACAGTGCCATTCTGCTCGACAGAAGGAGGATCGTTGCCGTTCCGGCCGACCGCCCTCGCCGCCCGGATCACCGCCCTCGCCCACCGGCTCCCCCGAGCCGCGTCCGCGCGGGCCGACGCCCTCGCCGCCCGGTTCCCCCGCGCGGCCTCCGCCGCCCGCCGCGGCGGCGCCGCGGGGACGCGCGCCGCCCGCAGCCGCTGGACCCGCGTCGCCCTCACCGTCGTCATCGGCCTCGCCGGCGGCTACGTCGGCCTCCTCGTCGGCGGCCGCACCGTCACCCCCGTCGGGCCCGCGAACGTCCAGCTCGTCCTGCACCCGTCCCTGCACGGCGGCACCACCCTCGAACTGCCGCCGCTCGGCGCCGTCCACCTCGACACCCACTCCGGGCCCGTCTCCGTCGAGGCGCACCTCACCGACGTCCGCCCCGACCAGGCGCAGCGGCTCATCGAGGACGACTCGGCGCTCGACCGCGTCACCGACCAGATCGCCGACCAGATCCGGCACGGCGTGACCGTCATGCTGATCCGCGCCACCGTCCTCGCGCTGGCCTTCGCGTTCCTCGCCGCCCTGGTCCTGTTCCGGTCCTGGCGGCGCGCCTTCGTCGCGCTCGGCTCGTCGGCCGCGGGCCTCGTCGCCGTCGCCCTGATCGCCTGGACGACCTTCAACCCCGACTCCATCGCCGAGCCCCGCTACACCGGCCTGCTCGCCAACGCGCCCCAGGTCGTCGGCGACGCCGAGAGCGTGTTCACCCGCTTCTCCACCTACCGCGCCAACCTCGCCCGCCTCGTCGGCAACGCCTCCAAGCTCTACGCCGCGACCTCGACGCTCCCGACCTACGAGCCGGACCCGTCCACCATCCGCGTCCTGCACGTCTCCGACATCCACCTGAACCCCACCGCGTGGAACGTCATCAAGTCCGTCAGCACCCAGTTCCACGCCACCTTCATCATCGACACCGGCGACCTCATGGACCACGGCAGCAAGCCGGAGGACAAGTTCGCCGACTCGATCTCCGGCCTGAAGATCCCGTACGTCTACATCCGCGGGAACCACGACTCCAAGAACACCCAGAAGGCCGTCGCCCGGCAGAAGAACGCCATCGTGCTGGACGACCAGACCCGCGAGGTCGGCGGCCTGCGCATCTACGGCGTCGGCGACCCCCGCTACACCCCCGACAAGAGCACCCGCGACGACTTCGTCGGCTCCGACCAGATCCGCGCCGAGGGCGACGTCCTCGCCGACAGGCTCCGCAGGTCCGGCACGACGCCCGACGTCGTCCTCACCCACGACCCGGCCGAGGGCGAGGCGTTCTCCGGCCTGACGCCGCTGATCCTATCCGGCCACCTGCACGCCCGCCAGACCAGGCTCCTGCCCACCGGCACCCGCCTGTTCGTCCAGGGCTCCACCGGCGGCGCCGGCCTGCGCGGCCTCGAACACGAGCAGCCGACCCCCATCGAGCTGTCCGTCCTGTACTTCAACCGCGCCTCGCACCGCCTCCAGGGCTGGGACGACCTGCAGCTCGGCGGCCTCGGCCTCACCTCCGCCAAGATCGAGCGGCACCTCGAACCCGACCCGGACCGCGCGATCAAGCCGCAGCCCCCGGCCACCGCCCCGCCCGCGTCCCCGACCTCCCCGTTCCCGTCCAAGTTCCCGTCCGACTGGCCGTCCCGCACCCCGACCCCCGCGGAAAGCCCGACCCGCTCGCGCGGGTAACCGTTTGCGCGCCGCCCCACCGCGTCCTCTACACTTGACCGGGTCGAGTGGCAACCATCTCTGCCACCTCCGGGCCCCCTTCGTCTAGCGGCCTAGGACGCCGCCCTTTCAAGGCGGTAGCGCCGGTTCGAATCCGGTAGGGGGTACTTTGGGAACCGGCTCGACCGGTCCCGATCACCACATTCGCGACATCGCGCTGCATATCGACGATCTCAGACGTGATCGTCACCTCGCACTCGACGACGTTCCTCTCCCGGTCATGGCGCATCGCCAGCCCGAAGACGTCCAGCAGCTTCCGCAGAGTCACCTCAGGAAGCAGCCCTAGGTCCACGGCTCCGGTCGGCAGTAGATCCAGCAACTCGGGCGCCGCATGAACGGGCGCCGTCTCGTGGAGTTCCCGAAGCCTGTCCTGTGCCGCCTTGAGTTCGGTCGCGATCTCGGCGGCGCGCTCGTTGACGCGCTGGACGAGCGCCGGGGTCGGCTCGTCTAGATTCTCCAGCGGATCGAGCACACGCGCTTGCCGCCGGACCAAATCCTTGATCTTGGCCTTGGCCATCGCGACCTGCTCCTGATGCTCGTCCAAATGCTGGTCGCTCATCCGGGCGAGAAGCGCTTGCAGTCGTTGGTGACGCTGGGCGCCGAAGATCTCGCGGTTGAAGAACTCGTTCAGCCCCGCCATCAGCGGCTCCTCACGCACCCGGATCACGGCCGGATGCCCGTCGGGCAGGTAGGAGCGCTTCGGGCTGCATACGTAGTAGGTGTTGCCGGAGTCCTGCTTGCCGAACATCCTCCGCCCGCACAGCCCGCACGTCATGTAGGACCTCAGCACGAACACCCGCCGAGGCTTCTTGGGCTTGCTCGGGCCACCTGAGCAGCCGCGGGCTCGGGCCTTGTCGCGGGCGACCCGTTGCGCCTCGGTGAACACCTCGATCGACACCAGGCCGGGATGAGTGGGCTCGCTGGACCACACCCACGCCTCCGGCGGATTGTTCCTGCCGGTCCCCGATGACGTGGCCTTGCGGTTCCACACCATGTAGCCGGTGTACTTGGGGTTGGACAGGACGTTGCGCACCGAGGAGTAGTTCCACCTGCCGATGGTCCGATGCTTGGCCGTGGCCACCGGAGCCGGGTTCCGCTCCAGATCGGTGTTCAGACGGTCGGCGATCTCCTGATATCCCACACGCTCGCCGATCCGGATCTCGAAGATGGTCTTGACGACCGGTCCCCGTACCTCGTCGGGGATCAGGACATGCTTGGTGGCTCCCTGTTCTCGGCGCGCGGCCACCGGGTGCGGAACCTTCTTGGCCACGTACCCGTACGGCGGCCGCCCGACATTGAAGCCCTGCCGAGTGTGGACCTCGAACCCACCCCAGGACTTCTCCAACATCTCCAGGACGTACCACTCGGCAACGCCCTGCTTGACGCGCCGGGTCAGCACCTGCGACGAGCGCTTGCCGCTGAGGCTGATCGGCTCATCGGCCGCCCACAGCGGGACGCCGACCTGCTCCAGCCGGTTCTCGATCTGGGTACCGACATAAGTGCGACGCGCGATCCGGTCGACGGACTCGCAGATCACCGCGTCGAACCGCCGATCGGGCTGGGACGCCTCGGCCAGCAGGTCCTGGATACCGCCATCACGCGGCACGGGGATGTTGAAGCGCTCATGCCCACGCCCGAAGCCGCGCGCCTCGAGGTCCTTGCGCCCCGACTCGATGTCGTAGAAGTGCGCGACGATCACTGCCTGACCCGGGAGCGCGGTGTGCAGCGCACTCTGGCTGTTGGCGAGTTGGCGCGGGAGCGACAGGGTCGGGTCCTGCTTGTCCTCGGTCGAGGTCCGTCCCGCGAACGCCACCCGGAGAGGCCCGGACAGCCGGAATCCGCCACCGGGCCCGGTCAGGCCTCTTGATCGGCTGCTTCGCGATCCTGCTGCGAAGACTTCGAGGGGAACTGGGCTGCCTGTTCCGTCCACCATGTGAGTACCTCCTTGATCGCGCGTGCCTGAACTCGGGTGAGCTGCTCCTTGACGGACGGGTCCGCCGGAATCAGCCGCCAGGTGAGCGTCAACTGCTCGCCATCACTCCGGGTTGCCTCGTCCGGCTCGGTCACCGCGTGTCCGCCCATCAGGCGGCGGCGCCGGTGGGCCCGGTGTCGGGCCGGTCCGCGGATGACGGCACACCTCCACCGTGAAGATCAAGCCCGGTGGGCTCGTCGACCGTGCGGCCGGTCTCGCGGTCCCGTCCGAGCACGAGGAGGTCTTCGTGGGCCGTGGCCAGTGCTGGGACGCCCTGCGCGCGGAGGCGGCGGGCTTCGAGCATCTGGAAGAACGAGGCGCGGGTGACGATACGTCCGTCGCGAAGTCCGCACAGCAGGGCGGCGAACCGGTCGACCAGGACCAGGCCCTGTTCTTCGGCGGCGGCGATGACCTGGCCTGGGAGGTCGATGAGTTCGCCAGCCACACGGAACGGACGGACGGTGACGGCGATGACTCCGCCGCGGCAAAGCAGGGCCGCGCTGCCGCTGAGGATCTGCCCGAACCCAGCGACGAGTTCGGCGGTAGGTCGGTGGGCGAGGTTGCGGCGGTCGGTGGAGTACCTGCCGTTGAACTTGTCGATCTTGCCGCCGCCGTTGTCTCGGCTGGTGCGTACCTGCCCGTGGGTGGTCGCGCCATAGGGAGGCGAGGTCAGCACCAGCGCGGCGGTACCGGCCTGTTCGGCGAGCGCGGCGGCGATGTTGCGGGCGTCGCCGTGGACGACCTGTCCGATGCCGGTGGCGCCTTGAGAATGGGCGTGGCGAAGGTTGCCGGCGGCCATCTTGGCGAAGCGCGCCTCGTACTCTATCCCGATGGCGCGGCGTCCCTGGTGGACGGCTTCGACCAGGGTGGTTCCGATGCCGCACATCGGGTCGATGACCAGGTCGCCGGGCTCGGTGTAGGCCGCGATGACTTGGGCGGCGATCGTGGGAAGCATCTTGGCCGGATGCGCCATCGACTCGGGCGTGTAGCGGCCCTTGCGTTGGATGCGGGACGGCTGCTGGCCGGTGAGCAGTACCGACGCGATCTCGCGGGCAACCGGTTCGGCCCCGGAAGGTCGGTGGGTGGCCTGGGTCATCGCGCGCCTCCCTCGTTGATGCGGGCGGGCTTGGTCAGGACGCAGACGTCGGCATGGACCCGTGCGGCCGGTGGCAGGGCACGAGAACGGATGTCGCGGAGTTGGCCGAGGCTGGTGGGCCCGGCTTGGACCAGGAGGGTGTCTCCCTCGATGGGGACACGAATGGCGATGACGTGTTGGGTGTAGCGGAACCCTGCCGTACGCGCGTGCTGGATGATGCCGGGCGCTGGGTCGACCAGGCGTCCGCCGTGGTGTCTGGCCGTGGTCACGACCGCGAGATGTCCGCCCGGACGCAGCAGGCGGAACGCGGCGGGCATGAACGAGCGGGCCTGGAAGGCACTGTTGGCCAGGACGTCGGACAAGCAGGCCGGGCACCCGCCGCGAACTCGGCTCGGCTTCGGCTCCGGGACGGCCGTCGTTCTGCTGGACGTCGGTGGTGCCGCGATCACAAGCGCGACCTGGCCGAGGTGGTCGGCGATGCCGCGGTGCATCTGGTCGGCGCGGCACGGCCGCATCTGCACGCGGGTGAGGCGATCGTCCGGCAGGGCGCGGCGGAGTTGGGCGCCGATGTGCCGGGCGAGCGGGAAGTGCGGGACGCATGCGATGGCGTGCCGGTCGAGTTGGGCGGCGGTGCGCAGGGTGGCGGAGTTGGTGGTGAATGCTTCGGCGATCACGTCGCCGTCGCGGGTGGCGGTGGTGATGAGGTGGCGTGCCAGGCCGGTGCTGATGCTCGCCAGGTGCCGGTCGCACGTCCGCGCGGGCGCGCCTCGATGGTCAGGCCCTCGGCCGGGCCGCCGATCGTACGGGGTGGGCGGGTCGGTGGTGTCGTCGGGGCAGAGCCAGACGGTCAGCGGCAAGAACTGCCGCGCACTCGTGGCCGGTGTCGGCTTGGGCTGGTCGGTGCCGGTCATGGTGGGTGACCCGTGATGGTCGCCCGGTCCCCTGTCTCATTAAGTAACCGACACGCTCCACCCCGATTTTGGACATCTCCAGCGCGAATTTCCTGGCCCGGCGCCCCACCGACATCTCGGGTCCGTTCGTGGTCGTGACGGCGGCCGGAGGCGCGTCGCGGAGATTGGAGGGCCAGCGTGTTTGTCTGATCCGCGCCGTAAGGTCATCTCTGTGACCGAGAATGATCTTGCTGGCTTCCGGCGCGCATGGGGACGGTTCGAGACCTGGCTCGCCACGCACTCGCCCGCCGATCACGTTGCACTGCTGCCGCCGGCAACCGCGGAAGAGATCGCCGCTGTCGAGGACGCCTATGGGTTCTCTCTGCACCCTCAGGTCAGGGCGCTGCTGCAACTGCACGACGGAACGCCGGGCCCAAGGGCTTCCTTCGACCCCGGCCAGTTCGTGCCGGGGCGGCATCACCTGGCCGGCTGCGCAGAGATCATGGGTTACTGCCAGGTCTTGGCCGACCTGAGCGAGGACTGGGCCGAAGCCTTCGCCGGCGAGGACTCGGACGACACGGACGTGGACGAGCCGGTTGAGGCGCATCTGGACTACTGGGTCCCGTTCGCCTCCACCAACGACGGCGGTATGGCGATCGTCGACCACTACCCCGGCGCGACCTACGGGCAGGTTTACGAGGCCGGGCTCGGCTCCGGTGGGCTGCCGGAGTTCTGGGCGGCCGACCTGGCCGACTTGTTCGATCGGATCGCCACCGCCGTGGAGACCGACACCTCCTTTCTCCACTACACGCCGACCATGTGCGAGTGGCCCTCCGAGGACGGCGGCCAGACCACCCGGTCCCTGGAATGGTGACCCGCACGCTTCCGCAGTGACACGACCGGGGACATGCAGCCGGCACCCTCGTCGGCTCCGTGACGGCGCGGGCGGTGCCGCAAGCGCTCGCGCCGCAGCTCGCAAGGGGGCCGGCGGGAGAGTTTGATCTTCCTTTGCGCGCTCATCCGCTGTCAGCGTGTCCATGCAGGTCAGCGCCATTTTGAACACATGGTCGCTCTTGACCCGCCGGGTCCATCGCAGGGTGCAGACCGTGTGCACACCGCGTTCCCGCAGGTCACAGCGATTTTGAGCAGATGATCAGCAGATCGCGGTGACAGCACGGTCGTGTTCACGAGCACGGCCTGCACACCAAGTGCTCATGATCCGCTCATGGCCTCTGAGGAGATGTCGGCATCCGATTCGGAACCGATCTCTCGGGGGTTCACATGCACGCCACCTCAACCCGTTCCGCAGCCGTCACGGCCGCCCGCGGGGACGAGTACGCCGACCGGTCCGCGCGCGGCGAGAAGAACGACGCCCCGCACGTGCTGGACGTCGCGGAGACGACGTTCGACCTGCTGACGCGGGGACCGGCTCCCCTCGCGCTGGACGGCGCCGCGCTGGGGCACGGACTGCCCGCTCGCCGGATTCCGCTCGGCGAGCTGCGCGCGATCCTGCTGCACCCGTCCACCAACCACACGGCGCGCGACATCGTGTGGAAGGAGCTCATCGTCCGTGCCAGGCAGAAGGGCGCCTCGTGGGTCATGGGCTGCGTCGGCATCGCGCTGCCGGGTCTAAAGGCGGTCGTGCGTGACCGGCTTCGCAGGCTCGACACCGAGCCCAACGCCGGGACCGCGAACGTGGCGGGTGAGCTGCTGTCGGCGTTCTACGACGCCCTTCTGCACATCGACGTGGAGCGTCCGAAGATCGCCCAGCGGCTGCTGGCGCAGTCCACCAAGACCGTGGAACGGCGGTACCGGGCGCAGGTCCGGGTGGTGCTGGTCGACCCGAGCACGCTCGCGCGGTTGGTGACGACTGCGGTGCCGTCCAGCGGTGATGTGGACCAGGTTTTGGAGGCCGCGGTTCGGCAGGGCGCCATCACCGCCGACGAGGCCGAGATCATCGCCGCGACGCGTCTGGACGGCGTCGCGCCCGCCGAGCTGGCCGAGCGGCTCGGAACGTCCTACAGCGCACTGATGAAGCGCCGCCGCCGCGCCGAGATGCGGCTGGTCGAGGCCATGCGCGACAACGGCCTGCGCGACGACTTCGGCTACCTGATGTCCAAAAACGGGATCTGAGCTGTCGGTTACTTAGTGAGAGGAACCCCGGGGCGAAGACGGGGCTCGGGCCGGATGCTCACCCGGTCCCCACCGTCCGACCATCCGCCGAGTGCCTTCGAAGGAGGACACCCGCAAGGCCCGGCCCCGTCTTCACCCCGCGGTCCTCTCTCCACCACAGCCGTTCGCCGTTTCCCGCGCTGTCCGCGCTTCTTCGTTCGCCGCATCGTGCTCGTGCTTGGAGGGCTCCCAGTTGAGCGTCCGCCCGTTGTCCGATCTTCTCTCGTTCCGTCGGCCGCGCGTGAGCAAGCTCCGCCTGGCCGCCGCCGTACTCGTCGGCAGCATCGGCCTCGTGCTGTCGGGCTCGGTGGTCGTCGTCACGGTCGCCTCGGTCGCGCAGGCCAGCGCCGAACCGGCCGTGCTGGCCGCCAATGCGCAGCTCGAGCAGGTGATCGACAATCTCCGTAATGTCATCGTCGGGCTGCTGGTCGCGCTGGCCACGCTGTTCGCCACCATCGGCGGTGTCCGCTATCTGCTGGCCGGGGGCGACCCCAGCGAGGCGGAGGCGGGTAAGCGCACCTTGCGCAATGCCGCGATCGGGTACGGGATCGCGGCTCTGGCGCCGGTACTGGTGCAGATCCTCCAGTACATCGTCGGGTCCTGAGCGTGCGTGCCTTCCCAGGGAAGGGCTCGCGCTTGCTGGTCCTGCTCGGTGCGATGGCGCTCGCCGGGGTCTGCGTGCTGAGCGTGGCTCCGCACGCCGATGCGGCTGCCCCTTTACTGAGCCCGTCGCCATCACCGGCGCCGAGCACCGCCCCGTCCTCGACGCCTTCCGTGGTCCCGAGCGAGATGCCGTCCATCGCCCCGAGCGGTACCGACACCGGCGATGGAGCGTCGACCGGAGACGGCAAGGACGAGTGCGGCTGGATCGATGTCGGCTGCAAGGCCAAGCAGGCCATCACGGGCTGGTTCCAGGCTCTGGCCAGCGGCGCGCTCAAACCGGTGATGGGCACCCTGGCGGCGACACAGTTCGCTACGCCCGAGATCGGGTCGGGGCCGATGAAGCGGGCCGAGCAGATCTGGGGCACGTCGCTGGCGATCGCCGACACCTGCTTCGTGCTGCTGGTGACGCTCGCCGGCGTGCTGCTGATGGCCGGTCAGACCTTCGCGGGCGAGACCTCGCCCGGCCAGGTCATCCGGCGCATGGCGCTCGCCTTCCTCGCGATGAACACCAGCCTGATCTGGATCGGCTACGGCATCCAGTTCGCCAACGGCCTCGCCTCGGCGATCTTGATGAACGGAACCGACAAGATCGATCCCGACCAGGCCGGACGAGTGCTGGCCGAGGGCATCGAGGCGTCCATCAACACCGGCGGTGCCTTCTACACGATCGTCTCCCTGATCACGGTGGTCCTGGCGGCGATCCTGCTGTTCGGGTACGTGATGCGCCTGGCGATCATCATGGTCCTGGTCGGCCTGGCACCGGTCGCGCTGATGTTTCACGCGCTGGCGCTCACGGACGGCTTGGCGCGGTTGTGGTGGCGAGGGATCTCCGGCGCGCTGGCGATCCAGGTCTGCCAGTCGTTCGTGTTCATCACCGCCGTGCAGCTGCTCTTGTCTCAGCACAGCGACAACAACCACTTCTTCGTCGGTGTCCCGACCGAGCAGGCCGAACTGATCGACCTCCTGCTGGTCATCGCGCTGCTGTACATGCTGATCCGCATTCCCCGCTGGGTCGCGCGGACGGTCTGGCAGTCCGCGCAGCCGCGGACGCTCCAGCGACTCGTCAGAACCCTGCTCGTCTACAAGGTGTTCGGTGCCGTCAACAACGCGGCCGGACGAGTGCTGCGGGGCACGAAGACCCCGCATGCCGCTGCGGGCGGCACGAGGGCCGGCCGCCCCGGCCCCGGTGGTGGAGGGCATCGGAATCGTGGTCCCCACGGCGGCCCGCACGGGGGTCCCCACGGCGACGGCTCCAATGGTCCGAGCGGCGGGCCCGGCCCGCAACCCGATCGCGGTAGCGCGCACGGCGCCCGGTCCCACGAACGACGCGGTCCCGACCGCAGGCACCGTCCCCGCCCCATACCCGACCCCACGCCACGCACCGGGCCCCGCAACGCGCCGTTCCCGGCCGGACGCACGCACACCGGTAGGTCGCCGCGTCCTGACCACAGCGCGGCCCCACAGGCCCGGACAGCACGCCGCCCGGCCCCGCAGGACGGCCCCGCCCGGCCACACCCGCGCATCCCGGCACCGTCGCACACCCGGCCCTATCGGCGCGCTGAGAACCCGCGCCGTCCGGCGCCGCGCCGTTTCGTGCGGCTCGATCCACCGCGCCAAAGCCGCTACGGCAGGAGGAACCGTTGAACGACGACTACGAGCCGCTGTCGGCGCGCATCCCCGCCGACATCGAGCAACCCGACAAGATCATGTATGGGCTCACCGGCCGCCAACTCCTGATCCTCGGCACCACCGCCCTGGTGACGGTGTCGATCTTCATGGCGGCAGCGCCGACCCTGCCGGTCCCGATCGTCGCGGGATTGTGCTTCCCGCTGGTGGCCGCCGGGTGTTCGATGGCGCTCGGCCGCCGAGACGGGATGGGGCTGGACCGCTTCGCCCTGGCCGCCCTCGACCACGTGCGCCGCCGTCGAACGCTGGCCGCCGCACCCGAGGGAGTGTCGGCGCCTCCGGCGTGGTGCCGGGTACGCGCCACGCTTCCGGGACCATTGCGGTTCCCCATACGCGCCATCCGCCAAGACGGCGTCATGGACCTGGGGGGTGGCGCGGCCGCCGCGATGGTCCGGGCAGGAACCATCTCCCTAGGGCTGCGCACGGCCGCCGAGCAGGCCGCACTCGTGGGCTTCTTCGGGCGGTGGCTCAACTCACTGGAATCCCCGGTACAGATCGTCGTCCAGGCACGTCCTGTTGACCTGTCCGAGCTCACCAACCGGGTGACCGAGGCCGCTGCCGATCTTCCGCATCCGGCGTTGCGGCGAGCCGCCGAAGGCCACGCCGCCTACCTCGACGAGCTGGGCGCGTCTCGGAACCTGCTCATGCGCGAGGTGCTGATCGTCCTGCGCGACCAGCCGGTTCCCGGCTCGCCCGGCGGGCGACGGCGAGGGCGCGTCCGCGAGGCCAGCGCGGCGATCGTCGCGCGCCGCGCCATCGACACCGTCCGCACCCTGACCGGGTTCGGAATCAGCGCCGAAGCGCTCGACGCCGACGAGTGCGTTCGCGTCCTGTCCGAGGCGTTCTCGCCCGGCGAAGCGAGGCCCATCCCGTCCGCCGACCTCGACCAGCCCATCACCAGCCGCTACTCCGCCGAGGAGGCCCTGGCGTGACTCGATCTTTTCGGCAGCCACAGCGCTATGACCTGTCGGGCCTGGCCACCGGGCTCCGCGCGCACGCACAGGGCCTGTGCGCCGAACTCGCGGCGGTCGAGCTACTGATTGCGCACCGGTTCTGGCTCTCCCGGGCCGACTTCCGCGACCGGTTCATCAGCACCGATCGGGAGAACCCGGACGAGGCCGCTTCGGCATGGGTCGACTGGATCGGTGCCGCAGCTGCCATGAGCTCGGGACGGCTTGTGTGCTCGTCCGGCGAGGCCGCCGTCCTGCACATCGCCATTGCACTGGCGACCGGCGGGCCGTTCTCCACGTCCGTTCTGACCTGCCTCGACCGCGCCAACTTCGCGCTCGTCATCACGGCGACCGTCCGCGCGAGTGGCCGCACCGACACTCAGGTGGAGATCAGATGAGAACGACCACAAGCCCCTCGCTGGTCCGCGCGGTCTTCTCGCGGATGGCCGGCGCCACCGCGCCTCCTTCCGAGGACACCAGCGAAGCAGGAGCCGCGAACCTGGGCGATCTACTCGCGCCGTCCGCGCTGCGAATCAACGTGTCATCTTTGGATCTGCCCGAGGGCTGTTGCGCGTCGTTCGCGATCGCCGGATATCCGCGCGAGGTCGGCGCGGGCTGGCTGGAGCCGTTGCTCACCTATCCCGGCCGCCTCGATGTATCGCTGCACGTCGAGCCGATCCCGCCGATAGCGGCCGCGCAACGGCTGCGTCGGCAGTTGGCGCGGTTGGAGTCCAGCGCACGCGCGAACGCCGAGGCCGGCCGGTTGGCCGACTTCAACGTCGAGGCCGCCGCCGATGACGCCGCCGAGCTGGCCTCCTCGCTGGCCCGCGGTCACGGCCGCCTCTTCCGAGTCGGCCTCTACCTCACCGTCCACGCCCTCGACGCCGAGGAGCTGGATGCTGAGGTCCAACAGGTGCGGGGCCTGGCCGGATCGCTGCTGTTGGACGCTCAGCCCACCACCTTCCGCGCCCTGCAAGGGTGGACCACCACCCTGCCGCTCGGGACGGACGCCATCAGACAGCGCCGGACCTTCGACACCCAGGCGTTGGCCGCCTCGTTCCCGTTCGCCTCACCCGACCTCAACGCCCCGGCCGGGTCGACCGGTGTGCTGTACGGGGTGAACGTCGCCAGCTCCGGAGTGGTGGTGTGGGACCGGTTCGCCCAGGACAACCACAACTCCGTCGTCCTGGCCCGCTCTGGCGCCGGCAAAAGCTACTTCACCAAGCTCGAAGCCCTACGCCTGCTGTACCAGGGCGTCGAAGTGTCGGTGATCGACCCTGAAGACGAGTACCGGGCCCTGGCCGAGACCACCGGCGGCACCCATCTCGCACTCGGCGCGAAGGGGGTCGCGTTCAACCCGTTCGACCTGCCCACCGACCAGGGCGACGACACTCTGATCCGGCGCGCCCTGTTCACCCAGACACTCGTCGCCGCCATGCTCGGCGAGCCGCTCAAGCCGTCCGCGCGGCCCGTCCTCGACCGCGCGATCTTGGCCGCCTACGCCGCCAAGGGCATCAACATCGACCCCGCCACCTGGACGCGCCCCGCGCCTCTGCTGGCCGACCTGGTCGAACAGCTCGCCATCAGTTCCCACCCCGACGGCGTGGAGATCGCCGACCGCCTCGCCCCCTACGTCTCCGGGTCCTACAAGGAGCTGTTCGCGCAGGCGACGACGACCCGGCCCGACGGGCATCTGGTGGTGTTCTCACTTCGGGATCTACCCGAAGAGGTCAAGTCGGTCGGGGTACTCCTCGCGCTGGACGCGATCTGGCGCAAGGTCGCCAACCCCGCCGACCGGCGGCCCCGCCTCGTCATCGTCGACGAAGCGTGGATGCTGATGAAGGAAGCCGAAGGCGCCCGCTTCCTCTACCGGCTCGCCAAGTCAGCACGTAAGCACTGGGCCGGCCTGACGGTCGTCACCCAGGACGCCGCCGACCTCCTTGCCTCCGACCTCGGCCGCGCCGTCGTCGCCAACTCCGCAACCCAGATCCTGCTTCGCCAAGCGCCCCAAGCCATCACCGCCGTCGGTGAGGCGTTCGGGCTCTCTGAGGGCGAATGCGCGTTCCTGCTATCAGCCGAGCGTGGGGAGGGCCTCTTGTGCGGCGGGAACGCCAGCGACCGCGCGGCCTTCGCCGCCATCTCCTCACCTGAAGAACACCAGGTCATCACAACGAACCCCGCCGAGCTGCTCGACCACCACGACGGAGAGGGCGACCCGCTGTGACCATGCTCAACGACGTCCCGCACTGGACGCGCATCTTCGACCAGGCCCAGCAAATTCCCGTGCTCGTCACCCACTATGGCGCGGTCACCGCTGCCACCGCAGGAGCCGCCACGCTCGCCTATCGGACGATGTCCGCGCTGGTGCGACGCTGGCAGCACCGGCGACTCAGCCAGGACGCACGCCTGATCACAGTGTCGGTGCCGCCGCAGGTCGACCCGGCCAGCGCGCCCGCCTGGTGGGCCCACCAGGCGGGCCTGCTCGCCCCCGCGTGGAAGCGTTGGCTCTTCGGCCAGCCGCATCTGGTGTTCGAATACGTCGCCGACGCCGCCGGAGTCCGCTTCCAGATCTGGGTCCCCGGGGCGGTGCCGCCCGGCATGGTCGAGGAGACGATCCGGGCCGCCTGGCCGGGCGCCACCACCACAACGACTCGCCCAGCCGCCTTTCCCATCCCGACGAGGGCGGTGACCGTCGGAGGGCGTCTGGTGCTGTCCCGCGACGATTCCCATCCGTTGAAGACCGATCACCAGACCGACCCGATCCGCTCGCTCCTCGGCGCGATGTCGGGACTCGAAAAGGAGCACTACGCCGCCGTCCAGATCCTCGCCCGCCCCGTCACCGGCCGCCGCCTGGCCCGCGCCCACCGCGTCGCCTCCAGACTGAAAGGCGGGAACCCGGCATCGTCCCGAGGCTTCTTCTTCGACCTCCTCACACCCGGCACGCGCACAACAACCTCCGGGCATCAGTCAGGTTCCGCCCAGGCAAGCGCGCACCCCGAACGCGCCGAGCAGGTCCGCGCGATTCTGGCCAAGGCGACACAGCCCCGTTTCGAGGTCGACATCCGCTACGCCGTCGGCGCGCCCGATTCCGACCATGCAACGAAATGGCTGCGCGGACGCGCTCACGCCATCGCCTCAATCGCCGCGCTCTACGCCTCCGGCCATCAGCACCTTCGCCGCCGCAAACTCCCAGAACCGACCAGCGCGCTGGCCGACCGCCGGCTCGGACGCGGCTACCTGCTCGGCGCCGCCGAGCTGGCCGCGCTCGCGCACCTGCCCCTGGACGCCGACGCGCCCGCCATCACCCGCGCGGGCGCCCGCCCGGTCGCACCGTCACCCGACGTCCCCACCGGCCCGGACACCGGACACGGGCCCGGCCGCGTGCTGGGCGATGCCGACGCGGGCCACCGGCGCCCCGTCGCGCTGCCCGTCATCGGGGCCCGCCAACACGTCCACGTCCTGGGACAGACCGGCGTCGGTAAATCAACCCTGCTCGCCTCGCTGGTCCTGGCCGACGCCCACGACGGACGAGGCGCCCTGGTCATCGACCCCAAAGGCGACCTCATCGCCGACGTCCTGGACCGGCTCCCCGCCCGCATGGCGGGCCGAACGGTGGTGTTCGACCCCTCCGACCCGGCGCCACCACCCTCGGTCGGCATCCTGTCCGGCCCCGACCCGGCATTCGCCGTCGACTCCGTCGTCTCGATCTTCCACCGCTGCTTCCGGTCCTCCTGGGGCCCACGGCTGGACGACCTGCTGCGCTCGGCCTGCCTGAGCCTCATGCACGCCCACGGCCCCCGCGCCACCCTCGCGCAAGTCCCGCAGCTCCTCACTGACACCGCCTTCCGTGCACGCGTAGTCGGCCGCTTGTCAGACGATCTTCTACGGGGCTTCTGGGCCGGCTATGACGAGCTGTCACCGGCCGGACGGGCGGCCGCGATCGGGCCCGTGATGAACAAGCTCCGCGCCGTCCTGCTGCGCCCGTTCGTCCACCAAGCCCTCTCAGCGACCGGCTCGACCGTTGACCTGGCCCGCCACCTCGGCCATGGCGGCCTCGTCTTGGCTCGGCTGCCCAAGGGCGTGCTCGGGGAGGACGCGGCCCGCTTGATGGGCTCGCTGCTGCTCGCGCACACCTGGCAGGGCATCACCCGCCGCGCCGACCTGCCCGAGCACGAACGCCCGGACTCGGCCGCCTACATCGACGAGTGCCACAACTTCCTCAACCTGCCCGGCTCGGTGTCCGACATCCTCGCCGAGGCCCGCGGCTACCGGCTCTCCCTCGTCCTGGCCCACCAGCACCTGTCCCAACTGCCCAAGGACCTGCGCGACGCCGTCTCTGCCGACGCACGCAACAAGATCTACTTCGCCGCCTCACCCGAAGACGCAGGCGACCTCGCCCGCCACGCCGGCCCCGTCCTGTCCGCACACGACCTCGCCCACCTCGGCGCTTACCAAGCCGCCGCGCGTCTCGTCACCGCCGGCCAACCCACCGGCGCCTTCACCTTCCGCACCCGCCCACTCCGCGACCCGATTCCCGGCCGCGCCGACCACATCCGAGCCGCCTCCCGCGCCCGCTTCACACCCCGCGTGACCACGACCAAGGCCACCAGCGGCAAGAGCAGCCCACTTACTGCCGACCCGCGTGCCGAGCAGCCCGCTGAGGAGGAACGCCCGCAGTGAAGAAGGTCATTCGCCATCGCCGGGCACCGAGCCCCATCACACGGGCAACACCTGAACTCTTCCTCGACCTCCGCGGGCGTCTCACCGACCGTGACATGGCCATCCTCGAACTGGTCTGGGAACACCGCGTCCTGACCACCCACCAGATAGCCGCGATCTTCTTCACCACACCCGGCAAGGCCCGCGACCGCCTCCTACAACTGTTCCGCCTCAAAGCCCTCGAACGCTTCCAACCCTGGGTCCCCGTCGGCGCCGCGCCCTACCACTGGCTCCTCGGACCGCTCGGCGCCCAATGCCTGGCCGCGCACCGCAACATCACCCTGGCCGAGTTCGGCTACCGCCGCACCACCGCACTCCAGATCAGCCACTCCCGCCACCTCGCCCACCAGGTCGGCGTCAACGAGTTCTTCACCCAGCTCCACGCCCACGCCCGCCACACACCCGGCGCCCGCCTCGACAAGTGGTGGCCCGAACGCCGCTGCGTCCATCTCTGGGGAGACCTCGCCCGCCCCGACGCCTACGGCCGCTGGACCGACATCACCGCCAACGGCCGAGGGCCGGCAACGGTCGACTTCTTCCTCGAACACGACACTGGCAGCGTCACCCTCGCTAAGGTCGCCGCCAAAATCAACGGCTACGACGCCCTCGCCGAGGCCACCGGCATAACCACACCCGTCCTGTTCTGGCTCCCCAGCACCCGCCGCGAGACCAACCTCCGCGCCCTGCTGGGAACACCACCGGTCCCCCTCGCCACCGCCGTCCACACGCCCGCCAACGACCCCGACGGCGGCCCCGCCGGGCCCGTGTGGCTACCGGCAGGACACGACGGCCCCCGCCGCCGCTTGGCCGACCTGACATCCTCGCCACCACACGCGTCCGAGCCCCGTACCGAGAGCGGGGAGGACGCCGGTTGCCGATAGTCGCGCTCCTGGTCGCCCTCGTCGTCCTGGTGGTCGTCCTCATCGGTGCCGTCACCGGCTCGACGCCCCAACCCGACGCCTGCGAGTCACAGGTCGACGGCCCGCCGGTCGCCGGCATCCCCGCCACCTACCTCGCCCTCTACCGCAAAGCCGCAGCCGACTACGGCATCCCCTGGGAGATCCTCGCCGCCGTCGGTTCCGTCGAGTCCGACCACGGACGCTCCACAGCACCCGGCATCCACTCCGGCGAGAACCACGCGGGCGCCGGAGGTCCCATGCAGTTCCTATCCGCCACCTGGGCGGGCTACGGCGTCGACGGCGACCACGACGGCAAGAAGAACCGCTACGACCCGGCCGACTCCATCCCCGCAGCCGCCAACTACCTCCGCCACAACGGCGCCCCGCCCAAAATGCGCGCCGCCCTGTTCGCCTACAACCACAGCAACACCTACGTCGACAACGTCCTCAACCGCGCCCACAAGTACAAGATCACACTCACCACAGGCACCACCCCGGCGAACGCCTCTCCACCAGCCGAGTGCGCCGAGGCCGCCGCCATCAGTGCACCCAATGCCACCATCGCAAAGATCATCGCCTTCGCCATGGCCCAACGCGGCAAGCCCTACGTCTTCGGCGCCACCGGCCCCAACGCCTGGGACTGCTCCAGCCTCGTCCAAGCCGCCTACGCAGCCGCCGGCCTCACCATCCCACGCACCACCTTCGCCCAATGGCCCTTCGGCATCCGGATCCCCAACGACCACGCCCAGCCCGGCGACCTCGTCTTCTTCAACTCCGGCCCCGGCACCTCCACCACCACACCAGGCCACGTCGGACTGGTCATCGGCAACGGCCAAATGATCGCCGCCCGCTGCTCCACCTGCCACCCAGCCATCGGTGTCGAGACCTACCACCGCCCGGACTGGATCGGCACCACCCGCCCCCTCTTCCGCCTAACGAGCACGTCCAACCCAGACCAGCCCCTCCGGGGATGACCACAAGCCCTGAAACATCCACGTCATCGGGCAACCGGTTCGAGAGAGCCCGAGTCCGGGCGGGACGGCCGCCACCTTCCCAGCCGGCCTCCTCGTGCGCCCGACCGTCGCCCCTGACGACCTCGCCGCCGCGCCGAGAAGGTTCACCCGCCGGGGGACGCAGCGGCGAGTTCACGCCGCCCTTGCCCTTGACGCACGAGGTGGCGGTCAATGACGCCCCGGTTCCGCCCGGGACCGGACCACCGGCACGCAGGGACACTCCGTCCCCGCACCGCCCAAGCGGAAGGAGCACGAAACCCATGGCGCACACCGACCGCCTTCACGACACCCAGAAGTCACCAACCGCGCCCGACCACCTCGCCCGGGAGGTCGCGCGGCTGGTCGACCCGCTGGCCCAGGCCAGCCTGATCAGCCCCGAGGACGCTGAGGTCACCCTCGACCTGCACCTCGGACAGGTCGGCGTCCTGCCTTTCCGCCCCGGCCTGACGCCCGACTACCGGGCCTGGTCCGGAAGTCTCGCCTGGGCCGCACTCATCCTCTACCCCCGCACTCCACCCCCCGTGCAGTTCCCGATTGCCGAGGAGCAACTCGCCCGCGACGCCGCCAACGCCAAGGCGTACGCCTTCCACGCGTCGCTCTTCACCACCCGGGCATGGCATGACCGCAGCACGTTCCAGCTCGTCGACCATCTCGGTCCAGACGACCCGGGGGTCTTCTGGATCAACCTCGCTGACGCATCCGAACACGGAGACCTCGAGCCCTACCGCATCCCTCTTGCCGACATGACCAGCTGAACCAGAAGCGAACAGCACTCGGAACACGGGGCGGGGACCTACGAGGTCCCCGCCCCGTTACTCGTCGCGCCGCCTGCCAGCGCTCTACGCCTTTCCAGACGCCCCAACCGTCCACGCCGTGCCCGGACGCCGACCGAGCGCCCAGAAGCGCGAGTCTTCCGAACGGCGCAAGGGTCCGCGCCAAGACGACCAGCGCACCCGAGCCGACACCACCCACCGAGGCGGCCTCCTATCCGCCACCCTTGAGCAACCTGCAGCGGCCTCGGCGATTGAACTCGCCGAGGCCACCGATCAGTTGATCAGAGGTCTAGAGCGCCAGCCTTCACGTGCTTGAGGAGGTCAGTGAATGCGGCGCGGTCGAGGGCGATGTGGCCGCCGTTGGGATTCTTGCTGTCTCGGACACCGATGGCGGTTGATGCCCGCGCAACCTCCACGCACGCCTGCTCGGTGTTGCTGCGGCTGCTCTTGCGCCACTTGGCTCGGGCGAAGTCGGCACTCATGGTCCGTTCATCTCCTTAGCGATCTGCCGGAACAGCGCTGAGCTGTCCTCTTGCGACAGGGCGTCGTCCCAGATGACCGTAAACGCCTCGGCGTAGCGGTCGATCTCACGGGGTTTGTCCAGGTACAGGGCTCCGGTGAAGCCTTGCACATACACAGTCGGCGGTTCGTGGTTGCGTCCGTCTCCTGTGGTCAGGAACCGGAGGATGATGAAGGGCCCGGTGTCGAGGCCCCGATGCGCGCCGGCCGAGTAGGGCACGACGCGGACGCAGACGTTGAGGCGTTCGTTGAGTTCCGCGAGCCGATCGAGTTGGGCTGCCATGACCGCCGGCCCGCCCACGATGCGGCGGATGGCGGCTTCGCTCAGGGTTGCCCGGAGCGTAGGGGGCGCTGTCACACGTGTGACCAGGGCCTGCCGCTGGACTCGCAACTGAACCCGTCGTTCAACCTCCTCGTCCTGGAGATCGGGCCGGTTCTTCTTGAAGAGCGCACGATGGTAGTCGGCGGTCTGGAACAGGCCCGGGATCAGTTCGGGCGAGTATTCCTCCAGGCTGTTCGCGGCTTCCTCGAGGCCGATGAACAGGTCGAAGCCGTCGGGGATGACGTCGCCGTAGGCGTGCCACCAGCCCTTGCCCTTGGTCTCCTTGGCGAGGCCCATCAGGGCCGTCTTCATGTCGTCGGGCGCCCCGTACACGCGGCACATGGTCTCGACGTCGTGGGATCGCAGGGACGTCTGCCCGGTCTCGATCCTCCACATCTTCGCCTCGGACCATTCGAGTGCCGTTGCGGCCGCTTGCACCGTAAAGCGCGCGTTTGTCCGAAGTTCGCGGAGGTACCGGCCGAGCTGCCTTCGGGGGACGGTCGACCCCGTCGCGGCTTCCGTCACCCGCATCACCTCCATCCTGGGGCGGTCTTTCACTCGGAATGAAAGCATCCGCTCGCACGATTCGCAATAAGCCTCCGACCTGCGGAAATTCAGTCCGGAGAATGCGCCTGAAGCCTTGCAGACGCGGTTTTCATGGTGCTCTACTCGGAGTCAGCACGGAGGTAGTTCGCGACAATCCGTGACCCCGGCGAGCCGGTCAGGGCGCCCGTTCCGCGCATCGCCACAGGAGCAACCGTCCCCGCACGGAAGAGGCCGATCATGAAGACCACTGACGGATATCAGAGCACGGGCGCCAGTGTCCGCACCTTCGGAGCGTGACTCCGTGGGAGCACACGCGCGG
The DNA here is from genome assembly GCF_017573465.1 of Actinomadura violacea. Classification (GTDB taxonomy): domain Bacteria; phylum Actinomycetota; class Actinomycetes; order Streptosporangiales; family Streptosporangiaceae; genus Spirillospora; species Spirillospora violacea. Next base: position 57,022 of record NZ_JAGEPF010000051.1, read on the forward strand.
GCTACCGAAGCGCGCTACATCCCCTCGCCGCCGGACCGGGGATCGGCGAGTGGTCCCGCAACCCCGATCCCCCAGCGCGAGCGGATCACGTTCCTGGTCCACCTCTCGAAGGCGTTCGCCCACATGGAGGGCATCGTCACGGCCTTCGCCGTCATCCAGGGATACGCGGTCCTCAACGTGATCCCGCTGGGCTGGCCCGGACGGTCTGTCACGGTCGGGTGCCGCTACTGCCGAGATGGGGCGTGGTGGTTCTACGACATCCGCACCGGCCAGTTCATCCGGCCGGCGAACGAGGCGAGGGCGGCGGCCCACGGGATCAGAATCCAGATGGAAGAGGCGGCAGCGGCATGACCTTGGAGGTAGCGGACTACCCCCGGAAGCGGTTCGGCAAGGTCGCCGAGATCAACGGCATCACCAGTGACGACGGCCCGTGGATCAGCGTGCGTGAGGCGTTCGACATCACCGGACTCAAGTCCGGTGTCCTGCTGCGGTGGGAGGAGGAGGGGCTCATCTCTGTCGTCCAGGACGCCGAGCGTTCGCAGCGGCGGTACCTCAAGCGGGAACTGGAGATCGTCGCCGAAGTCGGAGATGACGGGCCGACGAACCTGCGGACCCTGCGCGACTACGTGAAGGCTCGCTCTGACGCCCCGGGCGTGGCTGGGCCTCCGTCGAGCCGTGCGGCCGACACCCGGCAGGAGAACACGCCCGAACCTGACGGTTCGGAAGGTGCGGTTTTCCTGGCCACGCTGGCGAACCTGCTTCGCGGACAGAAGCTCTCGCCCGAACTGGTCGGCGAGTGCCGGTTGCGAGTGATCAGGGATGCGGGCTCGCGTGGTGTCGCGATCGAGTGCCGTCGCCGGGCGAGTGACGGTGACCGGTGGTGGTTCAGTTGGGGCGGTGGGGTCTGGTTGTGCGAGGCCGATAACCCGACCGAGGCCGTAGTCCAGGTGAAGGCGGCGCTCCGGACGATCGGGGCTCCCTGATGACGATGCCGGGACCGATGGGGTACGCGGCCAAGCCGCAGGCCATGGGCGCGCTGATCTCCACCTTGTTCGCCGACCGGCTGTTCGAGCACGGCATCCCGTACCTGCGCGTCGGCCTCATGACGGTCTATGTTGAGGACCGCGCGGCGTCGGAACTGGCGGACCTGAAGCGCCGCCCCGCCGACGAGGCCATCGGTGCGGCCCTCGGCGTCGTGGCGAAGGCGTGGGACGAGGCGATGACCATGCACGGGATGTTCCGCCGGACGATCGACGAGTGCCAACGGCAGGTTCGTTTGGAGCTGGAAGAGCTCGTCGACGAGCACGTCACGCTCGTCCGGAACGCGGCCGAGGGCGGGCCGCGCGAGCCGGATGCGCGGCTGGAGGCCGAACAGGCCGAGGCCGAGGAGGACGAGCGGTTGTGCGCGCGGCTGCGTACCTCGGGGGCTGACCCCGTCCCGCAGCGTTGCGGGCAACCGTAGAAGGTCCGCTCCGCGCGCGCGAGGAGGGGAGCGCGCTCGGGGTGCGGGTCCTGGACTCAGTCGGCTAAGGGCCGGATCCAGGGCCCATCCAGTCGCCGGGCGGGGTTCCGTGCCCCCGTCGGACCCCGCCCGGTCCTTCCAACAGATCTTCGGTGAAAGAGGGTGTCGCGTGCTCACGGATTCGTCCGCGCGGTTGTCCGCAGATCTCCTCGTCATGGTGGTGCTCGTCCGAGAGGACGGTGGGGCCGGCGGCTCGGTCCCGACCTACACCTTGGATCAGCTCCCTCGCGTGACCGCGCGGGCCCAAGCGGCAGGCATGACCGCATTGAAGGTCTTCGCCACCGACCGGCGTGACGCCTCGGGGACACGGGCCCACGCTCCGGACTCGGTGATGGCGCGTGCGATCAGCGCCGTCAAAGCGACCTGCCCGAGCATGCAGGTGATGACCGAGACCTGCCTGTGCGCCTACCTGTCGACCGGCGAGTGTCACCTCGCCGTGCGCAACGGGCAGCCCGACCAAGCGGCGACCATCGCGGCGCTCGCGCGGCAGGCCGTGGCCCAGGCCAAGGCCGGAGCCGACGTGATCGGACCGGCCGCCATGATCCCCGGCTCGGTCGCAGCATGCCGAAGCGCACTGGACTCCGCGGGATTCGACCGGGTCCGCATCATGCCGCACCTGATCGTCGACTCACGCCTCTATGACGGCTACCGGACAGCCATGGGCATCCAGCCCCGGCAGGAGCCTCGCCCTTTCCAGCTCCCCATCTCCGGGCACACGACCATGGCCGTCGAGCGGGGGCTGATGATGCTGGCCGAAGGCGCCGACTCGCTACTGATCGAACCCGCCCTGTTCTCCACCGACATCCTCAGCGGCCTGCACGCCAGAGCCGGCGTCCCGCTCCTGCCGTTCTCCGTCTCCGGAGAGTGCACCACCCTTCCGCCCGCGCTGCTGGCCGAGGAGTACGCCATGCTCCTGCGCGCCGGCGCCTCGCGGGTGGTCACCCATGCGGCGCTGACCCTCGCGGATACGCTCGGTGACGCGCCGTCCACCATCCCGACACCTCGGAAGACACCGACATGACCATCGTTCCCATCGACTCGGGCAGCAGCCCGCTCGCACCCGCCGCCGCCTACTTCCAGAACGCACTGCCCAAGCGAGCGCTGCGGCTCGGTGGGCGCACCAGCCACCTCGCCCGCGCCTACGCCCGGCGCGTCATCGACGCCCTCACCGCCGTCGTGCCCGGCCTGGAGATCGACTACGTCCCCATCGAGACCTCCGCCGACCGATACAAGGGCGACCTGTCGGAGCTGGGCGGCAAGGGCCTGTTCATGAAGGAGATCGACAAGGCCTTGATGATGGGACAGATCGACGCCGCCGTCCACTGCATGAAAGACGTCCCCGGCGACGTCCCCCTGCCCAAGGAATTCGTCTTCGCCGCCTACCTCGAACGCGACGACGTCCGCGACGCGGTCGTGTTCCCCGAAGGCTCCAAATACGGCCTCCTCAGCGACCTCCCGCCGGGCGCCCGTATCGGAACGTCCGCCGTCCGGCGCAAGGCCCAACTCCTCCGCAGGCGACCCGACCTGAACGTCCAGCGGTTCCGCGGCAACGTCGTCCCGCGCTTGACCCGCCTCGATGAGGAACAGGAGGTCGACGCCCTGGTGCTCGCCGGCGGCGGCCTGGCCAAGGTGGGGATGGAGCACCGCATCTCGCAGCTTCTCAGCCTGGACGAGATGTGCCCCGCCATCGGCGCGGGCGTCGTCGGCGTCCAATGCCGCAAGGCCGACACCGGGATCGTGGAACTTCTCCAGGTCATCGACGACGCCGAGACCCGCACCCACATCCTCGCCGAGCGGACCATGCTCCACGCCCTGCAAGGGCACTGCAACAGCCCCATCGCCGGACACTGCCACACCACCGACGACGGCCAACTCAGCCTCATCGGCATGGTCTTCAGCCGGGACGGCGCCACCTTCGCCTACGCCCACGAGTGGGACGCCCCAGACCACGCCTACGAGCTGGGGGCTTTCGTCGCCGCGAGCCTCACCCGCAAGAACGCCCGAAGCATCATCGCCGGCACCCGCCTGCACTGACGCCGATGACGACCACTATCGCCGCTCCCCAGACAGCAGCCCACGCGGTACTGACCGACTCGCGCGGACTCGTCCTACTGGTCCACCCGGCCTACAAAAGTCGATGGCACCTGCCAGGCGGATACGTACGCGAGGGCGAGCTGCCGTCCGCCGGCGTCGCACGGGAAGTACACGAAGAACTCTCCGTCTCGCCGGCGTTCCCACCGAGTCCCGCACTCGTCGCGTGGGCGCCGAACGCCGGAGACCGACTCCTGCTGTACTACTCGGCCAAGCTGTCCGCTCAGCAAGTGCGGGAAGTCCGAACCGACGGCCACGAAATCATCGGGTACCAATGGTGCTCCCCCGACGCCCTCAACGAGTGGCTCCACCCGGCCCTCGCCGACCGGACCCGCCTCACCCTCGAAGCCACCCGACGCCGACAGACCCTCTTCACCGAACCGCGACGAGCAACCCTCTAGGGCGCCGTACGGACAGCGCCACGCAGAGGCGCGACTTTCCGCCCGCCCGCCCTGTGCGTGGCGCTGAAGGCGTGCCGGTGCAGCAACAACCTCTACTCTCCGCTGTTGCGCGTTATGGCTCCTGGTCCTCTGCTGCGGAAACACCCTGTGCTGACCCATCGTGGGTGGAGTTCGGCTGCACGGGCGTGATGAGTACCTGATTCAGCAGGCCTGCGGTACCGCCGATGACACTGCCGCCTGCCAACAGCGCATGAGAGAGCGATCGGGCTTGCAGGTAAGTCAAGACGCCGGCAGCGGCGCCTACCAGTGCCGCGATCACCAGGATCGCAGCAGAACGAAAGCTGATCATTCCAGACAGGCGAGGTCTACGGCTCATCTTCGACTCCTCGGCATCCCTGCGCTTCGGCCGCACAAGGTCTCTGCCTCCAGTACGCCAACTCCACCCCGCGTTGCACTACACCGCAACGTCCGTTGCAGCACTACGCAACAGGCGTTGCACCAGGTGGCAACATCTGGCCTGTCCGCAGTCTCCACCGAGTCAGTCGCTGGCGCCATGATGAGGGTATGGCAGACATTGTCCCGAGGCGTGAAGATACTCCGGAGCCTGGCGACGAACTCAGCTCGGAGGTAAGGGCATGGGTTCTCGAATTGAACGCGCTATGGCAAAAGATCGGAATGTCACGCAACCGTTTTGCGGCCGCCAATCCCATCGACAAGGGAACCCTTTCTCGCTATCTCAATGGCAAACGAGTGCCCCGCGACCACTGGTTGCTCGATAGACTCTTGTCCATACAAGCGGAACGAGGAAAAGCGGTTTCCGAAGAGGTACGCGAGCATCTCGTTGACCTCCAACTGAACGCCCTAAAGGTGTCCCATCCACACGGATATCAACTGCGTCGAATTAGCGATGAACTAGAAATCTCCGCAGTCAATCAACGTGAAGCGGAACGCTATGCCAATTCACTGAAGGAGCAACTAGACGACCGCAACCGCAAGCTCGTCGAATATACCCGACGAATCGATGAGCTATCGGGACAGCAAAGCAAGCTGCGTGCAGCATGGGATTCTAATCGCGCGGAACTAGAAGCTGAGATCGCTGAGCTGACGCAAAAATTGACGCTTGCCCGAGAACAAGCCAGGGTAGCTGGACAACGTTCCCGGGACCTCGAACGGGTTCTCGACATAATTGAAGTTGGCCCGGAAGACGCTCCTCTAGGGGGGCTCGGCGGAATTAGCCTAGAATCACCAGCCGCAGTTGCCACCCTTTTGCGGTCCCTACCCGATCTGGACGCACTCACAGAAGCTACGGCGTTGGCCGCGCGTGCCGCCAACGATGCGCCACTCGACCACCCCGCCGAAATCGCCGAACTCCTGAACGCCTTCAGCGATCTGCGACTCGACAACCAAAAGGTCGCCTTGGCCGCGCGTGCCGCCAACG
>NZ_JAGEPF010000052.1 GCF_017573465.1 Actinomadura violacea
CTGGTGCATCACCATCGGCGCCGCCTCCTACCTGTGGGCCAAACACACCTACAACAAGGCCTAAACCGTGAGGTGGCCGAACAGGGCCGTCAGACCAACCGGTCTGACGGCCCTAAGCCTTTTCCGCTGCCCCTGGCCCAGAACATGCTCCGGCGACGGACGATCTTTGGCCGCAGGATGTCGGCGTGGACCCGGCAAAGGGGAGGCCGCGCGTATCGCGGTGGCTCGTGTGGTCGGCCTCGCTCGCGGAATACAGCCACACCACTCGCCTGGATGTCGACGAACACAGCGAGAGGTACGACCAGCCTTGGCAGCAGCACCACGTCTATGTGGACGCGGAGGGGCGCCGGCTGGAAGCGCGACATGGTGTCCCGTACGTAGACCTCCAAGGCGCGGCCGCAGCGCCGATTCTGGCTTGCGAAAGCCAGAGCGCCCCGGCTGCTGCGCTTCCGGTCGCCCCTGGTCGCTCCCGTGCAAATGCTTGTGGCCGCCGCCCTTGGCCTGTGCGGTGTCGCCTTCGTCCTGGGTGCGGTTCCTGGGTGCTCATCGCCGTGCTCTTGGGCGTCCTCTTCGACTGACGGTCGGCGCCCCCGCGAGCGGCCGGCCACGCACCTGTCCGGCCCGGTGCGAGGACGGCGTCCTGCCACTCCGGTGGACTTGCAGGTCATCGGCCTGTACGGCCCTGGTGCGGCCGGGGTGTTCGCCTTCGCGGTCCAGGGTCGGCGCGAAGACAGCGCCGAGCAGGATCCCGAACATCAGCGAGATCGTCATGGCGCCGCCGATGATCAGCGCCATCGACTCAAGGTAGTCGTGCGACGGGGTCATGCCGCCCCACCCAGCTCGACTCGCACGATTTTCCCCTTTCCCGGACGTTTTTCCACCGTCCATCCGCCGGAAAGACAGGCCACCAGCGGCAGCCCGCGCCCTCCGAGGTCGCCGAGCGCCGGATATCCCATCTCCGGAAGCTCGTCGCTCCCGTCCCACACCTCAATAACCGGACAAGTACCGGAAAGGCGGCAAACGACCTTTATCGCGAGGTCGCCGCCGGCCTTCTCGGACGCGGTGATCGCATTGGTGACCAGCTCGGATACCACGAGGCGCGCCATGTAGTCGTCGCCCAGCTCCCAATGCGCCCACGCCACCGAGACGAGCTGCCGCGCTTCCCGTGCCGCCTCCGGAATCGGTTTGAGGCAGCACTCGAAAGCGTCCGCCAAGCCATCCACTTCCCGATCACCACCTTTTCTGCGAATCTTTCGGTGTTCCACCACAGAGTGAACGGCCGCGGCTGTGTTGGCCACGGATCTGGCCAACGAGAGACAAGATCGAATTTGGAGGAGCTGCGATGACGCGCCGAGACGAGCTCGACCCCACCTCCTCGCTGTGGGACCTGTTCGCCGTCTACCTGCACGTTCTCCGGACCAAGCACGGCCTGTCGTGCGCCGCCGTCGGCCGCGAGGTGAGTGCCGCACGGCAGACTGTCTCTCACTGGGAGTCTGGCCTGCTCCGGCCCGACGAAGACCAGATCCGCGGCCTGGACGCCCTCTACGAGACCGGCGGCCTGCTGGAATGGATCACCTTCCACGCCGAGATCGTCCATGACGCGCGGTGGCAGATGCAGCATCTGAGGGACGAGGCTCGGGCATCCATGATCCGGGTCTACGAGCGGTCGTTCATCCCAGGTCTGTTCCAAACGCCCGATTATGCCCGCGCCCTGTTCACGCTTGAGGGGGCGGTGGAAGATGTGGAGGGGGCCGTCGCCATGCGGATGGCTCGGCAGAAACTTCTCCAATCGGCGGCCCCTCCGCAGTTGTCCATGCTGATCGACGAGGACGTGATCGATCGGGTGATCGGCGGGCCGGAGGTGATGTCCGAGCAACTGGAGCGGCTACTGGAGATCTCGGAGAGGCAGCACGTCATCCTGCAGATCGTCCCTCGCAGTCAGGGTTTCCATCACGGGCTCGTCGGTCCCATGAAGATCATGACCATCGGTCGTGAGCTGATCGGCTTCACGGAGGCACCGCTGGGTGGAAAACTGATGCGAGGTCCCAAGGAGATCCGCGAACTCGCTCTGCGGCTCGACCGCATCGGTGCGGACGCGTTGAACCGCGCCCAGTCAAGGGACGTCATCCGACGGGCATTGGAGTCGTTGACATGACAGCTCAGTGGTGCAAGTCCAGTTACAGCAACGGAACCCATGAGGGAAGCAACTGCGTCGAGGTGGCCGCATTGGTGAGCGGTGTCGGAGTCCGAGACAGCAAGGACCCGGGCGGCGGACAGGTCACCGTGGGGCGCGCGGAGTTCGGGGCGCTGCTCGCCCGCATTCGTTCCGGCGCCCTCGACCTCCGGTAGGAGTTGCGCGCTCGCCGAATGCCGGACGTCGTCCGACGAGCATCGGAGTCGCCGGCGCGGCGGCGGACGCGTCCGCCTCAATCGTTGAGTGGCGGCGTGTCGGCCTTAAGAGCCGCGTTATGAGGCCGACACGCCGCCAGTGAACGTGGTTCGGTCGCGGGGTGGGCTGACCGGCGAACCGCACCCGGCGGTCGGACGAGAGCGGGATGCCGGGGAGTGCCTGCCTGGACGACCCCGCCGGTTCGCCGTTCAGTCGAGCCAATGCTCGAACTGTTCGGGGGTGCTCACCCCGGCCGCCAGGACCGCTTCGTAGATCATGGCGCTGGTGACGGTGTCGCGATAGCGGGGGTCCGCCCAGTAGGCGGCCTTGATCTCAATGATGGCGGTCCGCGACTCGGGTGTGAGTCGGGCGACGAACGCCTCCGCGCCGCTGCGGATGTGCTCGAAGGTGGCGGCGTCCACGGCCCACAGGTCGAACTTCCACGCCCCCTGGCGCGGGTCGCCCTGCTTGAGGCCGAGATACAAGCCGGGCGGCAGTCCGGTGTCGGCTCCGTCCCGGTTGTCGCGAAACGACGCCTTGCGTGCGCCTACGCGTTGCGCGACCCGGCCACCGAACGCGAAGTACTCGGCCACGTCGACTTCGGGAGCCTTCAGGTAGATGTCCAGGTCACGCCAGGTCATCAGGTCGGAGTGGTAACTGCCTCCGACGAACGTCTCACCGACCTCGTCGGCCAGGGCCAACAGGCCGCGTGCATGGAGAAGTTCGTCGGCTTCAAGCCGGACGCCGTCAGACACGGCGTACAGTCTCACACACCTGAAACGCGCCCCAGGATCCGTTCGGGCGCCGGAGCTGGGCGGCGGCATAAAGTTCGCGTGGTGGATACGGGAGCGGGAGACGGGATGGTCGCCGTCCCGCCGGGGCGGGTGACGCTGTCGGACCGGCGGACGCAGAGCAGTTGGGCGGTCGAGGTCGCGCCGTTCCAGATGGGCGCGTTCCCGGTCACGCAGGCGCAGTACGCGCAGGTCACCGGCCTGTGGCCGAGTAGTGCCCGAGGCGACCGGCTGCCCGTTGAGGGTGTTTCGTGGTGGGACGCGATCCGGTTCTGCGACGCGTTGTCCCGCAGCGAGGGGCTGACGCCCGCGTATCACCTGGATGCCGACGCCGAGACGGCCGAATGGGACACCTCGGCGGACGGGTACAGGCTGCCGACCGAGGCCGAATGGGAGCATGCCTGCCGTGCGGGCACCACCGGCCCGCGGTACGGGGAACTCGACGAGGTCGCCTGGTACCAGGGCAACTCGTACGGGCGGATCCAGCCGGTGGGCGGCAAGCGGCCGAACGCGTGGGGCCTGTACGACATGCTGGGCAATGTCTGGGATTGGTGCTGGGACGTCTACGACGCCGAGGTGTACGGCGCCTATCGCGTTCTCCGTGGTGGCGGGTGGGCCGACGAGCACTGGAGCTGCCGGGCGTCGGTGCGGCGGCGCAGCCATCCGACGTTCCGGATCGACGACGTGGGGTTCCGCGTCGCACGCTCTGGCGAAAGTGGCCGCGGCTTGGTTGATCGGTGACCCGCGGCGAGCGCATGATCTCGGTCATGGCCGAGGTGCCCGCTCGCTTGACCGCCGTGACGCTCGGCGCCCGGAGCATGTCCGGGCTGCGCCGGTTCTACCGGGATCTGGGGTGGGAGGAACTCCCGTCCAGCGACGACGGGTGGGCGGGCTTCCTGCTCGGCGGGGTGCTGCTCACGCTGTATCCCGCGGATCAGCTGGCAGCGGAGGCGGCGGACGGTGCTCCGGCACCCGCCGGGTGGTCGGGGATCACGCTCATCTGCAACGTGGACGAACGTGAGCAGGTGGATTCCGGCTTCGCGGCGGCGGTGGCGGCCGGCGCCACCGCGGTGCACGAGCCGGTGGACCGGTCGTGGGGCGGCCGTTCGGCGTACATCGCCGACCCGGAGGGCAACCGCTGGGAGATCGCGTGGGCGCCGGGCCTGCGCCTCGACGCCCGCGGCGCCGTCACCGGCCTGGGCGGCTGAGCGCCCGCCGCGACGACCCGTCCCGGAGAGCGGGATCTTGGGGTGGGGTGGAGGGTCGGGCGCGCAGACTCGGGGCTCATGGGTGCGCAGCGGAGCGAGTGGGCTGATCGGCAGGAGATCCACGAGGTCGTCCTGCGGTACTGCCGGGGGATCGACCGGCTGGACTTCGGGCTGGTCCGGTCGGCGTACCATCCGGACGCCGTCGACCATCACACCGGCTTCGACGGGACGCTGGACGAGTACATCGCGTGGGTCGAGCCGAAGCTGCGGGCGCGGCGCGGCGGGACGATGCACATCGTCGCGAACCACCTGGTCGAGCTGCTCGGCGACACGGCGATCAGCGAGACGTACGGGACGTCCGTGCACTGGGGCGAGCCCGCCGACGATCCGCGGGCGAACTTCACCAGCGGGGTGCGGTTCGTCGACCACATGGCCCGGCGGGACGGGCGGTGGGCGATCGCGGAGCGGTGGGCGGTGCGGGAGTGGACGAGGTCCGACGCCGGACGGCTGATGCCGAAGGAGGGCGCGGGCCCGGCCGGGACGAGGGACGGCGACGACCCGCTCGTCCGGCTGCAGCGGGCGCTGCGCGGGACGGGGGCGGGCGCGTGAAGGTCGGGATCAGCTCGCCGATCGTGGCGCTCGCGGGACGGCGCCCGGCGTGGGAGGCGGCGGCCGGGACGGCCGAGCTGGTCAGGGTGGCGGAGGCCGCCGACCGGCTCGGGTATGCGTTCATGACCTGCCCGGACCATGTCGCGGTCCCGCCGGGGCTGCCGCGCGGGGAGCGCTTCTACGATCCGCTGGCGACGTTCGCGTTCCTGGCGGCGCGGACCGGCCGGCTCCGGTTCTTGCCGTACGTGCTGGTCCTGCCCTTCTACCATCCGCTGGAGATCGCCAAGCGGTACGGGACGCTCGACCATCTCAGCGGCGGGCGGCTGACGCTGGCGCTGGGGGTCGGGAACCTGCGGGAGGAGTTCGACCTGCTCGGCGTCCCGTTCGACGACCGGGGTCCGCGCGCCGACGACGCGCTCGGGGCGCTGCGGGCGGCGCTGTCCGGGCGGACGGTGTCGTACGAGGGGCCGTACTACGCGTTCGAGAACATGGTGGTCGATCCGCATGCCGTGCAGGAGCGGGTGCCGCTGTGGATCGGCGGGCACAGCGAGCGGGCGCTGCGCCGCGCGGTGACGCTCGGGGACGGGTGGGCGCCGGCGCCGCAGTCGTTCGGCGGGCCGGCTCCGGAGCTGATGCGGCGGATGCTCGGCAGGTACGACCTGCCGGGCGGGTTCGACGTCGTGCTCACTCCGGGGGAGCGGCTCGACCCCGCCGGCGATCCGGGACGGTCCGCCGAGGTGATCGCCACGGCGGAGGAGGCGGGCGCGACGCAGATCAACCTGACGGTCCGCCACGAGTCCCTCGCGCACTATCTGGAGCAGCTGGAGGCGTTCGCGGAAGTGGCGGGGCTGGACCGGCGGGAGTGATGCGGCGCCCCGGCCGCTATTGGACAGGGGGTCTTCCAGTGGGCGGCGGGGCGGCGGATGATCTGGGGGCGTAGTCCCCCGGAGAGCGGAGTCCCCATGCGACGGCGCATCGCCTGCACGCTGGCCCTGGCCGGGCTGGCCTTCGCCGCCACCCCCGGCGCCTCGGCGGCCGAGACGTGGCAGCAGACGTCCCGGCAGACCTACTACCTCACCGACGCGCTGCAGCGGTCGCAGGGCATCGCGACGGACGGCACCACCTGGTACTTCTCCTGGAAGCTCGGGCTCAGCCGGGTCACCCTGGACGGCCGGACCACCCTGTTGAACAACCCCCTCGCCATCCCCGCGCAGCTCGCCGCGCAAGGCGCGAACCACATCGGCGACATCGACTACTACAACGGCAAGATCTACGCGCCGATCGAGGACGGCAGCGACTACAAGCACCCCTACATCGCGCTCTATGACGCGGCCACGCTCACCTATACGGGCACCGCGTACGCGCTGCCGCTCAGCGTCCAGCCAGACGGGGCGCCGTGGGTCGCCGTGGACGCGGCCCGTGGCTACGTCTACTCGTCGGCCTACAACCCGACGCCGGCGCTCAACGTCTACAGCCTCACCGACCTGCACCTGGTGAAGACCGTTCCGCTGAGCACCGCCATCGGCAGCGTCCAGGGCGCCAAGATCTACGACGGCGACCTGTACGCGTCCTCGAACAACGACGCCAAGTCGATCTACCGGATCGACCCGGACACGGGCCAGGTCACCGACGTGTTCGACCGGGCGTCCTCGCTGCCCTCGGGGTCGGAGACCGAGGGGCTGGCGTTCCTGCCCACGTCCGACGGCGCGCAGATGCACGCGCTGGACGCCGTGTCCGGCAGGCTCGCGACGTACCTCTACAACTACCGCCGGACCACGTCCTGAATTCAGGGGCGCCGCTCGTCAGCCGGCCGCGAGCGCCTGCTCGGCGGCCTCCAGTTCCTCCTCCGGCCTCAGCATCCGGGACAGCATCTGCAGGTCGTCGGAGCTGTAGCGCGACCTGACGTCCTCCCGCCAGGTCGCGGCGGCCAGCGTGAGCAGCTCGACGGCCTCCTCGTGGCGTCCGGTCCGGTTCAGGACGAGGCCGAGGTAGCCCGCCGTCTCGGTGCCGAACGCCTCGTCCCGCCCCTCCTCCCATGCCTTGCGCAGGTACGGCTCGGCCTCCTCGTACGCGCCGCGCTGGGCCAGGGCCTTGCCCGCCATCATCGCGTGCAGCGCGCTGCCGTCGGCGGCCGCGCGGACGAACCACCGCTCGGCCTCCTGGTAGTCGTGGTGGTGTTCGGACAGCCAGGCCATGGAGTAGCAGGCGTCGAGGTCCCCGGCCTCCGCCGCGACCCGCTTCCACCGGTCGCGCCGGGAGGGGTCGCCGAGCTCCTCGTAGAGGCGGCTGAGGCCGGCGGCGGCCTCCGCGTCGCCGGCCCGCGCGGCCGGTTCGTACCAGCGGACCGCCCAGCGCGCCGTCCCACCGCCCCAGTCGTAGAGCAGCCTCCCGTACTCGAACGACGCCCGGACGTCCCCCGCCTCGGCGCGTTCGCGCAGTTCGGGGAGCCGGCGCAGGTCCTCTTCGGGGGACGGCTCGCCGTCCTCGCGGAGCGAGGCGAGCAGAGCCAGCCTGTCGGCGATGTCATCGTCATCGGGATCGAGCAGCCCGAGCGACGCCTCCGCCTCGTCGAAGCGGCGCTGCCGCAGGCACAGGTCGGCGAGCTTCCGGCGCCCGGCCCGGTGCCCCGCCTCCGCGGCGGTCGTGTACCAGCGCTCGGCCTCGGCGAGCTCGCCGCGCTCCTCGTTGAACAGGCCGAGGACGAAGGCCGCGCCGGCGTACCCCGCCTCGTGGGAGCGCAGGAGCAGGTCGCGGACCTCGGGCCAGCGGTCGCCGGGGAGCCGCTCAAGGAGGATCGCGTGCTCTACGAGCGCCACCGGGCTGAGCGCCGCGGCCCTGCGCAGGTACTCCCCGGCCTCGATGGCGAGCCCCGGATAGTTCTTGAACTCGCCGTTCATGTCCTCCAGCGGCTCCACGGCCGCCACGGCGGCCTCGCCGTCCCCGGCCGCCTCCGCCGCGTCGAGGGCGGCGGCGATCCCGTCGAACGTCTCGCGCACGCCCTCGAAGAGCTGCACCCACCGGAAGACCGCGATGTCGCCGAGCCCGGTGTCCTGCATCAGGAACGCGGCCGCCTCCGCCGGCTTCCCCTCGGCGGCGAGGAGCTTGCCGAGCTCGATCTTGCAGTCGAGGCGGCCCATGTCCCAGCCCTCCTGGAACCAGCGGGCCGCCTCCGGGTCGTCGTCCTCCTGCAGCAGGACGCCCAGGCCGTACGCGCAGCCGGCGTCCCGGTCGGCGGCGAGGCGGTAGAGCCGCTCGGCCTCCGCGCGGTCGCCGCGGATCTTGCGGTAGCGGGCGAGGGTGAAGGCGGAGAAGGCGTCGCCCGCCTCGACCGCCCGCTCCCAGTAAGGGATCCCCTCGTCGATGTGGTGGCCGAACACGAAGTAGTCGGTGAACCCGCGGGCGGTCTTGGCGTCGCCCGCGAGGGCGGCGGCGACGAGGTCCTCGCCGAATTTCCGGATGGTCTGGGTCTCGTCCTGATCCATGTCCAAGATCGTGGCATCGGTCCGCGGGCGTGTCGTCCCGCGTGCGCCGCCCGTGACGGGGGTCACGGGCGGCGCGCGTCATGCGGGGCCGGCGGGCGGGTCGCCGGCGCCGGTGCTCAGTTGACCGGGTTCGTGGTCCAGTTCGCCGGGTCGGGGCCGAACACCGTCATCCTGCGGAACAGCCCCGCGACCCCGCCGGTCTCGTCGACCTTCGCCAGGACGGAGCCGGACGCGTCGATCCGCACGTCGAACCCGTTCACGCCGTACACCAGCACCCAGCTCGGCGCCTGGTAGGCCGGGTATCCGCGCAGCTTCGTGTTGGGGCGGGGCAGGCCCTTGACGGGCTCGCCGGGCTTGCCGGGCGCGGCGGTGCCGATGGTGCCGTCCGACTTGGTGACGCTGATCCCCAGGCTGGACGACGGCCCGCCCGCGTAGTACCCGACGATGGCGCCGACCTCGCCGTGCGCGCCGTTGTTGAGCACCGTCCGGTCCGGGGTCAGCCCGGCGGGCACGCCGTCGACGTGCAGGGGCATCGCGATCGGCCGCGTGCCGCCGAACGTCGCGGCCCCGGCGATCCGGTACGCCGTCCTGGTGAGCGCGGCGGCGTCCCCGCGCAGGCCGTCGCCTTCGAGGTCGGCCCAGGCGCCCTGGGCGTACTGCCAGCGCAGCTTGAACGACGACTGCCCGGACGGGCTCGGCTTGAAGATCCAGTAGGCGCTGTGGCCGTTGACGGCGGCGGCGGGGATCCGCTTGGCCGGGACACCGCCCGGGAGGTACCCGAGGGACGGTTCCCCACCGCGGTCGTACGCGGTCAGGGTCACGCTGCCCCCGCTCTTCCCGTTCTCCGCGACGACCTGGAAGAACTTCTCGTTCTGGTGGTCGGAGACGTAGCCGTTGGCGTGCAGGCCGCCGGGCAGCCAGCCGAAGGCGGCGCGCTCCACCAGCGGGTCGGCGTACTTGACCGACTGGGCGGCGGGCGCACCGTGCAGCGAGACGGGGGAGCCGTCCGCCTGGACGGCGACGACGGCGGCGGCACCGGCGGCGACGGCGGCCAGCCCGCCGGCGAGCAGCACGCCCCGGGCGCGGCGTCGCGGCTGTGCGGCGTGCGGTGCCGCGGACGGGGAGTCGATGGCCGCGAGCAGCCGGTCCCGGCCGCTGTCGAGGCGCTGCCGGGATGGGATGGGCGCGTCGGCGCGCATCGTGCGCACCAGATCGAGGTCGTTCACGGTCGGCACCTCAGCCTTCATCTGCGACGAACAGGGGATCCGCGTCACCGAGCGCGGCACGGACCTTCTTGCGGGCCCGGTGCAGCCGCGACCGCACCGTCCCGACGGAGATGCCGAGCGCCTCGGCCGCCTCCTCGTAGGACAGGTCGGCCCAGGCGATCAGCAGCAGGACCTCGCGGTGCGCCCGGCTCAGCCCGGCGAGGGCCGCCGCGAGCGGGCGGTGCAGGCCGGTCGCCGTCAGCCGGTCGTCGGCGCCGTCCATCTGGGTGCCGTAGGTCTGGGCGACGGGGTCGGCGCCGCTGCGGGCGAACGCCCGCAGCATCCGGGTCTCCCTGCGGTGGTGCTGGGCCATGACGTTGGCGGCGATCCCGTACAGCCACGGCCGGGCGTCCGGGCGCCCGGGGTCATAGAGCCGCCGTTTCTCGAACGCCCGGTAGAAGGTCTCGGCGGTGACGTCATCGGCGAAGTCGTCGCCCAGCCTGCGGGCGACGTACCGGCTGATGTGGGGCGCGTGCCGCTCGTACAACGCGGCGAACGCCCCGGGCTCCCGCCGGGACTGCTCGATGACATCGGCGTCGCTCACGCCGTGCCCTGTGGTCACGGTCATAAGGCTCCCGTCTCTGGCAGCCGGTCGCCCGGCCGTACGCGGTGTGCGCTTCACCCGCTTTTCCCCGATCCCGCGATCGGGTTCCCTCGGATCCGCGCGCCACCGCACCGGAGCCGCGACGGGGGTCACGGGCGCATCGGTGCCGACAAGGGATGGGGCCTCCCGGTGGACGGCGCGAGAACTCGTCTCGCACCGCGCCGGGAGGCCCCTAGGGTGGCCGACCTCGTCAGGTCAGCTGATCGTTTCCTCCTTCACCCTTCCCGTCGCCACGAGGTACCCGGGTTCACCGGGACGAATGGGAGCGGGGTCGGGGTCGAAGTGTCGCACCGCCAACTCGCTGGAGCGGGGGCTGAGGGAGCCGGTCACGTCCTCCTTGCCCACGGGCGTGGCGGGGTAGCGGATCCCGTCCACCACGTAGCCCTCGGACTTCTCCATGTACGCCGCGCAGTACGGCGCCCCTGGAGTCAGGGCTCCGAGGAAGTTGTGGTTCGCCTGCTCGTACTCCTCGGGGAGGTTCGAGAGCGACTCGGCGACCCAGAACATCGTCCCGAGAGTGAACTCGCGAACGGGAGGGCCGGTGAGAATCGATCCGGGTGTCACCTCGGTGATCGCGGCCAGTCGCTGCCGCGCCCACGCGAAGTCCCGCCCTCCGGCGAACGGGCGAACGGGCTCCCAGAACTGCTCCCACGAATCGTCGAGCCTCCTCACCTGACGGCGAAGGTAGCGGACGTTGGTGGGCGAGAACTCGAGGAGCGTGATCTTGTCGCAGAACGGCAGCATGGCCAGCGCCGGATACAGGTTGGCTCCTGCTCCGGCGTCGAATCCGTGGCAGCCCTGCGCCCCTGACCTGGCGAACCATTCCACCGTGGTCAGGAGCATCGTCCGGTCGTCGCCCCGGATGATGCGGTAGTTGTCGCCGTGGTACGCGGCCGAGTTGAACTCAGACCACGTGGCCTGAGCGTTCGAGACCGGGTGGCCTCTGTCTTTCTGCACGGCAGTCTCCTTTTGTCGGGACCGTCGACGAACGATGAACGATCGCGGGATTTCGACTCGAGCTCGGCGTGACCGAGAAGAGTTCGGGTCCGCGCGATTTTCATCCGTCCCAGGACGGTCGCCGCCGTGCCCCCCATGGGCACGGCCAATGCTGATCGTCCGTGACGACGGGGTGATGGCAACTTCGGCCCTACCTGGATGGGCGAATACAAAGCGAGGAGATCGCGGTGCCGTAGATGATCTGGACGAGTGGTCAATGGGGGCCGCGCGACTCGGATGCGGGGGCCGTGACGGGGGTCACGGGCGGGGGGCGTCACGCGGGGGACGGCGGCCGGTGTCCTGTGGGCGACACGTTGACTCCGGGAGGGAGCACCCCATGAACCTCGCGCTGTGGATCGTCGCCGGGCTGCTGGCGGCCGTGATGTTCTTCGGCGGCGTCACGAAGCTGGTCGTGCCGAAGGAGAAGCTGGCCGCGGCCCCCGGCGGCGGGTGGACAGGCGGCGCGACCGTCGCCTTCGTCAAGTCGCTCGGCGCGCTGGAGGTGCTGGCGGCGGTCGGCGTCATCGTGCCCGCCGCGGTCGGCGTCGCGCCGGTCATGGTCCCGGTGACGGCCGTCTGCTGGGTGCTGCTGATGGTCGGCGCGATGGTCACGCACCTGCGCCGCCACGAGCGCACGGCCGTCCTGGCGAACGTGACGTACCTGGTCATGGCCGCCTTCGTCGCCTGGGGCCGCTTCTGACCGGCGCGACGCGCCTAGCCCGCGAGGCGGTAGCGGTCGCGGGCGTTGGCGGAGAAGAGCGCCTGCCGCTCGGCGCCGGTCAGGCCTGCGGTGATCTCCTGGTAGGCGGCGAGCAGGTCGGCGTAGGTGCCGCCCACGCCGTCCACCGGGAAGTTGCTGGCGAAGAAGCAGCGGCCGACGCCGAACAGTTCGAGGCAGCTCTCCACGTAAGGGCGCAGGTCGGCGACGGCCGTGGTGCGCAGGGCCATGCCGAGGCCGGAGATCTTGCAGTGCACGTTCGGGAGCGCGGCGAGCCTGGCCATCCCGGCGCGCCAGTCGGCGAACGGCTCGTCCCGCTCGGGCCAGCCGGTGTGCTCGGCGACGACGGCGAGGTCGGGCGCGCCCGCGAGCAGCGGGACGAAGGCGTCCGCGTCGGCGGGCCGGATGATCTGGTCGAAGACCAGGCCGCGGTCGGCGAGCAGCCGCAGCGCGCGGGCGCTGACCTCGGCCGCCGGGTCCATCCCGGTGAGCATCCGGACGCCGCGGAACGCCGGCGCGGCGGCCTGGGCGTCGAGATCCTGCTCCAGGGTGCCGGGCGAGCGGAGCGGGTCGAGGCCGCCGATGATCCCGGCCGGGCGGGCCGGGTCGGCGCGGTGCAGCCCGTCGAGCCAGCCCGTCTCGGCGAGGTAGGCGCGCGGCGCGGAGCTCGCGGAGACGTGCACGACCGCGGTGACGTCCACGCCCGCCTTCGCCGCGTCGGCGCGGTGGTCGTCCGGTAGGTAGTCGCTGTACACCTCGGGGAAGAAGTCCTTCAGTCCCGGGTACCAGTCCTCGTTGGCGCCCAGGTCCCAGAAGTGCGCGTGCGCGTCGACGAACTCCATCGTCCCCCCAACCATATGCTTGCTTGGCTACCCGCCCACGTTACCTCTTAGCTTGGCTAATGGAATCCCGGGGCGGAGCCGGCTTCTCAGGCGTAGCCGGCGGCCTTGGCGGCGGGGGAGCGCCTCAGGTACTCCAGGGCGACCTCGGTCGAGCAGACGTGCGACGGGTGGTGGAACGGGCGCAGGTAGACGCGGCCCTCCAGCAGCAGCGAGCCCAGCCCGAAGATGTGCCCCGCCCGCACCGACCGCCGGTACGACCGGAACACGCGGCGGACCGTCACCGGCCGGGTGACCGACGGGTCGCGCCGCAGCAGCTCGAACGTCCCCGCGACGAGCGTCCGGACGAGCAGCGCCACCGCGACCGCCCAGGTCAGGCAGCGCAGCGCGTACCCGCCGCCGAGCGCCCGGTACACGTCGAAGACCACGGAGCGGTGCTCGATCTCCTCGGCGCCGTGCCAGCGGAACAGGTCGAGCATGGTGGGGTCGGCGCCGCAGGCGTCCAGCCGGTCGTTGTCGATGATCCACTGGCCGAGGACGGCGGTGTAGTGCTCGATCGCGCTGATCGCGCCGAGCTCGAACAGCAGCCGGCGGCGGAACCGGCGCTGGTCCGACTCCGCCAGCCGCGCCATCAGCGCGGCGCGCTCGGCGAGGCCGCCGAGCGCGCCGTCGATGATCGGCCGGGTGTCGATGCCGTCGCGGGCCAGCAGGTCGTTCAGGACGCCCTGGTGGCTGCGCGAGTGCACGGTCTCCTGCCCGACGAACCCCTTGATCTCGGCGCGCAGGACCGGGTCGGTGATGTGCGGCGCCGCCTCCTGCACGCACTGGACGAACCATTTCTCGCCGGTCGTCAGCAGGATCTGGAAGTAATTGATCAAATGCGAGGCGACGGGCGCGCCGGGGATCCAGTGCAGCGGCGTTCCGGTCCAGTCGAACGTCACCCGGCGCGGCCTGATCGCAGGGTGGCGTTCGTCGGTGATTCCCATGCGGCCCACGCAACCACACGGGAAAAACCCGCTTCTATTGGCGGGACGACGAAATTCCGGGGCCTGGGTGCGGTGCTTCGTGCGTTCCCGGAGTTGACTTCACGGGCGCAGGCGGGTGGCGGCCCGGCGCCCGGCCGTGATTGCGGTCATTCCACAACGGGTGGGAAAGTTCCGACCGATTCCAGCGCTCCGGGCATCTTTCGCATCCCGGGCGGCGATGACCGGTTCGCATACTTGGCGGTATTTTTACCCTGTTCTGTGCACTGTGCGGCGGGTTTACGCTTTCGCGTTGCGAGAGACAAAGATCGGGTTACGGTGGTTTTCCTGCAACTCTCATTCGGTGGGGGAATGAGTGGCCGGTATCGACGACTGCCTGGCACGGATGATGACCATCCCCGGGGCGCAGCGGGTGACGCTGATCGACTGCGCGAGCGGCCTCGCCGTCGCGAGCGCCGGCCGCGAGGACCTGGTCGACCGGCACGAGGACGCCGCCGGCGCCACCGATGTCGTGCGCGCCGTGCTCGCCTCCCCGGCGCTGAGCGCCACCGCCGCCGGCGACGACGTCGAGGAGATCATCGTCTGCGGGACCGCCGGATACCACCTGCTCGCCCTCACCGGCGCCGACCTCGACGGGCACCTGTTCGTCCACCTGCTGGTCGACCGCGACAAGGGCAACCTCGCGCTCGCCCGGCTGCGGCTGCAAGGGCTCGTCGACGAGATGGCCGGCCGCTGACATGGCCGGCGAAGCCTCCGCCGGCGACCGCGTCGCCCGCACGCTCGGCACGCTGGAACGCGACCGCGCCACCGGCGTGCTCCGCGTCGGCGGCGACGGCGCCTTCCACCTCGACCGCGGAGCCGTCACCCACGCCGAGAGCCGGCACGCGCCCGGCCCCGGCGACCTGACCGGGGCCCTCGGCGGCCCCGACCCCGAACTGCCGGCGCTGCTCGCGCTCTTCGACGCCGCCTACTTCCTGCTCGGCTCGGGGGCCGAGCCGGTGTTCGCCGGCGGGCCCGCGGCGCGGCGGCCCGCCCGGCGGATCACCGCGGCGACGCTCGTGCACGAGCGGCGCCGGCGCCGCACCCTGCTCGACGCCGCGTGGCCGGACGACGGCACCGACACCGCGCCCGTCGTGCCGGTCCGGCGCGTCCGGCGCCAGCGCGTCATCCTCACCGGGCTCCAGGCGGAGATCCTGCTCAACGCCGACGGCCGGCGCACCCCCGCCGAACTGGCCCGCGACCTCGGGCGGACGGCGTTCGCCGGCCTGCTCGCGGTGCGCGGCCTCGCCGCGGCGGCGCTCGTCCGGACGGCCGCCGGCCGCGACCCGTCCCCGCCGCCGCAGACCGCTCCGCCGCCGGAGACCGCCGCGCCGCCGGAGGACGGGCTGCCGGAGGACGGGCCGCCCGCCGAGTGGGCGCCCGCCGACCATGACCTGCTCGCACGGCTCCGGGCCGCCCTGGTGGAGCTCGGGTGACGTGCGCGACCGCTTCGGGAAACTGATCGAAAGGCTGACGAAGGTGGCCGTACCAGCCGGGACCATGACCGTGCCGACCGCCCCACCCGACGTGCTGGCGGAACTGCGGACGCTGCGCGCGCGCGTGCCGCGCCTCACCGGGAGCCTCGTCGCGTCCGCGGACGGGCTGCTCATCGCCGCGGACCTCCCGCCGTCCGTCGAACCGTCCGGCATGGCGGCGGTGACCGCCTCCGGGCTGTCCCTCGCGCACCGCATCGCGCAGACCGCGCACGGCGGCGCGTTCTTCGAGGTCGTCATCCGCGGCGTCGACGGCTACGTCGTCACCTACGCCGCCGGGCCCACCGCGTCCCTCACCGTCCTCGCCGAGGCCGGCGTCAACGTGGGCCGCCTCCACCTGGAGGCGCGCCCCGCCGCGCGCGGCATCGCCGAGCACCTCGCCCGCCCCTGACCGCGCCCGCTCACCGACCGCGCCCCGAACGAACCCGCACCGCACCGACGAACCGAAAGGGAGACCCATGTCCAACCTGGACCTGTCGCTCAAGGACATGATGACGATCGACGGCGCCCTCGGCGCGGCCGTCGTCGACTACGGCAGTGGCATGGCCCTCGGCCACCTCGGCAGCTCCAAGGCCCTCGACCTGACCGTCGCAGCCGCCGGGAACACCGAGGTCGTCCGCGCCAAGCTCCGCACCATCGAGCAGCTCGGCATCAAGGAGGACATCGAGGACATCCTCATCAGCCTGTCCGCCCAGTACCACATCATCCGGCCCGTGACCGGGCGCAAGGGCAAGGGCCTGTTCCTCTACATGGCCCTCGACCGCGGCCGCGCGAACCTCGCCCTCGCCCGCCACCGGCTCCGCGACATCGAGGAGAACCTCGAGATCTGAGCACCGGACGGCCCGGGGACGCCCCGGGCCGTCCGCACCCGCTCAGGGGGTGCCGGTGGCGCGGGCGGCGCCCTCGGCGAGCAGCCGGGTCGGCGCCGGCGCGTCCTGGCCGATCAGCCGCAGCAGCACGTCCCGCGCCGCCGGCCGCTCCCCGGGCGCGGTCCGCAGCCCCTCGCCGACCAGGGCGCGCAGCGTCCCGGACGCCCGCGCCGGGAAGTCGCCGAGATCGGCCTCCCCGCGCAGCTTGCGGTACATGATCTGCGGGATCGAGTCCGCCCCGTGCGGCGGCCGGCCCGTCGCCGCGTGCACCATCGTGCAGGCCCACGCGTACACGTCGGCGGCCGGCCCGATGCGCCCGCCCTCGAACTGCTCGGGCGCCATGTAGGCGGGCGTGCCGATCGCCTGCCCCGTGACGGACGAGCCGGCGTCGGTGATCCGGGCGATCCCGAAGTCGATGACGCGGGGGCCGTCCGGGCCGAGCAGCACGTTGTCCGGCTTGAAGTCGCGGTGCACGATGCCCGCCTCCGCGATCGCGGCGAGCGCGGTGATGGTGCCGATCGCCAGCCGGTCCAGGGCGCCGCCCGAGCGCGTCCCGTCCTCGGCGACGGCCCGCCGCAGCGACGGGCCGGTCACGTACTCGCTCACCACGTACGGCAGCTCGCCCGCGAAATCGGCGTCCAGCACCTGCGCCGTGCAGAACGACGCCACGCGCCGAGCCGCGTCGATCTCCCGCAGGAAGCGCTCGCGCGCTTTCGAATGCTCCAGCGCGACGGCGTGCAGCACCTTGACCGCGACGCGCCGCCCTCCGGGGTCCTCGGCGAGGTACACCACGCCCTGCCCGCCCTGCCCGAGCCGCCGCAGCAGCCGGTACCCGCCCAGCGTCCGCGGGTCCGCCGGCCCGAGCGGCATCCCGGTGTGCACCCCCGCCTCCTCCGCCTCCGGCTCGGGCGGCGCCTTGTCGTGCCGGACGTCCTGGAACGCGGGCACGGGTCGCGGCCGCAGCAGCCGCGCCGCCGCGCCGAGCGGACCGGGCTCCGCGCCGGTGACCTCCTCGACGGGGACGTCCAGCGCGTCGGCGACCACGGCCGCCACGTCGCCCTCGCGCAGCGCGACGCGGTCCGGCATCCCGGCCGCCTCGGTCCGCTCGACGGCCTCCGCGAGCCGCTGCTCCAGGTCGGGAAGCTCCCCGTAGAGCAGCCGCGCCGCCGTCTCCAGGTCGCCGTCGCGCTGCGCCCGCTCCGCCTCCTCCCGGACGTCCTCGACGCGGCGCCGCAGCTCAGCGGCCCGGTCCCGGTCGTTTCGCGCGCGCGACCACCGGTGTCGCAGCGCGCCCTCGTCGCGGCGCAGGCCGGCCAGGTCCCGCTCCACCTCGGCGAGCCGCGCGCGGGACGCCTCGTCGTCCTCCTTGAGCAGCGCGAACCGCTCGATCTCCAGCCGGGTGACCCGCCGCTCCAGCTCCCGCAGCTCCGCGGGCGCGTCGCTCGCCCCGACCTGCAGCCGCGTCGCGGCCTCGTCCAGCAGCTCGACGGCGCCGCCGGGCAGGAAGCGCCCCTCCAGCCGGTTCGCGAGCCGCGCCGCCGCCACCAGCGCCGCGTCCCTGATCGCGATGCGGTGGTGCTCCTCGAACCGGGTCCGCAGATGGCGAAGGATCATGGTGGTGTCCGCGGCGGACGCCTCCGGCACGGGCAGCCGCTGGAAGTTCCCGCGCAGTGCCGGCAGGTCCGCGAGCCGGTCCCGCTCCCCGGCGGGCGTCGTCGTCGCGATCACCCTCGGCGCGCCCGGGACGGTGAGCCGGCCGAGCACCGCTGGCACCGCCGAACCGGGACGCGCCGCGGCGTCCAGGTCCTCCAGCACGAACAGCACGCCACCGCGCCGCTCCGCCGCCGACACGATCCGGTCGAGCTCACCGTCCGGCATCGGCGTCAGGTCCAGCGCGACGAGGCGGGCGCCGCGCAGCGCCGCCGGCACGTCCAGCCCGGCGAGCCGCAGCGCGAGGCCCGCGACGAGCGCGCTCTTGCCGACGCCGCGCTCGCCGACCAGCAGCGCGTTGCCGCCCTCCCGCCGGGACAGGATCTCGATCAGCCGGCGGGACTCCGCGGCGAGGCCGAGCGGGGGATCGATCCGGCCCTCGAAGGCCGCGACCGTGAGGTCTCGCGCGTACGGCGACCGGACGGCCGCCTGATGCGTTCCGGCGACCAGCAGCCGATGCCGGGTCACGTCCTCGGCGCGCAGTAGCCGCCCCACCGGATCGCCCGCCGCGGCGAGCGCGACCAGCAGATGCGCCGCCGAGACCGCGTCTCCGCCGGCGTCCTTCGACGCCGCCCCGACCGCCCTGGTCAGCACGGCCGACAGGCGCGGCGGCGAAACGGACGCGCCGGACGCCACCGGGAGCCGCGCCAGCAGGGCGTCCGCCCCGTACCGCAGCGCCGCCGCGTCGATGCCCGCGGACGCCAGCAGCGCGCGCAGGTCCTCGTCGTCCAGCAGCGCCAGCAGCAGATGCGGCGGTTCGATCTCGGGATGGCCGGCGTCCGCCGCCCTTCGCAGCGCGGCCTTCACCGCCTCCTGGACCTGCTCCGAAATCCTGTGTTCCACGCGCGACGGCTCCGCTCGGGGGATGGCGACTTCCGCCGCCATTGTGCCGTTACCTGAGATGTGAGCGAATGTGAGTATCCGCTGTCCAGGTAGCCGTCGCTTGCGCGGCGGCGGTCCCGGTCTGATCCACGCGGGGCGTGGTGCCGGGTTCCTGCTTCGCGGGCGGTTGCCCGGCGGGGCCGGGTCTTACATCGCCTCCACAGGCGTTTTGTCTCTCCGCCCCACTGGCGGCGAGGTCGCGCAGGTTGATCGCGGCGTTGACGTCGCGGCCCAGCACCAGGCCGCACGCCTCGCACCGGTAGGTCCGCTCGGAGAGGGGCAGGCTTGGCTTTCGCCCACCGCATCCCGAACAGGTCTTGGAGGAGGGGAACCAGCGGTCGGCGACGGCGCGGGCGAGCCGGCGGTTGGCGAGCATGCCGGTGACGTTGAGGTCTTCGACCACGACGGTCTCATAGCGGGCGGCCAGGTGCGTGGTGGCCTTGTGCAGCGCGTCGGTGCGCAGGGCGGCGACGCGGGCGTGGTGGCGGGGGAGCCGCCGGGCGGCCTTGGCGCGGTTGGCCGACCCCGGCTGGGTGCGGGAGTGGGCTTTGCCGAGCCGCGCCAGTTTCCGCAGTCCCGCCCGCAGCGCCTTGGGTCCGGGGATCTCGGTCACGGTGCCGTGGTCGTCGACGGCGGTCAGCAGCGTGGTCACGCCCAGGTCGACGCCCACGGCGCTGCCCGGCCGGGCATGCCGCTGGGGAACGCGCCGGTCGACCTGGACGGTGAAGGACACGTGCCAGCGGTGCGCGGTCCGCGTCACGGTTGCCGACAGGATCCTCGCCGTCCCATGGTCGATCCGGCGGGCGAGTTTGCGGGTGGACTCGTGGGTGGCGATCACCCCCATGCGCGGCAGCGTCACCGTCCGCCCCGCGCACCGCATCACCCCCGAACCGAACCGGAACGAGTCACGGCACCGGCCCCGCCTCTTGAACCGCGGAAACCCCAGACGTCGCCCCTTCCGACCGCCATTGCGGGACCGGACGAACTCCCGCAGCGCCCGCTCCAGATCCCGGAACGCCTCCTGGTACACGCACTTGGAGTTCTCACCCCACCACCCCAGCCCCGGGTCGGCCTTCTTCACCCGGTTCCACAGCCGGTGCAACTCCGCACCCGACCACCACTTGCCCTCGACGTCGTAGCGGTCCCGGCAAGCCGCCAGAGCCCAGTTCCAGGCGAACCGTGCCGCTCCCGCGTGCGACCGCAACAGCCGCTCTTGCGCGGGGGTGGGGTCCAACGCGAACCGATACGCCTGCGTCACCATCACAACCCGCACCACGAGATCCCTACTTCGTGAGCGTGAGCTTCCGCTCCGGCCGCACCGTCAGCTTGTCGGCGGCCTCGTCCAGGTCGACGACCACCTCGTCGCCGTCGCGGACCTCGCCCGCCAGCAGCCCGCGGGCCAGCTGGTCGCCGATCGAGGTCTGCACCAGCCGGCGCAGCGGACGCGCCCCGTACAGCGGGTCGTAGCCGGTCAGCGCCAGCCACTCGCGCGCCGCCTCCGTCACCCGCAGCGTCAGCTGCCGGTCGGCGAGGCGGTCGGCGAGCCGGTCGACCTGCAGGTCCACGATCCGGGTCAGCTCCTCGGTGGACAGCGCGTCGAACAGGATCACATCGTCCAGCCGGTTCAGGAACTCCGGCTTGAACGAGTCGCGGACCGCGTTCCACACCGCCTCGCGCTTCGCCCCGTTCTCCAGCGCCGGGTCCACCAGGAACTGCGACCCGATGTTGGACGTCAGGATCAGGATCGCGTTGCGGAAGTCGACCGTGCGGCCCTGCCCGTCGGTGAGGCGCCCGTCGTCCAGCACCTGCAGCAGGATGTCGAACACCTCCGGGTGCGCCTTCTCCACCTCGTCCAGCAGCACCACCGAGTACGGGCGGCGCCGGACGGCCTCGGTGAGCTGCCCGCCCTCCTCGTAGCCGACGTACCCGGGAGGCGCGCCGACGAGCCGCGCGACGGAGTGCTTCTCGGAGTACTCGCTCATGTCGATGCGGGTCATCGACCGCTCGTCGTCGAACAGGAACTCCGCGAGCGCCTTCGCCAGCTCCGTCTTGCCGACGCCGGTCGGGCCGAGGAACAGGAACGAGCCCGTCGGACGGTCCGGGTCGGAGATCCCCGCGCGCGCACGGCGCACCGCGTCCGACACCGTCTTCACCGCGGTGGTCTGGCCGATGAGCCGGTGCCCCAGCTCCTCCTCCATCCGCAGCAGCTTGCCCGTCTCGCCCTCCAGCAGCCGGCCCGCCGGGATGCCCGTCCAGGAGGCGACCACGTCCGCGACGTCGTCCGGGCCGACCTCCTCCTTGACCATCGTGTCGCGGCTGTCCGCCGCCTTCGCCTCGGCCTCCAGCTGCTTCTCCAGCTCCGGGATCTCCCCGTAGGTCAGCCGCGAGGACGTCTCCAGGTCGCCGTCGCGCTCGGCCCGCTCCGCCTCGCCGCGCAGCTGGTCGATCCGCTCCTTGATCTCGCCGACCCGGTTCAGCTCCGCCTTCTCCCGCTCCCAGCGGGCGTTCAGGCCGTTCAGGTGCTCCTGCTTGTCGGCCAGGTCGGCGCGGAGGCGTTCGAGGCGCTGCCGGGACGCCTCGTCGGTCTCCTTCTCCAGGTTCATCTGCTCCATCTTGAGCCGGTCCACCGCGCGCAGCAGCTCGTCGATCTCGACGGGCCGCGAGTCGATCTCCATGCGCAGCCGGGACGCGGCCTCGTCCACCAGGTCGATCGCCTTGTCCGGCAGGAACCGGGACGTGATGTAGCGGTCCGACAGCGTCGCCGCCGCGACCAGCGCCGAGTCGTTGATCTGCACCTTGTGGTGCGCCTCGTAGCGGCCCTTCAGCCCGCGCAGGATCGCGATCGAGTCCTCCACCGACGGCTCGCCCACCAGCACCTGCTGGAAGCGGCGCTCCAGCGCCGGGTCCTTCTCGATCCGCTCCCGGTACTCGTCCAGCGTCGTCGCGCCGATCATCCGCAGCTCGCCGCGCGCCAGCATCGGCTTCAGCATGTTGCCGGCGTCCATCGCGCCCTCGGCCGCGCCCGCCCCGACGACGGTGTGCAGCTCGTCGATGAACGTGACGACCCGCCCCTCCGACTGCTTGATCTCGTTCAGGACGGCCTTCAGCCGCTCCTCGAACTCGCCGCGGAACTTCGCGCCCGCGACCATCGCGCCGAGGTCCAGCGACACCAGCTTCTTCCCGCGCAGCGACTCGGGCACGTCCCCCGCGACGATCCGCTGCGCAAGGCCCTCCACGACCGCGGTCTTGCCGACGCCCGGCTCGCCGATCAGCACCGGGTTGTTCTTCGTCCGCCGCGACAGCACCTGCACCACCCGGCGGATCTCCGCGTCCCGCCCGATCACCGGGTCCAGCCGGCCGTCGCGCGCCGCCGCCGTCAGGTCGACGCCGTACTTCTCCAGCGACTGGTAGGTGCCCTCCGGGTTCTCGCTGGTCACCCGCGCGTGCCCGCGGACCTTCTCGAACGCGTCCAGCAGCGCCGGCGGCGTCGCCCCGAACTCCTTCAGCAGCCCCGCCGCCGGGCCGCCGTCCGCCGCGAGCCCGACCAGCAGGTGCTCGGTCGAGACGTACTCGTCCTCCAGCCGCTGCGCCCGCGCGCCCGCCGTGTTGATCACCTTGCTCAGCTGCCCCGACATCCGCGGCGTCGCGACCGTCGAGCCCTGCGCCTTCGGCATCGCCGCGAGCTGCTCCTCGGCCCGCCGCCGGATCGCCTGCCAGTCCGCGCCGACCGCCTCCAGCAGCGGCACCGCGGTGCCCTCCGGCAGCCCGATCAGCGCCACCAGCAGGTGCTGCGGCTCGACCTCCGGGTGCCCCTCGGCCGCCGCCCGGCGGATCGCGACCGACACCGCCTCCTGGCTCTTCTGCGTCAGCTTGACGTCCATGTCCCCGTACTTTCCCTGAGGCCGCGACCCCAGCTTCTACTCCCGGCCGCGCTCGTGCCACACCACGACACTGGTCTGCCTGATCGGCACCAGGTCGGAGCCGGGACCGCCGCCCGGGCCCCCGTGCCGCCGCTGCTGCGCCAGGCGCGCCGCGACCGACCGGGTCGATTCGAGTTCGTTCGCGAGCTCCTCCAGGGCGGCGTGCGCCTTGGCGAGCTCCTCGCGGAGCCGCACGTTGTCGCGCTGCAGCTCCAGGATGTGCTTGATACCGGAGAGGTTGACGCCCTCCTCCTGGGAGAGCCGCTGGATCTCGCGCAGCATCACGATGTCGCGCATCGAGTACCGGCGTCCCCGGCCGGCCGTGCGGCCCGGGGACACCAGCCCCATCCGGTCATAGGTGCGCAGCGTCTGCGGGTGCAGCCCGGACAGCTGCGCCGCCACCGAGATCACATAGACCGGGGTGTCGTCGCCGAACGGATCCATGACCTCACTCCGTTCTCGCCTGCTGGAGCAGCTCGCCGCGCAGGTCGTCGCCCGCGCCCGCCTCGCGCAGCCGCTCCAGCGCCGCACGGGCCTGGTCGTCGAGCTTGTCCGGCACCTGCACGTCCACGGTGACGAGCAGGTCGCCCTTGGTGCCGTCGCGCCGGGGCGCGCCGCGGCCCCGCACCCGGAACGTGCGCCCGTTCGGGGTGCCCTCCGGCAGCCGCAGCGTCACCGGCTGCCCCTGGAACGTCGGCACCCGGATCTCCGCGCCGAGCGCCGCCTCCGGGAACGTCACCGGCACCGTCATCGTCAGGTTGTCGCCGGTGCGGCCGAACACCTTGTGCGGCAGCACCTTGATGTTCACGTACAGGTCGCCCTGCGGGCCGCCGTTCTCGCCCGGCGCGCCCTTGCCCTTCAGCCGGATCCGCTGCCCGTCCGCGACGCCCGCCGGGATGCGGGCCTGGATGGTGCGGTCGGACTGCTTGCGGCCGCTGCCGTGGCAGGTCGGGCACGGGTCGTCCACGACCAGCCCGCGGCCGTGGCACTCCTTGCAGGGCTCCTGGAAGCCGAAGTTGCCGAGGTTGCGGGTCTCGTGCCCGGTGCCCTCGCAGTTCGGGCACACCCGCGGCACCGTGCCGGCCTTCGCGCCGGTGCCCCGGCACGACGGGCACGCCGCCTCGCTGGTCAGCTTGATCGGGACGGTCACGCCGTTCATCGCGCGGCCGAACGACAGCGTCACGTCCGTCTCGACGTCCGCGCCGCGCCGCGCCCGCCGGGCCCCCGTGCCCGTCGTGCGGGTGCCGCCGCCGCGGTTGAACAGGCCGCCGAACAGGTCGCCGATGCGCTCGCCCGCGCCGCCCGTCTGCGCGCCCCCGGTCTGCCCGAAGATGTCCCCGAGGTCGAAGGGGAAGCCCCCGCCGCCCTGCTGGCCGCGGAAACCGCCCGGCATGGACCGCACCGCGTCGTACTCCTTGCGGCGCTTGTCGTCCGACAGGACGTCGTAGGCCTCGGAGACCTCCTTGAAGCGGTCCTCGGCGTCCGCGTCGCCCTTGTTGGCGTCCGGGTGGTACTTGCGCGCCAGCTTCCGGTAGGACTTCTTGATCTCCTCCTGCGAGGCCGACTTCGAGACACCGAGGACTTTGTAGTAGTCCTTCTCCAGGTAGTCCTTGGTGCTCACGGCGCCCCGCTCTCTGCTATCGCCACTTGCCTTCTGTCTTCACGTGCGGTGTCTTCACGTGCGCCGCCGGGCCCGCCCGTCCCGGACGGACGGGCCCGGCGGGTGGATCACTCGCCGTCGTCGCCGCTCTC
The DNA here is from genome assembly GCF_017573465.1 of Actinomadura violacea. Taxonomy (GTDB): domain Bacteria; phylum Actinomycetota; class Actinomycetes; order Streptosporangiales; family Streptosporangiaceae; genus Spirillospora; species Spirillospora violacea. The sequence continues at coordinate 24,550 of NZ_JAGEPF010000052.1, forward strand.
GTCGGCGGCGGCCTCGGCGCCCGGGTCGGGCTCGGCCACCGCGACGCGCGCGGGCCGCAGGACCCGCTCGCCGATCCGGTAACCGGGCTGGAGGACGTCCGCGACGCTCGTCTCGGTCACCTCCGCCGAGTAGGAGTGCATGAGCGCCTCGTGCACGGTCGGGTCGAACGGCTCGGACTTCTCGCCGAACCTCTCCAGGCCGAGCTTGCCGGTGACCGCCTCCAGGCTCTCCGCGACGGACTTGAACCCGCCGGTGAGCTCGTCGTGGTCCCGGGCGCGGCCGATGTCGTCCAGCACCGGGAGCAGCTCGGACAGCACCTGCCCGAGGGCCTGCTCGCGGACCGCGACCCGGTCCCGCTCGACCCGCTTGCGGTAGTTGTCGTACTCGGCCTTGAGCCGCTGGAGGTCGGCCAGCCGCTCGCTCAGCTGCGTCTTCAGCGAGGAGAGCTCCTCGTCGGAGGCCCCGGCGCCGCCCTCGTCCGGGGTCTCCGGGGCCGGCGTCTCGGCCGGCTCCCGGAGCTTGCCCGTCTTCGGGTCGATGCGCCGCCTGTCGCGGATCACCGGGCCCTCCCGCTCCTCGCCCTTGTCGGGTGAGGTCACGAGGCATCACCCTTCGGCTTGTCGTCGTCCACGATCTCGGCGTCGACGACCTCGTCGTCCTGCGCGTCCTGGGCGTCGGCCGTCGGGCCGGCGTCCTCGGCGCCCGGCTGGGCGCCCTCGGGGTTCTGCGCGTACATCGCCGCGCCCATCTTCTGGGAGACCTGCGCGAGCTTCTCGGCGCTGCCCTTGATCGCCTCGACGTCGGTGCCCTCCAGGGCCTTCTTCACCTCGGCGACCGCGTCGCCCACCTCGGTCTTCAGCTCCGCGGGGACCTTCTCGTCGTTCTCCCGCAGGAACTTCTCGGTCGAGTACGCGAGGGTGTCGGCCTGGTTGCGGACCTCGGCCTCCTCCTTGCGCCGGCGGTCCTCCTCGGCGTACTGCTCGGCGTCGCGCATCATCTTCTCGATGTCGTCCTTCGGCAGCGCGCTGCCGCCGGTGATGACCATCGACTGCTCGCGGCCGGTGCCCTGGTCCTTCGCGCTGACGTTGACGATGCCGTTGGCGTCGATGTCGAAGGTGACCTCGATCTGCGGGACGCCGCGCGGCGCCGGCGGCAGGCCGGTCAGCTGGAAGGTGCCGAGCTTCTTGTTGTACGCGGCGATCTCGCGCTCGCCCTGGTAGACCTGGATCTCCACGGACGGCTGGTTGTCGTCGGCGGTGGTGAACGTCTCCGACCGCTTGGTCGGGATCGTGGTGTTCCGCTCGATGATCTTGGTGAAGATGCCGCCCTTGGTCTCGATGCCGAGGCTCAGCGGGGTCACGTCCAGCAGCAGGACGTCCTTGACCTCGCCCTTCAGCACGCCGGCCTGCAGGCTGGCGCCGATCGCGACGACCTCGTCGGGGTTGACGCCCTTGTTCGGCTCCTTGCCGCCGGTCAGCTCCTTGACCAGCTCGGACACCGCGGGCATCCGGGTCGAGCCGCCGACCATGACGACCTGGTCGATCTGGCCGACCGTGATGCCGGCGTCCTTGAGCACCGAGTTGAACGGCGCCTTGGTCCGGTCGAGCAGGTCGGAGGTCATCCGCTGGAACTCGGCGCGGGTGAGCTTCTCGTCCAGGTGCAGCGGGCCCTCGGCGGAGGCGGTGATGTAGGGCAGGTTGATCTGCGTCTCGGACGAGCCGGACAGCTCGATCTTCGCCTTCTCCGCGGCCTCGCGGAGCCGCTGCAGGGCCATCTTGTCCTTGGCCAGGTCGACGCCGTTGGCGTTCTTGAACTTCTCCACCAGCCAGTCGACGACCTTGTTGTCCCAGTCGTCGCCGCCGAGGTGGTTGTCACCGCTGGTGGCCTTGACCTCGACGACCCCGTCGCCGACCTCCAGCAGGGACACGTCGAACGTGCCGCCGCCGAGGTCGAACACCAGGATGGTGGCCTCGTTCTCCTTCTCCAGGTGGTAGGCCAGCGCGGCCGAGGTCGGCTCGTTGATGATGCGCAGGACGTTCAGGCCCGCGATCTGGCCGGCCTCCTTGGTGGCCTGGCGCTGGTGGTCGGAGAAGTACGCGGGGACCGTGATGACCGCGTCGGTGACGGTCTCGCCGAGGTAGGACTCGGCGTCCCTCTTCAGCTTCTGCAGCACGAACGCGCTGATCTGCTGGGGGGTGAAGTCCTTGCCGTCGATCTCGGTCTTCCAGTCGGTGCCCATCTCGCGCTTGACCGACCGGATGGTCCGGTCGACGTTGGTCACCGCCTGGCGCTTGGCGACCTCGCCGACGAGGACCTCGCCGTTCTTGGCGAAGGCGACGACGGACGGCGTGGTCCGCGACCCCTCCGCGTTGGCGATGACGGTGGGCTCGCCGCCCTCCAGGATCGCGACGACCGAGTTGGTCGTCCCGAGGTCGATGCCGACCGCACGTGCCATGTCTCTCGTCCTCCGTCGTTTCCGGTTGCTCTCGCCGTTTCGGGTGTTATCGCTCCCCGGTCGCCCCCGGGGTGCGGCCGGTCGATGTCTTGTCTGTCCGCAAGATTGCCCGGCCTCGGTCTCGTTGTCAAATGACTTGAGTCGACCAGACTCAACTTTGCTGACGTCCTCTACAACAGGACGTATGAGCCACCTATTCCGGTTCCCGGACCCGTGCGGATGGTTCGGTAAGAACCGGCGGGCCCGGATCACTACCCGGGTGACGGAACCCCCCGGACGAAGGGCTCGGACCTTGTCGGACCCCGAAGACATCGCCCGGTTCACGGCGCTGTACGACGCGCACCATCCGCGCGTCCACGCTTATGCCGTGAGCCGGGTCGGCGTGCAGGCCGCCGAAGAGATCACGAGCGAGACGTTCTGCGTCGCGTGGCGGCGCGTTCGCGACCTGCCGGCCGAGCCGCTGCCGTGGCTGCTCGGCATCGCCCGCAACCTGCTGCGCGAGTCGTACCGGGCGCGGGACCGGCGGGACGCGCTGGCCCGCGAGCTGCGGACGTGGGCGGCCGGGCAGCCGGCCGCGGGCGACGTCGGGGAGGCGGTGGCCGAGCGCGCGGCGATGCTGCGCGCGCTGGCCGCCCTGCCCGACGACGACCGCGAGGTGCTCGCGCTGGTCGCCTGGCACGGGCTGGCGCCGGGCGAGGCGGCGAAGGTCGTCGGCTGCTCGAAGGCGTCGTTCTACGTGCGGCTGCACCGGGCGCGGCGGCGGCTGGAGCACGCGCTGGCCGCGGAGTCGCGCGCCTCGGAGCCGGACCCCGGCGCCCGCGACCCCGGCGCTCGCGATCCCGGCCCCCGCGATCCCGCGGCCGCCGCGCGCCGCCCGTCCCTGGTCACCCCTGAGAGGAAGGTCGTCCGATGAAGCGTGACGTGATGGAGGCGCTGGCCGCGGCGCGGCCGGAACGGCTCGACCCGCCGGCGGACCCGGACGCCGCCCGCGACCGCCGGGAGCGGGACCTCGCGCGGGCGTTCCTCGCGGAGCCGGACGCGCCCGGGTCAGGGTCCGCGTCCGTGGGACGGGCGCGGGGGCGCCGTCCCCTCCGGTGGGCGGTGCTCGGCGCGGTCGCCGCCGGCGCCGCGGCGGCCGTCGGGATCGCGACGGCCGGTTCGCCGGGGACGCCCGGCCCGCCCGCCCGGCCGGGACCGCCCGGGAGCGTCGACCTGAACAGGCAGGCGGTGCTCGCCGCCGCGACGAAGGCGGAGCAGGCGCCGACCGGCAAGTACTGGGTCGCCGACACGGTCGACGGCCAGTCCTACATCATCCGCGCGAAGACCGGGACCTACGCGATCAGCGCCGCGAGCGCCGAGACCTTCCAATGGACGGGCGCGAAGCGCGGCATGGGCGAGGCCTCCTACGGCCGCGACCTCCCGGCCCACCCGGTGACCCCGCGCGACAAGGCGCTGTGGCGCAAGGCCGGGTCGCCGTCGAGCTTCCGGGTGTGGTCCAACGACCACTACTACACCTACAAGGCCAAGACGACCGGGTGGCGGTCGGAAGGCCCGGAGGTCGGCGCCGACCCGCACGGCGGCGGCGGGTTCATCGGCGCCAAGCGCGGCCTCTCCTCGCTCGACGACCTGCGGAAACTGCCGACCGACCCGGACCGGCTCGCGGAGATGTTCCTGAGCGAGAAGGCGATGGACCCGGCGATGGGACGGGCGCCGGGCCACCGGCGGCGGTTGAGCCCGGAGCAGATGGCCGGCGTCAAGTTCTGGCGGGTGTCGGCGATCCTGAGCGGCCCGGCGCCGTCCAGGGTCCGGGCCGGCCTGATCCGGGCGCTGACGGCCCAGCCGGGCGTGCACGCGATCGGGAACGCCGTCGATCCGCTCGGCCGCCGGGGCGTCGCGCTCGCCACCGACGACCGGGCGGCGACGGTCACCGGCGAGTACGGCGCGCCGAAGGCCGAGCGGGGGACGTACCGCTCCCGCACCGTGATCATGTTCGACGAGCGCACCGGCGCGCTGCTGTCCGTGCAGGACCAGCTGACCGCGCCGGGCGGCCCGTACGCGGAGATGAAGCCCGGCTTCGTCATCAACTACTCCGCCGAGCGCGCCGCCGGCTGGACCGACACCAAGCCGAAGCCTCCGGCGGAGCTGCCCTTCTGACCTCCGGACCGGGGTGACCGCCCGCCCCGCCTTCGCCCTCCGCCCGGCCGTCCCGGGCGGAGGGCGAAGGCGTTCCGGGGTTCCGGTTGAGAACGGGGTGATCCGTCCCTCCCCCCACAGCGAGGATTCGTCCATGGCACACGACCGCCCGCCGGGGCGCGAGGCCCCGGCCGGGCCCGGCTCCGACGCGGAGGTGATCGCCCGTTCGCGGCGAGAACCGGACGCGTTCGCGGAGATCTTCCACCGCCACTTCGCCGAGATCCACCGCTACGCGGCCCGCCGGCTCGGCGCCGACGCGGCCGACGACATCGCCGCCGAGACGTTCCTCGTCGCGTTCCGCAAGCGCGGCCGGTTCGACCCGGGCCACCGGTCGGCGCGGCCCTGGCTGTACGGGATCGCCACCCGGCTGATCGGGCTGCACCGGCGCGGCGAGGGCCGGCGGTACCGGGCGCTCGCGCGCACGCCCGCCGAGCACGTCCAGGACGGGCACGAGGACCGGGTCGCGGCGCGCGTCACCGCGGGCGACGCGGGCGCGGACCTCGCGGACGCGCTGGCCCGGCTGCCGCGCGGGGAGCGGGACGTCCTGCTCCTGGTGGCGCTGGCCGACCTGTCCTACGAGGAGGTCGGGCGGGCGCTCGGGCTGAAGACCGGCACGGTCGCGTCCCGGCTGCACCGTGCCCGGCGCCGCTTACGGGACGCGCTCGGCGACACCAGGACGGCACTGTTCGCGGAGGAGGCGACGGCATGAACGAGACCGATGAACTGGACGGCGTGCGACGGCTGCTGGCCGAACCCCCGGACCCGTCGCCCGAGGCGTCCGCGAAGGCGTTCGGCCTGCTCACGGACGAGATGTCGGGCGGGCGGCGCGTCCGGACGACCGGTGCGCGCCGCCGGCTACGGTCGCGGTGGCCGATCGGGCTCGGCGCCGGCCTGGTCGCGGCGGGCGCCGCGGCGGCAGTGGTGGTCGCGACGGTCGGTTCGCCGGGTTCGCCCGGCACGGGGAAGCCATCGGAGAAGATCGACCTGAACAAGCAGGCGGTGCTCGCGGCGGCGGCGAAGGCGGCGCTGATGCCGACCGGCAGGTACTGGTACACCGACACGGTCGACGGGCAGTCCTACATCGTCCGCGCGAAGACCGGGGCATACGCGATCAGCGCCGCGAGCTCCGAAACGTTCCAGTGGACGGGCGCGAAGCACGGCAGCGGCCGGGAGTTCTACGGGCGCTCCCTGCCCGCACGGCCGCTGACGCCGCGGGACGAGGCGCTGTGGCGCAGGGCCGGGTCGCCGTCGAGCTTCCGGGTGTGGTCCAACGACCACTACGGCACCTACACCCGGCGGTCGACCCCGTGGAAGGCGGACGAGCCGGAGACGGGGGCCGGCGGCCGCTGGCTCGGGGACAACAGCGTGCCCGGCAAGCCGACCGGCGGCATGACGGTCGAGGACCTGCGGAATCTGCCCACCGACCCCGAGCGTCTCGCGGCGCGGTTCTTGCGGCACCCGTCCCTGGACGCGAATCGGCGGGACGGGCTGCGGAAGGAACTGGCGGCGCGGCGGCAGAAGCCCGTCCCCGCCGACCCCGGCAAGCGGGCCGAGCGCGCCGCTGCCATCAAGGAGCTTCAGAGGGAGCTCGCGCAGACGGAGCAGCGCCTCAAGGAGGACCCGTACGGCGCCGACGGCACGGTGATGGACGCCGAGGAACTGATGATGGACGTGCCGTTCCCGCCCGCGGTGCGGGCCGGGCTGATGCGGGCCCTCGCCGCGTATCCCGGGGTGCGGGCGATCGGCGCGGTGGTGGACGGGCTGGGCCGCAAGGGCGTCGCGCTCGCCGGCCCCGACATCACCATCGACAACGGCGACGGCGACGCCCCTGGCGCCGAGCGGGGCTCCTTCGTCTCCCACCAGGAGCTGATGTTCGACCCGCGGACCGGTGAGCTGCTCGGCGGCCGGAGCGTGCTGGCCCGGCCGGGCGGCGCCTACCGGTCGCAGGCGCCCGGCTTCGTGATCGATTACGAACTGGTCCGCTCGTCCGGCTGGACCGACACCAGGCCGAAGCCCCCGCCGAAGCTCCCCTTCTGACTTCGTTGACTTGCGGCGTGTCGGCCTTAAAACCGCCTCCATAAGGCCGACACGCCGCAAGTCAACGGGGGACGCGGGCTTCGATGCCGTCCAGGAGGCAGGTCAGGCCGTAGGTGAAGCGGGACTCCAGGATGTCGCCGGTCTCCTTCGCCCAGACGTCCCGGACGTGGGCGGCGAGGCGCGGGTGGCGGTCGGTGATCTCGGCGAGGTAGGGGCCGAGCGTCCGCATCCAGTCCTCGCCGGTCGCACCGCCGTGGGTGCCCTGCCAGCTCGCCTCGCTGCCGGCCGCGCCGATGATGTAGTCGGCGACAAGCGACATCGCGTTCTCCAGGTCCATGCCGGTGAAGCCGGCCCCGTCGAACGCGATGATCACCTCTTCCAGGACGCGGGTGGCGTTCGGGCCGATCATCGGCTGGGCGCCGAACAGCGGGACCGTCCACGGGTGCCGGTGGATCATCGCGCGGAGGCTGCGGGCGTATCCGGCGACCGCGTCCCGCCAGCCGCCGTCCCCGCCGTCCGGGGCCGGGACGGCGACCTCGGCCATCACCCGGTCGAGGGCCAGCTCCAGCAGCTCGTCCTTGTTCGCGACGTGCCAGTAGACGGACGTGGCGCCGGAGTTCAGCCGGGTGCCGAGCCGCCGCATGCTGAGCCCGTTCAGGCCCTCGGCGTCGAGCAGCTCCAGTGCGGCGTCGACGATCTGGTCGCGGCTGAGCGTCGGCTGCTCGCGCCGTGCGCGCTGCGGGCGCACCCACACCGACTCCGGCGGTTTCTTCGCGCCCGCCTTGTCCGCCATCGGTCCCTCCCAGGCTCGGTTCTTCTCGTACAGAGTACCGGGACTTGAACGGTGTGCGAGTCCTGTCGTACAGTGTGCGAGTCAGCTCGAACACCGTACGAGGAGAGATCTCGTGAACGCGTCCGCCCCCGCGCCGCACCCCCGGCGATGGCAGATCCTCGGCGTCCTGTGCCTGAGCCTGCTGGCCGTCACCGTCGACAACACGATCCTCAACGTGGCGATCCCGTCGCTGCTCAAGGACCTGCACGCCACCATGTCCGACGTCCAGTGGACGATCGACGCCTACTCGCTCGTCTTCGCCGGCCTGCTGCTCACCGCCGGCGGCCTCGGCGACCGCTTCGGCCGGCGCCGCGCCATGCTGATCGGCTTCGCGCTGTTCGGCGGCGGCTCGCTGCTCGGCGCGTTCGCCGCGAACCCCGGCGAGCTGATCGCGATGCGCGCGGTGATGGGCCTCGGCGGCGCCTTCCTGATGCCCGGCACCCTGTCGATCATGGCCCAGGTGTTCGGCCCGGACGAGCGCGCGAAGGCGTTCGCGATCTGGGGCGCCGCGTCCATGATCGGCGTCGCCGGCGGGCCCGCGCTCGGCGGCGTGCTGCTGGAGCACTTCTGGTGGGGGTCGGTGTTCCTGGTGAACGTCCCCGTCACCGCCGTCGCCGTCATCGGCCTGCTCGTCCTGGTCCCCGAGTCGCGCGGCCCGCGCCGCCGCCCCGACGTCCTCGGCTCCGTCCTGTCCACCGCCGGCATGGCCTCGCTGGTGTGGGCGATCATCTCCGCGCCCGACCACGGCTGGACCGGCGCCCGCACCGTCGGCGGCCTCGCCGCCGGCGCCGCCGCCCTCGCCGCGTTCGCCGCGTGGCAGCACCGCAACCCCGAGCCGATGCTCGACCTCGCCCTGCTGCGCAAGCGCGCCTTCTCCGGCTCCGCCGCCGTCATCGCGATCCTCGGGTTCGTCCTCGCCGGGACGCTGTTCGCCCTCACCCAGACGCTCCAGCTCGTCCTCGGCTACGGCCAGCTCAAGGCCGGGCTCGCGCTGCTGCCCTGCGCCGTCGCCGCCGCGCTCGGCAACGGCCTCGGCGCCGCCCTCGAATCCCGGCTCGGCGCCCGCCCCGCCCTGGTCACCGGCCTGCTCGTCATCGCCGCCGGGTTCGGCGCCCTCGCCCTCGAAGGCCCCGGCGACGGCTTCGCCCCGATCATCACCGGGCTCGTCGTCATCGGGTTCGGCATGGGCCTCGGCTCCCCGCCCGCCTACAACCTGCTGATGGCGGCCGTCCCCGTCGAGGAGGCCGGCGTCGGGTCCGCGGTGAACGACGCGGGCCAGGAGCTCGGCAACGCGCTCGGCGTCGCCGTCCTCGGCAGCGTCGTCTCCGCCGTCTACGCCCGCGGCCTGCCGGAGGGCGCCCCCGCCGCCGCGAAGCACTCGCTCGGCGAGGCCCTCGCGCTCGGCGACCCCGCCCTCGCCCACCAGGCCCGCGACGCGTTCGTCCACGCGGTGTCCGCCGGGTCCCTCGCCGGCTGCGGCGCCACCCTCGCCGCCGCCGTGTTCGCCGCGCTCGTCCTGCGCGGCGTCCCCCGCCCGGACGCCGCGGACGCCGAGCCCGCGAAGGTCGCCGAGCCCGCGTGAAAGCGGCGCGGGGGTCCGGCGGAGTAGAAGTGACCACACCCCCGGAGGTGCCCCATGCCGGACCCCATCCCAGGGGCGGCCGAGTGACCGCCCCGCCCGACCTCGACTGGACGGACGCGGAGCTGATCGCCGCGTCCGTCCGCGACGGCGACCGCTTCACCGCCGTCTACGACCGGTACTTCCCCGACGTGCACCGCTACGTCGCCGGACGCCTCGGCCCGCAGGCGGCCGAGGACGTCGTCGCCGAGACGTTCCTCGCCGCGTTCCGCCGCCGCGCCGCCTTCGACCCGTCCCGCGGGACGGTCCGCCCCTGGCTGTTCGGCATCGCGACCAACCTCATCAACCAGCACCGCCGCACCGAGACCCGCCGGTACCGGGCGCTCGCGCGGGTCGGCGTGGACCGCGACCCCGGCGGCCACGACGAGCGCGTCGCGGCCTCGGTGTCCGCCGAGCGCCTGCAGCCGTCCCTCGCCAGCGCCCTCGCCGGGCTGTCTCGCAAGGACCGCGACGTCGTGCTGCTGAAGGCCCTCGCCCAGCTCTCCCACGAGGAGATCGCCGACGTGCTGGGCATCCCGTACGGCACCGTCGGCTCCCGCCTGAACCGCGCCCGCAAGAAGCTGCGGGCCGCGCTCCCCACCGGAACGGAAGGAATGTGACCGTGGACGAACTCCAGATGATCGCCACAATGCTCGACGAACCGCCGACACAGGAGAGCGAGGACGCGGTGCGCCACCGCGTCCTCAACGGGATGCGCGCGCCGCAGCGACCGGAGCGCCGCGCCTGGCGGCGCCCCGCCCTGTGGAGCGGCCTCGGCCTGACCGCCACCGCCGCCGCGGTCACGGGTGCGGTCGTCCTGTCGTCCGGCACGACCCCCCGCGCGCCCGACCCCGGTGCCGCCGGGCCGCAGCCGATGACGGCCAAGACCGTCCTGCTCACCGCCGCGACCAAGGCGGAGGGCGCGCCCGCGGGCCACGGACGGTACTGGTCGTCGGTGATCCGCGAGGGCGGCTATGTGGTGAGCGACTCCGGGCAGCACTACACCGTCCGCGAGATCGGTTCCTGGGACGCCGGCCCCGGCAAGGACGCCTGGGTCGCCGAGCGCGTCGTCAGCAGCCGCTACACCGGCCCGGCCCCTGCCGGTGGTCCGTCCCCGTCCGGCGGCCCGGTCAACAGCCCCAACCGCGGCCCGGTCACCAGGCCCGGCCCCGGCAAGTGGACGAAGAGCAAGGTCAAGGGCGGTGAGGCGTTCCGCCTCGCCGACTGGGAGGGCACCGACCCGCCGGACGTCCGCAGGCTCCCCGCCGACCCGCAGGCGCTGCGGCGGTTCCTGAACCGGACGCTCCCGGACCACGCCGACCCCGCCGAATGGCTGATGAGCAACGCCCAGAAGGTCGGCGCCGCGCCCGTGAAGCCGCGCGTGCTGGCCGCGATGTACCGGCTGCTCGCCGCCGCGCCGGGCCTGCGCGGCGTCGGCGCGGTCACCGACCCGCTCGGCCGCCGCGGCGAGGGCGTCGCCCGCCGGGTGCGCGCGGACGGCACCGTCCTGGACGAGCGGCTCGTGATCGACCCGGCGACGGGGCGGCTGCTCGCCCAGGAGTCCGTGCTGGTGACGCCGGGGAAGGCGTGGGCCGGCCGCAAGCCCGGCACGGTCGTGTCCTATGACGCGCTCGTGTCCTGCGGCTGGACGGACAAGGTCCCCGCCTACCCCGTCGAGAAGGCGGGCTAGCCCAGCAGGTCGGACGGGGCGGTGCCGGTCTCGGTCAACGGGAGGCCGGACGCCGCCCGTTCGATCAGCCAGCGGCTCGCGCGGTAGCGCGGGTCGAGGGTGTCGTTGTGGAGGGTCTCGAGGAGGTCGAGGACGCGGTCGGCGCCGACCTGGTCGCCCCACTCGAGCGGGCCGCGCGGGTAGCCGAGGCCGAGCCGGACGGCGGTGTCGATGCCCTCCGGGGTGCCGAGCCGCTGCTCCGCGATGCCGCAGGCCACGTTCACGACCGACGCGAAGAGCCGCTGCGCGACGGGGGCGGCGGCGTGCCGGACGACGCTGATGGAGCGTCCCGTGGTGAACAGCGCGGCGAGCGCGGCGCGTCCCGCGTCCGGGTCGAGCGCGGGGTGCACGGTGACGGTCAGCCGGGTGAAGAGGCCGAAGAACGTGTCGATGCCCAGCGTGCGCGTGGCGTCGCGGCCTTCGAGGGCCATCGCGTCGACCACGGCGACGGCGTCCGGCGACGGCCCGTCCCCGGTCTCGACGTCCACGCCGACCTCGGACAGCAGGGCGCCCAGCGTCTCCCGCAGGTCGGGGTGCAGCCAGAGCGGGCAGGGGTCCGCGTCCGGCGCGGTCGCCTCCGGCGGTTCCTGCTTGGCGCCGTCCACGTACTTGTAGAAGCCCTCGCCGGTCTTGCGGCCGAGGAGCCCCGCCTCCATGCGGGCGCGGCCGATGCGCGACGGCCGGTGCCGCGGCTCGGTGTAGAACCCGGTCCAGATCGACTCCATGACGGGGTGCGAGACGTCCATCCCGGTGAGGTCGAGGAGTTCGCACGGGCCCATCTTGAAGCCGAGGACGTCGCGGGCGATGCGGTCGATGTCGACCGGTTCCGCGACGCCCTCGGACAGGATCTGCAGCGCCTCCGTCACCAGGCCGCGCCCGGCGTGGTTGACGAGGAAGCCCGGCGCGTCCGGCGCGAGCACCGGCTCGTGGCCGAGCCGCCGGACGAGGGCCATGAGCGCGCCGGGGACCCAGTCCGTGGTCCGCGCGCCGGGGATCACCTCGACGAGCCGCATCAGCGGGACGGGGTTGAAGAAGTGCAGCCCCGCGAGCCGCGACGGGTCCTCCAGCGCCGCGCCGATCGCGGTGACCGGCAGCGAGCTGGTGTTCGTCGCGAGGATCGTGTGCGGTGCGGCGGCCTTCTCCAGTGCCGCGAACAGCTCCCGCTTGGTGTCCAGGTCCTCGCGGACGGCCTCGACGACCAGGTCGCAGCCCTGCAGCGGGGTCAGCGGCTCGCCGACCGGCTTGAGCCGCGCCTTCGCCGCCGCCGCGTCGTCCGCCGTCATCCGGCCTTTGCCGACCAGCTTGTCGAACATCGCGCCGACGTGCTCGACGGCGGCCTTCACCGCCTCGAAGCGGATGTCGGCCAGCTCCACGGTCAGCCCGCCGGCCGCCGCGAGCTGCGCGATGCCGCGCCCCATCGCGCCCGTCCCGATGACCCGCACCGTCGCGGCCCGCTCCGCCCAGTCCTGCCCGGCCTGCTGCTCCATCGCGCCTCCTCGCTCGCTCCCTGCATTCAACCGCCCGCGCGGACCGGGCCCGGACGCGGGGCGCGTACTTCGAGGTCATAACCTGCGGAGTGCCCGCCGTTCCCGGATTGAGGAGAGCTGCCATGCGCGACGCGGTGATCTGCGAGCCGCTGCGCACCCCGATCGGCCGTTTCGGCGGGGTGTTCAAGAGCGTCCAGCCCGTCGACCTCGCGTCCGCGGTGATCCGCGCCGTGGTCGAGCGCTCCGGCCTGCCGGGCGAGGCGGTCGACGAGGTGTTCCTCGGCCAGTGCTACCCGAGCTCGGACGCCCCGGCCATCGGGCGCGTCGCCGCGCTCGACGCGGGCCTGCCGATCGAGGTCGGCGGCCTCCAGGTGGACCGGCGCTGCGGCTCGGGCCTGCAGGCCGTCCTCAACGCCGCGATGCAGGTCCAGACGGGCGTCAGCGACGTGATCATCGCGGGCGGCGCCGAGTCGATGAGCAACGCGCCGTTCTACACGACGTCCGCGCGGTGGGGGCTGCGCGGGCCGTCCCTCGAACTGCACGACACGCTCGCCCGCGGCCGCGTCACCGCCGGCGGCGTCAACCACCCGGTGCCGGGCGGGATGCTGGAGACGGCGGAGAACCTGCGCCGCGAGTACGGCATCGGCCGCGAGGAGCAGGACGAGCTGTCCGTCCGCTCCCACCAGCGGGCCGTCGAGGCACAGCGGTCCGGCCGGTTCGCGGACGAGATCGTGCCGGTCACCGTCACGTCCCGCAAGGGCGACACGGTCGTGGACACCGACGAGCACCCGCGGCCCGAAACGTCCATGGAGACCCTCGGGAAGCTGCGCGCCGTCCTCGGGAAGAGCGACGCGGAGGCGACCGTCACGGCGGGCAACTCCAGCGGCCAGAACGACGCCGCCGCCGCGTGCGTCGTCACCACGCCCGAACGCGCCGCCGAACTCGGGCTGCGCCCCCTCGTCCGGCTGGTGTCGTGGGCGCGCGCGGGCGTGCCGCCGCGCACGATGGGCATCGGGCCCGTCCCGTCCACCGCCAAGGCCCTCGCCGCCGCCGGTCTCACCCTCGCCGACATCGACCTCATCGAGCTGAACGAGGCGTTCGCCGCGCAGGTCCTCGCCGTCACCCGCGAGTGGAAGGTGAAGGACGCCGACTGGGACCGCATCAACGTCAACGGCTCCGGCATCTCCCTCGGCCACCCCGTCGGCGCCACCGGCACCCGCATCCTCGCCACGCTCGCCCGCGAGATGCACCGCCGCGGCGCCCGCTACGGCCTGGAGACGATGTGCATCGGCGGCGGCCAGGGCCTCACCGCGATCTTCGAGCGGGTCTAGCCGGGCGGCCCGGCGCCGTCCCGCAGGCCCGGCAGGTCCTCCTTGTAGGCGAGGATCGCCGCCTGGACGCGGTTCTCCAGGCCGAGGCGCGCGAGGATCCGGTTGACGCGGCTCTTCACGTTCGCCTCGCTCAGCCCGAGGAGTTCCGCGATCCGCGCGTTCGCGAGCCCGCGCGCGACGAGGAGCAGCACCTCGCTCTCGCGCCCGGTGAGGCCGTCCAGCCGTCCCGGCGCCCGCTGTTCGGACGCCGGCGGTTCGGGCGCCGGCGGGGCCGCCGCGAACGCCGTGACGAGCCGCCGCGTCACGCTCGGCGCCAGCATCGCCTCCCCGGCCGCGACGACCCGGATCGCGTGTTCGAGCTGGTCGATCGGGCTGTTCTTCAGCAGGAACCCGCTCGCCCCGGCGCGCAGCGCGGCGTACACGTACTCGTCGAGGTCGAACGTGGTGAGGACCAGGACGCGGGGCCGCGCGCCGCCCTCCCACGGGCCCGCCATGATCCGCCGGGTCGCCTCGACCCCGGTCATCCCCGGCATGCGGACGTCCATGACCACCACGTCCGGACGCAGCCGGGCCGCCTCCGCGACGGCCTCCGCGCCGTCCGCGGCCTCGCCCACGACCGCCAGGCCGTCCCGCCGGTCGATCACGACGCGCAGCGCCGCCCGCACCATCTCCTGGTCGTCGGCGAGCAGCACCCGGACCGTCATCGGACGCCCTCCAGCGGCAGTTCGGCGCGGACGAGCCAGCCGCCCGCCGGGCACGGGCCGGTCCGCAGCGTCCCGTCGAACGCGGCGACGCGCTCGCGCAGGCCGATGAGCCCCCGCCCGGACCCGGGCACGGGCGTGCGGCCGGGGGCGGCGGGCCCGTTGCCGACCTCGACGACCAGCGCGCCGTCCGACGTCCGGAGCGCTATCCGCACCTCGGCCGGGCCCGCGTGCTTGAGGACGTTCGTCAGCGACTCCTGCACGATCCGGTACGCCGAGACCTGCACGACCTGCGGCAACGCGCCCGCCCCTGCGTCCACGTCCGCCCGCACCCGGCAGCCCGCCCGCTCGGCGGCCTCCACGAGCCGGCCGAGGCCGCGCAGCGACGGCTCGGCGTCCCCGTCGTCGTGGCCGGCGTCGAGCAGGCCGAGGATGCGGCGCATCTCGACCAGCGCCGTGTCGGCCGTCTCGGCGATGCGCGCCACCCCGGCGCGGCCGAGGCCCGGGTCGTCGCGGACGACGTCCTCGGTGGAGCGGGCCTGCACGGCGATGGCGCTGACGTGGTGCGCGACGACGTCGTGCAGGTCGCGGGCGATCCGGGCGCGCTCGGCGGCGACGGCCTGCCGCGCGTTGCGCTCCCGCTCGGCGCGCAGCCGCGCGTTGAGGTCGCGGAGCCGGCGGGCGTCGGCGTCGATGCGCCGCCGCGCGTGCCCGAGCAGCCACGCGACGCCGAGGAACACCGCGAACGTCGTCGCGGTGATCGGCTCCAGCGAGTCGGGGCGCGGTGCGGGGGACCGTCCGAGCGCCAGGTCCACCGCGACCGCCGCGGCCAGCGCGCCGCCGGACGCGGCGAGGCTCGCGGCGGCCGGGGCGTACCGGGCCGCCGCGTAGACGCCGAAGATCAGGAAGTACGGTCCGGGTGTCTTGCCCGGGACCGGGTCGGCCGCCTCGAAGACGACGAACGCGGCGGTCATCGTCGCGAGCACGGCCAGCGGAAGGCGCCGCCGCCACAGCAGCGGGACGGTCTGCACCCCCCACAGCGCCAGCGCCATCGGGCCGGGCGCAGGGTCGCGGGTGGCGAGCGTCACCACGTCGAACACGGTGAGGCCGCCGCCGAGCGCCGCGTCGAACAGCCACGGCCTGCCCGCCGTCCAGGCGCGGGCGCCTCGCAGTACGGACATCACGGGGGCGGTCTTCACGCAGGTGAGGCTAGTCAACGGCACCCTTCTGGAACATCGCCCAGAAGGCGCGCATCCAAAGTTGCGCACGCGCGGAGAATTGGGCCGCGCGGGCGACGCCCCGCATATACGCGCTCACTTAGCGTCCCATTCCATGAGCATTCCTCTCCTCGAAAACAGAACGCCACCGGCCGGGGCACGCCCCGCCGAGCGCGCGCGCCGGTACCGGTACGCGCTGCTCGCGGCGGGCACTATCGCCATGCTGTTCGCGGTCGGCGGGCGCTGGGACATTCCGCTCGCCGCCTGGGTCTTCCCCATCCTGCTACTGCGCTTCACCCGCACCACCGGCCCTTGGACGGGCACCACCTGGGCCTGGGCCGCGCACCTCGCCGCCGCCGCTTTCTGGGTGCAGGAGTCGGCGATGGGCTCCGGACCGGTCATCCTCGCGGGCGCGGCGGCGCTCAGCCTGGTCCAGACCGTGCCGTTCCTCCTCGACCGCCTGCTGGCCCCCGGACTCGGCCGGTGGACGGGCACCCTCGTGTTCCCCGCCTCCGTCGCCGCGGCCGAATTCCTCATCACCCTGCTGTCGCCGTTCGGGACCGCCTACGGCTCCCTCGCCGTCACCCAGCACGGCGAACTCCCGTTGCTCCAGGTCACGTCCATCGCCGGCTCCTACGGCATCGGCCTCCTCATCGCCTGGCTCGCCGCCGCCGCGAACGGGTTCTGGCAGGACCCGTCCCGCCCGGCCGCCCGTCCCGCCGCCGTCTGCGCCACCGTGCTCGCGGCCATCGCCCTCGCCGGCGGCGCGCGGCTCGCGCTGCTCCCGCACGACGGACGGACCGTGCGGATCGCCGGAGTGAGCCCCGCCAGGACGGTCGCCGACGCCGAGCACGCCGCGCTCGGCCGCATGCCCGGCGGACGGCAGGGCATCGCCGCAGCGCCGCCCGCCACCGTCGACCCCGTCACCACCGCCGTGCAGGACGACCTGCTCGCCGCCACCCGCCGCGAGGCCGCCGCCGGAGCGAAGATCGTCGTCTGGCCGGAGAACGCCGTCTCCGCGCAGGCCGCCCGCGAACCGGCGGTCATCGCCGCCGCCCGCGCCGAAGCCCGCCGCTCCCGCATCTACCTCGACATCGGCATCGCCGTCTACGACACCACCGGCCCCGCCTTCGGACGCGACGAGACCGTCCTCCTCGGCCCCGACGGCGCCGTCCTCTGGACGTACCAGAAGGCCCACCCGATCCCCGGCTCCGAGACCTACAAGCCGGGGGACAGGCACGTCCCCGTCGTCTCCACGCCGTACGGCCGGATCGCCAACGTCATCTGCTACGACGCCGACTTCCCGGCGCTCATGCGCGTCCGCGCCGACATCATGCTCGTCCCGGCCCACGACTGGCGCGAATACGGACGCCCCCACACCGACAAGGCGGGCCTGCGCGCCGTCGAAGGCGGCTACGCGCTGGTGCGCCAGGACGCGCAAGGACTCTCCGCCGCGTTCGACGCCCGCGGCCGCGTCCTCGCCACCGCCGACTACTTCGGCTCCGCCCGGCAGACGCTCGTCGCCGACGTCCCCGTCCACGGCACGACGACCCCCTACGACCGGATCGGCGACCTGTTCGCCTGGCTCTGCGTCGCCGCGATCCCGCTGCTCACGGCCCTCGCCGTGGCCCGCAGCCGCCGTCGTTAGTTAGCGTGGCGGCATGGGCGACGACGCCGATGCCGCCGTGCGGGAACAGATCGCCTACTACCGCGCCCGCGCCGGCGAATACGACCGGGTCTACGACCAACGCGCCGACCTGCGCGCCCTCACACCGCTCGTCGACGAACTGCCGATCACCGGCGACGTCCTCGAACTCGCCTGCGGAACCGGCCAGTGGACGGGCCGCCTCGCCGCCCGCGCCCGCTCGCTGACCGCCGTCGACGCCTCCCCGGAAGCCCTCGACATCGCACGCAAACGCACCGCGCCCGCCGCGGTCGAGTTCGAGTGCGCCGACCTCTTCTCCTGGCGCCCGTCCCGCCGCTACGACACCGTCTTCTTCGCCTTCTGGCTTTCCCACGTGCCGCCGGACCGGCTCCCCGGCTTCTGGCGCACCGTCGCCGACGCCCTCACCCCCGGCGGCACGGCCGTCTTCGTCGACAACGGCCCAGGCGAAGCGGCCGCCGAGGACGTCCTCGCCGACCACCCCGTCCCCTCCGTCCGGCGCCGCCTCGACGACGGCAGCGAGTACCGCGTCGTCAAGGTCTTCCACGACCCCCAGCGGCTCGTCCGCGACCTCGCCGCCCGGGGATGGACGGCGACCGTCCGCCCGGCGGGCACCGGCTTCATCACCGGAACAGCCACCCGCCCCGCATGACCCTGTAGGACGCCTCGATCGCCCGCTTCATCTCCACCGCGCCGCGCTCGACACGCACACCGATCTCGCCCGCCGCTGAATGCGGCAGCACATCGGTCGTCCAGACCAACCGTGCCCCGGCACCCTCCGCGCGGACCTCGAACGACGCATGGTGACGCTCGACCGCGGGCCGCGCTCCGTCCACCACGGCGTACGCCAGCCGCCGGGCGCCGTCGTCGACCGCGATGATCAGCTCCCGGATCACGTGCCCATCGGGAAAGGTCAGGAACCGCTGGTCGCCCTCGATCCGCGTCCCGGCGACCCGGCCGGGCAGCAGCCGCTCGTGGACGGCCCCGACATCCCGCAGCACATCCCACACATGCTCCGGCGGCGCATCGATGACGACCTCATGCCGCACCCAAGCCACCCCGCACCTCCAACGTTGACTTGCGGCGTGTCGGCCTTAAAAGGCGCCTTTTAAGGCCGACACGCCGCAAGTCAACCAGCCCCGCCCCAGCGACCGCGGTCAGAACATCGCCCGATGCCGTCCCCGGTACCTCGGCCGCCGCCGCTCCATCACCCCCACCGTGACCGCGACCGCCAGCACCGGCACCACGCACATCGCCGACGCCCACACCGCGATCACAGCCCCGGCTCCCCGCCGAGCAGCTCCCGGATCGCCGTCACCGCGTCCACGACGCGCTCCACCTCCGCGACCGGATGCCGCCACGACGTGAAGAACCACGCCCGCCCGCCGTCGTCCTCCCGCGCCCGCACGCTGATCACATCGGCCGGATGCGCCGCGCAGCACCCCGCCGCCTCCCGGTTCACGACGCGCAGCCCGTCCTCGGTCATGGACGCGTGCAGCCCGTACACCCGCAGAACCACGCCCAGCGCCTCAAGCCGCGCCCTACTCTCAGGGGTCATGGGTCGGTCGCCTCCTAGGGCAATCGATTCCTAGGCCCCGGCGCGGTGGTGGTGCACCGCACCGGGGCCGCCTCGGCACGATGGTAGGCACACGTGGACACCAATGGACACCCGTAGGACCAAAGCATCACCACGGGGTCCGTAACGTGCCTATATGGGCTTCCCATTGGACTCGCTGAAGCCGATGTACCTCTCGGTTGCGGACGAGATAGAACGCCGGATCCGGGCCGGCGAAATGCTGCCCCGCACCCGCGTGCCGTCCGCGCGCTCGCTCGCGGCGGAGGCGGGGGTGTCGACGCGGACCAGCGAGGCGGCGCTGCGCGTCCTGCGCGAACGCGGCCTCACGGTGGCAGTGCACGGCGTCGGCACGTTCGTCGCGCCCGACATACCGCCCGAGTCGGACTAGTCATACGAGTTGCGCGTCCAAGGGTCCTGAGCCGCGCTAGCGTCCCCGGGTGAGCATCGATCTCGACGGCATGGAACCCTTGTACCTCCAGGTGGCGGGCGTTCTCACGGCGCGCATCGTGGACGGCGTCTATCCCGTCGGACGCCGCATTCCCGCCGTGCGAGCCGTCGCGGACGAGTTCAAGGTGTCCGTCAACACGGCGGAGGCGGCGATCAGACTCCTGCGCGAAAAGGGCCTCGTCCAGGGCGTCCACGGGCGCGGAACGTTCGTGATTGCCAAGCCGTCGAACGTCGGGGAGAAGGACGGCTGACCGTCCGAGGGGCGGCGATGAGTTCTCGGCGCCCCAGTGGTCCAAGCATCAGGCGTGCACACCTGAGAGGCGGGACCATGACGAGTTCACCTGCGCGGGGCAAGGTGCTTTGGCATCTGACCATGTCTTTGGACGGCTTCATCGCCGGGCCGGGGCACTCGATGGACTGGATGTCCGGGTTGTCGTTCACGCCGGGGATCGTCGAGGAGATGGTCGCGACGACCGGGGCGATCCTCGCCGGGCGGCGCGGGTTCGACGCGGGCTATGACGCCGAGGGCGGGCAGAACCGCAGGCCGTACGGGGGGAAGTGGGACGGGCCGATCTTCGTGCTGACCCATCACCCGGAGGACGCGCCGCCCGCCGCGGGCTTCACCTTTCTGAACTGCGACATCGCGGAGGCCGTGCGGACGGGGCTGGACGCGGCGGGCGGGAAGAACCTGGAGGTGTTCGGCGCCGGCGTCGCGCGGCAGTGCGTGGAGCGGGGCCTGATCGACGAGTTCTCCGTGCACATCGCGCCGGTGATGCTCGGTGACGGCGTCCGGCTGTTCGAGGCGCCGGGCGGTGCGCCGGTCCGCTGGGACCTGGTGCGCGACGGCGGCGGGCCCGAGGTCGTCGACCTGCGGTACCGGCCCGTACGCGAGTAGCTACGTCGGTGCGGACCCGTTCACCGGCGACCTCTTTCCGCTCAGCGCTCGGCGGAGGCGCTCGAAGAGCGGCAGGAGCAGGTAGATGACGATCGGGACCGTCAGCGTGGCCATGATCGGGGGCCGCAGGTAGGGCGGGACGTTCAGCAGCACGTGGCCGAGAAGAAGCTGCAGGCCGGTGAGGGTGGGGAGCACCGCGCACCACACCATCAGCGCCATCCGGTGCTTGGTCGAGTTCATGCCGTCAACTGTGGTGCCTCGCCGTCGCAGTAGTCCAAGATATGATTCCTCTGCTCTCCGATAAGGAACGCTTATGGAATTGCGGCAGCTCCGGTACCTCGTGGCGGTCGCCGAGGAGGGCGGGTTCACGCGCGCCGCCGCGCGGGTCCGCGTCGCGCAGCCGGCGGTGAGCCAGCAGATCGCGCAGCTCGAGCGCGAGGTGGGGGCCGCGCTCTTCGACCGCACCGGACGCCGCGTGAAGCCGACCCCGGCGGGTGAGGCGTTCCTGCCGTGCGCGCGTGCGGCGCTGGCCGCCGCCGACGCGGGGATGGACGCGGTGGCGGCGCTCAGCGGGGAGCTGGCCGGGCATCTGGCCGTCGGCACGATTCCGTGCCCTCCCGAACGGCTCCTCGAACGGCTCGGCCGGTACCGCCGCGAGCACCCCAAGGTGCGGCTCACCCTGCGGACCGGCCATCCGGAGGCGCTGACTGCGCAGGTCGGCTCCGGCGAACTGGCCGCCGCGGTGATCGGTGCCACGGCGAGCCGCCTGCCCGCGGGCCCCGCCGGCCAGGTGCTGCGCCCGACGCTGGCCTCCCACCCGGTCGAGGTCGAACCACTGGTGCTGGCCGTCGCGCGGGACCACCGGCTCGCCGGGGCGGCCGAGGCGTCGCTGGACGACCTGCGCGACGAGCCCGTCGTCACCCTCACGCTCGGTGCCGGGCTGCGCTCGGTCCTCGAGGCGGCCTGCGCCGCGGCCGGTTTCGTCCCGGACGTCCGCACCGAGACCGACGACCTCGTCCTGCTGGCGGACCTGGTCGCGCACGGGCTCGGCATCGCGCTGCTTCCCCGTTCGGCGGCCGGGCGGGCGCTGGGCGGCCTCGCCGTCGTCCCGCTGCGCGACGCGCCGGAGCGGTCCACGACGCTGATCTGGCGCCGCGACCACGTTCCCCTCCCGGTCCGGGCGCTCCTGGACCTTCTCCGCGAGTGACGCCGGGGCGCGCTAGGCGCCGCGGTCGAAGATCAGGTCGGTGGCGCGGGTGAGGACTTCGGTACGGGTGCGGCCCTCGTGGCCTGCGGCGAGGAAGTGGTGGCCGATCGCCACGCAGAAGGCGATGAGGCTGCGGGCCTCGACCTCGTCGGGGTCGGTGCAGAAGGCGCCGATCGTCTCGCGGAGCAGCGCCATGCGCCGGTCGTCGACGCGCCGCAGCCGGGCGGCGACGGCGTCGTCGCGGCGGGCCCAGTCGCGGACGGCGAGGTCGATCGGGAGGAGCCGGTCGCCGGAGAAGGTGAGCATGCCGGCGCGCCGGGCCCGGGTCCGCGGGTCGCCGCCCTCGCTCTCGACGCGGTCGATCACCGCGTCGGTGCTCTCGCGCTCCCAGGCGTCCAGCATCGCGTCGAGCAGGGCGCCGCGGTCGGTGAAGTAGCCGTAGAAGCCGCCCTTGGTGACGCCGAGCCGCTTGGCCAGCGCCTCGACGCGGACGGCGTCGGGCCCGCCCTCGGCGAGGACGCGCAGGCCCTCCTCGATCCACCGTTCGCGCGGCGTCCGGAGCGCTCCCGCCATGTGTCCCACCCCATCTATACGCATGCGTACAACTCGGGTTAGCCTGGTGTTGTACGCAACCGTATAACGAGTGGAGGCGATGGTCGTGCGGCTTCCCGACAGCGCGCACACCGGCCGGCCGTGGCGCGTCCACGATCTCGCGCCCGACTTCCGGCTGCTGGACGTCTGGTCCTTCCGCACGCCGGGCGCGGGGCCGGGCGACTTCCCCGCGATGCTGGAGGCGATGCGGACGTCCGGCGGTTTCGCCAGGCAGGCCCTTCCGGTCAAGGCCCTGTTCGCCGTCCGCTGGGGCCTCGGCGCGCTCCTCGGCTGGGACCGGCCCGGCACCGGGCTCGGCACCCGGGTCCGGCCGCTGCGCGACCGCCTGCCGAGCGACCTGCGCGGCACCGTCGAGGACGCCGGCGGCTCCCCGTTCACGCCCGTCTACCGGCTCGCCGACGAGGAAGTCCGCGAGATCGCGAACAAGACCATGCACGGCATCATGCATCTGGGCTGGGTCCCGGCGCCCGGCGGTGACCACGAGCTGCGGATGGCGGTGCTCGTCCGCCCGAACGGCGGCCTCGGACGCTTCTACATGGCGCTCATCGCGCCGTTCCGCCACCTGATCGTCTACCCGATGCTGACCCGGCAGTGGGAGCGCGCCTGGCGGGAGCGCGCCGCCGGTTCCTGACCACCTGACGGACGAGGTCGGCGGCGGCCCCGGGCCACTCCGGATGCTCGAACGCGAACCCGGCGTCGAGCAGGCGGCCCGGGACGACGCGGCGGCTCTTCAACAGCAGCTCGGTGTCCGACCGCATCGCGAGCGCTCCGATCTCGGCCATCCACGTCGTCGCCGGGAGGCCCACCGGGACGCCCCACGCGGCGCGCAACTCGCGCATGAACGCGCGCTGCGGCAGGGGAGCGGGGGCGGCGAGGTTCACCGGGCCGTCGATGTCGTCCCGGCCGATCAGGAACTCGACCGCGGCGACGAGGTCGCGCTCGTGGATCCACGACACGTACTGCGCGCCGCCCGCGACCGGCCCGCCGAGGCCGAGCCGCGCCATCCGCAGCAGCACGTCGAAGACGCCGCCGCGGTCGGGGCTCATCACCATCGCGGCGCGCAGCGCGACCTTGCGGGTGTCCGGAGTGGCGGCCCGCGCCTGCGCCCGCTCCCATTCCCTGGCGATCCGGACGCTGTACGACCAGTACCGCGGGACGCCGGGCTCGTCGCCGCCGATGATCCCGGTCGCCTCGTCGTTGGGCGCGTCGAAGCGGTGGGCGTAGATCGTGGCGGTGCTCATCTGCAGCCAGACCCGGGGCGGGCGCGCCGCCGCGGCGATCGCCTCGCCGACGACCCGCGCCGACTCCACCCGCGAGTCCATCATCTCCCGCAGGTTGGCCGGGGTGTAGCGGCAGCTGACGCTGCGCCCGGCGAGGTTGACCACGGCGTCGGCGCCGTCGAGCGCCGCCGTCCACGGGCCGGGCGTCCGGCCGTCCCAGGCCAGCTCGCGCTCGCGCGCCGGCCGCCGCGTCAGCACCACGACCTCGTGGCCCGCGGCGGTGAACGCCCGGTCCAGGATCGTCCCGACCTGCCCGGTCCCACCGGGGATCACCAGCTTCATCGCGCCCCACCTCCGCGTCTCGGCACGAGCGTAGCCCAGAAATTTGAACACGTTTAAAAACTGTGCCCGGGGTCACCCGGCGCGGCGCCTCACGCGCTCCCGCTTGCGCAGGTCGGCCGGGGGTAGGGGGCCTCCCACACGGGGGGAGAGAGCGATGATCGGCACTGTGCACGGCCGCGGGTCCGCCGCGGCGGACGGCGGGACGCCGCGGGGAGCGGGCCGTGGCCCGGCACCCGGATGACCCCGCGCCGCTGTGCCTGGTGACGGGGGCGAGCGGCTACATCGGCGGCCGGCTGGTGCCCGCGCTGCTGGACGCCGGATACCGGGTGCGGTGCATGGCCCGCTCCGCCCAGCGGCTGCGCGACCATCCGTGGGCCGGACGAGTGGAGATCGCCGAGGCCGACGCGACCGACCCCGAGTCGACCCGCCGGGCCCTGGACGGGGTGGACGTCGCCTACTACCTGATCCACGCGATCGGCGGCGGGAGCGACTTCGGCGAGACCGACCGCCGCTCGGCCCGCACCTTCTCCGCGGCGGCCCGCGACGCCGGCGTGGGCCGGCTGGTCTACCTGGGCGGGATGGAGCCGGAGGAGGACCCGTCACCGCACCTGCGGTCGCGCGCCGAGGTCGGCCGGATCATGCTGGACGCCGGCGTGCCCGCGGTGTGGCTGCGCGCCGCGGTGATCATCGGGTCGGGGTCGGCGTCGTTCGAGATGCTGCGGTACCTGACCGAGCGGCTGCCGGTGATGGTCACCCCGCGCTGGGTGCACTCGCGCATCCAGCCGATCGCGATCCGGGACGTCCTGCACTACCTGGTCGCGTCCGCCGCCCTGCCCGCCCGGGTGAGCCGGGGCTTCGACATCGGCGGCCCGGACGTGCTCACCTACACCGAGATGATGCGGCGCTACGCCGCCGTCGCCGGGCTCAGGCGGCGGCTCATCGTGCCGGTTCCCGTGCTGAGCCCCTGGCTGTCGAGCCTGTGGGTCGGGGCGATCACGCCGGTGCCGGGACGGCTCGCGCGCCCGCTGGTGGAGTCGCTGCGCAACGAGGTGATCTGCCGCGAGCACGACATCGCCCGGTACGTGCCGCCGCCGCCCGAGGGCCCGGCGGGGTTCGAGCGCGCGGTGTCGCTGGCGCTGCGCCGCGTCCGGGAGGCGGACGTCGCCACCCGCTGGTCGTCGGCGAGCGTCCCCGGCGCCCCCAGCGACCCGCTGCCCACCGACCCGGACTGGGCCGGCGGCAGCCTCTACACCGACGCGCGGACCCGCGAGGTGGCCGCCCGGCCGGACCGCCTGTGGCAGGTCATCGAGGGCATCGGCGGCGAGCGCGGCTGGTACTCCTTCCCGCTGGCGTGGCGGGTCCGCGGCGTCCTGGACCGGCTCGTCGGCGGGGTCGGGCTGCGCCGCGGCCGCCGCGACCCGCGCCGGCTGCGGACCGGGGAGACCGTCGACTTCTGGCGCGTGGAGGAGATCGAACCCGGCCGCCTGCTGCGGCTGCGCGCCGAGATGCGGCTGCCCGGCCTCGCCTGGCTGGAGCTCGGCGTCGCGGAAGCGGAACCGGACGGCGGCGTCCGCTACACCCAGCGCGCCCTGTTCCATCCGCACGGGCTGGCCGGCCACTGCTACTGGTGGGCGTTCAAGCCGTTCCACGAGCGGGTCTTCGGCGGCATGTGCCGCGGCGTCGCGCATGCCGCCGAAGAGTGAGCCGTGTCAGGGCCGCCAGGACGGGTCGCGGCCGGTGAGGCCGATCAGGCGGTCGAGAGGCGAGGCGCCGTCCGGGACGGCGACGGGCGCCCCGAACAGGCCCGGCGTGCCCTTGCCGCCGCTCTGCTCGACGGCCTGCCCCACGAACACCAGGCACTCCTGGACCTCGGCCTCGCCGCTGTCGTAGGAAAGCCCGCCGGCCTTCGCGATGTCCCAGCCGTGCACGACCAGCTCGTTCAGCGCGACGCGTCCCATGACCTCGCCGGGCATCTGCACGCCGCCGGCCTCAGTCATCCCCTCCCACGCGGACGGGTCGCGCCACGCGGCGGCGAGCGCGTCCAGCCGCTCGGGGACTCGGGTCCGCCAGCCGGGCGCGAGGCTCGCCCCGTCGGCGGACGGCGGCTGCGTCCCGCCCTCCGGGATGTCCTTGGCGGCGGCCATCGCGAACGCCAGGGACAGCCCGTCGACGTGGTCGATGAGGGTGGCGAGCGAGGTGTCGGCGCAGGGCGTCGGCGCTTCGAGCCGCTCGTCGGGAAGGGTGCCGATCAGCTCCGCGAGCCGCCGTGCCGCGGGCGCGAGGTCGGGGTTCTGGGTCATCGCCGGTGCCTCCTTCGTCGGTCCGGCGCGCCCCGCCGGGTGTACCGGTGGGCGGGAGCCGCGCTGGACGGGTCCTCATCCGGTGGTTTTGACTCGGGAACGGGCCGATACTCATCGGCGCGCCGGATACGTAAGGTATGGGGACGACGGAACCCCGTCCGCGGCCTACCGGACCCGCGGACCGGTCGAGAGGCGTGCTGACCTGCGCGTGTGACCACATAAGCTACTACCGAGTAGTATTCGGGCCCCGGATGAGATGCGGTCTGTCGCGAGCCCTACGCTGACTGCCATCGCCCGTACCCCAGGAGGACGGAACAGTGTTCTGGATCACGTTGGTCATTGGGCTCGCCGGAACGGCGGTCGCTTTGGCGCTCGCCGGCCGGCGGGTGCTCTTCCTGTACAACACGGCCATGGCCGGGCAGCCCGACCCCGACCGTGTGCTGCAGGTCAAGCGTGACAAGAAGGCCGACATCGAGGGCCAGGTCACCGAGGTCCTGGGGCAGCGCAAACTGCTGAAGTGGACGCTGGCCGGTTCCGCGCACGCCGCGGTGATGTGGGCGTTCTTCCTGCTGGCCACCGTGTACCTGGAAGCGGCGGTCGCGCTGCTGGCGGGCCTGGACAAGAAGATCCCGTGGCTGCAGACCTGGGGCCCGATCGGATTCGTCCAGGACACCATCGCGCTGGCCTGCACCCTCGGCCTGATCGTGTTCACCGCGATCCGGATCAAGAACTCGCCCAAGCGGCTGGAGCGCAAGTCCCGGTTCAAGGGCTCGCACCTGTCCGGCGCGTGGATCACGCTGTTCATGATCTTCAACGTGATCTGGACGATGTTCTTCTACCGGGGCGTCGAGTGGGCCAACGGCAACCTCGACTACGGCAAGGGCGCCTACTTCTCCTGGCTCGTCGGGCACCTGTTCGACGGCATGTCGCACCACACGCTGGACGTCCTGGAGTCCATCGGCCTGCTGCTGCACATCGGCGTCGCGCTGGTGTTCCTGGTCTTCGTGGTGCACTCCAAGCACCTGCACATCTTCCTGGCCCCGCTGAACGTCATGTTCAAGCGCCGCCCCGACGGCCTCGGCGCCGCGCAGCCGATGATGTCCGGCGGCAAGCCGCTGGACTTCGAGGAGGCCGACCCCGACGAGGACGTCTTCGGCCGCGGCAAGATCGAGGACTTCACCTGGAAGGGCTTCCTCGACATGGCGACCTGCACCGAGTGCGGTCGCTGCCAGTCCCAGTGCCCTGCCTGGAACACCGGCAAGCCGCTGTCGCCGAAGATGGTGATCCTGGAGCTGCGCGACCACGCGCTCGCCAAGGCCCCCTACATGCTCGCCTCCGAGGAGCAGCGGGAGAAGTTCACCGACGAGCAGAAGCTCGCCATGCAGGTCGACAAGGAGCTCGTCGGCGAGGACGGCGTCATCCACCCCGACGTCCTGTGGTCCTGCACCAACTGCGGCGCCTGCGTCGAGCAGTGCCCCGTCGACATCGAGCACATCGACCACATCCTCGACATGCGCCGCTTCCAGGTCATGATCGAGTCGGCGTTCCCGTCCGAGGCCGGCGTCATGCTGAAGAACCTCGAGAACAAGGGCAACCCGTGGGGCATGTCCGAGATGAAGCGCCTCGAGTGGATCGAGGAGCTGGACTTCGAGGTCGAGGTCGTCGACGACAAGGTCTCCGAGGACACCGAGTACCTGTTCTGGGTCGGCTGCGCCGGCGCCCTGGAGGACCGGGCCAAGAAGACCACCAAGGCCGTCGCCGAGCTCCTGCACATCGCGGGCGTCAAGTTCGCCGTGCTCGGCCCGATGGAGGCCTGCACCGGTGACCCGGCCCGCCGCCTGGGCATGGAGTTCGTCTTCCAGATGCTCGGCCAGCAGAACGTCGAGACGCTCAACGACGCCGGAGTGAAGAAGATCGTGGCGACCTGCCCGCACTGCTTCAACACCCTGGCCAACGAGTACCCGCAGATCGGCGGGAACTACGAGGTCGTCCACCACACCCAGCTGCTCGCGCACCTGGTCGAGGAGGGCAAGCTCACCCCGGTCGCGCCGATCGAGGAGAAGATCACCTACCACGACCCGTGCTTCCTGGGCCGCCACAACAAGGTCTACAAGCAGCCCCGCGACATCATGGCGACCGTCCCCGGCGTCAAGACGCAGGAGATGCACCGCCACAAGGACCGCGGGTTCTGCTGCGGCGCCGGCGGCGCCCGGATGTGGATGGAAGAGCGGATCGGCAAGCGCATCAACACCGAGCGCGTGGACGAGGCGCTGACCACCGACCCCGACACCGTCTCCACCGCGTGCCCGTTCTGCCTGGTCATGCTCGGCGACGCCATCAACGAGAAGAAGAACTCGGGCGACGCCAAGGAGAGCCTGGAGGTCGTGGACGTCTCCCAGCTCCTCATCCGCTCCATCAAGGGCGAAGGCACCGCCCAGGAGAAGGAGCCCGTGGCCGCCGAATAGCCCGGCCGTGACCGAGGCCCCGGAACCCGCCCGGCGGGGACCGGGGCCTCCGCCATGACCCGGTCCCACGGCCGATCACCGACGCGGCGGCAGGACTGATCCGCGGGCCGGCTGGTAAGACCAGGGGATGGCCGTCCTGGTGTCCGCCCTGGCATTCCTGATGACGCTCGCCGGCGGGCTCGCGGCGATGCGGGTCCGCGACAAGCGGCACCTCGTCCTCGGCCTCGCCGGCGGCCTGATGCTCGGCGTCGTCGCGTTCGACCTGATCCCCGAGTCGCTGGAGCTGTCGCGGGACCGGCCGTTCGGCGTCCCCGCCCCGATGATCGGCTTCGCCGTCGGGTTCCTGCTGCTGCACGTCGTCGAGCAGTCCGTGGCGATCCACCGCGCCCACGAAGGCGAGTACGCCCCGCACGTCCACGCGCACGGGCACGGCCACCCCGACGGGCCGGCCGGCGCCGGGCTGCTCGCCGCGTTCGCGCTCGTCGGGCACAGCCTCGTCGACGGCCTGAGCATCGGCCTCGGCTTCCAGACCGGCACCGAGACCGGCGCGTTCGTCGCGCTCGCCGTCATCACCCACGACTTCGCCGACGGCTTCAACACCTTCACCGCCGCCTCGCTCGGCGGCCGGGACCGCCGCCCCGCGCTCGCGCTGCTGCTCGCCGACGCCGTCGCGCCCGTCGCCGGCGCCGCGCTCACCCTGCTCGGGACGGTCCCGGAGGGCGTCCTCGGGCCCTACCTCGGGCTGTTCGCGGGCGTCCTGCTCTACCTGTCGGCCGCCGAGATCCTGCCGGAGGCGCACAGCGGCCACCCCCGCGTGATGACGCTCTGCGCCACCGGCCTCGGCCTCGTCGTGGTCATCTTCAGCGTCGGCCTCGCCGGCTGACCGGGGGAGGGGCGTCCAGAACGTCCTGAAACGGTCCAGGACGGTGCGGAAAAGGCAGAGGGCCGTCCGGTGGTTCCGGACGGCCCCCTGGCGCCTTCAGGAACGCTGGAACGTTCCCTCGGGGACGGGACGACGCATCAGCCCGTCATGGACTTCTCGAAGTCCGGGTTCGCCTTCAGCCACGCGTCCACCGCCTGGTCCGGCTTGCCCTTGTACTGGTTCTCCATCAGGTCCTCGAGGGAGCCCAGCTGCTTGTCGTCCATCTTGAACTTCTTCAGCCAGTCCGTCACCTGCGGCTCGTCCTTGCTGAAGTCCTTGCGGGCGACGGTGTACACGCCGTCCGGCTTGCCCATCGCGCCCTTCGGGTCCTGCAGGTCCCGGATCGGGAACTTCGAGTACGCCCAGTGCGGGCGCCACAGCGTGACGACGATGTCCTTGTGGGCGCTGATCGCCTTCTGCAGCTCGGCCAGCATCGCCGCCGTCGACGACGTCGTGACCGTGTACTCCTTGTCCAGGCCGTAGGCGGGCAGCATCTTCGTCTGCGACACCCGGTACAGCCCCGAGCTCTTCTCAATGCCGATGATCTTGCCGCCGTACTGCGAGCCCTTGCCCTTGAGGTCGGCCAGCGAGTGCAGCTGCGAGTAGTTCGGCACGGCGATCGTCAGCGGCGCCGACGGGTACCAGGCGCCGAGCTTCTCCAGCTTGTCGCCGTACTGCTTCCAGTAGTCCTCGTGCGTGTTCGGCAGCCACGAGTCGACGTACAGGTCCACGTCGCCCTGCGCCATGCCCGCGTACAGCGGACCGGCGTCGAGCTGCTTCACCGAGACCTTGTAGCCCTTGTCGGTCAGCATCTTCTTCCACAGCGCGGTGGCGGCCTCGCCCTCGGACCAGCCGGACACGACGCCGAGCGTCAGATCCTTGCTGTTCTTCTTGTTGTCCGAGCTGTTGCAGGCGCTCGCCGTAGCGCCGAGCGCCAGCGCCATCGCCGCCGCGGCCAGAACCTTGAACTTGGGACGCAATGCCCTTCCTTTCGTCGCCTTGCAGGGGGGTGGAAAAGATCGTGCGGGGGAGGTCAGCGCCAGGGGTTCGCCATGCCGGTCGACCAGAGCGTCCGCAGCCCGCGAGGATGCTCGCTGCCCAGCGCCCCGGTGAGCCGGTCCAGGTAGATGGCCAGGACGACCACGCCGAGCCCGGCCTCGAAGCCGCCCGCGATGTCCACCCGCTGGATGCCCTCCACGACGTCGCCGCCGAGGCCGCCCGCGCCGACCATGCCCGAGATCACCACCATGGACAGCGCCAGCATGATCAGCTGGTTGATGCCCGCCATGATCGACGGCATGGCGAGGGGGATCTGGATCCGGGTCAGCACCCGCAGCGGCGGCGTGCCGAACGCCTCGCCCGCCTCGACCATCTCCGGGTCGACGCCGCGGATGCCGAGCTCGGTCAGCCGCACGCCCGGCGGCAGCGCGAAGACCACCGTCGCCACCACACCCGGCACCGCGCCGATGTGGAAGAAGAAGATCGCCGGGATCAGGTAGACGAACGCGGGCATCGTCTGCATGAAGTCCAGGACCGGGCGCACGATCCGGCTCACCGTCTGGCTGCGGGCCGCCGCGACGCCGATCGGGACCGAGATCACCACCCCGATCACCGCCGCCACCAGCACCTGCGCCAGCGTGTCCATCGCCGAGTCCCACAGCTCCATGCTGTCGATCAGCGCGAAGCCGAGCAGCGCGAAGAGGCCGAGCCTCCAGCCGCTCAGCACCAGCGCGATCAGCGCCAGCACCACTGTCAGCCCGAGCGGCGGCAGCAGGTTCAGCAGGTCGGTCAGGTTGCCGATCGCCCAGTCGAGCGCCGACCCGATGCCGTCGAACAGCCAGCCCAGGTTGTTGGTGCACCAGGTGACCAGATCGTCGAACCAGTCGCCGACGTGCACCCGGGGCAGGTCGCTCGCGAGCACGTCAGTCGTCAACGGAACCCTCCTTGGTCAGCGCCAGCGCCGGCTCCTCGCCGGCCGTGCCGGACGACTCGACGACCTCCTCCACGTGCGAGCTGATCGCGCCGAGCGCCGCCAGCAGCGTCACCCGCGGGATCACCCCGAGCAGCGTCCCGGCCTCGTCCGCGACCGGCACCGGCAGGTCGCTCTCCGCGCAGCGCAGGAACAGGTCCGCGACCGGCGTGTCCGGCGACACCGGCTCCAGGTCCTCCGGGTCGATGAGCCCGTCCAGCTTCTGGACGTTCTCCTTCACCGCGTCCGCGACCGCCGTGGCCTTCACCTTGCCGATCAGCCTGCGGTCCCGGCCGATGACGAACGCCGCGTCGGTCTGGTGCTCGCGCATCGTCCGCAGCGCCGTCCGCGGCCCGGTCGACGCCAGCACGGTGACCAGCGGCTTCTCCATCACCGACGACGCCGTCAGCACCCGCGTCCGGTCCACGTCGGCGACGAACTGCGCGACGTAGTCGTTCGCCGGGTCCGTGAGGATCTCCTCGGCGGTGCCGATCTGCACGATCCGGCCCTCCCGCATCACCGCGATGCGGTCGCCGATGCGCATGGCCTCGTTCAGGTCGTGCGTGATGAACACGATCGTCTTGCCGAACCGGCCCTGCAGGTCCAGCAGCAGGTCCTGCACCTCGCGCCGGATCAGCGGGTCCAGCGCGCTGAACGCCTCGTCCATCAGGATGATGTCGGTGCCCGCCGCCAGCGCGCGGGCCAGCCCGACCCGCTGCTGCATGCCGCCGGACAGCTGACCGGGGAGCTTGTCCTCCCACCCCTCCAGCCCGACGAGTCCCAGGAACTCCCGGGCCTTGTTCTCTCGTTCTTCCTTCGCGACACCGCGCACCTCGAGCCCGTACGCGGCGTTCGCCAGGACGGACCGATGGGGGAAGAGCGCGAAGTGCTGGAAGACCATGGAGATCTTGTCCTGCCGGAGCGTTCGCAGCGCCTTCGGCGACAGCTTCGCGATATCCTGGCCATCGATCTCGACGGACCCGGAGGTGGCCTCCAGGAGTCCGTTCAGCATCCGGATCAACGTGGACTTACCGGACCCCGACAGGCCCATCACCACAAAGATCTCGCCCTGCTCGACCTCGAACGTCGCGTCGATGACGGCGGGGGTGACGCCTAGGGAGCGGACGTCCTTCAGATCCGCGCCCGACTTGAGTTTTCGTTGTGCCTCGGCCGTCCTACGGCCGAACAGCTTCGTGACGCTTTCCGCGCGGAGTATGGACACGATCTCCTTCCGTGTTCCCACACCCGGGGGCGGCGCGGAAACGGGTAGCCCTCATCCGTTCGCACCCGTTGACCACCTCAGGCAAAAGAGGGTGTCAACCAGGTGCCAAGGCTGTGCGTCGCTCGAAACTACCCGTCCCGAGAAGATGTTTCATCTTTGAGTGATCTGCGTCACGTGCCCGTCGTCACACCACGGTGCGGTGAAAGTTCAGATATGACCGCGACGGGGTGGGTCCGCGCTGGTCCTGGTACCGCGATCCGTACCGCTCCGACCCGTACGGGTACTCCGCCGGCGAACTCGTCCTGAACAGGCACATCTGCCCGATCTTCATCCCCGGCCACAGCTTGATCGGCAGCGTCGCCACGTTCGACAGCTCCAGCGTCACGTGCCCGCTGAACCCGGGGTCGATCCACCCCGCCGTCGAGTGCGTCAGCAGCCCCAGCCGGCCCAGGCTCGACTTGCCCTCCAGCCTGGCCGCGAGGTCCTCGGGCAGCCCGAACACCTCGTACGTCGAGGCCAGCACGAACTCCCCGGGGTGCAGCACGAACGCCTCGTCGGCCTCCACCTCCACCAGCCGCGTCAGGTCCGGCTGCTCCACAGCCGGGTCGATGTGCGGGTACCGGTGGTTCTCGAACACCCGGAAGTACCGGTCCAGCCGCACGTCCACGCTGGAAGGCTGGACCATGCCCGGCTCGTACGGGTCGATCTTGACCCGCCCGGACTCGAGCTCGGACCTGATGTCACGATCGGAGAGCAGCACCCCGAAAAGCTATCCCACCCGCACCCCCGCCACGCCGCACCCGACTTTCCGGTACGATGTCCAAGCGCGGGCGGCCCTCACGCCCCCGCCACGCGGGTGTAGTTCAATGGTAGAACTTCAGCTTCCCAAGCTGACAGCGCGGGTTCGATTCCCGTCACCCGCTCACGAAGAAGGCCCAGGTCAGGGACACGCTCCCGATCCTGGGCCTTGATCGTTTTTATGGCCGTCATCGACGGCCCATTAGGCCACCAGCACCAGCAACCCGGCCTTGTCGCCCGGCCGCCGTCCGATCCGGAGAAGCGCGTCCCAGGGCTCAGCGAAGTGCAGGCGCGGCACACCTCTCCATCGACGACCGCCTCGGCGCAGTAGTCAGCCTCGCCGACCAGACCGGGCGAGCCCTTACCAAGCTCGTCTCCTGACCCGACGTGCCTGACGGCGCCACGTGGATGACCGCAGACAGCAGGTCAGGTGTGATGTCTGGTGTCTAGTCCCACGAGATGCTTGACGTTCTAGTCCCGGGACATGCTTGACGGATGTTCTAGGTTTCATGGGGCGGCCTTGCGGGGCCGGTGGGCTTTGATGCTGCGGACGGGCTGGGTGGTGGTTCG
>NZ_JAGEPF010000053.1 GCF_017573465.1 Actinomadura violacea
GTCCGAAAATCCAACCCACGAAATGGCGGCTCACCGGTTCAATTGCCGGTCACGCATGGTATTCTTTACGTATGCAATCAGTGACGGTCGAATTGGAGGCCGCGTCCACCATGGAACTGGTGAACGCCCTCTCAACCATCGCCACTGAACTCGCCACCCGAGAAGCCCCGGAATCGGCAGCCGCGTCCCTGGAATTGGCCGAGACACTGGCAGCCGCCACCGATCTGCAGGAAAGCGCCCTCGCGACTCTCATCGGCCGGGTGGACGCCACGGGAGAGCAGCAGCGGTGGGGATACCCCTCCACCCGGGCATGGCTGCGCTCCAAGCTCGGCATGCGCGAAAGCCGCGCCAAAGAGCGCTTGACCCTCGCGCGCCAACGGCACCGGATCCCGCAGGTCGCCAAGCGGCTGGCGGCCGGAGACCTGTCCTACGGCTACGCCACCACCGTCGCCGAGTCGGTGGCTCGCCTGGACGACACCGATTGCGCGCAGGCGGAGGCCACACTGTTGGAGATGGCCGATCAGGGCTTCTCGGCTGGGAAGGTCGCCTCGTTCGGGCAGCGGATCCGCGACGTCATCGCCGAACGTGATGGCACTGAGGATGCGCCGGACGCAGACACCAAGCACGGCTACGACAAGTCGTGGATCACCACCACCCGTTCCCTGGACGGCGGCCGCTACGTCAAAGGGTGGCTGAACCCCGAGGACGCCGCGATCTGGGACGGCACCCTCGCCCCACTCGCCAAGCCGGCCGGACCCGACGACCGCCGGGACGTGAGCGAGCGCACCGCCGCCGCCCTGTCCAGCGTCCTGTCCGGCGGGCACAAGGCCACCAAGGTCACCGTGATCTGCGACCTGGAGACGCTGACCGGCGGGAACGCCCCTGCCCGCCTCACCGACGGGACACCGATCCCCGCCGCCCAAGCCCGCCGCATCGCTCTCGCCGCCGGAGTGTCACCCCTCCTGCTGGGACGCGGGAACACCCCGCTCTACCTCGGCTACCGGGAACGGTTCGCGAGCGCCGCCCAACGCCAGGTCCTGGAGACGCTGTACCCGACCTGCGCGGTACGCGAATGCGAGACGCCGGGGACGCTGTGCGAAGTGGATCATGTCGGCGGATGGGCACTCGGCAAGTCGCCCACCGACATCGACCGGCTCGCCCTCACCTGCGGATGGCACAACCGGTTCAAACACACCAGCCCCGACCAGATCCACATCACCAAAGACCCAGACGGGCGATACGTCTACCGATTGCTACCGCCACCCGACGCCCGCCAACGAAACGGCAACGGGCCACCCGGAAACATCGGCCCACCCGACGGGACCGGACCACCCGGCACCACCTTCAACTGGGCCGCATAACCACCACACACCCCCCGCACAGCCGCTCGGCAGCAACACCGCCGGGCGGCTGGCATGCCCTCACACCACCAGACCCACAATCCACCATCACCGACTGCACTTACCGCCGTGCCGCACCCGCGACATCACCTCCGCCGCTCCCCGGCAGCGCAGACGGAACACCAGCCTGGGCAGATCGGATTCAGAGCATTGGTGACGGTGCCATTTGGCCCGCGCATCGGGACGGCGCCTGCCAGCGGACAGCAGACAGCGGATTTCGTCGCTGCGGTGGTGTCGGTGGGTGGCTGTGATCGGAGAGGTGTCGTGAGGTGGGTGGTCACGCTGGGCGGTAGATGGCGTGTTCGGCGGCGTGGGCCAGCAGGGCAGCGACGGTGTCGGTGGACAGTGATCGTCCGGTGAAGAGCAGGTCGAAGGCGTCGAAGCCGGTGTGGAGCCATAGCAGGTGACCGGCCTGGTCGGTGGTGACGATGTCGCGGAGCACGCCTTGGCCGTGGAGGCGCTGGGCCAGGTCGTTCATGCCTTGTGTGCGGCCGTCCTCAAGCCGGCGGACGGTGCCGCCGACGGCGTTGCCGTCGAGTTGTGCCATGGAGTACAGGGCGCGCAGGACGTCTCGGTGCGCGGCGTACATGTGCACGCTGGCGCTGATCCCGTCGCGAAGTCCGCGCCGGGCGTCGGGTTGCACGACGGCGTTGACCATGTCGGTGAAGCCGCCACGGTGGAGCAGGTCCATGCCGAGCGTGTCGAACAGGCCCGCGCGTGATCCGGAAACGGTGTAGATCGTCGAGCCGGACACCTCGGCGGGCTCGGCGACCTTGTCCATGCTGACCTGCTCGAACGGGACTTCGACGAGGCGCTGGTAGACGGCGTCGAGGATGCGCCGCCGGGTCTGGTCGGCGGCCTTGGCCCGCAGCCGCTGCTCGTACTTCCGAGGAGGGGGCATGTCCCTGAGCCTCCGCCTTAAGGGCACCGGCCAATTCGTGGCGATCGTCGAATGCGACGGCCGGCGCCTACCGCTCCGAATGACCCCGGTCATTCCTTACGGAAGGGGGTGGTGGGGTGGCGCGACCCGGGGCGGGGCAGGCGGAGCCTGCCCCTAACGCTGCCTCAGGGGCCGCAGAGGCTCCAAAGTCAAGGGTGGACGAAGTCCATCGCGCAGCGACGCCGAAGGCGCCCTTGACTTTGGAGGGGCGGCCCCGTACGCCAGCGCCACCCCACCACCCGAACACCATCTCGCCGTTAACGCCACCGCACGAACACCCCTCTCGCCCCACCCCCTGAACACCATCTCGCCCCACCCCCCGAATACCCATCTCGCCCCATGACCCGAACACCCGCCCCGCCCCAAACACCCGAACACCCGAGCACCCGAGCGCCCGAAGCAATGTGACGCAGGAATGGCGTCCGAGCACAAAAGGACGGCGCTCGACTCAAGCCGGGAATGCGTAAATATGGTTGACCGGGCCGTCCTTGTCGCCGGCGTCGTCGGTGGCGGCCTGGTCTTTGGCGAGGACGCAGACGACGTGGTTCGCGGCGGCGGGGTTGGAGAGGGGGACGTCCTCGCCGGTGTAGTCCTTGACGGTGGCCGTCCAGCGGGGCGTGCCGGTGCTCGTGTCGAGGCCGGCGACGCGGCCGTCGGTGGTGTAGGCGAGGGTGCCGTCCGCGAGGGCGAGGGGGCGGGCGCCGCCTGCGGCCCAGTGCGGGACGGGGACGGTCCAGGACGTCCGGCCTGCGGCGATCGCGGAGACGCCGTCGGAGCCGGCGACGTAGAGGAGCCCGCTGGCCGGGGTCACGCGCGTGAGGCCGCCCGCCGCCGTGCCGCTCCAGCGGAGTTCGCCGTCGTGTGCCGACACGGCCCAGAGGCCGCTGGGGGCGTGGAGGTAGACGGTGTCGCCGTCCGATGTGATCGAGGATTGCGCCTCGAAGAGGCCGGCGGTGTCGCCGGGGCCGCCGGAGCGGTGCCAGCGGGTCCGGCCGGTGGCGGCGTCGAGTCCTTCGAGGAACATCTGGGCGTCGACGGCACAGACGACGCCGTCCGCGATGGCGGGGGCGCCGGGGAAGCGGGTGGGGCCTCCGCCGGCGCGCCAGCGTTCTTTGCCGGTGCGGGCGTCGAGGCAGTGGAGGTGGGCGGTGCTGGAGACGGCGACGTGGCCGCCGGACGCGGCGGGCGGTGACAGCGGTCCGCCGGGCGAGAAGCTCCAGCGGAGCCTGCCCGTGCCGGGGTCGAGCGCCTGGAGGGTGCCTTTGCCGCCGGGTTCGTTGCGGATGGTGTAGAGGGTGCCTTCCATGACGAGCGGTGTGGTTCGCCCGTACATCGGGGACGCGTCGTAGTGGCCGTACGGGGACTGCCACAGCTGGCGGCCGGCGGTGTCGAAGGCGTAGAGCTTGCCTTCGTAGGAGGCGTAGAACGTCGTGTCGGACGCGGTCATCGAATACGGGAACAGGTCGGTGGGGCCCGGCTTGATGTAGCCGTCGTCCGCGGTGGTGAAGGTGTGTTTCCACAGCGGTTTCCGGCCGGTCGCCTTGGTGCTGAGGTCGGGGTTCCCGCCGCATCCGCCGGCGAGGCCGACGGCGCCGGCGAGGACCATGCCCTGGAGGACGGTGCGGCGCGTCATAGGTGTTCTGCCTGCATGCATAACGGGGCGAAGGGTGGCAGGTGCCGGTACACGTTCGGTACACGGCGGCGTGTTGCAGGATGGGACGCATGCGTGCGCGACCGATCACGCCCGAGCGGGCGGTCGAGGAGGTGTGCGGCCTGATCGCCGATGCGCCGCGCGACGTGTGGCGCCGGGTCGCGGTGGACGGGGCGCCGGCGGCGGAGCCGTGGGTGCTCGCCGACGCGCTGGCCGGGCCGCTCCGGGCGGCGGGACGCGATGTGGTGCGGGCGTCGGCGCGCGATTTCCTGCGTCCGGCGTCGCTGCGGTACGAGTTCGGCCGCGAGGACCCTGACGTGTTCTACAACGAATGGCTCGATGTCGGCGGGCTGATGCGGGAGGTGCTCGGGCCGCTGGAGCCGGGTGGTTCCGGCAAGGTGCTGCCGAGCCTTTGGGACAGTGCAAGGGATCGCGCCACGCGCGCGCGGTACACGGCTGTGCAACCGGGCGGTGTCCTGTTGCTGGACGGGGCGCTGCTCCTAGGACGGAGCCTTCCGTTCGACGTGGTCGTCCATCTGACGATGTCGCCGGGCGCGCTTGCCCGGCGCACACCGGAGGAGGACTCATGGACGCTGCTCGCGTTCGAGCGTTACGAGCGTGAGGCCGCGCCGCTGCGGACCGCGGACGTCGTCCTGAAGACCGATGACCCGCGCCACCCTGCGCTCGTGGAGTCGGTCTAGGCGCGCCATTCCTCGCTGTAGTCGGGGTGGTGGTCGTAGGCGAGCGCGAGGAGGCGGAGGGTCTGTTCGCGGACGGCCTGGGCGGCCTGCTGTTCGGGCGCGGCGCGGCCCTGGGCGATGATCCAGGCGTGCTTTTCGAAGTCGTCGACGAGCTGCCGCCGGGCGGCGGCCTCGCGGAGGGCGCGGGAGGGGTCGTGGCGGGCGATGTGCTCGGCGTAGGCCTCGGTCTCGGCCGACGCGACGAGGGCGGGCTCGCCGTCGGCGTCGAGGTGGACGGCGCCGGACGCGCCGGCGGCCCAGGACGCGCCGGAGCACGCCCGGGCGACCTGTTCGTCCTTGGCGAGGCGGGCGCGCAGAAACTCCACCAGATCCATGCGACCATCCTGCCTCGCGGGGACGACATCGGCGCCCGGATACACTCGCGGCGGGGAGGATCCATGTCATTGACGACATCTCCCGGCGAGCCGGGCACGGCTCGGACCGGGCTCCGGGCGCGCCGGGAAGGCGGCCCGCTGCGGGTGGTCGAGAGCGAGCTCGTCGACTACGCCGAGGCGATCGCGGCCATGGAGGCGATGGTGCGGGACCGGCAGGCCGGCGCCGTCGACGACACGCTGTGGGTCCTGTCGCATCCGCGGACGTACACGGTGGGCCGGCGGACGCCGCCGGAGGAGCGGCCCGATCCGGCGCACGGCATCCCGGTGGTGGAGGTGCGGCGCGGCGGGAAGCTGACCTACCACTCGCCGGAGCAGATCGTCGGGTATCCGGTGCTGAAGCTCGCCGATCCGCGGGACGTGGTGGGGCTGCTGCGCGACATCGAGGTGCTGCTGGTCGGGGTGCTCGGCGAGCTGGGCATCGCGGCGGAGCGGCGCGACACCCCGCCGGGCAGCCCGCTGCTGACCGGGGTGTGGACGGCGGAGGGCCGCAAGATCGTCTCGCTGGGGATGCACATCTCGCGGGGCGTGAGCGCGCACGGGTTCTCGATGGACGTGGACGCGGACCCGGCGCCGTGGACGTGGGCGGTGCCGTGCGGGATGCCGGACGTGGAGATGACGTCGGTGTGCCGGGAGCGGGAGCGGCGCGGGCTGGCGCCGGTCACGCAGGCGGAGGTGCGGCGGCTGATCGTGGACGCCTGGCGCCGCGAGGCCTGAACCCCGCGAAGGGGCCTGTCCGGGAGGGGCCGGTACGGCGCCTGCCGGGAATGCGTGTGATTGGGTAAAGGCGGGGTCCTGCCCGATCCATGTGGGGGTGTTGCCGGTGGACGAGGTCGTCGAGGTGACGGTCCGGGCCGACGGGAGCGTGGAGATCCACGTCAGCGGCGTCGACGGGATGGGCTGCCTGGAGACCACCGAGGAGCTGGTGCGCTCGCTCGGCGGCCGGGTCGAGTCGCAGGAGCTGACCGCCGAGGCCTACAACGAGACCGGGGAAGAGCGGCAGGACCGGCTGTGGCACTGACGTGGCGGGTGCACGCCACGCTCGCGCGCAGTTCCGCGAACGGCCCCGGGTCGCGGTTCGTGGTGTGGACGCAGGGCTGCTCGCTCGGCTGCGCCGGCTGCTTCAACCCGGAGACGCACGCGCCCGCCGGGCCCGTCCGGACGATCCCGGAGGTGGTTGCGGAGGTGCTGGCCGCGGGCGCGCTCGACGGCGTGACGGTCAGCGGCGGCGAACCGCTCGAGCAGCCGGAGGCGCTCGCCGCGTTCTGCGCGGCGCTGCGGCGGGGGCCGGACCTCGGGATCGTGGTGCTGACCGGGTTCGCGCGGGCGGAGATCGAGCGGGACCCGGTGCTGGCTGTGGCCGTCGCGGACGCGGACATGGTCGTCGCGGGCCGCTACAACGCCCGGCTGCACCTGGGCGCGGGGCTGCGCGGGTCGTCCAACAAGGAGTACTGGCCGATCACGGCCCGGTACTCGGCGGAGGACTTCCGGGCGGTGCCGGAGGGCGAGATCCTGGTCGCCGCCGACGGCACCGCGACGATCACCGGCATGCACCCGGTGACCGGCATGCTCTAGACAACCGAATCGGACGCGCGGGGAGCGAGATGACGGCCGTTCACGACGATCTGAACCTGTACCTGCGCGCCCGCGTGCCGATGATCGTCCTGGTGACGGTCGAGGAGCTGCGCGCCGTGGAGATCCTGGACGAGGTGCGCGTCGGCCGCGACGCCTCCGCCTCGTCCGACCTGGTGGTGTGGGACTTCGGCGGCGGGCTGGCGTCGCGGGACGGCCGGTCGCTGCCGGCCGCGCCGACGCCGGAGACGGCCCTGGACAAGATCGCCGAGCTGGCGCGGGCGCACCCGGACCGCAAGGACATCTACGTGCTGAAGGACTTCCACGAGTTCTGGCACCGGAGCCCGGCGGTGAAGCGGCGGCTGCGCAACCTCGCGCACGCGCTGGTGACGACCTATGCGTCGCTGGTCGTCACGACGCATTCGGCGGACGTCCCGCCGGAGCTGGCCGACGACGTGGTCGTCCTGGACATGCCGCTGCCCGACCTGGCGACGCTGCGCGCGGACCTCGACGGGCTCATCGAGCAGACGCGGGTGGAGTGCGACCTGACCGCGCACGGCCGGGCCCGGCTGGCGCAGGCGGCGCTCGGCCTGACGGCGGCGCAGGCGCGGCGCGCGTTCTCCAAGGCGATCGTCCGGGACAAGGTGCTGGACGAGCTGGACATCCCGGCCGTCCTGGAGGAGAAGAAGGCCGTCATCCGGGCGTCGCAGGCGCTGGAGTTCCACGGTGCCGAGGAGACCGTGGACGACGTCGGCGGGCTGGAGCTGCTGAAGGAGTGGCTGCGGCTGCGCGAGGACGCGTTCGGCGAGGAGGCCGCCGCGTTCGGGCTGCCCGCGCCGAAGGGCATGGCGCTGATCGGCATCCCCGGCACCGGCAAGAGCCTCACCGCGAAGATGATCGGCGGGCTGTGGCGGCTGCCGCTGCTGCGGCTGGACGTCGGCGCGCTGTTCGGGTCGCTGGTCGGTGAGTCGGAGGAGCGGCTGCGGCTCGCGCTGAAGGTCGCCGAGGTGGTGTCGCCGTGCGTGCTGTGGATCGACGAGATCGAGAAGTCGATGGCGTCCGGCGGGCTGGACGGCGGCACGTCCGCGCGGGTGTTCGGCACGATCCTGACGTGGATGCAGGAGAAGACCGAGCCGGTGTTCGTGGTGGCGACCGCCAACGACGTCGGCGCGCTGCCGCCGGAGACGCTGCGGCGCGGCCGGTTCGACGAGGTGTTCTTCCTGGACCTGCCGACCGAGGAGGAGCGCCGCGACATCTTCACCGTCCACCTGCGCAAGCGGCGGCGGGACCCCGCGGCGTTCGACGTGCCGCGGCTGGCGCGGATGGCGGACGGGTACGTCGGCGCGGAGATCGAGCAGGCCGTGGTGGACGCGATGTACCGGGCGTTCTCCGAGGGGCCGCGCGACATCACCACCGACGACGTCGCGCGGGCGCTGGAGCGGCTCGTCCCGCTCAGCAAGTCGCAGCGCGAACGGGTCGAGGACCTGCGGGCGTGGCTGCGCGACGGGCGGGCGCAGTCGGCGTCGTTCGCCGAGGCGGCGCAGGCGGCGCGCAACCAGGTCCGGCTGGAACTGGCGTGAGCGGGCGGGACCGGGCCGGGCGGCGCGCCGCGCGGCGCGCGTCCCGCGCCGCGGGGAAGGGCGCGCGGGCGCGGTGGGCGGCGCGGCGGCTGCTGCACGACGCGGACGGCGGCGACCGGGCGGCGCGGGAGGCGGTGGCGGAGATCGCGAGGTCGCCGCTGCACCGGCTTCGGGCCGTGGCGGGCGAGGCGGTCGCCGCGTGGTGGTACGAGACGCGCGACCCGGAGTGGCGCGCCGTCGTCGTCGAGACCGCCGGGATCGCGGTGCTCCCGCCGGCGCGGCCGGCCAGCGCGGCACTGGCCGGCCGGCTCGAGGACATCGTGTGGGAGGGCGTCGGCGAAGCCGGCCTGGACCGCAACGCGGCTGCCGTGCGGGACCTGCTCGTCGACGAGGACGAGGACGTGCGGGAGGCGGCGGCGCTGTTCTGCGCGCAGGTCCGCGGGGACATGGTGCACCGGCTGTGGCGGAGCGGCCCGGACGACCCGGTGCTGCGGAGGGCGATGTTCGCGAACCCCGCCCCGCCGGACCGGAAGGCGCACCTCCGCCTGTGGGGGGTGTACCTCGATGCGGGCGGCCCCGTCCCGGTGGACCGCGACCCGGAGCTGCTCGCGGCGCTGCTGCGCTGGCCGGTCCGCAACGAGCACGAGGCGATGATCGGCGGGCTGTGGGCGCGGACCCGCGAGCCGGAACTGCGCCGGCTCGTCCTCGACCTCGGGGCGGTGGCCGTCGCCCCGTCCGAGCGGGTGCTGACGCTGGCCCTCCTCGACCGGCTCGGAGAGCTGCGGCCCGGCTCCGACCTCGGGTCCGTCGGCGACGTGCTCGCCGACGACGACCCGGAGCTGCGCGACCGGATGGCCGGGTTCTGCCGCACCGCCGTCGGCGGCCACCTGGAGGCGCTCTGGTCGCTGGAGTCCCCGCGCCGCGACACGCCGCTGCGCCGCCTCCTGCTCCAGAACCCGGCGAAGCCCCCGGCCGCGACCGTGAACCTGCTGTGGCGAGCCTGGCTCGAGGCGCCGTCGCCCGAACTGTCGGACGCGCTCGTGCGGTGGGGGCGGCCCGCCCTGTTCCCCGCCCAGGCCTCCGCCGCCGAGAAGGAGCTGGAGTCGCTCAGCGTCATCCCGCTGACCGCCGCCGCGAAGGTGCTGCTGCGCCCGCCGGTCCGGGCGGCGCTGGTCACGGCGCTCGGGCTCGGCGACCATCCGCTGTCGCAGATCGCCGAACGCCGCGTCACCGCGCTCGGCGACCGGCGGCTCGTGGACGAGGTGTGCGCGGCCGCCGCCGCCGACCCCGCCCTCACCTGGGTCTGCGTGAAGCACGGGCTGGCGCCCGAGGACACCGCGACGCGGGCGGTGTTCTTCCTGCTCACGGGGCAGCCCGAGCAGTACCGCGCGCTCGACCCCGACGGCGGCCTGCTCTCCCTCGGCTACGCCGCCGCCGACGACGCGACCCGCGACCGGATCCGGAAGGCGATGCTCGCGGCGGGCGAGCTGGACCTCGTCCGGGTCGTCGCCGGCGACGACCGGCGCGCCCGCATCGCCGAGATGACCCGCGGCGAGGCCCGCTACCTCGCTGAGCAGCTCGCCGCGCGCCGGGAGTGGGAGCGGCTGTGGGCGCTGGTCCAGGACCTGCCCATCGGGACCGGCGCCGAGCTGGTCCGGCTGTTCGACGGGTGGCTGCCGCGCGACGAGGACGCCCGCCGCGTGTTCGGCATGTACCTGGAGACCGAGCCGGCCGTCGTCGCCATGGCCGCCCGGTACCTGGACGAGCGCTGGCCGCTCGCCGTCCGGCAGGCGACGATCCGGTTCCGCGGCCGCGTCAACGACGTCTCGTTCGCGCCGGACGCGCCGCTGCTGGCCGTCGCGAGCAACCAGCAGAGCGCCGGGGTGATCGACCTGCGCGAGGGCTTCCTCGCCGAGCGCTACGACGGCTTCCAGGCGTCGGTCGGGCGGGTCCTGCACGTCGGCGGCGGCGCGTTCGTCGCCGGCGAGCGCACCAACCGGCACGACCGGCCGTGCCGGCTGCTGCGCTGCGGGGACGGCGGGCCCGCGGTGCTGCACACGGTGCAGGGCTCGGTGACGTCGCTGGCGGCGACCGGCCCGGACGGCGCGTTCGCCGCCGGGACCCGCTCGGGCCGGCTGCTCACCGGCACGGGCGCCGACGGGCGCGTCACGTCCAGGCCGCTCACCGCGCTCGGGATGCCGAAGGGCGACTGGGCCCGCTCGATCGCCGCGCACCCCGCGTCGGGGCGGCTCGCCGTCCTCGGCCGGTCGCTGGTCGTCACCGGCCCGTCCGGGCAGCGCTGCGCCTCCAGCGCCGCCGAGCACCTCGCGGTCCGCGCCGGGTTCGTCGGCGAGGACGTCCTCGCCTGCGCGGGCCGCAGCGGGACGGTCACCGTGCTGCACCGGCAGGGCGCCGCGCTCGCCCGCGCCGCCCGCATGCGCGTCGACGGGCTCGGCGGGATCGCGACGCTGCCGGGCACCGGCCGGCTCGCCGTCGCCGACCGCCTGCGCCGGCTGCTCTTCCTGGACGCGGCGACGCTCGCGCCGGTGTGGACGCACCGGGCGTCCGGCGGCCGGCACGCCACCAGCGTGCACGCCTCCCCCGCCGGCGACCTCCTCGCCGTCGGCCACGACAACGGCGAGACCGACCTGTTCGACCTGCGCGCCGGCCGGCTCCCGTCGCTGGTGGGCCGGGCGCTCGCCGGCCTCGTCCCCCGCGACCTGGACGCCGTCGCCGCCTCCCGCGCGGTCGCC
This sequence comes from Actinomadura violacea, assembly GCF_017573465.1. Classification (GTDB taxonomy): domain Bacteria; phylum Actinomycetota; class Actinomycetes; order Streptosporangiales; family Streptosporangiaceae; genus Spirillospora; species Spirillospora violacea. The sequence goes on from NZ_JAGEPF010000053.1 coordinate 11,029, forward strand.
GCCGCCGGGCATCCGCCGCACGTCGCGAGCACCGTCGCGCTGCTGCACGCCTGCCTGGAGCACCGGTTCCGGTTCGACATCGAGATCGGCGGCGCCCTCACGCTCACCGCCGGCGACTACGACATCGGTCTGTGAGGGAGCCGGCCGTGAGAGGGGAACGATGACCACCCGCATCGGCATCGACTTCGGCACCGCCAACACCGTCGTCGCCGGCTGGGACCACGGCGCGGGCCGCGCCGAGCCCGTCCCGCTGCCCGGCCTCGACCTCGAACGGGAGGGCGCGCACGGCGTGCGGCAGCGCGTCGTCCCGTCCCGGATCGCGTTCTCCGCGACGAGCGAGCGGCGGTGGGTCGGCGCGCAGGTCACGCCGCGGATCGAGGACGCGCCCGCCACCGAGGTGTTCCAGTCGACCAAGAGCGCCGTCACCGGCCGCGCCGTGGACGTGCCGCGCCGGCTCGGCGACCGGGCCGTCACCGGGCGGCAGGCCGCGACCCGGTTCCTCGGCGACGTGATGGCCGCCGCCGTCCTCGCCGTCGACGCCGCCGACCTGGAGATCGTCGCGACCGCGCCGGTCGAGTCGTTCGACGCCTACCGGGACTGGCTCGTCCGCGAGGTCGGGGAGAGCGCGGGCGGCGCCCGGCTGCGCGTGGTCGACGAGGCGACCGCCGCGGCCGTCGGCTACAGCGCGCGCCTCAACCCCGGCGAGGTGTTCCTGGTGTTCGACTTCGGCGCCGGGACGCTCGACACGTCCGTGGTGAAGGTGATGGACCCGGCGAACGCGGCGGCGGGGGCCGCGGTCCGCACCATCGCGAAGGCGGGCCTGGACCTCGGCGGCGACCACATCGACGCGCTGCTCGCCGAGCACGCCGCCGCGCGGGCCGGGATCCCGCTCGGCGACACCGCCGGCTACAACCGGCTGTTCCGCGCGCTGCTGCGCTCCGCCGAGCAGGCCAAGATCGCCCTCACCGTGCGGGACAGGGCGGTGATCGAGGCGGACGGGCACCGGACGGAGCTGACCCGCGCGGAGTTCGACGCGCTGCTGCGCGACCGCGACGTCCTCGGCCGGGTCTCGCGGGCGCTGCGCAGGACCCTGGACGGCGCCGCCGCCAAGGGCTACCCGGCCGACGTGATCGCCAAGGTGTTCCTGGTCGGCGGCACCAGCCTGATCCCCACCGTCCAGGACGTGCTGCGGCTGCAGTTCCCGCCGGACGCGCTGCACCTGGACCGCCCGCTGGAGGCCGTCGCCGCGGGCGCCGCGAGCATCGCCGGCGGCTACGAGCTGAGCGACCACATCCAGCACGACTACGCGATCCGGCACGTCGACGCCGCCACCGGCGCCTACGAGTTCGAGACGCTGGTCGAGGCCGGCACCGAGTACCCGACGCCCGAGCCGGTGAAGATGCTGACCATCAAGGCGATCCGGGACGGGCAGCGGCGGCTCGGGATCGCCGTGTACGAACTCGCGCACGCCAGCCAGCGGGAGGGCGGCACCGACCTGGAGATCGTGTTCGACGCGGACGGCGGCGCCCGCACCTCCGCCGTCACCGCGCAGCGCCTGCAGGAGCGCTCCCGCCTGTGGCTGAACGAGGACAGCCCCACGTTCCTGGAGGCCGATCCCCCGGCGGAGGCGGGCGCGCCCCGGTTCCGCCTCGACTTCCGGGTGGACGCGCAGAAGCGGCTGACCGTGTCCGCGTTCGACCTGCACCGCAACACCCTCGTCCTCGACCGGCAACCCGTCGTCCGGCTCTCCTGAGAGGGGCACCGCCATGTCGCACTACACGAAGGTCCGCACCGCCATCACCGACCAGGAGCGCCTCGTCGAGGCCCTGCGCGCCGTGGGGTTCCCGGAGGTCGAGTCGCACCTGGAGGCGGTGCCGCTGTACGGGTACCAGGGCGACGCGCGGCCGGAGCGCGCCGAGGTCGTCGTCCGGCGCCGGCATGTCGGCTCGGCGAGCAACGACATCGGTTTCCGGCGCGCCGAGGACGGCACGTTCGAGGCGATCATCAGCGGCTACGACCGGCGGCGCTACGGCGGCGAATGGCTGCAGCGGCTCGCGCAGCGCTACGGCCACCTCGCCGCGCTCGCCTACGCCGAGACGCACGGATTCGAGGTCGCGTCCGAGGAGACCGACGCGCGGACCGGCGAGATCCGCCTGACGCTCCGGCGGTCCGTCCACTGAACGCCCGCCCACGTGACCGGCTCCGGCCTTTCTGACCGGGCTTGTAAGTGGGGTGTAATTCGCGCTTCTTACGGTGTGCACGACGAAAGGAGCGCTCATGCGCAAACGCACGCTCTTCGCTGCCGCGGCCCTCGCCCTGGCGACCGTCTCCACCGCTCCCGGTGTGGCGTCCGCCGCGTCCCCCGCCTCCGGCGACCCCGGGCCCGTCGCCCAGGGACGGCTGATCCTCGGCTCGATGTCCGGGCCGATGAAGAGCCTCGTCTACCAGTCGTGCGCCACCCCGGCGAAGATCCTCACGACCGGGACCTATACCTCCTACGACAACGAGCCGCTGACCGGCTGCGAGGCCGTGCTCGTCAACACCAAGGGCACCGAGTACGTGCTGTGCAACGGGCGCGGCACCGTGCCCGCCGACTTCCAGACCCGGCCGACCGTCGTCATCCGGGAGGGCAAGCCCGTCCTCTGCCCCTGACCCGGAACGGGCCGGTGCTCGCGGCCCGGGCGCCGACTCCCTAGAGTCGCCGATGTGACGGAGTCGGGCACGGGCATCGGGGCGGGGGCGGGGTCGGGGGTCGCGGACCTGCAGGACGTCCTGTGGAAGGCCGCCGCGAAACTGCGCGGATCCATGGACTCCTCCCAGTACCGGGACTTCGTGCTCGGGCTCGTCTTCCTCAAGTACGCCTCGTCCGCGTTCGGCGGCGTTCCCGAATCGGCCCGGTGGCCCGCCGTCGTCTCCGGCCCCGGCCCGATCGGCGCGCGGATCGACGCGGCCATGGCCGCGGTCATGGCAGCCGAGCCGTCGCTGGACGGCGCGCTCCCGCTGATCTTCGGCGCGGAGAACGTCGACCAGCGGCGGCTCGCGGACCTGGCGGCGGTCATCGGCGACGCCCGCTTCACGGGCAACGGTGCGGACGGCGGCGAAGGCGGAGCGGGCGGGGGCGCGGCGCGGGACCTGCTCGGCGAGGTCTACGAGTACTTCCTGGAGACGTTCGCCCGCGCGGAGGGCCGCCGCGGCGGCGAGTTCTACACCCCGAAGAGCGTGGTGAAACTGCTGGTCGAGGTGCTGGAGCCGTACAAGGGGCGGGTGTACGACCCGTGCTGCGGTTCGGGCGGGATGTTCGTCCAGGCGGAGAAGTTCGTGCTGAGCCGCCGGGGCCGCAGCGGGGACATCGCGGTGCACGGGCAGGAGGCCAACGCGCGGACGTGGCGGCTGGCCCGGATGAACCTCGCCATCCACGGGATCGGCGGCGACCTTTCCGCGCGGCACGCCGACACGTTCTACGAGGACGCGCATCCGGGCCTTCTCGCCGACCACGTCCTGGCCAATCCGCCGTTCAACATGTCGGACTGGTACCGCGATCCTGAGGACCCGCGGTGGCGGTTCGGCGTTCCGCCGGCCGGGAACGCCAATTTCGCCTGGATGCAGCACATCATCGCCAAACTCGGCCCGCGGGGCGGCGCCGGAGTGGTGATGGCGAACGGCTCGATGTCGTCCCGGCAGTCGGCGGAGAGCGGGATACGCGCCGCCATGGTCGAGGCCGACCTCGTCTCCTGCGTCGTCGCGTTGCCACCGCAGTTGTTCCGCACGACGCCGATCCCCGCGTGCCTCTGGTTCTTCGCCAAGGACAAGGGCCCGGACGGCGGCCGCGATGACCGGCGGGGACAGGTTCTCTTCATCGACGCCCGTTCGATGGGGACGCTGCTCGACCGCACCGAACGCGTCCTGACCGGCGACGACATCACCAGGATCGCCGGGACGTACCATTCCTGGCGCGGCGGGCCGAGCGCCCCCGGACCGTACGCGGACGAGCCCGGTTTCTGCCGCTCGGCAGGGCTGGAGGAGATCCGCGGCCGCGGCCACGTCCTCACCCCCGGGCATTACGCGGGCGCGGCGGAAACGGCGGACGAGGCGTCCGAACCGGTGCGCGACCGGGTCGAGCGGCTGACGAAGGAACTGCTGGCCCGGCTGGACGAGTCGGCGCGGCTGGACGACGTCGTCCGGGTGCAATTGGACCGGCTGAAGGGATGATCCGGCTCGGCGATGTCGTCGCCTTCACCAACGGCAAGGCGCGGCCCTCTCCCGGCACCGGCTTTCCGACGTACGGGGCCAACGGCGTCATCGGGACGGCGGGGCGGTTCAACGCCGAACGGGAGTGCAGCATCGTCGGGCGCGTGGGGTCGTACTGCGGCATCGTCCATTTCGCCCGCGAACGGTGCTGGGTCACCGACAACGCCATCATCGCGACGGCCCGCGAGGGCGTGAATCCCCGGTACGTCTATTACCTGCTCAAAGGGCTCGGCCTGAATCACCACCGCATCGGGTCGGGGCAGCCGCTGCTCACCCACGCGATCCTCAACGGGCTCCCCGTCGAGGACCTGCCGCGCCCCCGCCAGGACGCCGTCGCGGACGTCCTCGGCACGCTCGACGACAAGATCGCCGCCAACGCGGAGCTCGCCGCCTCCGCGGACGACCTGGTCAGGGCCCGGTACGCCGAGCTCGCCGCGGCCGCGCCCGGCTCCGTCCGGCTGGCCGAGATCGGCCGTCCTGTCACGGCGAGCGTCCCCGCCGCCGGCATCGGCCCCGGCGAGAACTACATCGGCCTGGAGCACATCGCGAAACGGCACATGTGGCTTTCCGGCTGGGCGGACGCGTCCGCCGTGCTGAGCACGAAGAAGCGGTTCCGCGCGGGCGATGTGCTCTTCGGGAAACTGCGGCCCTATTTCCACAAGGTCGGCCTGGCGTTCGTGGACGGCGTCGCCTCGACCGACGTCCACGTCGTCCGCCCGATGGACGGCCGGCACCGCGGCTGGCTGCTGGCGTCGCTGGCCAGCGACGGGGTCGTGGCGCACGCGTCCGCGCTCGGCGACGGGACGCGCATGCCGCGGGTGAAATGGCCCGACCTGGCCCGCCACGAGGTGCCGTGGCCGGGCGAGCCGCGCGCCCGCGAGTTCGGCGGCCTCGTCGACGCGCTCGCGGACAGGATCGCGGCCGCCACCGCCGAGAGCGCCGCGCTCGCCGCGCAGCGGGACGCGCTGCTCCCCGAACTGCTGGCCGGAAGGATCGAGGCGACCCCATGACCAAGGCACCCCATGACCGATGAGCGCGGATACCTGCTGGACAACCGGCATGCCGAGGCGGGTGGGGCCGCGAACCCTGGCACGCCGCGCGTGTAAGCGCGACGTAATCGGCGTTCGCCTGAACGTCATCGGCGTGTCGACCCCGTCGCGGCGCAGCGGCGTCGAGGGGTTCGCCGACCTCGTCGACCCGCTGGTCACGCGCTGCCAGCTGCCGGGAATGGTCGAGCGGATACGGCAAGGCGAGACGCTTCGCTTCGGTCTCCTGCGCCTCGCCCCGGACGCCGAAGTCCCGAACCTCACCGCCTTCCAGCGGCTCGTCTCGATGAAGCTGGAAACAGCGCGCTGAGAAGGGCGAAACCCCTTTGCGCCGCAATGGCGGTTCTCCGTAGCCTGGGGCCCGACAGCGTGTAGCTCAGCAGTAGAGCATCGGGCTTCAGACCCGAAGGGCGCGGGGGCGGAACCCGCCACGCTGGCTATGAACGAGGACGTCAAGGCGAACCCCGGTTACGCCGCGTGGCAGATGGCCAAGGCATTCACGACCGCGCTCACGCACGAGAGCGGGGAGGCGCGCGAGCGCGCGGAGAAGCGGCTGGAGCGGTGGCGGAACGTCCTTTCCGGAATGGCCGACGGGTCCCTCACCGTCGGTTCCCGGACGCCTGTCAAGGGATTCCCCGCATGGGTGACGCCCGAGGTCGTCAGAGGCGGATTCGCCACCGGTGCGGCCGCCGCGGGCGGCCCGGCGCTCCCCCACGAGCAGGACGCGGCACGGCGGACCGGTGTGGCGGGCGGCCGGCGCTCGCTGTTCCTGCATTACCTGACCGACGCGGGGCTCACCGAGCTTGACGCGCTGCTGGACAGCGGCGAATACGACATCGTCGTCCCGGAAGAGGGCGCGCTTCTCACCGTCGCCTGGCTTCTGCGTGCGGGCGACCGCGCGGGCGCGCTGGAGATCCTGGACGCCATCGGCCCGTTCGCGGACCGGCTGCGTTTCCTTCCACGTCCCGGTGTCCCGCTGGGCGACGCATCGCTCGTCCACCGGGAGACCGTCGGCCAGGTGCGCAAGCGCATCGAGGACAAGCCGACGAACAAGGCCGTCGCCGCGATGAACGAAGCGCTCGTGGTGTGGAACCCGTTCGCCGACGAACTGCTGGAGCATTGGCTGGAGACCGTCGAGGAAGGGCGGGTCTTCGCGGTGCTGCCGGACGGCTGGGGCGAGCGCGGCGCCGAACTCCTGGCGCGGTACCGGCGGCTGGCGCGGACCCACGCCCTTTGCGGAAAGCACCGCAACCCCAAGGAGAACCTCGCCATTCTCCGGTCGTCGCTGGAGACCCTTTTCGCGGGCAAGGGCGTGTCGGGGCTGCTCCAGCACGCCGTCGACTCGATGGTCGCCAGGCGCGGCCGGCCAGGGTCGCCGGAGCACGCGGCGCTGCGCGCGCGGCAGGCGGCCGACGGCGCGCGTCCCGCGCACCACACGCTGGCGCAGATCGTGATGGCGCGCCTCGCCGACGCCCGGCAGGACTCAGGTGCGCCGTCCATCGACCCGTTCGTTGCGCCCGTCACCGAGGAGGAGTCCCGCCGCACCGGCGTCGAGGTGGGCGCGGCACTGCCCGGCTGGCTGCACGACACCGTCAAGAACGCGCTGCGGGCACCGGTGCCGACGCTCATCGAGCGCGGGATCGTCCCGTCGGCGGAGGTACTCGCGGAGCTCACGCCGCAACTCGTGGCGGCGACCACCGCGTCCTCCTATCCGGACCCCGCGCTTCGCCGTCTCATGGCGGCGCAGTACACCGCGTTCCGCAACCGGCGCAGCCTTCTCCTGCTGAACCTGGAAAGCCAGGTGCGCATGGAGGAGCTGCCTTGGGTGGGCGCAGTGCAGCGCTACCGCCGCACGGACGGAACGGGTGAGCGCGAGGCGCACGCGGTCCTCGTCCAGCTCGGCGAGCTGGCGCTCCAGGGCTTCCCCGGCACGGTCCTGCCGAACCCGCTGCTGAGCGAACTGGGCGCCCTCGCCAAGCGCGCGGGCCTGCGCGTGCCGTTCGTGGAGGAACTGGCCGCCGACATCTTCATGGGCACGTTCTCCACCAAGTACCTCCGGGCAGCACAGATCGCGGCCGACGTTCTCGAAGGCACCCTTTACGAGCGCTACTACGGAATCGACTATGCGGCCGTACGCGCGCTCAAGGTCGGGCGGCAGACGTCCGACGCCTTCGACGCGCTGTGCCGGACCCGCGCCGGCGACCTCACGGGCCGCTCGTGGGTCGCCGCCAACGGGAAGGTCATCGAGCAGGCGCAGATCCTGACCACCCACAACCTCGCCGCGCTCGTCCACCCCGTCGGGGTGAGCCCGTCGCCCGGCTGGGACGACCTCGCGCGCCGCGCGTTCGGCGTCACCTGCCGCCTCGTCCGGCAGGTCCAGGGCAACCCGCGTCCCCTGGGCACGGTCAAGGACGCCGCCTATGCGTGGCGCCAGGCGGTCTTCTTCCTCGCCCTGTGCGGGCTCAAGGAGCAGGTGGCCGTCGTCGCGTGGATGCAGGACGAACTGGACCGCCAGCCGCCGCACACCACCGCGCGCCTCGCCCCCGTGCTGGCGGGGCTCCGGCACGTCCTCACCGGCGGGAGCCTCGACGACATGACGGCCCCCGGCGCGCGCCGGTTCACCGGCTGGGCACCGGGCGGCCACTGGCTGATCAAGGCCGCCTGACCTGCACTTTCGCCAGCGTCACCGGAATGTCGGTGGCCGGTGCAAGGCTTTCACCACCGACCCGGACAGGGCGGGGAAAAGCTGCACGGACCATGATCATCCGTGCCGGCGGCGGAGGTCGATGCATTGGATCCAAAGCGGGCCGCCGAGCCCTCCCCGAGCGGCGGGGAGCGGCGCAGCGTGGTGCGGGTGGTGCGGCCGGTCCGGCCGCGCAAGCTGGCGAAGGTGCCCTTCGCCGAGCTGGCGGAGGGCCGGCTGCAAGGCGTCGTGTCGAGCGGCTCGGACCTCGCCCGGGTGTACGTGTCGTCCATCGCGGCCGGCACCCACGACTTCAGTTGCAGCACCAACAACAACCGGCCGTGCGGCGGGCTCGGCGGCTCGTTCATGTGCAAGCACCTGCGGTCGCTCGTCGACGAGGCCGTCACCCAGTACGGGCTGGAGCGGGTGGCGCGCTACCTGAAGGCCGAGCCCGGCGACGGCGGCGACCTCGCCGGCGTGCTGAACGGGACCAAGGCGTCCGCGCCGGCGGCCGGGGTGTTCAGCCGGTTCCTGCGCCACCTGTCCTACCTGGAGGTGCCGGGCGCGGCCGAGCCGCTCCCGGAGATGCACTGGTTCCCGGCGATGGGAGCGGCCCACTGATGCTGGCCACGCACCTGGGCGAACTGCTCGGCGCGACACCGCCGGGCGTGGACGAGGCGCTCGGCGTCGCCGCCGGGTTCGACGGCGCGCTCGTGCACGGCTTCGGCCGGCTCGGCGACGACGGGGCCGCGGCCCTGGCCGCGCTGGCGGGCGCGCTGGGCGGGTCCCCGCTCGGCGGCCCGGCCGCCGAGGCGGCGGAGAAGGTCGCGGCGGGCTCGGTCTCCGACTCGCACCTCGCCGCGCTCGCCGGCGGGCGCACCGCGCTGTTCGGCGCCGTCCACGACGCGCTCCTCGCCCACCTCGACACCGCGCTCGGCCGCGACCGCGCCGGCTGGGAGCCGGGCGGCGACGTCCCGGACGCGGCCGCGAACCTGCTCGCCGGCTGCCGGTCCTGGCTCGGCGAGCTGGCCATCGCGGGCTGGCGCGGCGTCGACCACGACCTGGTGTCCGCGTCCGACCAGGCGATCGAGGCGCTGCTCGCGGAGCCCGCGCTGCGCCGCCAAGCCGTCCTGCTCGACGGTCTCGCCGCCGAGCTGCGCGCCTGCTCGCCCGTCGCGACGATGGCGGAGATCCCGGTCCGCCGCTGGGCCGACCTGTGGGCGCGCGGCGTGCTGCTTGCGCAGCCGGGCGGCACCACACCCGCACGCGAGACGGTCTCCGGGCGGCTGCTGCTGCTCGGCACCGACGTCCACGAGCACGGGACGGCCGTCCAGGTGCAGGCGCACTGGCTGCTGGAGCCGGACGGCGACGGGCCGCCCCGCCTCGTCCGCACCAGCGCCGCCGCGGCCAAGGTCGACACGATCGTCGGGCCGGCCGTCTGGCGGGTCCTCGCCGACCGTCCCGTGCTGATGCGGGCCCTGGCCGAGCAGCGCGCCGTGCAGGTCGAAGGGCTCACGCTGATGGGCGGTGACCTGCTGTGGGAGGAGGACAAGGCCCGCCTCGGGTTCGTCGCCGACCCGTTCGCCACGGCCCGGCTGCACCTGTCCGGCGCGGTCGCCGCGGCCGTCCCTCCTCTGGAACGGCATCCCGCCCGCATCGGCGAACCCGTCTTCCTGGAGGGCTACACCGTGGACGGGGCGGCGCTGCGGCTCGGCGAGCACGCCTTGGAGATCGACATGGACCGCCTCCCTGCGTGCGGCCCCCTCACCCCCGAGCTGGTGACCGCGTCGTCCGCGTGCATCGGCCTCGTCCGCTGGGACGCGGGCCGGTGGGCGCTGCAGCCCCTCGCCGTCCAGGCCACGGTGAAGAAGAAGCAGGTGGACGCGCACAACGGCGACTGGGCCCTCGGCCCCACCGACCCGAAGGTCGAGAAGGCGATGGCGAGATCCGGCGACACGGTGCTGGTCCTCCAGGAACGAGCGGGACGGCTGCTGCGCAAATGACCGCACTCGACGCGAAGGCCCACGAAAACCGGCGGCAGGCCCTGTACTGGCGGCTGCTCGCCCGCCTCTTCGACCCGGAGGAGCACGCCTCGCTGGAGGCCGTGAGCGTCGCCGTCGTCGACGCCCTCGGCCTGCCCGCCGCGCTGCTCGACCCGTCCGTCTCCGTCGACGCCCTCGTCCAGCGCTTCCCCGAGCTCGCCGCCGACTTCGACGGCCTCCTCTCCTCCGCCGAGGCGACCGCCGACGGCGTCCCCTCCGCTCCCGGGTCCGGCGCGGAGGACGGGCGCGAGCAGGTGCGGCGGGCCGCACTGGTCTCGAAGCTGCTGCTCAACGTGTTCGCCGCCAAGCCGGGGAACGTCACCGCGGCTCAGCTGTCGGAATGGCAGCGCGATGCGGGGTGGCTGCGGCGAGCGCTCGGCGACGACGGCGGAGCCGGAGCCTGCGGCGCACCCGGAGCCGGGGACGCGGGCGCCGGTGCCACCGGCCCCGGTACCGGAGGCACCGGGCGCGGGGTCGGCACGGGGAACGGGCTGCGCCCCGTCCTCGCCGAGATCGAGGGCGACCTCGTCCGCCGGATGCAGCTGCGGGAGGTCCTGTCGGACAACCGCCTCGCCCGCCGGCTGTCGCCCAGCATGTCGCTGATCGAGCAGCTCCTGCGGGACAAGGCGAACCTGTCGGGCGTCGCGCTCGCCAACGCCAAGGCGCTCATCCGCCGGTTCGTCGACGAGGTCGCCGAGGTGCTGCGGACGCAGGTGCGGCAGTCGAGCGCGGGCACGATCGACCGGTCCGTGCCGCCGAAGCGGGTGTACCGCAACCTCGACCTCGAGCGGACGATCTGGAAGAACCTCACGAACTGGAGCCCGGAGGACGAGCGCCTCTACGTCGACCGGCTCTTCTACAAGCACACCGCCAAGCGCACCACGCCCGCGAAGATGATCGTGGTGGTCGACCAGTCGGGCTCGATGGTCGACTCGATGGTGAACTGCACGATCCTCGCGTCCATCTTCGCGGGGCTGCCGAAGGTGGACGTCCACCTGGTCGCCTACGACACGCGGGCGCTCGACCTGACGCCCTGGGTGCACGACCCGTTCGAGGTGCTGCTGCGCACCACGCTCGGCGGCGGCACCGACGGGACGGCCGCGATGGCGCTGGCCCGCCCGAAGGTCACCGACCCGCGCAACACCGTGGTCGTGTGGATCTCCGACTTCTACGACAACCGGGCGCTGATGACCGACTTCGAGTCGCTGCACCGGTCCGGGGTGAAGCTCATCCCGGTCGGATCGGTGAACAGCTCCGGGCAGGGCATGGTGGACGGCTGGTTCCGCGACCGGCTGAAGAGCCTCGGCACCCCGGTGATCTCCGGCCACATCCGCAAGCTCGTGGTCGAGCTGAAGACCTTCCTCGCGTAACGACCGCGAGCCCGATGCACGAACCTCGCGCGCCGAGCGCGAGCCCCCCGACGACCTTCCGGCCGCACGGTCCCCGCCGCGCGCGCCGGCGACCGATGAGGAGAGCGATGACCGACGACATGCTGCGCGCCCCGGCCGAGGTGAAGTACGCCGAGGAGCTCGACTACCTCGAGTCGATCGACGACGGGCCGAAGCCGTTCTCGTGGCGGCTGAGCCCGCGGATGGTGCGGCTGTTCGTGCTCGGCTCCGAGCGCGCCGACGGCCTGGACCGGGAGATCCCGCAGAAGTGGTTCGGCGACCGGAGCTTCGTGGAGCGGAGCATCGTGACGCTCGCCTCCGACCGGGGCCTGCTGCTGATCGGCGACCCCGGCACCGGCAAGAGCTGGCTCGCCGAGCTGCTGTCCGCGGCGATCTGCCGGAACTCGACGCTGGTGGTGCAGGGCACCGCCGGCACCACCGAGGACCACATCAAGTACTCCTGGAACGTCTCCATGGTGATCGCGAAGGGGCAGTCGCGGGACTCGATGATCCCGTCCCCGATCATGACGGCGATGGAGGCCGGGGTGATCGGCCGGTTCGAGGAGCTGACCCGCTCGACCAGCGACGTGCAGGACGCGCTGATCTCGATCCTGTCGGAGAAGTACGTCTCGATCCCCGAGCTGGACGAGCACAACATCGTGTTCGCCAAGCCCGGGTTCTCGATCATCGCGACGGCCAACAGCCGGGACCGCGGCGTGAACGACCTGTCATCGGCGCTGAAGCGGCGGTTCAACTTCGTCCGGATCCCGGTGGTGACGAACAAGAAGAGCGAGGCGGAGATCGTCCGGTTCCGGACGGCGGAGTTGCTGCGCCGGCACGCGATCGAGCTGGAGGTGCCGCCGTCGCTGCTGGACGTGCTGCTGCAGAGCTTCGCCGACCTGCGGGCGGCGGCGTCGTCGGCGACCAGCGACGACGAGCGGCTGGAGTCGGCGCTGTCGACGGCCGAGCAGATCGGCGTGCTGGAGGACGCGATCCTGCACAGCCGGTTCTTCGGCGACCGGACGCTGAAGTCCGAGACGCTCGGCAGCTCGCTCGTCGGGTCGCTGGCCCGCCGCAGCCCCGAGGACCTGGCGATCCTCAACAAGTTCTGGCACGGGGTGGTGGAGCCGCGCAGCCGCGACGACGACGGCGACGGCCCCTGGCGCGGCTTCCTCGACGGCGGCCGCCAGGCGATCTCGACCCTGTCGTGACCGTCTTCGAGCCGCTGCGGGAGCAGCTGACGGACGCGGCCCGCGCGTTCGGCGGGGACGCGGTCGCCGGGATCCTGACCGGCATCGTCGACGACGTGGACCGGGCGCTCACCGAGGAGCTGGAGATCTTCCCGGTCTGCCACCACTCGCCGGCGTCGGCGCTGGCGATGGCGCGGCGGCTGCGCGGCAAGCGGCCGTCGGTGATCTACCTGGAGCTGTGCGAGGACCTCGCGCCGCTGCTGGCGGAGCTGCGCAACTGCAGGCTGCCGGTCGCGCTGCAGGCGTTCGCGAGCCGCGTCGAGGGGTTCCCGGCGGCGTGGGCGCCGCTGAGCGTCGTCGCGCCGATCACCGAGGCGTCGGCGGAGTACCAGGCGATCGCGTACGCGCTGGACACGCCGGGCGTGGAGATCGTCCTCGTCGACCGGTCCACCGACCACGTGTTCCAGTGGGAGCCGCGCGACGCCGCGGCGCGCGCGCCCGGGGAGGGCGAGGAGCCGAAGGAGGCGCTGCACGGCGACGCGGTCGGCATCGAGATCGGCGAGCTGCGGCCCGGCTTCGCCGAACTGGAGGAGCACCTGCTGCGGCACGGGAAGGTGCGGCACTGGTCGGAATGGTGGGACCAGTACGTCGAGCAGCCGCTCGCGGGCGCCGACCACGCCACGTACCGGCAGGTCATGGTGATGATCGGCAGCCTGTTCCGGCGGCTGCGCCCGTCGGAGGCGGCCCGCCGCGAGCGCGACGAGGACCGCGAGCGGTACATGTGGACGCGGATGCGCGAGCACCTCGCCGCGTCCGGCGCCGACCCGGCCGACTGCCTGTACGTGTGCGGGGCGTTCCACGCGGCGAGCCGCGTCGAGCAGTTCGGCCTCGCCTCCGACGCGGAACCGTTCGAGATCACCCCCCGGACGGGCACCCGCTGGCAGTACGGGCTGATCCCGTCCAGCCACTCGGCGATCGAGGCGCAGTTCGGGCTCGCGCCCGGCTCGGTGTCGATCGCCGCGGCGACGTGGGAGAAGGCCGTCAAGCGCAGCGGCGTGAAGCCGTTCCGGCTGAGCGGGCAGGCGGGCAAGGCGCCGCGCGGGCGCAAGGCCCTGCCGGTGAAGGGCGGCGCGGCGAAGGACGAGCCGCCCGCCGACCGGCTGTCAGGGTTCCTGTCCGGCGCGCCCGCCCTGGACGGGCTGGACGAGGCGGAGCTGCTCGGCTGGTGCGTCGACATCGTCCGGCTGGCGCGCCGCAACGGCTACCTCGCCAGCACCGCCGACGCGATCGCGGTGTTCGAGACGTCGGTGCTGCTGGCGGGGATGCGCGGCCGGGCGCGCCCGACCCCGTACGACTTCCAGGACGCGGCCGTCACCTGCATCGAGAAGGACCGCGTGCCGGGCCGCCGGGACGTGGCGCGGCTCTGCGAGATCCTCCTCGGCGGCGACCGGATCGGCGCGGTCGGCTATGACGCGCTGCCGCCGCTGGCCCGCGACGTCCACGACCGGCTCCAGCCGCTCGGCCTGGACCTGCAGAAACGGACCGTCCAGCGGGCCCTGCTCGACCTGCACACCGAGCCGGACCTGCTGCCGTGCTCGGAGCTGCTGTGGATCCTGCGGCGGCTGCTGCCGGACGGCGCGGCCCGGCCGATCATGGGGTCGCGGGAGCTCGGCGACCGGCCGATCCAGGAGAGCTGGGACCTCGCGATCGGCCGGCACCAGCGAGCGCTCGTCGAGCTCGGCTACGAGGGCGTCAGCGTCGAGCAGGTGCTGGAGCAGCGGCTGCGGCGCGCCGCGTGGGGTCCGGACGCGTCCGCGGTGAAGGCGCTGGAGGCGGTCGAGGACGCGGTCCTCTACCTGGGCGGCGGCCGGTTCGCCGACGAGCTCGGCGCCCGCGCGGTGGAGCTGCTCGCCGCCGAGCGGACCGTGGACGAGGCGCCCGAGGTGGTGCGGCGCATCCGGCGGCTGCTCACGCACTACCGCGCCACGGAACCGGTGTTGCCGCGCTGGTGCCAGGCGTTCGTCGTCGAGGGGTACGCGCACTACTGCACGCTGCTGCCGACGGCGTTCGCGGACGAGGCGGGCGGCGTCCGGCAGGTCGCGGCGATGCTCGGGTTCCTGTTCGGCATGGAGAGCCTGGCGCTGTCGCTGGGCTGCGACCACGCGCAGCTGGAACTGGCCGTCAGGCAGTCGCATCCGGAGGCGCCCGCGAAGGTGGCGCTGCTGTGGGCGGCGAAGGCGCAGCTCGGCCTGTTGACGCGGGACGAGCTGCGCGCCCGCTGCGACGAGCTGCTCGCCAACCCGCTGGTGGTGCCGTCGTTCCCGCTGTACATGAGCGGGTTCGTGCAGGCGCTCGACCCGGCGCCCGCGCTCGCGCCGCTGGTGGTGGAGGCGATGTCGAAGGCGTTCGGGCGGCTACCGGACGCGGTGCTGCTGCCGTGGCTGCCGAACCTCGTCGCGACGCTGCGCGAGCACGCGCGGGAGCTGGTCCCGGCGCTGGTGCGGGAGGCGGCGCGGACGTTCCCGGCGTCGCTGCCGGCGCTGGACGCGTGGACGCCGCCGTGGGAGTCGGCGGCACCGGCGCGGCCCGCCGTGCCGGCCGCGTCCGGCCCGGTCGCGGACCTGCTCGCCGCGCACCCGCAGGCCTGCGGCACCGTCGCCGCGCTGCTCGGCCACCCGGTCGAGTGGGACGCGCCCGCGGCCCCGGCCAGGGACGCCGAGGTGCGCGGCCTTCTCGAACGGCACCCCGGCACCGCCGAAGCGGTCACCGTCCTGCTCGCCCCGGCGCTCGTCGCGTCCTGCTAGCGGGTCCGAGGGCGGCGGCACCGCGCCGCCGCCCTCGGACACCGGCGGGCGTGCTGCGGCGGATCTCGGGCGTGTTGTGGCGGATCTTGGACTGACGGTGACGGGCCGCAGCGTGGCACAGGGCCCTTGCGCGCATGCAAGCGACGGTGACTGCCCACCGCTCCCTGCGTAAGAGTGTCTGTCGTGTGAGCGGCGTCATGGCGCTCGAAGGCCGTGGCCCCTCGCGCGTTCCACGTCCACAGCCGACTCCCACCAGGCCGAGAGCACATGTTCGCTTACAGCCCGACACGGAGACGTGAAGCCGTCGCTGCCATGAACGCCACCGACGCGGGGACGCCCGCGCTCCTCCCGGCGCCCTCCCCCGCCCCCTCCCTGGAGCTCGGGAGCACCGCCGCCCGCAACGGGACCGCCGCCGGGCGGCTGCTCGGCGAGATCGAGCTCGCCGCCACGCCCGCCGCGGTCCGGCTCGCCCGCACCTACGTGCGGGAGCTGGTCGGGCAGTGCTTCGGCGCGGGCCGGTCCGAGCTGGCCGACCTGGAGCTGCTGACCAGCGAGGCGATGACGGAGTCGGTCCTGCGGTCGCGGCCGCGCCGGGACGGCACCGTGACCGTGGCCGTGGTGCACCTCGACCGGTTCGTCCGGGTGGAGATCACCGACGGCGGCGCCCGGCCGGGCCCGCCGCGGACGCCCGACGACCAGTTCTCCGCCGGAGGCCGGGGCCGGGTGCTGATGCAGGCGCTCGCCGCCGACCAGGGCTGCCACCGCAACCGCAGCGGGACGTGCACGTCGTGGTTCGGGGTGCCGGTCGGGGAGCGCTGGAGGCGCCCGTGATGGCGGGGCCGGTGCAGAGCCTCAGCCGGTGGGCGGAGGTCGGCGACGAGGAGGCCGGCGCCGCGGCGGCGCCCCTGGGCGCGCCGAGCACCGCCCGCATGTACGACTACTTCCTCGGCGGCAAGGACAACTACGCGGCCGACCGGGAGATGGCGGAGCAGGCGCTCGAGCGGGCGCCGGTCGTCGCGCGGCTCGCCCAGGTGAACAGGGGCTTCCTGGAGTACGCCGCCGCGCTGCTCGCCGAGGCGGGGCTGCGGCAGTTCGTGGACGTCGGGTGCGGGCTGCCCGCGGAGCGCAACGTCGGCGACGTCGTCCGGCGCGTCGAGCCGTCCTGCCGGATCGCCTACGTCGACAACGACCCGCTCGTCCTCGTGCACGCGCGGGCGCTGCTGGCGACGGGCCGCGGCACCGGCGCGTTCGGCGGGGACGTCCGTGTCCCCGGGGCGCTGCTCGGCCATCCGGGGCTGCGCCGGCTGATCGACTTCGGCCGGCCGGTCGCGCTGCTGCTGCTCGGCGTGCTGGACTTCGTCGCGGACGCCGACGACCCGCGCGGGATCGTCCGGACGCTGCTGGACGGGCTGCCCGCCGGCAGCCACATGGTGATCACGCACACCGCGCGGACGCCGGAGCTGGAGTCGCTGGCGGCGACGGCGCGCCGCGCCGGGCTGGCGTTCACGCCGCGGGACCGCGCGGAGATCGCGGAGATCTGCGCGCCACTGGAGCCGGCGGGCCCGTACCCGGCGGCGCTGCCGCTCGCGGACGCCGTGAGCGCGGACGGCCCGCTGCCGCTCGTCGGCTGCATCGGGCGCAAACCGGTCTGATGCCCGCCACCCTCGCCCGCGGGGCCGCGCCCGTTCACGACGCCGCCCTCGTCCGCCGGGCCGCCGCATATCGGCGGGAACCGTCCTCACCGCCGCGCCCTTCGCTACGATCGGGGAGTCGAGAACTGCCGGCTCTAGGGCGAGTGATGACAGCGGACGGCGAGCCGAAGTCCCTCTCGGAAATCACCCGGGACATGGGCCTGAACATGTCCGACGTGGCCGCGTTCTCGGGGCTCGACGAGAGCACGGTGTTCCGGCTGTGGGACAACGCGGAATGGCTCGACCGGGTCAGCGGGCGGTCCCTGCAGAGCCTGATGTCGTCCATTCCGGGAATCGCGGAGTACTCCCGGGCGCACGCGATTCGCAAGCGGCTGGACGGGCTCGTCTCCGATCTGGGCGCGGAGGGCCTCGCCGTCGATCTGAACGCGCTCGAAGGGTCCGCGGTGCCGCAGCCGCTGCTGCTGAACGCGCTGGAGGCGGGGCTGCGCATCGTCCGGGGCGAGGCGAACCAGCGGACGTCGTCGTTCATCGCCCGGTTCTGGGGCCGCGAGCCCGACACGGCGCTGACGGCGCTCTACTCCACCGAGCGCGGGCACGGGCTGCTCGCCGACCCCGCCCCGCTCTTCGAGTCGTCGGTCGACCTGGCGCCGAAGCTGAACCGCAAGACCTACTCCTTCCATTCCATCCTGGCCCTGAACATCCTCACCCACCAGGTCAGCAAGGTGACCGGCGCGCTGGACGCCGACCTCGGCTTCGAGGTGCCGGGCCGGCAGACCGCGTTCATGATGCGCGGCGTGGTGATGGGCTCGCTGATCAGTTCCGGCGACATCGAACTCGCCGAGCGGTACCGGCGGGAACTGGACGCGACGCCGGTGTACGCCGCGCTCGAGGAATGGTCGTTCCCGACCTACATGCGGGACGGCCGGATCAGCTCCGATTTCACGCTGCCGAGCTCCCTCTCGCTGCGCAACACCGCGAACGAGGTGCTGCGCGAGATCGCCGACTACAACGACGCGTACGTGTACTACCTGGCGTCGACGTACATTCCGCTGGCGCTGAAACGCGATCCCGCGTTCGGCGGCCGGCGCGCCGAGCTGACGGACGCGCTCGAGCTGCGCGCCGCCGACTGCGATGACCGGAGGGTCAGAGAGACGTGCAACACCCTGGTGCGGCGGCTGAAAGAGCTGCCATAGCGGGTGCTGCGTTCTCGGGGGTGCCGCGCGGGGCAAAGGCCGCGCAGTGCAGGTCGTTGAGGTGAAAGGCCCGCGAGCGGGCCGGGGAATGGGGAGCCGGTGGAAGAGACGGCGGAAGCCATCGCGAATCTCACCAGGGAGCGGTGGGAGGCCAACGCGGACTACTGGGTGAAGGTGATCAGGGAGGGCCGCGACCGGTACCGCACCGAGCTCACCGACGCCGCGATGCTGGACGCGGTCGGGCCGTGCGCGGGGCTGCGGGTGCTGGACGCCGGCTGCGGCGAGGGCTACATCGCGCGGACGCTGGCCGCCCGCGGCGCCGAGGTGGTCGGCGTGGACGCCTGCCAGGGCCTGATCGACGCGGCGTCGGCGGTGCCGGCGGGCGGTGGCGCGGGCTCGGTGTCGTTCACGCGGGCCAGCGTGGACGCGCTGCCGGTGGAGGACGGCGGGTTCGACCTGGTCGTCTGCAACCACCTGTTCAGCCACCTGCAGGACCCGTCACGCGCGATCGCGGAGTTCGGCCGGGTGCTGAAGAGCGGCGGCCGGCTGGTGTCGCTGACCCTGCATCCGTGCTTCTACGTGGAGAACTCCGAGCACGGCGCGACCGACAGCGTGCCCGCGGCGCGGTACTTCGCGTCCCGGGGCGTCGACCAGCGGTTCCTGGTCGACGGCCTGGAGTCGCCGTCGATGATCACGTCGTGGCTCCGGCCCCTGGAGTTCTACTCTGGAACGCTCCGAGACAACGGTTTCGTCATCGCGGACCTCCGCGAGCCGCATCCGACGCCGGAGCAGCTGCGCGACGACCCGTGGTGGCGCGAGGGCTTCCCCACGGCCCTGTTCATGCTCCTGATCGCGGAGCGCCGCTAGGGTCGTGGCATGGAATCCGGTGAGGACGGGGTGCCGGCGGCGCTGGCCGGGCACCCCGACAGGCTCCGGTGGAACGCCAAGTACGAGAGCGCTCCCGAGCCGTCGTTCGCGCCGCACCCGCTGGCCGTCCACGCGCTCGACGGCCCGCTGCCGGACGGTCCCGTCCTGGACCTGGCGTGCGGGACGGCCGGGTCGGCGCTGCTGGCCGCGGGGGCGGGGCGGCACGTCACCGCCGTGGACGTCTCGGAGGTGGCGCTCGGGCGGCTCGGCGCGGAGGCGCGCCGCCGCGGGCTGGACGGGCTGATCACGCTCGTCCAGGACGATCTCGGCGCGTGGCGGCCCGGGACGGCGTCGTACGCGCTCGTGCTGTGCACCGGCTTCTGGGACCGGGAGGTGTTCCGGCGGGCCGCCGGCGCCGTCGTCCCCGGCGGGCTGCTGGCCTGGGAGGCGTTCACGACGGAGGCGCGGCGCGTCCGCGACGCGCTGCCGGCCGAGTGGTGCCTCGGCGAGTGCGAGCCCGCGTCGCTGCTGGACGGCGCCTTCACCGTGCTGGAGCAGGTCGACCTGCCGGACGGCCAGAAGCGGCGTTTGCTCGCCCGGGGGCCCGCGGCAGTATCCTGACCAGTCCCTGTGTCCTGAAGAGCCCGCCCCCGGGGCGGGCCCCTGCCGGGAGCGCTCTTCCACGACGAGTGACCGGTAGATTGCAGGTCGGCCTCCTTTGCTCGGTTTTCACGCTGTTCTTAGGCCGGGGCTGGAAGGGTGGTCACTTTCGTGATGTCGTCGACCCCGGAGCGAGTGAGGAACCATGGCCGAGGATGACAAGCCGGCGGTCAAGGCGAAGATCCCTAACGCCAAGAACATCCGCAGCCCGGAGTTCACCCCGCACGGGATCAGCGCCGGGCGCGGCAGCGGGCTGAACCGGCCGTCCGCGCTGACGGCCGCCCAGGCCCGCAAGCGGCGGATCGCGACGATCGCCGGGATCGTGGTGGCCGTGCTCGCCATCGCCGGCGGCGTCACCTACTACGTGACGCGCCCCGGGCCGAAGATCGAGGTGTCCGGCAAGTTCGGGGCCGAGTCGAAGGTGAAGATCCCGACCAAGCTCGCGCCGAGCAAGGGCCTGAAGTCCCGGACGCTGATCAAGGGCAGCGGCCCCGCGATCGCCGACGGCGACACGATGTTCGTGCAGTACTCCTTCTACCAGTGGGCGAAGCAGACCGACGCCGACGACTCCCGGAAGAAGAGCACCAGCAAGAAGATCGGCTCGTCCTACGAGCAGGGGCAGCAGGCGCAGGCGCTCACCGTCGGCAAGAGCGGCGTCAAGGGCCTCGACAAGGGCCTGCTCGGCAAGACCGCCGGCAGCCGGGTGCTCGTGGAGGTCCCGCCGTCGATGGGCTTCGGCGACCAGGGCTCGCAGCTCGGCCTCGGCAAGAACGACTCGGTCGTG
This sequence comes from Actinomadura violacea, assembly GCF_017573465.1. Classification (GTDB taxonomy): domain Bacteria; phylum Actinomycetota; class Actinomycetes; order Streptosporangiales; family Streptosporangiaceae; genus Spirillospora; species Spirillospora violacea. Next base: position 31,586 of record NZ_JAGEPF010000053.1, read on the forward strand.
TTCGTCGTGGACGTCCAGGCGGTCGTGAAGAAGAACGCCGGCCCGCAGGGCGCCCCGCAGAAGCTGGACGACAAGAGCCTGCCGAAGGTCGAGGACCAGGGCGCCGGCAAGGCGCCCAAGGTGACCGTCCCGAAGACGGACGCGCCGTCGAAGCTGCAGGCCAAGACCCTCGTCCAGGGCACCGGACCGGCGCTGGCCAAGGGCGACGACGCGGTCGTCAACTACCAGGGCCAGATCTGGAAGGGCGGCAAGGTCTTCGACTCCAGCTTCAAGAACGGCCAGCCGGCGATGTTCCCGATCGGCGTCGGCAAGACCGTCCCGGGCTTCGACAAGGGCCTGACCGGCGCGAAGGTCGGCAGCCGGGTGCTGCTGGTGCTGCCGCCGGCCGAGGGCTACGGCAAGAACGGCAACGCGCAGGCCGGGATCAAGGGCACCGACACCCTGGTGTTCGTGGTGGACATCCTGGCCAAGGTGCAGAAGTGACCGCGCGCGCCGCGTGACGGCGCGCGGGCGGAGACGAGCGGCGGGCGCCCTGGCCGGGGCTCCCGCCGCTCGGCGTTCGCGGCCCGGTCCCGCGGCCGCGGCGGCCCGCCGCCGCGGAGTTCCCGGCGGGGCTGCGACGACCGTCACGTCAACCCGGAGGGCCCGTGGACCGTCAACCTAACGGGAACCCAAGGATGCGCATTGGGCGGCCCATGGCATGGATCCCCTCAGGTATCGTCGGTAACGCAATAATCACGGGGGGCTTGTGAGCAGCAGGGAAAAAGGTCAGGAAGACGGCACGCCGGGCACTGCGGACGATCTCCGGCAGGATGGAGCGAAGGCCGTTCCGGCGGGCGGATCGGACGGCGACACGCCGCGTCCGGAGCCGGCGGGCGAGCCGCCCCTGACCGGCGACCAGGCCCGTGACCAGGAGCGGGAAGCGGCGGCCGGGCACGCGGCGCAGCAGCCCGCGGCCCGGACGGCGACGCTCACCGCGGACTCCGAAGAATCCACCCCGGATCCGGAGAGTTCCCCCGACGGCGACATATCTCAGAACGGCGACAAGGAGCCCGAGGAGGGCTCCGCGAGCGCCGAGCCCGCGCTTTCTCCCGATGCGGGAGTGCGATCTTCGCCCGCCGAAAAGGGCACCTCCCCCGATACCCCCCGCACCGGCCGGGACCTTCCGGACGGCTCCGCGGACGCTGGTGTGAGCGGCTCTCCCGCCGGAGATACCAAGACCATGCCGGCTGCGTCGTCGAGGCAAGGAGGCCCGCCGGGGCGCGGCCCCGGCGGCGGTTCCGGCGGCGGCGGTGGCGGCCGGGGGCCGAACCGCGGGCCGAAGAAGCCGCGCAGCCGCCGCGTCCGCTACCTGCGGCGCATCCTGTTCACGCTGCTCGGGATCCTCGGCTTCTTCGTCGCGGCGTTCGCGATCGCCTACGTCTTCACGCCGGTCCCCTCGCCGCAGCAGCAGGCGCTCGCGCAGGGCCCCGCGTTCTACTACTCCGACGGCAAGACGCTGATCGCGAAGACCGGCATGAACCGGGACGCGGTGAAGCTCGACCAGATCCCGAAGAGCACCCGCGACGCGGTCATCGCCGCGGAGAACCGCAGCTTCTACCAGGACCCGGGCGTGTCGGTCCAGGGCACCGCGCGGGCGTTCTGGTCGACCGCGACCGGCGGGCAGCTGCAGGGCGGCTCCACCATCACCCAGCAGATGGTCCGCAACTACTACGGCGGCATCGGCAAGGAGCGCTCGGTCACCCGCAAGCTCAAGGAGATCATGGTCTCCCTGAAGGTGGGCCGGGAGAAGTCCAAGGACTGGATCCTCGAGCAGTACCTCAACACCATCTTCTTCGGCCGCGACGCCTACGGCGTGCAGGCCGCCGCGCACGCCTACTACAACAAGGACGTCAAGGACCTCACCCCCGCCGAGTCCGCGTACCTGGCGGCGGCGATCCAGCAGCCGAGCAACTTCGCCGACCCGACCGGCCAGCACCGCGTGTACGCCGAGCAGCGCTGGCACGCCGTGGTGAACAACATGGTCCGGGACGGGGCGCTGTCGCCCGCCGACGCCGCCGCGATGAAGTTCCCGATGCCCGGCAAGGAGAAGATCACCGACGTCCTCAAGGGCCAGAAGGGCTACATGGTCAACCTGGCCAAGAAGGAGCTGGAGGAGCGGCGCGGCTACACCGAGGACGAGATCAACCGCAGCGGGCTGAGGATCACCACGACGTTCGACAAGCGGCTGATGGACGCGGCGAAGCAGGCCGTGGAGAACAACGTCCCGGCCGGGATGAGCAAGAAGATCCGGACCGGCCTGGTCTCGGTCGACCCGAACACCGGGCAGGTGCTGGCCTTCTACGGCGGCCGCAACTACCTGACGGAGGCGGCGAGCAGCGCGTTCTACGACACCGCGCAGGCCGGGTCGGGGTTCAAGCCGATCGCGCTGGCCGCCGCGCTGGAGGACGGCAAGAGCCTGTCCGACACCTACGACGGCAGCTCCCCGCAGTACTTCGGCGGGCATTCCATCAAGAACGACAGCGGTGAGAGCTTCGGCGACATCAACCTCGTCACCGCGACCGAGCACTCGGTCAACACCGCCTACGTGAACCTCGGCCAGGACATCGGCAACGACAAGATCGCCGCGATGGCCGAGAAGCTCGGCATCTCCTCCTCGCAGATGACGCCGGCGCAGCGCGCCGCGGCGTCGTTCCCGCTCGGCGTCGTGTCGCTGCACCCGGTGCAGCAGGCCGGGGTGTACGCGACGTTCGCCAACGAGGGCGTGTTCCGGCAGCCGTACGTGGTGAAGTCGGTGACCGACAACGAGGGCCAGGCCCGCAAGTTCAGCGAGAAGGGCAGCCGCGCGTTCGGCACGCAGGTCGCGCGGGACGCCACGTACGCGATGCAGCAGGTCGTCCAGGGCGGTACCGGCACCGGCGCGCAGCTGCCCGACGGCCGCGACGTCGCCGGGAAGACCGGCACCACCGACGAGGGCCGCGCGATCTGGTTCAACGGGTTCGTCCCGCAGATGGCGACGAGCGTGGCGATGTTCCGCGAGGACAACAAGGCGCTGGACATCCCCGGCTACGGCTCGTACGGCGGGCAGCTGCCCACCCAGATCTGGCGCTCGTACATGACCGACGCGGTCGACATCAAGGGCTACGACCAGAAGTCGTTCGGGTCGCCGTCGGAGACGCCCGGCAGCGGCTGGGGCGTCCCGACCCCCGGCGGCGGCTCGCCGAGCACCGAGGGGCCGCGCACCGACGGCCCCACGCACCGCCCGTCCGGCGGGACGGGCGGGTCGCACGGGCCGAAGCCGCCGTCCGACCTGCCGACCATCATCCCGTCGCTGCCCGGCGGCGGTGACGGCGGCGGCACCGGCGGCGGGAACGGCGGGAACGACGGCGGCGGCACCGGCGGCAATGACGGCGGCGGTGGGAACGACGGTGGCGGCGGCAACGACGGCGGCGGCACCGGCCAGATGTTCAACTGAGCACGCACCGAACACGAAGGGGCCCGGCGGTTCGCCGCCGGGCCCCTTCGCGTCTCATCCCGCCGCTAGTCGCACGCCTTCCCGATGCGCGCGGGTGTGTCGTTGATCACGGCGCTGAGCTGCGCGGCGTCCCCGGTCCCGACGTTCGCGGCGGCGGTGTTCAGCCGCTGCGACTCGGCCTGGAGCGCCTTCTTCAGCGTCCCGTCGTCGGCCTTCTTCGCCAGCCCGTCGATGCGCGTCGCGAGCCGCTGCGTCGCCTGCCCCCACTGCGCGGGCTCCGCCGCCGGCACGCTCCGCACCTGGGTGATGTACTGCTGGAACGCCTTCTTCGTGTCGGTGCACACCTGGCCGGAGTTGCCTCCCAGCGCCCCGCACGCGCCCAGCAGGCCGGACACGCCGAGCATCAGCACTCCCCCGGCCAGCGCCCGAACCACCCCGTACCGCATCGCACCCTCCCACTTGATCTGCCACAGGCTCCGCATATACTTCCGCACTAGGTCATGAGCGCCAGCGCCAAGCCCCGGCTCGCTGGCCGGCAACCCTTCGTCCGCGATGGGGTGCCCCGGGTGAGGACCTGGCCGGACGCGGGACCGCGTTCCGGCAAGCGCGGATCCCGCAGGCACGCCCCGGGGTCCCTGACCCCGGAAGGAACCGGCATGCCCGCCACGCTCGCCCCCGCACCGTCCCGCTCCCCGCTCACTCCTGCTGAGACGCCCGGCACCGCGCCGGAAGTTCGCGCCTTCCCGCGCGTCATCGGCGCGGACGCGCCCGTCCCCCTGGACGACGGCCGCACCGTCCCCTACGCCAACCTCGACTACGCCGCCAGCGCCCCGTGTCTGGAGGCGGTGCACGAGGCCGTCACCCGCGCGCTGCCCTACTACAGCAGCGTTCACCGCGGCGCCGGCTACGCCTCGCAGGTCACGACGGACGCCTACGAGCGCGCGCGCGAGACCGTCCGGGAGTTCGTCGGCGCGTGGCGCCGCGCCGCCGTCGTGTTCACCCGCAACACCACCGACGCGATGAACCTGCTCGCGCACGCCGTCCCGTCCGGGACCAGCGTCGTCGTCTTCGAGTCCGAGCACCACGCGTCGCTGCTGCCGTGGAAGCGCCCCGTGCGGCTGCCCGCCCCCGCCACGCCCGCCGAGGCCATCGACGCCGCCGACCGCGCGCTCGCCGCCACCCCCGTCGGCGCACGGCTGCTCGTCGTCACCGCCGCGTCCAACGTCACCGGCGAACTGTGGCCGATCCGCGAGCTCGCGCAGGTCGCCCGCCGGCACGGCGCCCGCATCGCCGTCGACGCCGCGCAGCTCGTCCCGCACCGGCCCCTCGACATGACCGCGCTCGGCCTCGACTACGTGGCCTTCTCCGGCCACAAGCTGTACGCCCCGTTCGGCGCCGGCGTGCTCGCCGGACGCGCCGACTGGCTGCGCGCCGCCGGCCCCTACCTCAAGGGCGGCGGCGCCAGCGCGTCCGTCGCCGACACCGTCCGGTGGGCGCCGTCCGCCGAGCAGCGGCACGAGGCCGGCACCCCCAACGTCCTCGGCGTCATCGCCCTCGCCGCCGCCTGCGACGCCCTCACCGCCGCCGGCTGGGACGCGCTCGCCGCCCGCGAGGAGCGGCTCCTCGCCCGGCTCCGCACCGGACTCGCCGCACTCCCCCACGTCCGCGAGCTGAATCTGTGGGGCGACCGGTCGCCGCGCGTGGGAATCGTGTCTTTCACCGTGACCGGCTGGAACGCGCGCGACGTGGCGCTTACGCTGTCCGGGGAGCACGGCATCGGCGTGCGGGACGGAAAGTTCTGCGCGCACCCGCTCGTCCGGCACCTGCTGGGCGGCGACGGCGCCGCGGGCTGCGGCGGCGAGGGGGCGGCCGTCCGCGCGAGCTTCGGGATCGGCACGACCGAGGAGCACATCGACCGGCTGTGCACCGCACTGGCGCGACTGGCACCCCGCTGACCTGCGGACTCGCCCGCGAGCACAGACGTTTATGGCCTTTGGTCCTGTTCGCCCCTGTAGCGTAGGCAGTCGCGCTACTTCCCGCCGGACCTCCCACCGGGATCCGGCGGGGCGGGGACGAGCACGGACGAAAACAGGGGGTGGCGGCGGTGGCCGACGCGTGGCGACCCACGTCGGAACTGGAACGCCGACTGGAGCAGAGCGTACGGGCCGGAGACCAGGAGGGCTACTTCCGCGTCCTCGCGGGAAGCGAGCTCGTGGTGCCCGTCCCGGACGACGCCGTCGACGGCGTCCTCGCCGGCCGGGCCGGACCGGCCTGGCCGACCCGCGAGGAGGACGGCCGCGTCCACATCCTCGCCTACACCTCCGCCGCCGCGATGCGCGCCTGCCTCGGCCCGTCCTGGCGGCACTTCATGACGCTGCGCTTCGGCGACCTCGCCGAGACCTGGCCCGACGCCCGCTGGTGGCTCGCCGTCGACGCGCCCGGCCACCCCGGCGCCGCCCCGCTGCCGATCGAGGCGCGGATGCCCGCCTGGTTCGTCCGCCAGGTCGCCGACGGCGACGGCCGCCCGCCGCAGGTCGGCCGCCCCGATGTCCCGTCCGCACCCGCACCCGCTCCGGCCGCGCCGCCGCCGTCGTCGGACGAGTCGCCGTGGGAGGAACTGCAGGGCCAGCACCGCGAACTGCCCCGCGAAGCGGCCCCCGAGCCGTCCCGGCCCGAGTTCCAGCCCGCCAACGACGTCGAACGCGAACTGCTGCGCGCCGCCGCGAACAACGACCACGACCTGTTCCTGCAGACGATGGCGGACACCGAGATCCTGCTGCCCGTCCCGGACGACACCGACTACACGCTGCGCCCCGGCCGCCCCGGCTTCCCGTGGCGGACCCGCGAGGTCGACGGCGGCACCGTCGTCCCCGTCTTCACCTCACCCGAGCGCCTCATCGAGGCCGCCCGCGCCAACGGGACCGGCACCGAGTACATCACGCTGCCGTTCACCGTCGCGCTGCGCTACTGGCCCGACCACGGCTGGCTCCTCGCCATCAACTCCGGCTCCCCCGCCGGCGGCACCGTCATGGCCGCCCAGCTCCCCGGCCTCGCCACCTGGGCCGACCAGCGCGCCGCCGCCCGGATGACCGACCGCTTCGAACCGCAGAACGACATCGAGCAGCGCCTCTTCGACGCCGCCCGCCGCCGCGACACCGACACCTTCTTCAAGGTGCTCCTCGGCGCGCAGGTCCTCGTCCCCGCCGACCCCGACACCCCGTGGGGCATCGCGCCCGAGGACCCGGCGTTCCCGTGGCGGCCCGTCACCGTCCACGGCCGCACCTCCGTGCAGCTGTTCACGTCCCTGAAGTGGATGAACGAGGCCATCGGCTCGTCCCGTTTCGTGATGCCGAGCCTGCTGGACGTCGTGTCCGCCTGGCCCGACGCCGACTGGACCCTCGTCCTCAACCCCGGCACCCCGATCGACGCCACGATGCCGGGCGAGCAGGTCCGCGCCCTCAGCGGCCCGCCGCGCACCGCCCCCGAGAAGGCCGCGACCCCGCCGTCCGCCGCGACGCCCCCTCCCCCGGACGCCCCGGCCGTCCCGGTCGCCCCGCCCGTCCCGTCCACCGACGCCCCGGAAGCCCCGTCCACCACCTCCGGCGGGCACCCCACGCCCTCCGCGGACCAGCCCGGTTTCGGCGCGCCGGACCCCATTGGGCCGCAGGTGGGCGCGACCAGCGGACTCAGCCGAGACGACGTCACGGCGCCGCATCCGTCCACCCCCCTCCCCGGAGACACCGGCCCGCACGCGTACCCGGCCGCGCCGGAACCGACCGGACCCCAGCGCCAGCCCGGCCTCAACGCACCAGAGCCCACGGACGCACCCGGCAACCCGCTGGCCGCGCAGGAAGGCCCGTCCACCACCTCCGGCGGACACCCCGCACTCCCGACGCCCTCCGACCAGCCTGGCTTCACCGCGCCGGAATCCAGCGGACCCCAGCACCCGCCCGGCCTCAACGCCCCCGAGCCCACGAACGCACCCGGCGACGGCTCCCAGAACCAGGTCGCCGCGCAGGAAGGACCGTCCACCACCTCCGGCGCGCATCCCGCACTCCCCACGCCCTCGGCAGACCAGCCCGGCTTCGCCGCGCCGGAATCCACCGGCCCCCAGCCGCAGGTGAGCGCGACCGGCGAGCCGCCGGTGCCGCCCGGCATGGGAAACACGCCTCTCCCCGGAGACACCGGCCCGCACGGGTACCCCGCCTTGCCGGACGCCACCGGAACCGGCTCGCGCAACCAGGTCGACGCCCCGGAAGGACCGTCCACCACCTCCGGCGGACACGCCACACTCCCCACGCCGTCCGCGGAACAGCCCGGCTTCGGTGCGCCCGGCGTCACCGGGACGCCGAGTCACGGGCCGCAAGCGCCGCTCTCGACGCCCTCGCCGGAACAGCCAGGCGCACCCGAGGACGCCCCCCAACCGCCGACCAACTCCGGCGGGCACGCCGCGCCGCCGTTGCCCTCGGCGGAACAGCCCAGCTTCGGTTCACCGGAGTCCACCGGGCCCCAGCATCAGCCCGGCCTCAATGCGCCAAAGCACGCGGGTGCGCAGAGGGACGGCTCGCAGAACCAAGTCGGCGCGCAGGAAGGGCCGTCCACCACCTCCGGTGGGTACACCGTGCCCTCGGCGGAGCAGCCCGGCTTCGACGCGCCGGGGGATAGCCCGCAGAACCAGGTCGGTGCCCCAGAAGGGCCGTCCATCGCCGCCGGCGGACATGCCGCGCCCCCGGCGCCTTCGGCGGAACAGCCTGGCTTCGGTGCGCCGGGGTCCACGGGGCCGCAGCCGCAGGTGGGCGCGACCGGTGAACTGCCGGTCCCGTCGAGCACTCGCCCCGGCGACACCGGCCCGCACGGGTATCCCGGCGTGCCGGACGCGACCGGGCCGCAGCGTCCGCCCGGTTTTGGGGCGCCGGAGTCCACGGGGCCGCAGCCTCGGGTGGGCGCGTCCGGCGAGCCGTCGGTCCCGTCCGGCACTCAACCCGGCGACACCGGGCCGCACGGGTATCCCGGTGTGCCGGACGCGACCGGGCCGCAGCCTGGGGCGTCGGGGCAGTACGGATACGAGCGCGGCGGCGAGCAGCCTGCGGCGCCGGCCGTCAACCCGTCGACCGTGACGGGCGGTCACGCGATCGTCGGGCTGGGGGCGGCGGGCGCCGGCGAGTCGCCCGCTCCGCAGTCTCCGGCGCAGACGGGACCGTCCGACGAGGACGCGACGGCGGAGCGGCGGCTGCGGCCCGTCGCGGGTCCCGAGGCCGTGTTCGAGCCGGGCAACCGGATCGACCAGGAGCTTTACGAGGCGGCGCTCGGCGGTGACTCCGACGCGTTCCTGCGCGTCCTGCTGAACGCGAACGTGCTGGTGCCGATCCCGCCGGACGCGCCGCTCGAGGTGACGCCGGTGCAGCGCGAGTTCCGGTGGGACGCGGCGCTGCGCGACGGCACCGCCGTCCGGGTGTTCACCTCGCTCGTGCGGCTGCGCGAGGTGCTGCCGGAGTCGCGGTTCGTCTACGCCGACTTCCGCGAGTTGATCGGTGCGTGGCCGCGCGACGACTGGGCGCTGCTGCTGAACCCGGGGACGCGGATCGGCGCGTCGCTGCGCGGCGACCAGGTGCGGGCGCTGAGCGAGTGGGCGGTGCGGGTCGGGCTCGTCCAGGCGCGGCAGCCAGCCCCGCCTGCCCCGCCGGCGCCGCGCGAGCCCGAAGCGGACATGACGGTGCAGGACGTCGTCGGGGCGGAGCCGGCGCGGGCCGAGGACCTCGACGACCGGGTGTCCCAGCCGACGATCATGCAGAAGGTCGTCCCGCACGGGCATGTCGGCTGGTACCTGGAGCAGGGCTACGACCGTGTCGGCGGGTTCGTGCATCCGACGGGCGACGTCGGGGAGTTGCAGACGCCCGTCCAGCTGTACGAGGCGCTGGGTCTGCTCTACGAGGAGACTCCGTTCTCGCCCGCGGACGAGGGCGTGTACGTCATCCGGTGGCCCGCGTACTGCCCGGAGCTGTACCGGATCCCGTTCGGCGGGCGCGACGCCGAGGAGATGTCGTCCTGGGGCGACGCGGGCTGGGTGATCGAGCGGCCCCCGTTCGTCGGCGGCGGGTTCGCGCCGGGCAGCGCGGGCTCGATCCGCGAGTACAAGGTGGACAGCGTCCGCCTCCCGTACGGCGCGGAGATGTACTACCTGGGCATGGATCGTTCGGAGAGGTTCGTCGCGATGTACGACCCCGACCGGCTCGCGTGGCTGCGGCCCGACGCGTCCACCGGGTCCGACGGGCGCGACGGCCGGGCGGGGGCGGCGAAGTGATCAGGGACGGGTACGTGGCGCGCTGGCTCGGCCGCGACTTCGAGGCGGCGCCGGGCGCGGACGGCGAGATCCGGCTGTACACGCCGGGGCCGACGGACGGGTTCGAGGAGCTGCGTCCGGGACGGTTCCGGCGGATCGTCCCGGCGTCGGAGGTGGAGGAGCTCCGGTACGTCCGGACGACGTGCCGGTGGCGCGGGGAGCGGTTCGTCATCGTCGGCGAGCACGAGACGTGGCTGCGCGTCGAATATGTCGGCGGCCGCGCCCCGGTGGCCGAGTCGCTCGGCCTTGAGCGCATTGACCAGGGCGTTTGGCAGGCGTGGGCGCCCGCCACGGAGATAGAGGACGTCCGAGAGGACGTCATGTGAGCGTCCCCGGGGTTGCTTTGGCCCGTTGATCCGTGTTCGCATGATTCCTGGGACGATCTCCCGGGTATGGGCACAGGCGCTCAAAGGCGATGCGACGGAGGTGCTGGGGCGGTGTACTGCCGACCGGCGGTGAAACCGATCTTTGTTGGGCTCGGTGCGGCGGCCATCCTCGCCGCCGGGGGCGCGTCCGCCTCCGCCGAGGACTCACCGGCGCCGACCCCGTCCAACTCGGGAAGCGCGACGCCGACGCCCACCCCGACGCCCACGCCCGGGACGCTCGCGGTGGACGTGGGCGCCCTCTCGGGCACCGTGCACCCGGGCGGCACCGTCCAGGTGCGGACGCATGTCATCGCGAACGGCGGCACGGTGTCGGGGATCAAGGTCGTCCGCATCAAGACGTCGCCGGTGGCCGCGGTCGGCGGTGACTGCAAGTCGCCCTACACCTCGACCGGCTGTACCGTCGGCGAGCTGACGAAGGGCCACCGCGACCTGGTCGAGTCGACCGTGACGGTGCCCAAGAGCATCAAGAAGTCGGGGAAGCTCACCTTCACGATCACGGTCGGCGCGGCCGGCGGAACGTCGGTGACGAAGTCCACGGCGGTCAAGCTCGTGGTCCCGAGCTCGTCGCCGTCGAAGAAGCCGACGAAGTCGCCTTCTCCTTCGAAGAGCGCTTCGCCGTCGGCGTCGGCGACCGGGGGCAAGCACGGGTCGTCGTCCGGCAGCGGCAGCGGCAGCGGGGGAAGCGGCTCGACGGGCGGGACCGCGTCCGGGACGACGTCCGGCACCGGCTACGTGCCGCCGTCGCCGAACTCCTCGTTCCAGGCGAAGAACCCGCAGGTGGCGCTGCCGCCGATCGCGGCTCCGAGCCCGTCGGTGGCGCCGAGCACCGTCGCGGTGACGCCGGAGAGCCGGCTGCGCGGGAACAAGACGCCCGTCGCCCAGGACCTCACGTTCGAGCGGGTCGCGAGCACGCAGGTGGCGTGGCTGGCGGCGCTGATGGTGGCGATCGCGGTGCTGCTCACTCAGCTGCGGCTCGGCAAGCGCCGTGCGCCCGCGGGCGCGGCGGCCATCGCCCGCCGCGCGAAGGGCGTGCACCGCCGGACCCGCCGCGGCATGTTCGGCAGGTAAGAGGGCGCTCCGCCCTTTTCAAGGCCCGTCGAGGGCCCCGGGTTCGGCCGTTTCCGAATTCGCGGGGTTCGGCTTTCGACCGCTCGTCCGGGGTTCGCCGGCCCGGGCTCCCGCTTCGGCGTTTTCAGCGGCAATGCGGTCCGCTGAGCGGTAAAGCAACGCCGCGCATCCCTTCATCGCCCGCCTCAGCAGGGAGAAGATGACGCCGCCCATGACGAAGTAGAAGAGCGCCACCAGGATGAGGAGCACGAAGGAAGGACGCCAGGTTCCTTCCTTGACTATTTCGTAGGACGTTCCGCTCTTGCCGTGGTCTTCGCGGACCTCGAACCTGACCTTGCCGTGGACGGGGCGGAAGGTCTTGAGCAGGGGGCTGTGGATGTACACGGGGCGGTACGGCTCACCGTCCTTCTCGAGCGCGCATCCGTACTGCGCCCAGCCGGTGATGACGGTGCGGTGGCAGGACGTCACCGTGGCGGTGTCGACGGCGATGGTCTCGCCGCCGTTGCGCACGAACGACATCGGCGCCAGCAGGAACTCGATGGACAGGACAAAGGACGAGAACAGCATCGCCATGAAGACCCAGTTCGGCGGATTGGCGATGCGGCGGGCGAGTTCCCGGCGTTTCCGGGACCGGCGGGATCGTTCCGTCTTTCGTCCCATGGGGGCGGCTCCTCGTGGCGGCGCGGCCTGGGACGATATCAGCCCGCGCCGACATATCGGCAAAGCCGCAGGCCGAACGGTCCACGCCCTGTGCCGAACGGAGACGGCCGCCTTTCCGCGCGCCTTTTCGGCCGGGCCTTCGTTCAGCGGCGGAGGAGGGCGTGGCAGGCGATCGCGGCCGCCGCGGTGACGTTGAGGGAGTCGACGCCGGCGGACATCGCGCCGGGGCTCATCGGGATGCAGACGCGCTCGTCGGCCTCGTCGAGCCAGTGGGAGGTGAGGCCGTCGCCTTCGGAGCCGAGGAGGAGGGCCGCGCGGTCCCCCATCGCGGCCTTGTCCATGGGGGTGGCCGCCTGGTCGGGGGTCAGGGCGAGCAGGGTGAAGCCGGCGGCGCGGAGTTCGCCGAGGTCGTCGTGCCAGTTGGTCATGCGGGCGTACGGGATCGCGAAGACCGCGCCCATCGACACCTTCACGGCGCGGCGGTAGAGGGGGTCGGCGCAGCGCGGGGACAGGACGATCGCGTCGACGCCGAGCGCCGCGGCGCACCTGAAGATCGACCCGACGTTCGCGTGGTCGACGAGGTCCTCGAGGACGAGGACGCGGCGGGCGTCGCGGAGGACGGCGGCGAGCGGCGGGAGCGGGAGGCGTTCGAGGGAGGCGAGGGCGCCGCGGTGGACGGGGAAGCCGGTGACGCCTTCGAGGGTGGCGTCGTCGGCCACGTAGACCGGGGCGTCGACGCTGTCAAGGACGTCCGTGAGGGGCTCGGTCCAGCGGCGCGCCATCAGCAGGGAGCGGACGGGGTGCCCGGCGGCGATCGCGCGGCGGATCACCTTCTCCCCCTCGGCGAGGAAGAGTCCGTGCTCGGCTTCGAGGCTTTTGCGCAGGTTGACGTCGCGGAGCCGGGTGTAGTCGGCCAGCCGGGGGTCGGTCGCGGACGTCACGGTGAGGAAGCTGGCCATGCCCTCATTGTGGCGGCCCGGGCGGGGTGGCCGGGCCGGGGCAAGGGGGTGCGGCGGCCGGTTCCGGCCGGTTCCGGCCGCGCGCGGCGGTCCGGTTTGCGGGAGGATCACGCTCGGTCCCGGGCGCCCGGAACGGGCCCGGTCCACCCATGATCGCGGACGTGGCGCCGCCCGGCGACGCCCCGAACGCGGGGCGTGACGGCGGGGACGATTGCCAGGATCGTCCGGACATACGCTGATGACCTGCGTCATCATCGATTTTGAGTTCTTTGTAACCTCTACTTCGTACTACTACAGTGCCGTGGAACATCGGCGGGTTTCTGGTGAATCGAGGGCAGCCATGAGCGGACGTCATCGCAATGACTTCCCTGAGGGGGACGAGGGCGGGCACGACCCGTCCACTCCCGTGTTCGGTCCCGCGAACGACGGGTCCTCCGACTGGTTCGGCACCAGGGACTCCCAGAGCCGCCCGCTGACGCAGGAGCCGCAGGCCGGGCCGCCGCCGGGCGCGCCCGACGGCCCGCCCGGCAGTACGCCCGGCGGTGCGCCGCCCGGGGCGGCGCCGGGCGAGACGCCCGAGTGGTTCACGCCGCGCCGCTCGTCGGAGGAGCCGGTGTACGGCGCGGGCGGGTTCACCGGCGCGTCGGACGCGGGCGGGTACGGGCTCGGGCGGTCCGGCGGGTACGGCGCCGGACGGCAGGAGCCGATGGCGGCGCCCACGCCGCAGGAGCCGCCGCCCGGCCGCTCCTCGTCCCCGCTGGCGGGGACGGGCTACAGCGAGTACGACTCGATCCGCAGTTCGGACGAGCAGCCGGCCGGGTTCTTCGGCGGCGGGGCCGCGGGCGCGGGCGGGTCCGGCGGCTACGGCGGCGGATCCGGCGGTTCCGGTGGCGGCAACGGCGGCAATGGCGGCAACGGCGGTTCCGGAGGCTACGGCGGCGGGACGGGCGGCTACGAGTACGGCAAGCGCAAGCGGAAGCGGAGCAAGGCCGCGCTGATCGGGCCGATGGCGGGCGCCGTCGGCCTGGCGCTGCTGCTCGGCGTCGGCGTGTACGCGTTCGCCGAGAGCGGCGGCGGCTGCTCCGGCGACGACGCGATGAGCCTGTCCGTCGCGGCGGCGCCCGACATTCAGCCGGCCATCGTGAAGGCCGCGGGCCGCTTCAACGACGCCAAGCACAAGGTCGGCGGCAAGTGCGTGCGCGCCGACGTGAAGAAGGTCGACCCGGCGTCGGCGGCGACGCTGCTGTCCGGGCAGGGCGTGGCGGACTCCCAGAACCAGCGCCCGGACGTGTGGATCCCCGACTCCTCGCTGTGGACGGCGCTGGCCCGCGGCGAGGGCGGCGACAAGAACCTGGAGTCGGCCAAGACCTCGCTGGCGAGCAGCCCGATCGTGGTGGGGCTGCCGAAGTCGCTGGCCGTCCAGCTGAAGAAGCAGGGCGTCACGGCCAGCCCGTCCTGGGACAACCTGCTGAAGGCGGCGGGCGGCGTCGCGGGCGGCGCGGTGACCAAGAACCAGATGATCCCTGCGGGTTCGGTGCGGATGGTGGTGCCCGACCCGAGCAAGAACGCCGCGGGCATGGGCTCACTGATGATCACGAGCATGCTGCTGGCGAACGACCCCAACAAGGACTCGATCTTCACCGGCATAGTCCGGACCGTCCGGGAGAACCTCGTTCCGTCAACCGCGGAGGAGTTCGCCCACTTCAGCAAGGACCGGACGGGCAAGCAGCCGATCTCCCTGTCGTCGGAGCAGGCGCTGTGGACCTACAACCAGACCAAGCCGGCCCAGCCCGCGGTGGCGCTGTACCCGACCGAGGGCACGCTGTCGATGGACTACCCGTTCACGGTCACCACGCGCGACACCGACGAGCAGAAGGCCGCGCGGCTGCTCGAGAAGGCGATGACGACCGACGCGACCCGCAGCGACCTGCGGCGGCTCGGGTTCCGCACGCCGGACGGCAAGGCGCCGGAGGGCTTCAGCGCGGCCACCGGGGTCAGCCCGGCGCGGCCGCGGCAGCTGCCGACGCCGAAGAGCGACGAGGTCGCGCAGGTCATGCAGGCGTGGTCGAAGCTGACGCTCGGGCTGCGCATGCTCACGCTGATCGACGTGTCCGGCTCGATGGCCGAGCAGGTCGCCCCGCACACCAACCGGCTGCAGGCGATCGCGCAGGTGTCGCAGGGCGGGCTGGCGATGATGTCGAACGACACCGAGCTCGGCCAGTGGCTGTTCTCCACCAACATGAACGGCAAGGTGCCGTACAAGCAGACGGTGCCGATCGGCGCGCTCGGCGACCGCATCGGGTCCACCACGCGGCGCGGCCTGGTGCTGTCGGTACTGAACCAGATGAAGCCGAAGCCGAGCGGCGACACGGGCCTGTACCGGACGATGCTCGACGCGTACAAGCTGATGAACAAGACCTACAAGCCGGAGTTCGGCAACTCGATCCTGCTGCTCACCGACGGCCAGAACGACGACCCGGACGGGCCGACGCTCGACCAGACCCTCTCGGAGCTGAAGCAGCTGAAGGACCCGAACAAGCCGATCCAGGTCAACATGATCGGTTTCGGCAAGGGCGTCGACCGGGGCGAGCTGGACAAGATCGCCGCGGCCACCGACGGCAACGTGCAGGTCGCGATGACGCCGCAGGAGATCTCCAAGATCTTCCTGAAGATGCTGTCGCGGCGCATCACTTCGTAGTCCTCCGACCGCGCCCGGTAGTTCCGGGATTTTCTTGGAATCGGCGTCAACCGGGCGCGGGAGTCGGCCGTCATTGTTGTGGAGGCCCGACGGGGAGCGGGGCCGTCGGGCCTCCGACCTTCTTCCCTCCCCGGCCCGCGACGGGGAGCCGCCCGGTGCGCGGGCCCGGGAGAGCGGAACCGCTCCCCTGACTTCCCTGAGCCCGTCCCTGACGCCGAGGACGAGGACCGCCCCAGAGGCAGCACCCTGATCCCGCGGGAGGACCCTGTGTCCGGTTGGCCCACCCTCGACCGCGCGGACGACGAACGTCTCGCGCGGGAGCTGGCGGCCGGCGATCCCGGCGCCCTCATCCAGGTCATGGATCGCTACGCGGCCCGCCTTTTCGACTACTGCCACGCGCTGCTGCGCGACCAGGAGCCCGCGGCGGGCGCCCTGCACGACGCGCTCGTCGCCGCGTACGCGCAGGTGCCGGTGCTGCGCGAGCCCGAGCGGTTCCGCGGCTGGCTGTACGCGCTGGTCCGGCACGAGTGCATGCGGCGGCTGCGCGACCCCGACCGCCCCACCGAGCGGCACGAGGCCCCGGAGGTCGCGGACGGCTTCCTGGACGGCGAGGAGCTCACTCGCCGGCTGGAGGCGCGGCGGCTGGTGCACGGCGCGCTCGCGGGGCTGAAGGGTCGCGAGCGGGAGGCACTCGACCTCATGCTGCGGCACGGCCTGGACGCGGCCGACATCGGCGCCGTCCTCGGCCTGGACGCCCAGGAGGCCACCGACCTCACCGGCACCGCCCTCGCCCGGCTCGACGACGCGCTCGCCGCCGCGCACGTCGCGCACTCCGGCCGCGACGAGTGCCCGGAGGTCGCCGGGCTCGCCGCCGACGGCGACCGGCCGCTGCCGCCGCCCGCCGTCCGGCGGCTCGTCCACCACATCCAGGGCTGCCCGGTCTGCTCGGCGCGGCGCGAGCGGAACGTGTCCGCGGCGCGGCTGCTGAACGTCCTGCCGGTCGCGATGATGCCGACGGACCTGCGCGGGCACGTCATGGCGACCGCGACGGACGCCGCGCTCGCCGCCGACATGGCGGCCATCGCGCACCGCGCCGGGCCGTTCGACGCGTGGGGCTGGCCGGAGCATCCCGGCCAGGGGGCCGAGGAGCCGCGCCGGCGGGGGGCGCCGCGCGCCCTGTGGCCGGCGCTCGCCGCCGCGGCGGCCGTCGTGCTGATCGTCGCGGGGGCGTTCTTCCTGATGCCGGGCGGGTCGCCGGGGAACACGAGCGCGCAGTCCACGCCGTCGGGGTCGTCCTCGGCGCCGGACCCGTCGGAGTCGACGACGTCCCTGCGGCCCTCGGAGTCGCCGTCGCCCACGGCGACGAGCACGTCTCCGACTCCGACGCCGACGCACACCACGGCCACGCCGACGCCCACGCGCACGCACGGCCGGCCGTCCCACAGCACCCAGCCCGCTCCGACCCACAGCAAGCCCGCCAAGGGCACCCTGTCGGTCGGCTCGTGCAGCATCTCGACACCCGGCTCAAGCACCTGCTCCATCCCGGTCCACGCCGTCGGCGGCCCCGTCACCTGGTCCGTGGCCGGCGCCTCCGGCGTCACCGCGAGCGGCGGCGGCAGCCTCGCCGAGGGCGGCGCGGGGACGGCGACGGTCACCGGCGCCTGCGACCCGAACGGCGGGAGCGGCACCGTCCGGTTCTCGCCCAACGGCGTGGCCACGGTCACCCTGACCTGCGCTCCCCAGGACGGCGGAAGCGGCGCGTCCACACAGTGAGACCCACATCACATTCGATCGTGTAGACACCGATCCACAAGGCGATACGGCCACGCCGCGTACCGTCACGGTCACAAAATTCGGACCAACGGGAGAAATTCCAGCAAGTTGGTGGCAAGATCGGGCAACCAGAGCGCGCCATGGGGCGTCACGACGCCTGCGCTCACCGGGGGCACGTTCGACGACACCGATTCGACTGGAGGGTTCCGTGGCCGGTGAGCCGGGGTCCGGGCACAACGACGACCTGAGGCTGGCGGAGTCGCTGCGGGCCGGGGACGTCATCGCGCTGACCGAGGTGTACGACGCCTACGCTCCATTCCTCTTCGACTACTGCCACGGCCTGCTGCGCGACCGCGTGGAGGCGGCCGGGGCGCTGCGCAACTGCATCATCGCGGCCCGCGAGCACGCCGCGCGCCTCGGCGAGCCGGACCGGCTGCGCGGCTGGCTGTACGCGATCGCCCGCAAGGAGTGCATGCGGCGCCGCGACAGCCCGAACCGGCATGTCGGGCAGGAGGCGCCGGAGGCCGACGACGACCTGTCCGCCGAGCAGCTGGCCCGCCGCGAGGAGCGCCGGCTCCTCGCGCACAGCGCGCTCGCCGCGCTCAGCGGCCGCCAGCGCGAGGCGATCGACCTGTCGGTCCGGCACGAGCTGGACGAGGTCGACCTGTCCGGCGTGTTCGGCATCCCGCTCGAGGAGACCCTCGAGATCGTGGAGCGGTCCCGGATCGGCCTGGACGCCGCGATCCGGGCGGCGCTGATCGCGCAGAACCACTGGAAGGACTGCCCGAGCGTCTCGGCGCTCACCGAGTCGTGGCCGCTGGCGCCGCAGACCGCGTCCTCGCTCGTCCGGCACGTGGCGAGCTGCCCGGTGTGCGCGGAGCTGGAGACGCCGCCGCTGCCCGCGGACCGGCTGCTGTCGGTGCTGCCGATCGCGGCGATCCCCGCGGACCTGCGGCTGGACGTGCTGACGGCGGCGACGGCCGAGGACCGGGCCGGCAACCGCCGCGCCATCGCGGCGTGGACCGAGCCGTTCGACGAGTACGGCTGGCCGCTGCCCTACGAGCCGACGCCGGCGCGGGCGAAGGACCGCGGCACCGGCGGCCGGCGGCGCGGCCCCATCATCGGCGCCGCCGCGGCGGCCGTGGCCGCGATCGTGGTGGTGGCCGGGGCGATGACGGCGTTCGGCGGCGAGTCGGAGCCGGACGCGGCGGGGACGCCGTCCTCGGCGTCGACCGGTCCGAGCGGCGGCTCCGGCGACCCGAGCACTCCCACCGAGCCGATGCCCAGCGACCCGTCCCCGAGCGCGTCGCCCACGTCCTCGTCCCCGTCGCCGTCGAAGTCCCCGTCGAAGTCGCCGTCCCCCACGGAGTCGGCGACGAAGGACCCGACGACCCGCCCGCCGTCCCGTCCGACCACGCAGGCGCCCCCGCGGCCCGGCCACCTGACGGTGAGCGGGTGCGACATGGGCCGGCACGGCTCCTGCACGGTCACCGTGACGGCGGTCGGCGGGCCGGTGAACTGGCGGGTGACCGGGACCTCCGGCGAGCTGAGGGCGGGCGGATCCGGGCATCTGGCGGCCGGCCAGTCCAGTGGCGTGACGGTGTCGCGGACGAACGGGACGTGCTGGTGGCCGCAGGACGGCTCCGTCTCGATCGCGCCGGGCGGGTCCGCGTCCGTCGGGTACTGCTGACGCCGGGTACTGCTGACGCGGCCCGCCGCGGGCGGGTCTACCAGGGGGAGCCGGTGTCGAGGAGGGTGTGGGCGCGGCCGAGCAGCAGCGGGACGGCGGCGCCGATCTGGTCGAAGCCCTCGCCGACGGTCGCGTTCTGCAGGAAGCGGGCGTGGATGCCCTCGAGGATGACGGCGAGCTTGAAGCACGCGAACGCGACGTAGAAGTCGAGGTCGGCGAGGTCGAAGCCGGTCAGCTCGGCGTAGCGCTCGGTGAACTCGCGGCGGGTGAAGAAGCCGGGCGCGGAGGTGATCGTGGCGCCGACGGGGAGCTGCTCGGCGTCGCCGGCCTCGGCCCAGTAGACGAGGGTGAGGCCGAGATCGGAGAGCGGGTCGCCGAGCGTCGACATCTCCCAGTCGACGACGGCCGCGATCTCGGGGCGGGGCTCGAGCCGGGCGAGGGCGTTGTCGAGCCGGAAGTCGCCGTGCACGAGCCGGGCGGGGGCGTCGGCGGGGAGCCGTTCGGCGAGCCGCGCGACGAGCCGGTCGTACTCGGGCAGGTCGTGGGTGTTGCCGGTGGCCTTGACGGCCTCCTGCGAGCTGTCCCACTGCTTGCCCCAGCGCTTGAGCTGGCGGGCCATGTAGCCGCTGGGGCGGCCGAAGTCCTCCAGGCCGGCGGCCTTCACGTCGACGGTGTGGATGGCGGCGAGCGCGCCGGCGAGGGCCTCGCTGAGCCCGCGCGCCTGCTCGGGGGTGAGGTCGTCGGCGTCCTCGCGGGTGCGCAGGACGCGGCCGTCGACGAAGTCCATGAGGTAGAAGCGGGCGCCGATGACGTCCTCGTCGTCGCAGAACGCGAGGGTGCGCGGGACGGGCACGGACCCGGCGTCGCCGAGCGCGGACAGCACCCGGTACTCGCGGCCCATGTCGTGGGCGGTCGGCAGGACGTGCCCGAGCGGCGGGCGGCGCAGCACGATGCGGCGGCCGCCGGCGAGGGTGATGCCGTAGGTCAGGTTGGAGCGGCCGCCCGCGATCAGGTCGACCGCGCCGATGCGGCCGGCGTCGGGCAGTTCGCGGGCCAGCCAGGCCGCGAGGCGGGGGACGTCGATGCCGGGCACCCCGGCCGGAAGGTCAGCGTCAGCGGTCATGACCCACCATTAGAACGCGGCTCGGTGCGGGCCGCGCAGCCGACCCCCGGAGTGCGGCCGCGGGAGGGTCCCGGCGGGGCCGGTCTGTGCGCTCGGTAACCCTTCGGCCACATCCGGACACCACCCGGAGGCGGTAAACCGGACCCCCGTCACGGTGGTGACCTGCGGGAATGATGTCCGAAATGCCACTAAACCTCCGAGCGGCTGAAACTTGCGGAGAAAACGGGTTTGCACGGGTGGATTCGCAAGAGCGCCTGGGTACGCCTCTGCTTCGACTGCCGCGGAGAGTGGGCTCCGCCGTGGTCGGCAGGGCCGGCCGTTGTTCCCAGCCCATGGCGGCGAGCTGGACCTCTGGGTCCCGCTGGGCTAAGAGAAGAGGACTAGACCATTCGGGGCTAGACCGCCCGATTGGGGGGACGCAACCGTGGCAGACGCATGGCTGCCGGGAGCCGGCCGCATGCCGGCACGACAGGACGGTGGAGCGCTACGGGGAGGTGCGCCCCGAGCCGTATGGCTGTCCGGAGAGTGCGACCCCCGCAGCGTGTCGGCACGCTCGGCGGCCGCCGACCTGCTCAAGGAGGAACGGCCGCCGCACCTGGTCTGGCACCCCGGCTCCGGGGACGTCGTCCAGCTCGTGCCGGTCACCCGGGCGGCCCGCCTGCTCGGCATGCCGGCCGGCCGCGAGGGCCGCGCCTGCGTGCAGATCATGGTGGTGGGGCAGTCCCGGGTGCCGTTCACGGGCTCGCTGCTGATCGGCGTCGAGGCGATCGTCGCGTGGCTGGACACCTGGGGCGTCGCGCGCCGCTGGCCCGCCGGTCCCCCGCTGCCGTCGCCGCAGTCGTACCACGCGGAGCGGTCCCGGCGGGAATGGGCGCGCGGCGGCCACTTCGGCGCCTCGCAGGTGCCGCTGGCCGAGCGTCCGGACCCCGGCGGCATCGACATCCGCCGCATCACCGGCCCGGACACCCCGGTCGCACCGATCCCGGCGCCCCGCGCACCGCTGCCCGAGCCGCCCGCCGCGCCGCTGCTGCTGGCGCGCCCGCCGCGCGCCCACGACCCGGTCCGGGCGGATCCGGCCGACGCGCCCGCGCGTCCGGCGCGGACCGCGCCGCTGCCCACCGCCCCGTCCACCCCGGACCATCCGCCGCCGCAGGGCGACCCGGTCCCGGTCGGCTCGTCGGCCCTGTCGAACTAGCCGGCCGGACCTCCGGCGCCCGGTTCAGCGCGCGGCGCCGGACGCCGCGTCCCCGGACCGCGCCGCGTCCTCGGACAGCGCCGCGCACGCCAGCTCGCGGACGATCGCGCACCCCGCCCGCAGCTCGGCGGCGCTGCCCGCCGAGCCGTAGCCGACGACGAGCCCGCCGAACGACCGGGGCCCCGCGTGGTGGCGCTCCATCGGGTCCACCAGGACGCCGCGGTCCGCCGCGTCCCGCGCGACCCGCTCCGCCACCGCGTGCGGCAGGTCGACGACCAGGTGCAGCCCGGCGGTGTCGCCCCGCAGCCGCAGCCCGTCCAGCGCCCGCACCACCACCTCGCGGCGCCGCGCGTACTCCCCGCGCATCCGCCGGACGTGCCGGTCCAGGTCGCCGCGTTCGAGGAACAGCCGGAGCGCGTGCTGCGGGACGACCGCCGTCCGGTCGTTCAGCTCCTCGCGCCGCAGCGCGATCGCCGCCACCAGGTCGGGACGCCCCACCAGCCAGCCGACGCCCATGTCCGCGGTCAGGATCTTCGCCGACGTGCCGAGGTAGACGACGACGTCCGGGTCCAGCCCGTACAGGGCGGGCAGCGGCGCGACGTCGTAGCGGAACTCGCCGTCGTAGTCGTCCTCGGCGATCAGCGCGCCGGTCCGCCGCGCCCACGCCAGCAGCGCCTGCCGCCGCGGCACCGGCAGCACCCCGCCCATCGGGTACTGGTGCGACGGCGTGGCGTACACCAGGCGCAGATCGTCCGGCAGGTCGTCGGCGATCAGGCCATGCTCGTCCACCGGGCACGGCACGATCTCCGCGCCGCGCCCCGCCAGCACCGAGCGCGCGCGCCGGTACCCGGGCTCCTCCACACCGACCCGGTCGCCGGGCCGCAGCATCGTCGCCGCGAGCAGGTCCAGGCCGTTCGTCGCGCCGCGCGTGATCAGCAGGCCGTCCACCGGGCAGGCCACGCCGCGGCTGCGCCGGATGTAGTCGGCGAGCGCCACCCGCAGCCCCGGCACCCCGTGCGGCTCCTGCCGCTGCTGCGGCGGCATGCCCGCCGCGAGCCGCCACGCCCGCCGCCACGCCGGGGTGTCCAGCGCACCGACCCACGCCATCCCGGGCCGCAGGTCGATCTCCCCCGGCCGCGCGGGCCGGCGCGTGCTCCCCGGCAGGCTCCGAGGCTCCTCCGGCCGCGGCGCCGGGTCCGCAGCGACGCCGTCCGTCACGTACGTCCCGGACCCGTGCCGGCCCTCCAGCCAGCCCTCCGCGTACAGCTGCTCGTACGCCTCCGTCACCACCGTCCGGCTGACGCCCAGCAGCCCCGCGAGCGCCCGGCTCGCGGGCAGCCGCTCGCCCGCAGCCAGCCGCCCCTCCCGCATCGCGGCCCGCAACTGCGCTACGAGCTGGGCGTTCATCGGCTCCGCGGCGTCCCGGTCAATGCTGAGCGGCAGATCGATCGACAAAGTGGTCTCCGGCTTTCCCGTCCAAGTGGCCCTACTGACCAGGCCACTCGCGCTCTAGCGTAAACGGACATGAAGCCGCTCTCCGCAACGCCCCGCACCAGCCTCGGCCGCTACCCGGAACGCTCCACCGACGACCGCGCCGCGCTCTACGAGATCCTCGACGCCGGCCTCATCTGCCACCTCGGCATCGTCGTCAACGGCACGCCGCGCGTGGTCCCCACCTGCTACGGCCGCCTCGGCGACACCCTCTACGTGCACGGCTCCACCGGCGCGTCCAGCATGATGACCGCCCCGTCGCAGGAGATCTGCGTCACCGTCACCCACCTCGACGGCATCGTCCTCGCCCGGTCCCTGTTCCACCACTCGATCAACTACCGCAGCGCGATGATCTACGGCGTGCCGTCCCTGGTCCCCGACGACGGCAAGTCCGACGCGCTCCGCGTCATCACCGAGCAGCTCGCCCCCGGCCAGTGGGACGCCGCCCGGCAGCCCACCCGCAAGGAGCTCGCCGGCGTCGCCGTCCTCGCCCTCCCCCTCGACGAGGCGTCCGTCAAGGTCCGCCAGGGCCCGCCCGGCGACGACGACGAGGACTACGCCCTGCCGGTCTGGGCCGGCGTCCTGCCCGTCCGGCAGGCGTTCGGCGCCCCCGTCCCCGACCCGGCGCTGCGCCCGGGCATTTCCGTCCCCCCGCACCTGGCCGGCCGGTAACTCGATGCCCCGCGCAGTCGTCCATGGTCGTAGGGTGAAACCCATGAACGAGCGGCTCGTGTGGATCGACTGCGAAATGACCGGACTCGACCTGCGCGCCGACGCGCTCATCGAGATAGCCGCCCTGGTCACCGACAGCGAGCTGAACATCCTGGACGAGGGCGTCGACGTGATCATCAAGCCGCCGCCCGAGTCGGTGGCGCAGATGACCAAGATCGTCCGTGACATGCACACCACGTCCGGCCTGCTGGAGGAGCTCCCCGGCGGCATCACGCTCCCCGAGGCCGAGGAGACCGTCCTCGACTACGTCCGCTCGCACGTCAAGGACGCCAAGAAGGCCCCCCTGTGCGGCAACTCCATCGCCACCGACCGCTCCTTCCTCGCCCGCGACATGCCCGCCCTGGACTCCCACCTGCACTACCGCATGGTCGACGTCTCCTCCATCAAGGAGCTGGCCCGGCGCTGGTACCCCCGCGTCTACTTCGCCAGCCCGGAGAAGAAGGGCGGGCACCGCGCCCTCGCCGACATCACCGAGAGCATCCAGGAACTGCGCTACTACCGCGCCGCCGTGTTCGTCCCCCAGCCCGGCCCCGACTCCGAGACCGCCCGCGCCCTCGCCGCGGACATCTCCGCCCGCTGACGCGCTCCGCGGCTGACCCACTCCCCGGGAGCCGCTACACTACTTGGAGCCGGAAGCGATTCCGGCCGCGGTGGGTGTAGCTCAGCTGGCAGAGCACTTGGTTGTGGTCCAAGATGTCGGGGGTTCAAGTCCCCTCACTCACCCCAGGCGAAAAGCCCTGGTCATCGCGGAGATGGCCAGGGCTTCTTCCATGTGCGGGGTGTTCCGGAAGCCGCGGGGCGGGGCGCCCGGCGGGTGCGGATCGGCGCGTTCCGGGCGGGTCCGGCGCCGCGGCACGCGTGTTCATTCGTTGGCTCTGGATGATCGGACGGTTATGCTCCGTCCTTATAAACGCCAATGACACCCCAAGGGCGACGGATGAGTGTCGATGAGACCGCCCCACTGCGCGTACTTGTGGTGGACGGCGACGCCCACGTGCGGGCGGATGTGATCTCCCTGCTCGACGGCAGCAGCGAGCTGCAGGTCGTGGCCGAGACCCACGACGCGGCGGCGGCGGTGCCGCTCGCGGAACGGCTGCGGCCCGACATCGTGCTGCTGGACGCCGGCGCCGCGCAGCACGCGTCCCCGCTCAGCCGCTCGTCCCGGGTCTTCGTGCTGGCCGCCGCCGACGACGGCCCCGCCGTCGAGACGGCGATCCGCGGCGGCGCCTGCGGGCACCTGGTGCCCGGCGCGTTCACCGTCCACGACGTGATCCGCAGCGTCCGCGACGCCAACCGGGTGTCGCTGGGGCTGTCCGCGCGCGAGGCCGAGGTGATGGACCTGATCGCCACGGGCCGCTCCAACGGCGAGATCGCCCGGCAGCTGTTCCTCAGCGAGAAGACGGTGAAGAACCACGTCAACCGCATCTACGGCAAGCTCGGCGTCAGCTCCCGCGCCACCGCGATCGCGCTCTGGCGCGGCATCGTGAGCGTCCTGCCGGGCAGGGACTAACCGATTCGCACTGGTCCGCGGGTCCTGCTACTGTTCTTCCTGTCGCCAGGGACACCGGCCGAGGCCGGAGCCCCTGAGAGGCAAGCGCCGTTAGCTCAATTGGCAGAGCAGCGGACTCTTAATCCGCGGGTTCGGGGTTCAAGTCCCTGACGGCGCACCCGCAATGAACGAGGCGTACACCGTAGATCGGTGTACGCCTTTTCTCATGCCCGCCGGACGGGCGCCCGCTGGGGCGGGGGCCTCTCATAAAGCGACGGAACCCCGCTCTCGTCTGGGGGCGGGAGCGGGGTCCGTGCTTGGGGGGTGTGGGGTGGGTTTGGGTTAGCCGAGGGGTTTGGGGGTGCCCTTGGTGCCGGCGCCGTGGCCCCAGGAGATGACCTGGTACTTGACGCCCTTGAGGTGGCCGACGGAGGTGCCGGTGTCGTAGTTGCTGGCGGGCTTCTTGCC
>NZ_JAGEPF010000054.1 GCF_017573465.1 Actinomadura violacea
GGCGGCTCGCCGCCCGGCGACCCGGCCCGCGCCGAGCCCGCCCGCGCCGAGGCGCCCGCGCTGCAGCCCGCCGACCGCGACCAGGCCGACGCCGGCTCGCGCGCCCCCGCGCCGCGCCCGTCCGCCGACTCGACCCCGTCCCGGGTGCACGCCGGCGAGAACGACGGCGGCCCCGCCCCCGCTGGCGGCCGCCGCCGCCCGGTCGTGTTCGACGAGGACGACGACCTCGACGTGCCCGACTTCCTGAAGTGATCACCACCGTCGCCCTGGGCGACGGCGTCGGCGCCGCCTTCACCGGGCGGTCCGGCGGCGTGAGCACGGCCCCCTACGACTCCCTGAACCTCGGCGGCGCGGTCGGCGACGACCCCGCCGCCGTCGCCGCGAACCGGCGGCGCGCCGCCGCCGCGCTCGGCGCCGACCCCGACCGCACCGTCTGGATGCGGCAGGTGCACGGCGCCGACGTCGCGTTCGTCACCGCCCCCGCCCCCGCCGGCGGCGCCGCCGGCGACCACGGCCCGGTCGACGCGGTCGTCACCACCGTCCCCGGCCTGGTCCTCGCGGTCCTCGTCGCCGACTGCGCCCCCGTCCTGCTGGCCGACCCCGCCGCGGGCGTGGCGGGCGCGGCCCACTCCGGCCGCCCCGGCACCGCCGCCGGCGTCGTCCCCGCGCTGGTGAAGGCGATGTGCGAGCGCGGCGCCGACCCCGCCCGCATCCGCGCCGCGATCGGCCCCGCCGCGTGCGGCGGCTGCTACGAGGTGCCCGCGGAGATGCGCGAGGAGGTCGCCGCCGTGGTGCCCGCCGCGCACGCCACGACGTCGCGGGGCACCCCGGGCCTCGACATCCGCGCCGGGATCGTCGCGCAGCTCGCCGCGGGCGGGGTGGACGACGTCCGCGTCGACCCGCGCTGCACCATCCAGACGCCCGGCCTCTTCTCCTACCGCCGCGACGGCCGCACCGGCCGGTTCGCCGGATTCGTCTGGCTCGACGACGGGCCCGGCGCGGGCGGGGACCCGCGGCCGGAGGGCGACGCGTGACCGCCGACGGGACGGGGAGTCCGCTGAGCCCGGACGAGCGGCGCGCCGAACTCGCCGAGAGCCTCGCCGAACTGCGCGGCCGCATCGACGCCGCCTGCGCCGCCGCCGGACGCGACGCGGCGGAGGTCGCCCTGATCGCGGTGACCAAGACCTTCCCCGCCTCCGACGTGCGGCTGCTGGCCGGACTCGGCCTCACCGAGGTCGGCGAGAACCGCGACCAGGAGGCGCGGCCCAAGGCGGCCGAATGCGCCGACCTGCCGCTCACCTGGCATTTCGTCGGCCGGCTGCAGACCAACAAGGCCCGCGCCGTCGCCTCCTACGCCGACGTCGTGCACTCGGTCGACCGGGCCCGGCTCGTCACCGCGCTGTCGGACGCCGCCGCCCGCGACGGCCGCACGCTGCGCTGCCTCGTCCAGGTCTCGCTGGACGAGGCCGAGCACCGGGGCGGCGCGTCCCCGGCCGAGGTGCCGGCCCTCGCCGACGCGATCGCCGGGGCCGCCGGCCTGCGGCTCGGCGGGCTGATGGCCGTCGCGCCGCTCGGCGCCGACCCGCTGCCCGCGTTCGAGCGGCTCGCGGCGGTCTCGGCGGATCTGCGGCGGAACCATCCGGACGCCCGGATCGTCTCTGCGGGCATGAGCGGTGATCTGGAGCAGGCGATCGCGTGTGGCGCGACACACCTGCGGATCGGTACGGCGTTGCTCGGCGGCCGACGGGCAATCGTCAGGTAATGTCCCGGGAGTGGTACCTGCCGGAACGCGGGCCACGTAGACGGATCGGTCCAGCGGCGCCGCGGGCGCCGGGTGCCGCGGCCACAGGACACGGAGGGGCGTATGGCCAGCGCGATGCGCAAGATGGCGGTCTACCTCGGCCTGGTGGAGGACGACCGCTACGACGACAAGTACGGCGACGAGTACGACTACGAGCCCTACGACGACGAGACCGACCCCGGCCAGGGGCGCCGCCGCGAGGACGAATCCGGCGGTCAGCTTACCCGAGCCGAGGAGGCCGCGGACCGCGAACGCGATCATCACGCGGCGTCGCCGGCGGAGCGACGCTCCGTGGCGCTCTACGAGTCCGGTACCACCGACCTTGCGCGCATCACTACGCTGCACCCTAGGACCTACAACGAGGCGAGGACCATCGGGGAGCACTTCCGTGAGGGCACCCCGGTGATCATGAATCTGACCGAGATGGTCGACAGCGACGCCAAGCGGCTCGTCGACTTCGCGGCGGGTCTCGTGTTCGGCCTGCACGGGAGCATCGAGCGTGTTACCAACAAGGTGTTCCTCCTGTCGCCCGCCAACGTGGAGGTGACGGCGGAGGACAAGGCCCGGATGGCAGAACGAGGGTTCTTCAACCAAAGCTGACAGCCACATGCGAGAGTGTCCGTGAACATCGTTGGACAGGTGCTGACGTACCTCCTGTACATCTTCCTGCTGTTCTTGATCGGCAGGCTGATCCTGGAGGTGCTGCAGTCGTTCGCCAGGCAGTGGCGTCCCAGAGGGGTGGTGCTCGTGATCGCCGAGGCGACCTACACCATCACCGATCCGCCGCTAAAGCTGCTGAGGCGTTTCATCCCTCCCATACGGCTGGGTAACGTGGCGCTGGACCTCAGTTTCACCTTCCTCATCCTTGTGGTCTGGGTCTTGATCATCTTCGTGCAGAGGCTCTGATCGGATACCGTCCTTTGGGACAGACTCCAAGCGCGCCAAGGAGACGAACATGCCGCTGACACCCGCCGATGTGCGGAACAAGCAGTTCAGTACCACCAGGCTGAGGCCGGGGTACGACGAGGAGGAGGTGGACGCCTTCCTCGACGAGGTCGAGGCCGAGCTCGACCGCCTCATCCAGGAGAACGAGGAGCTGCGGGCCAAGCTGGCCGAGTGCCTCCGTGGCAAGGTTCCCGCCATGGCCGCCCCCATCGTGGAGCCCAAGCCGGACGTCCAGAAGATCCCCGAGCCTCCCCGCCCCGAGCCGCAGCCGCAGCCCGAGCCGGAGCCCGTCCCCCTGGGCCTCGGCATGGCGCCCGCGCCCACCGGCGAGGACAACATGGACACCGCCGCGCGCGTGCTCGCGCTGGCGCAGCAGACCGCCGACCAGGCGATCGCCGACGCGCGCCGCGAGGCCGACGAGACGCTCGGCCGCGCGCGCCGCGAGGCCGAGGAGATCCTCGGCAAGGCCCGCCGGCAGGCCGACCAGATCGTCAGCGAGGCCCGGTCCCGCGCCGAGGCCCTCGACCGCGACGCCCAGGAGCGGCACCGCCAGGTCATGGGCTCGCTCGTGCAGCAGCGCGAGGAGCTCGAGCGCGAGGTCGACAACCTGCGCGCCTTCGAGCGCGAGTACCGCAGCCGCCTGAAGGTCTACCTCGAGGGCCAGCTGCGCGACCTGGAGGCCGGCAGCACCGAGACCGGCGCGTTCGCCGCCGTCCCGGGCGCGGCGCAGGCGATGTCGCAGTCCCCGAGCCCGCAGCCGCCGGTTCCGCAGGGCGGGCCGCAGACGGGCCCGCAGAACGCGCTGCCGCCGCACGCCGAGAACCGCAACGGCGGCCCCGGCCCGGCCGGTCCCGCGTTCCCGTCGCCCGCCGAGCACACCCAGCAGGTGCAGCACTCGGCGACGGGCGCGTTCCACTCCGGCGGCGGTGACAACCCGCCGCACGAGAGGCGCTGACGCGGGCACCGCAGGCGATAGTGTCGTCCCGATCGCCGCGCCGAGGATGGCATCGTCGCCGTCCGGGCGGCCCGGGAGGTCGGCCGGGTCCGGTTGATCGGGAGAGATGCTGCGTGGCGGCACGGGCCTGAAGGGCGGCCCGGAGCCGAGCGGTCCGAACGAGGGGGAGAGACCCTGTGATCATCCTGAGTGGCGTTCTCGTGGTGGCGGCGATCGCCCTGCTGGTTGCGGGAATCGTCGCGGGCAACGGAGACAGCGCACAGGTCTTCGGCCTGGACGCGCTGGTGGTGATCTACATATCGATCGCCGTCAGCATCGTCTCGGCGCTGTGCCTGGCCATCGGGGTGTTCCTGCGCCGCAGGGAGCTTTTCGGCAGCGGCGCCCCCGCCGCGCCGGCCAGGAAGGGCAGGAAGGGCAAGCGCCAGCGGCCGGCTCCGCCGGTCCCCGCCGCCAAGAGCGCGGCCGGCGCGCCCGCGGCGTCCCGTCCGCTCGCGGACGCCCCCGCCGAGCCCGACGACGAGCTCGATCTCCCCGTCCAGCCCGTGGACGTGCCCGACGACGCCCTGGTGCACGTCGTGCGCGGCCGCAAGCGCTACCACCTCGACACGTGCCGGCAGCTCGCCGGGCGCGACACCGAGGAGCTCACCTACGCCGAGGCGAAGGAAGAGGGGTTCAGCCCCTGCACCGCCTGCATGCCCGACACCGCACTGGCGGCGCGCGCCAAGGCGTCGGGCCCCGGGTCACCGGACCTGGGCAGGACGGTCGTGGACGGCCCTGGACTCGCCTCGCCCGGTGTGGACCGCTCCCCGTCGCCGAGCCCGGACGGCGGCCTGGCCGGGTTGGCCAAGCCGGCGCCCGCCGCCGCGCCCGTCCCGCACGCCGCGCCCGCGCCGTTCGACCGGACCGCGGAGATCCCGCGCGTCGGGGCGCCGGAGGAGTCCGCCGAGACCGCCCGCCCGTCGGGTGAGCGCCACGAGGAGCCGGCGGCCGGCCGCACGCCGTCCGCCTGGTCGTCCTCGCCGGCCGATCCCGACCCGGAGCCGGAGCCGGAGCCGGAGCCCGCCCCGTACCGGAGCCCCGCCGGGCCGACGCTGACGGACATCCCCGTCGCCGGCCTGGCGCCGCGGGAGCCGGAGCGGGCCGAGGAGCCCGCCGCCGAGCCGCAGGCGGCCGAAGCGCCCGAGCCCGAGCCGGAGGCCGCGGCCGCGGACGAGCGGCCCGCAGCGGCCGGATCCGCGCCGACCGACGTCACCGCGGACTTCGGGTCCGACCCGCTGAACCTGGGCGAGACGGCCGCGCCGCGTCCCCGCGACGCCGAGGACGCGCCCGTCCCCGAGCCCGCCGCGCCGTCCGAGCCGGCCGCCGAGGAACGGCCCGCCGAGGCCGACGAGCCGGACGAGGACGCCGCCGCCGACGACGACGGCCCGCAGGTCCGCATCCTCAGCGGCACCAAGCGATACCACCGCACCGACTGCGCGCTGATCGAGGACATCGGCGACGAGGCGGACGACCTGGAGGCGCTGTCGCGCGCCGAGGCGAAGGCGCGCGGCTGCACGCCCTGCCTGGTCTGCCAGCCCGACCGCGAGCACGCACGGGACTGATCGCGGCGCCCCCGGCTCCGGGGGCGTCCTTCTTCACCGGACGACGCGGCGATCGCCGCGTCGTTTCCGTTCGCCCTCGTGCCGGCGCCGCGCGCTCGCGGCGCTGAGGGCGGCGACGGCGGGCGAGCCGTCGCGGTCGTCTCCAAGCGGCTTCAGCGTGCGCCGGGCCGCCGGACGCCGCGGGGGAGCGGTGGGGTGAATCGCCCGCCCGGTACGTGCCGGTCAGCGGTGGCGGCGGCGTTCGGCGCGCAGCTCGCGGAGCCGCTCGCGGCGCTCGTCGCGGCGGCGGTGCATCTCCTCGTGGTGCTCCAGCATGCGCTCGTGGTGCTCCTCCATCTTCTCGAGGTGCCGCCGGTGGCGCTCCAGGTGCCGGTCGTGCCGGGAGGGCCGCTCGCCGATCTCGCGGCGCCGCACGTTGACCCCGCCGAAGATGACCATGCCGGTCAGCCGGATCAGCGGCGCGTCCGGGTCGATGACGTCGTCGGGCAGGTCGGCGCCGCCGAACACCATCGCGGCGGAGTTGGTCACCCGCACGCCGGGCGGCACCGTGATGTCGACGCCGCCGAACAGGCAGCTGATGTTCACGGTGACCTCGCCCTGGCTGAGCACGGCCTGCCGGAAGTCCAGGTCGGCGCCCCCGAACACGCAGGAGACGTTGGTGGTCGGCTCGACCAGCCAGCGCCCCTTGCGGCTCACCCCGCTGAAGATCGCCACGAGGCTGGAGGACTGCCGGACGGGCGGCGGGAGCGGCGTCTCGTCCTTCTGCAGGCGGACCTTGGGCCGCGGCGCCTGCTCGGACGGCAGGTCGGCGAGGAGCGGGTCGAGGTCGGCGTAGGTCTTGGCGTTGTAGACGGCGTCGATGCGCTCGGCGTGCTCCTCCGGCGTGATGCGGCCCTCCGCGAGGGCCTCGCGCAGACGGTCGGCGACCTGGTCGCGGTCGGCGTCCGAGGCGCGCATGCGCGCGGGAGAGTCGGGCTCGGAGGGCTGCTCGGGAAGGTTCACGGGACCATCATCGCAAACGGGGCGCCGCCAACGCGATGTGTCGCGAGGAACCGGACGTGTCGCGCCGCGACCGGGGTCCGGTCCGGGAACGGGTCCCCGGACCGGACCCCGGTCGCGAGCAGGCCCGACGGCCTCTCGCCCCAGGGTGCGTCGCCGGGCTAGCTCTTCCGCAGCCAGTAGGACAGGCCCAGCTCGTCGTCGCGGCCGGCGGTGAGGCCCTCGGGACGGCCCTCGGTGACGGACGTGGCGAGGACCTCGGCGCCGACCTCGTCGCCGTGGGCGCGCAGCGCCTCGGCGAGGTCGTCGCCGGCGGCCTGCCACCACAGCTCGATCCGGTCGGTGACGTCCAGCCCGGCGGCCTTGCGGGCCTCCTGGACGAGCCGGACGGCCTCCCGGACGAGCCCGGCGCGGCGCAGCTCGGCGGTGACGGTGAGGTCGAGGGCGATCGTCTCGCCCGCGGCGCTCTCGACGGCCCAGCCGCTGCGCGGCCGCTCGGTGACGACGACGTCGCCGGGGGACAGGCTCACCGCGCCGACGCCCTCGGCGTCGACCTCGGCGGCGCCGGCGTCGCGCAGCGCGTGCACGAGCGCGGCGGGGTCGGCGGAGGTGACGGCCTTGGCGACCTTCGGGGTGTCCTTGGCGTACCGCTTGCCGAGCTCGCGGAAGTTCGGCTTGACCTCGTACTCGACGAGGTCGCCGCCGATGGAGGACAGCTCCTCGAACGCCTGGACGTTCAGCTCCTCGGCGATCTGCGCGCGCAGCTGCCCGGGCAGCGCGGCCCAGCCGGCGGCGCCGACGAGGGCGCGGCCGAGCGGCTGGCGGGTGCGGACGCCGCTGGCGGCGCGCGCGGACCGGCCGAGCTCGACCAGCCGCCGGACGAGCGCCATCTGCGCGGTCAGGTCGGCGTCGAGCAGGTCCTCGTCGACCGCGGGGAAGTCGGCGAGGTGCACCGACTCGGGGCCGCCCTCGGGCCGGATGACGTCCCACACGTGGTCGGTGATGAACGGGACCATCGGCGCCATGAGGCGGGTGAGGGTCTCCAGGCACTCGTAGAGCGTCGCGAACGCCGAGGCGCCCTCGGGCGTCTCGGGGCCCTCCCAGAAGCGGCGCCGGGACCGGCGGACGTACCAGTTGGACAGGTCGTCGATGAACTCGGCGAGGCGGCGGCCCGCGCGGGCGGTGTCGAACTGCTCCAGCGAGGTGTCCACCTCGCGGACGGTGCGGTGCAGTTCAGCGAGCGCCCAGCGGTCCAGGAGCGGGCGGTCGGCGGGTGCGGGCGCCTCACCGAGCCGGTCCGGCGTCCACGCCTTGCCCTGGGCCTGCGCCGCGTTCGCGTAGAGGACGAAGAAGGACGCGGTGTTCCAGTAGGTGAGCAGGACCTTCCGGACGATCTCCTCCAGGGCGGGGTTGCCGACCCTGCGGGACGCCCAGGGCAGGCCGTTGGCGAGCATGAACCAGCGCAGCGCGTCGGCGCCGTGCTGGTCCATCAGCGGGATGGGCCGGAGCACGTTGCCGAGGTGCTTGCTCATCTTGCGGCCGTCCTCGGCGAGGATGAGGCCGAGGCACAGGACGTTCTCGTAGGACGACTTGTCGAACACCAGCGTCCCGACCGCCATGAGGGAGTAGAACCAGCCGCGGGTCTGATCCTGCGCCTCGCAGATGTACTGGGCGGGGTAGGTGTTCTCGAAGACGTCGTTGTTGCGGTGCGGCGCGCCCCACTGCGCGAACGGCATGGAGCCCGAGTCGTACCAGGCGTCGATGACGTCGGGGACGCGGCGCGCCTCCGTGCCGCATTGCGGGCACGGGATCGTCACGTCGTCCACGTAGGGGCGGTGCGGGTCGAGCGAGGACATGTCGCTTCCGGCCAGCTCGCCCAGTTCCTTGAGGGAGCCGACGCAGGTGATGTGGTCCTCGTCGTCGCCGCACACCCACAGCGGCAGGGGCGTGCCCCAGTAGCGGCTACGCGACAGCGACCAGTCGACGTTGTTGCGCAGCCATTCGCCGTAGCGGCCCGTCTTGACGGTCTCGGGGAACCAGTTCGTCTTCTCGTTCTCCTCGAGCAGCCGGTCCTTGATCTGCGTGGTGCGGATGTACCAGGCGGGGAGCGCGTAGTACAGCAGCGCCGTGTGGCAGCGCCAGCAGTGCGGGTAGCTGTGCTCGAAGTGGCCGCCGCGGAACAGCAGCCCGCGCGCGCGCAGGTCGTCGGTCAGCGGCTCGTCGGCGTCCTTGAAGAACTTGTTCCCGACCAGCGGCACCTCGCGGAGGAACCGGCCGTCCGGGCCGATCGGGTTGACGATCGGCATGCCGTAGTTCTTGCAGACGGTCATGTCGTCCGCGCCGAACGCGGGCGCCTGGTGGACGAGCCCTGTGCCGTCCTCGACCGTCACGTAGTCGCCCAGGACGACGTAGTGCGCGTCCGGGATGTCGACGAGGTCGAACGGCCGCTGGTAGGCGGTGCGCTCCAGCTCGCGGCCCTGGTACGTCGCGAGGCGCTCGGCGCCCTCGCCGAGGACCTGGTCGACGAGCGGCTCGGCGACCACGAGGACCTCGTCGGACCCGGCGGGACGTGCGGCGACGTAGGTCACGTCCGGGTGGACGGCGACGGCGGTGTTGGACACCAGCGTCCACGGCGTCGTCGTCCAGATCAGCAGCGCGGCGCCCATCTCGGCGAGCGGGCCGGACGTGACCGGCATCCGCACGTACACCGACGGGCTCGACACCGTCTCGTACCCGCCGGGCTGCCCCAGCTCGTGGTCGGACAGGCCCGTCCCGCAGCGCGGGCAGTACGGGGTGATGCGGAAGTCGCGGAACAGCAGGCCCTTGTCGAAGACCTGCTTGAGGGACCACCACACGGCCTCGACGTACTCGGGGTCCATCGTCCGGTACGCCTGGTCGGTGTTGACCCAGTAGCCCATGCGCTCGGTCATCTCTTCGAACGCGTCCACATGGCGCAGGACCGACTCGCGGCAGCGGTCGTTGAACTCCGCGACGCCGTACTCCTCGATGTCCTTCTTGCCGGTGAGGCCGAGCTCCTTCTCCACCGCGACCTCGACGGGCAGGCCGTGGCAGTCCCAGCCGGCCTTCCGGGGGACGTGGTGGCCCTTCATCGTCTTGAACCGCGGGAAGATGTCCTTGAACACGCGCGCCTCGACGTGGTGGACGCCGGGCATGCCGTTCGCGGTGGGCGGGCCCTCATAGAAGACCCAGGGGGTCCCGGACGCGGTGCGCTCCAGGGACCGCTCGAAGACCTTGCTCTCCTGCCAGCGGCGCAGCATGTCCCGCTCCATGGCGGGCAGATCGACCTGCGCGGGCAGCGGCCGGAACTGACGGCTCACTTGGGCGGACCTCCGGATCGACGTGGGCTCGTGCACGTGGACCGGAGGGACGAGACGCCTGCCCGGACCGGCCGAGCGGGGACCCGCGGTACCACCCTCCTTGACCGCGCCCGCCTGGTCGTCCGGACCGGCGCGATCCGCTTCGTTCGAGTCTCCGGCTGCCGGGTCTACTGGGCCCGCGGACGGACGTCCGGGACGGTTCCTCCGGCGGCTCCGGGGTGATCAGGCCGCCGGGCTCGCCCCCGGGCTCGCACCGTCCCCGGGTCGCTCATCGCTGCGTACGGCGGCAGGTGTCCCCATCGCGGCCTGCCAAAAAAGACTGCTTCCCCGACTCTAACGCACCCCGCCCCCGGCCTCTTCCCGTTTTCCGGCCGCGCGAAGCCTCCCCGGTGCCTCCCCGGTGCCTTCCCGGTGCCGCGCCTGTGCCGTGCCGTCGCCTCGCCGGTGCCTGACCCGGGTGATGGGCTTCCTTTGCGATCTCCTGCTACCTGCTGGAGTTTCCTTGTGAGCGGGCCCCGGGCATAAGCGGTCGGTAACCGACCCAGGGTGTTTACCCGGCCCGCGAAAGGGGACTTATGCTGCCCGCACTGCCCGTCGAGGCGATCAGCGCCGAGGAGGCCACCATGGCCGGCGCGGGGAAGGGCACGGTGCCCTCTGGAACGGCCGCGCCCGCGGAAAAGCCGGCGCCCTCCGGAACGAATGGGCCCGCTGGAAAGGCGGTGCCCTCCGGAAAGGCGATGCCATCCGGCGCGAAGGGCCGGAGCGCGCGGCAGGGCGCGGCGAAGACACCGGCGGCCAAGGACGCGACCAGGCCCGCCGGGGGCGCGCGGGCGGCGGCCAAACCGTCCGCCAAACCGTCCGCCAAGCGCGGCGCCGCCAAGCCCGCGGCCAAGCCCGGCCGCGCGGCGGGCAACGGCAAGGCCGCGGCGGCGAAGGCCGCGGAACTGCCGGTCCGCGAGGGCGAAGGGCACTGGACGGCCGCCGAGCTGGCCGAGGTGCGGGCCGGGCTGCAGGAGCAGATCGTCGCGCTGCGCGAGGAGATCGCGGCGTCCGCGGTGCAGATCGCGGAGGGCGACATGAGCGAGGGCGCGGGGGACGACCAGGCCGACGCGGGCGCCAAGACCTACGAGCGCGAGCACGAGTTGGCGCTCGCATACAATTCACAGGACCTGCTCGCCCAGATAGAGCGGGCAGTCCAGCGGATGGAAGCGGGCACGTACGGGACCTGCGAGTCGTGCGTCGAGCCGATCGGCAAGGCGCGCCTTCAGGTCTTCCCGCGTGCGACCCTGTGTGTGACATGCAAACAACGCGAGGAACGTCGCTGAGCGACCAAACGAACCCTGACGGAGGGGCCGGGGAGTCCATGGGACCTCCCCGGCCGCGCCGTGTCGGCGTGCTGATCGCCGTGGCCCTGGCCGCGCTCGCCGCCGACATCGTGTCCAAGACCATCGTGGTGGCCACGCTGCAGGACCGGGCGCCGGTCCGGCTGCTCGGCGGGCTGCTGACCCTGCGCGAGACCCGCAACAGCGGCGCCGCGTTCTCGATCGGCACCGGCTACACCATCGTCTTCACCGTGATCGCCTGCGGCGTGGTGGTGGCGATCCTGCGCACCGCCCGCAACCTGCGCAGCCTGCCCTGGGCCGCCTGCCTGGGGCTGCTGCTCGGCGGCGCGATCGGCAACCTGATCGACCGGCTCTTCCGGGCCCCGGCGCCGCTGAAGGGCCACGTCGTCGACTGGATCGAGTTCCCGCACTACCCGGTGTTCAACCTGGCGGACTCGGCGATCGTCTGCGGCGGGATCCTGGCCGTCGTGCTGGCGGCGCGCGGCCTCCAGATCGACGGGACGCGCCTGTCGGGCAAGGACGGCGAGGAGGAGGCGGACGAGCCCGCCGCCGAGCCGTCCGCGCCGGCTGAGCCGCCCGCGCGTCCGGAGCCGTCCGCGCGTCCGGAGGCGCCCGCGCCCGCCGCGGAGGTCGCTCCGGAGGCGCCGGCCGCGGACGAACCGGCCCCCGACGGCGCCCCCCGCGCCGGCGACGGCCCGTCCGGATCCGGCACCGGGGACGTCCCGGCGCGCGAGGAGAAGCACTGATGGCCGACGTGCGCGGCCTCCCGGTGCCCGACGGCCTGGAGGGCGAGCGGGTCGACGCCGCGCTCGCCCGGCTGTTCGGGCTGTCGCGGGGCGGGGCCGCCGAGGTCATCGCCGCCGGCGACGTGCTGCTGGACGGCCGCGAGGTGGCCACCAAGTCCGAGCGGCTGCAGGCGGGCGCCTGGCTGGAGGTGACGCTGCCGCCCCCGCCGGCGGCGCCCGCGCCGGTCGCCGAACCCGTCCCCGGCATGGGGATCCTCTACGAGGACGACGACATCGTCGTGGTGAACAAGCCGATCGGCGTCGCCGCGCATCCGACGACCGGCTGGACGGGCCCCACCATCCTCGGCGGGCTGCTCGGCGCCGGGCACACGATCGCGACCAGCGGCGCGTCCGAGCGGCAGGGGATCGTCCACCGGCTGGACGCCAACACCACCGGCGCGATGGTGGTCGCCAAGAGCGAGGTCGCCTACTCCCGGCTCAAGCGGGCGTTCAAGGAGCGCCGCATCGACAAGCGCTACCAGGCGCTCGTCCAGGGCCACCCGGACCCGTTCCGCGGGACGGTCGACGCGCCGATCGACCGGCACCCGTCGGGCGACGGCCGGTTCGCGGTCGTGGCGGGCGGCAAGCCGTCGGTGACGCACTACGACACGGTGGAGGCGTTCCGGGCGGCGACGCTGCTGGACATCGACCTGGAGACCGGCCGCACGCACCAGATCCGCGTGCACATGTCGGCGATCCGGCATCCCTGCGCGGGCGACATGGCCTACGGCGCCGACCCGACCCTGGCCGAGCGGCTCGGGCTGCGTCGGCAGTGGCTGCACGCCGCGCGGCTGGGGTTCGAGCATCCGACGCGGGGCGACTGGGTGCAGTTCGAGAGCCCCTACCCCGACGACCTGGCCCGCGCCCTGGAGATCGTCGCCGCCGAGTCCTGACGGGCCCGCGGGGCGCGCCCCGCGGGCCGCCGGTCAGCGCCCGGCGGCGTCCAGGCCGGCCTCGATGACCGCGTTCATGATCGTGGCGAGCCGGTCGCGGCCGAGCGAGGGCGCGTGCTCGGCCATCGCGTCGACGATCTCGCGCTCCCGGTCGGGGCTGCGGCCGGCGAACCCGCCGACGGGCTTGAGCCGCTGGACGAGCGCGGCGACGGCGGCGCGGTGCTCCAGCAGCACGGCCAGCGCCGCGTCCAGCCCGTCGATCGCCGCGCGCGCCTCGGCCACCGTGCCGAGGTCCTCGACGGACGGCAGCGACACGCGCAGCAGCGGCGCGGCCGGCTCCGCGGGCGCGCCGGACGTCCCGCAGGCGGGGCGGGACGGGCCGGGGGCGTCGGGGGTGCCGCCGGTGGCGTCGATGACCCGGTCGTGCATGTCGGTCTCCCTTCTCGGGGCGGCCGCACCGCGCAGGGGATTGCGTGCCCGGGGCCGCGTCCATGAAAAGCGTCCATGAAAAAGCGGAGGCCCGGGTGGGTCTCCGCTCTTGCCGGCTCCGGGGTCGTCGCTCAGGTGATGGCGGCGGCCGGCTGTTCCGGAGCCGGCCGGGTAAACCCGAAATGGCGACGTTCCACGCGACGATGATACGGCGGGACGGTGAGCTCCAGTCAAATCCCGGACGCCCGTCTCGCGTCGTGAGACGGGCCGCGAGGGTGCGGCGGGTGTTCCCGCGGATGCCGCGCGTGACCCCCGGGACGGCTGGGCGAGTCGGGGCGCGGAGCGGCCCCGGACGGGGTTAGGCTCTCAGGACCGCGTCATCCCGGCGACCCGTCCGGGACGGCGATCTTCCCCCGGGACCGATAACGCGACCACGTGCGGGCCCCGCACGTGGGCGGTCGCATGCGAGCACCAGGAGGCGCATCGGGCATGGCCGACTCTTTCGTTCACCTGCACGTTCACACCGAGTACTCCATGCTCGACGGAGCCGCCCGGTTGAAGCAGATGTTCGAGGAGGTCGGGCGGCAGGAGATGCCGGCGATCGCGATGACCGACCACGGCAACATGCACGGCGCCTACGACTTCCACAAGCAGGCGACCGCCGCCGGCGTCACCCCGATCATCGGCATCGAGGCGTACATGGCGCCCGAGTCGCGCTTCCACAAGAAGAAGATCCAGTGGGGCGAGCCGAGCCAGAAGCGCGACGACGTCTCCGGCGGCGGCCTGATCAACCACATGACGCTGTGGGCGCGCAACAAGGACGGGCTCCACAACCTGTTCAAGATGTCCAGCCGCGCGTACATGGAGGGGTTCGTCTTCAAGTACGCCCGGATGGACGAGGAGCTGCTCGCCGAGCACTCCGAGGGCGTGATGGGCACGACCGGCTGTCCGTCCGGCAAGATCCAGACGCGGCTGCGGCTCGGCCAGTTCGACGAGGCGCTCAAGGCCGCCGCGAACTTCCAGGACATCCTCGGCAAGGACAACTACTACCTCGAGCTGATGGACCACGGGCTGGAGATCGAGCGCCGCGTCCGGGACGGCCTGATCGAGATCAGCAAGAGGCTGAACATCCCGCCGATCGTCACCAACGACTCGCACTACACCCACGAGTCCGAGGCGACCGCGCACGACGCGCTGCTGTGCGTCCAGGTCGGCAAGCAGCTCGCCGACCCCGACCGGTTCCGGTTCGACGGGTCCGGCTACTACCTCAAGACCGCCGACGAGATGCGCGGCATCGACTCCTCCGACATCTGGGCGGAGGGCTGCCGCAACACGCTGCTCCTGGCCGAGAAGGTCGACCCGGCGGGGATGTTCGAGCACCGCGACCTCAGCCCGCGCTTCCCCGTCCCCGAGGGCGAGACGGAGGAGAGCTGGTTCCGCAAGGAGGTCTGGGCGGGCCTGGAGCGGCGCTTCCCGGACGGCCTGCCCGAGGGGTACAAGGAGCAGGCCGAGTACGAGATGGGCGTCATCCTCGGCAAGGGGTACCCGTCCTACTTCCTCGTCGTCGCCGACTTCATCATGTGGGCCAAGCAGAACGGCATCCTGGTCGGCCCGGGGCGAGGCTCCGCGGCGGGCTCGCTGATCGCCTACGCGATGGGCATCACCGACCTCGACCCGATCCCGCACGGGCTGATCTTCGAGCGGTTCCTGAACCCCGAGCGCGCGTCCATGCCCGACATCGACATCGACTTCCCTGAAGACCGGCGCGCCGAGGTCATCAAGTACACGACGGAGAAGTGGGGCGCCGACAAGGTCTCCTTCATCGCCACGTTCGGCACCATCAAGGCGAAGGCCGCCATCAAGGACGCCGGCCGCGTGCTCGGCTTCCCGTACGCGCTGGGCGACCGGATCTCCAAGGCGTTCCCGCCCGCCGTCATGGGCAAGGACATCCCGCTGTCGGGCATCTTCGACGACAAGCACCCGCGCTACGGCGAGGCCGGCGAGCTGCGGAAGCTGTACGAGGAGGAGACCGACGTCAAGCAGATCATGGATCTGGCGCAGGGCCTGGAGGGGCTGATCCGGCAGACCGGCGTGCACGCCGCCGGGATCATCATGTCCGGTGAGACGATCACCGACCACGTGCCGATCATGCGCCGGGACGCCGACGGCGCGATCATCACGCAGTTCGACTACCCGACCTGCGAGACGCTCGGCCTGCTGAAGATGGACTTCCTGGGCCTGCGGAACCTGACGATCATCGACGACGCGCTCAAGGGGATCAAGAAGAACAAGGGCGTCGACGTCGACCTGCTCGCGCTGCCGCTGACCGACCAGCCGACCTACGACCTGCTGGCGCGCGGCGACACGCTCGGGGTGTTCCAGTTCGACGGCGGCCCGATGCGCTCGCTGCTGCGGCTG
Organism: Actinomadura violacea; assembly: GCF_017573465.1. GTDB lineage: Bacteria > Actinomycetota > Actinomycetes > Streptosporangiales > Streptosporangiaceae > Spirillospora > Spirillospora violacea. Next base: position 15,508 of record NZ_JAGEPF010000054.1, read on the forward strand.
ATGAAGCCGGACAACTTCGAGGACATCTCCGCGGTCGGCGCCCTGTACCGGCCGGGCCCGATGGGCGCGAACTCCCACACCAACTACGCGCTGCGCAAGAACGGCCAGCAGGAGATCACCCCGATCCACCCGGAGTTGGCCGAGCCGCTGAAGGAGATCCTCGACACGACCTACGGCCTGATCGTCTACCAGGAGCAGGTCATGGCGATCGCGCAGAAGGTCGCGGGCTACACGCTCGGCAAGGCGGACCTGCTCCGCCGCGTCATGGGCAAGAAGAAGAAGGCCGAGCTGGACGCCCAGTTCGTCGGCTTCGAGCAGGGGATGATCGACAACGGCTTCTCCAAGGAGGCCGTCAAGACGCTGTGGGACATCCTCGTCCCGTTCTCCGACTACGCGTTCAACAAGGCGCACTCCGCCGCGTACGGCCTGGTCTCCTACTGGACCGCCTACCTCAAGGCGAACTATCCGGCCGAGTACATGGCGGGCCTGCTCACCTCCGTCGGCGACGACAAGGACAAGAGCGCCCTGTACCTGTCGGAGTGCCGCCGGATGGGGCTGAAGGTCCTGCCGCCGGACGTCAACACCTCCGAGGCCGACTTCACCCCGCTCGGCGACACCGAGATCCGCTTCGGCCTGTCGGCGGTCCGCAACGTCGGCCACAACGTGGTCGACGGGATCGTCGCGGCCCGCAAGGAGAAGGGCGCCTACACCGACTTCAACGACTTCCTCAACAAGGTCCCGCCGCAGGTGTGCAACAAGCGGGTGGTGGAGTCGCTGATCAAGGCGGGCGCGTTCGACGAGCTCGGGCACCAGCGCAAGGCGCTGCTGATGGTGCACGAGCAGGCGATCGACTCGGTCATCGACATCAAGCGCAAGGAGGCCGTCGGGCAGGACTCGCTGTTCGGTGCGCTGGAGGAGGACGGCGGCGAGGACGCGTTCGCCGTCGCGATCCCCGAGGGCGAGGAGTGGGACAAGACCACCCTGCTGGCCTTCGAGCGGGAGATGCTCGGCCTGTACGTCTCCGACCACCCGCTGCTCGGCGTCGAGCACATCCTGGAGCGCGAGGCCGACTGCACCATCGCCTCGCTGAACGAGGGCGAGCGGCCCGACGGGCAGATCGTGGTGATCGCGGGGCTGCTGTCCGGCCTGCAGCGCAAGGTCACCAAGCAGGGCAACTCGTGGGCGATGTTCCAGCTGGAGGACCTCGCCGGCTCGATCGAGGTGCTGTGCTTCCCGTCGTCGTACCAGCTGTGCTCCACGCTGCTCGCCGAGGACGCGATCCTGATCGTCAAGGGCAAGCTGGACCGCCGCGAGGACGTCGCGAAGATCATCGCGATGGAGGTCACCCAGCCCGACCTGACCATCACCGAGGGCACCGGCCCGCTGTCGGTGACGCTGCCGCTCGGCCGCTGCACGCCGCCGACGGTGTCGCGGCTGAAGGAGGTGCTGGTCACCCATCCGGGCACGTCGGAGGTGCACCTGCACCTGCAGAACGGGCCGCGCACCACGGTCGTCCGGCTGGACGACCGGCTGCGCGTCGCTCCGTCGCCGGCGCTGATGGGCGATCTGAAGCAGCTCCTCGGCCCGTCCTGCCTCGGTTAGCCGCCCGCCCCGGTCATTCCGCGAGCAGGGCGCGGGCGGCGGGAACCACCTCCTGCGTCCAGCGGCGCAGCTGTGCCTCGCCGGGGTTCTCCGGCCAGTACACGAACGTGTCGAAGCCGGTCCCGGTGGCGAGGTCGGCGACGACGCGGGCCCAGCCGGCGGCATCGGTGCGGATCGGCTCCTCGCCCTGGAGCCGGACGGGGCCGGGCGCGTCGGTGACGTCGCCGACGAGCTGCGCCATCCGGGTGATCGCGGACGGGTCGCGGCCGGCGTCGCGCGCGGCGCGGGTGATGGTGTCCTGCGCCTCGCGCCACTTCTCGTACGGGAGGTAGTGCGGGATCGGGGCGGCCCATCCGTCGCCGATCCGGCCGGTGAGGGCCAGCGCCTTCGGGCCGACCGAGCCGATCCAGATGCCGACCGGGTGCGCGGGCGCGGGCCCGGCGTGGACGCCCTCGACGGTGTAGTGCTCGCCGCGGACCCGGACGGTCTCACCCGGCCGCCACATCGCCCGGATGATCTCGACGGCCTCCTCAAGGGCGCCCAGGGCCTGCGGGTTCGTGCGCCGCGGGCCGCCCATCGCGGCGATGGCGGGCCAGTACGCCCCGGCGCCGAGCGCCAGCTCGAAGCGGCCGCGACTGAGCAGGTCGAGCGTGGCGGACTGCTTGCCGAGCATCGCCGGGCCGCGCAGCGGCAGGGACGCCACGTCGGGGAACACCCGCAGCCGCTCGGTGCCGGCGAGCGCGGCCGCGATGACGGCGAACGTGTCGGCGAGGTCCGCGGCGTACGGGTGGTCCTGGACGCCGAGCAGGTCGAGGCCGTCGCGGTCGGCGAGGCGGGCGAGGGACAGCAGCTCGTCCAGGCCGGTGGCCGACGGGGCGAGCTGGACTCCGAATCGGTAGATCATGAGCACGACGCTACCGACGCCGGCCCCGGTCCGGATCAGTACCGTTACCGGCGGGGACACCGGTGCGGTCCGCCGCCGTCCGGCGCCGTCGGGGTCAGCCGCGGACGGCGGCGGGGGCGGCCGGCGCGAGCCGGTCGGCCTGCCAGTCGACGAAGCGGCCGAGGCCGTCGAAGAGCGCGCGGGCGCCGCCGCCGCCGGGCGGCCGCAGCTCGGTCAGCTCGTCGCTCTGCCGGTAGGCGATCCGGTGGTGCGACAGCAGCCCCGCGAGGGTGAGCCGCGGCTCGTGCGGGAACAGGCTCGCCGCGCCGGCCAGCAGCCGCGGGACGGGGATCGGGTCCCAGCCGGCGGCCGGCACCTGCGGGTCGTCGACGTGCAGGTAGGCCGAGCCGCCGTCGTAGCCGGCGCCGATGTAGCCGGCGCCGCGCAGCACGCCGCCCGCCGCCATCGCGATCAGCTCGCCGCCGTGCCCGGCCGGCCCGTCGTACCAGGACAGGTCGACCTCGGGCGTGGTGAACTCGGTGATGCCGAGCCGCTCGCCGAGCGCGCGGATGGCCAGCGTCGGGACGACCGCGGGATGGGCGTCGCCGAACTGCGGGTTCGCCCATCCCCACAGCCAGGTGCGCTCCTGCGCGGCGTAGGAGCCGAGCAGCGAGACGCGGACGGTGACGCCGCCGCTGGCGTAGGTGCGGGCGGTGAGGTCGGCGCTCCAGTCCTCGCGCGGGAGGAACTCGGCGAGCGTCTCCTGCTGCTGCAGGACGACGGCCGCCAGGGCGGCGCCGAGGCGTTCGAACGCGGGACTGAATCCGGACATGTCGGGCACATTATCCCAGTAACCGGGGCGGTCGCGGGTGTGAATCAAGACGGGAATCGGACACCACTCGATTGTCGATCGGCTGACCTGGGCAGGCTAGGCTTTCGCTGTCAGAGGACACTTCCATCTAGGAGCGTACGCAGTGCGGCGACCGACCGGGAGGCAGTTGACCACCTGGCTGGTCACCACCGCCATCGTGACGGTGCTGGGGCCGCTCGCGGGGCTCCTGTGGGCCAACACCATCCCCCGGGTCAGCTATCTGATCATCCAGGGTGAGCCTCTGATCGCCGATCCGGAAGGCGAGGGCCCGATCGGGATCGACGGCAGGTTCGCGCTGATCGGCCTGGTCGCGGGGTTGCTGTGCGGCGCCGTCGCCTATGCCGCGCGCGGCCGCCGCAACGACATCGCGCTGATCCTCGGGCTCGCCGCCGGCGGCGTCGCCGCGTCCCTGCTCGCCTGGCGGACCGGGCACCTGGTCGGGCTCGGCCACTTCCACGACGTCGTCCGGCACGCCCGCGACGGCGCCACCGTCACCGGCGTCGCGGACCTGGGCGCCAAGGGCGTGCTGATGTTCTGGCCGGTGGTCGCGGTCGCCGCCTACGGGCTGCTGGAGGTGGTGTTCCGCCGGCTACCCCCGGGCGATCGGGGCGAGGGCGGCTCCGGTGAGGGCGACGAGGTCGGCGGGGACGAGCTCGATCTGCAGTCCGCGCCGACCGGCCGAGACGTAGACGGTCGCGAGCGCTGACACCGAGTCGTCGATCACCGTCGGCAGCCGCCTGCGCTGCCCGAGCGGGCTGATGCCGCCGACCACGTAGCCGGTCGCGCGCTCGGCGTCGCGCGGCTGCGCCATCGCCGCCTTCTTGCCGCCCGCCGCCGCGGCCAGCGCCTTCAGGTCCAGCGTCCCCGACACCGGCACCACCCCGACGGTCAGCCGCCCGTCCACCTCGGCCAGCAGCGTCTTGAAGATCCGGTCGTGCGGGACGCCGAGCGCGTCGGCCGCCGCCTCCCCGTAGGACTCGGCGGCCGGGTCCGGCTCGTAGGAGTGCAGCGTGAACGCGATCCCGGCCTTGGTCGCGGCGACCGTGGCGGGCGTGCCCTTGCCGCCCGCCTTGCCGCCGCCCGCCTGCTTGCCCATGGGGACAGTCTGCCGTGATCTCCGCCCCCGCGCCCTGGCGCTCCGTGCCGGAACCCGGTCAGTTCAGGGTGAACGAGCCGTCGAGGAACTGGCCGGCGGGGATCATCGGCAGCGCGTCCAGGATCCGGTTCTCCCGGACCAGCAGCTCGCGCTCGGCCGCCAGCCGCAGCGCCGCGTCCTCGCACTCCAGCAGCCGCTGCTTGTCGTGCCCGTCCAGCACGACCGACGCGGCGATCAGGTAGGAGAGGGCGACCGGGTCGTCCGGCAGCTCCGGGTCGTCGACGGGCCCGGCGCCGGCGGCCGTCAGCCGCTCCCGGTAGAGCCGGAACAGCCGCCGGACGCGGCGCGCGGCGGGTTCGGGGCCGGCGCCGGGCTCCTCCGGCAGGAACTCGACCTCGCCCCGCAGGTAGGGGCGGGACCGGTCAAGCTCCTTGACCCGGAAGCGGCGCGTGCCGGTGGTGACGATGTCGTAGCGGCCGTCCGGGTGGCGGTGCGCCTCGCGCAGCTCGGCCAGGCAGCCGACCCCGGCGAGGCGGCGCGCGGCGTCCTCGCCGACCTCGTGGCCGAGCTCGATGCCGACCACGCCGAAGCCGCGCGGCTCGGGCCGTTCGAGCAGGTCGCCGATGAGCCGCCGGTACCGCTCCTCGAACAGGTGCAGCGGGAGCACCAGGCCGGGGAACAGCACGGTGCCCAGCGGGAACAGGGGGAGCCGCTCCGTCATGTCGCCTCTTTCCCGCGCCGGCCCGGGGACGCCCTCCCGCGCCAGCCTACGCCCGTCTTGATGATCTTGGTAAGGGGTGATTTCTCACAGTGTGAAGCGAGTGTCACGCCGTCGTCCAGTCTGGGGGCCGCGGGCCACTTCCGTCCGATTGGCCGTGCCGTCCGCGGCGGCGCCGCGGGTAGCGTCGCGGGCATGAGGATGCTCGTCGTGGACGCCTTCACCGACCGCCCGTTCGCCGGCAACCCGGCCGGGGTCTGCCTGCTGGACGGCGGTACCGGCGCGGAGCCCGACCCGGCCTGGATGCAGCGGGTCGCCGCCGAGATGAAGCACTCGGAGACGGCGTTCGTCCGGCCGGTCGACGAGCCCGGCGCCGACTTCGAGCTGCGCTGGTTCACGCCGCTGGTCGAGGTGGCGCTGTGCGGGCACGCCACGATGGCCGCCGCGCACGCCCTGTACGACACCGGGACGGTCCCCGCCGGCCGCCCCATCCGGTTCCGCACGCTGAAGAGCGGCGTCCTCACCGTCACCCGGGACGGGGACGGCCTCGCGATGGACTTCCCCGCCTGCCCGCCCGAGCCCGCCGAGGCCCCCGAGGGGCTCGCCGAGGCGCTCGGCGCCGAGGTCCGCTGGACGGGCCGCAACGCGCAGAACGACCTGATCGCCGAGCTGGCGGACGAGGACGCGGTGCGCGGCCTCGCGCCCGACATGGCGGCGCTCGGCCGGGTCGACGCGCGCGGCGTGATCGTCACGGCCCGGCGCGCCGAGGGCGCCGGCGGCCCGCACGACTTCGTGTCGCGGTTCTTCGGCGCGCGGATCCTGCTCGGCGACGGCGAGGACCCGGTGACCGGGTCGGCGCACTGCGCGCTCGCCCCGTTCTGGGCGGAGCGGCTCGGCCGCTGCGAGCTGACCGGCTACCAGGCGTCCGAGCGCGGCGGGTACGTCCGGACGGCGCTGCGCGGCGACCGCGTGGTCCTGTCCGGTACGGCGGTGACCGTGCTGGACGGGACGCTGCGGGTGTGACCCGCGGCACGTCCCCTGACCCGGGCGACACGGGCGTCTCGGCACCTGAGACGGTGCGCGAGGGACCGGGGCCACTCCGTAGACTGGGCGCGTGATTTCCCGTATCGACCTGCGCGGCTCGCTTCCCGGCGACCTGCGCTCCGTGCTGCCCCGCGCCGACTTCGACGTCGAGGCCGCCCTGGACAAGGTGCGGCCGATCTGCGAGGACGTGCGCCATAGGGGCTCGCAGGCGGTACGGGAGCACACGAAGGCGTTCGACGGGGTCGAGCTGGAGAGCACGCGGGTCCCGGTCCGGGCCGTCCACCAGGCCCTCGCCGGGCTCGACGCCGCCGTCCGCGAGGCGCTGGAGGAGAGCATCCGCCGCGCCCGCGCCGTGCACCGCGACCAGCGCCGCACCGACACGACCACGCGGGTCGTGCCGGGCGGCACCGTCACCGAGCGGTGGATCCCGGTCGGCCGCGTCGGCCTGTACGTGCCGGGCGGCCGCGCCGTGTACCCGTCCAGCGTGGTCATGAACGTCGTGCCCGCGCAGGAGGCCGGCGTCGGCTCCCTCGCCGTCACCTCGCCCGCGCAGAAGGACTTCGGCGGCCTGCCGCACCCGACGATCCTGGCGGCGTGCGCGCTGCTCGGCGTCGAGGAGGTGTACGCCGTCGGCGGCGCGCAGGCGATCGCCATGTTCGCCTACGGCACCGACGAGTGCCCCCGCGCCGACCTGGTCACCGGGCCCGGCAACGTGTACGTCGCCGCCGCGAAGCGGCTGCTCAAGGGCGTGATCGGCATCGACGCCGAGGCCGGCCCGACCGAGATCGCGATCCTCGCCGACGACACCGCGAACGCCGTGGACGTCGCCGCCGACCTGATCAGCCAGGCCGAGCACGACACGCTCGCCGCCGCCGTCCTGGTCACCGACTCGGTGCGGCTCGCCGACGAGGTCGAGCGGGAGCTGAAGGCGCAGGTCGCGCGCACCAGGCACACCGAGCGGATCACCGAGGCGCTCGCCGGGCGGCAGTCCGGCATCGTGCTGGTCGACGGGATCGACGACGGCCTGAAGGTCGTCGACGCCTACGCCGCCGAGCACCTGGAGATCCACACCGCCGGCGCGCCCGCCGTCGCCGCCCGCGTCCGCAACGCCGGCGCGATCTTCGTCGGCCCGTACGCGCCGGTGTCGCTCGGCGACTACCTCGCCGGGTCCAACCACGTGCTGCCGACCGGCGGGTGCGCGTGCCACTCGTCCGGGCTGTCGGTGCAGTCGTTCCTGCGCGGCGTCCATGTCGTCGAGTACGACCGCGACGCCCTCGCCGAGGCCACCGGGCGCGTCGTCGCGCTCGCCGAGGCCGAGGACCTGCCCGCGCACGGGGCCGCCCTGAAGGCCCGCTTCGACTGGGAGATCCCTTCGTGACTTCGCTGAACGACCTGCCGCTGCGGGACGACCTGCGCGGCAGGGAGCCCTATGGCGCGCCGCAGCTGGACGTGCCGTACGCGCTGAACACCAACGAGAACCCCTACCCGCCGTCGGAGCGGCTGGTGAAGGCGCTCGGCGAGGCCGTCATGGACGTCGCCGGGTCGCTGAACCGCTACCCCGACCGCGACGCCGTCGCGCTCCGCGAGGGCCTCGCCGCGTTCCTGAACACCGACACGCCCGGCATCGGCCTCGCCGCCGATCGGGTGTGGGCGGCGAACGGCTCCAACGAGATCATCCAGCAGATCCTGCAGGCGTTCGGCGGGACGGGGCGCACCGCGCTCGGCTTCGAGCCGTCCTACTCGATGCACCCGATCATCACCGGGGTGTCCGGCACCGGCTGGATCAACGCGTTCCGCGACGAGGACTTCGGCCTGGAGCCGGCCCGCGCGATCGAAGCGGTCGAGGAGCACCGGCCCGACATCGTGTTCCTCACCTCGCCGAACAACCCGACCGGCACCGCGCTGCCGCTGACGGCGATCGAGGCGGTCCTCGACGCGGCGCCGGGCATGGTCGTGGTCGACGAGGCCTACGGCGAGTTCCGCCGCGCGGGCACGCCGTCGGCGCTGACGCTGCTCGACGGGCACCCGAGGCTGATCGTCACCCGGACGATGTCGAAGGCGTTCGCGATGGCGGGCACCCGGCTCGGCTATCTCGCCGCCGGCCCGGCCGTGATCGAGGCGCTGCTGCTGGTCCGGCTGCCCTACCACCTGTCGGCCGTCACCCAGGCGGTGGCGCGCACCGCCCTCGCGCACGGCGAGGAGCTCCTCGGCGGCGTCGAGGCGCTCCGCCGCGAGCGCGACGACCTGGTCGCGTGGCTGCGCGCCGAGGGGTACCGGGTGGCCGACTCCGACGCCAACTTCGTCCTGTTCGGGACGTTCCCGGACCGCCGGAAGGTCTGGGAGGCCCTGCTGGAGCGCGGCGTGCTGATCCGGGAGGTGGGCCCGCCCGAGTGGCTGCGGGTGAGCGTCGGCGCCCCCGGGGAGATGGCCGCCTTCCGCACTGCATTGAAGGAGAGCGTGTGACGCGCAAGGGAAAGGTCGAGCGCGGGACCAAGGAGACCCAGGTCCTCGTCGAGATCGACCTGGACGGGACCGGCCAGGTCGACGTGGCGACCGGCGTGGGGTTCTTCGACCACATGCTGGCCCAGCTCGGCAAGCACGGGTCGTTCGACCTGACCGTCAAGACGGCCGGCGACCTGCACATCGACAGCCACCACACGATCGAGGACACCGCGATCGCGCTCGGCCAGGCGTTCCGCGAGGCGCTCGGCGACAAGGCGGGCATCCGCCGCTTCGCCGACGCGTCCATCCCGCTGGACGAGGCGCTCGCGCAGGTCACCGTGGACGTGTCGGGCCGCCCCTACCTGGTGCACGTCGAGCCCGAGGGCATGGCGCCGATGATCGGCCCCGAGTACGACACCACGATGACCCGGCACGTCTTCGAGTCGTTCGTGTCGAACGCGCAGATCGCGCTGCACGTCCACGTTCCGTACGGGCGCAACGCGCACCACATCGTCGAGGCGCAGTTCAAGGCGCTGGCGCGCGCGCTGCGCGACGCCGTGGCGTTCGACCCGAAGGTGCACGGGATCCCGTCCACCAAGGGAGCGCTGTAGCCGTGGACATCGGTGGGTTGCACTTCACCTTCGGCAACGTCGCCATCTTCGCGGTCGCGGCGTTCCTGCTCGCCGGCGTCTACAGCTTCGTCAAGCAGGGCCTGAAGGTCGCGGCGCTGATCGTGCTGTGCCTGGCGGGGCTGGCGTTCGCCGGGGGAGTGATGTGGCTGTGAGCCCGAACGTGGTCGTGCTCGACTACGGGTCGGGCAACCTGCGCTCGGCCGAGCGCGCCGTCGCCCGCGCGGGCGCGGACGTGACCGTCACCGCCGACTGGGACGCCGCGCTCGCCGCCGACGGCCTGGTCGTCCCGGGCGTCGGCGCGTTCGCGGCCTGCATGAAGGGGCTGCGGGAGGTGCGCGGCGAGCAGATCATCGGCCGCCGCCTCGCGGGGGGCCTGCCGGTCCTCGGCATCTGCGTCGGCATGCAGATCCTGTTCTCCAAGGGCATCGAGCACGGCGTCACCACCGAGGGCTGCGACGAGTGGCCCGGCACGGTCGACGGGCTCGAAGCGCCGGTCGTCCCGCACATGGGCTGGAACACCGTGGACGTCCCGGACGGGTCCGTCCTGTTCCGGGGGCTCCAGGACGCGCGGTTCTACTTCGTCCACTCCTACGCGGCGCGCCGCTGGGAGCTGGCGCCCGACCCGACCGGCACGATCGAGCCGCCGCTGGTCACCTGGGCCGAGCACGGCGACCGGTTCGTCGCGGCGGTCGAGAACGGCCCGCTGTGCGCGACCCAGTTCCATCCGGAGAAATCCGGCGACGCGGGGGCGCTGCTCCTGCGCAACTGGCTGTCCACCCTCTCCTGACCTGTATCGATGGGGTTTCCGCATGACTCTGACGCTCCTTCCCGCCGTTGACGTCGCCGACGGCCGGGCGGTCCGCCTGGTGCAGGGCGAGGCCGGCACCGAGACCTCCTACGGCGCGCCCCTCGAGGCCGCGCTGGCCTGGCAGGACGCGGGTGCGGAGTGGATCCATCTGGTCGACCTGGACGCCGCGTTCGGGCGCGGGTCCAACCGGGAGCTGCTCGCCGAGGTGACCGGGCGGCTGGACGTGAAGGTGGAGCTGTCGGGCGGCATCCGCGACGACGCGTCGCTGGAGGCGGCGCTGTCGACCGGCTGCGCGCGGGTGAACATCGGCACCGCCGCGCTGGAGGATCCGGACTGGTGCCGCAAGATCATCGCTTCGCACGGCGACAAGATCGCGGTCGGCCTGGACGTGCGCGGCACCACGCTCGCCGCGCGCGGCTGGACGCGCGAGGGCGGCGACCTGTGGGAGGTCCTCGCCCGGCTGGAGGCCGACGGCTGCCCCCGCTACGTCGTCACCGACGTCACCAAGGACGGCACGCTCCGCGGCCCCAACACCGAGCTGCTGCGCGAGGTGTGCTCGCGCACCGACAAGCCCGTCGTGGCGTCCGGCGGCGTCTCCTCCCTCGACGACCTGCGCGAACTCGCCAAGCTCGTCGAGGTGGGCGTCGAGGGCGCGATCGTCGGCAAGGCGCTGTACGCGCAGGCGTTCACGCTGGAAGAAGCCCTGGAGGCGGTGAAGTGACCGTCGCCGTACGGGTCATCCCGTGCCTGGACGTGGACGCCGGGCGCGTGGTCAAGGGCGTCAACTTCCAGAACCTGCGGGACGCCGGCGACCCCGTCGAGCTGGCCCGCCGCTACGACGCCGAAGGCGCCGACGAGCTGACGTTCCTGGACATCACCGCGTCCAGCGGCGATCGCTCCACCACCTATGACGTGGTGCGCCGCACCGCCGAGCAGGTGTTCATCCCGCTGACGGTCGGCGGCGGCGTCCGCACCGTCGAGGACGTCGACCGGCTGCTGCGCGCGGGCGCCGACAAGGTGTCGATCAACACCGCGGCGATCGCGCGTCCGGAGTTCCTGCGCGAGGCCGCGCACCGCTTCGGGTCGCAGTGCGTCGTGCTGTCCGTCGACGCCCGCCGCGCCGTGCTTCCGAACGGGCAGGGCACCGAGTCCGGGTTCGAGGTCACCACGCATGGCGGCCGCAAGGGCACCGGCATCGACGCCGTCGAGTGGGCGCGGCGCGGCCAGGAGCTCGGCGTCGGCGAGATCCTGCTGAACTCGATGGACGCCGACGGCACCAAGGCCGGCTTCGACCTGGACATGCTGCGCCGCGTCCGCGCGGCCGTCACCGTGCCCGTCATCGCCAGCGGCGGCGCGGGCGCCGTCGGGCACTTCGCCCCGGCCGTGGCCGCAGGCGCCGACGCGGTGCTCGCCGCCAGCGTCTTCCACTTCGGCGAGATGACGATCTCCGAGGTGAAGGACGCGCTGCGCGCCGCGGGCGAGCCCGTCCGCTGACCCGGCGTCCGCCGATCCGCCCCCCGCCGATCCGCCTCCGCTGATCCACCCCCCGCCCCGAGAAGGACCCCCGTGACAGCCTCACCCCGCTGCGCCCTCGCCACCTGCTCCTGGCTGCCCGAGGGCAGCGACGACGCGCGCATGCTCGCCGCCGCCCTCGCCGGCCTCGGCGTCGCCGCCGACATCGCCGTCTGGGACGACCCGGCCGTCGACTGGTCCCGCTACGACCTCGTCGTCGTCCGCTCCCCCTGGGACTACACCGACCGGCGCGAGGCGTTCGTCGCCTGGGCGCAGGGCCTGCCGCGCGTCCTCAACGCGGCGGACGTGCTGCGCTGGAACAGCGACAAGCGCTACCTGCGCGACCTGGAGGCCGCGGGCCTGCCCGTCGTCCCGACCCGCTGGGACCCCGACGACATCCCCGCCGACTGGCCCGAGTACGTGCTGAAGCCGTCGGTCTCGTCCGGCTCCCGCGACACCGCCCGCTGGGGCCCCGGCGAGGAGGACGCCGCCCGCGCCCACCTGCGCGACCTCCGCGACGCCGGCCGCACCGTGATGCTCCAGCCGTACCTGGGGGCCGTCGACACCGCGGGCGAGGCCGCCCTGGTGTTCATCGGCGGCGAGTACAGCCACGCCGGCCGCAAGGCGCGCGTCCTCAACCCCGGCGCGGGCATCGAGGGCCTCACCGGCCTCGGCGAGACCCGCGGCAAGGTCACCGCCACCACCGCGACCGACGCCGAACTGGACCTCGCGCACCGCGTCCTCGCCGCCGTCCCGGGCGGCGGCGACCTCCTCTACGCCCGCGTCGACCTGGTCCCCGGCCCGGCCGGCGCGCCGGTGCTGATCGAGCTCGAACTCATCGAGCCCGCCCTCTACCTCGAACTCGCCCCCGGCAGCGAGGCCCGCTTCGCCAAGGTGGTCGCCGACCGGCTCTGACGCCCTAGGCGGGGTCCTCGCCGGGGGCCGGGGTGACGGCCTCGGGGGACGCGGCGGCGACCGGGAGGACGATCGCGGACGGGTGGTCCGGATCGTGGAAGACCTCCTGGTCGGCCGGGACCATGCGGCGGGCGGTGGCGAGCGGCTCGCCGGTGCCGGGGTTCGCGGCGACCTTCGGGTGCGCGCCGCTGGCCACGTGCACGCGGACGCGGTGGCCGCGCGCGAACCGGTGCCCCGTCGGCCACAGGTCGACCGCGATGCGGCGGACGCCGGACGTGCCGACCGGCTTCTCGGCGAACGCCGGGAGCCGCAGGCCGCCCTCGCAGACGTTGCGGGACGTCCCGTCCGGCGCGACGTCGCAGAGCCGGACGACGAAGTCGGTGTGCTCGCGGTCGGAGCGGACGAACAGGTCGGCGCCGACCGGGCCGATCACGTCGAGCGGCTCGGCGAGCGGCGGCGAGGTGAACACCAGCACGTCCGGGCGGCGCTCCAGCGGCCGGTTGTCGACGGGGCGGGAGCTGCCGAGCAGGGTCGGCCCGCCGAGCGCGGGCGTGGGACGGGCCGGGTCGAACCGGTAGGCGCTGGGGGAGGACGGGCGGGGGCCGCCGGTGCCGAGGCCGCCGCCGGGGTGCAGGTGCCAGCGCTCCTGCCGCATGCCGGGCGGCGGCCAGTCGTTGTAGTGCCGCCATTCGCGGGCGCCGGTGACGTACAGCCGGACGGGCTCGGCGCGCAGCCCGGACGGGTCGCCGCGCAGGTGCGCGCGGAACCAGGCGAGCGTCTCGCGGAACGACACGAGGCCGTGCCGGGCGTCGGTGTGCCACCAGGGGCCGATGGTGAGGTAGGGCCGGTGCCCGGCGGAGCGCAGCGCCAGGTAGTCCTTGAGCTCCCAGGGCAGGAACACGTCGTACCAGCCGCCGAGCAGCGTCGCGGGCGCCTCGACCTGCCCGACGGTGCCGCTGAAGTCGCGGCCGTCCCAGTAGCCCGCGTCCGTGCCGTGGTTGGTGAGCAGGTCCTGGTAGAAGCGCATCTGCTCGCCGCCGGTCGCCACGTCCAGCTCGCCGAGGGGCAGGCCGGAGCGGGCGGCGCGGACGGCGCGGCGGCGCGACAGCAGCGTCGCGGTGAGCAGCCCGAGCGGCTGCTGCTGCCGGTGGGTGAGGTCGGTCCAGGTGAGCGTGGACTCCAGCGCGAACGACCCGCCGACGTAGGCGGCGTCCCGGAACGACGACGCGGTGATCTGCAGCGACATCGCCTTCAGCTCCGGGCCGGCCTCGGCGGCGATCGCCCAGGCGGAGTAGCCGAGGTAGCTGGCGCCGTAGGTCGCGAACGTCCCGCCGAACCACGGCTGCTCCTTCAGCCACGCGACGGTGGCGAGGCCGTCGTCGCGTTCGCTGCCGAGCGGGTCGAACTCGCCTCCGGACCCGAAGGTCCCGCGCGCGCTCTGGACGACCAGCTGGAACCCGAACGGGACGAACGGCAGGCCGTTCGCCAGTGCGGCGGGACCGCGCCGCCCGTAGGGCGTGCGGACCAGGATGGTGGGCGGCCGCGGCACGCCCACCGGGACGTACCGGTCGGCGAGCAGCGTCACGCCGTCCGGCATGGTCACCGGCAGGTCCCGCTCGACCGTGTAGCGCGGCAGCGGCGCGCGGGGCAGCCCGCGCGGGCGGCGCACCCGGATCGGCGGGCCGGGCAGGCGGTCCCTGAGGGCCATGCCACCTCCAAGATTGCTACTACCTAGTAAGGTAACCGCTCGCGACCGGACGACACCTCCGCGCCCTCGCGAAGTCCCTGACGTGCGGGTCCATGGTCTGGGATCGTGGCGGCACGACACGGTGGCGTTTTCGGATCGGGGGGACCGGGATGTGGCCGCGAGTGAACGTTCCGGACGGGCCGGCGCCGCCCGTACCGTCCTGCGGCCCGCCGCCCGTCCGGCCCGCCGCGGGCTGGTACGCGGTGCCGGTCGCGCTGGTCGTGCTGGCCGCCGCGGGCCTGCTCACCGCGCTGGCGCTGACCCGCGACGACGCCGGCGCCGCCGCCGGGCCCGCCGTGACCGGCGACGCGGCGGCCGGGCTCCCGGTCCGGCTGGAGGAGGGCCGCACGTACTTCCTCTACGTGCGGCGGGACGGGTCGACGCCGTTCGGGTGCGCCGTCGTTCACGACGGCAGGCGCAGCCCCGTCCGGCTGACCCGCAAGGACTCCTGGAGCGCCGACGAGCGCCCGGGCCGCCGCTACACCGCCTCGCTGACGGCGCCGGTGTCCGGGGCGGCCGTGCTGACCTGCCGGGGCACCGACGGGCCGCTGCTGATGGCGCCGGACGGCACCGCCGACTTCTACGTCGGCCTGGCGTTCCTCGGGGCCCTCGCCGCCTGCGTGGCCGCCGCGGCCGGGTTCGTCCTCACCCTGACCCGGCGCAGCCGCGCCGACCAGCGGGCGCGGCTCGGCGCCGCGGGACGGGACCGCCGCCCCGCGGTGCCGAGCTGAGACCGTCAGGCGCGGGTCAGCAGGCGTAGCCGGCGTCGCGGGCGAGGTGGCGGCCGATCACCATCCGCTGGACCTGGTTGGCGCCCTCGAAGATCTGCATGACCTTCGCCTCCCGCATGTACCGTTCCACCGGGTGGTCGCGGGTGTAGCCCGCGCCGCCGAGCACCTGCACCGCGTCCGCCGTCACCTTCATCGCCGCGTCGGTCGCGGCGAGCTTGGCGATCGACGCCTGCCGCGCGAACGGCAGCCCCCGGTCCTTGCGGCGGGCGGCCTCCAGGTACCCGGCACGGGCCGTCTCCACGGCGGCGGCCATGTCGGCCAGCAGGAACGCGATCCCCTGGTTGGCGATCACCGGGCGGCCGAACTGGCCGCGCCGCGCCGCGTACCGGACGGCGTGGTCCAGCGCGCCCTGCGCGAGGCCGACGGCGCACGCGGCGATGCCGAGCCGCCCCGCCTCCAGCGCCGCCGCCGCGATCGGGTAGCCGCAGCCCTCGTCGGAGATCCGCCAGTCGACCGGCACCCACGCGCCGTCGAAGTGCAGCCGCGCCGTCGTGGACGCGGTGAGCGCCATCTTGCGCTCCGGCGCCCCGAACGCCAGGCCGTCCATGCGCCCCTCGATGAGGAAGCAGGTGAGGCCGCCCGGGCCGCCGGCGGTGCGGGCGAACAGCACGTAGAAGTCGGCCTCGCCGCCGTGCGTGATCCAGGTCTTGGTGCCGGTGATCCGGTAGCCGTCGCCGTCCGGGACGGCGAGGGTGCTGAGGTCCGCCGCGTCCGGCCCGGCGTGCTCCTCCGCCAGCGCGTACCCGCCGAGCAGGTCGCCCTCCAGCAGCTCCGGCAGCTGCTTGCGCTGCACGTCGGTGCCGCAGGCGTACAGCGGGAAGCACGACAGCGTGTGCACGCCGACCCCCACCGCGACCGACGCCCACACCGCCGCGATCTCCTCCAGCACCTGGAGGTACACCTCGTACGGCTGTCCGCCGCCGCCGAGGTCGGGCGGGTAGGGCAGGCCGAGCAGCCCGGCGCGGCCCAGCATCCGGAAGATCTCGCGCGGGAACAGGCCGGCCTCCTCCGCGGGCGCGGCGCGCGGCGCCAGCTCGCGGCGGGCCAGGTCGCGGGCGAGCGCGACGACGTCCGCCGCCTCGGGCGAGGGGAGCATGCGATCTGCGGGCATGCCCACATCATGGCTGATCAGAGCCCTGCGGGCGGGCAGAGCGGAAATGGTCTCCGCTTTGTTGGCATTGGTTCGGGGAACAAAAACGCCCGAGGGTGGTAAACCTTCCGGGCGCACGTTCGTCTCTGGTCCGTGACGCACCAGCAGACGACAGCCGCCATCGCGGTGCCGCTCCCGCGTCCCGGCGAGGGGTACGAGGAGCTGTTCACCGCCCACTTCTGGGGACTGGTCAGGCTCGCCTCCCTGCTCGGCGCCGACGACCCCGAGGACGTCGTGCAGGACGCCTTCGTCCGGCTGCACCGCAGGCGCCGCTTGCTGCGCGACCAGAACGCGGCGCTGGCCTACCTGCGGTCGAGCGTGTGCAACGCGGCCCGCAGCCGGCTGCGGCACCTGCGGATGGCGCGGCGCCGGCACGCCCAGCTCGCGCCGCCGCCGGACGCCGGGTCCGCCGAGCACGAGGTCGTCCGGGACGAGGCCGTCCGCGCCCTGCTCGCCGCGGTCGCGGACCTGCCGGGCCGGCAGCGGCAGGTGCTCGTGCTGCGCTACTGGCTCGACCTGAGCGAGCGCGAGACCGCCGAGACGCTGGGCATCGCCCCCGGCACGGTCAAGGCCCACACCGCCCGCGCCATCGCGGCGCTCGGCCGGCGGCTGAAGGACGAGGAGGAGCAGTGAACGGCATCGAGGACAGGCTCAGGGACGCGTTCGGCGCGCAGGCGGACACCGTCCGGCCGCATGCGGGCGCGCGCGCGGAGAACGCCCGTCGGGTCCGCCGGTCGACCGTCCGTCGGCGGGCGGCCGTGCCGGCGGGCGCCGTGGCCGCCGTCGCCGCGGTCGCCGCTGCGGCTGCGGTCCCGGGCGCTCTGCCGGGCGCGTCGCACCGGGACGGCCCGGACACCGCGGCGGGCGTCCGGTCACCGGGGAACCTGGTGGACCCGTCGACGATCGTCACCATCCCCGCGACCGTGGCGGGCGGCGCCGCGTTCACCCCGGACGCGCTCGGGCCGGACGGCAGGGTCGCCGGGCGCACCGCCGACGGCCGCGTCTACACCGCCGGGCCGAAGGGCGGCCGGGCCGAGCCGCTCGGCGTCCGCGCGGAGGGCGGCGTCGCGGCCGGGAACGGCTTCGTCACCTGGATCGCGCCGGGCTCCTGGAAGCTCAGCTGCCGCACCACCGGGGGACGCACCGGCGTCATCGGCCCGCAGGGCGCCACGCCCGCCGACCCCGTCCTCACCGGCGGCGGCGCGGTCGTCGGCGACGACCCGATGAACCAGCCGTTCGTCGCCACCGGCTGCGGCGACACGGGCCGCACCGTCGACGGTCACGGTAAGGGCGTGCTGGGGCGGGCCCTGGCGCTCGCGTATCCGACGCTGTTCGTCGCGGACACCTCCAACGACGACGTCGTCCGCGAGATCGACGTGCGCACCGACGCGATCGTCCGGGAGCACCCGCTCCCGCCCGGGATCCGGCCGCTGAAGCTCACCGGCGCGCCCGACAAGGACGGCGCGCGGCGGTCCGTCCCCGGCACCGGCTCCGACCAGAAATGGCGCGCGGCGGCCAACGAGGACTACTTCGCCACGCTGGTGGACGGGCAACTGCGGATCGTCGCCAGGCACGGCTGGAAGAACGTCGCGGCCGGCCTCGGCCTCGGGAAGCCGCCCGCCGCGAAATCGGACCGCGGCGCGCTGCTCACCGCCGGCGACCACCTGATCGCCTACACGACCGGCGGCGTCTCCGGAGTGATCGACACCCGCCGGCTGGGCGACGGCCGCACGCCTCCCGGGGCGATCAGCGCGGTGGTCCTGAAGGGCCCGGCGCTGGCGGCGGGCGGCTGGCTGCTGTGGCGCGACGGCGCCGCCTACCGGCTCGGACACGTCCGATGACCACACCCCCGAGGGAGGCCGCGGCGTCGCGGGAGAGCGCGGCGAGCGGGCCCTACGCCACCGAGGCCGACGCGTTCGCCGAGGTCCGCGACATCTACGCCGGGCACGCCAAGCGCGGCGTCATGCGGGCCCGCAACCTCGACCTGCTCCTGCGCGCCTGCGCCGAGCACGGGGTCGAGCTGGGCGACTACGACCGCGCGGTGCTGCGCCGGGTCGCCGCGGGCCCGCCCGAGACGGCCCAGGTCATCGCGAGCCTCATCGCCCGCGCCGCCCTCCCCGCGGCCCGGCCCCGAGAACGCGACGGCGCCTGACCGGCGCTTTCCGCTTCGCTGCAGGCGCCGGGCTGTGTCCCGGTGGGGGGCGACCCCCCACGGCCCCCCGGCAAGAGCGGCCTGACCGGCGCCTTCGCTTCGCTGCAGGCGCCGCTCAGGCGGTGAGCTCGCGCTCCAGCGGGGTGCGGAACCTCGGAATCGCGCGGACGTCGCCGTACCAGGCGGCGATCCGCTCGGCCTCCCGCGCGACGGCCGCCGCGGCGTCGGCGCCGGCGTCCTCCAGCAGCCGGAACGCGACCTCGCCGTCCTTGCGCTGGCCCCAGCCGCCGACGATCCGCCCGTCCCACCAGACGGTCGGGCCGACGTTGCCGCTGCGGTCGAACAGCAGCGGGCCGTGGTCGCCGAGGAACCAGCCGCGGTCCTGCCAGCCCATCGGGGTGGGGTCGAGCGCGGGCAGCAGCGCCGCCGACGGCTCCGCCGGGGGAGCGGGCTCCAGGTCGTCGGCGAGGACGAGCCCGGTCGCGCCGCCGAGGTCGACCTCCGCGGTGTCCACGAGGGCGAGGGCCTTGCCGACCTCCCCGGCCGTCCAGCCCGTCCACCACTTGAGGTCGGCGGCGGGCGCCGGGCCGAACGCGCGCAGCCACCGCCGCACCACCTCGGCGCGCGCCTCGTCCGCCGGCACCCGCTCGATGCCACCGGGCAGCCACGTCTCGATCGGCGCCCACCGGTACTGGCTGCTGGTCCAGCCGCCGTTCGGGCGGCCCCGCACGATCAGCCCCTCGCAGCCGAGCGTCACCAGCACCCACGTCGTCACGCCCGTCGGCCGCGAGTACGCCTTGCCCGGCGCGGGATCGACCTGGGTGCGCAGCGCCGGCACGGCCGCGCCCAGCTGCGCGCCGGTCGCCTCACCGCGTTCCAGCAGCGCCCGGTGCGTCGCGTCCTCCACCTCCCGGAACCAGGCCGGGACGTCGGTGAGGTCGCTGCCGCGCTCGATCAGCGTCCCGTACCGGCGGCGCTGCTTGGCGGCGAGGGCGCTCGCCGTGGACGCCTGCAGCGCGGGGACGAGGCCGACGGGCGCGACGAACATCGTCCGGCGCATCGCCAGCATCCGCAGCAGCGTCCGCTCCTCGTAGAGGGCGCGTTCCACGTCGGCCGGCCCCGCCGCGACGCTGCGGGCCGCCACGGACAGGTACACCGTGGCCGGGTCGGTGGCGTGCAGCACCACCAGCGACCTGGCGATCTCCGCGACGTCGTCGGTGCGGGCCTCCGCGGCCAGCCGGTGCCGCCGCACGAGCCGGGCTCGCCGTTCCGCTGTGCTGATCGAACGCATGAACGAATCATAGGGGCGCGCGCCGCCCCGCGCACCGTGGAACTGGATCTGCGGGCCGCCGCGTGCTGCACTGGGCGGATGACCGGTGACGAGGCGCCCGGCCTGGTCGTGTGCGCGGCGCTGCGGCTGGAGGCACGCGCCGTCCGGCGCGGGCTAGCCCGGGCGCCCGCCGCGGCCGTCGGCTACCGCGCCCGGCGCGCCGCCCGGCTGCCCCGCGGCCGCGCCGTCGCCGTCGTCGGGTTCGGCGGCGCGCTCGACGACCGGCTCGCCCCTGGCGACGTCGTCGTCGCCGAGGAGATCCGCGGCGGCGGCAAGCCCGTCCCGTGCCCCGGCGCACCGGCCCTCGCCGCCGACCTCGCCGCCGACGGCCTGCGCGTCCACGTCGGGCCGCTGGTGACCGCCGACCGGATCGTCCGCGAAGCGGAACGCCGGGTGTGGGCGGCCGACGGCTCCCGCGCCGTCGACATGGAGTCGGCGCACGTCGCGGCCGCCCTCCCGGACGGCGTCCCGGTCGCCGCCCTGCGCGTCATCGTGGACGGCCCCGGCCACCCGCTGCTGCGGCCCGGCACCATCGCCCGCGGCCTCGCCGCCCGGCGCGTCCTCGCCCGCACCGGCCCCGCCCTGGAACGCTGGGCCGCCGCGCTCGCCTGACCGCCGCCCGGTCAGGAGTGGCCCATCCCGTGCATGTCGCCCGACAGGATGTGCCCACCCAGGTCCTTGCGCAGCGACTGCAGCGTCGCCTGGGTGCTCACCGCCACCCACCGCGTCCCCACCAGGTACGTCCCGCCCCACGGCTTCGCCTCGTTCAGCCACGCGTTCATGTCCTGGTCGCTGTCGAAGCTGACCAGCACATAATGGCCCCGCGAGTTCTGGCAGTTGCCCTGCTGCAGCTGATCCGCCTTGCGCCGGCCCGCCAGGCTGCAGCCCGTCCGCGCGGCCAGCTCGTCGAGGCTCGCCGGCGCCGCGGCCCGGTCGGCGTCGCCGGACGCGCCGGCCTTCTTCGCGCTGCAGCCGGCCGCCAGGGGCAGCGCCAGCACGGCGGCGGCCGCCAGCGCCAGGCCGGCGCGCGAGGCCCTCGCTGCGCGTCCGAGGTGATGCGTGGAGCCCATGGCCCGTCCTCCCGGGGTGAGATGCGCGATACGACGGGCGGTACGCGCGCCGGCCCGGAAGGGTTCAGCCGCGGCTCAGGCGGCGAAGCGCGCGGCCGCCGCCGCCCGCACCCCCGGATCCTCCGCGTCGTCGTGATGCAGCCGCTGCAGCCGGATCCGCGTCTCGTGCATCAGCGGCGCGAACCGGGCGGCCTCCGTCCGGACGCCCTCCTCGCAGTCCCACAGCCCCTCGATCGTGTACGACTCGGCGGTATGGGGCGCGGTACGGGTCAAAGCGGTCACAATGCGGGGGCGCAGGAAAGCGTAAGGAGACTCGGTCCAAGCGGTCTTCAACAACGGCACGGCCTCACCGGCACGGAGCCTCCCGAGCCCCTCCACCGGACTCGCGGCGCCCCGCCACTCCTGCGCGTCCAGCGCCTCCCGCAACTCCTCCATCAGCAGCGGGACGTCCTGCCGCGTCCCGTACCTCGCGAGCATGCTGATCCCCATGAACGCGCACCCGCCGCGCTCCGCCGCCCACGCCCGCGCCCACGGCAGCGCCTCCGGCCCGTACTCCCGCAGCGCCCGGCACACCGCCCCGCCGAACCGGCTCGGCCGCTGCGGCAGCACCTCCGCCGCCAGATCCAGCAGCGCCAGCGTCCGCCGCCGCCCCAACTCGAAGATCGCCGCGATCGCGCCGTCGTCCCGGCGCCTCGCCAGCTCCAGCAACTCCGCCTCCGACCGCTCCGCGCCGCCCGGCACCGCACCCACCGGACGCCGCGCCCGCCCAGCCTCCCGCCGCCGCGCCAGCGCCTCCGCTATCCGCGGCTGCCGCACCGCCCAGCTCTCCAGCACCGGATTGGGACCACCCGCCACCAGCAACCCCAGATCACCGTCATCGCACCGCGCCGCCACCAGCTCGTCCAGCCCCTCCGCCAACCGCGGATCGCCCAGCTCCACCAGCTCGTCCAACGCGTCGAACCAGTGCGCGCCCTCCTCGGCGTACCGGCGCAGCGGCACCGCCGCCTCCCGCCGGCTCAACCGCACCAGATGCCCCAGCACCTCCAGCGCCAGCCGCACCCGCCACTCGTCGCCGTCCGCATGGTCCGACGGGTCCGCGAGATGCTCCGCGACCGGCCACACCGGCAACTCCAGATCCACCATCAACCGCGCGTAGTACAGGCCTCTCGCCTCACACTGCCGGTCCCACCGCGGATCCCTGCGGATGCAGTCATAGACGTACTCGCCCGCACCGGGCCTGTCCGCCGCGCGCCGCGCAGCCCTACCGAGCCCCCGCTGCAGCTGACCCCGCAGCGTGCCCGCCGATTCCAACACGACCTCATTGCTCACCCCAGCAGAATGCGCACCAGACCAGATACCGGGCAAGTGCTTTAGCTGTGTTTTCCCAGGGGGGCGGTGTCTCCCCAGGGGGGCGACCCCCTGGAACCCCCGTCGCGGCGGACGAGGCGTTTCACGCTCCGCTAGAGCTAAACGCCTCGTCCGTCGTCGGGCAGGCCCGCTGCGCTCGCAGGGCTCGCTCCGCGTGCCTGCCCGTGGTGGGTGGCTGAGGTTCAAACCACCGGGGGCGGGTTGGGGGGTCAGATGGTTCGTTGGGCTATCCAGGAGGCGTGGAGGTCGGCGTAGACGCCTGGTCGGGCCACCAGGTCGGCGTGGGGGCCGCGTTGGACGATGCGGCCCGCGTCGAAGACGATCACCTCGTCGGCGGCCTCGGCGGTGGACAGGCGGTGGGCGATCGAGATCGCGGTGCGGCCGCGGGTGACGCCGTCCAGGGCGCGCTGGATGCGGACCTCGGTAGCCGGGTCGACGGCGGAGGTGGCCTCGTCCAGGACGAGCAGGTCCGGGTCGGCGATGTAGGCGCGGGCCAGCGCGACGAGCTGCCGCTCGCCGGCCGAGAGGGACTCGCCGCGCTGGCCGACGGGGGTGTCCAGGCCCTGGGGGAGGCCGGCGAGCCAGTCGGCGAGGCCCAGTTCCGTCAGGGCGAGGACGAGGTCCTCGTCGGTGGCGTCCGGGCGGCCGTAGCGGACGTTGTCGGCCAGGGACGCGTCGAACAGGAAGCCGTCCTGCGGCACCATGACGATCCGCTCGCGCAGCGAGGAGAACCGGACGCGGTCCAGCGGCACGCCGTCGATGAGGACGCGCCCCGACACCGGGTCCATGAGGCGGGTGAGGAGCTTGGCGAAGGTGGTCTTGCCCGACCCGGTCTGCCCGACGATCGCGACGCGGCTGCGGGGCGCGATCTCGGCGTTGACGCCGTGCAGGACGGGCGGGCCGCCCGGGTAGGCGAACCCGACGGACTCGAACCGCACCTCGATCGGGCCGCGCGGCAGGGTCTCGCCGGCGTCGCCGGGGTCGGCGACGTCCGGGACGGTGTCGAGGACGCCCAGCACGCGGCGCCAGCCGGCGATCGCGTTCTGCGCGTCGTTGAGGACCTCCGTCGCGGTCTGCATGGGGCTGACGAACAGGGTGACCAGGAAGAGGAACGCGATCAGCTCGCCGGCGGTGAGGTGGCCGCCGATGCCGAGCAGCGTCCCGACGACGACGACGGCGCCGGTGGCGATGGCCGCGACCAGCTCGCTCACGGGGAACGTCAGCGCGACCATGGCCTGGGCGCGGGTCTGGGTGCTGCGGAACGCGTCGACGGTGTCGTCGACGCGGCGGCCGGTGCGCTCCTCGGAGGCGTGCGCGCGGATGACGGCGGCGCCCACCACCGACTCGCTCACCGCGGCGAGCAGGTCGCCCATGCGCTCGCGGACCTGCATGTAGCGGGCGGACACGATCCGCTGGAAGCGGCGCAGCGCGAACGCCAGCGGCAGGAACGCCGCCCACACCAGCACCGCGAGCTGCCACGAGTAGACGAGCATCAGCACGCTCGCGACGAGCAGCTGCCCGATCGACACGATGAACATCAGGCCGCCGGACTGCATGAAGTTGCTGATCTGGTCGACGTCCGTCGTCACCCGCGACACCAGGGAGCCGCGCCGCTCGCCGCTCTGCGTCAGCATCGACAGGTCGTGGACGTGCCGGAACGCCTTGACGCGCAGTCCCGCGAGGCCGCCCTCGGACGTCTTGTAGAGCCGGACGTTCATCGCGTACGCGCACAGGGCCGTCAGGAGCACGGCGACCGCGCACAGCAGCACCGCGGTGCGGATGAAGCCGATGTCGGGGCCGCCGGCGCGGTCGAGGCCCTTGTCCATGGTCTGCTGGACGGCGATGGGCACCACCACCCGGCCCGCCGTGGACAGCAGCGCGAGCGCGAGCGTGCCCGCGAGGCCGGCGCGGAACTCGGGGCTGAGCCGCAGGCCGCGCCGCAGCGTGCTGAGGCCGCCTTCGGTGGCGGCCGTCTCGTCGATCACCGTCATGCCAGGGCCTCCTCGCCGCCGTCGAGCGCTTCCTGTTCCGCTTCCGCCCGCTCGTAGGCGTTGACGAGGTTGCGGTAGCCCTCCGAGGTCTCCAGCAGCTCGGTGTGGGTGCCGCGTGCGGTGACCTTGCCGCGGTCGAGGTAGACGACCTCGTCGGCCAGCGCGATGGTGGCCTTGCGGTAGGCGACGACCACGACGGTCGCGCCGCCGCCGTCGTCGCGCAGGGACTGGGCCTCGCGCAGGCTCTGCAGGATGCGCGCCTCCACCTGCGGGTCGACGCTGGACGTCGCGTCGTCCAGGATGAGCAGCCGCGGGCGCCGCACCAGCGCGCGCGCCAGCGCGAGCCGCTGCCGCTGCCCGCCCGACAGGGACGCGCCGCGCTCGCCGACGCGGGTGTCGAGGCCGTCGGCGAGGGCCGCGACGAACCCGTCGGCCTGCGCGAGCCGCAGCGCCTCCCAGACGCGCTCATCGGGGACGTCGAGGCCGAGTGTCACGTTCCCGCGGACGGTGTCGTCGAACAGGAACGTCTGCTGCGGGACGAGCGCGGCGGTCTCCGCGACACCGCCGCGGCGGACGTCCCGCAGGTCCAGGCCGTCCAGCAGCACGGACCCGTCGGCGGGGTCGACGAGGCGGACCAGCAGCGAGGTGAGCGTGGACTTGCCGGACCCGGTCGGCCCGACCACCGCGAGGGTCCGGCCGGGGGAGGCGGTGAACGACACGTCGTGCAGGACCTCGCGGTCGCCGTCGGCGCCCTCGTAGGAGAACCGGACGTCGCGGACCTCCAGCGCGGCGGCCTTGTCCTCGCCGAGCGCCGCGTCGCCGAACGGCAGCGACCCGGTCGCGTCGAGCACGCCGCGGACCCGCTCCCAGCCGACGACGCTGCGCGGCACCTCCGCGAGCACCCAGCCGAGCGCCCGGATCGGCCAGGACAGCAGTGTGAACAGGTAGGCGACGTGGACCAGGTCGCCGGCGGTCATCGCGCCGGACTCCAGCCGCACCGACCCGATCAGCAGGACGGCGAGCACGCCGAGGTTCGGCAGCGCCTCCAGCACCGGGTCGAACAGGCCGCGGATCCGGCCGACGGCGATGTTGGCGTCGCGCAGCTCGTGCGCGCGCTCCCGGAACCGCTCGGTCTCGGCCGCCTCGCGGCCGAGGGTCTTGACGACCAGGCCGCCCTCGAAGCTCTCGTGCGCGACCTCGCTGACCTCGGCGCGCAGCTGCTGCGCGCGGGTCGCGACGGGCGCGAGCCGGCGCTGGTACACCACGTTGATCAGCGCGATCGCGGGGAAGATCAGGAAGCCGACGGCGGCGACCGCGACGTCGGTGAGCAGGATCGACACCGCCGCGATCAGCAGCATGAACACCACGCCGACCGCCATCGGCAGCGGCGCGATCGGCGCCCACACCGCCTCCACGTCGGCGTTGGCGTTGGACAGCAGCTGCCCGGTCGGGTGCCGGTGGTGCCAGGCCAGCGGCAGCCGCAGGTACTGGCGGGTCACCGACCGCCGGTAGGCGGCCTGCATCCGGTACTGCATCAGGCCCGCGTAGAAGCGGCGGCCCGCGACGCCGAGCGCCTTGAGCAGCGCGACGCCGACGATCGCCGCGGCCGCGCCGGACAGCGCCCCGGCGGTGGTGTGCCCGTCCCGGAAGGCGGGCAGGACGACGGTCTGCGTCGCCCACCCGAGCACCTGGGCGGTGGCGACGGTCATCGCCGCGTAGACCGCGCTGGCGATCACCGACACGGTGAACACGCGCGGTTCGGCGCGGACGGCGACCGACAGCACCCGCAGCCCCTCGCGCAGGACATGGGGGGACACGCGTCTGGACGCAGGCGGCACGGCTTACTCCTCGATCACGGCACGGCGACCCGCGGTGGTGCCCCCTGCGTACGGGGTTGTGGGGGTTCTGCGGGCCTGAATAGTCCCTACCATCCGGATACGACGCTTATTCCCGAGCGGCGTCCGGCGGCCTACGATCATGCGATGAGCACGCCCGAGGACGGCCCCGTCCGGCACGAGCGGAGCCTGCTGGCCGGCGCCCTGGCCGCGGCGGGCCCCGGCGCGCCGACCCGGTGCGGCGGCTGGGACGCCCGCGACCTGGCCGCGCACCTGGTCGTCCGGGAGGGGCGCCCGGACGCCGCGCCCGGAATACTGCTGCGCCCGCTGGGCTTCTACACCGAGCGGGTGCGGCGGCGCACCGCGCGGGCCGTCCCGTTCGAGCGGCTGGTGGAACGGTTTCGGCAGGGACCGCCGAAGTTCTCGCCGTACGCGGTTCCGGGCGTGGACAAAATCGCCAACGGTGTCGAGTTCTTTGTTCACCATGAGGACATCCGCCGGGCCGCGCCCGACTGGGAGCCCAGGGACCTGTCCGGTGAACTCGAGGAACTTCTCTGGCGACGGATAAAAATTGCCCGCTTTGTCCTAAGGAAAGTTCACGTCGAGGTAACGCTGGTGCGGCCCGACGGGCGCAGCGCCCGGGTCTCCGGCGGGGGCCGCGGCGGCCCCGGGCCCGTGCGGGTGCACGGACCGGTGGGCGAACTGGTCCTGTGGGCGCTCGGCCGTACGGACGTCGCGAAGGTCCGCCTCACCGGGCCCACGGACTCTGTCAAGACCCTGACCGAGACCGGTTGGAGTCTTTAACGGGCAGGTAACGGCAGGGTTCGCCGAGAGGAGAAACGCGGGCCTTCCCGCTCCTGCGTTTTACGCGGAACCGGTGATACGGTGGGGCCGTCGGTTGCAGTCGTGGTTCTCGATCGTTTGTCCAGACGCCCGCGGACTGATGGCAGCGGGCGTTTTGGCTTTTCCGGGACCGTACCGGGGGCGAGAGCGTTCCGCAGCGACCGCGCCGGGCCCGCGAGGTGTGGGCCCGTGTTTTGCCGCAAGGAGAAAGACATGCCCCAGCAGGGCACCGTGAAGTGGTTCAACGCCGAGAAGGGCTTCGGCTTCATCGCCGTGGACGGCGGCGGGCCGGACGTCTTCGTGCACTACTCGGCGATCCAGTCCTCCGGGTACCGCACGCTGGACGAGAACCAGCGCGTCCAGTTCGAGGTGACGCAGGGTAACCGGGGTCCGCAGGCCGACCAGGTCGTCCCCCTGTAAGACCCGCAGTCGTACGTCTGGGCCCGTCTCCCCCTGCCCGGGGAAGGCGGGCCCTTTCGTCGCCGCGGCCCCCGCGCGGGGGCCGTCGCGGGTACCCGGGACCACCCGGCACAATGGACGGCATGTCCGTTCCCACGTCCGACCTGGACCCCAAGATCGCTGAGCGGCTGAAGCGCGACGCGAACGGCCTCGTGCCCGCGATCGCCCAGCAGTACGACACCGGCGAGGTGCTCATGCTCGGCTGGATGGACGACGAGGCCCTGCACCGCACCCTCACCACCGGCCGCTGCACCTACTGGTCGCGCAGCCGCCGCGAGTACTGGGTGAAGGGCGAGACCTCCGGCCACCAGCAGTGGGTGAAGTCCGTCGCGCTCGACTGCGACGCCGACGCGATCCTCGTCAAGGTGGACCAGGTCGGCGCGGCCTGCCACACCGGCGACCGCACCTGCTGGGACGCCGACGTCCTCGACGCCGTGGTCGGGGAACGCCCTGACGCGCGCTCATGACCCCCGGGCGTGAGCGCGGGCTGACCGCGCTGCTGTGCGCCGCCGGCGCGGGCCTCGCCCTGCTCGCCGGCAGCCGCCCCTGGGCCACCGTCAAGGCCGAGGACGCGATCACGCCGTTCTCCCAGCACCTGACCGGCCACGACCTCGGCGGCACCGCGACCGCGCTGGCCTGGGCCGGCCTCGCCGGCCTCGCCGCGCTGTTCGCCACCCGCGGCCGCATCCGGTCCCTGGTCGGGATCCTCATCGCCCTGTTCGGCGCCGGCGCCGTCTACGCCTCCGCCGCGGCCGTCCAGCGCGCCCACGTGCTGTCGGTGGCCGGGGACAAGAGCGCCCTGCTGAAGATCGGCGCGCATCCCGCGCTGGCCGTGAACCTGTGGTGGATGGCCTCGGTGACCGGCGGTGTCCTCCTGGTCGCGGGCGGTCTGATCGCCGCCGTCCGCAGCGCCCGCTGGCCCGGCATGTCCGCCCGCTACGAGCGGTCCGGCGCGCCCGCGTCCCGTCCCGCCGTGCGGAAGGCCCCGGCGGGCGGCGCGGCGGGGGAGGACCCGTCCGCGCTATGGAAGTCGCTCGATCGCGGCGAGGACCCGACCGCCCAGGACCCGGCCGCCCAGGACCCGGCCGCCCAGGACCCGGCGGCCCAGGACCCGGCCGCTCAGGAGCCGAAGGCCCAGGAACCGATGGCTAGGGACGCGGCCGGGCAGCGGAACGGCCGGCCGTGACCGCCGACGGCCTCGTCCTGGTCGCCGAGCACGACCCCGACGTCGCCGAGCTCGAGCGCCGCTACCTGGCCCGCGAGGGCTACGACGTGCGGATCGAGGCCGACCCCTCGCGCGCCCCGGCCGCCGCCGAGCGCACCCGCCCCGACGTCGTCGTCCTCGACCTGTCCACCAGCGCGCTGCCCGCCGACCTGTACCGCCGCGTCGCCGAGGCGGCCCGCCCCGCGCCCGTCGTCGCCGTCGCCGGCCCCCTCGACCCCGCGATCGCCCGCGGCCTCGGCGAGCACCGCGTGGACCGCCCCTTCGGGCCCCGCGTGCTGGTCGCCGCCGTCGCCGAGGCGCTGCGCCGCCGCGGCCCCCTCCCGGCGCCCGGCCCGCTGCGCGCCGGACCCGTCGCCCTCGACCCGCACCGCCGCACCGCCGCGGTCGGCGACGCCCGCGTCGCGCTCACCGTCACCGAGTTCGACCTCCTCGAGTTCCTGATGGCCAATCCCGGCCGCGTCTTCACCCGCGAGCAGCTCCTCGACGCCGCCTGGGGCCCCGGCGCCGGCGCGGGCAGCCGCACCGTCGACGTCCACGTCGCGCAGCTGCGCGCGAAACTCGGCCAGGACAACCCCATCCGCACCGTCCGCGGCGTCGGATACGTCCTCGACGCGTAGCGGACTTCTTGCGGGGGGGCGGACTTCTTGCGGGGGCGGACTTTCGGCGGAGGACGGCCTTAAGGTGGAGGGCGTGAGCCGTCCCGCCGTCCACGCGCATCCCCATCCGGCGGGCGAGCGTCCGCGCGGGAGCCTTGCGCGGACGCTGCTGCCGCACGGGACCGTGCTGGCCGCGGCGGCCGGGGCGTCGGTGCTGGTCGCGTTCGTCGACCCGAACCAGCCCGGCCACTACCCGACCTGCCCGTTCCTCGCCATGACCGGCTACTACTGCCCCGGCTGCGGCGCGATGCGGCTGGTCAACGCGCTCACGCACGGGCACGTCGGCGCCGCGTTCGGCTTCAACCCGCTGCTGTTCCTGCTGCTGCCGGTCTTCGGCTACCTGTACGTCCGCTGGACGGTGCTGAGCGCGCGGGGCCGGCCGATGTGGTCGGCGCTGTTCCGGCCCGTCCCGGTGTACTCCTTCGTCGGCGTCGTGGCCGTCTACTGGATCGTGCGGAACCTGCCGTTCGCGCACGCCCTGGCGCCCTGACCCGCGGACGGCGCCGCCGGACGCCCGGACCGCCGCGCCCCGCGGACGTCCCGGACCCCTCCCGGGTGCGAGGACCGTCGGCGGGGGCGGCTACGATCGGTGCACGGATCGACCTGAAATAGGGGGCCTACCACTTGAGCGTCTTGGACGAGATCATCGACGGCGTCCGGGCCGATCTCACCGAACGGCAGCGGGAGGTCCCGCTCGGCGCGCTGAAGGACAAGGCCGCGGCCGCCCCCGCCCCCCGCGACGCGCTCGGCGCGCTGCGCGGCCCGGGCGTGTCGGTCATCGCCGAGGTCAAGCGCAGCAGCCCGTCCAAGGGCGCGCTCGCCGCGATCGCCGACCCCGCCGCCCTCGCCCGCGACTACGAGGCCGGCGGCGCCAAGGTGATCAGCGTGCTGACCGAGCGGCGCCGCTTCGGCGGCAGCCTGCAGGACCTCGCGGACGTCCGCGCCAACGTCGACGTCTCCGTCCTGCGCAAGGACTTCATCGTCACCTCCTACCAGCTGTGGGAGGCGCGCGCGCACGGCGCCGACATGGCGCTGCTGATCGTCGCGGCGCTGGAGCAGGACGCGCTGGTGTCGCTGGTCGAGCGGGCCGAGTCGATCGGGCTGCTCCCGCTCGTCGAGGTGCACACCGAGGAGGAGGCCGCCCGCGCCGTGGACGCGGGCGCTAAGGTCATCGGGGTGAACGCGCGCGACCTGCGCACCCTGCAGGTCGACCGGGGCGTCTTCGCCCGCGTCGCGCCCGCGATCCCCAAGCCCGTCGTGAAGATCGCCGAGTCCGGCGTGCGCGGCCCGCACGACCTGCTCGCCTACGCCTCCAGCGGCGCCGACGCCGTGCTGGTGGGGGAGAGCCTGGTCATCGGCCGCGACCCGCGGACCGCGGTCGCCGACCTGGTCGCCGCCGGCGCGCACCCCGCGCTGCGGCAGAGCGGCTGACCGGCGCCGGCGGGAACTCGGTAGGCTACGGTCATGCCCGCAGAGCCGCTCCACGAGCGATGGCGGGGCCTCGCAGCATCTCCATGAGAATGTCCGACAGGCCCCTTACGCAGTGACAGGACGCGTTTTCCCATGACCATCGACAGTGCGGCGCGCGCTGCCGCCGTGCCCGACGCCACCGGCCACTTCGGCCGCTTCGGCGGCCGGTTCGCCCCCGAGGCGCTGATGGCGGCGCTGGACGAGCTGACCCGCGAGTTCGAGACCGCGAAGAACGACCCCGCCTTCACCGCCGAGCTGGACGACCTGCTCGCGAACTACGCGGGCCGGCCGAGCCTGCTGACCGAGGCGAAGCGGTTCGGCGAGCACGCGGGCGGCGCCCGGGTGCTGCTGAAGCGCGAGGACCTCAACCACACCGGCTCCCACAAGATCAACAACGTGCTGGGGCAGGCGCTGCTGACCCGCCGGATGGGCAAGACCCGGGTGATCGCCGAGACCGGCGCCGGCCAGCACGGCGTCGCGACCGCGACCGCCGCGGCGCTGCTCGGCCTCGACTGCACCGTCTACATGGGCGAGGTCGACACCGAGCGGCAGGCCCTCAACGTCGCCCGGATGCGGATGCTCGGCGCCGAGGTGATCCCGGTCCGGACCGGCAGCCGCACCCTCAAGGACGCCTGCAACGAGGCGTTCCGCGACTGGGTCGCCAGCGTCGAGGACACCCACTACTGCATCGGCTCGGTGATGGGCCCGCACCCGTTCCCGATGATGGTCCGCGACTTCCAGCGGATCATCGGCGTCGAGGCGCGGCGGCAGTGCCTGGAGCTGACCGGCAAGCTGCCGGATGCGGTCGTCGCCTGCGTCGGCGGCGGCTCCAACGCCATCGGCATGTTCCACGCCTTCGTGCCGGACGAGACCGTCCGGCTGTACGGGTTCGAGGCGGGCGGCGACGGCGTCGGGTCCGGCAAGCACGCCGCGACCCTCGTCGGCGGGTCGCTCGGCGTCATCCACGGCATGCGCACCTACCTGCTGCAGGACGACGACGGCCAGACCATGGAGACCCACTCGATCTCCGCCGGCCTGGACTACCCCGGCGTCGGCCCCGAGCACTCCTGGCTGCACGACTCCGGCCGCGCCGAGTACCGCGAGATCACCGACGCCGAGGCGATGGAGGCGTTCTCGCTGCTGTGCCGCACCGAGGGCATCATCCCGGCGATCGAGTCCGCGCACGCGCTGGCCGGCGCGCTGAAGGTCGGCAAGGAGCTGGGCCCGGACGCCACCATCGCGGTGTGCCTGTCCGGACGCGGCGACAAGGACATGCACACGGCCGCGTCCTTCTTCGGCCTAATGCCCGAAGGGGAGGCGCAGTGAGCGTCAAGGACGCCTACGACAAGGCCAGGGCCGAGAACCGCGCCGCGCTCGTCGGCTACCTGCCCGCCGGGTTCCCGACCTTCGACGGCGCCGTCGAGGCCGCGAAGACCATGGTCGACGCCGGCTGCGACGTCATCGAGATCGGGCTGCCCTACACCGACCCGATGATGGACGGCCCCACCATCCAGGACGCGGTGCACCGCGCGCTCGTCGGCGGCGTCCGCGTCGCCGACGTGTTCCGCACCGTCGAGGCCGTCGCCGCCACCGGCGCCCCGACGCTGGTCATGACGTACTGGAACCCGGTCGACCGGCACGGCGTCGGCGCGTTCGCCCGCGACCTCGCGTCCGCCGGCGGCGCCGGGCTGATCACCCCCGACCTCACGCCCGAGGAGGGCGGCGAGTGGGTCGAGGCCGCCGACGAGCACGGCCTCGACCGGGTGTTCCTCGTCGCGCTCAGCTCCACCGACGAGCGCATCGAGACCGTCACCGGCGCGTGCCGCGGGTTCGTGTACGCGGCGTCGCTGATGGGCGTCACCGGCGCCCGCACCGCCGTCGACACCGGCGCGCCGCGGCTCGTCGAGCGCACCCGGGAGATCATCGACCGGTCCGGCCGGGACCTGCCCGTCGGCCTCGGGCTCGGGGTCGGCAACGGCGCGCAGGCCGCCGAGGTCGCCGGCTTCGCCGACGGCGTGATCGTCGGGTCGGCGTTCATCCGCCGGCTGCTCGACGCCCCGGACCTCGCCACCGGCCTCGCCGGCGTCCGCGCGCTCACCACGGAACTGGCCGAAGGCGTCCGCAAGGGCCGCTGAAACGCCCGGCCCGCGCGGCTTGCGGGCCCATCGTCCGGCGCGTATCGGACGGCCGGAAAATGATCATTCGTTCCGCGGAAACGGCTCCCCGCCGTTTCCGCGGACGTTTTTCCGCGTTCCGGGAACTCGCCGTCACCGCCGTCCGGTTGATGCTTGTGGCGGCCTCCCGCTCCCGTAAGGTGTTTTCGCCGGCGGAGGCCGTCCCGGAAGGATCCACGATGACGCAAGAGATGACGGCGCGGGAACGCGCGACGGCGGCGGCGCCCGTCCCGGCCCTGTGGTACCAGGCCCTCGCCTGGCTGCTGACCCTGGCCGGGCTCGGCATCTCCGTCTACCTGACGATCACCCACTACGACCAGGGCGCGCTGGTCTGCTCGGCGACCGCCACGGTGGACTGCCACGCGGTCACCACCAGCGAGTACTCCACGCTGCTCGGCATCCCCATGCCGCTGCTCGGGCTCGCGTTCTTCGTCGGCTTCGGCGCGCTGATCACCCCGTGGGCGATGCGCTCGCCGTGGCCGCCGCTGCGCTGGGGGCGGCTGGCGGCGGTGTCGGTGGGCGTCCTGTTCGTCGTCTACCTGGTGACGGTCGAGTTCGCGCTGCTCCACAAGATCTGCCTGTGGTGCAGCGGGGTCCACGCCATCACTATCCTGCTCTTCGTCCTCGTTCTGTTCGACGAGTTCCGGCGGATCGGTCAGGCCGACTAGTCCCGCCGGACCCGCGCCGCACGCACCACGCGCGGCCCCCATTCCTAGGAGTACCAATGAGCAAGGCCGCACGGGAGCGGTCCGCGAGAGAGCGCCTGGCCGCCGAACGGCGGCGGCAGGCGGCGCGGGCCAAGCAGCGGCGGCTGCTGTCCATCGTCCTCGGGTCGGTGGTCGCGGTGGCGGTGATCGTGGTGGCGACCGTCCTCGTCGTCGACCACAAGAACAAGAGCGGCCGCGCCGAGGTCCACTCGGGCGCGCTGGCCCCCCTCAGCCGCCAGGCCGACGGCTCGATCGTGATGGCCAAGGCCGGCGTCACCAAGCCGGAGCTGGAGATCTTCGAGGACTTCCAGTGCCCGAACTGCAAGGAGTTCGAGAAGAACACCGGCTCGACCGTCGAGCAGCTCGCCGCCGAGGGCAAGGTGAAGGTCGTCTACCGGCCGTTCCACCTGTTCGGCAACAGCCCCGACCCGGTCAAGACGAACTCGCTGCGCTCCGCCGAGGCCGCGCTGTGCGTCCCCGCCGACAAGTGGATCTCCTACCACGACGCGCTGTTCCGCTTCCAGCCGGCCGAGGGCTCGAAGGGCTTCGCGCCCAAGGACCTGGTCAAGTGGGGCAAGGACATCGGGATCTCCGACCCGAACTTCGAGAAGTGCGTCACCGGCGAGCAGAAGAAGGCCGACGTCGCCGCGATGACCAACTACGCGCTGCAGACCCGCAAGGTCGACAGCACCCCGACGGTCTTCCTCGACGGGCGCAAGCTCGACACCAACGTCGTCTTCACCCCCGACGGCCTGAAGGCCATGGTCGCGGCGGCCGCCGCCACCCCGAAGAAGTGACCGCCCGCCGCCCCTGACCGCAGGACCCTCCGTGCGGCCTCACCGCGCGGGACGCCCCTCCCCACTACGCTCGGACATGACCCGGTAACACATCGTCATGGCCGTTGGGGGATCGATGAGCAAGGCCGACAGGGAGCGTTCCGCGCGGGACAGGCTCGCGGAGGAGCGGAGGCGGGCGGCGGCGCAGCAGCGGCGCAGGCGGCTGCTGGTGGTCGTGCTCGGCGCGGTGGCGGCCGTGGCCGTCGTGGTCGTCATCGTCGTCGTCGCGCTGGGCAACCGGGGCGGCGACGGCGGCCCCGCCGCGCAGAAGTACACCGGCCCCATCGCGCCCGCGACCCGCCAGCAGGACGGCTCGGTCGCCATGGCGAACTCCGGCGTCACCGCGCCCGTCCTGGACGTCTTCGAGGACTTCCAGTGCCCGGCCTGCAAGGCGATGGAGGCCCGCGTCGGCGGCACGATCAAGAAGCTCGCGGCCGAGGGCCGGGTCAAGGTCGTCTACCGGCCGTTCCAGCTGTTCCAGCAGGACCCGCTGATGTCCAACTCGCGGCGCGCCGCCAACGCCGCCGCCTGCATGCCGGCCGACCACTGGGTGAAGTACCACGACAAGCTGTACGCCGAGCAGCCGCCCGAGGGCGACAAGGGCTTCTCCGACCCGGACCTGATCAAGTGGGCGGGGCAGCTCGGCGTCACCGCCCCCTCGTTCGCCGCGTGCGTGAACGGCGCGCAGAAGATGGGCCAGGTCGACCAGGCCACCGCCTACGCCGGCAAGGTCGGCGTGACCGCGACCCCGTTCCTGGCGCTGAACGGCAAGCAGCTCGGCAACGACGCCCTGGGCTCCTCGGACGCCCTGCAGAAGGCCGTCGCCCAGGCGGGCTCCGGCACGCCGCGCTCCGCGGGCACGGCGCCTGCCCAGCGCTGACGGGCCGCCGCGCTCCGCGCAGGGCTGAAACCGCTCCGCGCGAGGGCTGTTCGCCGCTCTGTACGGTCTCGTACCGGTGTCCGTAGCGCGGCGATCGGCTGTCGGTGGCGCGGACGTTTCCGTCCCACGCCGCCGGAGGCGGTAACGTCAACGGTCATGCACCCGGTCGCCTTCATCCCGAGCCCGTCCCAGGGCGTCTGGCACCTCGGACCCGTCCCGCTCCGTGCCTACGCGATCATGATCATTCTCGGCATCGTCGCCGCGGTCTGGGTCGGCGAGCGACGCTGGGCGGCCAAGGGCGGCAGCCCCGGCACGATCATCGACATCGCCGTGTGGGCGGTGCCGTTCGGCCTGGTCGGCGGGCGCCTGTACCACGTGATCACCGACGCGCAGCGGTACTTCGGCAGCGGCGGCGACCCGGTCCGGGCACTGGAGATCTGGAAGGGCGGCCTCGGCATCTGGGGCGCGATCGCGCTCGGCGCGGTCGGCGCGTACATCGGCTGCCGGCGGCGCGGCATCTCGATCCTGGCGCTCGCCGACGCGTGCGCGCCCGGGATCGTCCTCGCGCAGGCGGTCGGCCGCTGGGGCAACTACTGGAACCAGGAGCTGTACGGCAAGCCGCTGCACACGTTCTGGGCCCTGAAGATCGACCCGAGCCACCGGCCGACGCTCGGCGACGGCCCCGCCCTGGACCCCAAGTACGAGAACATCGGCACCTACCACCCGACGTTCCTGTACGAGTCGCTGTGGTGCATCGGCGTCGCGATCCTGATCATCTGGGCGGACCGCCGCTACAAGCTCACGCACGGCCGCGCGTTCGCGCTGTACGTCGCCGCCTACACGGTGGGACGCGGCTGGATCGAGGCGCTGCGCATCGACGACGCGCACCACTTCCTCGGCCTGCGGCTGAACGACTACACCTCGATCGTGGTGTTCCTCTGCGCCGCCGCCTACCTGTACTTCGCGCGCAACAAGACCGGCCCTGAGGCCGTCGCCGGCCACGCGCCCGGTGTCGTCGCGGCCGAGGGGCCCGCCGGCGAGGAGCCCGCGGCCGCCGAGGCGGCGGAGCCCGCGAAGGTCGAGATCACGAAGGCCGGGACCGCCGACGACGGGCCCGCGCAGGACGAGCCGCCCGCCGCGGACGCCGAGCCGGAGTCCGCGGAGCCCGCGCCGGAGAAGGACACGGCCGGGAAGGACGAGGCGGAAGAGCCCGCCGACGCGGAGTCCGCGGACGCCGCGGACGCCGCGCAGCCCGCCGAGGACGAGCCCGCCGAGCCGGCGGAGGCGCCGGTGCCCGCCCCGGCCCCCGAGGCGGCGGAGGAGCCCGCTGAGCGCCCGGAGGCGGCCGTCGAGCCCGAGCCGGCGGACGGCGCCGAACCCGAACCCGAACCCCGCGCCGAAGCCGCCGCCGTGACCGGGGAGAATGATCCCGACGGTGCCGCCGACGCTTCCGAGCGGGTAGGGAAGGGAGAGCCCGTCAAGGACGGGAAGTAGGACGAGCGAGATGGCCGGTTCGGGGGAGATGACCGGGGAGAAGTCCGAGCACACGCCGGAACTGCACCACCAGCACCGCGACGTCAGCGGGGGCTGGCTGCGGCCCGCCGTGTTCGGCGCGATGGACGGGCTGGTCTCCAACTTCGCGCTGATCGCGGGGATCGCGGGCGGCAGGCAGGACCCGAAGATCGTGCTGCTGGCGGGCCTCGCCGGGCTGGCGGCGGGCGCGTTCTCGATGGCGGCGGGGGAGTACATCTCCGTCGCGTCCCAGTCGGAGCTGGCGCTCGCCGAGATCGAGATCGAGCGGCTGGAGCTGGCCCGCAACCCGGTGGCCGAGCAGCGCGAGCTGGCCGGGGTGTTCGAGGCGCGCGGGGTGGACCCGGAGACCGCCGCGGAGGTGGCGCGGCAGCTGTCGCGCAACCCCGAGGGGGCGCTGGAGGTCCACTCCAAGGAGGAGCTCGGGGTGTCCCCGGGGGACCTGCCGTCGCCGCTGCTGGCGGCGGGGTCGTCGTTCCTGTCGTTCGCGGTGGGGGCGCTGCTGCCGGTGCTGCCGTACCTGCTGGGCGCGTCCACGCTGTGGCCGGCCGCCGCGGTCGCGGCGCTCGGGCTGTTCGCCGCGGGCGCGCTGGTGTCGCGGGTGACGACGCGGGCGTGGTGGTTCGGCGGGGCGCGCCAGCTGCTGTTCGGCGCGGCGGCCGCCGCGATCACCTACGGCGTCGGCGCGCTCATCGGAACGAACGGGTTGTGACCCGGGCGGGGCGCTGAGCTGCGCCTCGCCGCGGCCGGCTTCGCAACAGATACGGATGAATCGCCCTTTTGGGCGCGGCGGGTGCGGCGGGACCGCTAAGCTCCGGGGCGTGATCGAGGCCCGTGATACTGGTTCCCCCGCGGCCGGGCGCGACGGTGCGGGACAGGACTTCTGGCCGGAGGACAAGCCCTCCCGGAAGCTCCCGAACCCCAAGCTGCTGTACGGCGGCGCGGCCGCGCTCGTCGCCGTGATCGTGATCGCGGTGGTGGCCGTGGTCGCCCTCGGCGGCGGAGGCGGCGGCGACAAGCCCGCGGCGAAGGCCGTGCCGACCGCCTACACGCCCGACTTCAGCGCCGACGGCTTCGGGAAGATCGCCCAGCGCGGCGCCGACAACCGGGCGATCACCGAGGGGGAGGCGTTCTCCGCGGACGCCAAGACCCTCAAGCAGGGCAAGTACACGCTGTCGATGGCCGCCTCGGACCTGACGTCCGACTGCAAGGCCGCCAGCTGGGGCGAGCGGCTGCAGGGCGACCTCGCCAAGTACGGCTGCACCCAGGTGGTCCGCAGCGCCTACGTCAGCCCGGACAAGAAGTACGTCGGGCAGTTCATGGTCGTGAACCTGGTGAGCCAGGAGGGCTCGGCGCAGGTGCTCCGCGACCTCGACAAGGCGACCGGCGCCGGCGGCCTGACGCCGCTGCAGCCCAAGGGCGTCCCGGCGTTCGGGCCCGGGTTCACCGCCGCGTACGCCAGCGTCTACGGGCACTACGCGGTCGTGACGTGGGTGGAGCGCGCGGGCGGTGAGCGGCCCGCCTCGCTCAACGAGATGATCGACGTCAGCCTGGTCGTGGAGAACGCCGGTGACTTCCTCTACCAGCGGCTCGACCTGGCCGGGCAGTAGTCTCCGCCGTCGTGGAACCCGATGACCGCGGCCGCCGCGGCGGCCGCCCGATCGGAAGGGCGTCCGGTCGGGTAAGAGTGGTAAGGG
>NZ_JAGEPF010000055.1 GCF_017573465.1 Actinomadura violacea
GGCGCGGCGGGGGCGGCGGCGCGGCGGGCAAGGCGAACGGCGCGGGCCGCGGGTCGCGGCGCGGCGGGCTGCTCGTCCGCGCCGACGCGCACCTGCCGGAACTGCTGCTGCAGGAGGGCGGCTCGCTCGCGGCGCTGGTGGCGGCGCGGCGGCTGGCGCCGCTGGAGGCGGCGGGCGCGCGGCAGGGCGTCCGGCTGGCCGAGACGCTGCTGGAGTGCATGAAGCACGGCTTCAACGCCACGGGCGCCGCCGAAGTGCTGTGCGTGCACCCGCAGACCGTCCGGTACCGGCTCGCGCAACTCCACGAGATGTTCGACTTCGACATCGAGGACCCCGAACTCCGCCTGGAGATGATGCTGCTGCTCAGCACCTGGATCCGGGCCCGCTCCTCTTCCTGAGCGCCCCCCGCTCGAACGCGGCGCCGATCCGCGTGCCGATCGTGCGCCGATCCGCCGCGCCTTTTCCCGTGCCGCGCCGCGCCGCGACGTCATGGTGGGGCGCGGAATCCGCTACGGTCAGGGGCGCCGCGTAGGCGAGGGGAAGGAACACAAGGTACAGATGGCCGAGAAGGTCATTCGAGTCGACGACATCGACGGCTCCGAAGGGGACGATGTCGCCAAGCGGGACTTCGAGGTCCTGGGTCGGACGTTCACGATCGACCTCAGCGAGGACAACTTCAAGCGGCTGAACGAGATGCTGGACGCGCTCGCGCCCTTCATCGAGAACGCCGCCGAGGTGAAGCCCGCCGGGAAGGGCCGCAAGTCCCGGGTCGCGAAGATCAAGGGCTACACGAACGGCGATGTCCGCGAGTGGGCATTGCGCGAGGGCGTCGAAGTCTCCGAACGTGGCAAGATATCGGATGAGGTCTATGCTGCATTCATCGACGCTCATCCGGACGCGAAGCCGGACGCATAGCTAGAGGGAGTCCCCGCATGGCACAGAAGGTCGAAGTCCTTCTCGTGGACGACATCGACGGTGGCGAGGCCGACGAGACGGTCAGCTTTTCGCTCGATGGCACCACTTACGAGATCGACCTGAGCAAGAAGAACGCCGCGAAGCTGCGCGACGGGCTGGAGCCGTTCGTGGCCGGTGCCCGCAAGGCGCGCAAGCCCGCCGGGCGGCAGGTGCGCGGTACGCGCACCGCGGGCAGCCGCGAGCGGTCCGCCGAGATTCGCGAGTGGGCCAAGAACCACGGCATCAAGGTCAATGAGCGGGGTCGTATCCCCGCCAATGTGATCGAGCAGTACGAGGCCGCGCACTAGCGCTCGCGCGGCCGGCCGAGTTCCGGCGGAGCGCCGAGGGGCCGGAGTGGAATTCTCACTCCGGCCCCTCCCGCATTAGTGCGCACCGGGCAAATCGCCTTTCGCTCGGCATTCCCCGAATTCCGCATGGTGGACATCATCGCCGTGCAAGTCGGTAGGGTGACGCCCGGGGGGACCGGCAAAGGGGGCAAGCGGGGTTGAAGCACGCGACTCGACGGGACCGTGTCCGGTACTGGTTCGACACCACGATGTCGAAGGGGACGCCGGCGCTCATCGGCTGGCTCGGGCTCGCCTCGGCGGCGCTGGTGCTGGTGGTGGCGACGGCCGCGGTCGTCCTCGCGCCGCGCGACAGCGACCGCAACGGGCACTGGCCCGGCATGGTGTGGCGCAGCCTGCTGCGCACCCTCGACCCCGGCACGATGGGCGGCGACAGCGGCGGCGTCGCGTTCCTCGGCCTGATGCTGGTCGCCACGGTCGGCGGCATCTTCATCGTCAGCTCGCTGATCGGCGTCATCACCACCGGCCTGGAGAGCAAGATCACCGAGCTGCGCAAGGGCCGGTCGCGGATCGTCGAGCACGGCCACACCGTGCTGCTCGGCTGGTCGGAACAGGTGTTCACGGTCGTCGCCGAGCTGGTGGAGGCCAATCAGAGCGAGCGGCGCTCCTGCGTGGCGATCCTCGCCGACCGCGACAAGGTCGAGATGGAGGACGCCATCCGGGCGCGGGTCGGCGAGTTCGGCCGGACCCGGATCGTGTGCCGCACCGGCAACCCGCTGAAGGTCGCCGACCTGGAGCTGGTCAGCCCCGGCACCGCGCGGTCCATCATGGTGATCTCGCCGGAGGTCGAGGACGCCGACACCCACGTCATCAAGGTGCTGCTGTCGCTCGGCGCGCGCACCTGGGAGCGGCGGCGGCCGCACGTCGTCGCCGCCGTGCACGACTCGGCGAACCTGCCCGCGGCGCGGCTGGCGGGCGGCGAGGCCGCCCGGGTCATCGACGCCGACGACATCGCGATCCGGCTGATCGTCCAGTCGCACCGGCAGTCCGGGCTGTCGCAGGTCTGCACCGACCTGCTGGACTTCGCCGGGCACGAGTTCTACATGCGGGCCGAGCCGTCGCTGGCGGGACTGGCGTTCGGCGAGACGCTGTCGCGCTACGACCTCGGCGTCCCGGCGGGGCTGCGGCGCCGCGACGGCACGGTCGCGCTGAACCCGCCGATGGACACCCCGGTCAGCGCCGACGACGAGATCATCGTGCTGGCCGAGGACGACCTGCTGATCCGGCTCGCGGCCGGGCCGCCGCCGCCGGTCCGGGAGCGGGCGATCACCACCGCGACCGCGCGCGAGCCGGTGCCCGAGCGCACCCTGCTGCTCGGCTGGAACCACCGCGCCCAGAAGATCATCGAGCTGCTGGACGACTTCCTCGCGCCCGGTTCGGTGCTGACGGTGGCCGCGCCGCGCGAGGACCCGACCGGCGGGCTCGGCCCGTTCGCCAACCTCAAGGTCGGGTTCGTGCGCGCCGAGCCGACCGAGCGGCCGTCGCTGGAGTCCCTGGACGTCGGGTCCTTCCAGCACGTCATCGTGCTGTCGGAGGCCGGCTACGACCGCGAGCACGCCGACGCGCGCACGCTGGTGACGCTGCTGCACCTGCGCGACATGGAGGACGCGCTCGGCGACCCGTTCTCCATCGTCAGCGAGATTAACGACGACGCCAACCGGGAGGTCGCGCAGGTCACCAAGGCCGACGACTTCGTGGTCAGCGACAAGCTGATCAGCCTGATGCTGACCCAGCTGAGCGAGAACCGGCACCTGTACGACGTGTTCGCCGACCTGCTCGACCCGGCCGGGTCGGAGATCTACCTCAAGCCCGCCTGCGACTACCTCGCGCCGGGCGGCACCGCCGACTTCGCGACGCTGATCGAGTCGGCGCGGCGGCGCGGCGAGGTCGCGCTCGGCTACCGGCTGATCGACCGGTACCACGAGCCGCCGGGGTACGGCGTGGTGCTCAACCCGGACAAGACGGCCCCGCTGGTGCTGTCGGCGCGGGACCGCGTCATCGTCCTCGCGGAGAACTGACGCGCGTACGGGCGCGGGCCGGCCGTCCCTGAGCGCGCACCGGCCGGCAGCGGGGCGAGGCGGCCCTAGGACGCCTCTTCGCGGTCGTCGGGGACGGCGAGTTCCGGGGCGGCGCCGAGCGCGTCGGCGACCTGCTCGCGGAGGGCGCGTTCGGTGCGGCGGGCGTCCTCGGCCATGCCGCGGATCTCGGTGCCCGCCAGTTCGTCGCCGGCCGTGGCGGCGAGCAGGTCGCGGTAGCGGGCGTTCTGCTCCGGGAGCGCCGCCAGGACCCGCGCCTCGTGGTAGGCGTCGTCGGCGTCGGCGGCGCGGCGCGCGTACGTCTCCAGCGCCTCGATCCGGCCGGTGACGGACCGCGCCGACAGCGCGAGCGCGCGGTCCTGCGGTTCGAGGAGCGCGCGGACCCGCGGGGACAGCCGCTCGGCCCGCTGGGCGTGCCGCTCCCGGCGCAGCCGGGTGTGCTCGGCGAGGGTGGACGCGATCGCCCATTCCTGCCGGGGCAGCACGACCGTGTCGCCGACGTCGTCGAGCAGCCCGGCGCGGTGCGACTGCGAGCACAGGACGGCGTCGACGGCGCGCTGCGCGCGGACGAGCAGCCGGGTCGCGGGCCGGTCGAAGTCGGCGGGCAGCAGGTAGCGGCCGTGGTGCTCGCGGGCGGCGCGCGAGGCGGCGGGCTCGCGCAGGTGCCGCAGCGCGCCCGCCACCCAGCCGGTGAAGCTGACGGCGGCGAGCAGCACGGCGGCCTCCGTCTGCCCGAGCATCAGCAGGACGACCTGCAGCGCCGGGGTGAGCATCATCGCCAGGACCGGCAGCCTCCCCCACCGCAGCGCGCCGCCGACGAGGTCGTCCTGGTCGAGCGAGGCGAGGAAGAACACCCGCAGCCAGCCGCCGGGCAGCACGCCGTAGAAGAAGGCGAACGCCGGGATCCA
Source organism: Actinomadura violacea (assembly GCF_017573465.1). Taxonomy (GTDB): domain Bacteria; phylum Actinomycetota; class Actinomycetes; order Streptosporangiales; family Streptosporangiaceae; genus Spirillospora; species Spirillospora violacea. The sequence goes on from NZ_JAGEPF010000055.1 coordinate 4,264, forward strand.
CAGCACCCGGCCGGCGACGGTGGCGAGGGTCAGGGCGGGCGGCGCGGGCGCGGGCAGGTGCGCCGCGACGAGCCGCCGCGGCGCGGCGGCGAGCGCGGCGCGCTCCGCGGCGGGAATGCCCGGGTCGAACACCGGACGGGGACGGCTCTCATCGTTCATCGGCGCTCCCCACCGCGTCAGGAGGTCCAGCGGGCCGGGCGGGGCCGCCCCGCGGGAGATCTGCCCGTGCTTCCATCCTTCCCTTGCTATCAGTTGTGCCCAGCCCTCCCCGGAATGTCACGAGATCCGGAAATTCGGGCCGTCCGGCGGGGCGGTGGACCCTTTAGCCGTGACCTAAAACAGTATGGAGGACGGGCCTTTCGCGGTGGGGTGGGCGGATGACCGTCGCCCTCGCCGTGATCTTCGCCGGAATGCTGCACGCCACCTGGAACGCGATCGCGAAGGGCGCGCCGGACCGGTGGGCCTCGTTCGCGCTGATCGGCCTCGGCGAGGCGCTGGTGGTGGTGCCGCTGGCCCTGATCGGCGGCCCGCCGGACCGGGCGGCGTGGCCGTGGCTCGTCGCGTCGGCGGTCGTCCACGTCGTGTACATGGGGCTGCTGCTGGCGGCGTACCAGCTCGGCGACTTCAGCCAGGTGTACCCGCTGGCGCGGGGCAGCGCGCCGCTGATCGTCGCGGTCGTCGCGGCGGTGGCGCTCGGGGAGCGCCTCACCTGGGCGCAGGACGCGGGCGTCGCGGCGATCTGCGGCGGGCTCGGCGTGCTGGCCTTCGCGGGCCGCCGCGACTCCGCGGGCGCGGACGGCGGCGCGGGAAACGGCGGGGACGGCGGAACCGCGGGCGGGGCCAAGGAGCGCGATCCGCGTGCCGTGGTGGCGGCGCTGCTGACCGGCGTGTCCATCGCGGGCTACACGCTCCTGGACGGCGTCGGGGTGCGGCACTCGGGCGGGTCCGTGGCGTACACGTCGTGGCTGTTCGCCATCCAGGCGCCGGTGACGGTCGCGCTCGTGCTGGCGCTGCGCGGCCGCGCGACGCTCACCCGGCTGCCCCGCGCCGCCGTCCTGCGCGGCCTGGCGGGCGGCCTGATCTCGATGGCGGCGTACGGGATCGTGCTGTGGGCGCAGACCCGCGGCGCGCTGGCGTCGGTGGCGGCGCTGCGCGAGACCGGGGTGATCTCGGGCGCGGTGATCGGCGCGGTGTTCTTCTCCGAGCGGCTCGGCCCGCGCCGGATCGCGGCGGCCTGCGTGGTCGCGGCGGGCGTCGTCCTCATCACCGCGCACTAGCATCACCGCGCACCGGCCCGCCGCCGCATCCGGCCCGCCGCACGGGCGGGTCTCGCGGCGCATGCCGGGTCCTGGCAGGGTAGGAAGGGATCTTGCAGGGACGCGCGGAAGGGGACACGGTGCCCGGGCAGAGCGGGCCGCCGGCCGTCGGGCCGGCCTCGGACGGCGCGGGGGGCCGGTGAACGGCGCGCTGGGACTGCTCGCGGTCCTGGTGCTGACCGCCGCGACGGGCTACTTCGTGGCGCAGGAGTTCGCGTTCGTCACCGCGGACCGCCCGCTGCTGGACCAGCGGGCCGCGGAGGGCGACCGCGCGGCGGCGCGCGCCGTCCGGGTGATGGAGCGGCTGTCGTTCATGCTGTCCGGCGCGCAGCTCGGCATCACCGTGACCGCGCTGGTGGTGGGGTTCATCGCCAAGCCGGCCCTCGCCGACCTGATCTCGCCGGCGCTGGACGCGGCGGGGGTGCCGCGCGGGGTGTCGGGCGGCGTCGCGGTCGCGCTCGGGTTCGTGCTGGCGACGGTGCTGCAGATGGTGCTGGGCGAGCTGTTCCCGAAGAACCTGGCGCTGGCGCGGGCGGAGGCGATGGCGCGGTGGCTGGCCGGGTCCACGCTGGCGTACCTGGCGGTGGCGGCGCCGGTGATCCGGCTGTTCGACGCGGCGGCGAACCGGCTCGTCCGGGCGGTCGGGATCGAGCCGGTCGAGGAGCTGCACCACGGCGCGACGCTGGAGGAGCTCGGGCACATCATCGGCGAGTCCGGCGAGCAGTTCCAGGAGGCGCACGCCGACCTGCTGGAGCGGGCGCTGGCGTTCTCCGAGCGGGACGCCGAGGAGGTCATGGTGCCGCGGGTGGACGTGGTGACGGTGCCCGCGTCGGCACGCGCGGCGGAGCTGAGCGAGATCATCTCCGCGAGCGGGCACTCCCGCTACCCGGTCGTCGGGGAGCGGGTCGACGACGTGGTCGGGATCGTCGGGCTGGCCGAGCTGGTCCTGCTCGGCCCGCAGGAGGCGGAGCGGACCGCGGTGGGCGCGATCGCCCGGCCGCCGCTGCTGCTGCCCTCGTCACTGCCGCTGCCGGACGTGGTGGCGCGGCTGCGCGGCGCCGACGCGCCGGTGGCCTGCGTGGTCGACGAGTACGGCGGCTTCGCCGGGTTGATCACCTGGGAGGACGTGGCGGAGGAGCTGGTCGGGGAGATCGCCGACGAGCACGACCAGGACGAGGACCTGGCGATCCGGCGCGGCGAGTGGTGGACCACCGACGCCGGGCTGCGGGTGGACGAGGTGGCGCACGAGACCGGGATCGCGCTGCCGGAGGGCGACTACGAGACCGTCGCGGGCCTGCTGCTGAAGCGGCTCGGGCGGGTGGCGCGGCCCGGCGACGTGGTGCGGGTGGAACTGGAGCCGACCCGGCTGGACGAGCCGCCGCGCACCGCCGTCGTGGAGGTGCTGACCATCCACCGGCACGTCCCGGAGCTGATCCGGGTCCGGACCGTCGACACCGCGCCCGGCGGCCGGGACGGCGGTGACCGGTGAACCTCACCACGGGCGTCCCGGTGACGCTGGCGCTGCTGGCCGGCAACGGGTTCTTCGTCGCGACGGAGTTCGCGCTGGTGGCGGCGAAGCGGCCGCGGCTGGAGCGGGCCGCCGCGCGCGGGAGCCGGGCCGCGGGGGCGGCGGTGGCGGGGATCGGCGAGCTGTCGCTGACGCTCGCGGGCGCGCAGCTCGGCATCACGATGTGCTCGCTGGGGCTGGGCCTGGTGTCGGAGCCGGTGTTCACCGAGGCGCTGGCGCCGCTGTTCCACGCCGCGGGGCTGTCGGGCGGTGTGGCGCACGCGGTCGGGTTCGTGATCGCGCTCGGCGTGGTGACGTTCCTGCACATGGTCGTCGGGGAGATGGCGCCGAAGTCGTTCTCGATCGCGGGCCCGGAGCGGTCGGCGACGGTGCTGGCGCTGCCGTTCCGGGCGTTCACGACGGTCGTCCGGCCGGTGCTGGCGGCGCTGAACGGCGCGACGAACCTGCTGCTGCGCGCGGCGGGCGTGCATCCGGGCGAGACGCGGGAGGTGTCGCGGACGCCGGAGCAGCTGCGCAGCATCGCCGAGGAGTCGCGGCGGCTCGGGCTGATCGGGCAGCGCGACCTGACCCTGCTGACGGCCGCGCTGGACGCGCCGCGCGCGCCGCTGTCGGGGCTGGTGGTGCCGGTGGACGAGATCGTGTCGGTGCCGCCGGAGGCGTCCCCGCAGGAGGTCATCGACACCGCCGCGCGGACCGGCCGGGTCCGGATCATGCTGCGCGGCTCGGGCGGCGGGCAGGCGCGGATGGTGCACGTCCGCGACGCCTACCTGGCGCGGGCGCGCGGCCGCGACACCCCGGCCGGGCAGCTGGCGCATCCGGTGCCGGCGATGCCGGTGGGCACGCCCGTCGGCGAGGCCGTCGCGACGCTGCGGGCGCGGCACAGCCAGCTGGGCCTGGCGATCGGCCCGGACGGGCGGGTCGCGGGCCTGGTCAGCCTGGACGACCTGCTCACCACGCTGCTGAAACTCTCCTGACGGGCCGCGACCCCACCGTCACCGCGACACCGATGCGTCAACGTCGGTTGACAACGCCGCGAGTGTCAACCTACATTGACAGACATGAGCGATGGAGTGACACTCGCCCAGGAGGCGAGCAGCAGGGACCCCGCGGTCGGCCTGCGGGCCGTCCGCGCGCTGCGCGAGCTGGCCGAGCGGCTGGAGGCGCTGCAGGTGGCCAGCGCCCGCGAGCAGGGCTGGTCCTGGCAGGACATCGCGGTCTGCCTCGGCGTGAGCCGGCAGGCCGTCCACAAGAAGCACGGCGGCGGGCGCCGCCTCCTCAAGAAGGAGCAGTAGGAGATGTTCGAGCGCTTCACCAAGGACGCGCGGCGCGTCGTCGTCCTCGCCCAGGAGGACGCCCGCATGCTCAACCACCACCACATCGGCACCGAGCACCTGCTGCTCGCGTTCTGCGCCCACGACAACGCCATGCGCGGGACGCTGCGCGCGCACGGGCTCGAGGCGGCCGACCTCCGGCACCGGATCGCCCGCCACGCCGACGACGGGCTCGACCCCGAGGCGCTGCGCACCCTCGGCATCGACCTCGACGCCGTCCGCGAGGCGACGGAGGAGGCGTTCGGGGAAGGCGCCCTCGACGCCCCGCGCGGGCGCAAGGGCCGCCCCACCGGCCACATCCCGTTCACCCCGAAGGCCAAGAAGGCCATGGAGCTGAGCCTGCGGCACGCGATCCGGCTCAAGCAGAAGGAGATCGCCGCCGGCCACATCCTGCTCGGTGTCCTGCACGACGACGAGTTCCTGGCGGTGCGGCTGGCCGCCGAGGCGGGCGCGGACGTGGCGGAGCTGCGCGCCGACGTCACCCGGCTGCTCACCACCGAGGCGGCCTGACCACCGCCCCACCCGGCCGCGGCGGTGTGATTACGTGGGGACATGCCCGCTTTCCTGGATGCCCTCCGCAACGCCGTCCCCGCCGCCCGGCTCGTCACCGACCCCGACGTGGTCGCCTCCTACGCGCACGACGAGGCGGAGTGGGCGCCCCGCGGGACGCCCGCCGCGCTCGTCCGCGCCGGATCCACCGAGGACGTCCGGGCCGTCGTGGCCGCCTGCGCCGAGCACGGCGTCCCGGTCGTGCCGCGTGGCGCCGGCACGGGGCTGTCAGGCGGCGCGAACGCCCTGGACGGGTGCGTGGTGCTGTCCCTGGAGGCGATGAACGAGATCGTCGAGATCGACGCGGCGGAGCGGCTCGCCGTCGTCCAGCCCGGCGTCGTCAACGACGTGCTGCGGCTCGCCGCCGCCGAGCGCGGCCTGTGGTACCCGCCGGACCCGGCCAGCTCGCCGTGGTCCACGATCGGCGGCAACACCGCCACCAACGCCGGCGGCGTCTGCTGCGTCAAGTACGGCGTCACCCGCGACTACGTGCTGGCCGTCGAGGCGGTCGTCGGGCGCGGCGAGGTGGTGCGGCTCGGCCGCCGCACCGCCAAGGGCGTCGCCGGGTACGACCTGTGCGGGCTGATGGTCGGCTCCGAGGGCACGCTCGGCGTGATCACCGAGGTCACCGTGCGGCTGCGCGGCGCCCGCGCCCCCGAGCACACCGTCGTCGGGTACTTCGACGCGCTGCGGGACGCGGGCGAGGCCGTCAGCCGCGTCACCGCCGCCGGGATCGTGCCGAGCGCGCTGGAGCTGGTCGACCGGCACTGCCTGGAGGCGGTCGACGCGTGGCGGAACATGGGGCTGTCCGCCGACGCGAACGTCCTGCTCCTCGGCCGCACCGACCTGCCCGGCGAGGCGGGCGAGGCCGAAGCCGACGCGATGGTCGCCCTGTTCAAGGAGGCGGGCGCGACCTGGAGCGCCCGCTCGTCCGACGAGGCGGAGGCCGAGGCGCTGTTCGCCGCGCGCCGGCTCGCCTACCCGGCGCTGGAGCGGCTCGGGCCCGTCCTCACCGAGGACGTGTGCGTGCCGCGCGCGCTCGTCCCGGAGATGCTGACCCGGATCGAGGCCGCCGCGTCCGACACCGGAACCCACATCGCCAACATCGCGCACGCCGGCGACGGCAACCTGCACCCGCTGATCATCGCGCCTGCGGGCGACGACGACGCCCGGGTCCGGGCCCAGCGCGCGTTCGACCGGATCGTGGCGGACGCCATCGACCTCGGCGGCACCGTCACCGGCGAGCACGGCGTCGGGCTGCTGAAGCGGCGCGGCCTGCACGCCGAGCTCGACCCGGCCGTCATCGCCATGCACCACGCGGTGAAGGACGCGCTGGACCCGGCCGGCATCTTCAACCCCGGCAAGGTCTTCGGGACGCCCTGACCGGGGCGTATCCGGGCGGGACGCGCTCGGCCGCCCGCCCGGGTCAGCCGCGCGCGGACTCCCAGCCCTGCACCAGCTCGGCCGTCGTGTCGCCGTGCAGCCCGACGCTCAGCCGCCCGTCCTCGCCCTGCTCGACCTGCACGCCGACCGGCCGCAGGTCCGGGACGCGCCCACTGTAGAAGCCCGCGCGCTCCTCCAGCTGCTCGTACTCGCCCGGCCGCCACCAGTACACCTGCGGGCTGACCGGCCGCTCCCCGGTCCCGGCGAGCCTGGCCGCCACGTCCTGCATCGTCTTGATCGCCAGGACGAGGTGGGGGTCGGCGCCGATCTCGTGCACCGCGACGTACTCGGGCAGCGGGAAGGCGACGAGGGCGCCGAACGGCAGCGGACCCGGGAAGTGGCGGCGCAGCACGTGCGCGTGCGCGCCGATGTAGCGGTGCTGCTCGCCGATGTGCGAGATCTTCACCCCGTCCACGTCGGTGGCCTGGACGTAGTGCGGCTCGGCCTCGATCGAGCGGGCCAGCGCGTTGCCGAACGCCTCGTGCTCGGGCACGTCGCCGAGGTCGGCCCGGTTGAGCGGGACGATCGAGTCGGGCAGGTCGGCCACGACCGTCTCCAGCAGCCCGGGGGCGAGCGGGCGGGTCAGCAGCGCGGCGCGCATCCGCTCGTCGAGCGCGCCCTCCGGGTAGAGGCGGATGCGCAGGCTGCCCTCCTCCATCATGCGGCGCGCCCCGCCGCCCGAGGGCGCGGCGGAGGGCCCCTGCTCCAGGGCCTGGACGGCCTGGTCGACGTACTGGGCCGCCATGGCCGGCAGCTCCGCCGCCGGGCGGGTCACGGCGTACCGCCGCCACTCCACGAGGCTCCCGTGCACCTGGGAACCGTCCCTGCGGGTGATGGCGATGGTGTCCGCGTCGGGCAGCGCGCAGGGGTACCCGCGCTGCGCGAAGGCGTTGACAAGGGCCATGCCGATGGCATCGGACGCGTTCGGGTTCATGGTCGGGTACGACCCCGCCGCGGGGCCGGAGGTTCGTGTGATCTGCGTCATTTCGCGTAGTACCTGGTCAGAGCCGCGACGCAGGCCGCCTGCCGGGCCGCGTCGCCCGGGAACCGGCGGTGGCACTCCGGCCCGATCCACGCGGGCGCGGCCGGGCGCGCGGGGCGCGGCTTGGCGGGCACGTGCGGCCGCGGCGCGGGCCTGGGCCGAGGGCGCGGGCGCGGACGAGGCGGCCGCGTGGCCGCGGGACGGACGTGCGGCGGTGCGGGCGCTGTAGGGTGCGGCGGCGCCCCGGCCGGCCCGCCGCCCTGCGGGCCGGCCCCAGCGTTCACCGAGCCGGACACCGGAGCCGGGGCGGCCGGCGCGGCACCGGACGTGCCCGTCCACGGCGCCTCGGGAGGCGCGGCGGCGACCGTCGCGGACGAGGCGGCCGTCGCGGACGACGCCGGAGCCGCGGACGGGCTCGCGCCGTCCGGACTGAGGGTCCGCTCCGGCGGCTCGTCCCTCATCCCGTAACCGACCGCGCCGACGATCCCGGCCGCCAGGACCAGCGCCAGCACGACGGCCGGGAACGGCGAGCGGGCCCGGGGACGGGCGGCCAGGGCGAGCGCGGCGAACAGGCGGGCGCGCAGGGGCGGGCGGGGCGCGGCGCGGGTGTATCCGGCCGGAGGGAGATCGCGGGAATCGGGCACGATCCGATCGTCACGGTCCGCACACGATCGTGCACGGAGAATGCCGGAGACCGTTGCCCGCTCGATACACCCCGGCCCCGCCGGGGGCGGGCCGGGCGCCCGGCGAGGCGCGCCGTCACCGGCTCAGCGCGGGACGACGGTGAAGCGGCGCAGCGCCAGCGCCGGGTTCTTCTCCCGCACGGCCGCGACGCGCTCCGGCGACACGTCGGCCGCCGCCGTGCCGGTCGTCTCCCCCACCGCCGCGACGACGACGCCCATCGGGTCGACGATCATGCTGTTGCCGGCGCCGGTCGGGGCGCACTGGTCGGCGGCCGCCACGTAGATCGTGTTCTCGATCGCGCGGGCCCGCACCAGCGTGCGCCAGTGGTCCTCCTTGAGCGGCCCGGGCACCCACTCGGCCGGCAGCGCCAGCACGTCCGCGCCCGCGTCCACGATCCGCCGCGTCACCTCCGGGAACCGGACGTCGTAGCAGGTCTGCATGCCGAACCGGACGCCGTCCACGGTGAACGTCTCGGGGTCGCCGATCGGGCCGTGCCGGACGACCGCCGACTCCTCGTACCCGAACGCGTCGTACAGGTGCGTCTTGCGGTACGTGGCGGCGACGGCGCCGTCCGGGCCGATCGCGAGGAGGGTGTTGGAGATCCGGCCGGGGTCGTCCAGGCGCTCGTTCACACCCGCCACGACGTGCAGGCCGTGCCGGCGCGCCAGCTCGCCGAGCCCGGACGCGAACGGGCCGTCCAGCGGCTCGGCCGCGTCGACGAACCGGCGGTCCAGCCGCGGCGCCGTGAACATCGCGAACTCCGGGAACACGGCCACCCGCGCGCCGCGCCCCGCCGCCTCCGCGGCGAGCTTCCCGATCGCCGCCAGGTTGGCGTCCTTGTCCTCACCGGGCGCGAACTGCGCCACCGCGACCTGCACCATCTCCAGCCCTCCTGTCACATCCGGTCGACGGCGGTGACCCGGATGACGGCGGCGCCCTCCTGGTCGGAGCCCGCGAGGTCGACCTCGGCGGAGATCCCCCAGTCGTGGTCGCCCGCCGGGTCGTCGAACACCTGGCGGACCCGCCACAGCGCGTCGTCCGGGACCTCCTCGATCTGCAGCAGCTTCGGCCCGCGCGCGTCCGGGCCGGTGAACAGCTCCTCGTGCTCGGCGAAGTACCCGTCCATCGCCTCCCGCCACGCGTCCTCGCCGAAGTCGGGGTCCAGCTCCGCGAGCTCCCGGTACCGCTCCAGCGCCGCCAGCTCCACCCGGCGGAACAGCGCGTTGCGGACCAGCACCCGGAACGCCCGCGCGTTCGCGGTCACCCGGGTGACCCGGTCCTCGATCGGCACGTCCACGTCCTCCTCGGACGGGTTCGCCAGCTGCTCCCACTCGTCCAGCAGGCTGGAGTCGACCTGCCGCACCAGCTCCCCGAGCCACTCGATCAGGTCGATGAGGTCGTCGGTCTTGATCGACTCGGGGACGGTCTGCTGCAGCGCCTTGTACGCCCCCGACAGGTACCGCAGGACGAGGCCCTCCGCCCGCGCCAGCTCGTAGAAGCCGATGTACTCGGTGAACGTCATCGCCCGCTCGTACATGTCCCGGACGATCGACTTCGGCCGCAGCGGATGGTCGCCGACCCACGGGTGCCCGGCCCGGTAGATCTCGTACGCGGCGTCGAGCTCCTCCTCCAGCGGCTTCGGATGGTCGACGTCCTGGAGCAGCTCCATCCGCTCCTCGTACTCGATCCCCTCCGCCTTCATCTCCTGGACGGCCTCGCCGCGCGCCTTGTTGACCTGCGCCGCGAGGATCTGCCGCGGGTCGTCCAGCGTCGCCTCGATCACCGACAGGACGTCCAGCGCGTACGACGGCGACGACGGGTCCAGCACCTCGAACGTCGCCAGCGCGAACGTCGACAGCGGCTGGTTGAGCGCGAAGTCCTCCTGCAGGTCGACGGTGATCCGCGCGTACCGGCCCACGTCGTCCGGCTCCGGCAGCGCCTCCACCACCCCGCCGGCCAGCAGCGACCGGTAGATCGCGATGGCCCGGGAGATGTGCCGGCGCTGCGCCGACGGCTCCTCGTGGTTGTCGGTCAGCAGCCGCTTCATCGCCTGGAACGCGTTCCCCGGACGGGCGATCACCGACAGCAGCATCGCGTGCGACACCTGGAACCGGGACCGGAGCATCTCCGGCTCGGCGTCCTGCAGCTTGGCGAAGACCTCCTCGTCCCAGCCGACGAACCCCTCCGGCGGCTTCTTGCGCTGCACCTTCCGCCGCTTCTTCGGGTCGTCGCCGGCCTTCGCGAGGGCCTTCTCGTTCTCCACCACGTGCTCGGGGGCCTGCGCCACCACGAACCCGACCGTGTCGAACCCGGCACGCCCGGCCCGCCCGGCGATCTGGTGGAACTCCCGCGCCCGCAGCCGCCGCACCCGGTGCCCGTCGTACTTGCTCAGCGCGGTGAACACCACCGTCCTGATCGGGACGTTCACCCCCACGCCCAGCGTGTCCGTCCCGCAGATGACCTTCAGCAGCCCCGCCTGCGCGAGCCGCTCCACCAGCCGCCGGTACTTCGGCAGCATCCCCGCGTGGTGCACCCCGATCCCGTGCCGCACGAACCGCGACAGGTTCCGGCCGAACTTCGTCGTGAACCGGAACCCGCCGATCAGCTCGGCGATCCGCGCCTTCTCCGCCTTCGTGCACACGTTGATGCTCATCAGCGACTGCGCCCGCTCGATCGCCGCCGCCTGCGTGAAGTGCACCAGGTAGATCGGCGCCTTCTGCTCGGCCAGCAGCTCCTCGATCGTCTCGTGCAGCGGCGTCACCCGGTAGTCGTAGATCAGCGGGACGGGCCGCTCCGCCGACGTCACCAGCGCCGTCGGGCGCCCCGTCCGGCGCGTCAGGTCCTTCTGGAAGAACCCGACGTCGCCGAGCGTCGCCGACATCAGCAGGAACTGCGTCTGCGGCAGCTCCAGCAGCGGGATCTGCCACGCCCAGCCCCGCTCCGGCTCGGCGTAGAAGTGGAACTCGTCCATCACGACCACGCCGATGTCGGCGTCGGCGCCGTCCCGCAGCGCGATGTTCGCCAGCACCTCGGCGGTGCAGCACACGATCGGCGCGTCGGCGTTCACGCTGGCGTCGCCGGTCATCATTCCGACGTTCTCCCGGCCGAACATCTCGCACAGGTCGAAGAACTTCTCCGACACCAGCGCCTTGATCGGCGCCGTGTAGAAGCCGACCTGGTCCTTGCCGAGCGCCGCGAACAGCGCCCCCGCCGCCACCAGGCTCTTGCCCGACCCGGTCGGCGTCGAAAGGATCACGTTGGCGCCCGAGACGACCTCGATGAGCGCCTCCTCCTGCGCGGGGTACAGCGTGATCCCGCGCCCTGACACCCATCGCTCGAACGCCTCGAACAGCGCATCGGGATCGGCGTCGGTACCGGAAGGAAGCTCATCGATAAGACTCACCCCTCCATCCTGCCCCGGATCGCCCACTGCCCGCGTCACCCCCGCCTCCGCCAGGAGATCCACGCGACCGCCGCCCCGATCCCGGCCGCCACCACGTTCAGCGCCCCGCCGACCACCGGCGCCAGCTCCACGATCGTCTGCATGACCACTCCCGTCCCGTGTCCGGTGAACGGGAGCAGCCTGCGCCGCGCCTTGGCCGCGGAGGCGTGCGCCGCCGTGACCTCCGCCGCGTCCACCCCGGATCACGCCCCGGACCAGGGCTCACCGCCATCGGCACGGCACACGGGCGCACGCCCGGCGTCACACCAGCGCGTGACCGTATTCGGCCGCCAGCGACTCCAGGTCCGGCTCGCCGTACTCCTCGCGCATCGCCTTGAACGCCGCGACCTTGTCCCCGCCGAACCGCCGCACGTGCACCGCGTAGGACGAGGCGTTCACGAACGTCGGCGGGTTCGTCTTGCTGTGGAACTTGTCCGCGTACATCACGAGCCGCTCCTCGCCGCTCTCCGCCAGGTAGTCGGCGCGCGGCAGAGGCAGGTTCTGCCGCTCGACGTCGTCCCGCGTCAACCCCATCCCGGTGTGGTGCGAGCAGAACCGGCACAGCACCTCGGGAAACCCCTCCCCCGCCAGCACCTCGTGCCCGAGCACCCCGTGCCGGATGTACTGCTTGTGATCGAACTCCCCGGTGACGTCGTACAGCCGGTACACCCCGACGTCGTGCAGCAGGCACCCGGCCCGCACGAGGTCCTTGTCGACGTCCGGTCCGCCGCCCTCCATGAGCTGCTCCGCGATCCGGCACACGATCACACAGTGCGTCCAGACCAGCTCGAACGCCTCCCGGCTCGCCGCCAGCCGCTCGTGCAACGCCCGAATCTCACCGTCCCCGGGAACCCGCATCCCGCCAGCCTAGGGCTCAGGTCGCCCGGGGCAGCCTCCGCAGCGCCTCCGCGATGCTCTCGTCGACGTCCGGCACGTCCAACCCCAACCACCGCAACCGCTCCGCCGCCTCCCGAAGGGTGATCCCCGCCTTCCGCGAGGCCCGCAGCAAGTGAAAGAGCGGAACCGGCTCGTCCTCGCTAAGCCAGCTATCACTGAAATTCTGGCGATAACGAAGTAGCAGGATGTCACCGGCGTCGGCGGTAGCCGACATGGCTCCTTGACATAGCGACATCCCGCATTGCAGCAGCAGGTCAGCAGCGGTCCGTGGCTCGATCCCGAGTTCCGCGAACGCCCGCACCAGATGCCCACGCGTCACGGGTTCGCGTGGGTCGAGCAGCGGGCCACGGGTATGGAGGTTTCTGGACAACAGCCGAACCACGGATTCATCGATCCTGGCCGCATAGGGCCCACCAGGCACCACCAGTCCGTAGTCGGCGAGACGCGCCGCCGCCACCTCGGGCTCACAACCCGCACGGGCGCTCAGAACCAGCAGTTCGGGCATGGAGATCTCCTCACCCGCCGTCCTCCAAGGCGGGGAGGCATCGCCGTCACGGCTCAGCAAGGCCAGGTCCATGTCCGCGACGTCTTCGGGGAGTCGGGTGGGCACCAGAACGCCATAGGAAGCCAACCGGTCCCCCACCTCAGAAATGGTGACTCCGAGCACAAAGGAAGCCCTGACCAAATGAGCCGGTGGGAGCGGATAGCGAGAATCGAACTCGTCGCACTGCGAATACCCCAGCCACCAGTCGAACAGAGCTCGATCTTCACTGGAAGGCCGATCCGGCAGATTGAGGGCCTCCGTCCGAAATCCAAAAATCGCCACCCTTTCCCGCACTTCGGCCACCGAAATATCGAGGTCGTGTGCACATTGGATCAGATGACTGGCCGGCAGGGCCTGGGGCCTGTGGGCGATCGGGCCACCCTCCGCACCCCACGTCAAAAGGCGCAGGTCCCGATTCGACGGCGAATCCGTCGACGGCTCGACCTCCGGGAGGATGTGCCCGTATCCCTCAATCCTCTCCCGCAGGGCCCGCAGACCGGTTCCGAACTGGAGTGCAATCGCTACAAGATGCCCGAACGGCACGGTTTCGCGCACATCGAGCCACCTCGGCCTACCGTTCTGGCGCTCGCTGAGCAACGCGAGGTCTTCCACGGCGACGGTGGACTCACCGAACCGTGCGGGCTCGATCTCGCGAACCCCCAGGGCCGCCGCACGCCGTGCGACCTCTCTGGGGGCCGTTCCGGTCAGCAGTGCCACCCAGAGGACATGTCCGGGATGGTGCCTCAGATCATCAGGACTCCAATCCCAGTAATTGGGAATCATGTCTCGATCCGAGCGAATGGCCGCGATATTGGAGCCCAGCAGAAAAATGTCCGATGGCAGCGCGCGGAGAACCGACCTGGCGTCACCCCCCGCCTCTCCCAGAAGTTCCGCCTGCCGTCCATGGGCGGCCAAGCGCCATAGCAGGACATGATCACTCACGTACGGACCGAAATCCCATTCCCAGTAACCGCTTTTGCTCTTCGATTCATGCGCGGCTTCATCGCCGTTCATGACGAGGTGGGAGTCCTGCAGGAAGCAGCCGGTGCGGGCGGCCTCCAACGACGCCGTGCGCGTCCTGAACGCGGCACCCGAAGCCGCCGCGGTCTCGCTGACGAGATCCCCCAGGCGGGGGCTGGCCTCAGTGAGATCGGTGAGCCAGCGGACGTCCAGCAGATCGCTCCCTCCCGACACCAGTTCACCCGCCGCCACACGCAGAAGCTCCTCAGCGGCAGCGGACACGTCCGTCAGCACCTTTCGGCGGTCCACGGAAAGGCGATCAGGTAGCCGCCTTCCGGTGAGGTTGACGATGGCGCCGTGCAGGGTGCCGTCGCCGAGACCGGCGAAGACGCCGCGGCGGACGGCGGGCCGGGCGTGGATGCCGTCCACGAGGAGGCCGCCGCCGCTTTCGCACCAGACGACCTGGCCATCGCCCTCGGGGTCGGTCCAGGGGACGAGCTTTCCGTGCACGTTCAGGCCGTCGGTCTCCCAGGACGGGCGGACGCGGGCCTTGAGCACGCCGGGTTCCCAGACTTCGCGCTGGGCGTCGTGCTCGGCGGTGGTGTGGAATTCGGCGATGCCGACGAGGCGGCGGAGTTCCTCGACGCAGGACGGGGCGTCGTCGCCGTCGCGGAGGTAGAGCCTCACCATGGTGCCGGTGAAGGGGTCGGCGGGGAGGTGCTCGATGCGGAACAGGTGGCCGGGGCCGAAGATCGACGCCTTGAGGGCCGGGTGGTGGCGCCCGCCGCGGTCGACGGGGCGGGTGACGACCTCGATCTCGTCGGCGATCATGAAGTAGCTGAGCACGCCGATGCCGAACCGGCTGTTGGCGTGGAACGGGACGGGCGGGTCGGAGCTCTTCCAGTCGGCGGACTCGATGAGGAACTCGGTGGTGTCGGTGAAGCGGGTGCCGGCCTGGGAGAAGACGTCGGTGAGGACGGCCTCGGTCATGCCGATGCCGTTGTCGCGGCATTCGAGGTAGGCGCGGCCGTTGGCGTCCACGCCCTGGACGAAGCGGATGCGGCCTTCCCAGGCGTCCGGCCAGTCGCCCCGGCTGCGGTAGGCGAGGTCGGCCTTGCGGTACCGGCAGGCGTCGAGGGCGTTCTGGTACAGCTCGCGGATGGCGAGGCCGCGGTCCTGGTAGAGCTGCTCCCCCATCAGCAGGTCCTGGACGCGGCGCTCGTCCAGTCGGAACCGGCTGACGCGCTGGAACAGGGCCCGTCCGTCGTCGTCGGCGTCGGCGCGGACGTCGTCGGCGGAGGCTCGGGCCGGCAGCCGGGTGAGGACCTGCATCGTCCTGAGGCCGCGGCATCCCTGCCGGATCGTGTGCAGCAGCGCGTCGACCTGACCGGCGTACTGGCGGAGCCCTTCGAGCTCGGCGGGGTGGTGGCAGTCGGCGCGCAGGACGAGGCAGTCGGATTCGAGCACCCAGCGGGCGCGGTCCGTCGCGGTCCGGCGCAGTCGCGCCGGGTCGACCGGGTGCGGGATGCCGAGGTGCCGGACGACGATGTCGGGCAGCCGGACGAGGTCGATCGCCAGGGCGTAGGCGACCGTGAGGACCTGCCCGATCAGCAGTTCGCGGACGCGCTGCTCATGTGGTTCGCCCGCGAAGAGGACGGTCTCGTGCTGCGGCGCGTTCATGCGGCCGGTGTCGCCGAGTTCGGACAGGTCGAGGCGGAGGGCGGCGAGGAAGCGCTGGACGGTCTTGGTGCTCAGGACCTCGTCCCGCATCGGCGGGTCGGCGATCCCGGTGTCGTCGAGGAGGTCGCGGACGGCGCCCAGCCGGTACGCGACCGGGTAGCGGGCCGCCCAGCGGTGGAACAGCCACCAGCCGATCTCGGTGCCGGCGGCCTCGCGGTCGGGCAGGGTCCTGGCCCTCGCCCGGTCGACAAGTTCGCGCTGGCCGCGCAGGAAGGTCGCGTATTCGCGGCGCGGGCCGTCCGTGCCTTCCGAGTCGAGGTCGAGCGGGCCGATGTCGCGGAGTTCGGCGAGGGTGCGGGCCATGTGGGCGTGGTGCAGGAAGGGGACCAGGGCGAGCAGGGCGGCCTCGGCGGGCGACAGGTCGGGGAGGGCTCCGGCGAGCGGCGCCCGGAGGAGCCAGTCGACCCGTTTGGTGAAGCGGGCGCCGAGGTCGGGGTCGAGCCACGGGTCGTCGTCCAGGGCGGCTTCGGCGTCGCGGCCGAGGGTGCCGAGGCGGTCGGCGACGGCGGCCGCCGCGTCCTGGAACGCGGTCGCGTCGCACCTGGAGTCGACGCTGTCCCAGGCGACGTGCTCGCGGACCAGCGTCGCCCACGGGTGCGGCGCCGGGACGGCCGGCCCGGCGGGCGGCAGCCGGTCGAAGAGCCGGGCGGCGGTGCGGACGTCGTCGTCTCCCCCGCCGAGGGCGCGGACGAGCGCCTCGAGCTGGTCCGCGTCGACAGGACGGCTCCGTCCCCGCAGGATGTCGTTGACGCGGGTCCCCGAGCTGAGGTGCATGCCGTTCGCGATCGTGCGGAGGCTCTTCGCGCCGTTGCCGTCATGGACGGCCGCGAGGTGCTCCAGGAACCGCCGGTAGGGGCCGTCCTGCGGCCAGTCCGTGCGATCGATCCGATGGCCGCCCGCCACGTCGCCTCCCGCTGTGCACCGCCCTGGAAGAGGTATCTACACGGCGACTCCGCCATAGACCACCCGAATTCGGAATGTGGCCGGTTAGCGCTCGCTCTTGGGGCAAGTAGGTGCTGGACGAGCCAGCGAGACGAGGGGGCAGTGCGATGGCGAAGAAGAAGTACGACCCCGCCGACCGGGGTCCCGGGGCCAGTTCGGGGCATGAGGAGCTGCCGCGCGAGCGGATCGTGCCCGGGAACGGGAGCGCCGCCGAGGGCTATGAGCCCAGGGAGGGCAACGGCACGCGGGACGGCAACCCGATCGCCGGCGTGGAGCTGGAGGACGACGAGTCGTGAACCGGGCGGGCCCGGCCGGCGCCTGATCAGCGGGCGCCGGCCGGGCCCGGCGGTCAGGCCTGGACCTCGGTGCGGTCGCCGCCCCAGAGGGTGTGGAACGAGCCGTCGCGGTCGACGCGGCGGTAGGTGTGGGCGCCGAAGAAGTCGCGCTGGCCCTGGGTGAGCGCGGCGGGCAGGCGGTCGGCGCGCAGCGAGTCGTAGTAGGCGAGCGCGGTGGAAAACCCCGGTGCGGGGACGCCGATGCGGGCGGCGGTGGCGACGACGTCGCGCCAGGCGTCCTGGGCGTCACCGAGGGCCTCGGCGAAGTGGTCGTCGGTGAGCAGCGTCGGCGTGGACGGGTCGGCGTCGTAGGCGGCGCGGATCCGGTCGAGGAAGCGGGCGCGGATGATGCAGCCGCCGCGCCAGATCGTGGCCATCGCGCCGGCGTCGATGTCCCAGCCGTACTCGGCGCTGCCCGCCTGGATCTCGTGGAACCCCTGCGCGTAGGCGACGATCTTGGAGGCGTACAGCGCCTTCTCGACCTTGTCCGCGAAGCCCGAATCGGCGACGGCGGTGCGGGACGGGCCCGGCAGGTTCCGGGACGCCTCGCGCAGGTCGGCGTGGCCGGAGACGGACCGGGCGAACACGGCCTCGGCGATGCCGCCGACGGGGACGCCGAGGTCCAGGGCGGTCTGGACGGTCCAGCGGCCGGTGCCCTTCTGCTCGGCCTGGTCGAGCACGACGTCCACGAACGGCTTGCCGGTGGCGGCGTCGGTGTGCGCGAGCACCTCGGCGGTGATCTCGATGAGGTAGGACTCCAGCCGGCCGGTGTTCCAGGTGCGGAACACCTCGGCGATCTCGGCGGGCGCGAGGCCCGCGGCGTGCCGCAGCAGGTCGTAGGACTCGGCGATCAGCTGCATGTCGGAGTACTCGATGCCGTTGTGCACCATCTTCACGAAGTGCCCGGCGCCGTCGGGTCCGACGTGGGTGCAGCAGGGCGTCCCGTCGACCTTGGCGGCGATGTCCTCCAGCAGCGGGCCGAGCGCCTCGTAGGACTCGGCGGAGCCGCCCGGCATGATGCTCGGGCCGTGCAGCGCGCCCTCCTCGCCGCCGGAGATGCCGGTGCCGACGAAGTGGATGCCGCGCTCGCGCAGCGCGGCCTCGCGGCGGCGGGTGTCGGCGAAGTGCGCGTTGCCGCCGTCGACGATCATGTCGCCGGGCTCCAGCAGCGGCGCGAACTCGTCGATGACCGCGTCGGTCGGCGCGCCCGCCTTCACCATGATCACCAGGCGGCGGGGCCGCTCCAGCGACGCCACGAACCGCTCCGGCGTGTCGGCGGGCAGGAACGTCCCCTCGTCGCCGAACTCCTCCACCAGCGCCTTCGTGCGGGCGGCGGTGCGGTTGTGCACGGCGACGGGATGACCGTGCCGGGCGAGGTTGCGGGCCAGGTTCCGGCCCATCACCGCGAGCCCGGTGACGCCTATACGCGCCGTTTCCATTGGTTCTCTCCTCTTCGTGTGCCACCCTGGCCAAGGGGTTGTACGACGATCATGATCCCCCCCGTTCGAACGCCGGCCCCGCATGTCCTGTTCCGGCACGGGAACGGGACGCACTTGAGAGCGATTCCGATCGGTGTCATCCAGGGGGTGCGGATGCTGGGACTGCCGGACGCGGCCGCGGCGTGTCTGTTCGATCTCGACGGGGTGCTTACCCGCACCGCGGCCGTGCACGCGGCGGCGTGGAAGGAGATGTTCGACGGCTACCTGCGGGAACGCGCCGCGGAGACGGGTGAGCCGTTCGTCGCCTTCGACCCGGTGAAGGACTACGGGCGCTACGTCGACGGCAAGAAGCGCGAGGACGGGACGCGATCGTTCCTGGAGTCGCGCGGCATCATGCTGCCGGAGGGCGACGCGGACGACCCGCCGGAGAACGCGACCGTCCGCGGCCTCGGGAACCGCAAGAACGCGCTGGTCCTGGAGCTGATCCGGACGCAGGGCGTGGAGACCTTCGACGGGTCCATCGACTTCGTCCGGGCGGCGCGCAAGGCCGGGCTGAAGACCGCCGTGGTGTCCTCCAGCGCCAACACCGTCCAGGTGCTGCGCTCGGTCGGCATCACCGACCTGTTCGACGCGCGGGTGGACGGTGTCGTCGCGGCGGAGCGGAACCTGCCCGGCAAGCCCGCGCCCGACATGTTCCTCGCGGGGGCGAAGGAGCTGGACGTGCCCGCGGACCGGGCCGTGGTGTTCGAGGACGCGCTCGCCGGCGTGCAGGCCGGCCGGGCCGGCGGGTTCGCGTACGTGGTGGGCGTCAACCGCGTCGACGCCGAGCACGCGAAGGACCTCGCGGCGCACGGCGCCGACGTGGTGGTGAACGACCTGTCCGAACTGCTGGAGGCCAAGTGACGGACCCGGAGGGACAGACCAGCGCCGACCGGCCCGTGTTCACCGTGGAGCCGTGGTGCGTCCGCGAGCCGGAGCTGCGGCTGGACCGGCTGGCGCAGAGCGAGTCGGTGTTCGCGCTGTCGAACGGCCATCTCGGCCTGCGCGGCAACCTCGACGAGGGGGAGCCGCACGGACTGCCGGGCACCTACCTGAACTCCTTCTACGAGCAGCGGCCGCTGCCGCAGGCGGAGACCGCCTACGGCTACCCCGAGTCGGGGCAGACGGTCATCAACGTCACCAACGGCAAGGTGATCCGGCTGCTGGTGGACGACGAGCCGCTGGACGTGCGGTACGGCCGCCTGGAGCACCACGAGCGGGTGCTCGACATGCGGGCGGGGACCCTCACCCGGCACGTGGAGTGGACGTCGCCCGCCGACCAGCGCATCAAGGTGACGTCCACGCGGCTGGTGTCGCTGACGCAGCGGGCGGTCGCGGCGATCTGCTACGACGTGGAGCCGGTCCACCAGTCCATGCGGGTCGTCGCGCAGTCGGAGCTGGTGGCCAACGAGGCGCTGCCGGACGGCGGCAAGGACCCGCGCGCGTCGGCGATCCTGGACCATCCGCTGATCAGCGAGGAGCATTTCGCCAACGGCACGAAGGTGCTGCTGCTGCACCGGACGCGGCAGAGCGGGCTGCGGATGGCGGCGGGCATGTCGCACCACATCGAGGGCCCCGAGTCGATGGCGGTGGAGACCGAGAGCTCCCCGGACGTGGGCCGGCTGACGGTCGCGACGCGGCTGGAGCCGGGGCAGCGGCTGCGGATCATCAAGTACCTGGCGTACGGGTGGTCGAGCCAGCGGTCCCGTCCGGCGCTGCACGACCAGGTGGTCGGGGCGCTGGCGGGCGCGCGGCAGACCGGCTGGGAGGGGCTGCTGGAGGAGCAGCGCCAGTACCTGGACGACTTCTGGTGCGGCGCGGACGTGGAGGTCGACGGGGACGCCGAGATCCAGCAGGCGGTCCGGTTCGGGCTGTTCCACACCCTGCAGGCGGGCGCGCGCGCTGAACGCCGGATGATCCCGGCCAAGGGGCTGACGGGTCCGGGCTACGACGGGCACACGTTCTGGGACACCGAGACGTTCGTGCTGCCGGTGCTGACCTACACCGCGCCGGACTCCGCCGCCGACGCGCTCGCCTGGCGGCACATGACGCTGCCGCTGGCGTGCGAGCGCGCCTACCAGCTCGGCCTTTCGGGCGCGGCGTTCCCGTGGCGGACGATCCGCGGCCACGAGTGCTCCGGCTACTGGCCCGCCGGCACGGCGGCGTTCCACATCAACGCCGACATCTCCGACGCCGTCGTCCGGTACGTGGACGCCACGCAGGACGAGCAGTTCGAGCGGGAGACCGGGCTGGAGATCCTGGTGCAGACGGCGCGGCTGTGGCGCAGCCTCGGCCACCACGACGTCGGCGGGGTGTTCCGCATCGACGGCGTGACCGGCCCGGACGAGTACAGCGCGGTCGTGGACAACAACGTCTACACCAACCTGATGGCCCGCCGGAACCTGCTCGAGGCGGCGGAGATGGCGATGCGCCATCCGGACCTGTGCGACCGGCTCGGCGTGGACGCCGAGGAGGCCGCGTCGTGGCGGGACGCGGCGTCGGCGATGGTGATCCCCTACGACGAGCGGCTGGGCGTCCACCCGCAGAACGAGAACTTCACCAACCACGCCCGCTGGGACTTCGCGGCGACCAAGCCGGACCACTACCCGCTGCTGCTGAACTACCCGTACTTCGACCTGTACCGCAAGCAGGTCGTGAAGCAGGCGGACCTCGTCCTGGCGCTGCATCTGTGCGGGGAGGAGTTCACCGAGGAGGAGAAGGCCCGCAACTTCGAGTACTACGAGGGCCTGACGGTGCGCGACTCGTCTCTGTCGGCGCAGACGCAGGCGGTGGTGGCGGCGGAGGTCGGCCATCTGGAGCTGGCGCACGACTACCTCGGCGAGACCTCGCTGATGGACCTGCACGACCTGAACCACAACACCCGCGACGGGCTGCACGTGGCGTCGATGGCGGGCGCGTGGAGCGGGCTGGTCGCCGGGTTCGGCGGGATGCGGGCGGGCGGCGGGCGGCTGCGGTTCGCGCCGCGGCTGCCGGGCGGCATCAGCCGGCTGGCGTTCCGGATGCGGTACCGGGGCAGCCGGGTCCGGGTGGAGGTGACCGGGGAGTCGGCGACCTACCAGCTGCTGGACGGCCCGGCGATCCGGCTCTGGCACCACGGCGAGGAGTTCGAGCTCGGGGACGAGCCGGTCGCGCTGCCGATCGAGCAGGTCGCGGCCCGTCCGGCGCCGGTCCAGCCGGCCGGCCGGGAGCCGCTGCCGCGGCGCATCGACCCGCACGGCAGGCAGACCCCGCCCCTGGATTCGTGACCGGCCGCGCGGTCTGACGGTCTGACGCCCCGGCGCCGGGCCGTCAGACGCAGGACGACATGTCGCAGCGCTCTCGCGGGGCGCCGTCCTGCCCTCGGGCCTCGGCGGCGTCCGCGGCCTCGACGAGGAGGCGGCGCGGGCCGGGGCCCTCGTCGCCGAGCCGGTCGTAGGGGTTGGCGAGCGCGCACTTGTTGATCGACAGGCAGCCGCAGCCGATGCACTCGGTGAGGTCGTCGCGGAGCCGTTCCAGCTGCCGGATGCGGGCGTCGAGGTCGGTGCGCCACAGGTCCGACAGCCGCGCCCAGTCCGCGACGGTCGGGGTGCGCTCCTCGGGGAGCGTGGCGAGGGCGTCCCTGATGTCGGCGAGCGGGATGCCGACCCGCTGCGAGACCTTGATGAACGAGACGCGGCGCAGCGTGTCGCGGCTGAAGCGGCGCTGGTTGCCGGCGGTGCGGCGGCTGCTGATCAGCCCCTTGGCCTCGTAGAAGTGCAGCGCCGAGACGGCCACGCCGCTGCGCTCGGCGAGCTGCCCGACGGTCAGTTCGTGCTTGCGGTGCTCGAGGCGCGTCATGGTCGGCATCCTATGCGGCCTCAACCGCACTTGAGGTTACCGGCGGGTCAGCGCCAGTGCGGGCCGACCGCGCCCATCCCCGCGCCGTGCCGCTCCGCCCTCTTGCCGAGGCCGCGCAGCCGGAGCGCGACCCCGACCAGCGCGGCGCCGAACAGGATCGAGAACAGCCCGATCAGCCAGACGACCGCGAGCGCGCCCGACACCGGCCAGGCGAACAGCAGCAGCCCGAAGATGATCGAGATCGCGCCGGTCAGCGCGTACATCCACTCGCCGCGCAGCTCCCGGCGCAGCGACACCGCCGCGACGATCTCCAGCACGCCGGTGACGACCGCCCACGCGGCGATCAGCATCAGCAGCGCGAGCGCGGTGACGCCCGGCCAGGCCATCGCGACGATGCCGAGCACGATGCCCGCGGCGCCGGACACCGCCAGCAGCCCGCGCGGGCCGCCGGTCGTGCCGCGGATCGCCTGCGCCACCGCGGTCACCCCGTCCACCAGCGCGTACGCGCCGAACAGCACGACCAGCACCCACAGCGTGATGTGCGGCCACACCCACGCGACGACGCCGAACAGGATCGCGAACGCGCCGCGCAGCGCGAGCACCCACCAGTGGCGGGTCATCTGGTCGAACACGGCGGCCTCCCAGGGCAGCGGCTTTCCCCCCATTGCAGCCCACCGTCACCGACGGAACCGCCAACAACCGCCCCGAAATGGGCAAAGTCCTGCGCGGTCAGCGCTGCCCGGCGAGCCGCTCCAGGTGCCGCTCGATGCGGTCCAGCCGCGCCCGCAGGTCGGCGACGTCGGCGGCCGTCGCGGACTGCTCCTCCTCCCGCAGCCGGACCACGACCGCGCCGCCCGGCTCCAGGGTGACCAGCCGGGTGTCGGAGACGTCGTCGCCGCCCTGCTCCTGGATCGCCTCCTCGACGTCGCCGGGCCGCAGCCCGAGCCGCCGCAGCGTCCGCCGCCGGTACGCCCCGTCCGCGGCGAGGATGCTCGCCGGGCCGTGCACCAGCCCGGACAGCCACGGCACGAACAGCGCCGCGCGCACCAGCGCCGCGTTCAGCGCCAGCAGCACCACGGCCCCGAGCACTCCCCCGGTCAGCGAGTTGTCCGGGCCGATGACGGCGTTCTGCACGACGTTGGACAGCAGCAGCATGACCACGAAGTCGAAGCCGTTCAGCTGCGCCAGCTCCCGTTTCCCGGCGACCCGCAGCAGGACGATGATCACCAGGAACACCGCCACCGACCGGATCACCTTGTCGGCCACCGGGACGCCCATCCCGAACAGGTCATGCCACATGGTCCGCTCCCAACTCCCCATGAAAAGGACTCGCGCCCGCTCGCCGAAGGATCTCAGCGAGCGGGCGCGGGCGGGGCGGAACGGGCCCGTCCCGTGGCGGGGCGGGCGGCCGGGATCAGGCCTCCAGGCGGCGCACCAGGTCGTGGTACTCGTCCCACAGCGCCTTCGGCATGTGGTCACCGAACTTCTCGAAGAACTCCGGCACGAGGGCGGCCTCCTGCTTCCACACCTCGGCGTCGACCGACAGCAGCGTCTCCAGGTCGGCGTCGTCGATGTCGAGGCCCTCGGTGTCCAGCGCGTCCTTGGTCGGCAGCTGGCCGATCGGGGACTTGGCGGCGTCGGCCTTTCCGTTCAGCCGCTCGACGATCCACTTGAGCACGCGGCTGTTCTCGCCGAAGCCGGGCCAGATGAACTTGCCGTCGGCGTTCTTGCGGAACCAGTTGACGTAGTAGATCCGCGGCAGCTTCTCGGCGTCGGTGGCCTTGCCGATCTCCAGCCAGTGGCCGAAGTAGTCGCCCATGTTGTAGCCGCAGAACGGCAGCATGGCGAACGGGTCGCGGCGCAGCTCGCCGACCGTGCCCTCGGCGGCGGCCGTCTTCTCCGACGCGATGTTCGCGCCGAGGAACACGCCCTGCTGCCAGTCGAAGGACTCGGTGACCAGCGGGACCGCGGACGCGCGCCGGCCGCCGAACAGGATCGCCGAGATCGGCACGCCCTTCGGGTCCTCCCACTCCTCCGCCGCGATCGGGCACTGCCCGGCCGGGGTGGTGAAGCGGGCGTTCGGGTGCGCGGCGGGCGTCTCGGACGCGGGCGTCCAGTCGTTGCCCTTCCAGTCCGTCAGGTGCGCGGGCGGCTCGTCGGTGAGGCCCTCCCACCACACGTCGCCGTCGTCGGTGAGCGCGACGTTGGTGAAGATGCTGTTGCCCCACAGCGTCTTCACGGCGTTGGCGTTGGTGCTCTCGCCGGTGCCGGGCGCGACGCCGAAGAAGCCGGCCTCGGGGTTGATCGCGTAGAGGCGGCCGTCGTCGCCGAACCGCATCCAGGCGATGTCGTCGCCGATCGTCTCGACCTTCCAGCCCGGGATGGTCGGCTCGAGCATGGCGAGGTTGGTCTTGCCGCACGCCGACGGGAACGCGGCGGCGACGTAGCGGGTCTCGCCCTGCGGCGGGGTGAGCTTGAGGACGAGCATGTGCTCGGCCATCCAGCCCTCGTCGCGCGCCATCGTGGAGGCGATGCGCAGCGCGTAGCACTTCTTGCCCAGCAGGGCGTTGCCGCCGTAGCCGGACCCGTAGGACCAGATCTCGCGGGTCTCGGGGAAGTGCGTGATGTACTTGGTGGAGTTGCACGGCCACTTGACGTCGGCCTGCCCCGGCTCCAGCGGCGCGCCCACCGAGTGGACGGCCTTGACGTAGGTGCCGCGCTCCTCGATCAGCCGCAGCGCGCCCGCGCCCATCCGCGTCATGATCTTCATCGAGACCGCGACGTAGGCGGAGTCGGTGATCTCGACGCCGAGTTGGGAGATCTGGCCGCCGAGCGGGCCCATGCAGAAGGGCACCACGTACATGGTGCGGCCCTTCATGCAGCCGTCGAACAGCGGGGTGAGGGTCGCCTTCATCTCGGCGGGCGCGACCCAGTTGTTCGTCGGGCCGGCGTCCGCCTCCTTCTCGGAGCAGATGAAGGTCCGGTCCTCGACGCGCGCGACGTCGGTCGGGTCGGAGGCGGCGTGGAAGCTGTTGGGCCGTTTGGCCGGGTCGAGCCGCGTGAGGGTGCCCTGCTCGACGAGGAGGCCGGTCAGACGCTCCCACTCCTCGTCCGAGCCGTCACACCACTCGACGCGGTCGGGCTTGGTCAGCTCGGCGATCCCGCGTACCCACTCCACTAGTTCGGTGTGGCCGGTAGGGGCCTGGTCGAGGCCGGGGACCTGGTTGGACACGGGCAACTCCTTCAGCTGTTCGCAGGATGTTTGCATGATGAACAAGACCCGACGTTTTTGCCATTTGGTCTGGACCAATCCCGTCGCCTTCTGGGCCTTCCCGCGCAGTTTTGTGATTGATATCACTAGAGCACGGGCGCCAAGGGCGGCGCGCCGCCGCTCCCGGCTGGGGCCCGCTCAAGCTGGGTAAACGTGGGTTTCGGTGGCCTTCACGGCCGCCCATATCGTGCTGCCCTCGGACAAATCAAGTTCCGCGACGGATGCGGGAGTGATGTCCGCGACCGCGTCGAATGGCGGCCCCGCCAACCGCACCCGCACCCGGTCTCCCTGCCGTTCGACCGCCGCGACACGCGCACGCCAGAGGTTGCGCGGGCTTCCGTCGGGGCGAGTGCGGTACAGCGCGACCGACGATGGCGCGAAGGCCAGGAAGACCTCGCCCTGGAGGGAGTCGACTGTGTCCAGCGTGTGCTCGCCTTCGGTGCCGCCGATGACTACGGTGCCCCCCTCGGCCGTCCCCCGGTACAGGTTCAGCCCGACCAGCCGCGCGACGTAGTCGGTGCGCGGCCTCCGGGCGACCTCCGCGGGCGTGCCCTCCTGCACCAGCCGGCCGTCCTCCACCACCACGATCCGGTCCGCGAGCACCATCGCGTCGAGCGGGTCGTGGGTGACGAGGACGGCGGCGCCCGCGAACCCGGCCAGGTGCCGGCGGAGCGCGGCGCGGATCTCCAGCCGGGTGTGCGCGTCGAGCGCCGCGAGCGGCTCGTCCAGCAGCAGCAGGCCCGGCTCGACGGCCAGCGCCCGCGCCAGCGCGACCCGCTGCGCCTGCCCGCCCGACAGCGCCCGCGGGCGCGCGGACGCGTACCCGGCGAGCCCGACGCGCTCCAGCCACTCGCCGGCGCGGCGCCGGGCCGCGCGGCGTCCGGCGCCCTGGCAGCGCGGCCCGAACGCGACGTTCTCCAGGACGCTGAGGTGCGGGAACAGCAGATAGTCCTGGAAGACCATGCCGACGCGGCGGCGCTCGGCGGGCAGCGGGCGCAGGTCCGTGCCGTCCAGCCGGATGTGGCCGGCCGGCATCGCGACGAGCCCGGCGAGGGCGCGCAGCGCCGTGCTCTTGCCCGCGCCGTTCGGCCCGAGCAGCGCGACGACCTCGCCGGGCTCGGCGGCGAGCGCCAGGTCCAGGTCGAACTCGGGACGGCGGACGACGAGCCGCGCGTCCAGCCCCTTCGCGCCGGCGTCGCGGGTCACGTCCGCACCCAGCGGTCGCGCATCGCGGCGAGCACGGCCACCGACACCGCCAGCAGCACCAGGCTCAGCACGATCGCGGCCTGCGGGTCGTTCTGCAGCGCGAGGTAGACCGCGAGCGGCATGGTCTGGGTCCGGCCGGGGAAGTTGCCCGCGAAGGTGATCGTGGCGCCGAACTCGCCGAGCGCCCGCGCCCAGCACAGCACCGCGCCGGCCGCGACGCCGGGCGCCACGAGCGGCAGCGTGACGCGGCGGAAGATCGTCCAGCGGCCGGCGCCGAGCGTGGCGGCGGCCTCCTCGTAGCGCAGGTCGGCGGCGCGCAGCGCGCCCTCCACGCTGATCACCAGGAACGGCATCGCGACGAACGTCTCGGCGATCACCACCGCGGCGGTGGTGAACGGCAGGGTGATCCCGAACGCCGAGTCCAGCCACGCGCCGACCAGCCCGCGGCGGCCGAGCGCCAGCAGCAGCGCCACGCCGCCGACGACCGGCGGCAGCACCAGCGGCACCGTGACCAGCGCGCGGACGAGCCCAAGCCCGGGGAACGACGCCCGCGCCAGCACCCACGCCAGCGGCACGCCGAGCAGCAGGCACACGCCGGTGCTGAGCGTGGCGCTCACCAGCGACAGCCGCAGCGCCTCCAGCACCTGCCCCTGGCCGAGCCGGGTGCCGAGGGTGGACCACGGGGCGCGGGCGAGCAGCCCGGCCAGCGGCAGCACCAGGAACACCAGCCCGGCGAGGGCGGGCAGCAGCAGGAACCAGGGCGGCCGGCTCGACCGGCTCACGGCGCCTCGAAGCCCGCCCCGGTGAGCGCGGCCCGGCCCTGCGCCCCGAGGACGAGCTGGATGAACTGCTTCGCGAGCGCGCCCTGCGGCGCCTTCTTCACCTCGACGATCGGGTAGTCGTTGACCGCCTTGGCCGACTCGGGGAACTCGATGGCCTTCACCTTCCCGGCCGCGGCCTTGGCGTCGGTGCGGTAGACGAGCCCGGCGTCGGCCTCGTCAAGGCCGACCTTGGTGAGCACCGCCTTGACGTCGCTCTCCTCGGACGCGGGCTTGACCGTGACGTTCGCCGCCGCGAGCGCCTTCTTCGCCGCCGCGCCGCACGGCACCGTCGGCGCGCACAGCACGACCTTGAGCCCGGAGCGCGACAGGTCCGCCAGCTTGGCGACCTTCCCGGTGTCCTTCGGCGGGACGGCGATGACCAGCCGGTTGCGGGTGAACACCTGCGGCGTGCCGTCGGCGTCCCCGGCGTCGGTGACGGTCTTCATCGTCGCCGGGCTGGCGGAGGCGAACACGTCCGCCGGGGCGCCCTGCGTGATGCCCTGCGCGAGGCTGTCGCTGCCCCCGAAGTTGAACCGGACCTTCACCCCGGGATGCGCGGACTCGAAGGTCTTGCCGAGGGCGGTGAAGGTCTCGGTGAGCGAGGCCGCCGCGAACACGGTCAGGGTCTTGGATCCGCCGCCGCCCGAGGACGTGTCGTCGCCGGTGTCGCCGCAGCCCGCCGCCGCCAGTGCCAGGGACGCCGCGAGCACGGCCGCCGATGTGCGCTTGAACATGTCACTCCTCAAGGGGGTCAGCCCGGGTCGGACACCTCGACGACGACGTTGGTGGACTTCACCACGGCCTCGGCGACCACGCCGACCCGCAGGCCGAGTTCGTCGGCCGCCTCCCGGCTCATCAGCGACACGACCCGGAACGGCCCGGCCTGGATCTCCACCTGGGCCATCACGCCGTCGCGGACGACCTCGGTGACGATCCCGCGCAGCCGGTTGCGCGCCGAGGAGAACCGCTCGCCCTGCTCGGCGGGCGCGCCGCCGCAGGCCTGCTCGCGCACGAAGGCGGCGAGGTCGGCGCCCGGCACCCGCCGGTGGCCGTGCTCGTCGCGCTCGGCCGGCAGCCGCCCGCCGTCCACCCAGCGCCGGACGGTGTCGGCGCTGACGCCGAGCAGCGCCGCCGCCTCACTGATCCTGAACGTCGTCACGAGGGACGATCGTAGCCCTCGCAGATTCGACCCGCATCTGGACAATCAGCCAGTTCTTGCGAGCTTGCAAGGGCTGATTCTCTGGCAATTGCCACAGGCGCCGCTCCCCCGGCCGCTCCCCCGGCCTCGGGCCGGTCGCGGGCGAATGTCACCATCTACTTACACCCCCGTCGCGAGGAGGACCCCGGTGCCGCAGCCACGCCCGACGACCCTGGTCATCGAACGCCACGGGACCGCGAGCCTGCGGTCCCGCGCCGTCTCGGCGGGGATCCGCCGGATCCTGCGCCCCCGGCTGGCCAAGGCCGCCGCGCTCCCGTTCGACGACCGGGCGATCCGGCGCGTCGCGGCCCTCGACCGGCTCGCCGGACGGGCCCCGGCGCCGCGCCGCGTCCGCACGGAGAGGGTCCGCTTCGACGGGTTCGGCGCCGAATGGGTGCGCGGGCCCGGCGCGTCCAACGCCCGCGACCGGGTGATCCTCTACCTGCACGGCGGCGGCTGGGTCTGCTGCGGCCTCAACACCCACCGCCGGATGGTCGCCTCGTTCAGCGCCGCCGCCGGCGTGCCCGCGCTGTCGGTCGACTACCGGATGATCCCGGCCGTCCCGTTCGAGCGGGAGGTCGAGGACTGCCTCACCGCCTACCGGTGGCTGCTGGACGAGCGCGGCGTCGACCCCGCGAACATCGTGATCATGGGCGACTCGGCGGGCGGGCACCTCACGTTCGCGACCGCGCTGCGCGCCCGCGACGAGGGCCTGCCGATGCCGGCGGCGCTCGCCGCCCTGTCCCCCATGCTCGACATGGACCTGGCCGACAAGCTCGCGCACGCCAACATGGGCCTGGACCCGTCCGACCCGGGCGTGCTGCTGGAGAAGCTCGTCGAGACCTTCCTCGGCCACCTCGACCTCAAGGACCCGGCGATCTCCCCCGTCCGCGCCGACCTCGCCGGGCTGCCGCCCGTCCTGCTGACGGCCGGGTCCACCGAGCTGCTGTACTGCGACTCCGAGCTGATGGCGCGGCGGCTCGCCGAGGCCGGCGTGCCCGCGACGCTGCAGGTATGGGACCGGCAGATCCACGTCTTCCAGATGTTCGGCCCGCTGCTGCCCGAGTCCCGCGCGGCGGTCGGCTCGCTCGGCCGGTTCGTCCGCGACGCCCTCGACGGCCGCCTCGCCCCGGCCTCCCGCGACACATCCGCGGGCCTGGAGAGCGCCAGTTGACCTGAATCGCGCTTGAGGTCCTAGCGTCGGTCGCGTGAGCACCACCGACGATCGGAGAGCGACGATGAGCGACCCGTTCACCCCGGCCGAGCGCGCCTACCTGTCCGCGCAGGACCTCGGCCGGCTGGCGACCGTCGGCCCGGACGGCGGGCCGCAGGTGCGGCCCGTCGGGTTCCGCCTGAACGGCGACGGGACGATCGACGTCGGCGGCCCCGCCAACGCCGGCAGCCGCAAGTACCGCAACGTCCTGGCGAACCCGCACGTGTCGTTCCTCGTCGACGACAAGACGGCGGCCGACGACCCGGACGCGGTGCGGCCCGGCTGGGGCCGCGGCGTGGAGATCCGCGGCACGGCGGAGCCGGTCAAGGGCCGGATGCCGTTCGGCGAGGGGTTCTTCAGCGACGACCTGATCCGGATCCGCCCGGTCCGCGTGATCAGCTGGCACATCGACGCCGCGCGCCCCGAGGGGGAGGCCCGGACCGTCGCCTGAAACGGCGGTGTGGGGACGTTCGACGCGGGTAAAGGGGGACAAAACAGAATCACATCGCCCGGTCAGGAGGAATGATCATGACTGGGACCATGCGAGTACCGCGCAGCAGGGGCGGCTTCAGCGGCGTCCTGCTGGTGCTGCTGGGCCTGTGGGGCGGCCTGCTGCCCTTCGCCGGCCCCTACTTCGACTTCGGGTTCGCCCCGGACGACACCTGGGTCTACAACACCGACCGGCTCGAGCTCAGCATCGCCCCCGCGGCCGCCGCCGTGCTCGGCGGGCTGATCGTGCTGTTCAGCGCGCACCGCGCGGTCGCGATGCTCGGCGCGTGGCTGGGCGTGCTCGGCGGCGCCTGGTTCGTGGTGGGCGGGCCGCTCGCCACGCTGTGGGACGTGCAGGGCGTCGGCGCGCCGCTCGGCACCGGCAACGGCCGGCACCTCGCCGAGCAGCTGTCCGGCTTCGCCGGCCTCGGCACGGTGATCGTGTTCTTCGCCGCGCTCGCCCTCGGCCGGTTCGCGGTGGTGGGCGTCCGCGAGGCGGCCCCGCCCGACGAGCCGGTGCAGGACGGCGGGACCACGCAGCCGCTGGTGTTCGGCCGGTACGCGCGCGACACCGCCGGGCCGGGGCAGCCGGGCGGGCCGACGGCCCCCGCGCCGCGGCCACCGGGCGACCAGCGGGTCGCGGGCGAGCCGGGCGGCCTCGAACGGTAGGGCGCCCCAAGACCGGCCCTGAGACCGGCCCTGGCGGTCCCGCTCAGCGGGGCGCCGGGGCCGTCCGGGATGCCGTCAGCGGTTCCTGCTGCGCATGTTCCGGACGGACTTGGTGGTCTCGTAGCTGCCCTTCTCGTCGTCCAGCTTCACGTCGTCGCGATCGGTGAACATCGCGACGAACGCGACGATCAGCCCGACACCGCCGATCCACGGCTCGCGCCAGACGAAGCTGGCCGCCACGCAGGCGACCGCAACGGCAATGAGCAGCAAGAGCTTCACGTCGCACCCCTCGACCGCGCCATGAACGTCCGGGAGAACCGCTCACCCAGACTAGAACACGCTTTCGTTGCGGAATCAACGAGTAATGGAAGACTTACCCGCTGCCCGCTGGATGCATCCTGGCATGCCGCGGCCCGCCGGGGAAAGATCCCCGGCGGGCCGGTCGCCGGATAATCCGGCTACTTGCGCGCCTTGCCCCGCTTCTCGCGGATCTTCATCGCGATGTCGAGGGGCGTCCCCTCGAACCCGAACTCCTCGCGCAGCCGCCGCTCGATGAACCGCCGGTACCCCTCCTCGAGGAAGCCCGACGTGAACAGCACGAACCGCGGCGGCCGCACCCCCGCCTGCGTCGCGAACAGCACCCGCGGCTGCTTGCCGCCGCGCACCGGATGCGGATGCGAGTTCACCAGGTCCGCGAAGAACTGGTTCAGCTTCGACGTCGGCACCCGGGTGTTCCAGCCGTCCAGCGCCGTGTCGATCGCCGGGACGAACCGGTCCATGTGCCGGCCCGTCTTCGCCGAGATGTTCACCCGCGGCGCCCACCGCGCGTTGTGCAGCTGCCGGTCGATCTCGCGCTCCAGGTAGTGCCGGCGCTCCTCGTCCAGCAGGTCCCACTTGTTGTACGCGATGACCAGCGCCCGGCCCGACTCGATCACCATCGACACGATCCGCAGGTCCTGCTCGGCGAGCGGCTCGTCCGCGTCCACCAGCACGACCGCGACCTCGGCCCGCTCCAGCGCCGACTGCGTGCGCAGCGTCGCGTAGAAGTCGGCGCCCTGGTTCTCCCGGTGCCGCCGCCGGATCCCCGCCGTGTCGATGAACCGGAACGTCCGGCCGCCCAGCTCGATCAGCTCGTCGACCGGGTCGCGGGTCGTGCCGGCCACCGCGTCCACCACGGCCCGGTTCTCCCCCGCCAGCCGGTTCAGCAGGCTCGACTTGCCGACGTTCGGCCGGCCCAGCAGCGCGATCCGGGTCGGCCCGCCCTGGTCCCCGAACGTCTCGCGCGGCGCCTCCGCCGGCAGCGCCTCCAGCACCGCGTCCAGCAGGTCGCCGCTGCCGCGGCCGTGCAGCGCCGACACCGGATACGGCTCCCCGATGCCGAGCGACCACAGCAGCGCCGCGTCCGCCTCGGCGCCGGTGTCGTCGACCTTGTTGGCCACCAGCACCGCCGGCTTCCCGGACCGGCGCAGGATCTCCACCACGGCCTCGTCGACGTCCGTGGCGCCCACCGTCGCGTCCACCACGAACATCACCACGTCGGCCAGGTCCACCGCGAGGCGCGCCTGCTCGGCGATCGCGGCCGCCAGGCCCGCCGCGTCCGGCAGCCAGCCGCCGGTGTCGACGACGGTGAACCGCCGCCCCGACCACGTCGCGTCGTAGGCGACCCGGTCCCGGGTCACCCCCGGCACGTCCTCCACGACCGCCTCCCGGCGGCCGAGGATCCGGTTCACCAGCGTCGACTTGCCGACGTTGGGCCGCCCCACCACCGCCACCACCGGCGCCGGGCCGGCGTCGGCGGCGACGTCCTCGACGACGTCCGCGGTCTCGATCTCGTAATCGCTCACAGTCATATCCCCACAGGGGCCGTCAGGCCGCCCGCTCACTCCTGCTCTTTGGCGAGGCGGACGACCGCCTCGATGACCTCGGCGAGGCCCAGCTCCGTCGAGTCGATCTCATGCGCGTCCGCCGCCTTCGCCAGCGGCGACGCCTTGCGGGTGGAGTCCAGCCGGTCGCGGCGCGCCTGCTCGGCCTGCGTCACCGTCACCGACGCGCCCGGGTCCGCCGCCAGGTCCTTCGCGCGGCGGGCCGCCCGCACCTCCTCGCTGGCGGTCAGGTATACCTTGACCGGCGCGTCCGGCGCGACGACCGTGCCGATGTCGCGCCCCTCCACCACGATGCCCCCGTCCGCCATGATCTCACGCTGCAGCGCCACCAGCCGCGCCCGGACGGCCGGGACCGCGCTGACCGCGCTGACCGCGTTCGTCACCTCGCGGGTGCGGATCGGGTCCGACACGTCCTGCCCGTCCACCCCGATCGTCGGGGCGTCCGGGTCGGTGCCGGACACGATGACCGGGTCGCCGGCGCGCGCCGCGACCGCCTCGGCGTCCCCGACCGGGACGCCGTTGCGCAGCATCCACCACGTCATCGCGCGGTACATCGCGCCGGTGTCGAGGTAGCGCAGGCCGAGCGCGCGGGCGACGCCCTTGGACGCACTGGACTTGCCCGATCCGGAGGGTCCGTCCATGGCGATGACGAGCGGCACGATCGCTCCCTTTCGTCGGCATCGGAGCGCCCGCCGGCACGGGCGGGCGGCGGGCGGGGCGGGCGGCGGAACGCGAGCGTTTCCCTCGCGGGGGCCCAGCGCATCAGGCTACCGGCCCGCACCCACCACCGCGGCCCGCCGCAAGATCCGCAGGCCCCGGCTACCGGCCGGGCACCGACCAGCCGCGGGCGCGCAGCTCGGCGGCCAGCTTGTCGGCCGCCTCCGGCACCACCGCCAGCTCCAGCACGCCCAGCGGGCGGCCCGGCGAATGCTCGATCGTCACGTCCTCGATGTTCACCCCGGCGATCCCCGCCGCCTGGAAGATCATCGCCAGCTCGCCCGGCCGGTCCGGGATGACCACCTGCACCGTCGCGTACGCCGACTGGCCGCCGCCGTGCTTGCCCGGGATCCGGGACCGGCCCGCGTTCCCGCGCAGCAGCAGGTCCGCGACGTGCGCCGAGGCGCCCTCGCTGCCGTCGCGCAGCAGCGACGCCGCGACCGCCAGGTCCGTCGCGACCGCCTCCAGCACGTCCGCGACCGGCGCGGCGTTCGCCGACAGGATCCCGATCCACAGCCGCGGGTCGCTCGCCGCGATCCGCGTCACGTCCCGGACGCCCTGCCCCGACAGGCCCAGCGCCACGTCGTCCGCGCCGGTCAGCCGCGCCGCAACCGCCGCCGACACCACGTGCGGGCCGTGCGACACCAGCGCCACCGCACGGTCGTGCTCCGCGGCGTCCACCTCCACCGGCATCGCGCCGCACGCCTTCGCCAGCGCCGTCACCGCGGCCACCGTCTCCGGCGCCGCCTCCGGGGTCGCGCACAGCGCCCACGGGCGGCCGAGGAACAGGTCCGGACGCGCCGCGCCCGGCCCCGACCGCTCGCTGCCCGCGAGGGGATGCCCCGCGACGAACGTCGACAGGTCGCAGCCCAGCTCCGCCGCCTGCGCCAGCGGCAGCGCCTTCACGCTCGCCACGTCGGTGTAGGCGGTCGCCAGGCCGCGCTTCTGCGCGTCCAGGAGGGTCACCGCGACCGCCGCGGGCGGCACCGCCAGCACCGCCAGGTCGGCGGGCTCCGCGGACGCCCCGTCCGGCAGCGCCTCCCCCGCGCCCAGCTCGACGGCCAGCGCGAGCGCGGCCGCGTCCCGGTCGGTCAGCAGCACCTCGGCGCCGCGCTCGCGCATCGCCAGCGCGATCGACGTGCCGATCAGCCCCGTCCCGACCACGACGATGCGGCCCACCACGTCCTCGTCCACGCCCGTCACCCTACTGTGCCCCGCACATGCCTCACTGCGCCCGGGCGCTACTGCGCCCTGCACATGCCTCACTGCGCCCGGGCGCTACTGCGCCCTGCACATGCCTCACTGCGCTCGGGCGCTACTGCGCGATGTCCAGCCGGAGGGCCTTCGCGCCTCGCAGGTACACGTGCTGGACCTCGGCGCGCGGGCGGTCCGTCGCGATGTGCGCCATCAGCCGGATCACCCGCGGCAGCGCGTGCGGCACGGCGATCTCGCTCGCGCACATCAGCGGCACCTCCTGGAAGCCGAGCTTGCGCGCCGCCAGCGCCGGGAACTCCGCCGTCAGGTCCGGCGTCGCCGTGAACAGCACGCTGATCACGTCGTCGGTGGTCAGCCCGTTGCGGCTCATCACCTCGCTCACCAGCTCGGTCGTCGCCGCCAGGATCTCCCCCCGGTCGTCGGCGTCCACCTGCGTCGCCCCGCGGACCGCGCGTACCGCCACGTCGTCCCTCTCCGTCTCGACTGAATCGCGGCGCCGGGCCTACAGCCCGACCACCTGGTAGAGCTCGCCGATCTCCTGGACGGTCAGCGCGCGCATCCCGCCCGGCTTCAGCTGGCCCAGCTTGATCGGGCCGAACTCTATGCGGGCCAGCTGCTGCACCGGGAACCCGACCTCCTTGAGCAGCCGCCGCACGATGTGCTTGCGCCCCTCGTGCAGGGTGATCTCCACGAGCACCCGCCTGCCGACCTGGTCGAACACCCGGAACTTGTCGGCCTTGGCCGGGCCGTCCTCCAGCGTCACGCCGGCGCGCAGCCGCTTGCCGAGGTCGCGCGGGATCGGCCCGTGGATCTCGGCGAGGTAGGTCTTGTACACCCCGTAGCTCGGGTGGGTGAGGCGGTGCGCGAGCTCCCCGTCGTTGGTGAGCAGGATCAGGCCCTCGGTGTCGGTGTCGAGCCGGCCGACGTGGAACAGCCGCTCCGGCACGTCCACGTAGTCCTCCAGGGACTTGCGGCCCCGCTCGTCCGACATCGTGCTGACGACGCCGCGCGGCTTGTTGACCATGTAGTACCGCATCTCGGCGCGCGTCTCGACCCGCTTGCCGTCCACGTGGATCACGGCCCGCTGCGGGTCGACCCGCTCGCCGAACCGGAACACCCGCTTGCCGTCGACGGTCACCCGGCCCTCGCCGATGAGCTCCTCGCAGTGGCGGCGGCTGCCGATCCCGGCCTCGGCCAGCACCTTCTGCAGGCGCACGCCCTCGTTGTCAGTCACGATTCCTCAACTATGTCTTCTGGCAGGTCGTCGGGGAGGAAGGGGGCCAGCTCCGGCAGCTCGCCGAGATCGCGCAGCCCCAGCCGCTCCAGGAAGTACCCGGTGGTGCGGTACAGGTGCGCGCCGGTCTCCGCCTCCTGGCCCGCGTTCTCGATCAGGCCGCGCAGCGTCAGCGTCCGCATCACGCCGTCGCTGTTGACGCCGCGGACCGCCGACACCCGCGCCCGGCTCACCGGCTGCCGGTAGGCGACGACCGCGAGGGTCTCCAGCGCGGCCTGCGTCAGCCTGGCCTGCTGGCCGTCGGTGACGAACCGCTCCACCACCGGGGCGCACACGTCCCGGGTGTAGTAGCGCCAGCCGCCGGCGACCTCCCTGAGGTCGAACCCCCGGCCCTGCTCGGTGTATTCCGCGGCCAGCTCACGCAGCGTCGCGGCGACCTGCGGGCGGGGCCGCTCCAGCAGCTGCGCCAGGGTGATCTCGGCGACGGGCTCGTCCACGACCAGCAGGATCGCCTCGATCGAGGCTCGCAGCCCCGGCACGCCCTCACCGGGCCCGTCCGGCGCCTCGTCCTGGGGCGGCCGGTGCTCCGGCGCGTCCGGGCCGGGTCCCTCAGTCATCGTCCTCCTCGTCCTTCCCGTCGGTGTCGGCCTGCTCGGCCTTCTCGGCCGCGGCGCGGGCCTCCGGGGAGCCCTCGTAGTCGTCGCCGACCGCCACGTCGCCCTCGTCGGTGCCGGTCCAGGTGACGTGCAGCTCACCGAGCGGCTCGAGCTGCTCGAACGTGACGGCCCGCTCCCGGTACAGCTCCAGCAGCGCCAGGAACCGCGCGACGACCTCGTAGGTGCCGTCGGCGTCGGACGCCAGGACCCGGAAGGTGGTCTTGCGGAGCCGCCGCAGCTTCTCCACGACGATCTCGGCCTGCTCCTTGACGCTGGCCTTCGGCTGGTACATGTGCTCGACCGACACAGCGGGCGGCGCCTTCGGGGCGAGCGCCCTGGCCGCCAGCCGCGCGAACTCCTCGGGGCCGAGGCCGAGCAGGACCTCCGGCAGCAGGTTCGCGAACTTCGGCTCCATCGGCACCACGCGCGGGAACCGCCGGTTCGCGTCGGCGATCTTGGCGGCGAGGACCTGCGCGACCTCCTTGTACGCCCGGTACTGCAGCAGCCGGGCGAACAGCAGGTCGCGGGCCTCCAGCAGGGCCAGGTCGTCCTCGTCGTCGACCTCGCCGGACGGCAGCAGCCGCGCCGCCTTCAGGTCCAGCAGGGTCGCGGCGACCAGCAGGAAGTGGCTGGCCTGGTCGAGGTCCCAGTCCTTGCCGTAGGAGCGGATGTGGGCGATGAAGTCGTCGGTGACCTTGTGCAGGGACACCTCGGTGATGTCGAGCTTGTGCTTGGAGATCAGCCCGAGCAGCAGGTCGAAGGGGCCCTCGAAGTTGTCGAGGTGGACGCGGAAGCCCTGGTCCTCGCCCTGCTCCTGGTCGGGTGCCGCGCCCTGCTCCGGCGCCGTCTCGTCCACGTCGCTCACGGTAGCGGAGGACGCCGCCCGCCCCGTGCTCCCCGGCAACATGCTCACCGGCCCCATCGTCCCATGCCCGGGGGTGTGCGGGCGCCTCGTCCGGGCGGGCCGGACGCCCCGCGTCAGGACGGGCGGCGCCCGCTGATCCTCGCGACGAGGTCCTCGGCCTTCGCGCGGGTGAAGGAGCCGGTGATCTGCACGGAGCCGCCGGTGATGGGCCCTCCGGTGACCGCGGGCGCCGACAGCACCCGCCCGCCGGCGACCATCGCGATCTGCTGCCCCGGCGTCCCCGGCTGCTGCCGCGCCGCCGCTTCGGTGAGGCGCGCGAACGCCCGGGCGTCCGCGGCGGTCAGGCCGATCTGGACCGTCCACGACGTCGTCCCGCCCGCCGGCGGCTCGGCCTTCATGTGCTCGACGCGGCGGACGGTCATGCCGCCCCCGGCGAGGCGGTAGCAGGACGTCCCGGACGCCTCGGGCAGCGTCCCGGCGGCGCAGGGCGCCTGCGAGACCGCGGCGACCTGCTGGAGCGTCAGCGGCTGCCGCAGGTCTGCCGGGCCGCCGTCGTACCCGCCGCCGCCGCGCGTCGCCAGGTAGACGGCCACGCCGGCGGCCAGGAGGACGAACACGAGCGCGGCCGCGCCTGCGATGATCAGCGGTGTGCGTGCCGCGGGCCTGGCGGCCGACGGGTACTGCGCGGCGGCGCCCGGCAGCGGGTAGGCGGCCGGGGGCGCGGCACCCGGTGGCGGCGCGTTCGGGGGCGGCGGCGCGTACGGAGGCGGCGGCGTGTCGGCCGAGGACGGCGGCGCGTAGATGGGCGGCGGCGGCCGGAACGGCTCGGGCGGGTCGTCGGGGGGCTGGGCCATACGGGATCCCTACCGTGCGCGGGTCAGGACAGGTCGCGCAGGCGCCGGACGAGGGTGCTGTGCTCGCCGAGCGCGTCGAAGTCGCCGATCATCGCCGCGACGGCCTCCCGGACCAGCCGGCCCCGGTCGGCGGTCAGGGCGTGGTCGGCGCGCAGCCGCAGCCGCAGCTGCTCCAGCGCGAGCAACTCGTCGGAGGAGATGTACACGGTGATCTTGGAGTCGTGGCGCTGGCGGCCGGTGGGGCGGCGCCCGCCGTCCGGCCGGACGGTCCGGGACGGCCCGGCGCCCGGCACCGCGCGCTCCGCGACCGCGTGCTCGGGGCCGGCGTGCTCGGGAACGGCCCGCTCGGGCAGCGCGCGCCCCGAGCCGGGCGGGTTCCCGGACGGGCCGGGAGCGGGGCCGGGCGGCGGCGCGGTGGGCCGGAAGATCTCATCGACACCGGGCAGCCTTACCCGACGTGAGCCCACCTTCCGAGCACCTCCCGCGCCAGACCCCGGTATGCGTTCGCGCCCATCGAGTTCGGGTCGAAGTACGTGATCGGCTCCCCGGCGACGGTCGCGTCAGGAAACCGTACCGTGCGGTTGATGACCGTGTGGAAGACCTTGTCACCGAAGGCCTCGACGATCCGGCCGAGGACCTCGCGGGTGTGCAGGGTCCGCGAGTCGTACATGGTGCCGAGGACGCCGTCGATCACCAGCTCCGG
The DNA here is from genome assembly GCF_017573465.1 of Actinomadura violacea. Taxonomy (GTDB): domain Bacteria; phylum Actinomycetota; class Actinomycetes; order Streptosporangiales; family Streptosporangiaceae; genus Spirillospora; species Spirillospora violacea. Next base: position 43,266 of record NZ_JAGEPF010000055.1, read on the forward strand.
GTTGATCCGGCCCTGCACCTTGTCGATGGTCTCCATCAGCAGCGCGACGCCGCGCATCGCGAAGTACTCGCACTCCAGCGGGATCAGCACGCCCTCGCTGGCGGCCAGCGCGTTCACGGTCAGCAGGCCGAGCGACGGCTGGCAGTCGATCAGGATGTAGTCGTAGTGCGGGACCGCCGACTTCAGCGCCTGCTGCAGGATGTACTCGCGGCCGACCTCGTGGACGAGCTGGACCTCTGCGCCGGACAGGTCGATGTTGCTCGGCAGCAGGTCCATGCCGTCGACGCCGGTCTCCAGGACGATGTCCTCCCACTCGGTGTCGCGTTCGAGCAGCAGGTTGTGGATCGTCATGTCGAGCTGGCGCGGGTCGCCCTTGCCGAGGCCGACCGACAGGGCGCCCTGCGGGTCGAAGTCGACGAGCAGCACCCGGCGGCCGTACTCGGCGAGCGCGGCGCCCAGGTTGATCGTCGTGGTCGTCTTGCCGACGCCGCCCTTCTGGTTGCAGACGGCGACGATGCGGGCCGGCCCGTGTTCGGCCAGCGGTTCCGGCTCCGGAAAGACGGGCACGGGTCGCTGAGTCGGGCCGAGGGCCCGACTCGGATCGGTCTCTATGGTGGCGGAGGAGAGAACTCCATGTCCGCCGTTCCTGCTGGTCACCAGATCCCTCCCCGGCGGCCGGGAATGCCGTCCAGAACGGGGACTCTAGGGCTCAGTCCCCCGCGTCTCAAGCCGACGCGCGCCGAGTGTCGGGATTTGTCGCGGCGCCGCGGCCGCACGTCGCAGCGGGCCGGGAGGCGGCCGGACGCTCAGCTCCGGGCGCGCGGGTGCGAGGTCGCGTAGACCTCGCGCAGCAGCTGTACCGTCACCAGAGTGTAGACCTGCGTGGTGGTCACGGAGGCGTGCCCGAGCAACTCCTGGACGACGCGGACGTCGGCGCCGCCGTCCAGCAGGTGGGTGGCGAACGAGTGCCGGAGCGTGTGCGGCGACACCTGCGACAGCCGGGCCCGGTCGGCGGCGGCGCGCAGCACCATCCAGGCGCCCTGCCGCGACAGCCGCCCGCCGCGGGCGTTCAGGAACAGCGCGGGGCCGCCGCGCCCGGCGCCGGCGAGCTCGGGGCGGGCCCGGACGAGGTAGGCGCCGACGGCCCGGGCCGCGTAGTCGCCGATCGGGACGGCCCGGGCCTTGCCGCCCTTGCCGGCGACGCGGGCGAACCCGTCGTCGAGGTCGACGTCGTCGACGTCCAGGCCGACCGCCTCGGAGATCCGCGCGCCCGACCCGTACAGCAGCTCCAGCAGCGCGCGGTCGCGCAGGCCGCGGGCGGTGCCGGCGTCGCCGTCGGACGGTCCGGCGGCGGCCGCGAGCAGCCGCTCCACCTCCTCCAGCGTGATGGCCTTCGGCAGCCGCCGCGGCGGCGTCGGCGGCTTGACGTCGTGCGCGGGGTCGCCGGACGCGAGCCCCTCGCGCAGCGCGAACCGGTGCAGGCCCCGGACGGCGACGAGCGCACGCGCGGCCGACCCCGCCGACAGCGGCGGATGCTCCTCGTCGCCCTCCCGCAGACCCATCAGGAACGCGCGGACGTCGTCCTCGGTGATGTCGCCGATGGCGGTGCGGCCCCGCCCCTCCTGCACCCGGACGTAGCGGAGCAGGTCGCGGCGGTAGGACGACAGGGTGTTGGCGGCCAGGCCCCGCTCGACGGCCAGGTGCCCCAAATAGGTGCGCACCGCCGCCTCCAGCGCCGAGCCGGTGCCCGCGTCGGGGGCGTCGTCCTGGGCGGGGGGCCGCTCGGCGGGCCGGCGGGTCGTGCGCGGGGACAGTGCGGCACCTCTTCTGACGGTCGGTCGGCTCGGTGGGGTCGGCTCGAGGCGGGTCGCGACGTGCCCATCATGCCCCCTCCGGCCCCTACCGCGCTGTGTCTACTGCAAGCCCGGCCCAGCGGCCTCGCCTAGGGCTCGGCCGCTGACCGTGCTTGGGCGAGCGCGACCTCGCTTCGCGAGCTTCCCGGTGGGGGCTCGCCTTCGGCTTTGCCCCCACCGGTCAGATAGCGCGCTCGCGTGCGGGCTGAGCGTCTCGGCCCGCTCCCCGCACAGAGCGGGTGTCAGCCCTCGGGGGCGTCGGCGGGGCGGAGGTCGCGGTAGCCGGCGGCGCGGGCGGCGTGCGCCGCGAGGATCCCCACGCAGGCGATCATGTTGTGCACGTCGCCCGCGAGGACCTTGCGGACGGCCTCGTCCAGCGGCACCCAGACGACCGGCATGTCCGCCTCCTCGTGCACCCGCTCGAAGTCGATCTCCTCGGGCGGCACGAGTTCGAGGTCGCGGGCGAGGAAGATCCGGGTGCGCTCGTCCGACATCCCCGACGAGGGGAACACGTCGGCGAGGGTGTCCCAGCGCGCGGCCCGGTACCCGGCCTCCTCCAGCAGCTCCCGCTCGGCGAGCGCGCGCAGCGGCTCGCCGTCGACGTCACGGAGCCCGGCGGGCGTCTCCCACAGGAGCCGCCCGACGGGGTGCCGGTACTGGCGGAGCAGCAGCACGCGCTCCCGGTCGTCGAGGGCGAGGACGCCGACCGAGCCGAGGTGCTCGATCACGTCGCGGCCGACGACCTCGGTGCCGCCGGTGCCGTCCGGCATCTCGACCCGGTCGCGGCGGACGTTGAACACGTGCCCGGTGAACGCGGTCGACTCCTCGACGACCTTCCAGTGCTCGGGCCGGTCGCGGACGTCGTCCGGCCCGGGCTCCGCGGTCACGAGGCGTCCGCCGCGCGCGCGTCGGCGTACTCGATCGCCGCGGCGACCAGGCCGGTGAACAGCGGGTGCGGGCGGGTCGGCCGGGACCGGAACTCCGGGTGCGCCTGCGTGCCGACGAAGAACGGGTGGCTCTCGCGGGGCAGCTCGACGTACTCGACGAGGCGGCCGTCCGGCGACAGCCCGGAGAACCGCAGCCCCGCCTCCTCCAGCCGGCCGCGGTAAGCGTTGTTGACCTCGTAGCGGTGCCGGTGCCGCTCGGAGACCTTCGCCTCCCCGTACAGGCCCTTCACCACCGAACCGTCGGCGAGGTCGGCGGGGTAGAGGCCGAGCCGCATGGTGCCGCCCATGTCGCGCTCGCCTGCGACCACGTCGACCTGGTCGGCCATGGTCGCGACGACCGGGTGCTCGGTGGTGGCGTCGAACTCGGCGCTGCCGGCGTCGGCGAGCCCGCCGAGCGTCCGCGCCGCCTCGATCACCATGCACTGCAGGCCGAGGCAGATGCCGAGCAGCGGGACGCGGTTCTCGCGGGCGTGCCGGATCGCGCCGAGCTTGCCCTCGATGCCGCGGACGCCGAACCCGCCGGGGATCAGCACCCCGTCGACGCCGTCCAGCTCCCGCTTGGCGCCCTCGGGCGTCTCGCAGTCGTCGCTCTTCACCCAGCGGATGTGCACCTTGGCGTCGTTGCCGAACCCGCCGTGCCGCAGCGCCTCGGTCACCGACAGATAGGCGTCGGGCAGGTCGATGTACTTGCCGACCAGCGCGATCGTGACCTCGCGGGCGGGCTTGTGGACGCGGCGCAGCAGCCGGTCCCAGGCGCCCCAATCGACGTCGCGGAACGGCAGCCCGAGCCGGCGCACCACGTAGGCGTCCAGGCCCTCGGCGTGCAGCACCTTCGGGATGTCGTAGATGGACGCGGCGTCCACCGCGGACACCACGGCCTCGCGGTCCACGTCGCACATCAGGCTGATCTTGTGCTTGAGCCCGTCGGTGATCGGCCGGTCCGAGCGGCACACGATCGCGTCGGGCTGGATGCCGATGGAGCGCAGCGCGGCGACCGAGTGCTGCGTCGGCTTGGTCTTCAGCTCGCCGGACGGCCCGATGTAGGGCAGCAGCGACACGTGCAGGAAGAAGCAGTTGTCGCGGCCGATCTCGTGCCGGATCTGCCGCACCGACTCCAGGAACGGCAGCGACTCGATGTCGCCGACGGTCCCGCCGACCTCGGTGATGACGATGTCGACCTCGGTGTCGTCCGCCATCCCGCGGATCCGGTCCTTGATCTCGTTGGTGATGTGCGGGATCACCTGCACGGTGTCCCCGAGGTACTCCCCGCGCCGCTCCTTGGCGATGACGTTGGAGTACACCTGGCCGGTCGTGACGTTCGCCGACCCGTGCAGCTCGGTGTCCAGGAACCGCTCGTAGTGGCCGATGTCCAGGTCGGTCTCGGCGCCGTCGTCGGTGACGAACACCTCGCCGTGCTGGAACGGGTTCATGGTGCCGGGGTCGACGTTGAGGTAGGGGTCCAGCTTCTGCATGGTGACCCGCAGCCCGCGAAGGGTGAGAAGCCGCCCCAGGCTGGAGGCCGTCAGTCCCTTGCCGAGGCTGGAGGCGACACCGCCGGTGACGAAGAGGTGCTTGGTAGGACGTGATCTACCAGTGGCTGCCGAAGGCAAGAAGGCGCTCCCGTGGTCGTTGCGAGGCGGCTTTCACCGAAGGGGTCGGTACCGCACTGTCCACGGGCCACCAGAATAACAGCCGGTCGCGGGTGCGCCATCCCGGGAGTGCCCCGCTCCCGCTGGTCAGAGGGTGCGGGGGGCGGGCGGCCCGTGCCCCCGGCCCGCCGGGCCGGGGGGGGTTCCTCAGAGCCGCGGCGTCGCGGCGGTGGGCATGATGGTGCGCAGCTGCCGGGTCAGCTCGTCGATCAGGGACCGGGCCTGGTCGGCGGCCTGGCGGGCGGCGTCGCGCTCCTGGGACAGCTCGGCGATCTGCGCGCGCTGCTCGGTGACGGCCTGGGCGAGCTGGTCGACCCACTGGTCGCGCTCGGCGAGCTTCTCGGCGACAGCGTCGCGCTCGGCGGCCATCTGCCGCATCCCGGCGACCGCCTTGTCGCGCTCCCGGCCGGCCTGGTCGGCGCGGCCGCGGGCGAGCGTCAGCTCCGACTCGGCGCGGGCCTGGGACTGCACCGCGGCCTCGCGGGTGCGGTCGGCGGCCTCGCGCGCCTTGCCGCTGGCGTCGCGCTCGCGCTCGGCCTTCTTGGCGGCCTCCAGCGACTGCGCGGCGGTGTCGAGGGCCTGCTGGCGCTCGGCCTCGGCGGTCTCCGCGCGGACGACGGCGTCCTGCGCGCGGCGCTCGGCGTCCTGGGCGCGCCGCTCGGACTCCTGGGCGCGGCGCTCGTTCTCCTGCGCGCGGCGCTCGGACTCCTGCGCGCGGCGGCGCGTCTCGTCGGCCTCCTTGCCGGCGGCGACGACGGCGTGCTGCAGGTTCTGCGCGGTCATCTCCGCGTCGGTGACCTTGGAGCGCAGCGCGGACAGCTCGGCGTGCGCGGACTCCAGGGCGCGCGACAGCTCGGCGGCCTGCTCGGCGACCCGGTCGCGCTCGGTCTCGGCGGAGCGGCGGCCGCCGACGGCGTCCTCGACGGCGCGCAGCGCGTCGTCGCGGGCCTCGCTCATCGCGTCGCGCTGCTGGATGGCCTGCCGGACGGTGGCCTCGGCCTCGGCGACGCGGCGCTCTGCCTGCTCGGCCTGCGCCTGCGCCTGCTCCATCTGGGCGCGGGCCTGCTCGGCCTGCGCGCGCGCCTGGTCGGCCTGCACACGGGCCTGCTCGGCCTGGCCGCGGGCCTGGTCGGCCTGGGCGCGGCCCTGCTGCGCCTGGTTCCAGGCGGCCGCGGCGTCGCGCTGCGCGGCCTCCTTCTCCTGCTGGAGGGCGGCGATCTGGGCGACGGCCTCGTTCTGCACCTCGCCGGCGCGGCGCTCGGCCTCGGCGACCTTGCGCTCGGCGTCGACGGCGCGGCGGTCGGCCTGCTCGGCCTGACCCCGCGCGCGCTGCACCTCGCCCCACGCGGCCGCGGCGTCGCGCTGCGCCGACTCCTTCTCCGCCTGGATCGCCGCCACCTGC
>NZ_JAGEPF010000056.1 GCF_017573465.1 Actinomadura violacea
ATGCGCCACTCGACCACCCCGCCGAAATCGCCGAACTCCTGAACGCCTTCAGCGATCTGCGACTCGACAACCAAAAGGTCGCCTTGGCCGCGCGTGCCGCCAACGATGCGCCACTCGACCACCCCGCCGAAATCGCCGAACTCCTGAACGCCTTCAGCGATCTGCGACTCGACAACCAAAAGGTCGCCTTGGCCGCGCGTGCCGCCAACGATGCGCCACTCGACCACCCCGCAGAAGTCGCCGAACTCCTGAACATTATGCGAGCGCTCGGAGCGGCTACCCAGTGCAATATGTTGATGGCGCGTGCTTCAGTTCCTGACGCCCCCATTGGCCCCCCTGGATCGGTAGCGATCCTTCTCGCACTCCTTGCCGATCACGCCCATGCAAAGGCTGCAGCTTTGGCTGATCGTGCTGCTGTTAAAACCTCACTGGATCAGCCAGCAGATGTCGCCATCCTGCTCGAAGTGATGCGAGAGCGAAAACTTACGTCCCAAGCCATAATCTTGGCCAAACGAGCAGTTTGGAACGTCCCGGTCGAGCAGCCGGCACCTATCGCCGACCTTTTGATAGTTCTACAAGAATTTAACTTGCCCATGCAATCGGCAACTCTAGCCGACCGCGCTGTAAGCAAGACAAGCCTTTCCGCCCCGGCTGATGTAGCCAAACTACTTCATGCGCTCAAGCCAATGCCAGCAATGGCATCAACTCTGGCCAGGCGTGCCGCAGCTGATGCGCCAGTCGATCAATCCGAAGGAATAACGATCCTGCTGGAATCCCTTCGCCGCATGAAATTCGATGCGCAAGCTGTCGCTCTAGCTGAACGCACAAGAAGCTTTTTCTAATTGTGCTCGTGCCGAGCAACGCGCACCGGCCACGGCGCGCACGGGGCCGCACCGGCCACGGCGCGCACCGGGGCCGCACCGGCCACGGCGCGCACGGGGCCGCACCGGCCACGGCGCGCACGGGGCCGCACCGGCCACGGCGCGCACGGGGCCGCACCGGCCACGGCGCGCACGGGGCCCGGGTGGCGTTCCGCCTACCCGGGCCCCTTCATGCGTGGTGCGGTGTGTGGTTCGCCTGCCGGTCTACCCGCGCCGGTCGATGCCGCCGCCCATGAGTCGGCAGGCCCGTTCGTCGGCCTCGTCCAAGATGATGATCGGCAGTTCGGTGACGCCGGTCTGCCGGGCCTTGTGGATCCGGTGCCACCCGTCGATCACGATCGGCCGGTCGGGGTGCGGGATCGGCACGGCCAGCAGCGGGCGGGACAGATCCACCGTCGCCGCATGTTCCGCGTCGATCCGGATGATGGCACCGAGCCCGCTGATCTCAGCAACGTTCGCGCCCGTGACGGGGTAGCGGGCGGCCGCCCGTGCGGCGGCCGCGACGTCCCATGCCCACCCGAGCAGGACGAACACCTGGTCGTACGGGTCGTGCGCCGTGTCGCCCGAGGTGCTGTCGACCTGGTCACCGGACATGTAGCGTCTCCTTCGTCATGACAACCTCATTGGCTGGGGACGTGGCCCATAGGGCCCGGTCATGACGGGGCGGACGGGCTACCACCCGTCCGCCCCGCCCTACGGGGTCACGCGGCGTTCGTGCTGTCCCCGTCAGGGCTACCGGCGTCCGTGCCGGTGGTGCTGCCATCCCCGGTGGCGCGGTCGGTGGCGGGGTTGGCCGCGCGGAATCGGCGCGGGCGCTCGCACGTCAGGACCGCCTCACCCCGCCCGACGAGGGTGTCCAGGGCGTTGGCGACGGCGCCGGATGACCGGTCGAGCACCTTGGCGATCTCACCGGGCGTGAATTCCAGGCCGGGGAACGCGTTCAGGTGCCCGGCAACCAGGGGCCGCAGCGGCGACGGCGCGCCACGGTCACCCGCCGCGCGCGGCGTCCGCGTCCCGGTGCCCGTCCGGGCGCCGGTGGTGGTGCGCGTGGTCCGGCGGACGCTACCGGCGTACCGCGCGATGTCCTCCATGCCGCGCGTCACCTGCTCGTCGTCGTCGGCCGCGATCGCGGCGAGGGTCGTGGTGACCGTGCTGAGAAGGTCGGTCAGGATCACGCGGGCGGTTTCGCGCTTCTCGGCCTTCCGCAGTTCGGCGTCGACCCGCGCGCGCCGTTCGGCCTCCTCCTCCTGCGCAAGGCGCAGCGACTCGGCCGCCGCCGCCCGCCGGTCCGCCTCCTCGGCCAGCACCTGCATCGCCGTGGCCAGGGTGTCCGGTGAGATGACGCCCGTTCCGGCGGCGCCCGGCGACGGCGCGGCGTCGGTGGCCGTGTCGTCCGCCGGGGCCGCCGGGGCGGTGTCACCGGCACCGGTGGTGTCCATCGCACCCGTGGTGGCCGTGGGGGCGACTGGCGCCCACACGTCCGGCGTGCGGCCCCGGCCGGTGCCCTCACCGCGCGCCCGGACCGCGCGTCCGGCGTCCGCGAACGCCGTCAGGGCCTTGGTCACCGTCGCGCGGCTGCTGCCAGACGCCACGGCCAGCGCCGACACGGTCGCACCGTCCGGCGCGGCGTTCAGCGCGTCCCACACCGCCCCGGCCGCCCCGTCCGGACGCCCGTCCGCCGTACCATCCGCCGGGGCGGTGGTGGCCGTGTCAGTGGTCGCGGTGGTGTTGGTGTTCGCCATTGTTTCTGCCTCCTGAATGGCGGCCGGTTCGGCGGGACTTTCCCGCCCGGCGTCGTCCGCCATGACGACCATTTCTCGACGTCGCGGCTAATGCAACACGGAGCGCCGACGAATTGTGTCGCCCGAACGGCTGGAGAGGCTTACCTCAGTAAACAACATTTTAATGACCGGGCCGGCTTTGGCGACCTCTGTCGAATCTCGACACAGCCTTCTCATGCCGTTGCGCCACACTCGTGCGTCCCGCTAGCCGCCCGATGGGCGTCGACTCGGTGCGTCGCGCACGTCTCTCATCACTCTCGGCATGCACAGGCAATGACACTGACACCCTTACGGATATTCGGGGGAATAATAAAAGGCGGAGGAGGAGGCCCCATAGGAAAAGAAGTGGAGCTTCAGTGCGAGCGGCCGCACCCCTACACTCTCCCCCTCTGGGGGATATCCGGGCGCACCGACGCCCCACCCTGAACACGCCCTGACCTGTGCAGACGCGACGATGCGAGCCGGGCGACCATAGGCGCACCCCCGATCGCCCCACCGACCAACCCCCCGACTGCCCCACCCTCCGTCGCCCGGTGCACAGGCAAAGGCCCTGTCCGCACCTGGCGAAGGTGCAGACAGGGCCCGAGCGCAGTCCTAGCCTGAAGGTGCGGGACCAGCCTGCTAACCCCAGGCTGGTCTCGCCCTATGCGGCTGGGGCAGCGGGTGTGACCAGCGGCGGGTCATCGTACGGCTTGTCGAGACAGATCAGGTCCGCCCAGACCGTGTGACCCTCGATCGGGCTCCCGTGGACGCCGAGCATCGCGGCCATCTGCGAAACAGCCCGCAGCCCACGCCCGCCCTCGGCCTCGACCGGACCGTTCAGCGGGTCATGCCGCACCGTCGGGTACCCGCCCCCGCCGAGGTCACTGACACCGACGTAGGCCAGGCCGCCGAGCACCAGCTCGACGGTGAACCGACCGCCCTGCTGCCCCGAGCGGGTGTGCCGAACCGCGTTCGTGGACAGCTCCGTCACCACGAACCCCACTTCCGCAGCAATCGAGGTCTCGGCGAACAGGAACATCGCGAACTGCCTCGCCAGCGGGATCTGGTCCACTCGCCCCGGGAAGACGCGGCGCCATGACATCGACGCGCCCATCACCGAGGCCGCGGGTTCGAGGTTGAATCTCACCATTCCCTGATTCCTCCTGACCGGCCGCCGCGCCGCCGTGTCCCATTGACGGCGAATCAGCGCGGCGAACCGGCGACCATCAAGGAACAGCTCGGATCGGCATGTCAAGCCCGACCAGGCATTTTACACGGGCAGGCGCATCTGGCATTTAGTATCCGCCTCTCCTCGCAGGCGCCACGGTTGCGAAAGGAGCCACTACTTCATCTTTTCCCCTGCTTCGCAGGCCTCGATGAAAAGCTCGTCGCCGTTCGGGAAGTCGACGTCCGCGTAGGTGATGAGATGGGTCAGTAGGCTCCGGCAGTCCCCGCCGGCATCGGGGATCTCGTCATCAGTGACGCGCTGCCCCTTAGCGATCTTCTGAACCAGTTGGGTGTAGGTCGTGGTCGCGCCCGTTGTGGTATCAACCAGGACGAACTTCTGTTCTTTGGGGGTGTCTGCAGGCTGGATGGCGTTGTTCTCCTGCTGGCGGCGGGCTTCCAGCCCCTTCTTGCAGGCTTCGATCGCCAGGTCTTCTCCCGCCGGGAACTGTGCACCTTCGAGGCGGCCGGTTGAGATGACTCGCTCGCAGAAGCTGTGCCACTCCGCAGGCTCACCGGCTTCTTCGATGCTCCCCTGCTTGATGTTCTCAACGACTTCACGGTAGGTGGTGGTCGACCCATCGGCGTCCCTGATCAGCACGATGCCATCTTTGGAGGAGCTGGCCGTCGGCTTGGCGGATGCGGCAGAGGGACTCTTCGGATGCTCGGCCCCACCGCAGGCAGTCAGAGCAAACAGGACAGAGGTGACCACGAGGGGCAACATGCGCAGCATGGAGGGATCCTAGAGTGTGCGCAGGTCAGGCATGGAAAGAGGCGGCCGCTCAACGGAACCGAGCAGACCATGCCGGAGGAAGAGCGTCCCGGTACGCCGCATCAGTGCGAGTGGCAGCACCTCGCTGGCTACCCGACCGTGAACCCAGACTGTGAGTTCTACGGCCGAGGCTTCTCAGCACGGTTTTCAATCGCCCCCGATGCGGCCGAGGGGCGGCTTGTGTAAGCGGCTGCGCCTGAATCGCGTACCGGGCGCCCGAGCGACGTCGTACTGAGCGTCCTTTTGTCGGCCAGAGGAACGGGTTCTTCGTCGATGTCGGTCCGGACGGGACTGTCAGTGGCCACTTCACGTCCGCTTCAACGTCTGTGCGGGGAAGTTGGCGAGCTTGCGGCTCTCGTCGCTGGGTTCGGCGTCGATCTCCTCGAGGCGGACAGCGAGGAACCGGTAGGTACGCTGGACAGCGTCCGGGCGGTTCAGGCGGGCTTGCAGTCGCATGATGTGCTGATAGAGCGGTTCGGCGTAGGGGTCGTGGGTGATGGCCTGCTCCAGCGCCGCCAACGCTTGTTGCGGATCGTTCTCCTGGAGGAGCTGGGCGAGGTCTGTACAGGCGTTGCCGATGGCGCGGCGAAGGTGCTCACGGTGGGCTTCGACCCATGCTCCTGAGATGCCGCTGGCGAACTCACCCGTGTAAAGGTCGACGGCGAGCGTCAGCGCCTTAATGCGAGCGGCGTCGTCGGTGGCCTGCCGGGCATCGGCGACGGCGGAGGTCAGTGCCCATAGGTCGACGCCGACCGCGCCGGGGTCCACACGGTAACGACCGTCGCTGTGGATGATGTACATGGTTTGACCACCGGTCGTGGCCCGAAGGACGCTGCGGATATTCGTGACCGCGCTGTTAAATCTCGTGACGGCGCTCTTGGGGTTGAGGTCCGGCCAAAGCTCGGCCGTGGCTGTGTCGCGGGCGACGCCATCCGGATGCAGGGACAGGTAGGCGAGCAGGCTGCGAGCGCTCCGGCGTAGGCCGGTGTTGATGGGGCCGTCTGGGGTGCGCAGGCAAACGTGTCCGAGAACGTCCAGGCGAGCGGGTGGACCACCGGTTTCTCCCGACGGGCGTGGTGGCGGGACGACGGCCGGGACGACGTGCGGTTCCGGGTCCGGCTCTGGATTCGTGTTCGGTGGCGGAGTTAGAACGCCGGGCTCGGTGCCGGTGGCGGTTCGGATGGTCTGCAGCATGCCGGCGGCGTCGTCGGTGGTCAGTTGGAACAGGCGGGAGCCGGTGAACCGTCCGGCATCGGGGCCGTGAGCATTCGTGACGGTCGCGTCGCCGGAGAGTTCCACGCTGGTGCCTGACGGCCAGGCACCGAGGACCAGGACGCCGATGTTGTGGCGGTGGCCGAGTGTGGAGAGGACGTGCACGGCGCCGGCATCCTGCTCGGGGACCGACGCGATCAGCATCACGGTAGGCAGGGGCTCGGCGGGGTCGGCGGCGCGCAGGGAGGGCACGTCAGGTAGGTCAGTCATCGCCAACAGTCGGCCGCGATGCAGGAGTTCGGCTTCCAGGTGGCTGGTCGCCTCGGGTAGGGACGGCGTGATGGTGCAGGCATCGAGCGCCGCAGCCAGGTCGGTGATGTCCTCCCCTGGGAAGAGCGCTTGTGCGTCGGCCCGCGGAATGACGATCTCGGCGCGGTACCGGTGCGCCTTGGCCAGGAGCTCGGTGGTGATGGCCCGGGCCGCCGCGTGGGCACCGTCTCCCGACAGGCCGAGGCTGAGGCCGGCCAGCGGCACGGCGACCGCGTGCCCGTCGCGCACACCTATGACGAGGTGGTTGGGCTCCGCCGCCTCCAGGTCTTCGCGGACGAGTTCGGGGTCGGACGGAAGACGAACGTCACGGTCGGCGTAGGTGGACATGTGGGCTTGGCGGGCCTTGCGGACGGAGTCCGGGATCGGAGGCTCGGTGGCGCGTCCCCACGAGTTCGAGTCGGTGTTGATCGGACGTCGGCGGCGCCTGTGCAAGCGGGTGGCGGCCACGGCGACACTGAGCGCGGCGGCGAGACCGATACCGATCCAGGAGCCGGACGATAGGGAGATCGCCTGCGGTGAATGGTGGTCGTCCTGGTGATCGCCCTGGTGGTGCGGTGTCGACGGTGCTGGGCTGGCGGGCGGCGCCACGACCGGGGCCGGCACCTCCGAGGGCCTCGTCTCGACGGATGATGAGCGCAGGGTCGGCGGCGTTCGGGCGTCACTCGTCTTGCCGTGCTTCGGCGGGGCCGAGGGTCTGGCCGCATGCGGTGTCGTTCGCGGCGGCGAAGACGCGCTCTTCGGGCTTCCGAGCCGTGGAAGCCGGACACGTTGCCCGGGGTGGAGGACGTCAGGGTCGGTGAGAGCGGGGGCTCCATGGGGCTGCTTGATGCCCTGGCTGGCCTTGAAGATCTTGGGGTACTGGGCGCCTGAACCGTAGATGCGGCGGGCGAGATTCCACAGGGTGTCGCCTCGCTTGACGGTGTGCGTCTGCCAAGGATGACCGCCAGTCTCCGGGCCGGGCGGTGCCTCGTTGGCGAGCAGTGGCGTCCATTCGGATGCAGTCGGCTCCGGTTCCGGTGTGGCGTGCCCCGACGACAGGTGACCGGGAGCGTTGGGTTGAGGGTCGGCGGCCGCATGGACGCCGGTCGCGGCGTGGACGTCCGTCGCGGCGGAGGCAGACGTGGCGAGCGACGCGGCGACGCTGAAGGCGAGCGCAGCGGTTGTGATCAGTTCGCGGGTCAATTGCTGCAGCGGCCGGACCGGGCGCGGGAGGAGAGGCGTCTCTCGTCCGACCAGGAAGCTGATCACGTCGGCGCAGACGCTGAGTACGAACACGCACCAGGCTCCCCAGCCGATGAGCCAGAGCGTTGCCAGGAACACGCTGTGGTCGGTGTCCTGCCGCATCAGGACGAGGCGGATCTCCTCCCCGGACGGGATTCTGTCGGGGATGGGAGATCCGTTCATCTTGTACATCGCGACCGGGGACCCGACCAGCAGGAAGCCGAAGACCATGAGGGCGCCGAGCCCGCGCACGAAGTCGGCGAGGCGGCTCGTACCGGTGTAGGTCATGGCTGGTGGGGTCCTTCCACTCCGGTGGTCAGGTTGGCGGTCGCGTCTGCGTCGGCGTGCAGGGTGGAGATCCCGATCAGGGAGAGGAAGCGCGCGGGTCGGGCGATGGCGACGTGCACCTGGATGGTGTGGGTTCCGGTGATGGTCGCGGTGCCGATGTAGCCTCCGGCGCTCAGGTAGGAGCGGGCACCGCGTAGCGCGGCCTGGCGGTCCACGATGAACCGGCCACGCTTGTAGGCACGGTCGAGGTCGACGCGTCCGGCTCCGGCGCGAGCGGCTTCTTGGGCGGCGGTGCCGGCGTCCTGCCGGGCTTCCAGGACCTGCTCGAAGTCGACGACGGCGCCGAAGAACACCACGATGACCAGGGTGATGATGACGGCGAAGACGCTCACGCTTCCGCGGTCGGACTGCGCGAATTCGCAAATGCGTGACCGTGCCGAGGCGATGGCGCTCACCGAGTGGCCCTGTAGGGGTCGATTTGCGACCGGTGGGTCTTGGTAACCGTTCGTGAGCCCGGCATCCAGGTAAGCGCGAGGTCGCTCAGCTTGATCACACATGTCACGCGCGCTGACACCGTCGTCGCCTGCCCGACTGGCCGGTGAAAGCCGGACAGGTCGAGCCGGACGGACGGTGTGCAGTGCAGGCCCCGGTCGTGCAGGGTGCGCATCGCGCTGGCGGTCGCGTCGGTGCGGGCCTGGCCGGTGGTGCGGGCGATGGACGCTTGGCGTGCGGCGTCGGCGGCGGCCTGTGCGACCACCGCGCTGCCGTGCACGACGCGCATCACCAGGAGCAGCCCGGCCAGAAAGATGATGAAGACGGGCGCGAGGATCGCGGTCTCGACCACCGCGTTTCCCGCGTCCCGCGTCCGGTCCGGACGAGCGGGCGCGGCGCTGTTCCTCCCGCTCACGTCGGTCCAGCTGAGGGAGTCGTGAACCGTTCGCGGGCGCCGCGAGCCGTCCTGGACACGGTGATGTTGACGCCCGGCAGCAGCGACGGGGCGCTGCCGGTTACCCGCACGGCGATGGTGTTGGCGCCCGACACGGTGACGGCGGGTGCCTGCAGGACGGGCTCGTCGCGGGCGAAGGACGCCGCGGCGGCGCGGCCGCCAGCGAAGGTGCCTTGGCGAGCGCGGGCGACGCGCAGGCCCTCCTCGGCGGCCGACTGCGCGACATCGCGGGCAACGGAAACCATCACCGCCTGTGTGAGCGCGAGGAACAGCAGCCCTACGGCGGGAAAGGTAATCGCTGTCGCGACGGTGGCCGATCCTCTGTCCCGCTGTCGCCGGTTGATCTTGCGCTGGTTCACGGGCCGGTGGATCCGGGGATCTTGCCGATCCAGCCGTGCACCTTGCTCGAGACGGCCATGTAGACCACGAACGCCAGTCCGGCGAAACCCGCGACGATGATGATCGTCTCGACCACTCCGGATCCCCGGTCGCCACGGTTCCGCACCTCGGCGGCGAGTCGCTGTCCTCGTTCGTGGACGGCGAGCGCGGCGCGCATCACCGCAGCGTTGAGCGTGTTCATCATCCCCCGATGCGTCGTGTGTGGAAGTCCTGGCGTGCTGGGAGTCCAGTTGGTCAGCCGGACGCCAGGAGTTTGGAGAAGAAGGGGAAGCCGACCAGGATCACGAAGCCGAGCATGAGCAGGCTGGTCGGCACCCACATGGCGGTGGTGCGGGAGTTGGCCTCGGCGCGCGCGGAGGCGGAGGCCTCGTGGCGCATGGAGGTGATCTTGGCGACCAGGACGTCGTGCATCTTGGCGCCCTCGCTCCCGGCGATCTCAGCGGTGTGAGCCAGGTCGACCAGGTCGCGGACGCCGATCTCCTCACCGAGCCGGGACAGGGCCCGCCAAGGCTGCTCCTGGCCGTTTCGGGCTCGCGTCAACGCCTCATGGACCCGCTGGAACGGCCATCCCTCGGTGATCTTGGCCGGGTTCTCCAGCGCGGCGTTGAGCGCGGCTCCGGCTTCGCGTTCCAGGACGACGAGTTGCAGATAGGACGTGAAGGCGTACCGGAAGTCGCGGCGGCGCTGACGAGCCTGGGACCGCACGTTCCAGTCCGGGACCAGCCACAGGACCGCGGCCAGGACGAACCCCGCGACGACCGGGAACGTCCACGACGCCGGGCCCCCGGCCAGGGCCACCAGGCCGACAGCGACCGGCGGAACGACCAGCCCGGTAATGAACAGGACGAGCTTGTTGAGCATGAAGCGCCCGACCGGGCGTCCCAGCAGTGCCAAGTCGGCTCGGGGTACGGCGAACGTTCCGGCCGGACGTGCGACGCGCTCGGCCAGCCATCGGCCGAGGCGTTCGCCGGTCTTCAGGTCGTCGGCCGGTGGCGCGGGGAGCAGTGTGGGCTGGATTCGGGCCATAGCGGCGTCCAAGCGCGGAGGCGCCGGCCACACCCCACGGATGAACATGAGGATGCCAGCGGCGCACAAGACCCCGCTAAGGGCGGCGAGAACGATCACGGCTTGGCTCCTGGGATGGCGAAGGTCGGGTCGGTGGTGTGCATGAATCTCGCGCCGGTCGACAGGACGGCGAGGCGCCGCATCCACCACAGGCCGGCGCCGTAGATGGCCGCGACCACGGCGAGCACCGTCTGTCCGAGCGCGGTGCCGTAGGGGGCGGCGAGTGTCTGGGACGAGGCGAACAGCACGCTCAGGGCCATGACCGAGCCCACGATGACGATCAGCGTCGTGCGCAGACCGGCTCGTTCGGCCTCGACATCCCGGCGGACGATGACCTCCTGCTCGACGGCGTCGGCCAGCAGCCGCAACGCCTCGCGCGTCCCCGGACCGCGACGGCGGGCGGCCAGCACCAGCGCGCAGGCGATCAGATCGGCGATCGGGTCGTCCAGCTCGTCGGCGAACGCCCGCAGCGACTGCTCGGGATTGGCGTGATTGTTCAGTCTCCTGGCCAGCACGGTCACCGGCCCGCGGATCGCCTCGGGCGCAATACGGGCGCTGTCGGCCAGCGCCTGCTCCAAGCCCCGGCTGGCGCCGATCATCTCCGCCAGCCGCCGCGACCACTGCGCCAACGCGTCCAGCCGCGCGATCCGGCGCTGCGGCCCACGTCCCGACAGCATCGGCGGCACCGCGTACACCCCGGCCCCAGCGGCAACGGCCGCGACCGGCCACCCCGACAGCAGGAACACCGCCAGGGCCGCCACAACACCGGCGACCAACCGGTTACGGCGCCCCGGCCACTGAGGCGAGCGCACGAACGCCTGCAACCGCGATGGCGGACGCACCCGGCGTTCCGCGTCATCGGTTCCCCGCGGACCGGACACGAGCAGGAGAACGGCCCCGGCGAAGCACAGGCCGACGAGGGCGGCGAGCATGGTCATCACAGCCAGCCCCGCATCTCGGAACCGGACTGCA
The DNA here is from genome assembly GCF_017573465.1 of Actinomadura violacea. Classification (GTDB taxonomy): domain Bacteria; phylum Actinomycetota; class Actinomycetes; order Streptosporangiales; family Streptosporangiaceae; genus Spirillospora; species Spirillospora violacea. Next base: position 11,074 of record NZ_JAGEPF010000056.1, read on the forward strand.
GCGACTCGGGATCGAGTCCCTGCTTCACCAGGTCATCGAGGAGGGCTGCACTGATGTGTCCGCCCGCCGGAGTGGCGCGTCCATCGGCGCCGGGACTGAAGACCAGGTTGCGGGTCGGTTCCACCGAGTCCGCCGGTGGCCCGATCTCCATCACGTGCGAGACGAACCGTTCGTTGCTTGCCTGGTCGCGCCGCAGGTAGACGATCAGCGGCTCGGCCAGCCCGAACATCAGGTGCACGTCATCGGCACCCAGGCCGAGGTCGGCGCGGCGACCGAGCTGGACGACGCGGCTGAACACATGCTCCGGCCGGTGAACGTGGAGCGTGCACATCGAACCGCGCGCCCCGGAGTACATCACCTCCAGCATCGGAGCCAGCTCCCCGTGCCGCGCCTCGCCCACGATCACCCGATCGGGATTCAGCCGCAGGCAGGCCGGCACCAGGTCCTGCAGACGTACCTCGCCGGCGCCTTCGGCGTTCGCCTGGCGGGCCTCCATGGCGACGACGTCGTGGTGCCGGTGCGCCAGGCGCGGGTCGTCCAGGAACAGCTCGAAGTCGCTCTCCAACGTGATGATCCGCTCCTCGGGTGGGATCTCGTTGGCCAGCGCGCGAACGAGGGTGGTCTTGCCGGTGTTGACCTCCCCGCAGACGATGATGTTGCGGCGCGCCCGGATCGCGGCGCGCAGGAACTGCTCCAGGGGTTCGGTCAGGGTGCCCAGGCGGGTGAGCTGCGGGAGCGTGACGTCCACCAGTCGGTGCACGCGGATCGCCAGGTGCGGATGCCGAGACACCCAGCCCACCACCGCGAGCCGCACGCCATCGGCGAGCGCGACGTCCAGCAGCGGCGACGCGTGGGAGAACTCCCGCCCGGTGTTCCCGCGCCGCGCCAACAGCTGGACCCATTCGATGAGCTCTTCGTCGGTGTCCGCGACCGGCGGTCCCGGCTTCTTGGCGCCGTCGGTGAAGGTGACCCAGGTCTGCCGACAGCCGTTGACGACGATGTTCTCCACATCGGAACGCTCCAGGTACGGCTGCAACGGCCCGAGCCCGAACCGGCGATCGAACACCCGCCGCGCAACCTCACCCAACACTTCGGCCGACGTCACGCGGCCCGTCTCCAACTGGCCTTGCGCCCACGCCTGCACCTGCGCGTCGATCAGATGCCGGGCACGTTCTGGGTCAACGCCATCGACCAGGACGTCCGCGAGCTGCCTCGACACCTCACGGGCCGCCGCTGGCAGGTCCGCGTCGCCCGCCCCGGCCGACGGCGCCTCCAGGGTGGCGCCGGTCGCCCGGTGCGATCCCTCCGGCCCGGCGAACGCCCAGCCGGGCGCGCTCACCGGTCACCCCCACCCGCTGCGACGGCACCCGATAGGACCTCCTCGTCCGCCCGTCCACTATTTGTGGACGCGGAAGAACTGGTCGCACGGAGCCGCCGACCAAGACAGGTGAACGACCGAAGCAGCAGCGAGGTTCGGAAGGTTCTCCGGGGACGAGCCCCGTCCGAAAGGACGCGGGCATCGGCCGGCGCCCACGGCAACTCCGCCAGCACCGGCGCGCCCAGGGCCCGTTCGACCTCCGCCGCGCCGTACGGACCATCCGCGACCAGGCACAGGCCGACGGTCGTACGTTCACCCACCAGCCCCGTCAGGGCATCGAGGCGCGGCCTGACCGCGTCGACCTGCGCGAGCGTCGGTCTCAACACCATGATCACGGTGTCCGCCGCCCGCAGCAGGTCATTCGGTGTGTCCCGGCCGCCAATGCGTCCGAGATCGGCGATCACATCGCCGCGCCGCGCGACCAGGGCCTCGGACAACCGACCCCACAGCGGCCCCAGACGCACCCCGTGCCGGGGATCACGAACGCCGTGCAGCAGTTCCAACGGCTTCTCACCGGGGACGGACACCACGTAGTCCTCCAGCGGCAGCCGAGCGTGCGGGCCGGACTCGGCCACCATCGACAGACCGAGCAAGCCCGGCCCCGCCGACTCGCTGAGCCGGTCGGCCGCGTAGCCCGGGAGCACACGTCGTCCCATCGGATCGCATTCGGCCAGCAGCACCGGGCTCGGCCAGGTCAACGCCACCCCCAGCGCGGTAGTCGTCGCACCCGGCGCCCCGCCCGGCGAGACCATGCAGTACAGCGCCATGTTCAGCCCAGCCTCTCCGTCACGACGAGAGCGACCATCCCGGCGGCCGCCTGCCGCGCGACCGTGCTGCTGTCGGCGTCGGGCACCATCAACGACACCGTCGTCGCGCCCTCGGAGTCCGGCCCCTCCGCCTCGTCCACCACCGCGGCGACATCCCGCAGCGCAGAGGCACGGGCCTGCGAAGCACCGGCCGTAGCGCCCTCGCCCTGGTCGCCGGAGGTGAACACCACCCGGACCCTCCAGCCCGGCGCCAGCCCAGGCGGCATCGCACCGGGCTTCAAGCGCGCGGCCACCAGCGTCTGTCCATCCGGAGGGTACGGCTGCGCCGTCAGTTGCGACGCGCTCAGCAGCATCCCCTTCCGCAACGCGACGGCGGCGCGCTGCCCGACGACCTGCTTCAACTGGCGCCCCGGAATCACAGTCACTCCGGGGCCCACCGCGACCTCGGCGCTATCGAGATCCGCTTGCGTGAACTTGTGCCCCACCGCGACGTCCCGCGCGATCATCACCACGGGCACCCGCTCGTCGGAGGAGCGGTACAGAAACACGCTGACCGCCGCCGCCACGATTACCAGGACGGCCGCCCCCGCGACGTTCCCCGGACGCCGCTGTCGCGGCAACCGTTTGAGCGGCGCCGGACCAGCACCGCCCATGGCCGCGGATGTGGAAGCGGTAGGCCCCAGCCCCATCCGGCCGTTCGTCTTCATATCGCTCCTCATCCGTAAAGCGCCTGCGCCTCGGCCACCCGCAACCGGAAACTCGTCGACCGGCTCAACGGTGGAAGCGCACCACCAGACCCATCCGAACCCCGCCACGTACCGCCCCACATCACCGTCACTCGCACCCGGTACGCATGACCGGGCTGATGAAGCGAAGACCGGCCGAACGTGTACGAGCAATCCGTATGCTGTGCCGCGGCCGGCCGCGCCTTGTCATAGGCAGCGCCAGGACCCACGCATCGAACGACCGGCTCGCCAGGACCCGGCGCGATCGTCATGCTCTGCGGTCGAGCGGTGACCTCGACCCACACGCTGCGAGCCGTGACGCGATCGTTCAGCGGACGCCAGTTGGTCACCCAGAACCATTCCGGCAGCCCCACCAGCCCGTCGCTCCGGCGAGGCGGCGCCGTCCGCACCACCGGTGCCGGAATCGGCATACTCGCCCACTTGGTCAACGCCAACTTCGCCGGCGAGACCTTGGGCGCCTTGCCGCCCTCATGCACCGGCGAGCAGACCACCTGCACGTACTGGCTCAACTCCTGGCAATCACGCGGCCTCGCCTCCTGCGAGACGCTGGCGCGGCCGCCCTTCGGCGCAGCGGCAGGAGCTCGCCCACCGCTCGCCGGTGCCCCATCGTCCTGGGCGCCGTAGTAGTAGCTGAACGAGTTGGCGTTCGGTGGCATCGGATCCAGCGGCGGAGGCGCAGCGACCGCGCAGGACACGAGCAGACCGACTCCGAGCACGGGTGAAGCAACGTGCACCCGTCAGCACCCTTCACCGATCGTGATGGATTTGCTGACCCGCCACTGCCCGTCAGCGGCCTTGACCAGCAGGGCCTTTATGTTCCCCTGCCGCACACCGCGGTTGAGCTTCTTACCCGTCTGCGAGTTCATAAGCCCCGAGTTGCGGGAATCCTGACAGTCATAGACTGTGGCGCCACTCGCGGTCAGTTGAACGCTCTTCACGTCGACGATGATGTGACCGTAAGTCGCGATGTGATGGCTCTTCATCGTGTCGATGCGTTGGAGCACCCGCGAGAGTTGAGGATCGGCCATAACGGTCGCGAGTTGCTTCCTACGAGATTCCGCGGGCAGAGAATCCGCCCGCTCCAGCATCGCGACGAAATTCGCATAAGCCGCAGCCGCGGCCTTCTCGTCCCCCGCCGTGGACGACGAAGGCAAGGGCGCACTGCCAGGCGCCGAAGGCAAGGCGACCGCCTCCGGCGTACTACTACATGCGGAGAGGGCCAAGGCGGCACCAGCGAGGCTTAGCCAGTGGATCCCAACAGCTACCCGCCGACCAATACTCGCCAAGTCTCCACCCTCACATGCTCGATCAAATGCTTCGCGCCACAGGTGCCGCGATTGGGACGTTGAGTGATCGTAGAGCAGGCGAAGCGACTCGTCTTCCCAACACAAAACCAAGGAAGGTAGATCTATCCACAACCGAAAGGCGGTAAATCTGCTCATGCAAGCGATTGAGTTCAAGCGAGCGCACACCAGGCTATCCGGGCGCAACGCGCAAATCACAGAACTTGACCAGAGGAGCACTCCGGGTCGAATACTGAACTTCTCAACGTGCGTCACGCCGCCAGACCTGGAAGGCGCCAGAGTCAAACCACAACCACGGACGGCGAGTCACACGGCGGCCAATCCGCCGCTCCTGGTAGCCACAAGGCATGCCGTCCCCAGCCCCTGAAGCAGGCCCGCCCCTGGAACCGCACGAGCCTTGGCGCGTTGCCCCTCGCCGGCGACGTCACCAGCGCCAGCACCGCCGCAGATGGCTGGTTTCCGTGGTCACCGGCGTACTGGCCTCCTCTGCGGCAGCCCTCGCCTTGACTCTCGCCGGGCAGTCTCACACGACGCCGTCACCCACCAGCGACGACATCGCAACCGGCGCGATCAAGCGCCCGCAGCCGAGTTCATCGGCAGACCCCGCACGCCCGGCGCCCTCCCCGCCGCGCCACCAAGAACTGAGCCACGAGGCCCGGCGGCGCCCACGGCTCGATCCGTCCCCCAGCGCCTTCACGGCACAGACCCCAACGTCGACCCGCCGCAACGCCGCAAATCTGCGACGAGAAACGGGGAAACCCCGGCACGGAACCCACCGCCAACCCCACGCCCGACCCCGGCCCCGGCCCCGGCCCCGGCCCCGGCATCACAAGGCAGCCCACAGCCGTAAGCCGCCGGCCTGGGTCGGTCGCGAGTGCCACCGCCGCTTCCCGCACGATCGCACCCGTCAGGCCGCCTGCATCTCGGCCCTCCACAGCTACTTCAGCAGATAACGCGCCACGAAGCCGCGGTCATAACACAAGGCACCGTCCATGCGTACGGGAAGCTTGGCGCGTATGCGTCGTTGGCGAGGCACGTCCCCGCTGTCCTGAATGCCACATCCGCGACATCCAGAGCGTGCGGTCGTCGACGCCGTGATGTCCGAAGCCGTCTGCACGCGGCTCGCGGCCACCGCCCGTCCGCCGGATCCCGCCCCAGCACTCCCCAGGGCAGCTGGTCTATCGCCGCCCGCCTCCGTCTGCGATCATCCCCGGGGTGAAGTACGCATATCTGCTTGTCCTAGTGCTGTCGCTGGCCGCCTGCTCGACCGGCGGAGAGAAGCAGCTCGCCTCCGACTGCGCCAAGATCAACGCGCTGATCAACAAGCCGATCACGGTCGACTTCGACGAGGCCACCTTCGCCGCCCAAGTGCGAGCATTGCAGCCGGCTGTGGACGATAAGCGCCTGGACGAGCAGCTGGGCATCGTGGCCGACCACTGGGACCTCGTCGCGCGCAGGAAGGGTGTCACCCTGACCGCCGAGGACCTGCAGAAGTCGATGGACGAGGGCGACCGCGCCATCAAGGCCAACGACGAGATCACGCGGATCTGCAAGAAGGTCGGCCCTTGGAATGTCAACCGCCGCCCCACGTCCTCGTCGTCCTCCGGGTAGCCGTGACCGCACAACGAGTGGGTTCAGGCGTTCCCCAAGGTCCCCGGCCAGAGCGCAGGCCGAATTCGGCGTCACCGGTCGCCCTCACCTCCTCGATCGTCCAGGCGGCGATCTCTCTATGGAGGGCGAGGATGCCGATCGGCACCTGACGATGCTCTCTGGGCGCTGCGGCATGATCTGGCGCCCCTTGTTGGCCGCGCTAGTGAAGACCTCGATCGATACCAGGACCGGGTGGGTGGATTCACTCGACCAGACCCACGCCTCGGGCGGGTTGGTCCTGCCGCTTCCCGACGAGGTCGCCTTGCGGCCGGACTGCATGGGACAGTGCCGCTCTGGATCGTCTCGACAGCCTTGGCGGTCAGGAGCGGGTGAGGAGGTAGCGGGCGAGGATGACGTCGCCGATGGGGCGGACCTCGTCGAGCGTCATCCGGTTGCCGGGGTGGTGCGGGAACTCGCCCGTTCGGACGAAGCGGGGAGCGTCGGAGTCGCCGACGAAGAACGGGGCGATCACGAGCTGAAGCTCGTCGGCTAGTCCGGCGGTGAGGAACTGGGTGTGGACGGTGCCGCCGCCTTCGACCATCAACCGCTGCACACCTCGGCCGGCGAGGTCGGCGAGCACGGTGTTGAGGTCGACGGAGTCACCGGCGTCCACGACGGTGGCGACGTCGCCGAGACGGTCACGGCACTTGTCGAGCGCGGCGCTTGAGCAGTACACGATCTTCTCGACGTCGCCGGCTGCAAAGAACTTGGCGTCGGGATCGAGGTCACCGCGGGCGGTGAAGGTGACCTTGATGGGGCTCTCGGGCAAGCCACGCGCAATGCGGGCCTTGCGGCGCTCCTCGGTCCGGACGAGCAGGCGCGGGTTGTCTCGGCGGATGGTGTTGGCGCCGACGAGGATGGCGTCACAGCCCGCCCGGACGTCGTCGACGCGGTCGAAGTCCTCGTCGTTGGACAGCAGGAGCCGGTCGTCAGTGGTGTCGTCGATGTAGCCGTCGACCGAGGCCGCGCAAGACAGCAGCACGTAGGGGCGTTCAGTCATTCGGTGCTCCAAGGTCGTTGTTGATCAGATGCTCGACGATACGGACGAAGTCCTCGCCCGGGTCGGCGCAGGCGTTGAGGGCGGCGAACTGTTCATCATCCAGCGAGACGCGGAGCCGATGGTCGCGGGCCGCCTGGTGGTAGAAGCGGCGGGCGGTGCCTCCGCTGGCCGGTAGGGCGATGATCGGCTTGCCCATCGACAGAGCGAGGTCGACCTCCGCCTGTGTGCCAGCCCCGCCACCGATGACGATGACGAACTCCGCGTCCTGGATGACGTTGCGGTGACCGAACAGCCCGATGGCCAGGGCGATGTCGGGAGGACGGTACTGGTCGGCAATGTAGGTCATGACCTCGATGCCCACGCCGACCGGGCCATGGCTGACCTTGTAGTTCCGGCTCATGACCAGGCGGGCCAGGCACCGGACGGCGGCGTCAATCACGCTGGCGTCGGTGTCGGGGGCTCTGCTGCCGCAGATGGCCACGCGCACCGGTGTCGACGCCGTCGCCGCATCATCGGCGTCACGCCCGGCCGCACGTTGACGGGGTACGGCTGGCGTCGGATTCAGCGGGAAAGAACCGGCCGGGGCGAGGCCGAGCAGAAGACGCGCCTGATCGGGGATCTGCAGGCCGTCGGCGATACGGGTGAGTACCTCGATGTCGGACACTCGCCCCTGACGGGCACCGCGCACCCAGTTAGAGATGTCGGAACGATCATGCTGGGTGAGTAACGCCAACTGGGTCTGGGTGCAGTCGGCGAACTGCCCCAGGAACAGCCGGAACAGTTGACCGACGTCCCGGCTGGTAAGGGCCTGCGCAACGTCCTCGCGACACCAGAATCCCACGGGGACCGCTCCGGGATCGAAGGTTCTGCGCCTGGTCACGTCGCTATTCGTCCTTGACTCGCCGAAAGCCCCCTGTCAGAGGTTATCGGCGCACAGCCCGCGCGCAACGGGGATCGGCGAGACGCGTCCGTGGGCCCCTTCCACGGGAACAGCCCACGGCCTCGGTCACTGTTCGATCCGCGCCGGCCGCCACAAGCTAAGGCCCGACAGCACCGCCGACGAGGGGCGGGGCGGGAAGGAGAGTTCCAGTGGACAGCGAGAAGACCGGCGGCCTGGTGGTGGCGGTGGAGAGGATCGTCGCGGCGCGCGGCCGTGCCAGCCAGCCGTCCGACGGCGGGGGTTCCGGCAAGTCCGACCTCAACGACGGCTGACCACGATCATGATCGACCTGATCGTCGAGGTCCTGGGCGGGGATCGGTTCCTCGCCCAGGACCTGGGCCGCACCCACCGCGTCTACCCCGCCTCGCCCGCCGCCCGGGACCGGTTCGCCGGTCTGCTGGCCTGGCCGGCGATGAACCGGCTCCTGGACACCCACCGGCTGGAACCGCCGCGTCTGCGCCTGTCTGCCGACGGCGCGACCATCCCGACGTCGGAGTACTGCCAGCGCCGGACGTACCGGCGCATGCCCCCTTGGGACGCACCGCAGCCGCATCTCGTCGCCCAGCAACTCCGCGACGGCGCGACGCTGGTCCTGGACGCGATCGAGGAGATGCACCCGCCGATCGGCGCGATGGTGAATGCCCTCGAACGCCACCTTCGTACATGCGTACAGGTCAACGCCTACGCGTCGTGGACGGCGAAGGAAGGCTTCGGCATCCACTGGGACGACCACGACGTCATCGTCCTCCAGGTATCCGGCGCCAAACGATGGCGGATCTACGGCCCCACCCGGCCCGCCCCGCTGTATCGAGACGTCGAGTTCGACGACACACCACCCGAGCACCCGATCGACGAGTTCACCCTCCAGGCCGGGGACGCCCTGCACGTCCCGCGCGGCTGGTGGCACGCGGCCGCCGCGTCCACCGGACAACCCTCGCTCCATCTGACCTGCGGCCTGGCCACGCACACCGGCGTCGACCTGCTGTCCTGGCTGGTGGACGACCTACGCGCGCAACCATCCGCCCGTTCCGACATCCCCCATCTGGCCGACCAGGACACCCAGAGGGCCTGGCGCCACGAGATGAGCAAGCTCTTGGCTGAACGCCTCAACGACCCGGCGGTGATCGATACCTACCTGACCGCGCGCGATACCGCCTACGGGGTGCGCGGCGGCTTCTCGTTGCCGCACGCGGTGCACGAGCGTCTCCCGGACGACGCCGACCTCCCCGTCCGGCTCGTAGCGCCCCGGGCCGTCCTGCGCAGCGCCGAGCAGACCGTGACCTTGGAAGCCGCCGGCCAACGCTGGACATTCACCCGCCAGGCCGCCCCGCTCGTGGAGGCGCTCGTCTCCGGACGGTCGACCACTCTCGGCGTTCTGGCCCGGGGGGCAAACGTCACCACCGACCAGGCCGTCGAGTTGCTCGACCAGTTGTTGCGCAGCGGGATCATCGCCGTCGGGGAGGCATGATGGCGGAGCTCGGCCTGGGCACCTACCGATGCCGCGACGTGACCACCGCCGCCCGCGCCGCTATTGCGGCGGGAGTCACCGTCATCGACACCGCCCCTGTCTATGCCCATGGCAACGCACACGACCAATTGGCCGACCTGCTGCTCAAACACCCTGGCGTGCGCATCTCCACCAAGGCCGGCCACATGACCCGGCGCCAAGCCCGGGCCGCTCAACAGGCGGGCCTCATCACGCCCAAGGAGGCCGCCCGCTGCCACTGCATCGCCCCCGCCTACCTTCGGCACCGCATCACAACCAACATCGCCGAGATAGGCCGCGACCGCCTCGACCTGCTGTACCTACACAACCCAGAACACGACGCTCACGGCGACCGAGACCGACTGCTCAAGCAGATCACCCAAGCGTTCACGACCTTCGAGGAAGCCGCACACCAAGACGACATCACCGGCTACGGCATCGCCACCTGGAGCGGCTTCACCAGCGGCGCATTCACGACCCAAGACATCATCACCGCGGCACAACGAGCAGCCGGAAGCACACGAACCCACCTGCAGGCGATCCAACTACCCGTCAGCCTTATCGAACTCACGTCCGTTGCCAAAGCCCTCCACGGCGTCGGGCCCATCGCAGAGGCCGCCGAAGCCGGTCTGGAGGTCTGGGCATCCGCCCCTCTGAACGGCGGCGAACTCGCCAACCTGCTCACACCCGACCTGGCCGAGTTCATCAACGCAGGCTTCTCACACGTCGCCGCAGCGCTCGCGGTAGTGGCCTCCACGCCCGGGATCACGGGCGCCCTGCTGTCCGCCTCGACTACGGCACACTGGCATGAAGCATTGAGAGCCTTCCAGGGGCCAGCCATCCCGCCCACACATCTCCAGGAAATCTGCCGTGTTCTCCGAACCTGACGACCCCGACATCCGCGAACGGATGCACGCTGCCTTCGCCGACGGGACGCGCCAACTCGGCACTACGCCCGCAGACGGCACCATCGAAGCATGGGGCCACGGTGGAAGGACCCTCGGCGCACCCGTCACGACCTCCCATGGAAGCGCCTGGCTCCGCGTCCTAGAGGCACCAGAAGGCAAGGCAGGCGGGAAACTCTGGACCGGCACTCAGGAAGCCGCCGCCACCCTGCCAACCGAGCTCCCTCGCCCCCGGCTACTGAACTCGACAGACTGGGCCCGCGAGGGGTACGCCTACCGAGCCGAGCTCAGCACCTACATAGCGGCGCCCGTCTGCTCCCCGAGCCCGGACCTCACCGAACACATCACCCTGCCGGACGCATGGTGGGCCCGGCTGCAGCGAGCCACCAGTGCGGTCGCGACTACCCCGGCCCCGCACAACCGCCCACGCGTCATCACCCAGGACTACATACACCGCACCATCCCGCGCTACCTCGGCAACGTCGGCATCGACACCACCGTCCGCCGCTGGACCCTCGCCCACGGCGACCTCCACTGGGCCAACCTCACCAGCCCAGAACTGACCATCCTCGACTGGGAAGGCTTCGGCCCCGCCCCCCACGGATTCGACGCCGCCCACCTCTACGCCTACACACTCCTCGTCCCAGAACTGGCGGCCCATGTCCGAGCCACCTTCGCTGGGGCCCTGGCAACGCTCGAAGGCCGACTCGCCGAATTCACGGTCGCAGCAGTCCTCCTGCAAGCCGCCGACCGCGACCCCATCCACGCCCGCCTCGCCCCGCGCATCCGAGAACATGCGCAGAGCCTGTTGGACCCGCAGCGCTACCCACAATTCTCCTGAGCCGCCCTTAGTATGTGCCACAAATCACCGGCGGCAGATTCGCCACTCCTGATGCCCCCAAGGCGCCGTCCTCAGCCTCTCGGGGGCGCTCACCTCTCGAACCCTTCGAGCCTGGCTCTTTGGTCCTCGCCACCGACGTCCACACCGCCAACGACGCTATAGATAGCTGCTTCCCGTGGTGGCCGGCGCGTTGCTCTCCTTTGCAGCACCCATCGTCCTCACACTCGGCGGAGCCCCCCACAAAAGGACGTCTCCTCACAGGCCGCGACATGGCAACCACGCGATCAAGCCCCCGCAGCCGAGGCCATCAACGGGTGGAGCCGCACACACCCCGCCTTATCCGTGACACCGTCAGCCACCGGCCCAGGAGACCGAAGGCACCAGCACAGCCACCCGACCCGGCCCACCGCAACACCCCGAACCTACGCCGTCGAACCGGGAAGCCCCGGCACGAAGCCCACAACCATTGCCGTACCCGCAAGCCAACTCACGGCCATAGGACGCCAGCCCCGGTCGGCCCCGAGTGCCGCCGCCGCTTCCCCCAACGACCCCACTCGCCAAGCCGCCTGCGCAATAGCCGTCCGAAACTACTTCAGCAGATGACCTATCTGGCTCACTTTACCCCTGCGCGATGTCGTCAACCGTATCCCCTATCAAGAGACCGTGGGTGTCTGTGGTGTGCTCGTAACTGATAGCCCCTTCGGGCCCTACGGCGAAGTGGCGTCTGGCGAAGCGAATGCGCATAGCCTCGTCCCACTCAAGGTCAGCCAAGTTACGAGTGCCCTTCGTTTCACGGACTAGGTAGAGTCGGTGCAAGCCATCCTCGTCATAGACGATTGCCCAGTCAGGCGAATACTCGCCCACGGGAGTTCGAACCTTGAATCGGCGCGGGAGTTTAGCGAAGAGCTTGACATGCTCCCGATCGTTCTCCAGCTGCGCAGCGAAGGCGCGTTCGACGTGGCTGTCGTAGTCGACGTGATCGAAGAGGTTTACGCCATCGTCCGGAGCGGGCGCTACGCCGCTCTGGGGGTCTGGGTTGCCGGGCATTGGCTGAGGCGGATTCTTGGACTCGACCTCGAGGAACACCACCTCGGCGTCCCACCAACTCTCCTCATCCATCGGCTCGTATGTGATGCCCTGCACCATCTGCCCGATGGTCTCGATGCGGATGGCGCCAGCGACAATGCGCGCCCAACGATCAGGGTCATCGAGAACGTGCTGAGCGTAGTCTTTGCGCGAGTTGGTCAGGATCGCTCGAACGATGCTGGCGATAGTGGGGCGGGTGAGCTGGAGCGGGAACTTGCCGTACTGCAGCTGGTCCTCGATGAGCTGCACGACGTCTGGGAGCTGCTGCCCGGCGATCACAATGCGTTCGCCTCGAGACTCGGCCACGGCTGCGTCAGCTGTGATGACTTGCCCTGTGTCGTCGTATATCAGGTCGGCGGTCTGCACCACGTTGGCCCGCCGCTCGATGAACGCCAAATCCTCCAGATGTTCGGATGCGGCGACAGCGGTAACAAGCGTGTTCGGAGCGATTGAAACGCGGTAGCGAGCTTTGTAGCGGATTCGCTTCCAGAGCTCAGCGAACTCAGGACTATTGAAGAGGGCCGGGCGTCGACGAACAATCACCTCAGTATCGGCATTCTCGAGTTCCGGTCCAGGCTCGCCGTCACCATCAGCGCTGCCACTGGCGACGTATTCGGCGTTAAGGCCATCCCGGAACTCAGTGAACGACTCGTCGACGATCAGGGTTAGCCGGTTCATCGAAGGGTCCATGATACGTCGGCCGGTCTGGTCGACCGGTAGACGCAACCCACGGCCGATCTGCTGGCGCCGCTCCAACTCGGAACGGGTGTGGCGCAAGAAACCGACCTGAAAAACATTCGGATTGTCCCACCCCTCTTTCAAAGCGGAGTGAGAGAAGATAAATGCACGCGGGTTGGCGCGATCAAGAATTAGTTCCTTGTTCGCAATGATCTCCCGGTAAGCCCGCGCCTCGTACTCGGCGTCAGTCGCACGCCCCGCAGTATCCTTCAAAATTCCCGTCTTAGTCGACGGGAAATAGGCCACGCGAAGCTCGCCCGGCTCCGTCATATCCTCAATGGCATTGCCTGCGCGCAGCCACTCCTCGCGATACAGCTCATCGAACATCCCCGGCAGTGGCGCATCTGCACCCGCATAGTCAGCGACATGCTCGACAAAGAACAGCGACAACACCTTTACGTCGCGCCCCATCGTGTCGATCTGTCGTTGGCGCGTCAGGTGCTGACGGATCGTGTGCCGGATCTGGTCACGCCACACCGCCAAGTGATCCACACCGGTCTCCTGGCCAACCTTGACTGTCAGACCATTTTCGAACACGATTCGATCAGGCTTGCGCTCCATGCTCTCGATAACTAGGCCGCGGTACTGCGGAAGACCGCCAGACTCTTCGAACAGATCTGTCCCATTCTGCAGCACCACCGTGCCGCGCCGCGCACCGTCAGCAGTCGCATGGTCGATGACCGCCTCACCCATGAGACGCCTACGAACGCTGCGCAGTTTGTCCAGCCGCACGTACGGCTTGCCGTCCTCGCCGGCGACAATGCCCTTCACGGAGACACGCTTGACCAGGCCAGCCTCGGATGCCTGCTTCGGGCCGAGCCTATGCACCAAGTTGAAGGGCTCCTTGTGCGTGGCGCTGTACCGCAACGCCACTAGCGGGTTCAGCGTCGCAATAGCCTGACGACGCAGCGGCGTGGCCATGTTCTGCGGCTCATCGATAAGAACGACCGGACGGGTCTTTGCGATTTGCTGAACACCGGTCAAGTCATCTCCCCACAGCTGGGGCTGCTCGGCGCTGGCATACAAAGTGTTGGTCTCCGGCTTGTCCAACGACTGCACACTAGCAACCAAGAACTGGACCGTGCTGGACGGCTCGGCAAAGTCACTCAACGCAGAGTTCTCCCCGAGCACACCCCAGGTGTACGGCACGTTCGAATACTTTGCCCGAAAGTGCTCCTCTGTCTGCTCGAATGTCTTCACCACACCAGCACGGATCGCAATCGAGTGCACGAGAATGACGAACTTGCGTAGCCCGTACTGCTCCGCCAGACGCAATGCCGTAGAGATGTACACATACGTCTTGCCGGTGCCGGTCTCCATCTCGACGGAAAAGTTCGGAAACGATTGTTCCATCCCCAGCAGATCCGTCTCAGACAGCAACTGCAGCTCACGCTGTACCGTGACCGACTCTCGCGCGGTTACCGCGGCAAGGTTGTCCGCCAGGATCTCTCGTTCGAGCCAGAAGTCGGCATGCCCTTCCGCGCCAGGCGCCTGCCCGGCAAGCGCATCGCGCGGAGGCACGAGCGCGCCCTCAAACAGGTCGACCACCGCGGACACGGCGGCCGACTGATGCGGCTGGTCATCAAAGCGAAACTTCACGAGGCACCCGCTCCAGCAGAATCAACTTTGACTGCAGCCGCGGCGCAAGAGTAAGCGTGACCGAGTCCTCGACCTTGTCACCACGGAGGATCAGCGTGTCGTCACCGCTCACGTTCAGCGCGTCCGCCGCGGCGAGAGTGAATGCCTCGAGAGACACCAGGAGACGTCCACCCTTATCGTCATCTTTCGACGGAACGAATTCGTATACTGTGACACCGTCGACATTATGCGTAACCAGCCGGGAATCCAGCCTCGTCCCGGTCGCTTTAAGGGCCACCTCCCATGCCACGTTGATCGGATTCGCACCATCAACGACCGGGGCACCTTCCGTGTGGTCAAGCACCTGTGCCAGGTACGTTGGCCCCGTAAGCTCAGGAGTTGCCACGATCGGCTTCTCGACGATCAGGTTCGTCGGGCGCGCACGGAAGATCCGGAAGCCGAGGTCGGGTGTCTCGCGCGTGTCTTCCGGCAGCGCCTTGGCCACACGTCGTAGTCGTTCCGCCGTAATCTCAAAGATCGTCTCGTATCCCGCCTCAAGCGCGTTCTTGCCTGATGCCTCAGATGCATCAGGCGCCTCGGGCGCCTGAACAAGGATCCACTGCCGAGTCTTACCGTCCTTCGGATTCTGCTCCCACACAGCGTGACCGGTCGATCCGGAGCCAGCGAAGAAGTCGAGGATTAGATCGCCATCGTCTGTGATGGCGTGGAACAGGCGAGCGAGCACGTCGGTGCTCTTTGGGTCATCAAAGACCTTAGCTCCCATAATCTTGTTGAGCGCCCCGGACGCGGCACGTCGGTCGCGATAGAAGACAGAGGCAGGAGCCCATTCTTCATGCTCTGTCAGATATCGCTTGACCTGAATCCGCTTGTCCTTCGAATTCGGATACAATAGGCGCCCCTCAGCGTCAAGACGCTCCATTGCAGCGAACTCATATCGCCAGCCATTCTTTGGTACCGCATAGCCCTTCCAATCGAAGATCAAGTTCGGGCGCGGATTCGGACTGGCGATATCTCCAGGGAAGAAGACACCTCGTTCGTCAATCGTATTGTAATGCGCGTGGGCCTTCGAAGGGTCCTCATCAGGGAGCGACTTGTACCAGTCACGGAGCGCCACCGTCATGGCCTCGTAGTCGTCGCCATGTTCAGCGCACAGCTCGTCAAACTTTGCGTAGATTGACTCCAAGCCCACCTTGCGCTCCCGCCACCGAACGTCATTGGCTCTCAGGTAGGCGCGATCACGCGCATAGACGAGCAAGTAGTCTTGGCCGCCGCCGGTCAGTTTGGCGTCACCCTTTCGAGCCCCACGCCAAGTCATCATGTCGACGAAATTCTCAGCGCCGAAAACGGCGTCGAGCAGGAGGCGTAGATGGTGCACTTCATTGTTGTCGATCGATACTAGGATGACTCCATCGCGGCGCAGCAAATGACGAGCGAGCGCGAGGCGCGGAAACATCGTTGTCAGCCAGGGCGCGTGCTTGCGCCCGCCGGTCTCGATCCGACTCGTGGTCGCGTTACCCTGCTCGTCGACCTGACCGGTCTCCTCAAGGTACTGGCGCTCGGGTACAGCGAAGTCGTCGTTGTAGGTGAAGGTGTCACCAGTGTTGTACGGCGGGTCAATGTAGATCAACTTGACCGCCCGTGAGTACCCGTTCTTCAGAAGCTTGAGCACCTGCAGGTTGTCGCCCTCGATCAGAACATCGCGTGCTATCGCCCAGTCCAACGAGGCATCCTCGTCAGGCACCAGGGTTGCCGTCGTTGCCACGCGAGCGTCCTGCCGGGCTCGCTCGATACCAGGCCAGGTGAATGAGAAGGCCGGTTCGTTGCCGTCGCCCAAGCCGAGCGCAGCAAGCAGGGCGTCACGATCAAGCTCGCCGTCGCGGAAGGCGCTCGGAACGAGATCACGGAGCTGCGTGAGCAACTCGTCATGCTGGTCCGAGGTCTGGCCAGGCACCGAGGATGTCATCGGGCAACCTCCTGACGCCGGCCGCCACAGTTACGCGCTGTTGCACCGGAGGCGTGCCCCAACCGGTTCAGGAGCGTTGTCATTCTGTGGTTCTTCTCCTCCATGCCGACGACGCCTCGCGTCTCGTTCAGTTCGCCGCTCTACGCTACCGTTGGTGGTCGGCTCTTGGGGTCGATCCTGCACACACGTGTGGCGGCCACAGTGATCGCTTGCACGGATCAAGACGCTGATCAGGCGGCTGTTCCACGCAAGCTGCGCCTTCGGCATTAGACCGTGGGAACACCCCGCTCGTAGCGCCTAACCTCGACGATGCGCCCATCCGGCAGCGTCCTCTTGGACGGGGCTACCGTGTGCCTCACGGGAGATTTGCGTTTCGGGGCCTCGAACACGGGGAGCTTGGGCAACCGCTCGGAAGCGTCGCAGTCTGCGGCTGCTTTGGTCGCTTCCTGTGCCTCGACGAACCTGATGGCCACGCTGATCACCCCGGTGAGCAGCGCGCCGCCGAGGAGAATCTTCGCCTTGTTCCTCTTGACCAGGCTCTTCACGGTCTCTGTAGCGGAGGGGGTGTCCCCATCGTCCATGGACGTCTCGGCAGCGGAGGCGGTGTCGCCATCGTCCGTGGCGGAGGTACTCTCGCCGTCTTCCGACGGCTTCTCGCTGGGCGTGAAGGTGTCCACTCGCAGAGATGTACCAGACCCGGCCCTCAGCTGTCAGACGACCAACCGACATCGCACACTGGTGTACCAGCCACACAGTAACTCGGTCATGGGGTGGTGAAGCGGGACGGGATGGTTAGGCGGGCGCCGGGGGCGGGTCGAGCCGGTCGGTGGGCCTCCCCGTAGGGGGTACCACGCGCATGGCTGCAAGATCATCATCCGGCCCATCGCCGTCCCCCATGATCGCCGCATTCGCGGCCCGTAGTTGCGTGTCCGCCGTTTCGGGCGTGATCGTGACCTGAACCTCGACCTGGTTGCCCTGCTTGTCATGCCGCATCTGGACGGCGAACGCGTCCAACAGGCGCCGCAGCGTCGGCTCGGGTAGCAGGTCGAGGTCGACTGTCCCGGTCGGGCAGTGGTCCAGCAGCTCGGGACACGGCGCCACCGGCGTCGCGTCCCGTAGTTCGCGCAGCGTGGTCTGTTTGGCCTCCAGATCCGCGCCGAGGCGTGTGGTGCGTTCGTTGATGGAGTTGACGAAGACGGGCGTGGGGTCGTCGGCGGCCTCCAAAGAGTCGAGGACGCGTTCCTTGCGGCGCTTCAACTCCGCGATCTGTCGCTCGACCGTCACCAGGCGTTCCCGGTGTTCGTGGAGATGGGTGTCATCGATCCGGGCGAGCAGAGTGCGCAGGCGTTCACGGCGGTGGGGTCCGAAGACCTCCCGGTTGAAGAACTCGGTCAGGCCCGCCATGAGCGGCTCCTCCCGAACCCAGATGCTCGCCGGGTGCCCTTCCGGACGGTAGGCACGAGCGGGACGGCAGATGTAGTAGATCCGACCCCGGCTTTCCTTACCGAACATCCGGCGCCCGCACAGTCCGCAGGTCATGTAGGAGCGGAGCGCGTAGGAGCGACGGGTATCGGTGTGCGCGGTGTTGGGCCCCGGGCGGCTGCGTGAACCCTCCCGGTCACGGGCGACCTTCTGGGCGTCAGTGAAGGTTTCGACGCTCACCAGGTCAGGATGGGTGGGTACGCTGGACCAGATCCACGCCTCGGGAGGGTTGTTTCGGCCCCCGGCCGAGGTGGTGGCCTTGCGGTTCCACACCATGTAGCCGGTGTACTTGGGATTGGTCAGCACCTCCCGGACCGAGGAATAGGTCCACTTGCCCACACTGCGGTGCTTCGCGGTGGCGACCGGCGGCGGGTACCGATCCAGATCGCAGTTGAGCCGGTCGGCGATGGCCTGATAGCCGAGACGCTCAGTGACGCGGGTCTCGAAAATTGTCTGCACGACCGGGCCGCGCGCCGGATCGGGAACCAGGACATGCTTGGTGGCGCCCTGCTCGCGGCGGGCGGCGACCGGGTGAGGGAGCTTGTGCGCCAGATATCCGTACGGAGGCCGTCCGACGTTGAAGCCTTGCTCGGTGTGGACTTCGAACCCGCCCCAGGCCTTCTCCAGCATCTCCAGGACGTACCACTCGGCCACGCCCTGCTTCACCCGTCGCGTGAGCACCTGGGAGGAGCGTTTCCCGTTCAGGGTGATCGGTTCGTCGGACGCCCACAGCGGGATGCCGACCTTCTCCAGGGTGTTCTCGATCTGGGTGCCGACATAGGTTCGCCGCGCGATCCGGTCGACCGACTCGCAGATCACCGCGTCAAACCGCCGATCGGCCTGGGCCGCTTCCGACAGCAGGTCTTGAATGCCGCCGTCGCGCGGAACCGGAATGTTGAACCGCTCGTGCCCGCGTCCGAACCCGCGGGCGGCGAGGTCCTTGCGTCCGGACTCGATGTCGTAGAAGTGCGCGACGATCACCGCGCGTCCCGGAAGGGACGTGTGCAGGGCGGTCTGGCTGTTGGCGAGTTGGCGCGGAAGCGACAGTGTCGGGTCCTGCTTGTCTTCGGTCGAGGTCCGGCCCGCGAACGCGACCTTGAGCGGACCGTCCAGCCGAAATCCTCCGCCGGGTCCGGTCAGTCCTGCGGATCGGCTGCTGTGGGTTCCTCGGGTGAAGACGTCGAGCGGGATCGGGCTGCGTGTCTGGTCCGCCATTGCAGTACCTCCTTGATCGCCAGTGCCTGGGCCCGAGTGAGTTGCTTCTGGACCGGCGGAGGGGCAATGACCATCCGCCAGACCAACTCGGGCGCCTCACTCTCTTCTCGGGTGCGCTTGTCCGGACCGCTCACGGATGCCCTTGTCGCCGGGCGGTGGTGACGGTGGGGTAGGCGGTCGGCCGGTTCGGGTACGACGGCACACCTCCGCCGTGAAGATCAAGCCCAGCTACCTCGTTCGGTGAAGCCACCGTCCGGGTTCGGGCCTGGAACACCAGCAGGTCCTCATGGGCCGTGGCGAGGGCCGGGATGCCGTTGTCGCGGAGGCGGCGGGCCTCGATCATCTGGAAGAACGAGGCGCGGGTGACGATCCGTCCGTCACGGAGTCCGCACAGCAGGGCGGCGAACCTGTCGACCAGGATCAGGCCGTTGTCTTCGGCGGTGGTGATGACCTGGCCCGGCAGGTCGACGAGTTCGCCGGCGACGCGGAAGGGGCGGACGGTGACCGCGATGACTCCGCCGGGGCGCAGGAGGGCTGCACATCCAGCGAGGATCTGCCCGAACCCGGTGACGAGTTCGGCGGTCGGACGGTGGGCGAGGTTGCGGCGGTCGGTGGAGTAGCGGTTGTGGGACTTGTCGATCTTTCTGCCGCCGTTGTCTCGACCGGTTCGCACCTGCCCATGGGTAGTCGCTCCGTAGGGAGGCGAGGTCACCACGAGTGCGGCAGTGTCCGTCCGCTCGGCGAGAGCGGTGGCGATGTTGCGAGCGTCGCCGTGCACGACCTGCCCGGTGCCGGTCGCTCCTTGGGTGCGAGCGTGGCGGAGGTTGCCGGCGGCCATCTCCGCGAAGCGCGCCTCGTACTCCATGCCGGCGGCGTCGCGTCCCTGGTGGACGGCTTCGACCAGGGTGGTGCCGATGCCGCACATCGGGTCGACAATCAGGTCGCCGGGCTCGGTGTAGGTGGCGATGACCTGGGCGGCGATCGCGGGAAGCATCTTGGCCGGGTGCGCCATCGACTCGGGCGTGTAACGGCCCTTGCGCTGGAGACGCGAGGGCCGCTGGCCGGTGAGCAGCACGGAGGTGAACACACGGCTGTTCACGCCGGTGTTCATGTTCACGCCCGTGTTCATGCCGGTGTTCATGTTCGTGTTCATCGGGCGCCTCCCTGGCCGTTGCCGGGCCGAGTCAGCAGGCAGACGTCGGCGTGGACACGGGCGGCCGGCGGCAGGGCACGAGAGCGGATGTCGCGAAGTTGCCCGAGGTCGCCGGGGCCGGCCTGGACGAGGAGGGTGTCTCCTTCGACCGGGACACGGACGGCGATGACGTGCTGGCTGTAGCGGAACCCGGCGGTACGGGCCTGCCGGATGATCGCCGGTGCCGGGTCGACGAGCCGTCCACGGTGGTGGCGGGCGGTGGTGACGACCGCCAGATGTCCGCCCGGCCGCAGCAGGCGGAACGCGGCGGGCAGGAACGAGCGGGCTTGGAAGGCGCTGTCGGTCAGCACGTCGGACAGGCAGGCCGGGCACCCGCCACGGGCTTGACCGGTTCTCGTCGCGGTGGCGCCGGGCGTCGGCGGTGCCGCGATCACCAGGGAGACCTGGCCGAGGTGGTCGGCGATACCGCGGTGCATCTGGTCGGCGCGGCAAGGACGCATCTTCACCCGTTCGAGGTGTTCGAGCGGCAGTACGGCGCGGAGTTGGGTGCCGATGTGGCGGGCGAGCGGGAAGTGCGGGACGCAGGCGATGGCCCGCCGGTCGAGGTGCGCGGCGGCATGGAGGGTGGCGTTGTTGGCGGTGAACGCCTCGGCGACCAGGTCTCCCTCCTGGGTCGTGGTGGTGATGAGGTGGCGGGCCAGCGCGGTGCTGATGCTCGCGCGGTGCCGGTCGCAGGTACGGACCCGTGCGGCACGGTGCACCGGTCCTTGACGCTGTTGGCCGTCGTGGCGGAAGGGCTGGTCGGTGGTGTCGTCGGGGCAGAGCCAGACGGTCAGTGGCAGGAACTGCCGCGCGGGAATCGCCGGTGTCGGCTTGGGCTGGTCGGTGTCGGTCATGCTGGGTGACCCGTGATGGTCGCCCGGTCCCCTGTCACTAAGTAAGAGACCCGTCGCGTGCGGACCTTGGACAACCGGCGTCTTCGGCGAACCGCTGGACGGGGTCGCAGCCGGTGGGGTGCACCGCCGCCTGGATCGGCCGGCGGTCTCCCGTGAACGCGGTAGATGGAAAAGGGAAAGCCCCTGAACACTCGCCGGCGTGTGAACAGGCCGCAGAGAGGTCGAGGAACAAAAGGGAGCGATCCGGGCGGTGGAGGGGTACCGCAAGAGGGCGGCGAAGGGTTTTGATCTTCCTTTCCCCGTTCACCCGCCGGCCTGGCGTCCATGCAGGTCAGAGGCATTTCGCGCACTTGCCGATCTTTGACCGGGCGAATCCGCCTCTCCTGTACTCACGGTCCGCGCATCGCGTCCATGCAGGTCACAGCGCTTTTCAGCAGATCATGAACAGATTGGGTGCCGGCTCGGCTGTGTGTCCACGCCGAGGGACGGCCGAGAAGTGTCCATGATCTGTCCATGGCGTCTGTGGAGATGTCGGTGTCCGATCCGGAACCGATCTCTCGGGGGTCTTCATGCACACCGCCAGCCTCATCACCGCCGCCGCCGTCCGACCGACCAGCGGCCCGGCCCTTGGCAAGGCGTCGCGTTCACGCGGCCGCACCGACAACGCCGACCGCCGGTGCGACCGCCGCACCGCGCTGGAGACCGCGCACGCGCTGAACGCCGCAGAGCGCAGCTTCGCCGCGCTGGTGCAGGGGCCGGCGCCGTTGACGGTGGACGGCGCCGCGCTCGGGCACGGGCTGCCCGCCCGCCCGATCGATCTGCTGGAACTGCGGGCGATCCTGCTGCACCCGGCGACCTCCTGCGACACCCGCGACCATGTGTGGAGGGACCTGGTCACGCGGGCCCGCCGCCACGGCGCCGACTGGATCATCGGATGCGTGGGCGTCGCACTGCCGGGGTTGAAGGCGGTCGTACGTGACCGGCTCGTCTACCTGGACAGCGACTCCGAGGTCGGTACCGCGCGGGTCGCCGGGGACCTGGTGACCGCGTTCTTCCACGCGCTGCTGCGCGCGGATCTGAACCGGCCGAAGGTCGCGCAGCGGCTGCTGTCGCAGTCGGCCCAGAACGTGGTGCGCACCTACCGGCCCAAGGTGCGGACGGTGCCGGTCGACCCGTACACCATGGCCGAACTGGACCCGTCGGCCGCCTCGGCCGGCGGGCACCCGGAGATGCTGCTGGACTCGGCGGTGCGCCAGGGCGTCATCACGGCGCACGACGCCGAGATCATCGCGGTGACCCGGCTGGACAAGGTGCCCCCGGCGGAGCTGGCCGAACGCCTGGGCACCTCCTACGAGGCACTGATGAAGCGCCGTCGCCGCGCCGAGATGCGGCTGGTCGAGGCGGTGAAGGACAACGGGCTGCGCGACGACATCGAGTACCTGATGTCCACAACCGGGGCCTGAGGGGTCCCTTCCTTGTTGAGAGGAACCGCAGGGGCGAGGACAAGGTCGCGGGCCGGATGTTCACCCGGTCCCCACCGTCCGACCATCCGCCGAGTGCCCTTGAAGGAGGACACCCGCACGGCCCCGGCCCCGTCTTCGCCCCGCGGTTTCCCTCACCACCCGCAGCGCGCCGTTCCCGCGCCCGCTGCTTCCGCCGCATCGTGCTCGTGCTTGGAGGGCTCTGGTGAGCATCCGCCCCTTGTCCGATCTCGTTCCGTCCCGCTTGCCGCGTTGTCGGCTCCGTGTGAGCCGGGCGCGTCTGGCCGTCGCCGTCCTGATCGGTTGCGCCGGTCTGCTGCTGTCGTACTCGGTGGTCGTGGTCACGGTCACCTCGGTCGCGCAGGCCAGTGCAGAACCGGCCATGCTGGCCGGCAACGCGCGGCTCGATCAGGTGATCGGCAATCTCCGCAACGTCATCGTCGGGCTGCTGGTCGCGCTGGCCACGCTGTTCGCCACGATCGGCGGTGTCCGCTACCTGCTGGCCGGGGGTGATCCCAGCGAGGCCGAGGCGGGAAAGCGCACCCTGCGCAACGCCGCGATCGGATACGGAATCGCGGCTCTGGCGCCGGTGCTAGTGCAGATCCTCCAGTACATCGTCGGGTCCTGAACGTGCGCGCCTTCCCTGTGAAGGGCTCGCGCTGGCTGGTCCTGCTCGGTGTCATGGCACTCACCGGGGTCTGCGTGCTGAGCGTGGCGTCACGCGCCGACGTGGCTGAGCCTCCGCCGAGGCCGTCGCCCGCACCGGTGCCGAGCACCACCCCGCCTGCGACGCCGTCCGTGGTCCCGACCACGACGCCGTCCATCTCGCCGAGTGGCACCGACACCGGCGACGGTGACGGGATCTCGACCGGAGGGGACGGCAAGGACGAGTGCGGCTGGATCGATGTCGGGTGCAAGACCAAGCAGGCCATCACCGGCTGGTTCCAGGCACTGGCCAGCGGGGCCCTGAAGCCGGTGATGGGCACGCTGGCCGCGACGCAGTTCTCCACGCCCGAGATCGGGTCGGGGCCGATGAAGCGGGCCGAGCAGATCTGGGGCACCGCGCTGGCGATCGCCGACACCTGCTTCGTGCTGCTGGTGACGCTCGCCGGCGTGATGCTGATGGCCGGACAGACCTTCGCGGGCGAAACCTCGCCCGGCCAGGCCATCAGGCGCATGGTGCTCGCCTTCCTCGCGATGAACACCAGCCTGATCTGGATCGGCTACGGCATCCAGTTCGCCAACGGGCTGGCTACCGCGATCCTGATGAACGGCACCGACAAGATCGACCCGGATCAGGCCGGACGAGTGCTGGCCGAAGGCATCGAAGCCTCCATCAACACCGGCGGCGCCTTCTACACGATCGTCTCGCTGATCATCGTGGTGCTGGCGACGATCCTGCTGTTCGGGTACGTGATGCGCCTGGCGATCATCATGGTCCTGGTCGGCCTGGCACCGGTCGCGCTGATGTTCCACGCCCTCGCGCTCACCGACGGCTTGGCGCGGCTGTGGTGGCGCGGGATCTCCGGCACGTTGGCGATCCAGGTCTGCCAGTCGTTCGTGTTCATCACCGCACTGCAACTGCTGCTGTCGCAGCACGGCGACAACAACCACTTCTTCATCGGTGTCCCGACCGAGCGGGCCGAACTGATCGACCTGCTGCTGGTCATCGCGCTTCTGTACATGCTGATCCGCATTCCGCGGTGGGTCGCGCGGACGGTGTGGCAGTCCGCGCAGCCGCGCACGCTCCAGCGACTCGTCAAAACCCTGCTGGTCTACAAGGTGTTCGGCGCCGTCAACAACGCGGCCGGACGAGTGCTGCGGGGCACCAAGACCCCGCATGCCGCTGCGGGCGGCACGAGGACCGGCCGCCCTGGCCCCGGTGGTGGGGGACATCGGAACCGTCGTCCCCACGGCGGCCCGCACGGCGGTCCCCACGGCGGCGGCCCCAACAGCCCGAACGGACCGAGCGGCGGGCCCGGCCCGCAACCCGATCGCGGTAGCGCGCACGGCGCCCGGCCCCACGAACGACGCGGTCCCGACCGCAGGCACCGTCCCCGCCCCACACCCGACCCCACGCCACGCACCGGGCCCCGCAACGCGCCGTTCCCGGCCGGACGCACGCACACCGGTAGATCGCCGCGTCCTGACCACAGCGCGGCCCCACAGGCCCGGACAGCACGCCGCCCCGCCCCGCAGGACGGCCCCACCCGGCCACACCCGCGCATCCCGGCACCGACGCCCACCCGGCCCTATCGGCGCGCTGAGAACCCGCGCCGTCCGACGCCGCGCCGTTTCGTGCGGCTCGATCCACCGCGCCAAAGCCGCTACGGCAGGAGAAACCGTTGAACGACGACTACGAGCCACTGTCGGCCCGCATCCCCGCCGACATCGAGCAACCCGACAAGATCATGTACGGGCTCACCGCCCGCCAACTCGCCATCCTCGGCACCACCGCCCTGGTGACGGTCACGGTCTTCACGGCCGTCGCGCCCATCCTGCCCGTCCCCATCGTCGCCGGGCTCTGCTTTCCGCTGGTGGCGGCCGGATGCTCGATGGCACTCGGCCGCCGCGACGGCATGGGCCTGGACCGGTTCGCCCTCGCCGCCCTCGACCACCTGCGCCGCCGCCGAACCCTGGTCGCCGCACCCGAAGGCGTCTCGGCGCCTCCGGCATGGTGCCGGGTACGCGGCACACTGCCCGGGCCACTGCGGTTCCCGGTCCGCGCCATCCGCCAAGACGGCGTCATGGACCTGGACGGCGGCGCAACCGCCGCACTCGTCCGAGCCGGAACCATCTCCCTGGGGCTGCGCACCGCCACCGAACAGGCCGCGCTCGTGGGGTTCTTCGGACGGTGGCTCAACTCACTGGAATCCCCAGCGCAGATCGTCGTCCAGGCACGCCCCGTCGACCTCTCCGAACTCACCGACCGGGTAGCCGAGGCCGCCGCCGACCTTCCGCATCCAGCATTGCGGCAAGCCGCCGAAGGCCACGCCGCCTACCTCGACGAGCTGGGCGCCTCCCGCAACCTGCTGACACGCGAGGTGCTGATCATCCTGCGCGACCAGCCCATGCCCGCCACACCAGGCGCCGGACGAAGGGGCCGGGGGCGGGCACGCGAGGCCGGCGCCGCGATCGTCGCACGCCGCGCCATCGACACCGTCCGCACCCTGACCGGCTTCGGGCTCAGCGCCCAGGCCCTGGACGCAGACGAATGCGTCCGCGTGCTTTCCGAAGCGCTTTCGCCCAACGACACACGCCCCGTCCCGTCCGCCGACCTCAACCAGCCCATCACCGTCCACGACACGACCGAGGAGCCCCAGCCATGACGCGATTCCACCGCCGCCCCCAGCACAATTCGACCGACCCGACCGACCTGGTCGCCGGGCTCCGCATGGGCGCCCAAGGATTCTGCGGCGAAATCGCCGCGGTCGAGCTGCTGATCGCACACCGCTCCTGGCTCACCCGCGACGACTTCCTCGAACGCTTCATCCACACCGGGCCCGTTCCGTTGGACAGCGTCGAGCCCGCCTTGGCGTGGGTGAGGTGGACCGCCGCCGCCACCGCCTTCGATTCGGGACGGCTGGCGTGCTCGTCCGGGGAGGCCGCCGTCCTGGACATCGCCATCGCCCTGGCGACCGGCCGCCGGTTCCCCACCTCCGCGCTGAGCAGTCTCGACCGCGACAACTTCGCCAAGGTCCTCACCGCGATCGTCCGCGCGGGCGGCCACAAGAACGTCCAAGTGGAGATCCGATGACCACAACGCATCGTTCACCACTTCGCGCGGTCTTCTCGCTGATGGCCGGCGCCGCGCCGACTTCCGCCCAAGGCGGCGACGCCCAGGAAGCCACCACCGATCTGGGTAACCTGCTCGCGCCGTCCGCGCTGCGCATCAACGCCTCGTCCTTGGAACTGCCCGAGGGCTGTTGCGCGTCGTTCGCGATCGCCGGATATCCGCGCGAGGTCGGTGCAGGCTGGCTGGAGCCGCTGCTCACCTACCCCGGCCGCCTCGACGTCGCCCTGCACATCGAGCCGATCCCGCCGATAGTGGCCGCGCAACGCCTGCGTCGACAATTGGCGCGGCTGGAGTCCAGCGCCCGCGCCAACGCCGAGGCCGGCCGGTTGGCCGACTTCAACGTCGAGGCCGCCGCCGACGACGCCGCCGAGCTGGCCGCCTCACTCGCCAGAGGGCACGGCCGCCTCTTCCGAGTCGGCCTCTACCTCACCGTCCACGCCCTCGACGCCGAAGAACTGGACACCGAGGTTCAGCAGGTGCGGGGCCTGGCCGGGTCGCTGCTGCTCGATGCCCAGCCCACCACGTTCCGCGCCTTGCAGGGATGGACGACCACGCTGCCGCTCGGCGTCGATGCGATCCGGCAGCGCCGGACCTTCGACACCCAGGCGTTGGCCGCCTCGTTCCCGTTCGCCTCACCCGACCTGAACGCCCCCGCCGGATCCACCGGCGTGCTCTACGGGGTGAACGTCGCCAGCTCCGGAGTGGTCGTCTGGGACCGGTTCGCCCAGGACAACCACAACTCCGTCGTCCTAGCCCGCTCAGGCGCGGGAAAAAGCTACTTCACCAAACTCGAAGCCCTCCGCCTGCTGTATCACGGGGTCGAGGTGTCGGTGATCGACCCCGAAGACGAGTACCGGGCCTTGGCCGAGACCACCGGCGGCACCCACCTCGCGCTCGGCGCCAAGGGAGTCGCGTTCAACCCGTTCGACCTGCCCACAGGCCAGGGCGACGACACCCTGATCCGCCGCGCCCTGTTCACCCAGACCCTCGTCGCCGCCATGCTCGGCGAACCCCTGAAACCGTCCGCCCGACCCGTCCTCGACCGCGCCATCTTGGCCGCCTACGCCGCCAAAGGCATCAACATCGACCCCGCCACCTGGACACGCCCCGCACCGCTACTGGCCGACCTGGTCGAACAACTCGCCATCAGCTCCCACCCCGACGGCGTGGAGATCGCCGACCACCTCGCCCCCTACGCCGCCGGGTCCTACAAGGAACTGTTCGCGCAAGCCACCACGACCCGGCCCGACGGGCACCTGGTCGTATTCTCACTGCGCGACCTGCCCGAAGAGGTCAAGTCCGTCGGGGTACTGCTGGCGCTGGACGCGATCTGGCGCAAGGTCGCCAACCCCACCGACCGCCGCCCCCGTCTCGTCATCGTCGACGAGGCGTGGATGCTGATGAACCAAGCCGAAGGCGCCCGCTTCCTCTACCGCCTCGCCAAGTCCGCCCGCAAGCACTGGGCCGGGCTCACCGTCGTCACCCAAGACGCCGCCGACCTACTCGCCTCCGACCTCGGCCGCGCCGTCGTCGCCAACTCCGCGACCCAGATCCTGCTCCGCCAAGCACCCCAAGCCATCACCGCCGTCGGCGACGCGTTCGGCCTCTCCGAAGGCGAACGCGCATATCTGCTGTCCGCGGAAAGGGGCGAGGGCCTCTTGTGCGGCGGAAATGCCGGCGATCGGGCAGCCTTCGCCGCCATCTCCTCACCCGAAGAACACCAGGTCATCACAACGAACCCCGCCGAGCTGCTCGACCACCACGACGGAGAGGGCGACCCGCTGTGACCGAACTCAACGACGTCCCACACTGGACCCACATCTTCGACCAGGCCGGACAGATCCCCGCGCTCGTCGCACACTACGGCCCGACCACCGCTGTCACCGCAGGAGCGGCCACCGTCGCCTACCGGGCGGTGTCCGCGCTGGTACGGCACTGGCAGAACCGGCGGTTCGGCCACGACGCGCGCGTGATCACGGTGTCGGTGCCGCCGCAGGTCGACCCGGCCAGCGCGCCCGCCTGGTGGGCCCACCAGGCGGGCCTGCTCGCCCCCGCGTGGAAGCGTTGGCTCTTCGGCCAGCCGCACCTTGCGTTCGAATACGTCGCCGACGCCTCCGGAGTCCACTTCCAGATCTGGGTGCCCGGGACGGTACCGCCCGGCATGGTCGAGGAGACGATCCGAGCCGCCTGGCCGGGCGCCACCACCACAACCCAACCGGCCGCACCTCCCATCCCCTTGGACACGGCAACAGCCGGGGGCCGTCTCGCGCTGTCTCGAGTGGACTCACACCCGCTCAAGACCGACCACCACACCGACCCGATCCGCTCTCTCCTCGGCGCGATGTCGGGGCTCTGTGCAGACCAGTACGCCGCCGTCCAGATCCTTGCCCGCCCGGTCACCGGCCGTCGTCTCGCCCGTGCTCACCGCGTCGCCTCGCAACTCAAGGGCGGGAACCCGGCCTCGTCACGGGGGTTCTTCTTCGACCTACTCACGCCCGGCCTCCGCACCGGCGGCCCGCAATCTGGCACCGTCCAGGCCAGTGCGCACCCCGAGCGCGCCGAGCAGGTCCGCGCGATCCTGGCCAAGGCGACGCAACCGCGCTTCGAAGTCGACATCCGGTACGCCGTGGGATCGTCCAACACCGAACACGCGAGAAAATGGCGGCGCGGACGCGCTCACGCCATCGCCTCAATCGCCGCGCTCTACGCCTCCGGCCACCAGCACCTCCGCCGCCGCAGACTCCACCACCCCGCTGCAGCCTTGGACGATCGGCAACTCGGACGCGGCTACCTGCTCGGCGCCGCGGAGTTGGCCGCGCTCGCGCACCTGCCCCTGGACGCCGACGCGCCCGCCATCACCCGCGCGGGCGCCCGACCGGTGCCACCATCACCCGACGTCCCCGCCGGTCCAGACGCCGTCAACGGCCCCGTACGGCTGCTGGGTGACGCCGACGCCGGTCACCGGCGCCCGGTCGCGGTCCCGGTCGTCGGCGGGCGCCAGCACCTGCACGTCCTGGGCCAGACCGGCGTCGGCAAATCAACCCTGCTCGCCTCCCTGGTGCTGGCCGACGCCCACGACGGCCGCGGCGCCCTGGTCATCGACCCCAAAGGCGACCTCATCGCCGACGTCCTCGACCGGCTGCCCGCCCGCATGGCAGGCCGGACGGTCGTGTTCGACCCCTCCGACCCGGCGCCACCGCCCTCGGTCGGCATCCTGTCCGGCCCCGACCCGGCGTTCGCCGTCGACTCGGTCGTCTCCATCTTCCACCGCTGCTTCCGCTCCTCCTGGGGCCCACGCCTGGACGACCTGCTCCGCTCGGCCTGCCTGAGCCTCATGCACGCCCACGGCCCCCGCGCCACCCTCGCCCAAATCCCGCAACTGCTCACCGACACCGCCTTCCGCGCCCGCGTCGTCAGCCATCTGAAAGACGACCTGTTGCAAGGGTTCTGGGCCGGCTACGACGAGTTGTCACCCGCGGGCCGCGCGGCCGCGATCGGTCCGGTGATGAACAAGCTCCGCGCCGTCCTGCTCCGCCCGTTCGTCCACCAAGCCCTCTCGGCCACCGGTTCCACCGTCGACCTGGCCCGCCATCTCGACCACGGCGGCCTGGTCCTGGCCCGCCTACCCAAAGGCGTCCTCGGCGAGGACGCCGCCCGCCTCCTGGGATCCCTCCTGCTCGCGCACACCTGGCAAGGGATCACCCGCCGCGCCGATCTACCCGAGAACGAACGCCCGGACTCGGCCGCCTATATCGACGAGTGCCACAACTTTCTCAACCTGCCCGGCTCGGTCTCCGACATCCTCGCCGAAGCCCGCGGCTACCGGCTCTCCCTCGTCCTGGCCCACCAACACCTCTCGCAGTTGCCCAAGGACCTGCGCGACGCCGTCTCCGCCGACGCCCGCAACAAGATCTACTTCGCCGCCTCACCCGAAGACGCCACCGACCTCGCTCGCCACGCCGGCCCCGTCCTGTCCGCACACGACCTCGCCCACCTCGGCGCCTACCAAGCCGCCGCACGCCTGGTCACCGCCGGCCAACCCACCGGGGCCTTCACCTTCCGCACCCGCCCACTCCGCGACCCGATCCCCGGCCGCGCCGACCACATCCGCGCCGCATCACGCCAACGCTTCACACCACGCACCCTCGCCACCAAGCCCGCCACCGCAACGGCGGAGGCGCTCGACCCGCGCGCCCAACACCTCAGCACCCAGGAGGACCAGCCGCAGTGAAGCAGGTCATCCGCCACCGCCGAGCACCCGCCACACCCCGACGCGCCGCACCCGACTTGTTCCTCGAGCTGCGCAGCCGCCTCACCGACCGCGACCGCGCCATCCTGAATATCGTCTGGGAACACCGCGTCCTGACCACGCACCAGATAGCGGCGATCTTCTTCACCACACCCGGCAAGGCTCGCGACCGCCTCCTGCAACTGTTCCGTCTTAAGGCCCTCGAACGCTTCCAACCCTGGGTTCCCGTCGGAGCCGCGCCCTACCACTGGGTCCTCGGCCCGCTCGGCGCGCAGTGCCTTGCCGCGCACCGCGACACCACCCTGGCCGAACTCGGCTACCGCCGCGCCACCGCCCTGCAGATCAGCCACTCCCGCCACCTGGCCCACCAGGTCGGCGTCAACGAGTTCTTCACCCAACTCCACACCCACGCCCGCCGCGCTTCCGGCGCCCACCTCGACACGTGGTGGCCCGAGCGCCGCTGCACCCAACTGTGGGGCGACCTCGTCCGCCCTGACGCCTACGGCCGATGGACCGAGACCGGCCCCCCACACCAGGAGCCGACGGCGGTCGACTTCTTCCTCGAACACGACACCGGCAGCGTCACCCTCGCCAAGGTCGCCGCCAAGATCAACGGCTACGACGCCCTCGCCGAGGCAACCGGCATCACCACACCCGTCCTGTTCTGGCTCCCCAGCGCCCGCCGCGAAACCAATCTCCGCGCCCTGCTGGGAACACCACCGGTCCCCGTCGCCACCGCCGTCCACACACCCGCCAACGACCCCGACAGCAGCCCCGCCGGGCCCGTGTGGCTTCCGGCCGGACAGGACGGCCCCCGCCGCCGCCTGGCCGAACTGGCGACCACACCAGCGCCCGCATCCGAGGCCCGTACCGACAGCACGGAGGACGCCGGTTGCCGATAGTCGCGCTCCTGGTCGCCCTCGTCGTCCTGGTGGCCGTCCTCATCGGTGCCGTCACGGGCTCGACGCCCCAACCCGATGCCTGCGAGTCACAGGTCGACGGCCCGCCGGTCGCCGGAATCCCCGCCACCTACCTCGCCCTCTACCGCAAAGCCGCAGCCGACTACCGCATCCCCTGGGAGATCCTCGCCGCCATCGGATCCATCGAGTCCGACCACGGCCGCTCCCACGGGGCCGGCATCCACTCCGGCGAGAACAGCGCGGGCGCCGCAGGCCCCATGCAGTTCCTATCCGGCACCTGGAAAACGTACGGCGTCGACGGCAACCACGACGGCAAGAAGAACCGCTACGACCCCGCAGACGCCATCCCCGCCGCCGCCAGCTACCTCCGCCACAACGGCGCACCACCCAAGATGCGCGCCGCCCTGTTCGCCTACAACCACAGCAACACCTACGTCCACAACGTCCTCAACCGCGCCCAGGCCTACAAGATCGGTTCCACCA
Organism: Actinomadura violacea; assembly: GCF_017573465.1. GTDB lineage: Bacteria > Actinomycetota > Actinomycetes > Streptosporangiales > Streptosporangiaceae > Spirillospora > Spirillospora violacea. The sequence continues at coordinate 43,152 of NZ_JAGEPF010000056.1, forward strand.
CCAGCGCATCACCCGCGCCGACCCCGGCCGCCGAGTGCGCCGAGGCCGCCGCGATCACCGCACCGAACGCCACCATCGCGAAGATCATCGCCTTCGCCATGGCGCAACGCGGCAAGCCCTACGTCTTCGGCGCCGCCGGCCCCAACGCCTGGGACTGCTCCAGCCTCGTCCAAGCCGCCTACGCCGCAGCCGGCCTCACCATCCCACGCACCACCTTCGCCCAATGGCCCTACGGCGTCCACGTCCCCAACGACCACGCCCAACCCGGCGACCTCGTCTTCTTCAACTCCGGCCCCGGCACCTCCACCACCACACCAGGCCACGTCGGCCTCGTCATCGGACACGGCCAAATGATCGCCGCCCGCTGCTCCACCTGCCACCCAGCCATCGGCGTCGAGACCTACCACCGCCCCGACTGGATCGGCACCACCCGCCCCCTCCTCCGCCTGGCAAGCACTTCCAATTGAGATCAGCCCTCCCTGGGGATGGCCACCAACCTTGAAATACCCACGTGATCAAGTACGCGGCTCGAGAGAGCCCGAGTCCGGGCGAGGCAGCCGCCACCTTTCCACCCGGCCTTCTCATGAGCAGGGCCGTCGCCCTGACGATCTCGCCGCCGCGCCGAGAAGGTTCGCCCACCGGGAACACAGCGGCGAGCACACGACGACCTTGCCCTTGACGCACGAGGTGGCGGTCAATGACGCCCCGGTTCCGCCCGGGACCGGACCACCGGCACACGGGGGGCACCCCGCCCCCGCACCGCCCAGCCGAAAGGAACACCAACCCATGGCGCACACCGACCGCCCTCACAACACCCAGAAGAAGACACCAACCGCGCCCGACAACCTCGCCCGAGAAGTCGCACGGCTGGTCGAACCGCTGGCCCAGGCCAGCCTGATCAACCCGGACGACGCCGAGGTCACCCTCGACCTGCACCTCGGACAGATCGGCATCCTGCCCTTCCGAGCCGGCCTGACGCCCGACTACCGGGCCTGGTCCGGAAGCCTCACCTGGGCCGCACTCATCCTCTATCCCCACACCCCACACCCCGTGCCATTCCCCATCGCCGAGGAACGCCTCGCCCGCGACGCCGCCAACGCCAAGGCGTACGCCTTCCACGCGTCACTCTTCACCACCCAGGCGTGGCGCGAAGGCGGCACGTTCCAGCTCGTCGACTACATCGGCCCAAACGACCTGGGCGTCTTCTGGATCAACCTCGCCGACGCGTCCGCACGCGAAGACCTTGAGCCCCACCGCATCCCTCTCACCGACACGGCCAGCTGAACAAGAAGAGAACAAACCCGGACACGGGGCGGGAAACCACCAGGTTCCCCGCCCCGTTACCCGTTGCTCTTCGGCCCGCACCGCGCACGGGGCCCGCACCGCGCACGGGGCCCGCACCGCGCACGGGGCCCGCACCGCGCACGGGGCCCGCACCGCGCACGGGGCCCGCACCGCGCACGGGGCCCGCACCGCGCACGGGGCCCGCACCGCGCACGGGGCCGGGTGGCGTTCCGCCTACCCGGCCCCTTAGCGCACGTGACGCGCTGTGCGCTGTCCTGTCGGTTTACCAGCGGCGTTTGATGCCGCCGCCCATGAGGCGGCACGCGCGCTCGTCGTCGGCGCTCAGGATGATGAGCGGCAGTTCGGTGACGCCGGTCTGTTGGGCCTTGTGGATCCGGTGCCATCCGTCGATCACGATCGGCGTCCCCACATCGGGCAGCGGGACGGCCAGCAGCGGACGGGACAGATCCACCGTTCGCGCGTAGTCGGGATCGATGCGGATGAGCGGGCCGAGCGCGCCGATCTGAGACACGTTCGCGTGCGTGACCGGGCAGCGCGCGGCCGCCCTTGCGGCGCGCGCGACGTCCCATGCCCATCCGAGTAGGACGAACACCTGGTCGTAGGGGTCGTGTTCTGTGTCGTGCGAGGTCGTGCCGGTCGCGTCACCGGACATGTAGCGTCTCCTTCGTCATGACTGCCTGATCGCGTTGGGTGGGGTCGTGAGACCCCGTGTCATGACGGGGCGGACGGGGCCGCTACCCGTCCGCCCCGCCCCTGCGTCACGCGTCCGCGCGCGCCGTGTCGCCGGTGTCCGTGCCGGTGGCGGCCGTGGTGACCGCCTGGAAGCGGCGCGGGCGCTCACACGTCAGGACCGCCTCGCCGCGCGCGACGAGGGTGTCGAGGGCATTGGCCACGGCGCCGGACGACCGGTCGAGCACCTTCGCGACCTCGCCGGGCGTGAATTCCAGCTCGGGGAACGCGTTCAGGTGCCGGGCGACCAGGGGCCGCAGCGGCGTCGGCGCGCCCCGGTCAACGGTCGCGCGCGGCGTCCGCGTTCCCGTGCCCGTGCGGCCGGTGGTGCGGGTGGTCCGGCGGACGCTACCGGCGTAGCGCGCGATGTCCTCCATGCCGCGCGTGACCTGCTCGTCGTCGTCCGCCGCGATCGCGGCCAGGGTGGTGGCGACCGTGCTCAGCAGGTCGGTGAGGATCACGCGGGCGGTTTCGCGCTGCTCGGCCTTGCGCAGTTCGGCGTCGACCCGCGCGCGCCGTTCGGCCTCCTCTTCCTGAGCCTTGCGCAGGGACTCGGCCGCCGCCGCCCGCCGGTCTGCCTCCTCCGCCAAGACCTGCATCGCCGTCGCCAGGGTGTCCGGTGAGATGACACCCGCCCGCGTGCCGGTGTCCGTGCCGGTGGCGGCGTCCGGCGCCGTCGGCGCGTCGGTGGCCGTGTCGTCCGTCGGAGCGGCCGGAGTGACGTCATCGGCCCCGGTGTCGGCCGTGGGCGCCGTGACGGCGACCGGGGCCCACACGTCCGGCGTGCGGCCCCGCCCGGTGCCCGCACCGGGCGCCCGGACGGCGCGCCCGGCCTCCTCGAGCGCCGTCAGCGCTTTGGTCACGGTCGCGCGGCTGGTGCCGGACGCCTCGGCCAGCGCCGACACCGTCACACCGTCCGGCGCGGCGTTCAGCGCGTCCCACACGGCCCCGGCCGCCCCGGCCGGGCGCCCGTCCGCCGTGCCGTCCGCCGTCGCGGTGGTGGCCGTGTCAGCGGTCGCGGTGGTGTTGGTGTTCGCCATTGTTTCTGCCTCCCGAATGGCGGCCGGTGCGGCGGGAATTTCCCGCCCGGCGCCGTCCGCCATGACGACCATTTCTCGACGTCACGGCGAATGCAACACGGAGCGCCGACAAATTGTGTCGCCCGAACGGCTGGAGAGGCTTACCTCAGTAAACCAAAATTTAATGACCGGGCCGGCGTCTGAGGGAACGCTACGGGAGGTCGGCGCGAACCTTCATGAGCCATGCCATCGAACTCGCGCGTTCCGGCCTTGCTTTGAGATGCAGGGAAGGCGCGGCCCCGCGCGGCACATCTTCTTCATCGCATCAGCCGGAAACCAGCACGGCCCGGCACTTATGCCGCTTTGGCATGTGACGCGATTTGAATATTTAGAACCTTTCGGAGGCAAGCACGATTACTTTCCCCGCGAGCGGCCACACTCCTTACCTCTTCCTCTGAAGGAGGAATCCGGGTGCGTCGCCACCCCGCCCGAAGACGGGCTGACCTGCGTCAACACCATCCGGAGGCGGGGGTGCCCATAGACGACCCCCCGGTTACTCCCCCGATCGCGCCCCCGGCCGCCCCGGCTACAACAGCTCCCAGACGCGGCAAGGCCCCGCCCGCACCTGGTGAAGCTGCGGACGGGGCCTGCGCCTGCCCCTACCCTGAGGTTGGGACCAGCCTGCTACGGACAGGCTGGTCCCGCCCTACGCGACCGACGTGGCCAGCGGCGGGTCCTCGTACGGCTTGTCGATGCAGATCAGGTCCGCCCAGACGGTGTGCCCCTCGATCGGGCTTCCGTGAACACCGAGCATCGCGGCCATCTGGGAAACCGCCCGCAGGCCCCGCCCGCCCTCACTCTCGACCGGCCCGTTGAGCGGGTCGTGCCTCACCGTCGGGTAGCCGCCACCGCCGAGGTCGCTGACACCGACGTACGCGAGTCCGCCAAGCACCAGCTCGACGGTGAACCGGCCACCGTGCTGGCCCGAGCGGGTGTGCCGCACCGAGTTGGTGGCCAGCTCGGTCACCACGAAGCCCACCTCCGCGGCGATCGAGGTCTCGGCGAACAGGAACATGGCGAACTGCCGCGCCAGCGGGATCTGGTCGGCCCGTCCCGGAAAGACACGCCGCCACGACATGGAAGCACCCATCACCGAGGCCGCAGGTTCGAGATTGAATCTCGCCATTCCTTGAATCCTCCTGACCGGCCGCCCCGTCGCCGCATTCCCATTAGCGGCGAATCAGCGTGGCGAACCGGCCACCATCGAGGAACACCTCGCACCACATTGTCAAGCCCCGAAACTAGCACACCAGATGCAGACGCGCTTCCAGGCGACGTATGCACTTTCTCGAATCGGGCTTTGTTGAATCGACATAGGCCACGAGCTCAGGAGGCGGAGATACCCACTTACAACGCTTCTTCCATACTGTGACGGCATTCTCTCCACTGACCGTCAGGCGCACCAGGTCTCCCCGGGAACTGTCACAGCGCGGTCCATATCTCATTGGCCTGATGCGTCGGTGAGCCCCGATGCCAGCCGTGGCGGTAGCCGTGGCGTCCGAGGTATGGGCTGGTGAGGATGTGGTGAACTTCCGTCCACTGCATCAACTTCTGCCATGCGACGGCAGGCAATGGGGTCGGTGAAGCGGCGAGGGCGTGGTTGTAGACCGCGAGGGCGGCGGCGATCGTCGCTGGCAGCAGAGGGCCGTGGGTCATGGCGAGGCTGACGACCAGCTTGGCAAGGTCGTACCCGAACGGTGCGAGGGTGAGGCAGTCGTAGTCGACCATGGTGATCTGGGTGCCGGCGACCATGAGGTTGCGGAGGTTGGCATCGGTGTAGATGGCGGCGGGGGCGCCGGCGGCCGATTCGATGGCCTGGACGGCTTGTTCGGCTGTCAGGGCGGGCGCGGGAACGCTGCCTTTCTTGAGGAGGGTGCGGACTCGCTCTCGCCGTGGGGTGATGAAGTCCGGAATGGAGAAGCCGGCGCTGGTGCGGAAGGGCTTATCGAGGCTGGCTTGATGCAGTGTGTTGTGGTGCACCGCCTGGTGGAAGTGGCCCATGGCTTCGGCGATGAGGGGGAGGTCGCCCGGGTGAGCGTCGCGGCCTTGGACATAGTCAAACGACAGTTGGAGGGGCGTACTCCGGCGAAGTCGGGGAAGCCGCAGAGGGGTGCTGAGGGAGGCCATCTGCTCGGTGAGCCAACGGTGGTGCGCGGCGGCCCCCTGGCATGTTCGAGCGTCGGTATAGGTCTTGGTCCATGTGCTGGTCATGAAGGCCGCCGTTGGGCGAGGACGTAGGTGATGGTGGATGTGGTGGTCGTGGGTCCGTCGCCGTATTGGCGCCTGAGTGCGGCTGCTAATGCGGCGCCGTCGAGGTGTCCGAGTTGGTATTTGGGGACGGTGGTGAGGTAGTCGGCCAGGTGCTCGGCGTCGCGGAAGCGGAAGACGTGGAGGTCGTGGCGGACCTTGATCACGTTCATCGAGGCGGCGGTCAGCGCGGGAAGGTCTGTGCCGCTGGCAGACGCGTAGAGGCTGGTGCGGCGGGTCGCGCCGGGGTCCAGGCCGGCGCGGGCGAGG
>NZ_JAGEPF010000057.1 GCF_017573465.1 Actinomadura violacea
TCTCCCCCCTCCTTCCCTCCCCGCCGCTCTTCCGATCTGCGGTGGCGCCCGCGGCGGCGAGGCCCGCGGTGGCGCCGAGGCGCCGAAGCAGCAGCAGAGTTCCGAGCAGCCGGCGCAGACGGCCGACGCTGCTCCGCAGGGTGAGGGGAGCTGAGTAACCCATGCTGATCCCTCGCAAGGTCAAGCACCGCAAGCAGCACCACCCGAAGCGCCGCGGCATGGCCAAGGGCGGCACCAAGGTGACGTTCGGCGAGTACGGCATCCAGGCGGTCGAGGCCGCCTACGTGACGAACCGGCAGATCGAGGCCGCGCGTATCGCGATGACCCGCCACATCAAGCGTGGCGGCAAGGTCTGGATCAACATCTTCCCGGACCGTCCGCTGACCAAGAAGCCGGCGGAGACCCGGATGGGCTCCGGTAAGGGCTCCGTGGAGTGGTGGGTGGCCAACATCAAGCCGGGCCGCGTGCTGTTCGAGATCTCCTACCCGAACGAGCAGGTCGCCCGCGAGGCGCTGACCCGCGCGATCCACAAGCTTCCGATGAAGTGCAAGATCGTTAAGCGAGAGGTGGGTGAGTCCTGATGGCCAAGGGTCTTACCGCCGACGACCTGCGGACCGAGCCCCAGGACGTCCTGGTCACCAAGCTCAAGGAGGCCAAGGAGGAGCTGTTCAACCTCCGCTTCCAGGCCGCGACCGGCCAGCTTGAGAGCCACGGGCGGCTGCGCACCGTCAAGCGCGAGATCGCCCGCATCTACACCGTGATGCAGGAGCGCGAGCTCGGCATCGTCACGGGCGACCAGGACGCCGTGGAGGGCACCGAATGACCGAGCAGACGCAGGCGCGGAGCAGCCGCAAGGTCCTGGAGGGCCTCGTGGTCAGCGACAAGATGGACAAGACCGTGGTCGTGTCCGTCGAGGACCGCGTGAAGCACGCCAAGTACCACAAGGTCATCCGCCGCACGAAGAACTACAAGGCGCACGACGAGGCCAACGAGTGTGGCGTCGGCGACCGCGTCCGTCTCATGGAGACCCGCCCGCTGTCGGCGAGCAAGCGCTGGCGCGTGGTGGAGATCCTGGAGAAGGCCAAGTAGGAGCCGCAAGGCTCTCGCGGGACGCGAGTCCCGCATTGAACACCGATGGTTCCACCAGGCTCCTCGGACGAGGTCCGAGAGAGAACCGGTGTGACGAACAGGAGTTGACGTGATCCAGCAGGAGTCGCGACTCAAGGTCGCCGACAACACGGGTGCGAAGGAGATCCTTTGCATCCGCGTTCTCGGCGGCTCGGGTCGGCGCTACGCGGGAGTCGGCGACATCATCGTCGCGACGGTGAAGGACGCCCTTCCCGGCGCGGGCGTGAAGAAGGGTGACGTCGTCAAGGCGGTCGTCGTGCGCACCCGCAAGGAGCGCCGGCGCCCGGACGGCTCCTACATCCGCTTCGACGAGAACGCCGCCGTGCTGATCAAGGACGGCGGGGACCCGCGCGGCACCCGCATCTTCGGCCCGGTGGGCCGCGAACTGCGCGAGAAGAAGTTCATGCGCATCATCTCGCTCGCGCCGGAGGTGCTGTGATGAAGATCCGCAAGGGCGACGAGGTCGTCGTCATCGCCGGCAAGGACAAGGGCGCCACGGGCAAGGTCCTGCGCGTCCTCCCGCGCGAGGACCGCGTGGTCGTCGAGGGCGTCAACCTCATCACCAAGAACATCAAGGCCGACCAGCAGCGCGCCGGCAAGGAGAGCGGCCGGGTGACGGTCGAGGCGCCGCTGCACGTCAGCAACGTCGCGCTCGCCGAGGACGGCAAGCCGGTCCGGGTCGGTTACCGCATCGACGAGGACGGCACGAAGGTTCGGATCTCGCGCCGCAGCGGTAAGGAGATCTGAGACCGATGACCGAGACCGTCACCGAGCGTCCCGTCCCGCAGCCGAGGCTCAAGCTCCGCTACCGCGAGGAGATCGCGAAGCAGATGCAGGAGCAGTTCGGCTACGCCAACGTCATGCAGATCCCCGGGCTGACCAAGATCGTGGTCAACATGGGCGTCGGCGACGCGGCGAAGGACGCCAAGCTGATCGAGGGCGCGATCCGCGACCTCTCCCAGATCACCGGGCAGAAGCCGGCCGTGAACCGGGCCCGCAAGTCCATCGCGCAGTTCAAGCTGCGCGAGGGCATGCCGATCGGCGCGCACGCCACGCTGCGCGGCGACCGGATGTGGGAGTTCCTCGACCGGCTGCTCGCCACCGCGCTGCCCCGTATCCGCGACTTCCGCGGCCTGTCGCCGAAGCAGTTCGACGGCAACGGCAACTACACCTTCGGGCTGACCGAGCAGGTCATGTTCCACGAGGTCGACCCGGACAAGATCGACCGGACGCGGGGCATGGACATCACGGTCGTGACGACCGCGAAGACCGACGACGAGGGCCGGGCGCTGCTCAAGCTCCTGGGCTTCCCCTTCAAGGAGAACTGAGCAGATGGCGAAGAAGTCGCTGATCGCCAAGGCGGCGCGGAAGCCGAAGTTCGGCGTGCGCGCGTACACTCGTTGCTCGCGCTGCGGGCGTCCGCGTTCGGTCTACCGGAAGTTCGGCCTGTGCCGCGTGTGCTTCCGGGAGATGGCCCACCGCGGCGAGCTGCCGGGCATCACCAAGTCCAGCTGGTAGGAGCCTCCCCCCGGCGACGGGGGGAGCCCGCCGGCGTGTATCAACCACCGGGCACCCGCACGGGTGCCCACGACCACGCCAAAGGTCCACGGGACGACATCACCCCGAGGAAACCGTGGCGAGGGAGGGCCAGCAGGCCATGACGATGACCGACCCGATCGCAGACATGCTGACGCGTCTGCGGAACGCGAATTCGGCGTACCACGACTCGGTGGCGATGCCGTACTCGAAGATCAAGGCGCACATCGCCGAGATCCTCCAGCAGGAGGGCTACATCTCGGGCTGGGCTGTGGAGGACGCCGAGGTCGGCAAGAAGCTCACGATCGAGCTGAAGTTCGGACCGACCCGCGAGCGTTCGATCGCCGGCATCAAGCGCGTCTCGAAGCCGGGTCTGCGCGTGTACGCGAAGAAGGACAACCTGCCGAAGGTGCTGGGCGGGCTGGGCGTCGCGATCATCTCGACGTCCGCCGGCCTGATGACCGACCGGCAGGCGGGCAAGCGCGGCGTGGGCGGCGAAGTCCTCGCCTACGTCTGGTGAGGGGAGGGCTCTAACAATGTCGCGAATCGGACGTCTCCCCATCACCGTGCCCAGCGGCGTCGAGGTGAACCTCGACGGCCGGGAGGTCACCGTCAAGGGGCCGAAGGGCACGCTGTCGCACACGGTCGCCGAGCCGATCGAGGTGTCGATGGAGGACGGCCAGGTCACCGTGACCCGGCCGAACGACATCAACACGGTGCGCGCCCTGCACGGGCTCACCCGCTCGCTGATCAACAACATGGTCGTCGGTGTCACCGAGGGCTACAAGAAGACCCTGGTCATCCAGGGCGTCGGCTACCGTGTGGTGGCCAAGGGCAAGAACCTCGAGTTCTCGCTCGGGTACAGCCACCCGATCACGGTCGAGCCCCCGGAGGGCATCACCTTCACCGTCGAGCGGCCGACCCAGCTGACGGTCGAGGGCATCGACAAGCAGAAGGTCGGCGAGATCGCCGCGAACATCCGCAAGCTGCGCAAGCCCGACCCGTACAAGGGCAAGGGCGTGCGGTACGAGGGTGAGCAGATCCGCCGCAAGGTCGGAAAGGCTGGTAAGTAGTCATGGCAGGCACCAAGGCCCTGGCCGCCAAGGCCACGTCGGCGCGGGCCAAGTCCCGCAAGCGCCGGCACCTGCGGGTCCGCAAGAAGGTCGTGGGCAGCGCCGCGCGGCCTCGCCTGGTCGTGACCCGCTCCACCAGGCACGTGTTCGTCCAGGTCATCGACGACAGCAAGGGCCACACGCTGGCCTACGCCTCGACGATGGAGGCGGACCTGCGCGCCGACTCCGGCGACAAGACGGCCAAGTCCCGCAAGGTCGGCGAGCTCGTCGCCCGGCGGGCCAAGGAGGCCGGGGTCTCCGCGGTCGTGTTCGACCGCGGCGGCAACAAGTACCACGGCCGCATCGCCGCTGTCGCGGACGGTGCGCGCGAGGGGGGCCTGGAGCTCTGATGGCCCTGAACGAGGCAAACGAGAGGAACCACTGATGGCAGCGCAGAGGCGTGGTGGCGGTCAGGGTGGCGACCGTCGCGACGGCCGCCGCGACGACCGCCGCGGTGGCGCCGACAAGGGCCAGTCGTACATCGAGAAGGTCGTGGCGATCAACCGTGTCGCCAAGGTCGTCAAGGGCGGTCGCCGGTTCAGCTTCACCGCCCTGGTGATCGTCGGTGACGGCAACGGCACCGTCGGCGTCGGCTACGGCAAGGCCAAGGAGGTGCCCGCGGCGATCGCCAAGGGCGTCGAGGAGGCCAAGAAGCACTTCTTCAAGGTGCCGCGGATCCAGGGCACCATCCCGCACCTGGTCCAGGAGCGGGACGCGGCGGGCGAGGTCCTGCTGCGCCCGGCCGCCCCCGGTACCGGCGTCATCGCCGGTGGCCCGGTGCGCGCGGTCCTGGAGTGCGCGGGCATCCACGACGTGCTGAGCAAGTCGCTGGGCAGCGACAACGCCATCAACATCGTGCACGCCACGATCGCGGGGCTGAAGGCGCTGAAGCGTCCGGAGGAGATCGCGGCCAAGCGCGGCCTGCCGATCGAGGACGTCGCCCCGGCGGCCATGCTGCGGGCCCGCGCGGCGGGCAGCGAGCCGAGGGCGGAGGCCGCGACCTCATGAGCAACCTGAAGATCACGCAGACCAAGTCCGTGATCAGTGAGAAGCAGAACCAGCGTGACACGCTGCGCACCCTCGGCCTGAAGAAGATCGGGCAGAGCGTCGTCCGCGAGGACCGCCCCGAGGTGCTCGGCATGATCCGGACGGTGGCCCACCTGGTCACCGTCGAGGAGGTCGACTGACATGGCCGCCGATCTGGAGAAGGACGGCACGCCGCTCAAGATCCACGACCTGCGTCCGGCCCCCGGCGCCAACAAGGCCAAGATCCGCAAGGGTCGCGGCGAGGCGTCCAAGGGCAAGACGGCGGGCCGCGGTACCAAGGGCACCAAGGCCCGCAGCACGGTACCGGTCGGGTTCGAGGGCGGGCAGATGCCGCTGATCCGCCGGGTGCCGAAGCTGAAGGGCTTCAAGAACCCGAACCGGGTCGAATTCCAGGTGGTGAACCTGGACAAGCTCGCCGCGCTCTACCCCGAGGGCGGCGAGGTGACCGCCGAGGACCTGGCGGCCAAGGGCGCGGTGCGCCGCGGCCGGCCGGTGAAGATCCTCGGCACCGGCGAGATCTCCGTGGCGGTCCAGGTGAAGGCGCACGCCTTCTCCGGCGCCGCCAAGGAGAAGATCGCCGCCGCCGGCGGGACCGCCGACGAGCTGTAGGGCGACACCTTCGATGCCGGGGCCGTCTTCGCCTTGCGCCGCGGGCCGTGGGGCCCGCGGGGCGGGCGGGGCGGCCCCGGTCTCATCTGCTGTTAGAGTCACACCGGCGGGAGCGACGCGCGTGAGATTCCCCACGATCTTCGTCCCCGCCGGACCTCATGGACCTGTAACCGGCCCCTCGGCGGCCATGATCTCGCCAGTCGCGCAGGAGGAATGGTGCTGACCGCGTTCACTCGGGCTTTCCGTACGCCCGACCTGCGTAAGAAGCTGTTGTTCACGTTGTTCATGATCCTGGTGTTCCGGATCGGGGCGACCCTTCCGACGCCCAACGTCAACGTGAGCGTGCTGAAGTCGACCGCGGACGCGGCGAAGAAGAGCAACCAGCTCTACGGGCTCGTCGACCTGTTCAGCGGCGGCGCGCTGCTGAAGCTGTCGGTGTTCGCGCTGGGCATCATGCCGTACATCACGGCGAGCATCATCCTGCAGCTGCTGACGGTGGTGATCCCGCGGCTGGAGGCCCTCAAGAAGGAGGGCCAGGCCGGCACCACGAAGATCACGCAGTACACCCGGTACCTGACGATCGGGCTGGGCATCCTGCAGGCGACCGGCATCGTGGCGATGGCGAGCACCGGGCAGCTGTTCCAGGGGCAGTCGGGCAGCGACAACATCCTCTACGACACCGGCGTGTTCCCGATCATCACCATGGTGATCTGCATGGTGGCGGGCACCTCGGTGATCATGTGGCTGGGCGAGCTGATGACCGACCGCGGCGTCGGCAACGGCATGTCGATCCTGATCTTCACGCAGGTGGTGGCGGTCTTCCCGTCCCAGTTCTGGAGCATCTACAAGGCCAAGAACGGGTTCGTCTTCGCGCTGGTGATCATCGTCGGCCTGGCGATCATGGCGGGCGTGGTCTTCGTCGAGCAGGCGCAGCGCCGGATCCCGGTGCAGTACGCCAAGCGGATGGTGGGCCGGCGGATGTACGGCGGCACGTCCACCTACATCCCGCTGAAGGTCAACCAGGCGGGCATCATCCCGGTGATCTTCGCCTCATCGCTGCTGTACCTGCCGGTGCTCGCGACGCAGCTGTGGCCGAACACGAAGTGGCTGCAGAAGGTCCAGCCCTACCTGCAGCAGGACAACCCCTGGCACATGGGGATCTTCTTCGTCTTCATCATCTTCTTCACGTACTTCTATGTGGCGATCACCTTCAACCCCACTGAAGTGGCCGACAACATGAAGAAGTATGGTGGATTCATCCCAGGTATCCGTCCTGGCCGGCCGACCGCCGAGTACCTCGACTACGTGCTGACCCGGATCACCACACCCGGTGCGCTTTACCTGGGGCTCGTCGCCCTGATCCCCATGGTGGCGTTCGCACTCCTGAACGCGACCCAGAACTTCCCCTTCGGCGGCACGAGCATCCTCATCGTCGTCGGCGTCGGACTGGATACCGTGAAGCAGATCGAGAGTCAGCTACAGCAGCGCAACTACGAGGGCTTCCTCCGGTAGTGCGTATCGTGCTGGTGGGCCCCCCGGGAGCGGGCAAGGGGACGCAGGCCCAGTTCATCGCATCTCATCTGTCCATCCCGAAGATCTCGACAGGTGACATCTTCCGCGCCAACGTGAGCGGCGGCACCGAGCTCGGCCGGCAGGCCAAGGAGTACATGGACCGCGGCGACCTCGTCCCCGACGAGGTGACCATCGCGATGGTCCGCGACCGGCTCGGCGAGGACGACGCGCGCGACGGGTTCCTGCTCGACGGGTTCCCGCGCAACGTCCCGCAGGCGGAGACGCTGAAGAAGATCCTCGCCGAGTGGGACACCCGCCTGGACATCGTCCTGGAACTGGTCGTCGACGAGGACGAGGTCGTCCGGCGGCTGTCGGGCCGGCGCACCTGCGACAAGTGCGGCCGGATCTGGCACGTCGACTTCGACGACAAGCAGGACGACATCTGCGACGACTGCGGCGGCCGGCTCTTCCAGCGCGACGACGACAAGGAAGAGGTCGTCATGCACCGGCTGGAGGTGTACCGGCACGACACCGCGCCGCTGGTGCAGTTCTACGCGGACGAGAGCATCCTGGTCGGCATCGACGCGACCGGCCCGGTCGAGGAGGTCACCAAGCGCGCTCTCACCGCGCTGCGGCCACTGGAGAACTGAGGCAAGGCCGCGGGCCGCGCAGGCGGCCCGCGCCCGTTCGCCGGCACCGCGTGAGGCGGGACGAGCGATTCGACGCCGGGACCGCCCGAGGCGGTCCCGGCGACGTCTTTGAGGGGGAGAGATGTTCAAACGGCGCAGGCCCGCCATCCAGATGAAGACGCCCGAGCAGATCGAGGCGATGCGCGCGGCGGGGCTGCTCGTCGGCCGCACCCTCGAGGTGCTGCGCGGGGCGGTCAAGGCGGGGATCAGCACCAAGGACCTCGACGTGATCGCCGAGGAGCACATCCGCGACCACGGCGGCGTGCCGTCGTTCCTCGGCTACCACGGCTTCACCGGGACGATCTGCGCGTCGATCAACGAGGAGATCGTGCACGGCATCCCGCGGCCGGACAAGATCCTGCGGGACGGCGACGTCATCTCCCTCGACTGCGGCGCGATCGTGGACGGCTGGCACGGCGACGCGGCGATCACCGTCCCGGTGGGCGAGGTCGCCGACGGGCTGCGGCGGCTGCTGGAGGTCACCGAGACGTCCCTGTGGCACGGCCTGGCGGCCGGGAAGGCCGGGGCGCGCCTCACGGACATGTCGCACGCGATCGAGTCTTACATCCGCTCTCAGGGCCCCTACGGCATCGTCGAGGGCTACGGCGGGCACGGCATCGGCACCGAGATGCACATGGACCCGCTGATCCCGAACCACGGCGCGCCCGGGCACGGCCCGGAGCTGGAGGTCGGGATGTGCTTCGCGGTCGAGCCGATGGTCAACCTCGGCACCAAGGAGACCCTGGAGCTCGAGGACGGCTGGACCGTGATCACCACCGACGGCCGGTCGTCCGCGCACTTCGAGCACACCTTCGCCGTCACCCCTGACGGCCCGCGCGTCCTCACGGCACTTGACGAAGGCCGGGAGGGGTTCGCCAAGCTGGAAGTAGGCTGAGCTGTAGACGGGCCGTGTCGTGAAGAGCGGGAGGGCATCGATGGCGCCGAACCCTGACATCCGGGCCTCGGACGCCGACCGCGACCGGGTGGCGGCGAGCCTGCGGGAGCACTGCGCCGAGGGCCGCATCACGATGGACGAGATGCAGGAGCGTCTGGAGTCCACGTACGCGGCCAAGACCTTCGGCGACCTCCAGGAGATCACCTCCGACCTGCCGGAGGAGGACCTGTTCCAGCACCCGATCCCGGCGTCGCGCCCCAACAGCACCGCGAGCCCGGCCGTCAAGCGCTCGGGCGGCGACCTGTACCGGCAGGGCGGCCGCGCCGTCTGGGCGACCTGGGCGACCGTCAGCGCGATCAACTTCGTGGTGTGGCTGGCGCTCGCGGTCACCGGCAACGTCGTCTACCCGTGGTGGATCTGGGTGGCGGGGCCGTGGGGCGCCGTGCTGCTGATGGGCACGGTCTTCGGCCCGAAGCGCCGCCCCTGAGCCCTGCGGGCGGCTACTCCACGTCCATCAGCGGGCGGTAGTTCCCCGTCGGGACGAAGTGCGTCGTCGCCGCGCCCTCCCCGGACACCAGATGCACCGCGAACCCCGCGGGCTCCCCGGTCACCGCGGCCCGCCCCGGGTGCGTCAGGTCCAGGAACAGCTGCCGGTAGGTGCTCGGGCACGTCGTGCTGACCGTCCCCGCCAGCGACCCCACCGACCCGCGGTGCACGTGCCCCGAGATGATCCGCACCACCTGCGGATGCCGGGCGATCACCTGCCCGAACCCCGCCGGGTCCACGAACCGCATGTCGTCGATGAACCTGATCCCGATCGGGAACGGCGGATGGTGCGTCGCGACGACCGTCGGCGCCTCCGGCGCGGCCGCGAGCGTCTTGTCCAGCCAGGCGAGCCGCTCCTCGCTCATGTGCCCGTGCGGATGCCCGTCCACCGTCGTGTCGCAGCACACGAGCCGCACGCCCGCCACGTCCACCGCGTACTGGACGGGCGCCTGCGGCGAGATCCCGGTGGCGACCACCGCCGGATGGTCCGCGAACGCGGTGCGCAGCGCGTCGCGGTCGTCATGGTTGCCGGGCATCGGGTACACCGCCATCGGCAGCGGCGACAGCAGCGCGTGCAGCCGGGCGTACTCCTCGGGCAGGCCCCCGTCGGCGAGGTCGCCGGTCAGCACCACCGCGTCGGGCCGCGCCGGCAGCGCCAGCAGGCTCGACACCGCCGCGCGCAGGGCCCGCACCGGGCCCGACCCGTCGTCCACCTCGCCGTCACGTCCGGCGGCCAGGTGGATGTCGCTCAGCTGCGCGATGATCGCCATTGATCCTCCCCTCGCCGGAGCACGTCCCAGCACATCACGGCCCCGCGTCCGGGGCGCCCCCGGCCCCGGGCCGCTGACGATCTTCGCGTCCCCGCGCCTCCCTGTCGAACCGGCGCCGCCGCGCCGCGGCCCGCCCTGTGGGCAACGCCCCGGGAGTGCCGTTCGTGCCGTCCCGGGTCAGGCGACGTGCGGGATGACCAGGGAGAGGGCCGAGGTGACGTCCTCCGGGGCGGGCGCCACGTCGGGGACGACGTCGCGCAGGGCCAGCCAGCCGTTGATCGCCTGCACGGTCGGCTTGGCCTCGACGAGCTGCGGGTCGTCGACGCCGTACCAGGCGGCGACCTTCGACCAGCGCCACAGCCGGTGGCCCGCCGTGGAGATCTCGGACGCGGGGAACCCGGTGGCGCCGCGGGCGCCGGTGATCGCGTGCCGGACCGAGTCCGCGGACCTGCCGACGCGGTCGGCGATGTCGCGGATCGTCAGCAGCGGGTCGGCCTCCACCTGCAGCACGTGCAGGCCCTCGGCGCTGGCCTCGACGTGCTCGACCACCTCCATGATCGCGGCGGCGAGGGTCGCGCCCTGCCAGGCGCAGGAGGCGTTGCCCGGGCGGTCGGCGTGCTGCGGCTCGCTGATGATGGACACGGTGACGGCCCCGTGCGTCCGGTCGAACAGCGGGTCCAGCTCGTCCTCGTACAGGGGACGGCTCAGGATCAGCGCGAAGTCATAGCTCGGCATGCTGACCCTCCTCCGACGTATCTCTCCTGAAAGGTACAACGCGCGAGCGGGGTATGCTTGACTCGGAAGCAGTCTCCGGACCCATATCATGCGTTGATTTCGCATTGGGCGGTTCGGTGACGTAGACTGCTGTGCCGGTCCGTTCTCGGCCGCCTGTTCCCCTTGTTCTCGATGCGTCCGCGTCGTGGCTCGGGCGCGGCCGTGCCCCTAGCAGGGTCGACGGGCCGGGTCCAATGAGCCGATCAGCGAAGCGCGGAGGACATGCCCAAGAAAGAAGGGGCCATCGAGATCGAGGGCACCGTCATCGAGTCCCTCCCGAACGCCATGTTCCGGGTGGAGCTCGACAACGGGCACAAGGTGCTCGCCCACATCAGCGGCAAGATGCGGATGCACTACATCCGGATCCTGCCGGACGACCGCGTCGTTGTGGAGCTGAGCCCCTACGACCTCACGCGCGGTCGGATCGTCTACCGCTACAAGTAATCCCACTGGGGTTGCCTTCCCCGTGCGTGGCGGCGCGGGGGTGACCCTTATCTCTAGGAGACCCAGTGAAGGTCAAGCCGAGCGTCAAGAAGATCTGCAACAAGTGCCGCGTCATCCGCCGGCACGGCCGGGTCATGGTGATCTGCTCCGACCCGCGCCACAAGCAGCGTCAGGGCTGACCGGCACCCGCCGGAACGCTCACAACAGCAAGCGCATCGCAGCCTTCGCACAGGTCGCCGTACGGTCCGCCGCCCCCTGGTCGGAATCCGAGGCTTCCTCCCCGGACTCTCGTGTCCTCCGGGGAGCGACCCCCGGACCCCCGACACCCCAGGGGACCGGGTCGTACGGCACCACTGTGTGAAGGGAGACCCTCGGACGACGGAGGCCGAGGCCGCCACCCGGGCAGGGTGTGTGCGGGCGCGGTGCGTCCATACCTCCGCGAAATGAAGGGAACTGCCCAAGATGGCACGCCTCCTCGGCGTCGACCTCCCGCGCGAAAAGCGCCTCGAGGTCGCTCTGACCTACATCTTCGGCATCGGCCGGACCCGGGCCCTGGCGACCCTGGAGGGCACCGGCATCAGCGGTGACCTGCGGGTGCACCAGCTCGGCGACGACGAGCTGGTCAAGCTCCGCGACTGGATCGAGCAGAACTACAAGATCGAGGGCGATCTTCGCCGCGAGATCCAGGCGGACATCCGCCGCAAGATCGAGATCGGGTGCTACCAGGGCATCCGGCACCGTCGCGGCCTGCCCGTCCACGGCCAGCGCACGCAGACCAACGCGCGCACCCGCAAGGGCAAGAAGAAGACCGTGGCCGGCAAGAAGAAGGCCGGCAAGAAGTAGTCCGGAGTCGGTCCTCCGGATCGATGACCTCGAGAGTAGAGAGAGCAGATGCCTCCTAAGAGCCGTGTCGGCGCCAAGAAGGTGCGCCGCAAGGAGAAGAAGAACGTCGCTCACGGGCACGCCCACATCAAGAGCACGTTCAACAACACGATCGTCTCGATCACCGACCCCAACGGCAACGTGATCTCCTGGGCCTCCTCGGGCCACGTGGGCTTCAAGGGCTCGCGCAAGTCGACCCCGTTCGCCGCGCAGCAGGCCGCCGAGGCCGCCGCCCGGCGCGCGATGGAGCACGGCATGCGCAAGGTCGACGTCTTCGTCAAGGGCCCCGGCTCCGGTCGCGAGACCGCGATCCGCTCGCTCCAGGCCACCGGCCTGGAGGTGGGCTCCATCCAGGACGTCACGCCCGTTCCGCACAACGGCTGCCGGCCGCCCAAGCGCCGCCGCGTCTGAGGCCGTAGGGGAGATCACAGAAAATGGCTCGTTACACCGGTGCGGACTGCAAGCTCTGCCGCCGCGAGAAGATGAAGCTGTTCCTCAAGGGCAGCAAGTGCGAGGGCCCGAAGTGCCCGATCGAGATCCGTCCCTACCCGCCGGGTGAGCACGGGCGCGGTCGGCCGAAGGAGACCGAGTACCTGCTGCAGCTGCGCGAGAAGCAGAAGGCCAAGCGCATCTACGGCGTGCTTGAGCGGCAGTTCAGCAACTACTACGTCGAGGCGAACCGCCAGGGCGGCAAGACGGGTGAGAACCTGCTGCGCCTGCTCGAGCGCCGGCTCGACAACGTGGTCTACCGCGCGGGCTTCGCCAAGTCCCGCGACATGGCCCGCCAGCTCATTCGCCACGGCCACATCCGGGTCAACGGCCGGAAGGTCAACATCCCGTCCTTCCTGGTCAGCGAGGCCGACATCGTCGACGTCAAGGGCAAGTCGCTCGAGATGACGCCGTTCCAGGTCGCCAAGGCCGAGGTCGGCGAGCGCCAGGTTCCGGCGTGGCTCGGGATCGACGGCGAGAAGATGCGGATCCTCGTGCACGCGCTGCCCGTGCGGCAGCAGATCGACGCTCCCGTCCAGGAGCAGCTGATCGTCGAGCTCTACTCCAAGTAGCGGCTCGTCACGCAGTACACCTCGTTCCACCGGGATGCCGCGCTCCGCGTGGCATCCTGGTGGGACGGGGAACATTCCAGTACGCGGTCGTCAAATAGCGGGCACCGCGGGAAGAAGGCACCAACATGCTCATCGCTCAGCGTCCAACTCTCACCGAAGAGCAGGTCGACGAGTTCCGGTCGCGGTTCACCATCGAGCCGCTGGAGCCGGGCTTCGGCTACACGATCGGCAACTCGCTGCGCCGTACGCTGCTCTCCTCGATCCCCGGTGCGGCCGTCACCAGCATCCGGATCGAGGGCGTGCTCCACGAGTTCTCCACCGTCCCCGGGGTCAAGGAGGATGTCACCGACATCATCCTGAACCTCAAGGAGCTGGTGGTCTCCTCCGAGCACGACGAGCCCGTGGTGATGTACCTGCGCAAGCAGGGCCCGGGCGAGGTCACCGCGGCCGACATCGCGCCGCCGGCGGGCGTCGAGGTCCACAACCCGGACCTGCACATCGCCACCCTGAACAACAAGGCCAAGCTGGAGATGGAGCTGACGGTCGAGCGCGGCCGCGGCTACGTCTCGGCCGCGCAGAACAAGCAGCCGGGCCAGGAGATCGGCCGGATCCCGATCGACTCCATCTACTCGCCCGTGCTCAAGGTCACCTACAAGGTCGAGGCCACCCGAGTCGAGCAGCGCACCGACTTCGACCGCCTCATCCTGGACGTGGAGACCAAGCAGGCGATGCTGCCGCGCGACGCGGTCGCCTCCGCCGGCAAGACCCTCGTCGAGCTGTTCGGGTTGGCCCGGGAGCTCAACGTCGAGGCCGAGGGCATCGACATGGGCCCGTCCCCGACGGACGCCGCGCTCGCCGCGGACCTGGCCCTGCCGATCGAGGAGCTGAACCTCACGGTCCGCTCCTACAACTGCCTGAAGCGCGAGGGCATCCACTCGGTGGGCGAGCTCGTGGCCCGCAGCGAGCAGGACCTCCTCGACATAAGGAATTTCGGCGCCAAGTCGATCGAAGAGGTCAAGCAGAAGCTCAACGACATGGGCCTGTCGCTGAAGGACTCCCCGCCCGGGTTCGACCCGAGCGCGGCGGCCGACAACTACGGCGACGACGACCAGAGCTACGCCGAGACCGAGCAGTACTAGCAACCCGATTCCGGCGGCCGGGGCGTGTTCCCCGGCCGTCCGGAACCAGCTGACACCGGTACCTGACACGGCCGGTGCAGGAAGGAAGAACCATGCCGAAGCCCACCAAGGGTCCCCGCCTCGGCGGCAGCGCCGCGCACCAGAAGCTGATCCTGGCGAACCTGGCGACGTCGCTGTTCGAGCACGGCCGCATCACCACCACCGAGGCCAAGGCCCGGCGGGTGCGCCCGCTCGCGGAGAAGCTGATCACCAAGGCCAAGAAGGGCGACCTGCACAACCGTCGCCTGGTGGCCCGGACGATCCGCGACAAGGGCGTCGTGCACGAGCTCTTCACCGAGATCGCGCCGCGCTTCGAGAACCGTCCCGGCGGCTACACCCGCATCACCAAGCTCGGGCCGCGCAAGGGCGACAACGCCCCGATGGCCGTGATCGAGCTGGTGCAGGAGCAGCTGTCGGGCGCTCCGGCGACCGCGCAGGCCGCCCCGGCGACCGAGGCCGAGCCGGCCGAGGCCCCCGCCGAGGAGACCGCCGCCGCGGAGACCGAGGCGCCGGCGACCGCGGAGGCCACCGACGCGGACGCCGAGGCCAAGGCCGAGGGCGACGAAAAGTAACCTCTGCTACCGCAGGTCGCAAGACATGAACAGGCCCACCGTCGGGAACGCGACGGTGGGCCTGATCTTTGCCAGACTTGATGGCATGGTCAGGTCAGGCGGCTGCGGACGGCGGGGGAGCGTGTCGATGAAGGACCCGATGAAACCACGGGCTCATCGGGGGGAACGGACGGGCAGCAGTGGCGAAGGACAGTCCACCTGACATGACCGCACTGGTACGACTCCGCCTCGACATCGGATACGACGGGACGGACTTCGCGGGCTGGGCCCGGCAGCCGAACCAGCGCACCGTCCAGGGGGTGATCGAGGACGCCCTGGCGCGGATGCTGCGGCTGGATCCGCCGCCGATGCTGACGGTCGCGGGCCGCACGGACGCGGGCGTGCACGCGCGCGCGCAGGTGGCGCATCTGGTGGTGCCGGTCGCCGCGTATTCGGCGATCAACGGGACGATGCCGCGCCGGCTGGCGGGGCTGCTGCCGCCGGACGTGCGGGTGTGGCGGGTGTCGGTGGCTCCGGAGGGGTTCGACGCCCGGTTCTCGGCGCTGGCGCGCCGCTATGTGTACCGGGTGTGCGACAACCCGGTGGGCGTGGAGCCGCTGCGCCGCCATGACGTCCTGTGGCATCCGCGTCCGCTGAACCTGAACCGGATGAACGAGGCCGCGCGGCTGCTGGTGGGCGAGAACGACTTCGCCGCGTACTGCCGCAAGCGGGAGGGCGCGACGACGATCCGCGAGCTGCTGCGCTACGAGTGGGCGCGCGACGACCGCGACCCGCATCTGGCGCTCGCGACGGTCGAGGCGGACGCGTTCTGCCATTCGATGGTCCGCGCGCTGGTGGGCGCGATGCTGATGGTCGGGGACGGGCGCCGCGACGTGGAGTGGCCCGCGCAGGTGCTGGCGGCTCGGGTCCGCGACTCGGGCGTGAACGTCGCGCCGGCGCACGGCCTGTCGCTGGAGGAGATCCGGTACCCGGACGACGACAGCCTCGCCAAGCGCGCGCAGGAGACGCGGCGGGTCCGGACGCTGAACGCCGCTGCTGCGGCGGCGGAGCACGCGGCGAACGCCGCGAACGCGGAGCAGCCCGGCGGCGCGTCCTAGACCGGCCGAGAACGGCGGCGGCCGAGGGGAGCGCTCCCCTCGGCCGCCGCCGTTTCGCGGTTCGTGAGCCGTACGTGGTGGTTCAGTCGTACGTGGTGGTTCAGTCGTACGTGGTGCGTCAGCCGTGCGCGCGGGCCTCGATCGGCCGGGCGTCGTAGCCGAGGAACTCCTGCGCGATCTGCTTGGCCAGCTTGTCACCGGGCTTGACCGGGTCGCCGCCCGGGTCCTGGACGTAGGCGTAGATCACGTACCGGCCGCGGACGGTGACGGCCGCGTACCCGCCGGCCCGGTCGACGTCCTTGGCCTGCTTGCCGGACATGCCGCGGAACCACTCGTACTTGCCGGGGTCGCCGGCGCGGCTGACCCGCAGCGCCGCCGCCCGGTTCGGCATGACCGCGATCCCGGTCGTCACCGCCCACGTCTTGATCTTGTTGACGAAGGTGGCGCGAACGACCTTGCGGCAGCTCTCCCGCTGCAGGGTCTTCAGCATGGAGCCGCGCGCCGCGTAGCCGAGGTTCTCGTTGATGGACCAGCGGTCGCGAGCGAAGGTGCGGCTGCCGAGCGTGACGGTCGTCTCCGGGAAGGCCTCGGTGAACGACAGGTCCTTCGGGTCGGTCTTCTCGTCGTTGATGTCGACGGGCCGCGGCTTGGGCGGGGTGCTCGCCTTCGGCGGCGCCGACGCGGCGCGGCTGGGCTCGGCGTCCTTGCGGGTGGCGCCGTCGCTCTTGGAGCCCGTCGTGCCGAGGGCGAACAGCGCGGCGACGGCCGCGAGCACGACCGCGGCGCCGCCGCCGATGAGGACGAGGCGGCCCTTGCCGCCGCCTCCGCGCGGCCCGCCGCCGGGCGCGGGCGGCGCGCCGGGGCCGCCGGGGCCCGCCGGACCGGGCTGGTCGAGCGGGACGCCGCCGTCGGAGTGGTAGACGGGCGTGATCACGGGGGCCATGGCGGGCTGCTCGGCCGTGGCGGTCGCGGCGCCCGCGTCGTTCTGCGGGTACGGGCCGCTGCCGGTGGGCGGCAGGACGCCGGGCGGCAGGATCGCGTCCGGGACCAGGACGGGGGCGACCGCCGCGGACGCCTTCTCGGCCTCCATGGCCTTCTCGAACGGCGACGTCCCGTCCGCACTGCCGCGCGGCGGGGAGGGGGGCTCCTGCACGGGCCGGGTCTCCTCGGTGGGCTCGGCCTGCGCGGCCTGCTCGGTGGTGTTCTGCGCCGGCGCGGGCGCGGGTTCGGCGGGCGCGGGCGCCGCGGGCTCGCCGTCCTTCGGGGGAAGCGGCGGTGCGATGCCCATCGGCCCGGTCGTCGTGCCGGCGCCCGGGGCGTCCGCGGCCGGTTCCACGCCGTCGCGGACGGCGGCGAAGCCGTCCGGGTCGGTGTCGCCGAAGGCCAGGGGCCGCTTGCGCAGCGGCTCGGACGGGACGGCGCGGCGGGAGTCCACGCTCGGGACGCCGATCCCGGCGACGAGCGTCCCGGCGGGCGGCTCGCCGGCCGGGCCGGCGGGCGCGGCCGCCGCGGGCCGTTCGGCCTCGGGGGCCGCCGGGGTCGCGGCCTCGGCCGGTTCGCCGGCGGGCTCGGAGGCCCACCAGGGGGTCTGCAGGCCGAACGCGGGGAGCCGGAGGGAGGACGCGGACGTTGCCTCGTCGGCCGGGGCCGCGCCGCCCGCGGTGGCGGGCGCGGCGGACTCGTCGATCGGGGCCTGGGGGGCGGGAGCGGCCTCGGTGCCGGCGGAGCCTCCCGCGGGAGGGACCGCACCGAAGCTGGGGGGCGCCGAAGCGGCGGGGGCGGTCGCCGCCCCCGCCTCCTCGGCGGTCTCCCGGGTGTCTCTAGGTCCAGACATAAGCAGACAGGGTATTCAAACCGGTCATTTCTTGAGGGGTTTGCCTTCGGTTTCCCTGTAGTGCAGGGCGAGGGCGAGGTCGCTGCCCTTGTAGAGCTCGGCGCCGAACACGCTGACCGCCTTATGGTACTTCGAGGCGATGGCCTTGCCGTCGGGCCGCTGCACCCAGGTCATGACGAGGTAGTGGCCGCGCACCTGCGAGGTGCCGAGGGCGAGGCCCTTGCCGGCCTTCTTGGTGACGCCCTTGCCGGGCAGGGCCTGCAGGAACGCGTCCTTGGCGGACGCGGCCTTCAGGGCCTGCTTCGCGGCGTCCGCGGACTTGAGGTTCAGCACGCCGATGGTGCCGATGAGCGAGCCGCTGCTGAGCGCGTAGGTGGCGCGCAGCGCCTGCGAGCAGGCGCCCTTCTTGAGCGCCTTCGCCAGCGCGGTGCCGCCGACGACGGCGCCGCACTTCGTCGTGGAGGCGGCGGCGGTCCGCACGTACTTGCCGCCGGCGGCCTTGAACGACGACTTGCCGAACACCTCCGACAGCGACAGCTTCACCGGGTCGGTGGCGCGGCTCTGCAGCTTCACCGCCTGCAGGGGCGGGACGGTCGGCGACGCCGGGGCCGACGGCTTGGTGGACGCGGCGGCGGGCGGCGCCTTCTTCGCGGGCTTGTCGTCGCCCTTCATCATCGACGCGACGCCGACGCCGCCGCCGATGAGGACGAGCCCGGCGACGACCGCGCCGCCGATGATCAGCGGGAGGCCGCGGCGGCGCCCGGACGACCCGTCCTCGCCGGACGGCCCGGGGGGCGCGCCGTCGAAGTCGCCCTGCGGGTAGCCGCCGGGCATCGGGGCGCCGTAGGGGTCGTCCCCGGGGCCGCCCGGGACCTGCCCGAACTGCTGCTCCTGCCCGAACTGCTGCTCGTGCCCGAACTGGTCGGCCTGGCCCTGCCCGAACTGGTCGCCCTGCCCGAACTGGTCGCCCTGCCCGAACTGGTCGCCCTGCCCGAACTGGTCGCCCTGCCCCTGGCCGAACCGATCGGCGGCCGGAGGCTGCCCGAACCGGTCCTGCCCCGCCGGGCCGAAGTCGCTCTGCGGGAACGCGTCCTGGCCTCCCGCGGACGGCGGCTCGCCCCACAGGGCCGGCGAACCCGCCGCCCCGCCCGGGGGCTCGGCCGCGGCGGACGGCGGCCCGAACGGCTCCGCGTCCAGCGGCCCGGTCCCGAAGGACTCGCCGCCGAACGGGCGCGCGCCGGACCCCTCGCCGCGCGGGGCGGGGGCCTCGTCATTGTCGTTGCCGTACGGTGGCGCCTCGGCTCCGGAGCCGTACGGCGCCTGCGGCGACGGCCCGGACGGCCAGCCGCCGGGCCTGCCTTGATCGCCCGGATAACCCATGGCTCTGGACCTTACCGTTCCTCGTTCAGGGCTCTGGACCTTCGGAACACCCACCATGACATGGGGGCGAACCGGACGCCGGTGCTTTGCGGAAGGTCACCGTCCGGGCCCGGGCCGTCACGGCCGGCCGTCACGTCCAGCCGAAATCCTGGGTCCACAGCGGTCCGTCCGGGCCCGCGGCCATGCCGACGCCGATGGCGCGCAGCCCGCAGTTGAGGAGGTTCGCGCGGTGCCCGGGGCTGTCCATCCAGCCGCCGACGACCGCGGCGGCGGTCGCGTACCCCTTGGCGATGTTCTCCGCGCCGGGGCTCGGGTAGCCGGCGTCCAGCATCCGCGTCCAGGGGCTGTCGCCGTTGAGTGAGTCGTGGTCGAAGTAGCCGTGCGCGGCCATGTCGGTGGAGTGCCTGCGGGCGGCGGTGGCGAGTCGCTGGTCGACGCGGAGCGGCTTGCACCCCGCTTTCGCGCGCTCGGCGTTGGTGAGCGCGACGACGGCGCTCGCGGCGCCGGACGGGCCGGGCGCCGCGGTCGAACCGCCCGCCGGCGGCTCTCCGTCCTGCGTGGACGGCGGCGTCGTCTTCGCCTCCGGCGGCTTGGAGGACGGGGAAGAAGGCACCGCTTCCGGCGTCGGCGTCTCTATACCGGCGGCTGGGGCGTCGGCGGGCGCGGTGCGCGCGCCGCGCCCGGGACCGGCGCCGGTGTTGCGCTCGTCCTGTCCTGACGAGGGGCCGGGCTCGGTAGGCGTGCCGCCGCGGTCGGACGCGGCGATCGGCTCGGACCGCAGCTGGGGGAGGACGAGCCGGTCGAGCGCGAGCCCCGTGCCGATGGCGAGCGCCGACGCGCCGAGCGTCGCCGCGATCGCGATCAGCGGCCGGGCGCCGGACCGGCTCCGCCGTGCGCGCCGCCGCCGTCCGCCGGCCACGAGCCGGCCGGGCCGTGCCGCGGGAGCGGGGCCGCGTGCCGCGGGCTCGCCGGAGTGCCGGGCCTGCTCGCCGGAGTGCCGGGCCTGGTGGCGTCCGGCGGGCCGGCCGGATCTGCGGGGACGGGACAGCGGGGGCTCCCGGGTGCGGGCCGGCGGTGGCGGCGTGGACCGGTCGGCGGCACCATATCCCGCCATGGCGGGCCGAACCCCAAGATCGTCCGAAACGGCCTGCCGGGCGCGCCGGGGCCTCGCGGCGGACGCCCCCCTGACCATGCTGCATACTGGACGGTGGCTGGGAGACTGCCACAGCGATCCGTATTTTGACCTGCGCGCGCGAGCACGGGTATCCTGCGGGTTTGTTGTATGCGTCGACGCCTGTCCGGGCGGGAGACGAATCGCAACGACGTGTCGGTGTGCCCCAAGCGTGTCCGTCCCAAGGATGGATGCGCGCACTAACGGGCCCCGGCCTCCCGGAGCGCCAGGTCGGAGATCCAAGTGTCCTGATCGGCGCGAGCAGGATATCCGCTGTGAAGTCGACGAGAAACGAAGGCTGACGACCGTGCGCACGTACACCCCTAAGCCCGCTGACGTACAGCGTCAGTGGTACGTCATCGACGCGACCGATGTCGTGCTTGGCCGTCTCGCCAGTCAGGTCGCGCAGCTGCTTCGGGGTAAGCACAAGCCCATCTACGCCCCGCACATCGACACCGGTGACTTCGTGGTCATCGTGAACGCCGACAAGGTGGCGCTGTCGGGCAACAAGCTGGAGCAGAAGAAGGCCTACCGGCACTCGGGCTACCCGGGCGGTCTGCGCTCGGTGGCCTACGGCGACCTGCTGGCCAAGCACCCCGAGCGGGCGGTCGAGAAGGCGATCAAGGGCATGCTGCCCAAGAACACCCTCGGCCGGAAGATGTTCTCGAAGGTGAAGGTCTACGCCGGTCCGGAGCACCCGCACCAGGCGCAGAAGCCCGTCCCGTTCGAGATCACCCAGATCAGCCAGACCGGCAAGTGACGCGGACGCGCGACCGCGCGCGCCCGCAGCGGCCGCCGGGGCACCCGGGACACCGGGCCTGCCGCCCTGGCCAGAACACCTGAGGAGAAGCGTGACCGAGTCCACCGAGACGCCCGCCGAGGGCGTCGACCTCGACTCCTACGAGGACGCTCCGTCCGAGTACAGCACCGAGACCCCCGAGACCGCCGGCGAGGGCTACCTCGGCCAGCCGGTCGCCACCGGCCCGGCCGCGGGCACCGGCCGCCGCAAGCAGGCCATCGCGCGGGTCCGGATCGTCCCGGGCACCGGCCAGTGGAAGATCAACGGCCGCACCCTGGACCAGTACTTCCCGAACAAGGTCCACCAGCAGATCGTGAACGAGCCGTTCGTGCTGCTCGGCCTGGAGGGCCAGTTCGACGTGCTCGCGCGCGTCAACGGCGGCGGCACCACCGGCCAGGCCGGCGCGCTGCGCCTCGGGATCTCCCGCGCGCTGCAGTTCGCGAACATCGAGCACCGCCCGGCGCTGAAGAAGGCCGGGTTCCTCACCCGCGACGCGCGGGTGCCGGAGCGCAAGAAGGCCGGCCTCAAGAAGGCCCGCAAGGCTCCGCAGTACAGCAAGCGCTGATCGACGGCACGAGCCGCCGCACCCCGTGGACTCTTCCGCGGCCGCCCCGCAAGGGCGGCGCACCGGGTGCGGCGGCTCGTCCGTGTTCGCAGGGCCTGGCCCACTAGATTTGACCGCATGGGCGGACGGGGCGCGCACCCGCTCCCGGCCGCCCGCGCGGTCTTTTCGTCTTTCCGGGAGTTGAACTGTGGCTCGTCTGTTCGGGACCGACGGCGTGCGAGGGCTCGCCAACCGCGACCTGACCGCCCCGCTGGCCATGGACCTGTCCGTCGCGGCGGCGCGGGTCCTCGGTGAGCAGGGCGCGTTCCGGGGGCACCGGCCGATGGCGGTGGTCGGGCGCGACCCGCGGGCCTCGGGCGAGTTCCTGGAGGCGGCGGTGGTGGCCGGCCTCGCGAGCTCCGGCGTGGACGTGCTGCGGCTCGGGGTGCTGCCGACGCCGGCGGTCGCGCACCTGACGCACGAGCTGGCCGCCGACCTCGGCGTGATGCTGTCGGCGTCGCACAACCCCGCGCCCGACAACGGCATCAAGTTCTTCGACCGCAGCGGCTACAAGCTGCCGGACGAGATCGAGGACCGGATCGAGGCGCGGCTCGGCGCGGCGTGGGAGCCGCCGACGGGCGCGGGCGTCGGCCGGGTCCGGGAGGCGCACGGCGCGGTCGAGCAGTACGTCGCGCACCTGCTGGGGACGCTGCCGGTGTCGCTGGACGGGCTGCGCGTGGTGGTGGACTGCGCGAACGGCGCGTCCAGCGAGGTGGCGCCGGAGGCGCTGCGCCGCGCCGGCGCCGAGGTGATCACCATCGGGACGGCGCCGGACGGGCTGAACATCAACTCCGGCTGCGGTTCCACGCACCTGGACGCGCTGTGCGCGGCGGTGCGCGAGCACGGCGCGGACGCGGGGATCGCCAACGACGGGGACGCCGACCGGTGCCTGGCGGTGACCGCGTCGGGCGAGGTGGTGGACGGCGACCAGATCATGGCGATCCTGGCGCTGGACCTGCGGGAGGCGGGCGCGCTCGCGTCCGACACCGTGGTCGCGACGGTGATGTCGAACCTGGGCTTCAAGCTGGCGATGCGGGAGGCGGGGATCGCGGTGGTGGAGACCGCGGTCGGCGACCGGTACGTGCTGGAGGCGATGAAGGACGGCGGGTTCGGCTTCGGCGGCGAGCAGTCCGGCCACGTGATCATGCTGGACCACGCGACGACCGGCGACGGCGTGCTGACCGGCCTGCACCTGCTGGCCGCGATGGCGCGGCGGGGCCGCCCGCTGGACGAGCTGGCGAAGGTGATGACCCGGCTGCCGCAGGTGCTGATCAACGTCAAGGACGTCGACAAGGGCCGCGCGAAGACCGACCCGGGCCTGGCGTCGGCGGTCGCCGACGCGGAGGCCGAACTGGGCGAGACGGGCCGGGTGCTGATCCGGCCGTCCGGCACCGAGCCGATGGTGCGGGTGATGGTGGAGGCGGCGTCGCACGACCAGGCGCAGGCCGTCGCCGAGCGCCTGGCCGGCGTCGTCCGCGACCTGCTCGGCTAGCCGGCCGGGCGCCATGCCGGCAGCTCTTCGAACGCCTCGGCTGCCGCGGACGTGTCCTGTTGCGGTGCGGTGTGGCGGAGGTTTCCGCCCTACGCCTCAGCCGTCGCGCGAGCGCGTTATCTGACCGGTGAGGCGACGCCGGAGGCGAGCCACACCGGGAAGCTCGCGAAGCGAGGTCGCGCTCGCCCAAGAACGGTCAGGGTGCGAGCCGCCAGGCGAGCACCCTGGGCCGGGCTTGTGAGAACACAGCACCGACCCCGCGTTCGGTGCGGACGCGGGGTCGGTCGGCGGCCTCGGTGCCCTGGGCGTCGTCGGGTTCGTTGCTCATCCGATGAGCATATTCGGGCGCCGCGGCCCTCAGCCGCCGCAGAGTTCGAGCATCTTCTGCTTGTCCGCGGAGGTCACCGGCAGCTCGTACTTGAGCGACACCTGCGCGATGCGGACGCCGTAGGAGCACCGGATGCGCTTGTTCGGCGGGAGCCAGGACGCGGGCCCGGAGTCGCTCTTGGCGCCGTTGAGCGGGCCGTCGACCGGGATGAGGTTCAGCGGGTCGTTGGCGATGGACTCGCGCTTGTCCTTCGTCCACCGCGACGCGCCCATCTGCCAGTCGTAGGACAGCGGCATGACGTGGTCGATCTGGATGGCGGTCGCGTGCGACTTCGTCCAGTGGATGGTCTTGCCGGAGTACGGGTCGTCCAGCGTGAGGGAGATGATCACGCAGTTGGACCCGGACCGGTACTTCACGTCCTCGCCGTCGCGCTTCAGCAGGTCGTTGCGGGTGTCGCAGCCGTTGTGCGCGAACGGGACGTTCGGGGCGTTGTCCATCCACGCGTAGCCGAACTTGTCGCGCTCGTAGCCGGTCTTGGGGCCGCGTCCCTTGGTGTCGACCTTCTTGATGAGGGCGCGGGCCTTGGCGAGGTCGCCGGACGAGGTGATGGCGGCGAGGCCGGGCTTGGTGCCGTCCGGGTTGTCGAGGGGGCTGACGGCGTGCCCGTCGTTGGCGGACGGCCCGGACCCGCCGCCCGATCCGGTCGACCCGGTCGCGTCCGTCTTGCAGCCGGAGGCCAGGAGCGGGACGGTCAGCGCGAGCGCCGCCGCCGCGGCGGCCGTCCGGCCCCGGGTCCGTGCCCGCAGCGGGGTCCGTTCCCGCGGCAGGGTCCGCTCCCGTCGGAGCGCGCGTTCCCGTCGCAGCCCGTTGCGCCGCGTCATGCCCTCACCACCCTGAGTTTTCTGTCGTCTTTCACCCAGAAGCGGGTAAATAAACGATCAAATCGTACGGACTCGCGTCGGCGCCACGTTCACCGGGCTTTTACGGCAGCATGTGGCGGGTGCTGCACCTCAGAGCGATCGTCCCGCCGGACCGCACCGACGCCGTCTGCGCGGCGCTGTCGGAGTGCGCCGGCGCCACGAACGTCGTCGTCCTCCCCGGAGCCGCGCGGTCCCCGCAAGGCGACCTCGTCCAGGCCGACGTGGCCCGCGAGTCCGCCAACGAGGTCCTCGCCGCGCTGCGGCGGCTGGGCATCGACCAGGACGGCTCCATCGCGATGGAGAAGATCGACCTGTCGATGTCGGCGGTCGCCGAGCGGGCCGAGCGGCGCGCGCCCGGCCACGGCGACGACGCGGTCGTGTGGGACGAGTTCGACCGGCAGGTCACCGAGGGGACGATCCTGACCTGGTCGTTCATCGCGTTCCTCGCGCTGGCGACGCAGCTGGCCGCGATCGCCGCGCTGATCGACTCGCCGGTCCTGGTGGTCGGCGCGATGGTGCTCGGCCCGGAGTTCGCCGCGGTCGCGGCGATCTGCTACGGGATCTTCCGGCGGCAGCCGGTGCGGATCTGGCAGGCCGTCCGGGCGCTGGTCATCGGGTTCGCCGTCGCGATCG
The DNA here is from genome assembly GCF_017573465.1 of Actinomadura violacea. Taxonomy (GTDB): domain Bacteria; phylum Actinomycetota; class Actinomycetes; order Streptosporangiales; family Streptosporangiaceae; genus Spirillospora; species Spirillospora violacea. The sequence goes on from NZ_JAGEPF010000057.1 coordinate 25,014, forward strand.
CGATCACCTACGTGTGCGCGCTGTTCAGCAAGTGGACCGGCGTGATCGAGACGGACCGGCTGCCGGCGCACCGGCCGCTCACCGCGTTCATCTACAGCCCCGACCGCTGGTCGTTCATCGTCGCGCTGCTGGCCGGCGCCGCGGGGGTGCTGTCGCTGACGGCCGGGAAGTCCTCGGCGCTGGTCGGCGTCTTCATCTCGGTCACCACGGTGCCGGCCGCCGGGAACCTCGCGGACGCGCTCGCGCTGAAGCACCGCAGCGAGATCACCGGCTCGCTGGAGCAGCTCGGCGTGAACTTCGCCGGGATGATCATCGCGGGGACGGCGACGCTGTTCCTCCAGCGCGCGGTGTGGAACGCGGTCCTGCGCCAGCGGGGCCGGGCGGCGGCCAGACGGTCGACCTGAGGTACGACCCGGGTAGCCCCTGAGGGGGACGCCGCGGCCGCGCGCAGCCACTAGGTTCGGGGCCATGCCGATTATCGCCACCCAGGGCCTGACGATGAGGTTCCCCCGGGTGACCGCCCTGGACGACCTGACGGTGGCCGTCGAGCCCGGCGTCGTCGGGCTGGTCGGCGCCAACGGCGCCGGCAAGTCCACGCTGATCAAGATCCTGCTCGGCCTGCAGCCCCCTTCCGCCGGCACCGCGACCGTGCTCGGCATGGACATCGCCCGCGAGGGCGTGCGGATCCGCGAGAGCGTCGGGTTCATGCCGGAGTACGAGTGCCTCCCGCCGGACGTGTCCGCGACGGAGTTCGTCGTGCACATGGCGCGGATGTGCGGGCTGCCGCCGACCGCCGCGCGCGAGCGCGCCGCCGACACCCTGCGCCACGTCGGGCTGTACGAGGAGCGCTACCGGCCCATCGGCGGCTACTCGACCGGCATGCGGCAGCGGGTGAAGCTGGCCCAGGCCCTCGTGCACGACCCGAAGCTGGTCTTCCTCGACGAGCCCACCAACGGCCTCGACCCGGCCGGGCGCGACGAGATGCTCGACCTGATCCGGCGCATCGGCGCCGAGTTCGGGATCAGCGTGCTGGTCACCTCGCACCTGCTCGGCGAGCTGGAACGCGTCTGCGACCACGTGGTCATCATCGACGGCGGGAAGCTGCTGCGCTCCCAGGCCGTCGAGGCGTACACCACCGAGAGCGGCGTGCTCACCGTCGAGGTGGACGAGGGCCGCGACACGCTCGGGCAGCACCTGTACGACCAGGGCGTGTCCGTGCACCCGGAGGGGCGGTTCCTGGTCGTCGACATCGCGGGGGAGGCGACCTACGACCTCGTCCGGGACGGCGTCGCCGAGCTCGGGCTGCGGCTGATCCGGATGGAGCAGCGCCGCCACCACATCGAGGAGGTCTTCCAGACCGCCCCACCCCAGACCGTTCCGCCGGGCGCCCCGGGTGTACCGCCGCCCGTCCCGCCGGGGGCTCCGCCCGTCCCGCCGGGGGGCCCGCCCGTCCCGATGCCGCCCGGCGCGCCGCAGGGAGGCCCGCGATGAGCACCAGCACCATCCACGACATCGGCTACCGCCACTACGAGGGCCGCCGCAGCGGCCGCGCGTACGTGCTGCGGTCGCTGTACGTGCACAACCTGCGCGCCGCGTTCGGCCTCGGCCGCCCCGCCCGCGCGAAGGTCATGCCGTTCCTGCTCGCCGCGATCATGCTGCTGCCCGCCGCCGGGTCCGTCGCGGTCGTCGCGGTCGCCAAGCGGCCCGAGGCGCTGATGCGCTACTCCTCGTACGCGGTCACCCTCCAGGTCATCATCGCGATCTTCCTGGCCACGCAGGCGCCGGTGCTGGCGTCCCGGGAGATCCGCTTCCACGTCGTGCCGCTGTACTTCTCCCGCCCGGTCGGCCACCTCGACTTCGTGCTGGCCAAGCTCGGCGCGCTCGCCACCGCGCTGTTCGCGCTGATGGCCGTGCCCGTCACCGTGCTGTACATCGGCGGCCTGGTGACCAAGGTGCCGGACTCCTGGCACCAGTTCCTGCACTACCTCGCGGGCCTCGCCGGCTGCGTGCTGTTCGCGCTGGTGCTCGCCGCGATCGGGACGGTCGTCGCCGCGTTCACCCCGCGGCGCGGCCTCGGCGTCGCCGCCGTCATCGCCGTCTACATGATCACCAGCACGTTCACGCTGATCATCCAGGGCATCGCCGAGCACACGACGAACTTCACGCTGGCCGGCTGGATCGGGCTCCTCGCCCCGTTCAACCTCGTCGACATCGTCCAGGTGCGGCTGCTCGGTCAGGCGAAGTCCGCGGTGGACGTCCCGTCCGGCACGCTCAGCGGCGTCGTCGCGCTCGCGCTGTGCGTGGTGATCGTCGTCGGCTCGGTCGCGGTCGTGTACCGCCGGTTCCGGAAGGCGGGACTCTCTTGAGCGAGATCAGGCTGGAGAAGGTCTCCCGCTGGTACGGCAACGTCGTCGCCGTCAACGGCGTCTCGATGACCATCGGCCCGGGCGTCACCGGGCTCCTCGGCCCGAACGGCGCCGGGAAGTCCACGCTCATCCACATGATGGGCGGGTTCCTCGCGCCCTCGTCCGGGACGATCACGCTGGACGGCGAGCCGATCTGGCAGAACCCCGGCATCTACCGGCGGCTCGGGCTCGTCCCCGAACGCGAGTCCGCCTACGACTTCCTCACCGGCGAGCAGTTCGTGCTGTCCATGGCGAAGCTGCACAAGCTGCCCGACCCGAAGGCCGCCGCGCGCCAGGCCATCGACCGCGTCGAGATGGGGTACGCGGCGAGCCGGACGATCGGCAACTACTCCAAGGGCATGAAGCAGCGGATCAAGATGGCGTCCGCGCTCGTGCACGACCCGCCCGTCCTGCTGCTGGACGAGCCGTTCAACGGCATGGACCCCCGCCAGCGCCTCCAGCTGATGGACCTGATCACCCGGATGGCGGACGAGGGCCGCACCATCCTGTTCTCCTCGCACATCCTGGAGGAGGTCGAGCGGCTCGCCGGGCACATCGAGGTGATCGTCGCGGGCCGGCACGCCGCGTCCGGCGACTTCCGCAAGATCCGCCGGCTGATGACCGACCGGCCGCACATCTTCCTCGTCCGCTCGTCCGACGACCGGGGCCTCGCCGCCGCCGTCATCGCCGACGGGTCGGCCCGCAGCGTCCAGCTCACCGACAAGGGGCTGCGCGTCGAGGCGGTCGACTTCCAGCGCTTCACCTGGCTGCTCCCGCAGGTGTCGCGGGACGCCGGCGTCCGGCTGTGGGAGGTCTCCCCGGCCGACGAGTCCCTCGAAAGCGTCTTCTCCTACCTGGTGGCCCGATGAACGCGACCATTGCGATGATCACCTTCCGGGCGATGCTCGGCCGGCGGCGCGCGCTGCTCCTGCTGGCCCTGCCGGCGCTGCTGATCCTGCTGGCGGTCGTGCTGCGCTGGACGGGCAACAACGACCTGGACGTCTCGGCGAACGTGCTGCAGAAGTTCGGGCTGGCGACCCTGCTGCCGCTGCTCGCGCTGATCGCCGGCACCGGCGTGATCGGCCCCGAGATCGACGACGGCCAGATCATGTACGTGCTGACCAAGCCGATCCCGCGGCAGGTGATCGTGCTGACGAAGCTGGCGGTCGCGATCGTGCTGGTCGCGGCGTTCTCGGTCGTCCCGACGCTGCTGGCCGGGCTGGTGCTGGCCGGGACGACCGCGCAGCTGGTGCCCGCCTTCACGGTCGGGGTGCTGGTCGGCGGCGTCGCCTACAGCGCGGTGTTCGTCGCGCTCGCGGTGCTGAGCCGCAACGCGGTCACGATCGGGCTGCTGTACGCGCTGGTCTGGGAGTCGCTGCTCGGCAGCTTCGCGCCGGGCGCGAAGTCGGCGTCGATCCAGCAGTGGGCGCTGTCGGTCACCGACGCCCTGACCCCGGCCTCGCCCGTCACGTCGTCGGTCGACCTCGGCGTGGCGATCCCGCTGCTCATCGCCGTCACGGTCGGCGCGACGCTGCTGGCGGCGTTCCGCCTGCGCTCGCTGACCATAGCCAGCGCCGAGTAGCGGGGCGCCCGGGCGGCGCGCGGAAAACCACGTGTGCTTCCGCGCGTCCGCCTGGTACAGCTTCGAGGCATGGAAGATCTCTTGACCGAGCGTCTCGTGCTGCACCCGTTCACCGTCGCCGAGGCGGAGCGGCTGGTGGCGGCCGGGGCGGCGCCGGAGGGCGGCTACCCCACGGCCATGGACGTGGCGGGCGCCCGCCGCTACCTGGAGGTGTGCGCCCGCGACGGTGATCCGCGGCCGTTCGGCGCGTTCGAGGTCCGGGTACGGGCCGACGGGCGGGCCATCGGCGGGGCGGGCTTCCACGGGGCACCGGACGACGAGGGCGCCGTCACGATCGGGTACGGGCTCATCGAGGCGGCGCGGGGACACGGGTACGCCGCCGAGACGCTCCGGGAGCTGCTCCGCTTCGCCCGTGCCGCCGGCGCCGCCCGGGTGAAGGGCGACACCGACCGCGGCAACGTCGCGTCCCAGCGCGTCATGGCCGCGGCGGGGATGCGGCTGGTCGCCGAGGACGACGAGCTGCGGTACTACGAGCTCGGGTGGCCTGAACCGGCCGTCACCGTGTTGTGATCACCGTTCGCTTCCGCGGACCGGGGGCTTCCGAAAAGATCGGGTTTCGGTTTTCCGCGGAGGCGACATGTACTCGTACACTCACGCGCCCGAGATCATCAAGCCGCCGCGCACCGCGGCGGGCCTGGCGATCGCCGGGCTGGCCGCGAACGCGGCATTGCTGCTGGTCATGGCCGGGGTCGGCCTCTGGACGCTGATGCTCCTGGACCCGGGCGGCCTCACGTCGCAGACCCGCGAGCTGCGCGACGGGCTGATGCTCGGAGCCCTCGCCCATATCGCGCTGACCCTGCTGACCGCGGTCGCGGTGATCGTCTGGCTCTGGCGGGCGCGCACCAACGCCGACGTCATCGACCTGCCGGACGGCTGGGGCCGGCCATGGGTGATCTTCGGCTGGATCGTGCCGATCCTCAACTTCCGGGTCCCGCGCGCCATCGTCGGGACCGTGTGGCGCACCAGCGCCCCGGGCACGTCGCTCGGGCTGGTCAACGCCTGGTGGGCGACCTGGGTCATCTACCTGATCGGCGCCCGGGTGGCGGACCTGGACCTCACCGGCACGAGCTCGCAGATCAAGGACCGGCTCGAGCTCTACCTGCCGGTCGCGGTGGACGGGGCCGCGGCCGCCGTCCTCGGCGCGCTGGTGGTGTGGCGCCTCACGCGGGCCCAGGAGGCCCAGGCCGTCCGGCTGGCGGCCGCCGCCGCTCAGCCGCCGGCGGCGCCGGGCCCGGCGGTGCAGGGTCCTGCCGTGCCGGATCCGGCCGTGTCAGATCCGGCCGTGTCGGATCCGCCTGTGTCAGATCCGGCGTAGGCGGACGCGCTGGACGGCGTGGTCGCGGTCCTTGTGCAGGACGAGGGTGGCGCGGGCGCGGGTCGGCAGGATGTTGGACACGAGGTTGATCTCGTTGACGTCCCGCCAGACCCGCTTGGCGAACGCGGCGGTCTCGTCCTCGTCCAGCTCGTGGGCGTACTTGTGGAAGTACGAGCGGGGATCGGTGAACGCGGTGCGGCGCAGCGCGAACAGCCGCTCGACGTACCACTGCATGATGTCCTCGACCCGGGCGTCCACGTAGATCGAGAAGTCGAAGAAGTCGGACACGCCGAGGGTGCCGGGCGGCGGCGCCTGCAGCACGTTGAGGCCCTCGACGATCAGGATGTCGGGCCGCCGGACGGTCTGCGTCGCGTCCGGGACGATGTCGTACTCCAGATGGGAGTAGACGGGGATCTCCGCCGACTCGGCGCCCGCCTTGATCGACGAGACGAACCGGACCAGCGCGCGCCGGTCGTAGGACTCGGGGAAACCCTTCCTTTCCATGATCCCGCGCTCGTTAAGGATCGCGTTCGGATACAGGAAACTGTCGGTCGTGACGAGCTCCACGCTCGGGTGCTCGGGCCAGCGGGCCAGCAGGGTGCGCAGCAGCCGCGACGTGGTGGACTTGCCGACCGCGACGCTGCCCGCGACGCCGATGATGAACGGGGTGGGGGCGACCTCGCCGCCGAGGAAACCGCTGACGGTGTCGCGCAGCCGCCCGTCGGACTGGAAGAACAGGTTCAGCAGCCGCGACAGCGGCAGGTAGACCTCCTCGACCTCGGTGATGTCGATCGGGTCCCGCAGGCCGCGCAGGGCGTCCAGCTCACCGGGGGTGAGGGGCAGCGGGGTGTTCTCGCGCATGGCCCGCCAGGCCTCGCGGGAGAGTTCCACGTAAGGGGTCGGCACGCTGTCCCATCCGCTCGTCATGGCCTGAACGGTAATCGTTCGTTCAGGCCGGTCTCCGGGTTTTCACCGGGCGTCCAACCTAGCGCCACCCCTCGGCGCCCCTGGCAGGTAGGTCCGGTGGGGCACACCGAATAGAGTTGCCGCCATGTGCGGAATCGTGGGGTACGTAGGCGGCCGGCCCGCTCTCGACGTCGTCGTCGACGGGCTGGCCAGGCTGGAGTACCGCGGCTACGACTCGGCCGGGGTGGCCGTGCTGGCCGACGGACGGCTGGCGACGGCGAAGCGGGCGGGCAAGCTGGTGAACCTGCGGGAGGCGCTCGCCGAGGAGCCGCCGCCCGCCGGGACGCTCGGCATGGGGCACACGCGGTGGGCGACGCACGGGCCGCCGAACGACCGCAACGCGCACCCGCACACCGACTGCACCGGCACCGTCGCGGTGATCCACAACGGGATCATCGAGAACTTCGCCGAGCTGCGCGCCGAGCTGGAGGACGGCGGGCACAAGCTGAAGTCCGACACCGACACCGAGGCCGTCGCGCACCTGCTGGAGAACGAGCTGGCCGCGGTGGACGGCAACGCCCAGGGCGGCCTCGCGGAGGCGATGCGCCGGGTGTGCCGCCGGCTGCAGGGCGCGTTCACGCTGGTCGCCGTGCACACCGGCGACGCCGACCTGGTCGTCGGGGCGCGCCGCAACTCCCCGCTGGTGGTCGGCGTCGGGCAGGGCGAGAACTTCCTCGCCAGCGACGTCGCGGCGTTCATCGAGCACACCCGGGACGCGATCGAGCTCGGCCAGGACCAGGTCGTGGAGCTGCGGTCGGGCGGGGTGACGGTCACCGACTTCGAAGGCCGGCCCGCCGACGTGAAGGAGTACCACGTCGACTGGGACGTGTCGGCCGCGGAGAAGGGCGGCTACGACTACTTCATGCTCAAGGAGATCGCCGAGCAGCCGCGCGCCGTCGCCGACACGCTGCTCGGCCGGATCGGCGCGGACGGGCGCCTGCACCTGGACGAGATGCGCATCTCGGACCGGGAGCTCCGCGAGGTCGACAAGATCATCATCGTGGCGTGCGGCACGTCGTACCACGCCGGGCTGATCGCCAAGTACGCGATCGAGCACTGGGCCGGGCTGCCCTGCGAGGTGGAGCTGGCCAGCGAGTTCCGCTACCGGGACTCGATCCTGTCGCCGACGACGCTGGTCATCGCGATCTCCCAGTCCGGCGAGACGATGGACGCGCTGATGGCGGTCCGGCACGCCCGCGAGCAGAAGGCCAAGCTGCTCGGCATCTGCAACGTCAACGGCTCGACGCTGCCGCGCGAGTGCGACGGCGTGCTCTACACGCACGCGGGGCCGGAGATCGCGGTCGCCTCGACCAAGGCGTTCCTGACCCAGCTCGTCGCGGTGTACCTGATCGCGCTCTACCTCGCGCAGGTGCGCGGCACCAAGTGGGGCGACGAGGTGTTCGCGATGGTGCAGCTGCTGGAGCGGATGCCGGAGAAGGTCGACAAGGTCCTGGAGACCATGGAGCCGGTCCGCGAGCTGGCCCGGTCCCTGGCGGACGAGCGGTGCGTGCTGTTCCTCGGCCGGCACGTCGGCTTCCCGGTGGCGCTCGAAGGCGCGCTGAAGCTCAAGGAGCTGGCGTACATGCACGCCGAGGGGTTCGCGGCGGGCGAGCTGAAGCACGGCCCGATCGCGCTGATCGAGCAGGGCCTGCCGGTCGTGGTGGTCGTCCCGCCGCGCGCCCGGGACGTCCTGCACGACAAGATCGTCTCCAACATCCAGGAGATCCGCGCCCGCGGTGCCCGCACCATCGTGATCGCGGAGGAGGGCGACGAGTCGGTGCAGCCGTACGCGGACACGCTGATCAGCGTCCCGGCCGTCCCGACGCTGCTGCAGCCGCTCGTGACGACCGTCCCGCTGCAGGTGTTCGCGTGCGAACTGGCCACCGCGAAGGGCCACGACGTCGACCAGCCGCGCAACCTCGCCAAGTCCGTCACGGTCGAGTAGCCGTCGCCAAAGGGCGGAGGAGGCGATCGCCTCCTCCGCCCTTTGCGTTCGCGCGCCCGGCGTTGGACGCGCGGAACGGTGCCATCCGGTTTTCTGAGAATCTCAGTAAATGCAAGTTTCAGTGCAAGTCGAAGGTTCCCCGCCGGACCGCGGCGACGAACCGACGCCATTCCCCGGCGGTGAAGTCCAGACACGTATCGTCGGCTCCACCGTCGCGTACGAAGACGATTCCGTCGTCGTGTCCGGCCACTTCGACGCAGGTGCCGTTCGCCCCGCACCGACTGCTCTTCCTCCAGCGCGGGCACGGCATGGCATGGAAACTCATCCTGGCTCCCGAATCGGGGACGCATTCTGTTCACGGCGACGCTGCCGATGCCAAGAACAAGGTAACAAGGTTCCATGGAAATGCCGATGATCAGCCGGCCGCCCGCGGTGCCGTTCCGCCGGCCGCCCGCCGGCCGCGGCCCCGGCGCAATGACGGCCCGCCCCGGCGGTCGCCGACGCGGGCCCTCGATCCTCCTGCCCGGGTCCCCCGGGTCAGCCGGCCAGGTCGTACCGGCCGGCCTTCGCGGCGGTGGTGAACGCCCGCCACTGCGCGGCGGAGAACGTCAGCACCGGACCCGCGTCGCCGTCGTAGGCGTCGCGGGCGGCGACCGCGCCGCCGCGGAGCGCGCCGACCTCGACGCAGGCGCCGTTGCCCGCGCAGCGCGAGCCCTTGCGCCAGCCGGTGGCCGCGGCCGCGATGGATTCGGTCGTCATTTCGAACGAGGACACGTGGTGGCCTTTCCTGGACTATGCACCGCGGTATGCGGTGTCAACGCCAGACGGCCCGCGCCCGCGCGATGAATTCGATGGACTCGGCGGTGCCGAGCGCGACCCGTGCCATTCCCTCGAACGCGAGCCGATACATGTGCGTGATCTTCTCGTCGATGAACTGGCTGACCGTGAGACTTTCCGTGTGAACCATGTCCGGAAAGACGACGTCGTGAACCGGGTCGAACTCCAGCAGCTGGAACGACGCCTCCATCAGAGGATGGGCGATGTCCAGCCGCAGCACGCGCAGAGTCACGTTCGGCAGTTCCGCGATCGCGCAGAGATGGTCGAGCTGCGCTCGCATGACCGCGGGATCGCCGACGAGGCGCTGCAGCACGGACTCGTCCAGCAGGACGGTGTATTCGACGGGTTCTGCTCTGTGCAGGATCCCCTGGCGGCGCGTCCGTACCTCGACCCTTCGGTCGATCTCCCGCGGCGGAACGGTGTCGAAAAGATGCAGCCCGGAGATCGTCGCCCGTGCGTACGCCTCGGTTTGCAGGAGGCCCGGAACGATGTAGGTCTCCCATTGCGTGATCTTGTTCGCTTCGTCTTCCAGTGCGATCAGTGCGGAGTAGCCGCCGGGCAGTTCCCGGTAACCCTCCCACCAGCCCTTCTCGGCCGCATCGTGTGCGAGGGCGATCAGCTCGGATCGGTGGGAATCGGCGATATCGTAAAGGTCGATGAGCGCGTGGATGTCGTCGATCTTCGCGCCGGTACGCGCGTTCTCCAGCCGGCTCACCTTGGCGGTCGACCAGGCCAGCCGCTCGGCGACATCGTCTCCGGTGAGTCCCTTCTGTTCCCTGAGCCGCCGGAGTTCGGCGGCGAGCCGGCGCTGCCGGACGGTGGGACCCCGGAACGGGCTCATGTCCCCGGACGCACCCCGAGACGCGACCACCGTTCCGACCCCCTTCACGTCCGGGGAGCGGCCCCGTCGCAGTGTGCCGCATCGGAGCCGCCCGGCGCTGCACGTTGGCTGATCATTTTACGGGTTTTTCCGCGGCCGCGCCGCACTGAGAGTTCCGCGAAATCACACGCTAACCCACCTTTCGTGCAGGGCACCATGAACCGGGCCGGGCGGAAGCGCCCATTGCGCGATTGCCGTGCGGCTCCGTCCGGTTACGGAAGGCCCGTGCGTGGCAGGCTAAGGCTTGTGATCGTCGGGACGGCGCGCTTGGGGAGCGGCGGATGAGGTACGCGCACGGGGTCGGCAAGGTGCGGGCGGCGGAGCGGGCGCTGATGGCGAGGCTGCCCGAGGGCGCGCTGATGCAGCGCGCCGCCGCCGGGCTGGCGTCCGTCTGCGCCCGCGTCCTGCCCGCCGTCTACGGGTCCCGCGTCGTCCTGCTGGTGGGCGGCGGCGACAACGGCGGCGACGCCCTGTACGCGGGCGCCCGGCTCGCGCGCCGCGGCGCGCGGGTGCACGTGGTCCAGGCCGGCTCCAAGATCCACGAGGGCGGATTCGCCGCGCTGCTCGCCGCGGGCGGGCGGCCGGCGGCCGGCGATCCGGCGGACGCGATCGCCGGCGCGGACCTCATCGTGGACGGGCTCACCGGCATCGGCGGCACCGGCGCCCTCCGCGAACCCCACGCCCGGCTCGCCGCGCTCGCGTCCGAGGCGCCCGGGCTCGTCATCGCCTGCGACGTCCCGAGCGGCGTCGACGCCGGCACCGGCGAGGTGGCGGGCGAGGCGGTCCACGCCGACGTCACCGTCACCTTCGGCACCCACAAGCCCGGCCTGCTCATCGACCCCGGCGCGTCGCACTGCGGCGTCGTCGAGCTGGTCGACATCGGGCTCGGCGACGACCTGCCCGACCCCGACGTGGTCGCCGCCCGCCCCGCCGACGTCCGGCCGCCCGAACCGGGCCCCGAGTCCGACAAGTACCGGCGCGGCGTCGTCGGCGTCCTCGCCGGCGGCGACGAGTACACCGGGGCCGCCGTCCTCAGCACCGGCGGCGCCGTCCACGGCGGCGCCGGAATGGTCCGCTTCGCGTCCGTCGCGCACCCCGTCGAGCTCGTCCGGCAGCACTGGCCCGAGGTCGTCACCACGGTGATCGAGCCCGGAACGCACGACGCGAAGGTCCTCGAACGCATCGGACGCGTGCAGGCCTGGGTCGCCGGGCCCGGGCTCGGCACCGGCGACGCCGCCGAGTCGCTGCTGGAGGCCGTGCTGTCCACCGACGTGCCCGTGCTGGTCGACGCCGACGGCCTCACCGTCCTCGCCCGCCGCCGCGACCTGCTGCTGCGCCCCGCGCCGACCGTCCTCACCCCGCACGCGGGCGAGCTTTCCCGGCTCATCGGCGCGCCGCGCGAGGACATCGAGGCGCGCCGCCTGGAGCACGTCCGCCGCGCCGCCGCCGAACTGTCCGCGACCGTGCTGCTCAAGGGCTCGACGACGCTGATCGCCGAGCAGGACCGTCCGGTCCGCGTGAACCCGACCGGCACCCCGCGGCTGGCCACCGCCGGCACCGGCGACGTCCTGTCCGGGCTGATCGGCGCCCTGCTCGCCGGGGGCCTGCCCGCGCTGGACGCGGCCGCCGCCGGCGCCTACCTGCACGGCCTCGCCGCCCGCCTGGCGTCCGCGCCCCACCCCGACGCCGCCGAGGCCCCGATCAGTGCCCAGGACGTCGTCGCCGCCCTTCCCGAGGCGTTCCGCAGCCTGCCCTGACCGGGCACCTGCGCCACGCACCGGGCCGGGGAGGGCAGACTTGCAGGCATGAGGGTTCCAGCGGAGGCGCGGGTCGATCTGGGGGCCATTGCGGGGAACGTCGGGCTGCTGCGCGAGCGTGCGGGCGGCGCCGAGGTGATGGCGATGGTGAAGGCGGAGGCGTACGGGCACGGCCTGGTGGAGGCGGGGCGCGCGGCGCTCGCCGGGGGCGCGACGTGGCTGGGCGTCGCGAAGCTGGCGGAGGCGCTGGCGCTGCGGGACGCGGGTGTGGACGTCCGGACGCTGGTGTGCCTGGGCGTGCCCGGCGAGCCGTACGAGCAGGCCGTGGCGCGCGACGTCGACCTGACCGTGGGCGCGTTGTGGCTGGTGGACGAGCTGGTCCAGGCGGCGGAACGGGCCGGCCGCCCCGCCCGGGTGCACCTGAAGGCCGACACGGGCATGACGCGGGGCGGGGCGCGCGGGCAGGACTGGCATGACCTGGTGGACGCCGCGCTGAAGGCGGAGGCGGCCGGGCACCTGCGGGTGGTCGGGGCGATGTCGCACTTCGCCTGCGCGGACGAGCCGGGCCATCCGTCCATCGGCACGCAGATCGGTGCCTTCACCGAGATGGTGGAGCACGCGGAGAAGGCGGGCGCACAGCTCGAAGTCCGGCATCTGGCGAACTCGGCGGCGGCGCTGACGCTGCCGGAGGCGCGCTTCGACCTCGTACGGCCGGGTATCGCGACGTACGGGCTGACGCCGGTGCCGTCCCTCGGTACCTTCGGACTGCGGCCCGCGATGACGCTGGTCGCCGACGCGGCGCTGGTCAAGCGGGTGCCGGCGGGCAGCGGCGTGTCCTACGGGCACACCTACTTCACGGCGCGGGAGACGAACCTGGCGGTGGTGCCCGCCGGATACGGGGACGGGATCCCGCGGCACGGGTCGAACGTGCTGGAGGTCCTCGCGGCCGGGCGCCGCCGGACGATCGCCGGGCGGGTCTGCATGGACCAGTTCGTCATCGACCTCGGGGACGACGAGCTGGCGCCGGGGGAGGAGATCGTGCTGTTCGGGCCGGGCGACCGGGGCGAGCCGACCGCGCAGGAATGGGCGGAGGCGCTCGGCACCATCTCGTATGAGATCGTCACCCGCATCGGGTCCCGGGTGCCGAGGGCGTACCGGGGGCGGCGGGGGGCGTGAGCATGGACGCGAGGAACAAGCGGCGGATCGGCGTGGCCGGGGTCGTCGCGGGCGTCGGCGCGGCGGGGGTGGGCGCGGCGGTCGGGCTGCGGCACCTGGCGGTGGGCCGGGTGCGGCTGCGTCCCGACCCGGACGCGGGCGAGCCGTTCGGCGAGCTGCGCGGCCGGGAGCTGACCGTCCGCGCGAGCGACGGCCTGGAGCTGCACGCCGAGGTGGACGGCCCGGACGACGCCGATCTCACCGTGGTGTTCTGCCACGGCTACTGCCTGAACCGCGACTCCTGGCACTACCAGCGCCGCGACCTGCGCGGACGGCTGCGGACGGTGTTCTGGGACCAGCGCAGCCACGGCCGGTCCGGGCGCAGCGACCCGGCGGACGCGACGATCGAGCAGACCGGCGAGGACCTGTACGCGGTGCTGGAGGCGACGGTCCCGCAGGGGCCGGTGATCCTCGTCGGGCACTCGATGGGCGGCATGTCGATCATGGCGCTGGCGGACGCGCACCCGGAGCTGTTCGGGCCGCGGGTGGTCGGCGTGGCGCTGGTGAACACCTCCTGCGGGGACCTCGCGGAGATGACGCTGGGGCTGCCGCTGCTGCTGGCGAAGGTCGTCCGGCCGCTGGCGCCGCGCACGCTGCGCGGCCTCGGCCGGCGCGCCGACCTGGTGGACCGGGCGCGCGGGCTGGGCGCCGACCTGGCGTTCGTCGTCACCCGGAAGATGGCGTTCGCCGACAAGCACGTCAGCCCGACGGTGGTGGACTTCCTGGAGCAGATGATCAGGGCGACGCCGATCGACGTGATCGCGGAGTTCTATCCGGCGCTGATGGTGCACGACAAGCTGGACGCGCTGGAGACGCTGGGCCGGGTGCCCGCGCTGGTGCTGGTGGGCGGGCAGGACCGGCTGACCCCGCCGGAGCACGGCCGCCGCATCGCGGCGGCGCTGCCGGACGCCGAACTGGTAGAGGTGGACGAGGCCGGGCACGTGCTGCCGCTGGAGTACCCGGGCGTGGTCACCGGGGGGCTGCGCCGGCTGGTGGAGCGCGTCCGTCCCGGCCGCGACGAGCACGAGGAGGAGCGCACGGCATGAGCGAAGCGAACCGGGCGGACGGCCGCCCGGCCGGAGCGCGCGCGAACGGCATGACCGTGACCGTCCCGACCGACCGGGACATGCGCGAGCTGGGGATCCGGCTGGCCGGCCTGCTGCGGGCCGGCGACCTGCTGGTGATGACGGGGCACCTCGGCGCGGGCAAGACGACGCTGACGCAGGGGATCGGCGAGGGGCTGAAGGTCCGCGGGCCGATCACGTCGCCGACGTTCGTCATCGCGCGGGTGCACCCGTCGCTGGCGGGCGGGCCGCCGCTGGTGCACGTGGACGCCTACCGGCTGGGCGGTTTCGCCGAGTTGGACGATCTCGATCTGGACGCCTCGGTGGCGGAATCGGTGACGATCGTGGAATGGGGAGAAGGGCTCGCGGAGGGCCTTGCCGACGACCGGCTGGAAGTGATCATTTCGCGCGGGGAGGGGCCCGGCGAGACGCGCGAAGTAAGGATCGAAGGGGTCGGTGATCGCTGGCGCGACCTGCCCGCCGACCTGCTCTGAGAAGGAACGGAGATCTTCTCCGATATTCGGTAAGTGCCGCCGGACTACTTTGCTGTGAGATGTCGTACTCTTTGCCGGAACGAACCTCACCTTCGCGACAAATCAGAGATTTCCTCACAGCAGGAGTGGGATCCGGTGAGTGGCAGCCATCGCAGTGGCGAGAACCGTACGGGGGACGGCGGATACGAGCCGTACCCGGGACAGGACGGCCGCAGTGCCTCGGGCACGGGCGGCCATCAGGCGGGCGCCGGGGGCCTCGACAGCGGCTCCGGCGGCTACCCGTCCGAGCTCGGCTCCGGCGCGTACTCCACGGGCGCCTACTCCACGGGCGGCTACCCGGCCGGGGGCTACCCGGCAGGCGAGTCCTCGACCGGCGGCTACCCGGTCCAGGGCGGCGGGCAACCCGCCGGTAGCGGCCGGTACTCGACGACCGGCGGCTACCCGGCGTCCGAGAGCGGCGCCTACCCCTCCGAGAGCGGCGGCCGGCCGCCGGAGACGGGACGGTACTCGACCAGCGGCGGCGCCTACTCGTCCGGAAGCGGCCGCTACCCCTCGGGCGGCTACCCGTCCGAGAGCGGGAGCTACCCGATCGGCGACTACCGGACGGGCGGCAGCTACGAGACCGGGTCCGGAAGCGGCAACTACCCGGCCGACAGCGGCGGCTACTCGCGGCGGGACCGCTACGAGGCGGACAGCGGCGACTACCGGACCGGTAGCGGCGACTACGACACCGAGATCGGCGGACGGCGCTCCGGCAGCGGCGGCTACGGCACAGGCAGCGGGGGCTATGCCTCCGGCAGTGGCGGCTACGCGTCGGGCAGCGGCGAATACGCATCGGGCGGCGGCGGCCACGCGTCCGGCAGCGGCGGCTACCGGACCGGCGGCAGCGGCGGCTACCGCTCGGGCAGCGGCAGCCACCGGGTCGCCCGCGAGCGCCGCGGCGGGCGGCGCGGCGCGATCCTGCTGGCCGCGGGCGGTGCCGTGGCGGCCTGCGCGCTCGCCGTCTTCGTCATCCTGAACGGCGTCGGCGGCGGCTCCGAGCACGAGACGGGCAAGGCCGTCGGCGGCGCCGCCGACAGCTCCCCGACCGCGAGCGGCGAGCGCACCGAGGTGCCCGACTCCTGCTCCGTCGTCGGCGGCGACCTGATCAACCGGCTCGCCCCCGGCGCCGAGCAGAACCCGGCCGACAACTACCAGAACAACGAGCAGCAGAACGGCTGCGTCTGGGGCGCCTACGCGGGCGACGACAAGCGCCAGCTCACCGTGGAGCTGCGCGCGATCGCCGGGACGTCCGGCCAGACCCCGACGGCCGTCGCGCAGAGCACGATCGCCTCCGAGCGCGGCGCCGACGAGTCCGGCAAGTCGCTGCTCGGCGGCCAGAAGCTCACCGAGAAGAGCGACCTCAAGGGCGTCGGCGACGAGGGCTACCTGGTCTACAGCGTCGACAAGGGGCAGGGCTCCGGCGAGGCGATCACCAACGTGCGGCTCGCGAACGTCCTGATCACGATCCACTACTCCGGTTCCGACAGCGGCGACCCGCTGTCGTCCAAGGACGCCGGGGACGGCGCCACCGAGGCGGCCAAGACCGTCCTGCAGGCGCTCGACAAGGCCTGAGCGGCCTCCGCCCGGGCCTGCGGACGGCGTCGTCCGAGATGGGGCCCTGTCCGGGTCCGAGTCTGGACTAGGCTTACAACCCGTGCTGGTCTTGGCTTTCGACACCGCGACCGCCGCGATCACGGTGGCGCTTCATGAGTGGACACCCGGCGAGGGCGCGCGGCGCCGTGGCGGCGCCGAGGCGGTCGACCGGCGCCGGCACACCGAGCTGCTCACCCCGGCGATCAAGTCCGTGCTGGCGGAGGCCGGTGCGGCGCCCGACACCCTGAGCGCGATCGCCGTCGGCGTCGGCCCCGGCCCCTACACGGGCCTGCGGGTCGGGCTGGTCACGGCGCGCGCCATGGGCGCGTCCCTGGGCGTCCCGGTGCACGGCGTCTGCACCCTCGACGCGATCGCCTGGGCGTCCGGACGCGACGAGCCCTTCGCCGTCGCCACGGACGCCCGCCGCAAGGAGGTGTACTGGGCGCGGTACGACTCGTCCCGCGCGCGCGCCACCGAGCCTGCGGTGGGCCCCGCGTCCGACGTTCTCGAAGGCGCGCCGGAGGGGCTGCCCGTCATCGGTGAGGGCGCCGCCCTGTACGCGGAGGTGCTCGGGGAGGGCGGCCACGAGCCGCTGCTGCCGACCGCGTCCGCGATCGCGGAGCTGGCCGTCGCGCGGCTCGCCGGCGAGAAGGGCCCCGACCTGCTCCCGCCCGAGCCGCTCTACCTGCGCAGGCCCGACGCGACGGAGCCCGGCCCGCGCAAGAAGGTGACACCGCGGTGAACGACATGGTGACCGGCGTCGTCCTGCGCGGGATGACCCCGGCCGACCTGCCCGCCGTCCACCTGCTGGAGCAGGTGATGTTCCCCGACGACGCGTGGAGCCCGCAGATGCTCGCCGAGGAGCTCGCGGGGCAGCCCGGCACCCGGCACTACGTCGTCGCCGAGGAGCCCGGCGGCGAGATCGTCGGCTACGCGGGCCTCGCCGCCGCCGGCGGGCAGGCCGACGTGCAGACGATCGGGGTCCGCGCCGACCGCCGCGGCGCCGGGATCGGCGCGGCGCTGCTCACCGCGCTGATCGACGAGGCGTCCCGCCGCAACGCCGAGGCGGTGTTCCTGGAGGTCCGCGCCGACAACCCGCCCGCCCGCCGGCTCTACGAGCGGTTCGGGTTCTTCGAGGTCGGCGTCCGCAAGCGCTACTACCAGCCCGCCGACGTGGACGCGGTCGTGATGTGCCGCCGCCTGGAGCGCCGCCCGGTGGGCTTCACCAGGGGGAACGAATGATCCGCGAAGAGCCGCTGGTCCTCGGCATCGAGACCTCGTGCGACGAGACCGGCGTCGGCATCGTCCGCGGCCACACGCTGCTGGCCGACGCGATCGCCTCCAGCGTCGAGCAGCACGCCCGCTTCGGCGGCGTGGTGCCCGAGGTCGCGTCCCGCGCCCACCTGGAGGCGATGGGCCCGACCGTCGAGCGGGCCCTCAACGAGGCGGGCGTGACGTTCAACGACATCGACGCGTTCGCCGTCACCGCCGGCCCGGGCCTGCCCGGCGCGCTCATGGTCGGCGTCGCCGCCGCCAAGGCGTACGCGCTGTCGCTCGGCAAGCCGCTGTACGGCGTCAACCACCTCGCCGCGCACGTCTGCGTCGACCAGCTGGAGCACGGCCCGCTGCCGAAGCCGTGCGTGGCGATGCTGGTGTCCGGCGGACACTCCTCGCTGCTGCTCGTGCCGGACGTGGCGGGCGACGTCCGCTCGCTCGGCAGCACCGTCGACGACGCGGCGGGCGAGGCGTTCGACAAGGTCGCGCGCGTCCTCGGCCTCGGCTTCCCGGGCGGCCCGGTGATCGACCGGATGGCGCGCGAGGGCGACCCCGCCGCGATCGCGTTCCCGCGCGGCAAGTACAAGGACGGCACCTACGACTTCTCGTTCTCCGGCCTGAAGACCGCCGTGGCCCGCTGGGTCGAGGCGAAGGAGCGCGCGGGGGAGGCCGTCCCGGTCCCGGACGTCGCCGCGTCCTTCCAGGAGGCCGTCGTGGACGTCCTCACCCAGAAGGCCCTCAAGGTCTGCAAGGACAACGGCGTCCACGACCTGCTGATCGGCGGCGGCGTCGCGGCGAACTCCCGGCTGCGCGCCCTGGCCGCCGAGCGCTGCGAGGCCGCCGGCGTCCGGCTGCGCGTCCCGCGCCCGAAGCTGTGCACCGACAACGGCGCGATGGTCGCCGCCCTCGGCTCCGAGCTCGTCGCCTCCGGCCTCGCCCCGTCCGACCTGGAACTCCCCGCCGACTCCAGCCTCCCGATCGAGACCGTCACGCTGCGCTGATGGCAGTGCCCTTGGCGGTCAGGCGCTAGGGCGCCTTCCCTTCGGCGGGCGCTGCGTGCGATCGCTGCATCGCTCCGGCTCGCCCAGGGCTCGCTGCGCGATCAAGTTCTCGCAAGCTCGAACTTGGCTTCGCTCGCGATCGCGACGCCCATGTGGGGTCGGCTAGCAGCGGCTGATCAGAGACTCCAGGTAGTCCTCGAAGAGGGGGACCTTTGCCTCGTCGAGGATGCGGCCGTCGTCCTCGGGGAGCAGGTCGAGCAGGCAGCGGACGTCCCAGTACGGGTCGTGCCCGTGGCCGCCGGAGACCTGGTCGAACGCGGCGAGGAAGCGGTCGGCGACGGGCACGCCGTAGCGCAGCGCGAGGCCGCGGCGCATGCGCGCGACGTCGACGGCGACCGGCCCGGACGAGGCGTCCGACCAGTCGACGACGCCGGTCAGCTTGCCGTAGGACCACAGCGTGTTGTCGGGGTGGTAGTCGCGGTGGACGAACCGGGCGGGCGCCTCGGGTGCGGGCCCGGCGGCGATCTCGAAGGCCCGCTCCCACAGCCGCGGGCGGAGCGCGTGCTTGGGCGGCAGCCGCAGGTCGAGCCGGTTGTAGGGGACGTACGGCGGCATCGTGGACGCGCCGTTCAGCGCGTGCACCGGCAGCAGCGCGGCGGCGAGCTGGATGAGGTACTCGGGCAGGTCGTCGGGGGACGGCCGGGGCGGGTGGCCGACCAGCCGGGTGATCAGCAGCGCCGGGACGTCGCAGTACGCGCCGGACGGGTCGGCGGCGACGAGTTCGGGGGTCGGGATCTCGCAGCCCGCGAGCAGCGCGAGCGCGGCGATCTCGCGCTCGGGGGAGAACTCGGTGTCGCCGTAGGAGCGGCGGCCGGGGCCCGCGTCCAGGCCGGTGTCGCGGCCGGTCCAGCGGCGCAGCACGAGCCGGTGCGCGCTGCCGGACGGCGTCTCGACGACGAGCGCGTGGTTGGCGTGCGCGGTGCCGCCGGGCAGCGGCCGGACCATCCGCACCTCGGCGCCCTTGCCGAGACAGCCCTCGACCCAGCGCAGGGTGGCGTGGCCGGGTGGGGCGCCGGTCGGCAGGCACGGAGCCGGTGTGGGAGTCACGAGATCCATGAAAACGGATTCTGAAGGGTATTGGGAGTGATTTTGCGAAGACGGAACGTAACAAAATGCACGTCATCGCGGGGTCTTGGTGGAGGCTCTCCGGTCATCGCACCGGTTACCGGGACAAACTCAATGGATCCCGTTGGGTATCCGAGGCCCTGGCCGCGGCGCGGGCGGCCGGCGGCCGGCGGGCGGCCGGCGGGCGGCCGGCGG
>NZ_JAGEPF010000058.1 GCF_017573465.1 Actinomadura violacea
CCCCGCGACCGTCGCGAACGCGTCACTTAGAGTGAGCACATGGGGGGAACCGAAGAGGGCCGGCTGATCGAGACCGCGACGCGGATCTTCGCCGAACTCGGGTACGACGGGACGTCGCTGCAGATGATCGCCGACGCGGCGGGCTACGACATCGGCGCCGTCCACGGCATCGCCGCGACCAAGGCGGAGCTGTACCGCGCCGTGATGCGCAACGCCGACGAGGTCGAGGAGGCGGCGCTGCGGGACGCGCTCGCCGGGTTCACGCCGGACCTGGGCGGCGTGATCATGCTCGCGGACGCCTACCTGGACTTCTACGTCTCCCACCCGCAGGTGCTGGCGCTCTGGCAGCACCGGTGGATGGGCGACGCCGCCGACCTGCCCGACCTGGAGGAGATCTACACCAGGCCGCTGTCGCGCGACATCGCCGACACCGTGCGCGGCCTCGTCCCGCCCGACGTCGACCCCGACTACCTGATCTGGTCCGTCGTCTGGTGCGTCTACGGCTTCCTCACCGGCGGCCTGGTCCGCAGCGGGCCGGAACAGGCGCCGCAACGCCACACGCCGAGCAGCGCGCCCTGCCCTCACGACGACGTCGCGGGCTTCCGCGCCTTCCTGCACACCATGCTCGACCACATGTTCACGCCGCTGCCCTGACGCCCCGTCACCCCGTCTCCGCGGCCGCAACGAATCGCCGCCCAGCCACCGGAACGCGCAACGAATCCGCAGGTCAGCGCAAGGTCGACGCATTGGAATGCGGTGCTTTCGTTTCTAGGCTTTCGCTCAGTCGAGTCCCTTTGGAAGCCCAGGAGACGAGCATGACCGTGATGCCGGCGACGGAGCCGACCACCCCGCGGCGCACCGCGCTGCGGCGGCACTACCTGATGTGCCGTCCCGACCACTTCGCCGTGACCTACGCCATCAACCCGTGGATGGACCCGGCCGCCGGCGCGGACGCGGGGCGGGCCGTCGAGCAGTGGGAGGCGCTGCGCGCCGCCTACGCCGCGCTCGGGCACGAGGTCAGCCTCATCGATCCGATCGAGGGCCTTCCGGACATGGTGTTCGCCGCGAACGGCGCCCTCGTCGTCGGCGGGCGCGCCTACGGCGCGAAGTTCACCTTCCCCGAGCGGTCCGCCGAAGGCCCCGCCTACACCGACTGGCTCCGCAAGAACGGCTTCCCGGACGTCCTCCCGCCCGAGCACACCAACGAGGGCGAGGGCGACTTCCTCACGCTCGACCACGTCATCCTCGCCGGGACGGGCTTCCGCACCGACATCGCCGCCCACCAGGAGGCGCAGGAGTTCCTCGGCCGCCCCGTGGTGACCCTGCGGCTGATCGACCCGCGCTTCTACCACCTGGACACCGCGCTGTTCCCGCTCGGCGGCTCGAACGTCGCCTACTACCCGGGCGCCTTCTCCCCCGGCAGCCGCGCGGTCCTCGAACGGCTCTTCCCGGACGCCCTCATCGCCGGCGAGGCCGACGCGGCCGTCCTCGGCCTCAACGCCGTCTGCGACGGCCGCAACGTCGTCATCAACGCCGAGGCCGCGGGCCTGATCGGCACGCTGCGCGAGCACGGGTACGAGCCCGTCCCGGTGGACCTGTCCGAACTCCGCAAGGCCGGCGGCGGCCCCAAGTGCTGCACGCTGGAGCTGCGCGCCTGACTCACCCGCCCGGCGGCGGCTCCTCGTCCCCGCCGCCGGGCCACCACGCCTCGCGCAGCTCGGCCTCCCGCTTGCGCATCCGGGCCCGATCCTTCGGCGAGTCCGGCTCCCACCCGAGGAAGTCCCGGACGGCCGCGTCCACGTCGTGCTCGACGATCTCGCTCTCGTCCTCGAACCCGGTGAGCGGCACCAGAACCGGCTGGTAGAGACTCAGCGACGACCGGGTCCCGGAATCCGCCGTCGCCCCGCCGTAGTGGTAGGAGTGCTGGATCCCGTTGTAGACGAGATCCCAGAGCCGCCGGTTCTTGCCGAACTCTTTCAGCTCGATCTTGACCTCCCGCTCACCCCTGTCCTTGAGCCGCAACTCCTGTCCAAGGGTGACCTCGATCTCGGCCAGCTCGTACAGCTTCACCCACCTCCAGGCGCAGCGAAGCCAGTCGGCCCCGCAGTCGATCCGCCATTCGATGAGGCCGAAAAGCGCCCCCAGGCCCGAGAGCGCGAACAGCAGAACCCACATGCGCCAGTCCAGCGTCCAGCCGAAACCCCGGTTCGCGATCGCGAGGTAGATCGCTCCGATGACGCCGAGAGTGAGGAACGCCCCGAGGACCTTGTGGTCCCGCTGCCGCGGCGTCCATTCCAAGGTGACGCCCCGCCCGCGAGGCGGCCGCGGACGCCGCCTCCTCGGAGCCCTCAATGGCCCGTCCCATTCGCGGAGGTCCGGAGCCTCCGGCGGCCTCGGCAACCCGGTCAGCGCGTCCGGCCTCGGAGGCAGTTTCCCCCTTGTCGGTCCTTTCACCGGAACCTCGGCCAAGAGAGCTCCTTGGCGCCGTCGGCGGCGCCATGGAGCAGCCCGCTTCCCGATTCGGCGAACTTGGAGGCGACCGTCCCGCCCCACTTGTCGACGCCGAAGGCCACGCCCGCCCCGACGATGACGCCGGCGAGCCCGCCGATCACGGCCCCCTCGGGCCCCGTGATCGCCCCGTCCACTGCGCCGGTGACGGCGGAACCGGCCACGGTGCCGCCGATCTCGGCCGCGGCCGACTTCACCGGCTTCTTTCCCTGGCGGATGTCATTCCCGATGGCGAGCCCTGTGACGATCCAGCCGGCGACCGGGATGCCCTTGCTCGCCAGTCCGACCTTCCCCAGGCCCGGGACCTCGGTGAGGCTCCGCGGAATCTGGTCACCGTCGAGCAGCCATTTCCCGCCGGGCACGTGCTCCAGAGCCGTCAAGATCTTGTTGTCCTGGCTCAACTGCCGGTACCGGTTGGCTTCGACGTCGTAGGTGGCCTTCCTGATGATGACGCTCCGCCTGGTGACCGGTGGCAGGTCCTTATCGAGGAGACTGGCTCCTTCGAGCGCCTTCTCCTCCCACGCCTTCGCGAGTTCCGCGAATCTCCGGCTGCGGGCTATGAGGCCCCCGGCGTAGCCGATGCCGAGGTTGGCGACGTTGAAGGGGGTCGTTTCGTTGAAGCCCTCCAGGAACTGCAGCAAGGTCTTCTGGGAGGCCGTCTCCTTCTTGCGGCATGCCGAGACGATGAGTGCGGCGTCGGTGTACGCGCGCACCTTGCCGGCATAAGCCAGGAGTTCGCCTTCGTAGGCCTTCTGGGCACGGGCCACCGGCGTTCCCGGGGCGTAGGGGTAGGGGCCCTGCGCGCCGGCGAGGCCGGTGCGCGGTGGGGGTGGGCCGGGCTCGTGGATGGTGTAGGCGTCGACGCGGAGGCCGGCGCCGGTGGCGATGTCCCGGGCGCGCTTCATGGCGGCCCGGCAGTCGTCGAGGTCGCGGGCGTGCTCGTCGAGGGCCTTGCCGGTGCGGCCGAGGTCGCTGGAGACGCCGTCGATCCTGGTGCCGAAGTTCGCCATGACGTAGCGGTAGCCGCTCGCGGCCGTCCCGCCCCACCCGGGCTGCGACTGCGTGCGGGTGCGCTGGAGCTCGGCGGACGCCTGGCCGGCCGCGCCGGAGGTCCGCTGCAGCCAGGTGCCGGTGGCGCGGAGGGCGGCGGGATCGCCCTTGATCTCGGTGTCGAGGGGCATCTCAGAAGATCCCCCGGACGATCTTGCAGCCTTCGGGGGTGTTCACGTACTTGATGGTCTGCTCGGCCTTGGCGTAAATGCCCTGGTTGTGGACGACGGTGTCGGCGGACACGGAGAACGCGTCCACGACCCCGCCGAGGGACTCGGCGAACAGTTCCAGGACTGAGGCGACCGCCGCGGTGCAGACGCCGGCGTCGGGGGCGTCGGGCGCGGTCGCGGCCTGGCCGTCCAGCTTCGCGCCGGTGGTGTGGAGGCGCTGGGCGAGCTGCCCGAGGGCGCCGTTGTAGAGGAGGTAGCCGCCGCCTCCACCGGGGATGAGGCCGTCGGTCATGGGGCGTCTCCTTCCACCTGGGTGAAGTCGACGTCCCAGAGGACGACGTCGGCTCCGGCGATCTCGGCGAGTTCCTCGATGCCCTCGGGCGCCTGGAGCTGGACGGCGACCCAGGGCTGGTCCTCGCCGCAGCCGGCGACGAGGAGTTCCAGGGAGGAGTACATGGGCAGGACGCGGCGGCCGTCCTCGAAGCGGCTCAGCGCGAATTCGGCGGCGGTGTCGCCCTGCTGGAAACGGCGGGACGGGACGTAGACGACCTGCGTCCAGATGGCCGTGCGGTCACCGTCGTCCGCCATTCTCGCCCCCATCTTGATATGGCACGAAACGGCTCAACTCTACACAGCGTCGTCTACGGGCCGTCAACGCATATCTGACCACCGCCGGAACGGATTTCGGTCGGCGGGAAAAGGGTTTTCCGGCGGCGTCTCAGCCTTCGGAGAGGGCGAGGTGGCGGCGGGTGAGGTGGCGGGTGCGCAGGACGCCGGCGACGCCGACCGTCCAGATGAGGACCTGGACGGTCCAGGCGGCGCGGAACGCGGCCGGGGTGAAGTCCTTGCCGGGCGACAGGGCGTCCAGCACGAAGCCGATCAGCAGGATGGTGATCAGCGCGGCGACGAAGCCGCCGACGTTGACGATGCCGGTGGCGGTGCCCTGCCGGGCGGGCGGGTTGAAGGTGCGGGCGTAGTCGAAGCCGATCATGGCGCCGGGGCCGCCGAGCGCGACGCAGACCACCAGCAGGACCAGTAGCCAGGCCGGGGCGGGCGGCGGGCAGGCGAGGACGGCGGCCCAGGCGCCCGCGTTGACCGCGACGATGCCGAGGACGAGCCGGGAGCGCCGCATCGGGTAGCGGGCGACGAGCCGCCCGACGAACGGCCCGGACACGACGTTGGCCAGCACGAACAGCGTGAGCAGGGTGGACGCGGCGGACGGTCGCATGCCCTGGCCGGACACCAGGTACGGGTAGCCCCACATGAGCGCGAAGGTGTTGGACGAGAACTGGGTGACGAAGTGCGTCCAGAGGCCGAGGCGGGTGCCGGGGTGCCGGAAGGCGGCGCGCAGGTCGTGGCCGACCTGCCGCGGCGACGGGGCGGCGGGGCGGACGGCGCCGGGCGCGGAGTCGCGCAGGACGGCGATCGACAGCACGCCGACGAGGACGCCGAGGGCGGCGGCGGAGCCGAACGCGGTGGTCCAGCCGGGGCCGTGCAGGAGCGCGACGAGCGGGACGGCGCTGAGCACCTGGCCGAGCTGCCCGAGCAGCCCGGTGAGCTGGGTGACGACGGGCGCCTGCCGGCCGGGGAACCAGGTGGCGACGATGGACAGCACGCTGATGAAGGTCATCGCGTCGCCGGCGCCGACCAGGACGCGGGCGGCGACGGCGGCGCCGACGGAGCCGGCGACGGCCATCAGCGCCTGCCCGGCGGCCATCAGCAGCGCGCCGCCGGCGATCATCCGGCGGGGCCCGACGCGGTCCAGCAGGAGGCCGACGGGGATCTGCAGGCCGGCGTAGACGAGGAGCTGGAGGACGGTGAAGGAGGCGAGCATGCCGGCGGACGCGCCGAAGCGGTGGACGGCGTCGATGCCGGCGACGCCGAAGGACGTCCGGTGCAGGACCGCCACGATGTAGGCGAGGACGCCGACTCCCCACAGCGCCCAGGCGAGGGGCGCGGCGCTCTGCTTCTCCAGGGGTTCCAGGGGGTTTTCGGTACTTTGGGCGGTCTGCACGTAAAGTTACTTTAGGTGACGTTCGCCGGTGGCCCGGCGCCGGACCCGGCGGTCCCCGATGGCCTACGGTCGGACGTGATGAACCCTGACGAGGAGCGCTGGCGCGCCGAGCGGGCACTGCTGCACACCGGCCGCGACCGCCTCGGCCGGCTCGCGAGCGGCCTCTACCCCGCCCACCCGCGCGTCGCGGGGACCCGGCTGATGTGCGGCCCGGAGTGGATCCCGGACGCGCCCGTCCCGCTGGAGGACGTCCGGCTCGAATGGGACCCCGCACCCGTCCCGCCCGCCGTGGCCGCGCCGTCCGACGGGCTCCCGGATGGCTACGGCACCTACGCCGAGGCCATGGCCGCGCTCGCGCCGCCGAGGATCTTCGACGACCGGCCGAGCTACCGCCTCCTCGCCGCCGCCCCTCCCGTGCTGCGGTTCGGTCCCGGCCGGTACTTCGAGGGCGTGAACGTCGGCGAGGCCGCCGCGCACGAACTCGCCGCCGGCCGCGACGGCCTGCGCGAACGCGTCGGCGACCCGTGCGACCTGCGCCGCCGGACGGCTCTCTGCGCGATCACGACGCTGACCGTCACGACGTCCGGCTCGTACGTCCTGCACTGGCGCGACCCGGCGAAGGTCGCGCACGCGGGCGGCCTCCACCAGGTGATGCCGGTCGGCGTCTTCCAGCCGCTGAAGGACGAACGGGAAGACCTCGACCTTTGGCGCTGCATGGTCCGCGAATACGCCGAGGAACTGCTCGGAATGGACGAGGACTACGGCGACGACTTCGTCCAGCAGGAATGGCCTTTCCATCAGGCGATGACACGAGCGCGGAACGAGCGCCGCATCCGCGCCCATTTCCTCGGCCTCGGCGTCGACCCGCTGACGTTCGCCCTCGACGTCCTGACCGCCGTAGTGATGGACGACGAAGCGTTCACGGAACTGTTCGGCGGCCTCGTCACCGTCAACGACGAGGGCCGCGTCTCCACGGCGCACCTCGACGCACCGGACCCCGAACCGATCCAACCGGCCGGCGCCGCCGCACTGGCCCTGGCCCGCCGGCACCGCACCGCCCTGGGCGTCAGGTCTCGCCGCGGGCCTACCGGCTGAGCGACCTCAGCTCGTCCAGCGCGTCCTCCAGGTGGTCGATGATCTCGGAGGGGTCGGGCACCAGGTCGCGGCAGGCGACGATGCCGACGTCCACCTTGCCGTCGTAGGAGAAGACCGTGATGTTCATCCCGCCGCTGACGTCCGTGATGACCGAGATCGGGTAGTAGCCGAGCACCCGCGCGCCGCACAGGTACAGCGGGAACTGCGGGCCCGGCACGTTCGACACCACCAGGTTCACCGGGCGCAGCGCCACCGCCGACGCGGCCTGCAGCGCGAACCGGGTGGCGACGGACGCGAGCGGCGCGGGCAGCAGCCCGCTCAGCTCCCGCACCCAGCCGCCCGACGAGGCGCTGAACCGCCGCTTGACCAGGTCCATGTCGCGCCGGACGGCGGCGTACCGCTCCGCCGGGTCGGGGACGTGGGTGGCCAGCGGCGTGCTCATGATCGACACCTGGTTGCCGCCGGGGCCGGCACCGCCCGCGAGCCGCAGCGACACCGGCACGCCCGCGACGAGCGGCCCGTCCGGCAGGTCGCCGCGCTTGTCCAGCCACTGCCGCAGCGCGGTCGCGCACAGCGCCATGACCACGTCGTTCACGCTGCCGCCGAGCCCCCGCCGGATCTCCTTGACGTCCGCGAGCGGCAGCTCGCCGAAGGCGACGGCGCGGCGCCGCCCCACCGGCCGGTTGAACGGGGTCGGCGGC
The DNA here is from genome assembly GCF_017573465.1 of Actinomadura violacea. GTDB lineage: Bacteria > Actinomycetota > Actinomycetes > Streptosporangiales > Streptosporangiaceae > Spirillospora > Spirillospora violacea. The sequence goes on from NZ_JAGEPF010000058.1 coordinate 7,539, forward strand.
GCGGCGACCCGCGGCACCGGCGGGGCCGCGGGCCGGCCGAGCGCGCCCTGCACCAGCGACGCCATGGACCCGACGCCCGGGATGGACGCGAGGCCCGGGATCTCGTCCAGGTACGGGACGGTGCGCGCGAGCGACAGCGCTGTCCGGACCGGCTGCACCACCGCCCGCACCAGGCCCGCCCCGATCATGCTCGCGGGGCTCGGTGCGCGGTCGGGCTCGGCGTCGTCCGGCGGCAGTTCCCTCGGCTCGGGCGCCAGGTCGAGGAGCGCGGCCAGCGTCTCGGCCGCCAGCACCCCGTCGATCGCCGCGTGGTGCACCTTCACGTACACGGCGACGCGCCCGCCCCGCAGACCCTGGATGAGCGCGATCCCCCACAGCGGGCGGGACCGGTCGAGCGGCTGCTCGTGCAGCATCGCGACCGCGTCCGCGAGCTGCCGGTCGTCGCCCGGCGACGGCAGCCCGATCTCGACGATGTGCTTCTCCGGCGCGAAGTCCGGGTCGTCCTCCCAGTACGGGAAGTCCAGGCCGAACGGCACCTGGACGAGCCGCCGCCGCAGCGGCGCCGCCAGGTGGGCGCGGTCGCGCACCAGCTCCGCCACCATCTCGGCGGTGAGCCGCCCGCCCGGGCAGGACGCGGGATCGAGCACCCCGAGCCCCGCGATGTGCGCCTGCACGTTGCCCACCTCGGCGTTCAGGAAGGTCGCGTCCACGCTGGTCAGCTGCGTCATCCGTTGGTCCCGTCCGCTCGTCCGGCAGTCGCCCGCCCTTCCAGGTTTCGGCGGCGGACGCGGTGGGTCAACGCCCCGCGCCGGAAAGTAACACCGACTTAACGGGACGTTTCACTCGGTTCATCTGCCGATTCGGGCAACCAGGGAACCTTTTCCCGATCCGGCGTCCCGATGCGGTCAGCGAACGGCACAGGCCTGATCAAGAAACGGTTCGCCCTCCGGCCCGGTGATCACCGCACTAGGCTGGGGCGCCATGACGGCACGCCCCCTCACCGAGATCGTCGAAGCCGGCTGGGCGCAGGCCCTCGCCCCCGTCGCCGGGACGATCGCGGCCGCCGGCGACTGGCTGCGCGCCGAGGTCGCCGCCGGACGCCGCTACCTGCCCGCCGGCAACCTCATCCTGCGCGCCTTCACCCAGCCGTTCGACGAGGTCCGGGTGCTGATCGTCGGCCAGGACCCCTATCCCACGCCCGGCCACCCGGTCGGCCTCAGCTTCTCGGTGGCCCCGGACGTCCGGCCGCTGCCCGCCAGCCTGGTCAACATCTTCCGCGAGTACTGCGACGACCTCGGCCACCCGGAGCCGTCCAACGGCGACCTCACGCCCTGGGCCGAGCGCGGCGTCCTGCTGCTGAACAGGTCCCTGACCGTCATGCCGCGCAAGCCCGGCTCGCACCGCGACAAGGGCTGGGAGCAGGTGACCGAGCAGGCCATCCGCGCCCTCGCCGCCCGCGACCGCCCGCTCGTCGCGATCCTGTGGGGCCGCGACGCCCGCAACCTCAAGCCGATGCTCGGGGGCGTCCCCTGCATCGAGTCGCCGCACCCGAGCCCCTACTCCGCCAACAGCGGCTTCTTCGGCTCCCGCCCCTTCACCCGCGCCAACCAGCTCCTGGAGCAGCAAGGCGCCCAGCCTCTCGACTGGAAACTCCCCTAAGAGCCGGCTGAACACGCATACGAAAGAGCAGACCCCAGCCCCCGGCACGGGCGTGCACGCGGAGCGAGTGCAGCGAGCGCAGCGGGCACGCCCGACGACGGACGAGGCGTTTCACGCGGAGCGCCAGCGGAGCGGGAAACGCCTCGTCCGTCGCAACGGGGGTTCCAGGGGGTCGCCCCCCTGGGCTAGCTCGGCAGGCGGCGGAGGAGGGCGGCGAACTCGTCCGAGGCGTGCGCCGGGGCGTCGGCGGGGAGGGGGGTGAGGCGGCGCTCGCCGTGGCTCCAGTAGACGCCGGGGGCGCACGGGTCGTCGGCGGCGGCGTGCATCTCCCGGACGACGTCGGCGAAGACGGGGAGCACCTCGCGGACGGCCTGGGACGTGATCGGGTACAGCAGCAGCGTGCTGTGGCACGGGGCGCCGACGAGCGCGCCGTGCTCGTTCGGCCCCGGGAGGAACTGGTCGACCTCGCTGAGCAGCGCCGACACGTACCGGCTGCCGGGTTTGGTCACCACCCGGACGTCGCGTCCGGGCAGCAGGGGCTGGTCGTGCACGCAGACGTCCGACAGCTCGCGGTCGTGGGTGTTCGTCATCACGTAGCCGAGCTTGTGCAGGCCGAGCAGGCCGGCGCGGGCCTTGGTCAGCGGGCCGCCGTAGCGCGGATGCTCGATCATCACCATCGCGTCGAAGTGGTCGCCGGCGGGGACGACGACGAGGCCCTCCCGGTCGCGCGGCGCGAGCTTCGGCACGATCCGCAGCCGCAGCAGCTCGCGGACGTCGCCGAACAGCTCCATCTCGCCGACGGCGAGGAACGCGCGGTCGCCGACCTCGCGGACCCACTCGTCCACCACCTGCGGCCACGCCGAGCGCGGCTCGCGGCTACAGCGCTCCAGGACCGTCCAGCTGGAGGCGCGCGCCTCGGACCGGCCGAGCGGCAGCACCACCTCCGAGGTCCCGGAGTCGAACCAGGCGCTGGGCGCCAGCGCCGGGAGCACGTCGCGGATGAGCGCGTGCACGTCCGCCGCCGCGTCCAACGGTTCCATGCTCATCCCCCTTCACCATCGGCGGATCACGTCACACCCCCCACCTTCTCAGAGTTCCGGCCGCTTGTGGGATCCATCGCGATCCCGGCGCCGCACTCGCTGATCATGGCGTCGCTCAAGTACGGTGCTGACATGTCCGAACGCGTGTACCCGCCAGTGATCAAGACGGCTCTTGGCGTGTTCAAGGCCCTGAACATCAAGTTCCGCCTGGAGGGGACCGAGCACATTCCCGCCGAGGGCGGTGCCGTGCTCGTCAGCAACCACGTCAGCTACCTCGACTTCATCTTCGCGGGGCTGGCCGCGCACCCGGCCGGGCGGCTGGTGCGGTTCATGGCGAAGAAGGAGATCTTCGACAACCGGGTCGGCGGTCCGCTGATGCGCGGGATGAAGCACATCCCGGTCGACCGGGAGGCGGGCGCCTCGTCGTACGCGGCGGCGCTGAAGGCGCTGCGCGGCGGCGAGATCGTGGGGGTGTTCGCGGAGGCGACGATCAGCCGCTCCTTCACGGTGAAGGACATCAAGAGCGGCGCGGTGCGGATGGCGGTGGCGTCGAAGACCCCGCTGATCCCGGTCGCGCTCTGGGGTCCGCAGCGGCTGTGGACGAAGGGCCGCAAGCGCCGGCTGCTGCAGCGCAACGTGCCGGTGACGATCCTGGTCGGCGAGCCGCTGTACCCCAAGCGCGGCGACGACTACGACCAGGTCACCGAGGACCTGCGGGCCCGGATGTCGGAGCTGCTGGAGAAGGCGCAGCGCGAGTACCCGGACGTCCCGAAGGCGGGCGAGAAGTGGTGGCAGCCCGCCTATCTCGGCGGCTCCGCGCCGACGCCGGAGGAGGCCGAGAAGCTCGACTTCCAGGAGGCGGAGGCGCGCCGGGCGTCCCGGCTGGAGCGCGAGGAGCGCGCGCAGGGCGAGGGCGGCGCCTCCTGAGCGGCGTGTCCCTAATTCGGTGGACGCGCCCGCCCGGCACGCCTGATGATCAGTGATATGACCATGTCGCGGGAGAGGCCGCAGGACGTCCTGCATCTCGTCGGGCCCGGGGAGAACGTGTCCGATCCGGGGCCGGAGTCGACGCTGCCCGTGGTCTTCAACCTCAGCGACAACAACTCCCCCGCCGACGTGATGGACGTGCTGTCGCTGCGCCCGTTCGCGTCCGGCGAGCAGCCCTGGTCGCGGTCGGCGCGGCTGGACCACGTCCGCCCGGAGGCGCCGCTGCGCCCGGACGGCGCGCGCCTGGTCCGGGTGGCCCGCGAGAAGGGCAAGGAGTCGGTGCTCGCCGAGGGCGACGGCTGGACGCTGCTGACCAACCGGTGGAAGAACGGCAGCGCGTACCTCGCGGTGTCGGCGGTGTCGGACGCGCTGGCCGAGTCCGTGCTGGACGCGTCGGTGAAGGACGCGACGGACCCGCCGAAGACCGACGAGACCAGCGTCGAGATGGGCTTCTGGCACATGGGGATGCACGGGCCGTCCCGGGACGAGCGGGCGATCTCCGCCGACACGTGGGAGGAGATCCGCGGCAACTACACCGGCAGCGTCGCGGAGGCCCTCGACCAGGTGATGAGCCTCACCCGCGACGAGGTGGCGGGCCGGCTCCTGCTGCTGCACGGCCCGCCGGGCACCGGCAAGACGACGGCGCTGCGCGCGCTGGCGCGGTCGTGGGGCAAGTGGTGCCAGGCGGACTGCGTGCTCGACCCGGAGGCGCTGTTCGGCACGCCGAGCTACCTCATGGAGGTGGCGGTCGGCGACGACGAGGACGAGAACCGCCGGTGGCGGCTGCTCATCCTGGAGGACTGCGACGAGCTGATCCGCGGGGAGGCGAAGCAGTCGACGGGCCAGGGCCTGTCGCGGCTGCTGAACCTCACCGACGGGATGCTCGGGCAGGGCCGGGACGTCCTGGTGGCGATCACCACGAACGAGGACCTGGCGATGCTGCATCCGGCGGTGGTGCGGCCGGGCCGGTGCCTGGCGCAGATCGAGGTGGGCCGGCTGTCCCGCGAGGAGTCGGTGGCGTGGCTGGACGGCTCGGACGCCGCGGCCGAGATCGGCCCGGACGGCGCGACCCTCGCCGAGCTGGTCGCGCTCCGCAAGGGCGAGCACCGTCCCGAGACCCACGCCGCGCCGTCCACCGCGACCGGCTTCTACCTCTAGGCTCCGCCGGCCTGCGGCGTGCCGTCCTCGTGGCGCTCTTGAGGACGGCACGCGTCGCGATTAATGGGTCAGGTCGCCTTGGCGAGGGCCTGCTCGATGTCGGCCCACAGATCGCCCGGGTCCTCCAGGCCGACGGCCAGTCGCACGGTGCCTTCGCCGATGCCGGCGGCGGCGAGGGACGCGGCGTCCATCTGCCGGTGCGACGTGCTCGCCGGATGCATGACGAGCGTGCCGGTGTCGCCGAGCGACGGGCTGAGCGACACCAGCCGCACCGACTCGCTGAACACCCGCCCGGCCTCGCGCCCGCCGGCCAGCTCGAACGACAGGACGCCGCCCGCGCCGTCCGGCAGCAGCCGCCGCGCGGCCTCGTGCTGCGGGTGGTCGATGAGCCCGGGGTAGTGGACGCGGTCGACGGACGCGTGCCCGGCGAGCCGGCGGGCGAGGTCGAGGGCGTTCGCGCTGTGCCGGGCGACGCGCATCGGCGCGGTCGCGAGGCCGCGCAGGGTCAGCCAGGCGGCGAACGGGTCGGCGGTGGAGCCGAGCTCGACGGCGTGGTCCCAGACGCGGCGGTGCACGTCCGGGTCGGCGAACACGGCGGCGCCGCCGACGACGTCGCCGTGCCCGCTGAGGTACTTGGTGACGGAGTGGACGACGATGTCCGCGCCGTGCTCGATGGGCCGGCACAGCAGCGGCGCAAAGGTGTTGTCGACGACGGTGAGCACGCCCGTCCCGCGGACGGCCTCGGTGAACGCGGGGATGTCGGTGACGTGCGTGGTCGGGTTCGCGACCGTCTCCAGGTAGAGCAGCCGCGTTTCCGGGCGCAGCGCGGCGCGGACCTCGGCGGGGTCGTCGCCCGTGACGTGGGTCAGCTCGATGCCCCACCGGTCGGCGAGGTCGTGCAGCAGCGCGTACGTGCCGCCGTACAGCGACGACTGGGCGATGACGTGGTCGCCGGACTTCAGCAGCGCCATCAGGACGGCGTTGATCGCGCCCATCCCGGCGGCGGTGGCGAGGGCCCCGGCACCGCCCTCGATTCCGGCGAGGGCCTCCTCCAGGGCGCGGACGGTCGGGTTGCTCATCCGCCCGTACAGGAACGCCTGCCCGGGGCCGTGGAACGCGGCGGCGAGGTCGTCGGCGCCGTCGAAGGCGAACAGGTGCCCCTGGTAGATCGGCTGGCCGAGCGGGCGGCTGCCGGACGGCGTGATCACGGGCGGGTGGACGGCTCGGGTCTGCGGATGGTGTCCGGTCATGTGTCCAGCCTGCGGTGCGGCGGCGGGCGGGCGGCAGAGCCAATCGCGGGCAGTGGCCTGGAGCCGGGCCCGCGGTCCCCTGGCCAGTGGTCCGGACCACGCCCCCGGCCTCCGCTCCGCGGCGCCGGACCACCGGCCCGGCCGGGGCCGCCGGCGCCGGATCGCCCGGAACGGTCCCCGTCCGCCGGATCGCCCACCCCGCGAGGGCGAGCCGGCGGCCGGGTGCGTTCCGGGCGGCCGACGGGCGGCGTCCCGCGGCCGGAGACCCGAGCATGTCCCGGCGGGGACGGTCCGCGCCATCCGTGAGATCACGGCCATATGACCGGATACGTCGGTGTTCGTCCCGTACGGGTTACGGGGTCGCGTGCGCGAACAGGTGCCGGTACACCCGGCGCAGGCCGTGGAGATCACTGACCGGCTCACCGAACGTCAACCGCAGATCGAACGTCCCGCCGTCGTCCGGCGACGGCGCGCGGCAGCGCAGCCACATTCCGTACCGGTCCAGCGCGAGCGGCCGGACCTCCGGCAGGCCGCCCGGATCGCCGGTCGGCGACGCCGACACCGGCAGCAGGCCCTTCATCTCGTCGCGGTGGCAGGAGTCCAGATGGGTCAGGATGCCCGCGCCGATGGCGACGAACGGGTCCGGCGCGCCGGCCGCGTACTCCTCCGGTTCGAGGGTCGCGCCGCCCCAGGCGTCCTCGATCTCGACCTGCGCGACGTCCAGCGTGAGGACCGTCCACCCCCCGTCCCGCGGCGGCTCCTCGGCGGCGAGGTCGAGCAGCTCCGGCCGCGGATGCGGACGGGCCAGCCGCAGCGCCGCGCTCCGCAGCCCGGCCGGCGGCAGCTCGGTCAGCCACCCGTGCAGCCAGGCCCGGCCGCGCACCCGGTCGGCGAGCGGGACCGGCGCGACGTCGCACAGCCGCAGCGTGGCGGGCAGGTCGTCCTCCCCGTCCAGCGCCCTGACCAGCGCGGACCCCTTCGGCAGGAGCAGCAGCGGCCGCCCGTCGAGGTCGGTCGCGTACGCCGTGACCGGCGCGTGCGGGACGCCCGGCGCCGCGAGGACCGCGTCCCCCATGCCGTAGGCGAGCGTCCGCGCCCGTTCCGCCGCCGTGGGCCCGCCCACCGGCGTCCCCGTCGTGTCCGCTCGCCCCACCATGGCCTCCCGACATATTAGATTAGGCTCACCTAACTAAGCCTTACCTAACCACCAAGGAGCGCGATGAACAACCGTCCCTAACCAGCGCCCAGAGGGGGTTTGGACCCATGTCCCGGTGCTGCGCGCATCCCGAACGGTGTTGGATGCGCTGGTCGCCCGCGTTCCTCTCGTCCCGGCCGGGAGGCGTGCATCGTGTGCGCGTTCCGTGCCGGGGTGGCGGGGTCCCTCACGCCCGAAGGTGCCCGGTTCGGCCTGGACGGTCCGATGCCCCGCACGATCACTCCGGTCGTGCGGGGGCGGTGCCGTCCGTCGCCGGATCGGGTGCCCTAGGGCGCGTCGCCCGATCGCGATGCTCGCCGCATCGTGCCGGGAAACCCTTCTACTCTTGCTGGTCATCGGCTTCTGCCAGTGTTGTGCACCCCACTTGGAGGTGTAGGCAGGGTCCACGGCCACGACCGCCAACCCGGCCTCGGCGGCCATCGCCACCAGCCGGGCCCTCAACTTCCCCGTCGGCATCCCGGAGATCAGAGCCCGGAACCTTCTGCGACGCCCGTGCTTCTCCCTCGTCTTCTCGGCCGCGAAGTTCAGGTCCTCGATGCCGATCGCGACGACCCCGCGACGGCAGGCCCAGTGCAGCAGGCCGGTGATGGCATGCCGGATCTGGGCGTCACGGTGGGCGGCCGGGCCGGACAGGTCGTAGCCGAACCGCCGGGAGTTGCCGACGGGGTTACCGTGACGGTCCAGTTGCCAGGCAGCCAAATGGTCGACGTTGACGTCCACCCCTACCATGCCCTCGGCACGCGCGGCCGGCAGGGGGATCGTGGGTGCGACGGCGCGCCGCCAGGACGCCGTGACGTACCAGCGGGCTCGGTCGACGTCGAGGTGGATGCGGTAGGCGACCGCCCGATTGCTCTCGATGCGGTCGGCCCACTCACCCTGGTGCTTGAAGGCAACGCAGGCCGACAGGACGTACCGGCCATGTGGCGCGTTGGCCAGATGCGCAAGCGGGGCCGGGAGCCGGATCGACACCACGCCCTGCGGCGTGATGCGGATGGTTTCATTGCCGTACCGCTTGCCCGACTCACCATCGGCATGCAGGAACCATCGCGCGGCCTCCCACCACTCCCGCCACTCCTCCGCTGTGAGCCCGGCGTCCTCCAAGTGGTGCCGGGTATTGAGAAAGCGACGGCCGCCCCGCACCACGTCCACACGGCCGGCGTCCCAGTCGGCCTGCTCGGCGGCCAGCCGGTCCCTCAGTACACCCAGGCGGCGCGACTTGGCGAACCACTCCTTACGGGAGCGGTAGCCGCCGGGTGCCCTTTTGCTGCCCGGCGCGCCGATGGGCTGACCCCATCAATGCGAACAGACTGCGACATAGTCGGTACTTTAAGTTACTTCTCTCGAACGTGCAATCGACATGCGGCCGGCCACGCCCCAGCCGCACGCAATGACGAACCCCCGCCTCAATGTCCCGCCCCGGCCTCCAGGGCCGCCCCTGGGAAGGCACAGCGAGCCGCGGCCGGGGGATCGAGAATCCCTGGCTCAGCGGAGGTCGCCGAGCACTTTGCGGGCGGTGGTGCTGAGGGTTCGGAGGGTCGTGACGAGGGCGCGGCGCTCGTCTTCGGTGAGGGGGCCCGCGAAGTGCTCGCGGAGCGTCTCGGCGTGCACGCGCATCGCCTCGTCGAGCTTCGCGCGGCCCGCGTCGGTGAGCTCTACCAGGTGGCGGCGGCGGTCGCCCACGTGCGCGCGGCGCCGGACGAGACCGGCCTCCTGCATCCGGTCGACCAGCCGGGTCATGCCGCCGCTGGTGAGGATCAGCTCGCCGGCCAGCCCGCCCATGTCCGGGCACTCCGGGGCGGCGTCCGACAGCCGCAGCAGCACCTCGAACACCGCGTGCCGGATGCCGCAGCGGCGCTCCAGCTCGCGGCCCGCGATGCGCTCCAGCAGGGCGGCGGCGCCGAGCAGCGCACCGAACTCGTGGATGACCTCGTCCCGCTCCGTCACCGTCGACATTCTGCCCGCCCCCTGAGACATCCCGCCCCGCACAACGCGCGGCGCCCCGCACGGCTTCCACCGTGCGGGGCGCCGCGACGCGGCGGGCACGTCAGTTCTTCGGCTTGCCGCTGCCGGTCGTGGTCGGGTTCGGGGACGCGGCGCTGCTCCCCGGCACCAGGCCGTTGCCGCCCTGGTTCTGGTTGCTGTCGTTCACCCCGGACGGGTACTGCTTGGTGACCTTCCACTTGCCGTCGACCTTCGCCAGGGCGAGGCGCAGCAGCGTGGACGGCTGGTTGACCTTCCCGTCCTTGGTCTGCAGGCCGATGTCGACCATGACGACCACCGTCGCGAACTTGCCGTTCACGCTGCCGACGAAGACGTCGGTGCTCTTGGACGACATCCCGACCTGGGCGTCGGCCTTGAACGCGGCGGTGAGTCCCGGCAGCGTCGACTGCTTGAACTGGTCGAGCAGGTCGCCCGCCATCAGCTTCTCGGCCTTGGTCGACTGCTCCTGGTAGTTGGACGCGTTGTAGTTGAACGCCACGTCGCCGTACTGGAGCGCCACCTTCGAGACGGCGGCGCGGTCGTCCTGCTTGGAGGACAGGCCGCTCGCCCTCGTCCACTGCCAGATCGCGAGGCTCGCGAGCAGCGCCACCACGACGACCGTGACGACGATGCGGACCAGCGCGGAGCTGTCCGCGTTCTCCTTCGCCGGACGCGTCGGGGTGTAGGAGAACGGGCCGACCTTGCGGGCGGGACGCGCCTCCCAGTGGTCCGCGGACTCCTCGGCGTCCTCCGCCGGGGGCTCGAGCCGTTCGGGCCGGGGCTTCGCGGCGGCGGGCGCGGCCGGGGACGCCTTGGCCGCCGGCTTGGCGGCGGGCTTGGCGGCGGCCTTCGCCGCGGGCTTGGCGGGACGGGCCGGGGCCTCCTCCGCGTCGTCCTCGGCGTCGATCGCCTCCAGGACGTCGTCGAGGTCGTCATCGTCGTCGATGACCTCGATGACCCGGACCCGCCGCTTGCGCTTGGGCCGGGCGGCCGCCGGCCGCTCGGCGCCCTCCGGCGCGGCCTCCTCCTGCTCGCTCTCCTCGTCCTGCGCGGACGCGCCGGCCTGCACGGCCGCCGCGTCCTCGACCGCCTCGTCCTGCTCGGACGCGACCGCCTCGACCTCGTCGGCCCCGCCGTCCGGCTCGTGCTCCCGGGCGGCGTCCGCGGCTTCCTTGGTGGTCTTGGCTGTCACTTCGGTACTCCTACGGGGATTGGGGTCAGTCCTTGCCGCGGCGGCGAAGCCGGGACAGGCGGGACACCACGGGCACCGAGCCCATCATGACCCTGATCAGCACCATCAGTGCCAGAACCGGGGGAATGTAGATTAGCCAAACCGGCGGCCCACCAGAAGAGTCCTTGCCGCTGTTCGCGGCGTTGCGGGCCTTCAGCGGCTTGTCGAGCGCGGGATCGTGGGTCGGGATCACGTCGCCCGGGTTCTTCGCCCGGTAGGTGTTCTGCTTGACGTTCAGCGCGGGCGTCCGGCCCCCGGCGCAGGTCGGCACCGTCGCCAGCTGCGGCTGCGGCAGCGGGTACTTGTACTCCAGCGCCGCCCGGTGCTTCAGCGTGATCTCGAAGATGACGTTCAGCACCGGCTTGCCCTGGTCCAGCCCGATGACGTTGTCGAGGACGGTCTTGAGCTGCGGCGCGACCGCGAGGGTGGTCTTCAGGTCGGACAGGTAGTTCGGGTTGTAGGCGGCGATGCCCCAGTTGCCGAGCATGTCGACGGTGCAGTCGAAGTTCGGGCCGGTCTCGTCCAGCAGGTTGTTGACCGTGGACAGCAGGCCGGGGCCGGTGTCGCGCAGCTCGGCGAGCTGGCCGCGCATCTGCGCGAGCGCCGAGGTGAGCGCCGCGACGTTGTCGATGCCCGCGCCGAGCGCGCCCCGGTTCTTGTTCAGCACGCTGGTGATCTTGCCGAGGTCCTTGGTCAGCCCGTCCAGCAGCTCGGTGTTCTGCGCGAACGTCTGGGTGAGCTGGTCGCCGCCGTTGACGATCTGGCGGATGGAGTCCTCGCGGCCCGCGAGGCCCTCCGCCAGCTCGTGCGTGAGCACCTTGGCGTCGTCGGGGTTGATGGCGTCCAGCGACTTGATGACCGCGCCGAACAGGTCGCTGTACTTCGGCGGGACCTTGGTCTGCGACACCGGGATGACGGTGCCGGGCCGCATCGGCGGCGCGCCCGCCTGCCCGGGGCCGGGGGTCAGCTCGACGACCGGCTCGCCGACCGCGGACTTGCGGGCCGCCGCCGCGGTGACGCCGCGCGGGATCTTCACGCCGCGCTCCATGTCGAGCCGGACGACGACCTTGTTCTTCTCCAGCTTCACTGAGTCGATCTTGCCGACCCGCAGGCCGAGGTAGTCGACCTCGAAGTTCGGGTGCAGGCCCGGGGACGACTCGAACTCGGCCGTGATGTGGTACGGCCGCTCGATGAAGTCGAAGTGCACGACGTTGCGGAACGCCCACACGATCATGATCACGGCCAGTGCGCCGAACACCGCCAGGTTGATCGTCACTCGCCTGGTCACTGCCGCCCCTCCAGGATCTTGTCGAGGTCCGGAAGCGCGGTCCTGAACGGCTTCGGCAGCTCGGTGCCGCCGGAGCCGTTCGAGCCGCCGGCGCCGCCCGCCGCCTTGCCCTTCTTCTTGGCGTTCTTGCCGCCGCCGCCGAGCACCGGCGTCCCATCCGGCCAGGTGATGGTCAGCAGCGGGTACAGCAGCAGCTGCCCGTCATAGCTGGCCTTCGGCAGCTTGTCGCTGAAGGTGACCAGCCCGTTGACGAGGTTCGTCAGCCGGGTCCGGTTGTTGCCGAGCTGCGCGAGGACGGGGTCGAGGTCGTTGAGCAGCTTGCGGAACCGCGCGACCCGCCCCTCCAGCACCTTGTCGTTCAGCTGCCGGGCGGCCTCGGTGAGGCTGCTGACCGTCTTGAGGATCTTCTGCTTGTCCTCGTTCAGCAGCCGCGTGGTGCGCTCGATCTGGACGGGCGCCTCGTTCAGCGCGTCGTCGCCGGCGGCCAGCGACCGGCCGAGCTTCGCCAGGTGGTCGACCGACTCGCCGAGCTGCTCGCGCTGGTCGGCGACCAGCTTCAGCAGGCTGGTCGCCTTGGCGATCGAGGTGTTGATCCGCGTGCCGTTGCCGTCGAGCGCGGTCGCGCCGGCGTTGACGACCGTCGCGACGTCGTTGCCCGCCAGCGCCTGCACCAGCGGGCCCGCCTGCCCGACGACCTGCTCGAACGCCGGCTGCACGCTGGTCTGCGTGATCGCCGCGTGGTTCGCCAGGAACGGGCCGCGGTCCATGCTGGCGCCGGGCGGCATCTGCAGGTCCACGTAGTTCTCGCCGAGCAGCGACGTCACCTTGATCTCGGCGCGGGTGCCCTGCGGGATCTTGATCCCGTCCTCGATGGACATCGTCGCCTTGGCCCGGTAGCCGTCCAGCTGCACCTTGGTGACGCTGCCGACCGTGATGTCGGACATCTTCACGCTGTGCCCGGCGACCAGCCCCTGCACGTCGCTGAACTCGGCCGTCAGGGTCAGGTGCCCCTTCGGCGCGCCGATCGTCTTGTAGTCGCAGCCCGAGAGCGCGAGCACCGCGGCGACGACGAGCAAGATCGCCTTCCTGCCCATCAGTTGCCTCCGTTCTGCCAGGGACAGTTGGAGTTGGGCGCCGGAAGCGGGCAGGCGACCTCGTCGGAGTCCATCAGGCCCTTCAGCCACGTCCGCACGAACGCGTCGGTGGCGAACCGGATGTGCAGCGACTTGTCCTTCTTGCCGTAGCCGCCGATGAGGGCGTCACTGACGCCCGGGAGCACGTTCAGCAGCTGCGCGAGCTGCTTGGCGTTGCCCTTCAGGATGAGCGCCACCCGGGTGAGGACGGCGAGGTCGTAGGGCAGCTGCCCCTTGTACTTCTTGATCAGCTTGCCGCCGTTCCTGGACAGGTCCAGCACCGCGCCGATCAGCTGCTGCAGGTCGCCGCGCTCGGAGGCGAGCACCTGCGTGGCCTGCCCGAAGTCCTGGATCATGGTGCCGAGCACCTGCTCCCGGCCCCGCACGACCCCGGCCATCCGGCTGAGGTTCTGCGCGACCTCGATCAGGTCCTTGTCCTGGCCGGCGACGTTCTCCACCAGCCGGGCGCTCTGCTCCAGCGTCGCGTTGAACTCCTTGCCGTTCCCGTTCACCGAGTCGGCGGCCTTGCCGAGCGCCGTCTGCATCTTCGTCGGGTCCAGCGCGTTCGCCAGGTTGGTGAAGGAGTTCAGCGCGTCGTCGACCTCGACCGGGACGGTCGTCCGCTGGATCGGGATGACGTTGGAGGTCTCCTTCGGCTGGCCCGGCCGCCACGCCGGGTGCAGCACCAGGTTCCGCTCGCCCACCAGGTTCAGCGGGACGATCGAGGCCTGCACGCCCTGCGGCAGCGGGACGTCCCGGCCGATGTGGAACGTCACCTTGATCCGGTCGTCCTCCTGCTTGACCGTGTCGACCCGGCCGACGTCGACGCCCATCACCAGGACCTTCGACTGCGGGTAGAACGAGCGCGCCTTCGGCACGTAGACGGTCATCGTGCGCTCCCCGCCGCCCGTGCCGAGCGAGCAGCCGCCGAGCGCGGCGGCCAGCGTCAGCGCGATCGCGGCCGCGGCGGCCCTGGTCCTGCCGTTGAGGCGGCCCATCAGTTGCCTCCCTGCCCGGCGGAGCGCCGCGTGGAGATCGGGCCCGGCGGCTGGATCGGCCCGAGCCCGGTGAGCACGCCCTCGATCCAGGGCCCGTTGCCCTTGAGGTTGGCGACCTGCTGGAACGTCGGGCCGAGCAGCGAGAAGTCGGTGTTCAGCGCGTCCATGTTGGGCGCGAGCCGGGTCGTCAGCAGGTGCAGGTTGTCCAGCAGCGTGTCCAGCTTCTTCTGGTTCCTGGAGATGACGTTGTCGAGGGTGCGGACCGTCCGGTTGCCCTGCCCGATCGTCGCGGCGAGCTCGTTGCGCCGGTTCACCAGCGACTGCAGCAGCACCTGGCTGGAGTCGATGATCTGGCGGAGCTTGTCGTCCTTGCTCGCCAGCGTGCCGGTGATGGTCTTGCTCGCCTCGATGAGGTTCTGGATCTGCGGGTAGGAGTCGTTGAGCGTGCGCGAGAGGTCCTGGATGTTCTGCAGGATCCGGTGCAGCTTCGCGGCGCCCGGCGACTTGATCGCCGACACCTCCGTGAGCAGCTTCGTCATGCTCTTCTCGTCGAGCTTGCCGACGATGTTCTGGGTGTTCTGCAGCGCCTCGGGGACGGTGAACGGGACCCCGGTGTGCTCCAGCGGGATACGCCGCCGCGACTCCGGCATGCTCGCCAGGTACGGCTTGGCGACCGGCCCGGACAGCTTGAGGTACCGGCCGCCGAGCAGCGTCGTCGTCTCGATCTCCGCGCGGGTGTCGCGGCCGAGGTCGATGCCGGCGTTCACGTGCCAGGTGATGACCACCCGGCCGTGCGCGAAGTCCGGTTCCACCGCGGTGACCCGGCCCGACTTCACGCCGGCGACGCGCACGTCGTCGCCCTTCTTGATGCCGGCCTGGTCGGAGAAGTAGCCGCTCATCGTGTAGCCCTGGTCGAACAGGTGCAGCTGGCCGATCGCGAACGCGAAGATCAGCGCGACGGCGAGCACCGCCAGCGTCACGATCGCGACGAGCTTCTGGTTGACGTCCCGCAGGGACTTGAGCGCCATCAGCCGCCACTCCCCGTCAGCATCGCCTTCAGCTTGGCCAGGTCCTGCTTGGACGGCTGCTTGGTGCCGGGCGCCTTCGGCAGCTGCATCGGGAAGGGGCACGGCCCCTGCACGATGTTCAGGCACAGCGCGTTGGTGCGCAGGAAGTGCCCGCCGTTGGCGGCGGCGAACAGCTCGCGGAGGGTCAGCGGCAGCTGCTGCACCATCTTCTCCAGCTGGTCGACGTTCAGCCGGAAGGTGTCGCTGAACTTGCCGAGGTTGTCGATGATGCGGGCGAGCTGCGCGTCGTTGCCGCCGAGCACCGCGTTCAGGTTGGTGGTGACGCCCGAGATCTGCACGACCGCGTTCTCCAGCAGCTTGCGGTTGTCGGCGAACACCCCGGTCAGCGACGCCAGGTTGTCGACGCTGGCGGCGATCTGGGTGTCCCGCTTGGAGATCGCCTGGCTGACCGTCTCGTAGTTGTCGATCATCCCCTTGATCGTGTCGCGGCGGGCCTCGAAGGTCTGCAGCAGCGCGTCGAGGTTGTCGGTCAGCAGCGAGACGTTCTGCTCGTTGCCGTCCAGTGCCTGCGAGAACGAGAAGAGGATCTTGTTGAGCTGGTTCGGGTCCAGGCTCTGGGTGAGCGGGCCGAGGCTGTTGAGGATCTCGCCGAGGTCCACCACCGACCGGGTGTGCGGCACCCGGTCCCCGTTGCCGAGCCTGCCTGGGCTGCTGCCCGGCTCCAGGTAGATGACGCGCTGGCCCATCACGTTGCGCCACCGGACGGCGGCGGTGGAGTCGGCGGGGAGCCGGACGTCCTTGTCGACCGCCATCCCGACCACGGCCTTGCCGCGCACCACCTTGATGCTCTTCACCTGGCCGACCGGCGTGCCCGCCACCTTCACCTCGTCGCCGGTCAGCAGGCCCGTGACGTCGTCGAACGTCGCGGTCAGCTTGTAGCGCGAGTTGAAGCTGGTGCCGAGGATCTGCTGCCCGATGTAGAAGGTCAGCAGGACCGTCACCACGAGGAAGATCGCGAACTTCGCGATCGTGGTGTACTCCGGGCCGCGGGCGGCCTTGCCGCGCACCGGGCTCATGGCCGTCCTCCCGCCGTGGTCTTCGTCTTGCCCTTGGGCTGGAACGGGTCGGTGGTGCACACGTCGATGAAGACCTGGCACAGGTCGAGGGAGAGGACCTCCTTGGCCTGGGCGATCGTGGTGCCCGACGGACCCGGGATCCGGATGATGCGCGCCAGCAGGGCGAAGAACCCGTTGAGGCTGTCCATCAGGACGGGCAGCTTGTCGTTCTCGGAGTGCACCGTCGCGGCGATCCCGCCGACGTTGTCGATGATCTTCCCGAGGTTCGCGCCGTGCCCGCGCATCGTGGTGCCGACCGTGTCGCCCAGTTGGCTCGCCTGCGCCAGCAGCTGGTTGATCTTGTCGGGCTTCTCCGTGATCACCTGCGACAGCGTGTTGAAGTCGCCGGTGAACCGGACGGCGTTGTCGCCGTGCGCGGCGAGCGTGCCCGACAGCCCGTTGATGTCGTTCAGCAGGGCCTGGATGTAGGCGCGGTCCTTGTACGTCGCGTCCACCACCGTCGACCCGTTCTGGATCATGCGGCGCGCGGCCGGCCCCTCACCGGACAGCCCGGCGCCGAGGGTGTGCAGGATCGTCGCCACCTCGTCCGGGTTGATCGCCTTGGTGAGGTTGTAGGCGGGCCACGCCGTCTGCGACAGGTCCTGCGGGTCGGCGGTCTTGACGACCCGCCCGCCGTCCTTGAGGTACGGGCCGGACAGCTCGTGCGCGCCGGGGTCCAGCACCAGGTCCTTCGGCCCGAACACCGAGACCGGCTCGATCGTCGCGGTGGCCGTGTCGGGGACCCGGACCCCTTTGTCGACGCGGAGCTTCACCGTCACCCGGCCGTCCCGGTCCAGCTTGATCTTGTCGACGCTGCCGACCGCGATGCCTCGGATCTTCACGTCCGACTTGCCGGGGTCCAGGCCCTGGCCGGCGGTGCCGAAGGTCGCGTCGTAGTAGGTGGAGCCGCCGTACGACGGGGTGGTGGAGATCCCGACGGTGACCGCGGCGACCGCGATCACGCCGGCGCCGACCAGCCCGAAGATCGTCCGGGACCGGGAGGAGAGGCTCTCGTCGCTCATCCGGTCAGCCTCACCGTGCTGCCGTGGCCCCAGAAGATGTACGACAGAAGCAGGTTCATCAGGATCATCAGGATGGTGGACTCCCGGATCGCGCGGCCCGCGGCGACGCCGACGCCGACGGGGCCGCCCGAGGCGTAGTAGCCGCGGTAGCAGTGGATGAACATCACGATGAACGCGAAGATCGCGACCTTGATCACGCTGTAGAGAACGTCGATCGGCGGCAGGTACAGGTGAAAGTAGTAGTCGTAGATGCCGGGCGACAGCCCGAAGTACTGGATCGTGATGAACCGGGTGGCGAAGAACGCCATGAACAGCGAGACCAGGTAGAGCGGGACCAGGGCGATGACGCCGGCCGCGACCCTGGTGCACACCAGGTAGGCCAGCGAGTTGATGCCCATGACCTCCAGGGCGTCGATCTCCTCGGAGATCCGCATCGCGCCGATCTCCGCGGTGAAGCCGGTGCCGACCTGCGCGACCAGCGCGACCCCCGCGATGATCGGGGTGACCTCGCGGACGTTGGAGTAGCTCGCGACCAGCCCGGTGAACGCCTCCGCGCCGATGCGTTCGAGTCCGGGATAGCCCTGCAGCCCGACCATCGCGCCGGTGGCCAGCGACATCGTCGCGATGACGAAGATCATGCCGCCGCCGATCACCAGCGCGCCGACGCCGACGGTGATGTCGCTGACCTGCTTGGCCAGCGTCTTGCCGTACTTGCGCCGGATGACGATGTCGAAGAGCAGGTGGTAGAGCACCCGGCCGAGGAAGATCGGCAGGTTGGCCGAGGCCGACAGCCCGGCCGTGCGGCCCTTGAAGGCGCGGCCCAGCTTGCGTACGGGGGAAATGGCGACCATCAGAACCTCGGGGGGAACAGGACCTGGTAGATCATGGTGAGGATGTAGTTGGTGGCGAACACCACGATCGAGGTGACCACCACCGCCTTGTTCACCGCCCGGCCGACGCCGACCGGGCCGAGGTCGCAGTTCATGCCCATGTAGCACGCGACCGCGGCGGCGATGAATCCGAAGATCCACGCCTTGAACAGGGTGATCACCAGGTCCGAGAACTGCAGCAGGGTCGTCGCGCCGTCGAAGAACGCGCCGGGGCTGACGCCCTGCTGGATGACGTTGAAGTAGTAGCCGCCGAGCACGCCCGCCAGGATCACCACCGAGCAGAGCAGGCCGGAGACCATGCTCGCCGCCCACAGCCGGGGGGTGACCAGGCGGTGGATCGGGTTGATGCCCATGACCTCCATGGCCGCGAGTTCGTCGCGGATGTTGCGGGCGCCCATGTCCGCGGTGATGGCCGAGCCGCCGACGCCGGAGACCAGCAGCGCGGCGGCCAGGGGGGCCACCTGCTGGATCATCGCCGCGGTCAGCAGCGCGCCGGTGCCCGACTGGGCGCCGAGCTGCCGTGCGATGTCGCCGACCTGCAGCGAGATGGTGGCGCCGAGCGGCACCGCGATCAGCATCACGGGCACGCTGGTCACCCGGGCGAGGAACCAGCACTGCTCGACGAACTCGCCCCACCACTGGCGCAGGTCCCAGGTGCGGCGCAGCCCCTCCAGGAGGGTCACGCACAGCAGCCCGGTCTCGTCGAGCGCGCGCTCGACCCGTCTGCGTGCCAGGTCCGGGGCCTTCGTCAGGCTCAGGGCCATCAGCCGGTGCCCTCCCCCGCGGGGGGTGCGTGAAGGGTCATCCCAGCCTCCTTCGTTCTCGGACGTCGGCGCCCATCCGATACTCCGGTTCCCTTGCCGGGTCACGGGGGCGCCTCTGCTGTCACGCTGGTGTTCCGCGCCACCGTGGTCTCGGTCGAGACCGGTATCACTCACGGGACCACCAGGGTCACACGGACACAGTCGTCCCGCTTGTGATCTGGAGCACTCTATTGGAAGAAGTTCTAAGAAGCGAGTACTTACATCATGATTTGTCCGAAGCTACGATCTCCGGCGTGCACATCGAGGCGCAACGAGGCGCGGAACACCCCCGGGAGGACGGCGTGGACCCGCTGGTCACCGGCATCAGGGACCGCTGGGCGGGGCAGGGCATGGCCGGCGGGCCGTGGCCGTTCATGGCGATCAGCTCGGTCGAACGGCTGCACCAGATGCTCAAGAGGGCGCTGGACACCGAGCTGAAACGGTTCGGGCTGAGCCGCACCGGCTACTTCCTGCTGACCACGCTGGCGCTCATCGGCAACGGCAACGCGCGGCTGAGCACCCTCGGCCGGATCCTGATGATGCATCCGACGACCGTGAAGCTGACCGTCGACCAGCTGGAGGCGGCCGGGCTCGTCGAGCGCGCCCGGCACCCGAGCGACCGGCGCGCCACGCTCGTCCAGATCACCGCGGCGGGACGCGACCAGGTGAACGCGGCGAACCTCGCGCTGGAGGACCCGGCGGGCGCCCTCGCGCCGTTCGACGGCATGCACCGCGCCCTGTTCGAGGCGCTGCAGCCGGCCCGGCTCGCGGCGGGCGATCTCGAACTCTGATGCCGCGATCCGGGGGTGGGCGGGCGTCCGCCCTCCGGAGGCTCTAGCATCGCCGTCGAACGTGCCCGCGCCGGCCATCCCGGCCGGACGGGCGGCGGTGAACCGGCTGTGACATCGCCTGCGTACATCGTCATCGAGAACACAAGACCCGGGCGATAAGGCAGTCTTCTCCTATGCCACAGAGTCACGGCACGCGCAGACGCACCGGTTCCACCTCCGGCCGCAGCCGCTCCGAGCAGCGGCGCGGCGGCCGGCGGCGGGCCGGCGACCGGGGCGCCGGGGGGCGGCGGGCGGACCGGGTCCCCGCGCCCAGGCCGTCCCCGGAGGCGCCCGGCACGCTCGCCTCGTCCGACCCGTACGGGCCGTCCGATCCCCCCGGGCCGCACGCGGAAGCGGCGCGGGACCTTCCCGAGCGCCACCGCCCGTCGAGGCGGCGGCGCGCCTGGACGCTGCTCACCCACAACGTCACCATCACCGTCGCGGGCATCGCGGTGCTCGCGGGCGGCGTCGCGTTCGTGGACTGGAACAAGGTGCTGGGCGACGCCTCCCCGCCGAAGGCCGCGGCGAACGGGCCCGTGTCGACCAACGACATGCTCGCCCACCTCCAGGGCTTCGACATGGACGCCATCACCGCCGACTCCATAGCGACCGCCAAGGAGCGGGCCTACAAGGAGCACCAGGCGTACATGAAGAAGCTCAAGGAGCAGGCCAAGAAGGACGCGGCCGCCCGGGCGAAGCTGAAGGCGGAGAAGGAGAAGGAGCGGCTCGCCAAGTCCAACCCGAGCGCCGGGCAGAACAAGGCGTACGGCAAGAAGATGAACGCGGCCAAGGGCTGGGGCAACTGCTGGTCGTCCCTGCTGACGCTCTGGAACCACGAGAGCGGCTGGAACGAGCGGGCCACCAACCCCGGCAGCGGCGCGTACGGGATCCCGCAGGCGCTGCCCGGCTCCAAGCTCGCGAGCGCCGGCTCCGACTGGCGCACCAGCTCGCCCACGCAGATCGCCTGGGGCCTCGGCTACATCAAGGCCCGCTACCACGACCCGTGCGGCGCGTGGTCCTGGTGGTCCTCGCACCACTGGTACTGAGACCGGCACCGGGACGCGCGGTATCGGGACGCCCGGTAGCGGGCCGGCGCCGCCGAGTGCTGGTGGCCCGGCCGCGATCCGGGCACGATGTGGGGATGACCACGAGCAGGGCGCGCCCGGCGGGCGGCGCGGGCGAGGCCGGCGGCGACCGGCGGCAGTGGGCGCGCGCGGACGCGACCCGGCAGGCGCTGCTGACCGCCGCGCAGCAGGTGTTCGCCGACCGCGGCTACGCCGACGCGGGCATCGCCGAGATCGTCGAGCGGTCCGGCATCAGCGTCGGCAGCCTGTACCACCACTACGGCGGCAAGGCCGGGCTGTACGTGGCGCTGTGGGAGGAGCTCACCGGCGAGCAGGAGGAGGCCGCCGCGCGGGCGGTGTCCGCCGCGCGCAAGGGCGGCGAGGACGACCCGATCGCGCTGTTCATCGCCGGCGCCCGCGCCTACCTGCGGGTGTGCTGGGAGCGGCGGGAGGCGGCCCGGCTGTTCCACGGCGGCGAGGGGCCGTCCGGCTCGTCGCTGATGCGGCGCAGCCGGGCCCAGCACTGGATCGCGCAGAACACCAAGCTGCTGCGCGGCACGTCCGGTACCCCGGCGGGCCGCGCCGGGCAGGTGCTCAGCCTGGTGCTGACCACCGTGATCGGCGAGGCCGGGCGGGAGATCGCGACGGCGGAGGGCGAGGCGGAGGCCGCCGAGATCATCGACGAGGTCTGCCGCATCCTCATCCGGCTGGCCCGCTGAGTGGCTAGCGGGCGCGGGCGGGGAGCAGCGCCAGCCGCGGGCCGCGGCGGGCGTGCCTCCCGCGGTGGCGGGCGGCGGGGCGCCTCTCCGGCTCCGGTTCCCGCCATTCCACCTTCGGCGCGGCCTCCGCGCGCAGCGCCGCCTGCGCCTCCGGTGCCGCCCACGAACCGGCCGCCCAGACCGCCACGGGCCTCGGGTCGGCGGGCCGCGGCCGCGGCCGCACCGGCTCCGGCGGGACGGGCAGCACCGGCCCCGCCGCGCGCCCGCTTCCCGCGAGCCGCGGGCGGGCACGGCGCAGGTGGAGGCGGCCGGACCGCCGGGGCGAAGCGCCCTCCCGGCGGGCCAGCCGCAGTCTGAGCAGCAGCAGCGTCACCGAGGAGGCCATCGCGGCCAGCACGCCGGCCTGCAGCGCGGTCAGGTCGTCGAGGTCGGAGGCGCCGCTGGGCAGCGCGCGCAGGTCCGCCATCTGCACCGGCGCGATCGGCGCGGGCGCGGTCCGCGGCCCGACGACCGGGGGCAGCACGACGTCGGGCCCGGTCACCCCGCCCGGCACTCCCGGCGCGCCGCCGGGGGCGACCGGCGGGACGCCGGGCGGCAGGTTCCCCGCGGTGATGCCGGGCGGCAGCGCGCCCGACGGCCCGGTGACGACGAGCGTGTAGGTGCGGGTGCGGGTCGCCGCGTGCGACGCGGAGACGACGACGGTGAGCCGGATGGTGCCGGGCCTCGCCCCGGACGGGACCCGGACGGTCACCGTCGCGGACGTCCCGCCGGCCCCGACGCTGCCGAGGCCCTGCTCGGACGGTGCGGTGGTGGCGCCGCCCGTCGCCGACGCGCGCAGCACGGTGCCGGAGGCGGTCGCGCCGGACGCCGCCACGCGGACGGTGGCGGTGATCGAGCCGCCCGGGGCCACCGTCGCCGACGACACGGTGGCCGCGACCGACAGCACCGGCCTCGCCGGCTTGCCCGGATGGTGCGGAGGCGTCGGTGTCGGCGTGGGGGTCGGTGTCGGTGTCGGCGTGGGTGTGGGCGTCGGGGTGGGAGTCGGCGTGGGCGTGGGGGTGGGCGTCGGCGTGGGGCTGTCCGTCGGGACCGGCGACCCGTCCGTCGGCGACGGCGTGGGTTCGGCGATCACCGGGGCCGCCCCGGAGACGGCGAGCACCGCCGCCACCCCGAGCCCCGCGAACAGCGCACCGCCGGCCGACCGTGAGCGCACCTGTCCCCCACCTCCACCCTTCGGGTTCCGTCCCGTTCGATGTGGCGATCGAATCAGCTGCGGAATGCCGCTTCAAGGTGCGGGGGAAAGGTTGTCAGCGGGCGACGAATTACCGCCGCGGGCCCACCGGACGCATTATCAGGTATTGCGCATCAGGAACGCGCGGACGGCGCGAGCCGCTCGATCCGGTCGGTGCGGCCGGCGAGGAGGTCCGCGTAGGCGATCGCGAAGTCGCCGTTCGGCGCGGCGCCGGAGAAGTAGCCGCCGGTCACCGTGTCCGGGAGGTATTCGCGCAGGCTGTAGCGCATGTGGCCGGGGTAGGCGACGGGCTCGCGCGGCCCGCCGGACGCGCCGTCGGCGCCGAAGACCACCCAGTGGTCGGTGGCGACGGGCTCGTCCAGGCGCGGGGCGCCGCCGGTGTGGCAGTCGAGCGCGGGCACGACGAGCCGCTCGGGATCGGCGGGTTCGTACCACATCAGCAGCGGTTTCGCCCGCCGCGCGTCGGCATTGTCGAAGCAGCAGAGAATGATCACGTGCCGCGGGAAATGCGCCGCGTAGAAATCCATGAGCTCGGGGTCGGGGCGCGGCCTGCGGTGCGGCGGCACGCGGTCCAGCGCGGCCGGGATCAGGGTCGGGTCCTCGGCGATGAGGACGGTGTAGACGTCGTGGTCGAACACCCGCACGTCCGGTTCCGCGGCGTCCATCCAGCTCATCACGGCGGCGCCGGCCGCGGCCGACCGGGGCGCCAGCGCGTCCACCATCAGGTCGAGCACGTCCGCCTCGTCGTCGCGGAGGGCGAGGAAGTTGTCCGGGGACAGGGCGCGCGCGGGCACGTGCAGCAGCATCGCGTTCGGCCCGTCCGCGAGGTTCGCGGCCGTGTTCCGGTAGCCGAGCACCTCGATGAGGCCGTGGTCGGGATGGTGCCGCCGCCCCGCGTAGAGGGTCGTCCCGGAGAACACGGCCGGTCCCGTCGATACGCACATGCGGACGAACCTAGACGAGCCTGCCGGTCACCGCGCCGGGACCGGCTGGGAGACTCGGGGCATGACACTCGGAAGGATCGTGCTGACGGGGGCGGCGGGACGCGTCGGGAGCGCCGTGCGGGGGCCGCTGCGCGAGGCGGCGGACACGCTGGTGCTGGCCGACCGGGCGCCGCTGGAGGCGGAGGCGCCGAACGAGGTGGTGCACCGCACCGACCTGTCGGACGCGGTGGAGGTCGTCGCGGGCGCGGACGCGGTCGTGCACCTCGCGGGGGTGCGGGACGAGGCGCCGTTCCCCGAGCTCGTCGAGGGCAACATCCTCGGCACGCAGCGGATGCTGGAGGCGGCGCGGGTGACCGGCGTCCGGCGGGTGGTCCTGGCGAGCAGCAACCGGCTGACCGGCCTGTACCCGTCCACCGAGACGGTGTCGGCGCAGATGCCGCCGCGCCCGGACGGGATGTACGGGGTCAGCAAGGTCGCGGTCGAGGCGCTCGCCCGGCTGTACGTCGACAAGTTCGGGCTGGACGTGGTGTGCCTGCGCATCGGCAGCCTCGACGCGCTCCCGAACGAGCCGCGGCACCTGGCGACCTGGCTGAGCCACCGGGACGCGGCGGGGTTCGTACTGGCGGCGCTGACCGTCCCGGACCCCGGTTTCCTCGCGGCGTACGCGGTGTCGGCGAACGCGCGCCGCTTCTGGGAGCTGGACGAGCGGCTCGGCTACCGGCCGCAGGACGACGCCGCGGACTTCGGCATCCCGGACACGTTCGTCGGGCCGGGCGTCCCGCAGGGCGGCGACTTCGCGTCCCGCGAGTTCACCCTCCGGTACCTCGAGCCGGCCGCGGGCACGGAGGCCGACGCGCGAGAGTGACATTTGGTTCACACGGGAACCGGGAGACGGTTATCCTGACCTCCCGGTTACCGGTTCCTGACGGAAAGTCGAAGGGGTCCATGCCAACGTCCACGTGGTTCCGCCTCAACGTCGCCAAGCGGGAACGGGTCCTGGAGGTGGCGATGCGCGAGTTCGGGGAGCACGGGTACTCGACCGGCAGCCTGAACACCATCGCCCGCGAGGCCGGGATCGCCAAGGGCTCGCTGTTCCAGTACTTCAGCGACAAGCTGGAGTTCTTCGCGTTCGTCTGCGACGAGGCGTCGCGCCGGATCCGCGAGGAGATGGAGCGGCGGATCGCCCGCGTGGACTTCGACCAGGCCTTCGACGAGTGGCTGTTCGACGTGCTGTGCGACTGGACCGAGTACATGGCCGACCACCCGCTCGAGCGGTCCGTCACCGCGGCGACCAACTTCGAGCTGGACAACAGCGTCCGCTCGGTCGTCCGCGACACCGCGAACCAGCACTACCTGGGGGTCATCCATCCGACGCTGGACCTGTGGAAGGCGGAGGGCGGCATCCGCGAGGACGCCGACCTGCAGGTGCTCGCGACGACGATCCTGACGCTGCTGCCGTTCCTGGCGCTCGCCCCCTACTACGACGGCCTCGACCCGATCCACGACCTGCGCGGCCGCACGCCGGACGAGCAGCGCCCGGTGGTCCGGCAGCTCGTCGCGGGCATCCGCCCGATGTTCGCGCCGGAGAAGTGACGCCCTAGCCGTCGAGGTCGGCGACGAGCACGTCCATGTAGCGGGTGACGGGCCGGATGGGGGACGGCAGCTCGGCGGCGTCGGCGGCGGTGAGCACGCGCGGACCGCTGATCCGCCGGACGCGGCCGAGCCGCTCCACGCCGCCGCGGCCGGCGGCGAGCAGGTTGCGCACCCAGTCGGTGTCGGTCCCGTACGGCAGGCCGATGATGATCCGGCCACCGCTGCGGAACGCGGTGACGGGCGTGCGGTACTCGCGTCCGGACGTGCGGCCCTTGTGCACGATGACGGCGAGGGGCGGCAGGTAGGGGGCGTAGACGCCCTGCACGCGGTTCGTGACGGCCTTGTTGATGCGGCGCAGCCGCCGCGGCATCAGTGGCCTCGGCATGCTCCCTGCCTAGCACGCCCGGGGCGCCCCCGTGCCCCGGGCGCGCCCTTCTCAGCGGGTGAGGAGGTACTCCTCGGGCCTGGCCTTGCGGTTGCCCGCCCAGAACTCGAAGGTGTGGCCGGGCCAGAGGGTGCGGTTGACGCCCTGGTCGTCGAGGTACCAGCTGCTGCAGCCGCCCTCGTTCCACACGGCGCGGCGCAGCCGGCGCTGCATCCGGTCGTTGAACCGGCGGGACGCCTCGGGCTTGGGCTCCAGCGCGTCGGCGCCCGACTCCTGCAGCAGCCGCAGGCAGCCGAGCACCTGCTGGATCTGCACCTCGATCATGAACACGACGGAGTTGTGGCCGAGGCCGGTGTTCGGGCCGAGCAGCATGAAGAAGTTCGGCATGCCCGGGATCGTGGTGCCGCGGTGCGCCTCGATGCCGTCCGCCCAGATCTCCTGGAGCTTGACGCCGTCGCGGCCGGTGACGCGCAGCTCGTTGAGGGCGTCGACGACCTTGAAGCCGGTGCCGTAGACGATGCAGTCGACCTCGTACTCCTCGCCGTCCTTGGTGACGATCGAGTTCTCCCGCACCTCGGCGATGCCGGACGTCTCGACGGTCACATTCGGGCGGGCCAGGGCCGGGTAGTAGTCGTTGGACAGCAGGACGCGCTTGCAGCCGATGGTGTAGTCCGGGGTGACCTTGGCGCGCAGCTCCGGGTCGGGGATCTGCTTGTCCAGGTGCCGGCGGGCGAGCTTCTCCTGCGGCAGCGACAGCCGCGGGTCGATGGTGAAGCCGACCGCGCGGGCCTCCAGCGCCCAGTAGATGCCGTTGCGGAACGCGCGGGCGGCGCCGGGCACCTTGGCGAACGCGGTGCGGACGGGCCTCGGGAAGGTGAAGTCGGGCTTGGGCTGGATCCACGGCGGCGTCCGCTGGAACAGCACCAGCTCGCCGGCCTCCTTGGCGATCCGCGGGACGAACTGGATCGCGGACGCGCCCGTCCCGATGACGGCGACGCGCTTGCCGGCCAGGTCGTAGGAGTGGTCCCACTCGGCGGAGTGGAACGTCGCGCCCTGGAACCTCTCGATGCCCGGCAGGTCGGGGAACGAGGGGATGTGCAGCGCGCCGATGCCGGAGATGACGGCCCGGGGGGTGAGGACGGTGCCGTCGGTGAGGGTGACGTTCCAGCGGCGGGCGTCGTCCTGGTACTCCATGGTGTCGACGGTGCTGCCGAAGCGGATGTGCTCGCGGACGCGGTACTTGTCGGCGGTGCGCTCCATGTAGGAGCGGATCTCGGGCTGCGGGGCGAACATCCGCGACCAGCCCGGGTTGAGCTCGAAGGAGAAGGAGTACATGTGCGACGGGACGTCGCAGGCGCATCCGGGATAGGTGTTGTCGTGCCAGGTCCCGCCGAGGGCCTCGCTCTTCTCCAGGATCACGAAGTCATGGAAGCCGGACTGCTTGAGCCGGATGGCCATGCCGAGCCCGGCGAAGCCGGAGCCGATGATGACGATCGCCGGGGCGCGCTCGCTCATTTCCCGTCCTTTCGCGATAACCTACTCCCGGTAAGTTACTAGGAGTAGATTACTGACGGTAGGTCCAACAGAGAGGATTCCGCTGTGAGTGCCGCCACACCGCCGCCCTCCCCGCGCCGCCGCCGGATGTCCCGCGCCGAGCGCGAGCGGCAGATGCTGGACGTGGCGGAGAAGGTGTTCGGCGAGCGCGGCTACCAGGGCACCTCGATGGACGAGATCGCCGAGCGCTGCGGCGTCTCCAAGCCGATGCTCTACGAGTACTTCGGTTCCAAGGACGGCCTGCTCGTCGCGTGCGTGAGCCGCTCCAAGGCCGAGCTGCTGGACGTCACCCAGAAGGCCATGGCGGGCGCGACCGACCCCAAGGACATCCTGTGGCGCGGGATGGTCGCCTACTTCGGCTTCATGGACGCGCACAGCGAGTCGTTCGCGATGCTGCTGCGCGAGCCCGCCGCCGAGTCGCGCGAGGCCGTCGAGGCGGTGGAGGCGACCCGGCGGCAGCAGAGCGAGCTGATCTCCGGGGTGCTGGCCGCGTTCGCGCCGAACGCCGGCGGGCCCGCGATCGCCGCGTTCACCGAGATCATCATCGGCGGGTGCGAGCGGCTCGCCCAGTGGCGGACCTGGCATCCCGAGGTCGGCGTCGAGGACGCGGCGCGGCACATGACCGACTTCTGCTGGCAGGGCCTCAGCCCCTACCTGGCCTGACCGGTCAGCGGCGGGGCAGCGCGTCGAGGGCGGTGATGAGCAGGTCGAGGCCGAACTCGAAGTCGGTCTCCGGGTCGTGGCTGGCGAGCTCCTCGCCGAGCGCGACCACGTGCGGGAACTCGGCCGCGTCCAGCTTCGCCCACGACTCGGCCTGCGTCTCGACGAGGTTGTCCAGCGTCTTCACCACGCCGGTCTCGCGCAGCTGCGCGCCGAGCGCATAGGCCATCAGCGCGCGCATGATGCGCACCGAGGTCGGGCCGTCGAAGCCGGCGGCGTCGGCGAGCGCGAGCGCCCGCTCGGCGGGCCGCAGCCCGAGCTGGGTGTCGATCCTGTGGGTGAGGACGATCGTCATGCAGCGCGGGTAGTCGTGCGCGACCTTGCGGAACGCGCGGACCAGGGCGCGCGCCCGGGTCTGCCACGGCTCGTCCGGGTCGTCCTCCAGCTCCAGGCCCGCGATGACGTGCTCGGCGACGCCTTCGAGCAGCGCGCTCTTGTTGGGGACGTGGTTGTAGAGCGACATCACCGCGACGCCCAGCTCGGCCGCGACGCGGCGCATGGACAGCGCGTCGGCGCCCTCCCGCTCGATCAGCCCGACCGCCGCCTGCACGATCCGCGCCCTGGTCAGGACGGGGCGCGGCGCCGGCGTGTCGGACGTCACGTCGCCGTCCATCGGGCCCGCCCCTTCCCGCCGTTGACACCCGTAAGTGCACCGTGACACGGTACGTACAACGTACGCCAGACGTACATCGTACGTGACGCGCCCTCGGGGAGGAACGCCCGTGTCGACCCATGACCTTTACACCGAGCCCGTCGACAAGTCCACCTGGAACATCCCCATGGCCGGCGACACCCGGTTCATTTGGGAGTACGACGACGGCCGCGACCGGCTCCTCGCCCTGTACCAGAAGGGCAAGGACAAGCAGTGGGACTCGGTCAAGCGGATCGACTGGGACCTGGAGGTCGACCCGTACGACGTCCTCGGCGTCCCGGACCAGTCCCTCGCCATCTACGGCACCAAGCACTGGGACAAGCTGACCGAGAAGCAGCGCGGCGAGCTGCGCCAGCACTCCACGTCCTGGCAGTTCTCCCAGTTCGTGCACGGCGAGCAGGGCGCGATGATCACCGCGGCCCGGATCGTCGAGGCGGTGCCCGACCTGGACTCCAAGTTCTACTCCGCCACCCAGGCCATGGACGAGGCCCGGCACGTCGAGGTCTTCTCGAAGTTCCTGCAGGAGAAGGTCGGGATGGTCTACCCGATCAACACCAAGCTGCAGGACCTGCTGAACGAGACCCTCACCGACTCCCGCTGGGACATGCCCTACCTCGGCATGCAGGTGCTCATCGAGGGCCTCGCGCTCGCCGCGTTCGGCGTCATCCGCGACATCACCACCAAGCCGCTGCCCAAGCAGATCCTCGCCTACGTCATGCAGGACGAGGCGCGGCACGTCGCGTTCGGGCGGCTCGCCCTGCGCGACTACTACAAGCAGCTGTCCGCCGCCGAGCTGAAGGAGCGCGAGGAGTTCGTCATCGAGGGCTGCTACCTCATGCGCGACCGCATCCGCGGCAGGGAGATCTGGACCAACTTCGGCATCGACCCGAAGGAGGTCGACGAGATGGTGGAGAACTCCCCCTACATGAAGATGTTCCAGAGCCTGCTGTTCAGCCGGATCGTCCCGTGCGTGAAGGACATCGGCCTGTGGAGCGAGCGCATCCAGCGGACCTACGACGACATGGGCGTGCTCGACATGTCCAAGGCCGACCTCGACGCCCTGATGCACCAGGACGAGGACATCGCCGACAAGATCGACGCCGAGCGGTTCGCCGCCGAGGAGGCCGAGCGCAAGGCGGAGGTCGACGCGGTCATCGCCGACGCCGCGGCGGGCTGAGTACGGTTGGAGATCATTCCGCTCGGGACATCTCGGAGGTCTGCATGCCACTCGCGCACTTCGACGGGGCGCTCGCCGTGGTCACCGGCGCCGGCAGCGGGTTCGGCCGCGCCATCGCGCTCGCGCTCGCCGAGCGCGGCGCGACCGTCCTCGCGGCCGACATCGACCTGCCGTCCGCCGAGCGGACGGTGACGCTCGCCAAGACCCTCGGCCCGGGCGGCGGCGCCTACGAGGTGGACGTGGCGGACGCCGCCGCGATGGAGGCGTTCGCCGCCGAGGTGCGGCAGGCGCACCGCGTCCCCGACATCGTCGTGAACAACGCCGGGATCGCGGTCAGCGGCCCGTTCCTCGACCACGGCGTCGAGGACTGGGACCGCATCCTCGGCGTCAACCTGTGGGGCGTCATCCACGGGTCGCGGCTGTTCGGCAAGCAGATGGTGGAGCGCGTCAACGCGCTGCCGAACAAGCCCGACAAGCCCAACCTCGGCGGGCACATCGTCAACATCGCGTCCGCCGCGGCGTTCGCGCCGACCCGGTCGCTGCCCGCCTACTGCACCACCAAGGCCGGCGTGCTGATGCTCAGCGAGTGCCTGCGCGCCGAGCTGGCGTCCTCGCGCATCGGCGTCACCGCCGTCTGCCCCGGCTTCGCCAGCACCAACATCGTCAAGAACGGCACGTTCGTCGGCGGCGACGCCGCGCACCGCGAGCGCGTCCGCGCCCGCGGCGAGAAGGCGATCCGGATGCGCCGCTACCCGCCGGAGAAGGTCGCCGAGCGGGTCGTCGACGCCATCATCAAGAACAAGGCCGTGGTCCCGGTGAACTTCGAGGGCCGCCTGCTGCGCACCCTGTCGCGCGTCTCGCCGGCGTCCACCCGCCTGCTCGCCAGGATCCCCGTGCAATAGGGCCGGCCCCGCCGTGCGGTGCACGGCCGCGCGGCCCTCCTCGACCCCCCAGGAGAGGAGAACGACCGATGCCCCCCGAACTGCTCACCGATCGTCCGACCACGTGGACCGCGCGGATCCGCTGCAAGGACGGCGACCACGCGCTGGAGCTCACCGACCGGGAGGTGGTCGCCGAGCGGCTGCTGCGGACCTCGCGCAAGCACTCCTTCGACCCGGACGCGGACGTCGACTGGGACGCCCCGCAGGACCCCGACGTCTGGTACATGGCGCCGCAGCTGGCGTCGATCTACGAGACGCCGCTGTGGGACGGCCTGACGCACCGGCAGCGGGTGGAGCTGACCAAGCGGGAGATGTGCAGCATCGCCTCGTTCGGGATCTGGTCGGAGATGCTGCTGATGCAGGCGCTCGTCCAGCACGCCTACCGGAGCCGCTACGACAGCGAGCACGTCGCGTACGCGCTGACGGAGATCGCCGACGAGTGCCGGCACTCGAAGATGTTCGGCCGGATGGTGCGCACCTGCGGGCTGCGCACCCACCGCCCGCGGGCGCTGGAGTACCACTTCGCCAAGCTGGTCGGCGCCGTGTACGACCCGATGCCGAT
The DNA here is from genome assembly GCF_017573465.1 of Actinomadura violacea. GTDB lineage: Bacteria > Actinomycetota > Actinomycetes > Streptosporangiales > Streptosporangiaceae > Spirillospora > Spirillospora violacea. The sequence goes on from NZ_JAGEPF010000058.1 coordinate 38,730, forward strand.
GTTCGCCGGGACGCTGGTGGTGGAGGAGTTCACCGACGCGTTCCAGCGGCTGACGTTCCCCGACGAGGGCGTGCAGCCGGTGATCCGGCAGGTCACCCGGATCCACGTGATCGAGGAGGCGCGGCACATCAGGTACGCGCGCGAGGAGCTGAAGCGGCTCGTCGCGCGCGCGTCGCCGGTGCGGCGGCGGGCGGCGGCGTACGCGCTGGCGCAGAGCACCCGGCTGATGGCCGCGCAGGTGATCCACCCGTCCTGCTACACCGCCGTCGGGCTGGACCCGAAGCTCGCCCGCCGGGTCGCGGCGCGCAGCGAGCACCGCCGGGAGACGATGGCGTGGGCGTTCCGCAAGTGCACCGCGTTCTTCGACGAGGTCGGATTCCTGGACGGCCGGGCCCGTGACGTGTGGGTTCGTGCGGGACTCGCGAAATCATAACCGGTTCCACTTCGCGGCCATTCCGTCCGGCATCGAAACGAATTCGGTTCACAATGGCGCGGCCGAATACCGCACGGTTTTCCAATGGTCCCGGAAACGGGTACGCGAAGGGCCGCGGAGCGGGGTCCACTCCGCGGCCCCATCGACGAGAACGGGCTGCCGACCTGGGCTCACCTCACCCAGGACACTCCAACCGCGGACACGGTCACGTCGTCGACCTCCTCCTCCCCATGCACCGCAAAGCGCACCGGCCACCGGACGCGAGTGGGAGCGCGGCCGGCGCACTTCCTCCCCTTTACCGGGAACACCTTAGAAGGTCCTGACAGAAAATAAGGCGCGATCGGCCGATTCAGGTCAGAAATGCGCCAACGTCGCCAGTACCTCCCGCGCGACGCCCTCCGCCGCGCCGAGGCACGCCCCCTCCCGGGCGGCCGCGCGGCCCTTCGCCGCCTGCTCGCTGTAGCTCACCGTCACCAGCACGTTCCGGTACCGCGTCGTCACCTCGCCGACCACCGTCGGCTGCCCGTCGTCGGACTTGAACCAGCGGAACGCCTCGTCGCCGATCCCCCGCTGCGGCCGCAGGCTGATCGTCCGCACGAGCGGCGCGTCGTGCGCCTGCGCCCACGACGCCCGGTAGTCGGTCTCCGCGTCCCGCACCGGCGTCGGCGACTTCGCGGGCGCGTGCAGGTTCACCTCGACCCGCAGCCACCGGAACCGCGGCTCCTGCGCCGTGTACGTGCACGTCGTGAACGTCGAGTTGGAGCTCTCGTCCTCGCGGGCCTTCGGGATCGTCCGGCGGACGGTCTTGTCCGGCACCATCGCGCACGGCTTCGGCAGCGACCCCACCGTCTGCTCCTGCATCGGCGACTCCGACGGCCTCGACGGCTCCGCCGACCGCCCCGGCGACGGGGAACCGGACCGCGGCGCCGCCGCGTCCCTCCCGTGCTCGGGCATCAGCAGGAACACCGCCACCGCGGCACCGCCGAACGCCACCAGCGCGACCAGCAGCACCAGCAGCCGCGGCCGGCGCGACGGCGACGGCGGCTCCGGCGCCGAGTACACCCGGTGGAACGGCTCGCGCTGCAGCCCCACGCCCCGCTCCTCACTCCCCCGCGCCATCGGCCCGCCACTGGTCAACGTAGTCAGGACCGCCGCCGGTGACCAGGGGTCCCGCCGGGATCGAATGTCAGACCCCGTGGTCACAATGGACGGGTGCTGATAGCGGAGATCGCGCGGACGTCGGGAGAGGTGGCCGGCACCTCCGGCCGCAAGGCCAAGGTCACGGCCCTCGCCGGGTGCCTGCGCGCCGCCGGGCCCGGCGAGGCCGCGATCGTCGTCGCCTACCTGTCCGGGGAGCTGCCGCAGCGGCAGATCGGCGTCGGCTACGCGTCGCTGCGCGCCGTCCCGCCGCCCGCCGCCGAGCCGTCGCTGACCGTCCCCGAGGTCGACGCCGCGTTCACCGAGATCGGCGCGGTGTCCGGCACCGGCTCGGTCGCCCGGCGCCGCGAGCTCGTCACCGCGCTGCTCGGCCGCGCCACCCGCGCCGAGCAGGACTTCCTCATCCGGCTGCTGGCCGGCGAGCTGCGCCAGGGCGCCCTCGACGGCGTGATGGCCGAGGCGATCGCCGCCGCCGCCGGCGTGCCGTCCGCCGAGGTCCGCCGCGCCGCCATGCTCCGCGGCGCCCTCGGCCCCGTCGCCACCGCCGCGCTCGCCGACGGCGTCGACGGGCTGCGCGGGTTCACCCTGGAGGTCGGGCGCCCCGTCAAGCCGATGCTCGCCGCGTCCGCCCCGTCGGTCGAGGAGGCGTTCGCCAAGCTGAAGGCCGAGGCCGCCGTCGAATGGAAGCTCGACGGCATCCGCGCCCAGATCCACGTCCGCGACGGCGGCGTCCGCGTGTTCACCCGCACCCTCGACGACATCACCGCCCGGCTCCCCGAGGTCGTCGCCGCCGTGCGCGAACTGCCCGTCCGCGACGCCGTGTTCGACGGCGAGGTCATCGCGCTGCGCCCCGACGGCGCCCCCCACCCGTTCCAGGTCACCGCCGCCCGCACCGCGACCCGCACCGCCAGGACCGCCGAACCCGTCCCGCTCACCGTGTTCCTCTTCGACGTCGTCCACCTCGACGGCGACGACCTCCTCGACGCGCCCGGCGCCGAACGCAACGCCGCGCTCGTCCGCGCCGTCCCCGAGCCCCTGCGGATCCCGCGGATCGTCACCGCCGACCCGTCCGCCGCCAAGGACTTCTTCGACGACGCCGTCGCCCGCGGCCACGAGGGCGTCCTCGTCAAGTCCCTCGACACCCCCTACACCGCCGGCCGCCGCGGCGCCGGCTGGATCAAAGTCAAGCCCCGCCACACCCTCGACCTCGTCGTCCTCGCCGTCGAATGGGGCCACGGCCGCCGCCAGGGCCTGCTGTCCAACCTGCACCTCGGCGCCCGCGACCCCGAGACCGGCGGCTTCGTCATGCTCGGCAAGACCTTCAAGGGCCTCACCGACGAGCTCCTCGCCTGGCAGACCGAGAAGCTCCGCGAGCTCGCCGTCCGCGAGGACGACTGGACCGTCCACGTCCGGCCCGAGCTCGTCGTCGAGATCGCCTTCGACGGCGTCCAGCAGAGCCCCCGCTACCCCGGCGGCATCGCCCTCCGCTTCGCCCGCGTCCTCCGCTACCGCCCCGACAAAACCGCCGCCGAAGCAGACACCATAGAAACCGTCCGCGCAGTGGCGCCCGTGCTCTAGCGGCGGGTGGGGAGTTTGCGGCGGGGGTCGGGCGGCGGGGGCGGGGGGTCGTCGGTGCCGAGGCGGCGGGACAGGCGGCGGGCGGCGGCGCTCGTGCGGAGGCGGGAGACGGTGCGGGCGCGCGCGAAGGCGCGGCGCTGGAGGCGGTCGGCGATCACGCTCCGGGCGCCGCGGTCGGCGGCCCGGCGGCCCTCCCGGCGCCGGTCGCGGGCCGCGGCGCGGCGGCCGTCCCGG
>NZ_JAGEPF010000059.1 GCF_017573465.1 Actinomadura violacea
CGCGGGCATCACGAGACGGGCGCCCGCGGGTACCGGCAGAGAATCCCGGACCGTTCGACGACACACCCCGTGACAACGAGCAAGACGAAGCGTAGAGAGCAGCGAAACCGCCTGTCCATCAGGAATGTCACCTGTGGATAACTATGGTTGGCGGGACATGCGGGACTGAACAGGCAAAGCGGTCATATGTCTGTTCGGTTCCATCCGATTTTGGCCGGAATCGGCCCTAATGGGCGGCGAGAAGAAAAACGATCAGTGGATGATCACGTGGTTCGTGGGGGCGTTCTTGTCGGTCGTCCAGCCGTCGTGGCCGGCCTTGGACTGCCAGCGGCGGCCCGCGAAGCGGACCTCCTTGAGGCCGTAGACCTGGGCGTGCGTGACGGCCCAGGCGGCGACGGCCCAGCCGCCGCGGGGGTTGGTCACCTTGACGCCGTTCCAGGAGTCCGAACGGGACGGGGCGCCCGCGGAGAGCGGGCCGGGGCCGTCCACCTGGAGGCGCGGGCCGAAGGCGCGGCGCATCTCGCGGAGCGCGTCGGGACGGCGCGACTCGGTCTGCTTGTTCGGCGGGTACCAGCAGCGGGCCCCGGCCGGCTGGCGGCCGGTGAACACCTGGGCGAGGAGCTTGCCGTCCGGCTCGTGCTGGGCGTAGGCGCGGCCGTCGGCGCTGTGCTGGACGCGCTGGGCGGCGTCGTGCACGTCCCGGTCAAGGTAGTCCTTGACCTTCACCAAGGCGTCGAAGAACTTGCTCGTGGACTGGACGGGGTCGCGCAGCTTCGCGGGGGTGCCCCAGCCCTGCGAGGGGCGCTGCTGGAACATCCCGACGGAGTCGCGGTCGCCGCTGGCCAGGTTGCGGATGTGCGACTCCTGGATCGCCGTCGCGTACGCGATCACGGCGGCGCGTTCGGGCAGCTGCTTGCGGAACGCCACCGCCGAGATCGTCGAGGCGTTCGCGGCCTGGTCGAGGTCCAGCGGCATCTTGGACGTGCCCGCGGCGGCCTCGCAGCCCGACCCGTGCAGGTAGGGGCGTGCGCGGTCGAACGCGATGTAGCCGCCCACGCCCAGCACGAGGACGAGGGCCGCGACGACGTACGGCCAGCGCCGGCGACGGCGGCCACCGCCGCCCGAACCCTGTTCGGGGCGCGTCCTCAACCTCGACCAAACAGCCACGCGAAGAAACTACCGGGAACAGGCCACCAGTAAGCTCAAGGACCATGACGGAAACGTTCACCAGCCCGATTTCCCAGGTCATCGACGAGCTGTGGGAGCGGCGCGCCGAGCTGTCCCCGGACGACGCCGACGCGCGCGCCGCGATCGTGGCGGCCGTCGACCAGCTGGACTCCGGGGAGGCGCGGGTCGCCCGGATCGACGCGGCGACCGACGAGGTGGTCGTGGACGAGCGCGCGAAGCGCTCGATCCTGCTGAGCTTCAAGGTCCTCGGGATGGTGCGTTCGCAGGTCGGCGACTTCCAGTACCACGACCGCATCCCGTTGAAGAGCCGGTTCGACGGCGTACGGGTGGTGCCCGGTGCGATCGCCCGCTGGGGCGCCTACCTGGCCCCGGGCGTGGTGCTGATGCCGTCGTTCACCAACTTCGGCGCCTATGTCGACTCCGGGACGATGGTCGACACGTGGGCGACGGTCGGCTCGTGCGCGCAGATCGGTAAGAACGTCCATCTTTCGGGCGGTGTCGGGATCGGGGGCGTGCTGGAGCCGCCGAACGCCAAGCCCGTCGTGATCGAGGACGAGGCGATGATCGGCAGCCGCTCGATGATCGTCGAGGGGGCGCGGGTCGGGACGGGGGCCGTGGTCGGCTCCGGGACGAACCTGTCGGCGTCCATGCCGGTCATCGACGTGGAGACGGGCGAGGAGATCAGCCGGGGCCGCATCCCGGACTGGTGTGTCGCGGTGGGCGGCACCCGCTACAAGGAGTTCAAGGGCGGGACGTTCGGCCTGCCGGCGGTACTGATCCTCAAGCGCCTCGACCCGGGGCAGCGGCACGACAAGGCGTCCCTGAACGACATCCTGCGCGACCACGGCATCAACACCTGACGCCGGTCAGCCGATCGGGGTCTCGGTGATCTTGAGGGGGCGGCCGGTGAGGGCGGCGAGGGACGCGGCGTAGCCGGCGCCCGGGGTGAGGTCGGCGAGGCGGACGGGGGAGACGGCCTTGGCGTCGTCCCAGGACAGCACCTCGGCGGGCTCGTCCGGGCCGGAGACGTGGATGGCCGTCATGGGCGCCGCGAGGCCGTGGCCCGTGGCCTTCAGCAGCGCCTCCTTGCGGCACCAGTAGGCGTGGAAGGCGCGTTTGCGCCGGTCCGGGGGGAGTGCCGACAGGACGTTCCGTTCCGGGGCGCTGAGGACCATCTCGCCGAGGCGGTCGACGTCCCGGTCGCTCTCCTGCTCCACGTCCACGCCGACCTCGGGGCCGTCGGACAGCACGAGGACGACCCGGTCGCCCGAGTGCGACAGCGAGAAGTCCAGGTCGGAGCCCGGAAGCCGCGGCTTGCCGTGGGTGGCGCCGCAGTGCGGGCAGTCGGTGGTGAAGCGGATGTCGCGCGGCGCGAGGCCGGTCGCCTCCGCGAGGACGGTGCGGGCCAGGAACCGCCCGGTGACGAACCGGGCCTTGTCCTCGGCGCGCATGAACCGCTCGTAGCGTTCGCGCTCACCCGCGTCCAGAAGGTCGCGCATGTGCGGTTCGTCCGCAGGGACCGCCCAATGGACGGCGCATTCGAGCACAGGCATCTCCACGCCCGCGATCATAGGCCGCGTACGCTTGCTGTCCATGCGGCTTGATCTGTTCTCGGACGTGGCGGACCTGACGGCGGCGATTGTCGACATCGAGTCGGTGAGCGGTGCGGAAGAGCCCCTCGCGGACGCCGTCGAGGAGGCGCTGCGCGCGCTCCCGCACCTCGCAGTGGAGCGCGACGGGAACAACGTGATCGCCCGCACGGACCTCGGACGCCCCGAGCGGGTCGTCCTGGCCGGGCACCTCGACACCGTGCCGTTGAACGGCAACCTGCCGTCCCGCATGGAGGGCGACCGGCTCTACGGCTGCGGCACGACCGACATGAAGAGCGGTGTCGCGGTCGCGCTGCGCCTGGCCGCGACCGTGACCGAACCCACCCGCGACATCACCTACGTGTTCTACGAGTGCGAAGAGATCGAGGCCGAGCGTAACGGGCTGCGGCGGCTCGCGGCGACCCGTCCCGAACTTCTCGCCGGGGACTTCGCCGTCCTGATGGAGCCGACGGGCGCGCACATCGAGGGCGGATGCCAGGGCACCATGCGCATCGAGGTCACGGCGAAGGGGGAGAGGGCGCACAGCGCGCGCGCCTGGATGGGGTCCAACGCCATCCACACCGCAGGGCAGATCCTGGACATCCTGCGCGCGTACGAGCCCACCCGTCCGGTGGTGGACGGCCTGGAGTACCACGAGGGCCTCAACGCCGTCTTCGTCCAGGGTGGCGTCGCCGGAAACGTCATCCCCGACGAATGCGTCGTCACCGTCAACTACCGCTTCGCACCCGACAAGTCCCTCGCCGAGGCGGAGGCGTACCTGCGCGAAGTGTTCGAAGGCTTCGACGTCAAGGTGACCGACGCCGCGTCCGCCGCCCGCCCCGGCCTCACCCACCCGGCCGCCGCCGCATTCGTGGAATCCGTCGCGTCCGGCGGCACCGAGGTCCGCGCCAAGCTCGGCTGGACGGACGTCGCGCGCTTCTCCGAACTCGGCGTCCCCGCCGTCAACTACGGCCCCGGCGAACCCACCCTCGCCCACACCAAGGACGAGTACGTCGAGATGCCGCTGATCGCCGACTGCGAAACCCGGATGCGCACCTGGTTGTGCTGACCCAGGGGGTGCGACCCCCCTGGAACCCCCCGTCACGACGGACGAGGCGTTTCACGCTCCGCTAGCGCTCCGCGTGAAACGCCTCGTCCGTCGTCGGGCAGGCCCGCTGCGCTCGCTGCACTCGCTCCGCGTGCCTGCCCGTGGCGGTGGCTGGGGCCCTGGAACCCCCATTGCGATGAGCAAGGCGCTCTGCGCTCGCTGCACTCGCTCCGCGTGCCTGCCCGTGGCGGCGGCTGGGGCCCTGGAACCCCCGTTGCGACGAGCAAGGCGCGCGGCGGTCGCTCCGCGTGCCTGTACGTGACCGGTGGCTCGGCGCCTTTCTGGCGGGGTCAGGGGGTTCGTAGGCCTGTGAGGATGACGTCGGCGTAGGTCTGGTGGGCGTCGGGCGGGGTGTTGGTGATGGCCACCGCCAGGCCGCACATCAGGGCCCGGAACTCGTTGACGCCCACGTCGGGGCGCAGGACGCCGGCCGCGTGGGCGCGGTCGAGCAGGGCGGCCACCTTCCGGTGCAGGTCGTGGTTCTGGACGGGGGCCTCCTCGTCGAAGAGCCGGCCGACGTCGCCGAAGACCTCGCGCAGGCCGCGGTTGCGGAGCATGATCTCGGCGCTGCGGCGGACGAAGAGGGCGATCCCGTCCCACGGGTCGGGCTCCGCCAGCGCGTCGTCGGCCTTGGTGGCGCCGTCGGCCATCCACTCGGCGGTCAACTCGTCGACGAGCGCCTGCTTGGTCGGGAAATGGCGGTAGATCGTCCCGACGCCGACGCCGGCCCGTTTCGCGATGTCCTCCATCTGGGCCAGGTTGCCCTCCGCCTCGAACGCGGCGCGCGCGGCGTCCAGGACGCGGCGGCGGTTGCGGCGCGCGTCGGCCCTGAGCGGCCGGTGACTTGACGGGGCGACGGTCATCCCCTCCAGTCAACCACGAATTGACAAACGGAATCGAGCTTCCGTATCGTCCCCGGCTGCAAGCGGAACCGGAATTCGACTTCCACCTAGGAGCCGCGCATGGCCGCCCGGCAGCGGGGGCTCGCCCTCGCCCTGCTCGTCACCGTCCAGTTCGTGCTGGTGCTGGACGCCTCGATCGTCAACATCGCGCTGCCGTCCATCGGCCGCGACCTGCACTTCGCCCAGGCCGACCTGTCCTGGGTCGGCAACGCCTACACGCTCACGTTCGGCGGGTTCCTGCTGTTCGGCGGCCGGGTCGCCGACCTCGCCGGACGGCGCCGGATGTTCGTCGCCGGGCTCGCCCTGTTCACCGCCGCGTCGCTGGCGGGCGGGCTCTCCCCGGACGCGGGCGCGCTCGTCGGGGCGCGCGCCGTGCAGGGGCTCGGCGCGGCGCTGGTCGCGCCCGCCGCGCTCTCGCTGATCATGACGCTGTTCACCGACGGCCCGGAGCGCCACCGGGCGCTCGGGCTGTTCGGCGCGGTCGCGGGCGCCGGCGGCGCGGCCGGCGCGATCCTCGGCGGGCTGCTCACCGACTGGTTCGGCTGGGAGGCGGTGCTGTTCGTCAACGTGCCGATCGGCGCCGCCGCGATCGCGCTCGCGCCCGTCCTGCTGCCCGAGGCCCGCGACGAGCGGGTCCGCGGCTTCGACCTGCTCGGCGCCCTGGCGGTCACCGGCGGGCTCGCGCTGCTGGTCTACACGCTCGTGGACGGCGAAAACGCCGGCTGGGGCTCGGCCCGCACCTGCCTGCGGGGCGCCGGCGCCGCCGCGCTGCTCGCGGCGTTCGTCGCGGTCGAGGCGCGGGTGCGGCACCCGCTCGTCCCGCTCGGGATCTTCCGCGGCCGGTCGCTGCGCGGCGGCAACCTCGCGGCCGTCCTCGCCACGATGGCGATCTTCCCGATGTTCTACGTGATGACGCTCTACCTGCAGCAGGTCAAGGGGTACGGGCCGGTCCGCGCGGGGCTCGGGCAGCTGCCCGTCGCGGTCACGATGGCGTTCGGCGCCGGGTCCGGGGCCAGGCTGATCACCCGGTTCGGCGCCCGCGGGCCGCTGGCCGCCGGGCTCGCCGCCGTCGCGGCGGGGCTGGCGTGGTTCGCCGGGATGTCCGCGACCGGCCACTACGCGGTGGTCGTGCTCGGCCCGGCGGTCGTGATGGGGCTCGGCGGCGGGCTGATGTTCGTGTCGGTCACCATCGCGGCGACCGCGGGCGCCTCGGCGGAGGAGTCCGGGCTCGCGTCCGGGCTGATCAACACCGCGCAGCAGGTCGGCGGCGCGCTGGGCCTGGCCGTGGTGGTCGCGGTGGCCACCGCCGCGACCCGGCACTCCTCCGCGCGGGTCCCGGCGGCGGCGCTCACCGACGGGTTCCAGGCGGGCATGCTCGCCTCCGCCGGGATCGCGCTGGCCGCGGCGCTGGTCGCGCTGCTGCTCGTCCCCGGACGCCCGGCGGCCCGGCCGGAGGGGGCGCCCGTCACCGCGCCGCCGCCCAGCCGATCCGAAATCGGCGGCTGACGGTCGGTCCGCCCTACTACCTTGGGCCCATGACACGCGAAGTGAACCCCCGGACGCGCCGGCAGGGGCCGGCCACGCTGCGCGGACGCGCGGTCCCGCAGACCACCACCGACCAGCGGCTGCTGGACAGCCGCGGACCGGTCGACTGGGTGCACGCCGACCCGTGGCGGGTGCTGCGGATCCAGGCGGAGTTCGTCGAGGGCTTCGGGCTGCTGGCCGAGCTGCCGAAGGCGGTCAGCGTCTTCGGCAGCGCCCGCACCAAGCCCGGCTCGGAGGAGTACGAGCTGGCCGTGGACATCGGCGCCCGGCTGCACGACGCCGGCTACGCGGTGATCACCGGCGGCGGTCCGGGGATCATGGAGGCGGCCAACAAGGGCTGCGACGAGAACGGCGGCCTGTCGGTCGGCCTCGGCATCGAGCTGCCGTTCGAGCAGAAGCTGAACGACCACATCGACATCGGGCTGGAGTTCCGCTACTTCTTCGTCCGCAAGACGATGTTCGTGAAGTACTCGCAGGCGTTCGTGGTGCTGCCCGGCGGGTTCGGCACGCTGGACGAGCTGTTCGAGGCGATCACCCTCGTCCAGACCAAGAAGATCACCCGGTTCCCGATCGTGCTGGTCGGCACCGAGTTCTGGGGCGGGCTGATCGACTGGGTGCGCGCGACGATGCTGCCGTCCGGGAAGATCTCGCCCGAGGACCTGGACCTGATCCACCTCACCGACGACCCGGACGAGGTCGTCAAGGTGGTCGTGGACGCGCACATCGAGGCCGAGCGCCGGCTCCAGGAGGAGCAGGCCGCGGTCCAGGCCGCCGGCGAGCGGGGCATCGACGGCACCTGACGCGCGTGTCCCGGCCGGTTCCCGCCGTCGGCGCCGCGGGAACCGGCCGCGGAGAGGGCGCGTCAGGCACCGAAGTAGTGGCCCTCTTCGAGGTCCGCGATGAGGCCCTGCCGGGCGGGGTGCCAGTCCAGCAGCTTCCGTGTGAGGTCGCTGGAGGCCGGGATGTCGAGCGCGAAGACGCCGCCGACGAAGCCGAAGTGCCCGACGGCGTCCTCCTGCGGGATGGACGTGACCGGCAGTCCCAGCTTCCGGCCGATGACCTCGGCGATGTCCCGGACCGGGACGCCCTCCTCGCCGACGCCGTGCAGGACGGTCCCCGCCGGCGCCGACTCCAGGGCCAGCCGGTACAGGCGCGCGGCGTCGAGGCGGTGCACGGCGGCCCACCGGTTCGAGCCGTCGCCCGGGTAGGCCGACACGCCCTTGTCGCGGGCCGCGCCGATCAGCCACGAGACGAAGCCGCGGTCGCCTTCGCCGTGCACCGATGACGGCAGCCGCAGCGCCGAGACCCGCACGCCGCGCTCGGCGAGCGCCAGCGCGTCCTGCTCCGCCGCGAACCGGACGGCCGCGAACGAACCGGGGTCGGGCGTGCTCTCCTCCGTCGCGACGCGGCCGGGGACGACCCCGCCGGTCCCGGACGTCATGACGAACGGCTTGCCGGATCCCGCGAGCGCGTCGCCGATCGCGGCGATGGCGCGGCGCTCCTTCGCGACGGCGGCCTCGAAGTCGGAGAAGTCGTGGTGGAACGCGGTGTGGACGACCCCGTCGGACGCGGCGGCGGCGCGACCCAGGCCGTCGGGGTCGTCGAGGTCGCCGCGGTGGACGCCGGCGCCGGCGGCCTCCAGCGAGGCGGCCGACGCGTCCGAGCGGGCCAGCCCGGTCACCTCGTGCCCCGCGTCCAGCAGCTCGCGGACGACGGCGCTTCCGACGAACCCGGTCGCACCCGTGACGAAAACGCGCATGGCGTAACTCCTTGAACGGCGATGTCGAGGACCGGCCGATGCGGGCACCGGGACGGTGCCGGGCCGGTGACCCCACTGTGCGCGCCGCGGATGCGCCGCGTCCAAAGCCTGTTCCGCAACGAGCGATACAGGTCAGGCATCACCGCACGTAGAACGCCTAAACGGCCGGAACCTGCAAGCACCGGCCGGATACGCTGACCGTATGTCCGAATCGTCGCAGCCGCCGGTGGACCTCGACCTGCGGCTGGTGCGGTACTTCACCGCAGTCGCCGACCACCGCCACTTCGGCCGCGCCGCCGAGGCGCTGCACATCACCCAGCCGTCCCTCAGCCGGCAGGTCCGTCAACTCGAACGGCAGATGGGCGCGCGCCTGCTCGACCGGACGCCGCGCGGCACGACCCTGACCGAGGCGGGCGAGGCGTTCCTGCCGCTGGCGAAGGCACTGCTGCGCTCGTCCGGCAAGGCGGTCGCGCGCACCCGTGCCGCCGCGCGGCCCAGCGCCGTCACGATCGGGTACACCAGCGGCGTCATCGTCACCCCGGCGGTGCGCGACCTGCGGCGCCTGCACCCCGACGCCGATGTGCGCGTCGTGCACCTCGGCTGGAGGGAGCCGCGCCGCGCCCTGCTCGACCACGAGGTGGACGCCGTCGTGACGCGGCTGCCGTTCCCCACCGGCAAGCTGCACGTGACGATCCTCTACGACGAGCCGCGCGTCGTCGTCGTGTCCGCCGACCACCGGCTGGCCGGCCGGGAGTCGGTCACCGTCGACGACATCGCCGACGAGCCGCTGCCCCGCGTCCCGGGAGCCGACCCGGCCTGGAGCGCGTTCTGGCGGCTCGAACCGCGGCCCGGCGGGCGCCCGGCGCCGGACGGCCCCGTCATGGAGGACCTGGAGGACAAGTTCGAGCTCGTCGCGGCGGGCGAGGCCATTGCGATCACCGCTCATGTCCCCGGCCGCGCGCCGCGTCCCGACCTCGTCGCGATCCCGCTGGACGGGGTCGACCCGAGCCACGTCGTGCTGGCGACCCGCGCCGGGGACCGGTCGGGCCTGGCGGCAGCCTTCCGCAGGTGCGCCGAGGCGTGCCTGACCGGCCCGCCCGCCGGGGACCGCGAGACGAACACCCTGGCCTAGACGAACACCATGCCGCCGTTGACGGTCAGGGACTGCCCGGTGATGAACGCGGCCCGGTCCGAGGCGAGGAACGCGACGGCCTCGCCGATGTCGTCCGGGACGCCGAGATGGCCGAGCGGGACGCTCGCCGCGTACGCGTCGCGGGCGTCGGTGCCGATGGAGTCGTGCCGGTCGGTCGGGATCCAGCCGGGCGCGACGGTGTTGACGGTGATCCCGTGCGGGCCGAGCTCGCGGGCCCAGCTGCGGGTGAGGCCGAGCTGCGCGGACTTGGCCGCGACGTAGGCGCTGGAGCGGGCCGGGCCGAGCGCGACGACGTCGGAGCCGATCTGCACGATGCGGCCGAAACCCCGCTCCCGCATGCCCGGCACGGCCTTGCGGACGAGCAGTAGCGGGCTCTTCACGAAGAATTCGAGTTGATCGAGGACATCGCGCCAGCGCAGTTCCTCGACGGGCAGGTCCGGCTGCGGTCCGGTGGCGTTGAGCACCAGAATGTCGAGACTTCCGAACACGGCCGTGATGCGGTCGTACAATTCGTCCACCGCGGCCTCGTCGGTGATGTCGGCACGGAACAGTTCGGCCCGCCCACCGGCCTCGGTTATTCGCGTGCGCAGCGCCCGCGCGGCCTCCTCGTCGCGCCGGTAATTGATCGCGACGTGCGCGCCGTCGCGGGCCAGCGCGGCCGAGATCGCGCCGCCGAGCCCGCGTGAGGCGCCGGTCACCAGGGCCGTCCGCCGGCCGGACGCGCCGGTCACCAGGGTGCCTCCCGCCACCTCGCCACCATCCACGACTTGTTGTGATCAAGGCCCTCACCGGCGCGGACGCGACCCGGGCGGGCGCGCGCCGGTCCGGTGCGCAGGGCGACGGGCGCCGCTGCGCGGCGTCGTCATGGTGACCGTACCCGCGCGCGCGGCGGCCATGCCGCGCACCGCTCGCCCGGCCTTTTCCCTCTTGCTCCGATCCCGCGCGACATCGGGTGATATTTCCCTTGGACCGTCGAATGCAATATCAAGGCTTTACCTAACGCACTGTTTTGGCGGTGCCCGGCGGCGGTGGGTTACCATCTTCTTCCCTGACGTCGATACCGCTCGGGATCTGAGCTCATTTAACATCGGAGCACGGGCCGTACCGATGAGCTTTCCCGGTAGGCCGCGCCCCGTCATACCTTCAAACGAGATTTACCTTCGCCGGTCGATGCCGCCGTGTTCGCGGGTCGCCGGGCTCCGGCGACGCATTGGCGCGGACCGTCCGCGGTCCCGCATGGGAGGCCGCGCGCCGGTCACACCAATGAACGGGCATACAGCAAATGTCGATCACGACCAAGGGAGAAGTGCCATGACGTACGTGGTGCCTTACAGCGGCATCTCGAACCGGCTCGGCGACGATGAGATCAAGGCCGTCGGCGAGGCGCTGCGACAGGACACGCTGGCGATGGGGCCGCAGGGCAAGGAGTTCGAGCGGCTGCTCGCCGAGCGGCTCGGCTCGCCGCACGCCCAGGCCACCAGCTCCTGCACCACCGCGCTGTTCCTGGCCGCGCAGGTGCTCGAGCTCCAGCCGGGCGACGAGGTGATCACAACCCCGCAGACGTTCTGGGTGACGACCTGGCCGCTGCAGGCGCGCGGCTGCGTCATCAAGTTCGCCGACATCGACCCCGACACCCTCAACATCGACCCCACGTCCATCGAGCCGCTCATCACCGAGAAGACCAAGTCCATCTGGGTCGTGCACTTCGGCGGCCAGGCCGTCGACATGGACCCGGTCATGGAGATCGCGCAGCGGCACGGCCTCACCGTCGTCGAGGACTGCGCGCACGCCGCCGGCGCCACCTACAAGGGCCGCGCCCTCGGCACCATCGGCGACATCGGCTGCTTCAGCTTCCACTCGCTGAAGAACATGACCACCGGCGAGGGCGGCGCCTTCGTCACCCGCAACGACCGCTACGCCGAGATGGCGCGCGCGCTCGGCACCATCCACAACTACGGGGAGATGCTCGAACGCGACGACCAGCGCATCGGCCCGCACGCGCAGCCCGCCTACTACAAGGACGCGCACGTGCTCAGGTCGTACACCCACGACTACGCCGGCGGGCGCTACCTCGTCGGCAACAACTTCCGGATGAGCGAGCTGAGCGCCGCGCTCGGCGTCGTCCAGCTCGGCAAGCTCGACCGGCTCAACGAGCGCCGCCGGGAGATCGCGCACCGGCTCGACGACGGGCTCAGCGGTGTGCGGGGCGTGGACGTCCAGCACGAGAAGCCCTACGCCCACCACGTCTACCACCTCTACACGTGCTTCTACGACCCCGAGGTCGTCGGCGCCCCGAAGGACGACTTCATCCGCCATCTGCAGGAGAAGGAGGGCATCGAGATCGTCATCCGGTACTTCCCCATCCACCTGCTCCCGGAGTTCCGGGCGCTCGGACACCGCTACGGGGAGTGCCCGGTCGCCGAGAGGACCTACTTCGAACACCAGATCCAGCTGCCCATCTACGACCACCTCACCGACGCGCAGGTGGAGCACATGATCGCCGCGGTCCGCCGCGGCGTCGCCGAACTCGGCGGGGGCCGCTGACCCGGCCCCGCGCGTCCGCCCACCAACCCCCTCGTGCGCCCGTCCAGGGTGCACATGACGTCTGGAGCCTCACCATGGGCAAGACATCGAACGGTTCACGCCCCCAGAGCAAGGTCGTCGCCGTCACCGGCGGCGCCGGATTCGTCGGGAGCAATCTCGTCGCACGGCTGGTCGACGACGGCCACCAGGTCGCCATCGTCGACATGGCCACGCCCGCGCCGGAGCTGGCCGCCCTCCCGGGCGTCCAGCACCGGCGCGCCGACCTGCGCGACTACGGCGAGACGCTGCTGGCGCTGCGCGGCATCGACACCGTCTACCACCTGGCCGGCAACGCCAGCGGCACGCTCTCGGTCGAGCGGCCGAGGTTCGACTTCCAGATCAACGGCCTCGGCACCTGCAACGTCGGCAACGCCTGCGTGGAGAACCAGGTCCGCCGGCTGGTCTACATGTCCTCGGCGATCGTCTACGGCACGCCGCAGACGTTCCCGATGACCGAGGAGCACCCGATCGCGCCGTTCCTGCCGTACGGGGCGTCCAAGCTGTCCGGCGAGCTGACGCTGCGCAGCCTGCACGACGCCCTCGGGCTGCAGGTGATGATCGCCCGGTCGTTCGTCGTGTACGGGCCCGGCGAGGACCCGCGCACCGCTGGCGGGGAGGTGTCGCAGTTCCTGCGCTGGCAGCTGAACGAGCTGCCGATCCCCGTCGTCGGCGACATCGACCGCAAGACCCGCGACTTCGTGCACGTCGCGGACGTCGCCTCGGCCCTGATCACCATCGCCGAGAACGGGGTGCCCGGGGAGGTCTACAACATGGGCAGCGGACGCGAGGTGTCCATGCGGGCCCTCGCCGACGCCGTCGCGGTCGCGACCGGCCGGCCGTCCCGGCTGAAGCCGGACGAGTCGGAGCTGGCCGACAGCTTCCGGCTGGTGGCCGACATCTCCAAGCTGCGCGGCATCGGGTACGAGCCGAAGATCACGCTCGCCGCGGGCCTGAAGGCGCTCGCCGAGCACCTCGGCCCGTTCCCCGAGCTGCCCAGCGTGACGGTCGCGTTCAGCCGCGAGCCCGCCGTCCAGGCGTGACCGCCGTCCGGCGGGCGTCCGCGCCGGAGCCGGACGGCCCCGCGTAGGAACGTTCCAAGAAAGTCGCTCCCGATGGCCCGCGCGAGCGTGCCCGGTCCCGGCCGGGAACGCCGATCGCGCGGGCCCTCGGTTCGAGCCCGCGCCGCCGCGCCCGGCGGTCCCGCGGCGGAGCACCCGCACCCACACCCCAGGGGAGTCGAGCATGCCCAGAAGCAGGACACGAGGCGGGCCCCGCGCGGGCACCGACGACGCCGGAGCGGGCCCCCCGGTCCCGCAGCCGCCCGTCGCCCGCGGCCGCGCCGCGCGGGCCGCCGTCGGCGCGATCTTCTTCGCCAACGGAGCCGCGTTCGCGACCTGGGCCTCGCGGGTGCCCGACGTCCGCGACGCGCTGGACCTCACCCCCGGCGGCCTGTCGGTGGCGCTCACCGGGCTGGCCGCCGGCGCCTTAGCGGGGCTCCCGCTCGCCGGGCTGCTGGTCGCCCGGATCGGCAGCCGACGGATCCTCGCCGGCGCCGGCATCTACCTCGGCGCGCTGCCGCTCGTCGCGCTGGCACCGCAGCTGCTCTGCCTGACCGGCGCGCTCACCTTCTTCGCCATCACCAACAGCTGCGTGGACGTCGCCATGAACACCCAGGGCGCGCTGGCCGAGCGGCTCAGCGCCCGCCCGCTGATGGGCGGCTTCCACGCCCGGTTCAGCCTCGGCGGCGTCACCGGCGCGACCGCCGGCGGCGTGGCCGTGCACGCCGGGCTGAACCCCGAGACGCACTTCCTGCTGGCCGCCGTGCTGCTGACCACCCTCTGCACCGTCGCGACCGCGTTCCTGCCGCCCGACCCGCCGGGCTCGGGCAGACCCGGGCTTGGGCTCATCCGCCCCGGCCGCGGCGTGTGGACGCCCGGTCTCGTCGCCTTCTGCGCCCTGATGGGGGAGGGCACCGTCAACGACTGGGGGTCGATCTACCTGCGCGACGTCGCCGGAGCGCCCACCTGGCTCGCCGCCGCCGGGTTCGCGGTGTTCTCGGCCGGGATGGTCACCGGCCGGCTCGTCGCCGACCGGATCCGCGCCGGCACCGGCTCGCACCGGTACCTGTTCGGCTGCGCGGCCCTCGCCGCGTCCGGCGCCGTCCTCGCCCTCGCCCTCCCGTTCACCTGGACGAGCCTGGCCGGATACGCGCTGATCGGGCTCGGGCTCGCCGCGGTCGTCCCGGTCACCTACAGCCATCTGGCGCGGCGGACGCCCGGGGCGCCCGGACCCGCGATCGCCGCCGCGTCCACCATCGGCTACGTCGGGTTCCTCGCCGGGCCGCCGATCATCGGCGCGCTCAACCACGCCGCCGGGCTGCACGCGGTGATGGGGGTCTTCCTCGTCCTGATGATCATCGTGGTCGCGCTCGCGCCGCGGCTGCGCGACGACCTCGCCGAGCAGCCGCGTCCGTAGAGTGGGCGGCACCCCGTCCCCGACCGGAAGGCGTCCGCCATGTCCCTGGCCGTCTGCGTGTTCTGCTCCTCCAGTGCCAAGATCGACCGGCGTTACGTCGACCTCGCCGCCGAGGTCGGGGACGAGCTGGCCCGGCGCGGGCACAGCCTGGTCAGCGGCGGCGGCCGGGTGTCGTGCATGGGCGCCGTCGCCCGCGCCGCCCGGGCCGGCGGCGCCCGCACCGTCGGGGTGATCCCCGAGGGGCTGGTCAGCGTCGAGATCTCCGACGGCGACAGCGACGAACTGGTCGTCACGCCCGACATGCGCAGCCGCAAGGGCGAGATGGACCGGCGCAGCGACGCGTTCCTGATCCTGCCGGGCGGCATCGGCACGCTGGAGGAGCTGTTCGAGATCTGGACGGCCCGGACGCTCGGCATGCACGACAAGGCCGTGGTCATCCTCGACCCGACCGGCGTGTACGAGCCGCTCCGCGAGCTGATGAAGGGCCTCACCGAGCAGGGGTTCGCGCGCCCGAAGATCTGGGACGCGATCGGCTGGACGTCGTCGGTGTCCGAGGCGTTCGACCTGCTGGAACGCTCCCAGCCGGCGATCGGCATGAGCTACGAGGACTACGCCGAGGCCGAGCTGTGACGCCCGCGCCCCCAGGACGAGAGTGTCCTGGGGGTTCGCCGTCCGGCACTTGACCGTTCACCCCCGGTTCAGCGCCGGCCGCGACGCTCCTTCATGATCCCCTCACGGTGAAGGAGACCGCACCATGTCCGTGTCCCGTCGCGGTGTCATGAAGGGCGGCGCCGCCGGCGCGCTGTCCATCGCCCTGGCCGGCAGCCTCGACTCGGTCTTCCAGACCTCCGCGGGCGCCGAGACCGGCGAGGCCTACGGCTACGGCCCGCTGATCCCCGACCCCAAGGGCGTCCTCGACCTGCCCAAGGGCTTCGCCTACAAGACCCTGTCGACGGAGGGCGACCCGATCTCCGACGGCGTCGTCGTCCCCGGGCACCACGACGGCACGGCCACCTTCCCGGGCGGCAGGCCGGGCCGGACCAGGCTCGTCCGCAACCACGAGCAGAGCGACAACGGCACCCGCGCCGTCGCGCCCGCCGCCCTCACCTACGACCCGGCCGCCAACGGCGGCACCACCACGCTGGAGGTCGACAGGCACGGCGAGCTGCTGTCGCAGTACGTCAGCCTCGCCGGGACGTCCACCAACTGCGCGGGCGGCCGCACCCCGTGGGGCACCTGGCTGACCTGCGAGGAGACCGAGGGGTTCGGCGCCCAGACCAAGAGCCACGGCTGGGTCTTCGAGGTCGACCCGCACGGCAGGCGCACCAAGCCGGTGCCGCTGACGGGGCTCGGCCGGTTCGCGCACGAGGCCGTCGCCGTCGACCCCGACACCCTCACCGCCTACCTCACCGAGGACGCGCACGGCCCGTTCGGCCTGTTCTACCGGTTCCGCCCGCGCGCACACCGCGGCGACTACCACGCCTACCTGCAGGGCGGACGGCTCGAGGCGATGAACGTCCGGGGCGTCCCGGACCTGTCGGTCGTCCAGGAGCCCGGTACGAAGCTGCACTGCCGCTGGGAGTCCGTGCCGGACCCGTCCGCGAAGACCGAGTCGACCCGCAAGCAGTTCGACACCATCACCCGCAGCCAGAAGCTCGAAGGCGCCTGGTGGGGCCACGGCAAGGCGTACTTCGTCTGCTCCTACTCGCACAAGGCCGACGGCGGCGCCGCCGACCACGCCGGGCAGGTCTGGACCTACGACCCGCGCAAGAACGAGATCGAGCTGCAGCTGGTGTTCAAGCCGGGCGGCAGGTTCGACGGCCCGGACAACATCACCGTCTCCCCGTACGGCGGCGGCGTGATGCTGGCCGAGGACGGCGACGGCGACCAGCACCTCGTCGGCACCACCAAGGCCGGCAAGCCGTTCGCGATGGCCCGCAACGCCCTCAACGGCAGCGAGTTCACCGGCGTCACGTTCTCCCCGGACGGCAAGATCCTGTTCGCCAACCGGCAGGAGGGCCCCGGCGTGACCTTCGCCATCACCGGCCCCTGGCACAGGCTCCGCGGCTAGGCCGGACGCCGCCTAGGCGAGCCCGCGGCGGGCGACGGCGGGAGGGCGGGTGCCGCGGATCGCGGCGACCATGTCGAGGACCTGGCGCACCCCGTCCACCTGCGGCGCGGGCACCCGGAACACGCTCGCGCCCAGCCACGCGTAGACGGACGCGGCGGCCATCAGCCCGGGATCGGGCTCCGCCGCGTCCGACTCCAGCGCCACCAGGACGGCGCCGGACGGCCCG
Source organism: Actinomadura violacea (assembly GCF_017573465.1). Taxonomy (GTDB): domain Bacteria; phylum Actinomycetota; class Actinomycetes; order Streptosporangiales; family Streptosporangiaceae; genus Spirillospora; species Spirillospora violacea. The sequence continues at coordinate 16,600 of NZ_JAGEPF010000059.1, forward strand.
GCCCGCTCCACCAGCTCGCTCACCCGGGCCGCCGGGGGCGCGGTGCCCGCGTCCACGGTCCCCTCCGGCGCCCGCTCCGCGCCGGTCAGGATCAGGCCCTCGCGCGGCGCGGTGCGCTCCTCGTGCAACCCCATGCCCCCAAGCGTGGCACGATCGGGGGTGCGGAGTCGTGTGGAGAACGGAGCGAGATGTTGGTCGTGGTCTTCGTGCTGGCGGGCCTGGCCGTGCTGGGCTCCGTCGTCGTCCTGGCGATGGGCCGGGGCGGCGAGCTGACCGAGACCCATCCCGACCACCCGCCGCTGCCGCTCGGCGACGGGCGGTTCGTCACGCCGCGGGACGTCCTGGCGCTTCGCCTGCCCCGCGCGTTCTGGGGCTACCAGGCGCCCGTCGCGGACGAGGCGCTCCGCGACCTCGCCCGCACCCTCGCCGAACGCGACGCCCGCGTCGCGGAGCTGGAGCGGCGGCTCGACGACCTGCGCCACGGCGCCGCGGTCGCGCCGGAGCCCGAGCGGATCGGCGCGCTGCACGGCCTCCAGGACCCGCACTTCCCCGAGCAGGACGCCCCGCCGGCCGGGCTGCGCGAGGAACCGGACCCGCAGGAGGCGGAGGACGGCCCGGAATCGGGCAAGGACGGTCCATGGGAACTTCCGTGAGCGAGGTCGCCGTCCACGCGGAGGCGTTCTCGGACGCGCCGCCGGACCGGCTGTTCGAGGTCCTCACCGACTGGCCGCGGCACGCCGAGTGGATGCCGTTCACCCGCGCCGAGGGCGGCCGCGAGGTCGGCGCCGAGCTGCGGGCGTGGACGGGCGCCGGGCCGGTCGGCTTCCTCGACACCATGATCATCACCGACTGGCGGGCCGGCCGGTTCGTCGCCGTCCGGCACACCGGGCGCGTCGTGCGCGGCGAGGCGTGGTTCGAGGTCCACCCGTACGGGAAGGGCAGCCGCGTCGTCTGGGCGGAGCGCGTCCGGCTGCCCCTCGGCGTCGCCGGACGCGCGGGATGGCTGGTCGCGGGCCCCGTCGTGCGGGCGTTCATGGGCCTCGGCCTGCGGCGGCTCGCGGCGCTGGCGGCCCGCCCGTCCTGACCCGGGGCCGTTCTGTCGGCGGCATGCGGTAGAACGGGCCGGTGAGCACAGCGATCCGAGGCGAGGACGGGCTGGCGCGCTGCCCGTGGGGGCTGTCGGCCCCCGACTACATCGCCTACCACGACGAGGAGTGGGGCCGTCCCGTCCGCGACGACCAGGGCCTATACGAGCGGCTGTGCCTGGAGGCGTTCCAGTCGGGGCTGTCCTGGCTGACGATCCTGCGCAAGCGGGAGGGGTTCCGGGCCGCGTTCTGCGGCTTCGACCCCGAGAAGGTCGCCGCGTTCGGGCCGGACGACGTCGAGCGGCTGATGGCCGACGCGTCGATCGTCCGCAACCGGGCGAAGATCGACGCGGCGATCAACAACGCCCGCGCCGCGCTGGACGTCCCGGGCGGTCTCGCCGCCACGGCCTGGCGCTTCGCCGACCCCCACGCCCCCGCGCACGCCGACATGTCCGACGTCCCCGCCTACACCGACGGCTCCAAGGCCCTCGCCAAGGAGCTGAAACGGCACGGCTTCCGCTTCGTCGGCCCGACCACCGCCTACGCCCTCATGCAAGCGTGCGGCCTCGTCGACGACCACCTGACAGGCTGCCACCGACGAGGCGCGTACTAGTTTGCAGTGCCCTTGGCGGTCAGGCGCTGGGGCGCCTTCCCTTCGGCGGGCACTGCGCGCGATCGCTGCACCCGCGGCTGCTGACGGCTGGGCAGGAGCCGCCGCTTACTCGGCCTTGGCGGCCTCCAGGACGGGGATCGTGGAGGCGCGGCGAGCCGGGAGGGCCGAGGTCGCGAGGGTCGCTGCGGCGGCGCCGGCGGCCACGAGGACGAACAGCCACCACGGCGGGTTCACCGCCAGGAACGAGCTGCCGGTGGCGATGTGCAGGATCGCGACGGTGCCGAGGGCGGTGCCGATGCCGAGGAGGCCGCCGAGCAGGACGACCGTGGCGGCCTCCCACCGGACGATCGCCCGGATCTGCGCCATGGTCGCGCCGACGGCGCCGAGCAGCCCGAACTCGCGGGTCCGTTCGGCGACGCTCATCGAGACGGTGGTGGCCATGCCGAACAGCGACAGCACCAGCGACATCCCGATGAACCCGTAGATGACCCGCATGCCCTTGGTCATCGAGCTCGCCGCCTGCTTCACGTAGGCGCCCTTGTCCATGACCTTGACGCCGGTGACGCCGCCGAGCGCGCGCGACAGGGCGTCCGCGGAGCCGCCGCTGACGAGGATCGCCTGTGCGGCGGCGTCCGGGTCGAGGCGGTCCATGGTGGACGGGGCGGCGAGCGCGCCGTCGGCGAACAGGTGCGACGGGTCGTGGTAGGCGCCCACGACCGTAAGGGGGATGCGTCCGCGCGCCCCCGAGACCACGATCCGCTGCCCCTTGTGCAGGCCGTTCGCCTTCATGGTCGTGGACGTGAGGCCGATCTGCCCGTCCCGCAGGGGCGGCAGGTGCCCGCCGAGCCGCAGCAGGGACGGCATCGCGGCCTGGTCCACGCCGGTGACGGTGACGTAGCGCGCGGAGCTGTCGGAGTCGTCGCCGTCGTGGTGCTTCGGCTTCGGTGAGACGAGCTTGAACCCGGTCGTGGTGAGGGCGGCGGCGTGCCGGACGCCTGGGACGGCGGCGGCCCGCGCGGCGAGGTCGCGGGGCAGCGGCGCCGGGCCGTCGGCGGTCGTGCCGGTCGCGGCGATGGCGTGGTCGGCCCGCATCACCTGCCGTCCGGCCTGGTCGAACCGGCCGTTCGCCGACATCACGATCATCGCGGTGGCGCCGACGAGGGCGACGCCGAGCATCAGCGACGACGCGGCCGACGACACGCGCCGCGGGCTGCGGGTGATCGTGGCGCGGGCGAGCCGGCCCGCCTCACCGCTGATGGCCATCCCGATCCGCCCGACCAGGCCGCCGAGGGGGCCGACGAAGAAGGGGCCGAGGACGGCGAGGGCCGCGACGGTCGTCATGGAGCCCATCAGGATCAGCACGCAGATCCCGATGGTGCGGTCCGGTCCGGGCGGCTCCTCGGCGCGGACCGCCCACACGGGCCCGAAGAACGCCGACGCGAAGGCGAAGACCGCGAAGGCGCCGGCGAGGCGCGGCCAGCGGCGGCCGGCGGTGTCGGCGCTCGCCGCCCTGAGCGCCTGCATAGGGGAGATGCGCGCCGCCTTCCGGGCGGCCCGCCACGCGGCGAGCTGGGTGACGACGATCCCGGCGGCGGCGGGGACGGCGATCGCGATCCAGCCGTACTGCGCGTCGGCGGCGCTGATGTCGAAGCCGTCCTGCGCGAAAAGCCTGGTCAGCAGGTCGGAGACGGCGTAGCCGAGCAGCACGCCGCCCGCCGAGGCGACGATGCCGAGGACGAGGGCCTCCAGCCGGATCAGCCGTTTGATCTGCCGCGGCGTCGCGCCGATCGCGCCGAGCAGCGCGAGCCGCCGGGTCCGCTGCCGGACGAGCGTGCCGAAGGTGTTGGACACCACGAACAGGCCGACGAACACGGCGAGGGACGAGAGCATCCCGATGGCGCCGCCGATGGACGCCCCGGCGCCCTTCAGGTCGTCGGACTGGGCGTCGCGGACGCTCTTCGCCGTCCGGACGGTCGCCGACGAGCCGAACGCGCGGGCGAGGTCGCGGCGCAGCTTCGCGGGCGCCACGCCGGGCGCGGCCTTCACCCACGCGGACTGCCAGGTCCCGGCGGGCAGCCCGGCGGCCTGCTGGACGGTGGCGGGCGGCGCGAGCAGCAGGTCGCCGCTCGCGACGGCGCTGTGCCCCTGCACGGTGACGATCCCGACGACCTTCATGGTCCGGGTCTGCCTCGGCGTCAGGACGGTCATCGGGCCGCCGACGGCCAGCTTCCCGGCGCGGGCGGCGTGCCGGGTGACGGCGACCTCGCCGTCGGCGGCGGGCGCCCGCCCGGACTCCAGGTGGTACGGGTTGAGCGCGGCCGTGGACGTCCACGGCCGCAGCAGCGTCCGCGCCCCCGCCGGCGGCACGATCGTCTTGTGGCCGGGGCCGCTCGCCGTCACCGGGACGGACGCGTCGCCCGCCGCGGCGGCGACGCCGGGACGCCCGGCGACCCGGGCGAGCGCGACCCGGCCGTCCGGCACCGCGTAGGGGTCGTCCTCGTCCACCGAGCCGCCCTGGACCAGGACGTCGGCGCGGGCGTACTCACTCGCATCGGTGCCGGAGACGGCCTCCTGGGCGCGGAGGGCGAACTGCAGGGAGCCGGCGATCAGGCCGATGGAGAACAGTGCCGCGAGCATCGTGGCGGCCAGCCGCAGCCAGCCCTCCGCGAACGAGCGGCGCGCGATGAGCCACACGGGGATCAGCCGCCCATCCGGCGCATCACGGCGTGCACCTGGTCGATGGTCGGACCGGCCAGCTCGTGGACGATCATCCCGTCGGCGAGGAACAGCACCCGGTCGGCGTGCGCGGCGGCGGCCGGGTCGTGCGTCACCATGACCACGGTCTGGCCGTAGGAGTCCACCGCCGAGCGCAGGAACCCCAGCACCTCGGCGCCCGAGCGCGAGTCGAGGTTGCCGGTCGGCTCGTCGGCGAACAGCACCTCGGGCCTGGTCAGCAGCGCCCGCGCGACCGCGACCCGCTGCTGCTGCCCGCCCGACAGCTCGCTCGGCCGGTGGCCGAGGCGCGGGCGCAGGCCGAGCGCGTCCACGATCGTGTCGAACCACTGCCGGTCCGCGCGCCGGTTCCCGAGCCGCCCGGTCAGCCGGATGTTCTCCTCCGCCGTCAGCATCGGCAGCAGGTTGAACGACTGGAACACGAACCCGAGCCGGTCGCGGCGCAGCTTCGTCAGCCGCGTCCGCGACAGCCCGGTGATCTCCACCCCGCCGATCAGCACCGAGCCGGACGTCACCGTGTCGAGCCCGGCCAGGCAGTGCAGGAACGTCGACTTGCCCGACCCGGACGGCCCCATGATCGCGGTGAACTGGCCGCGCGCGAAGGAGGCCGAGACGCCGCGCAGCGCGCTCACCGCGCTGTCGCCCGTCCCGTAGGACTTGACGAGGCCGGACGCGACGGCCACCTGGTCGCGGACGTGCCCGGCGGGCGGTGCGGCGGATGCTTGTGTCATGCCCTCAAGCCAACCGCCGCGGGCCCTCCCGGCACATTGGCGCGCCCTCCAGAAACGGGGGTGGGGCTGTCCCCACCCCCGTCGAGGAGGAGCCCCTAGCGCCCCTCGAAGGCGGGCTGCTGCTTCTTCAGGAACGCCTCGGTCGCGTTCTGGTGGTCGGAGGTAGCGGCGCACTCGTCCTGCAGCACCGCCTCGCGCTCCAGCGCGGACGCGAGGTCGTGCGTCGCCGCGTGGTCCAGCGCCTGCTTCACCGCCGCGTACGCCACGGTCGGGCCCGCCGCGAGGCGCCGCGCCAGTTCCACCGCCGCCGGGGCCAGCTCGTCCGCCGGGACGACCCGGTTGACCAGCCCGAGCTCCAGGGCCTCCGGTGCCTTCAGCGGCTCGCCGAGCAGCAGCAGTTCCGCCGCCTTCGACCGGCCCACCAGGCGCTGCAACGTCCACGACATGCCGCTGTCGGGCGCCAGCCCGATGCCGGTGAACGCCGTCGCGAACCGCGACTTGTCCGAGGCGACGGCCAGGTCGCAGGCGAACGCCAGCGACGCGCCCGCCCCCGCCGCGACCCCGTTCACCGCCGCCACGACCGGCTTCGCCATCCCCGCGATCGCCAGCACGATCGGGTTGTAATGCTCGGTGACCGTGCCGTCGAGACCCCGGCCGGCCGCCAGGTTGTCGGCGTGCTCGCGCAGGTCCTGACCGGCGCAGAACGCCCGCCCCGCGCCCGTGAGGATCACCGCGCGGGCCGACGCGTCCGCCGCCGCGCGCTGGACGGTCTCCAGCAGCGCGCCCTTCATCTCCACCGTCAGCGAGTTCATCGCGTCCGGACGGTTCAGTGTGATTGTTCCCACACCGTCGGTCACGTCGTACAGCACGGTCTCGGACATGCGGCACCCTCCCGGTCCCCGGTAGATCTTCCCCGGCAACCATCGACGAACCGGGGCGCGGCGGGCAAGTGCCGTCCCGTTCCCGTGCACCCCGCGTGACCGTCCGGTGCCCCCGGGCGCCGGCGTTCCGCCTCGTTCCCGCCGGTCCCTCCCGCACCGATCGAACAGCGGCGAAGCGCCCCGAACGCCTGCAGTCTTCCGATCTGGAGGCTGATCGTTACCACTTCGCGCCCAGGAGACGAGATAATGGACCACTACTGATTGCGCGGATGCGACAGGCGGCCACGCGGCCAACGGTGCCCGGAGGCTCCAAACGGCCCCACGCGGGGCCTTTAGGCAGGAAGGGGATGCACGCATGGCGGCGATGAAGCCGCGGACGGGAGACGGTCCGCTCGAAGTGACCAAGGAGGGGCGCGGAATCGTCATGCGGGTCCCGCTCGAAGGCGGCGGCCGCCTTGTGGTCGAGCTCTCCGCCGACGAGGCCAAGGAACTCGGCGAGGCGCTCAAGGGCGTCGTGGGCTGACGGCTCCGCCGCTCCCGGCTCTCCGGCGAAGGTCCCGGCGTGCTCGCCGGGACCGTCGCCGTTCCCGTACACCGCACCATCCGGTAACAGCTCAGTTCAGGGGGGACCCGCCGTCATGCCCATCGAGACCCGCATCCACGGCGCCGGCGGCACCGTGACCGGTACCGCGGTCGACCTCGGGGCGGAGGCGGTGGCGGTCCCGGTCCGCTCCGGGCCGCTCGCCCCGGACGCCGAGGTCGCGAAGTCCCTGCCGTTCACCCTGGACGAGCTGCTGGCGCTGCACGGCGCCAAGGGCGAGGCCGGCGAGATCATCGCCGCCCCCGTGCGGGTCGGCGGCGAGATCCGCGACCTGCTGCTGTACGGCGTCGGCGAGGCGACCCCGGCGGACCTGCGCAAGGCCGGCGCCGCCCTGGCGCGCCGCGGCCGCACCGCGCTCGTCGCGGGCGTCCCCGCCGGGGACCTCGCCGCGTTCGTCGAGGGCGCGCTGCTCGCCTCCTACGAGTTCCGGATCGGCGCCGGCGCGCCCAAGCGGCCGCTCGGCACCCTCGCCGTGCTGACCGAGGCCGGGCCCGAGGCCGACGCGCCCGCCATCGAGCGCGGCACCGCGCGCGCCCGCGCCACCGCCCTCGCCCGCGACCTCACCAACACCCCAGCCGGCGAGAAGGACCCGTCCTGGCTCGCCTCCCGCGCCGAGCAGGTCGCCGCCGAGTCCGGCCTCGCCGTCCGCGTCCGCGGCGAGAAGGAGCTGGTCGAGGGCGGGTTCGGCGGCCTGCTGGCGGTCGGCTCCGGATCGGCCCGCCCGCCCCGCCTCATCGAGCTCTCGTACATCCCCGACGGGACGCCCGAGCGGCACATCGTGCTCGTCGGCAAGGGGATCACGTTCGACAGCGGCGGCCTGTCGCTCAAGCCGAACGACGGCATGAAGACCATGAAGACCGACATGGCGGGCGGCGGCGTGGTCATCGCCGTGCTGAGCGCGCTGCGCGGCCTCGGCGTCCGCGCCCGCGTCACCGGCCTGATCGCCGCCGCCGAGAACATGCCGTCCGGGTCGTCGATGCGGCCCGGCGACGTCATCGCGCACTACGGCGGCAAGACCTCCGAGGTGCTGAACACCGATGCCGAGGGGCGGCTCGTCCTCGCCGACGCGCTCGCCTACGCCGACGCCGAGCTCGACCCCGACACGGTCGTCGACGTCGCGACCCTCACCGGCGCCGCCAAGGTCGCGCTGGGCCTGCGGTACGGCGCGCTGTTCAGCAACGACGACGCGCTCGCCGCCGCGCTCACCGCCGCCGGCACCGCGGCGGGCGAGCCGCTGTGGCGGCTGCCGCTCGTCGAGGACTACCGCAAGGGCATCGAGTCCGACGTCGCCGACGTCGCCAACATGGGCCGCGGCGGCTTCAACGGCGGCGCGATCGCGGCGGCGCTGTTCCTGCGCGAGTTCGTCGGCGACCGCACCTGGGGCCACCTCGACATCGCCGGCCCCGGCCGCGCCACCGCCGACGACGGCGAGATCACCCGCGGCGCCACCGGCTACGGCGTCCGCCTCCTCCTCGACTGGCTGACCGCCTGACCGCCTGAGCCGCCTGACCGGCGCCTGGAGCGGAGCGGGGCCGCTACTTGGTGCGGCGGTCGATCACCGGGACGCGGCGGCGGCGCCGGGCCTGCTTCACGATCTCGGGCAGCCTGGCGTCCCAGCCGGGGCCGACCGCGAAGCACCACGGCACCGCGGCCGCCGTCGCCGGGACGTCCCGCATCGTCAGCGCCACCAGGACGGGCCGGTCGGACGTGCGGGCCATCTCCGCCAGCTCCGCCGTCGGCAGGAACACCAGGTAGTCCTGCTCGCCGCGGCGCGTACCGGGGACGCCGCGGCGCAGCGCCGTGATCGCCGCCACCTCGTCCCACGGCAGCAGCCGCCCGGACCGGCGCGGCAGCGGCCAGCGCGCCGGCCGCCGCACCCCCGAGGCGTCCAGCTCCAGCACGGGACGGCGCGCCAGCAGCCCGCCGAGCGAGACCGCCAGGCCCGCGCCGAACAGCACGAGCCCCGCCACGCCGAGCACCATGAACGCGATGCTGCCGACGCCCGCGCCGCGGATCAGCCCGCTCGCGATGAACCCGATCGACGCCGCGAACAGGATCAGGAACGCCGCGAACCGCCAGACCGCCCGCCACGTCACCCTGTCGCGCACCGCGAAGGCCCCGGCGGGCACGTCCTCCTCGGCCTGCGCGTCCTGCGGCTCCACCTGGGACACCGCTAGTCGCGCTTCACCGCGCACAGCAGGCCGTCGCCCACCGGGACCAGCAGCGGGACGAGGCGCTCGTCCTCGCGGATCGCGCGGTGCACGTCGCGGATCGCCTCGGTCTCGGGGTCGCGGACGTCGGGGTCGGCGACCCGGTCGTGCCACAGCGCGTTGTCGAACGCGACGACGCCGCCCGGCCGCAGCAGCCGCAGCGCCGCCGTCAGGTACTCGGGGTACTCGTGCTTGGCCGCGTCGCAGAAGACCATGTCGTAGCCGCCGTCGGTGAGCCGCGGCAGCACCTCCAGCGCCGGCCCGATGATCATCCGGGTGCGGAACGCCGCGAGGCCCGCCTCGCGGTAGGCGAGCTTGGCCAGGCGCTGGTGCTCGGGCTCGATGTCGACGCTGGTCAGCACCGCGTCCTTCGGCATCCCGCGCATCAGGTAGACGCCCGACACCCCGCAGCCCGAGCCGATCTCCACGACGTTGCGGGCCCCCAGCAGGGTCGCCAGGAAGCGCAGCGCGGCACCGCCCGCCGGCCCGATCGGCGTCGCGCCGATCTCGTGGCCGCGCCGACGGGCCTCGAGCAGCGGCTCGTCTTCGGGGAGGAAATCCTCCACGTAGGCCAGGGTGGCCTGAATGGCGTCGATGGCTGCCTCCTCGCGGGACCCCCGCCTGGCTCATGCTGGAAAGACCATATCGCTGACCGGGAACCATCCGGAGGTCCAGCGCGTTGCATCGAACGTAAGCACCCGCCGCCCGGTGGGTGGAACCACGAGCACCGAACCGGTCCAGAACCGCCCCAGCCCAGGCGAGACCGTGCCGTTCCAAGGCGAAGAGTCTTGGCTCACCAGAGAGGAACAGCCCGGCACCATGGGAGTCGCAGCACTGAGTTTTAGAGGCGCTGTGGGGGTCGGCCCCAGGCAGGGGCTGGGTAGCGCCGCGCGTGAGAACGCCCCCGAGGCCGAGTGGGCACCGCCGTCCTGGGACGAGGTCGTCCGCGAGCACTCCGCGCGCGTGTACCGGCTCGCCTACCGGCTGACCGGCAACCAGCACGACGCGGAGGACCTCACGCAGGAGGTCTTCGTCCGCGTGTTCCGCTCGCTGTCGAACTACACGCCCGGCACGTTCGAGGGCTGGCTGCACCGGATCACCACGAACCTGTTCCTCGACATGGCGCGGCGCCGCCAGCGCATCCGCTTCGAGGGACTCGCCGACGACGCCGCGGAGCGGCTGCAGGGCCGCGAGCCCACGCCCGCGCAGGCGTTCGACGACACCAACTTTGACGCCGACGTCCAGGCCGCCCTGGACGCGCTGGCCCCCGAGTACCGCGCGGCCGTCGTGCTGTGCGACATCGAGGGGCTCTCCTACGAGGAGATCTCCGCGACCCTGGGGGTCAAGCTCGGCACCGTCCGCAGCCGCATCCACCGGGGGCGGGCGCAGCTGCGGGCCGCGCTGGAGCACCGCGCGCCGACCCGTCGCCGTCCGGGGACCCGCAACGAGTGGCAGGCCGCCGAGGCCGTCGCCACGGGGGAGCGGGCCGAGACCGGGGTCTCCGGCACCGGTAGCGTGCGGGCACCCGCCGATGGGGCCGGCGACGTCCGGCCGCAACCGGAGGGCGTGTAGCGACCGCGCGCGTGGCAGCGGGGCCGCGCGCGGAGAAGAACGGAACGAACAGGGGCGTCATGACCAGGCGTAGCAAGGGCATCCATCCGGGGGCCGCCGGGGGGCGCGGGGGGTCGTTCCCGCGTGAGGAGGCCGTGTGAGCTGCCTTGGTGAGCGCCTGACCGCTCTGATCGACGACGAGCTGGACCCCGCCGAGCGCGACCGGGTCCTCGCCCACCTGGCGGGCTGCGCCGACTGCCGCGCCGAGGCCGACGAGCTGCGCCGGGTCAAGGGGCGGCTGCGCGGGCTCAGTGCGGTCCCCGCCTCCGACGGCGCCGACGACCTCCCGTCCGGCGACTTCCTGAACCGCCTGCGGTCCATGGGCGCCGACCCCGGCGCCACCGCGCCCGAGCCGCCCGATTCCACCCAGCCGATGCGCCCCGCGGCGCACTCCCGGCCGCTGCGATCATCCGTCCGGCCCGTCCGGACGGCGCCGGCCGCCCGTCCCCGCGACAACCGGCCCGGCGCCCGCGCCGGGACCGCGACCCGGCACCGCCGCCGCTACCTGGTGGTGGGCGCCGCGACCCTGTTCATCGGCCTCGGCACCGCCTCCTACGTCGCGGGCGGCCGCCAGCAGGCGCCGACCGTCACCCCCGCCTTCGACCGGTTCGCCGTCGAGCACGCGCTGACCACCGGCGACGCGCCCGTCACCGACCCGCTGACCGACCCGGCGAACCAGATCAAGACCGCCCCCGGGCCGTGACCGCGACGCCCTCGACGGCCTGCCACCGCCGGGGACGGCGCCGCACCCTCATCGCCGGCGGCCTCGCCGGCGCGGTCGCCCTCGCCTGGGGCCTCGCCGGGGACCCGGCCGCCGCGCGCCGCGCCCGCAGCGACCCCGGCGCCGTCGGCCTGCTGCGCGCCGCCGCCGACGCCGCCCGCCGCGTCCCCTACGAGGGGCGCCGCTTCCTGACCACGTGGTCCCGGGGCCGGGCCGAGACGTCCCGCGTCACCGCCGTGCACACCCCCGGCGACGGCGTCCGCTACACCTCCGGGGCGGGCGCGCAGGGCTACCTGCCCGACGTGTCCGCCGGCGACTCCACCGGGTTCACCGCGCGGACGCTCGACCTGCTGACCCGCAACTACACCGTCGTCCGCAAGCCCGACGCGCCCCTGCTCGGCCGCCGCGCCGACGTGGTGGAGGCCCGCCGCCGGGACGGCACGATCGCGGGCCGGTTCTGGCTGGACGCCGAGACGGGCCTGCTGCTGCACCGCGAGCTGATCGACGCGACCGGCCGCCCGGTGATCACCAGCGGGTTCACCGAGATCAGCTTCACCGTCCCGGCGCAGGGCGGCACCGCGCCGCGTCCGGGCCGCACCCGCGGCGCCGCCGTCGACGCCCCCGCCGTCACCGAGGCCCCGGCCGGCGGCCCGACCAGCGCCAACGCCGCGCCGAACAGCGCGGCCACCTCCTCGATCCTGGAGCAGCCGCTCGACGCCCGCGCCCTCGCCGGCCTGAAGCGCGGCGGCTGGCCGCTGCCCAAGCGGCTCCCCGGGCACCTCACCCTCTACGACGCGCGCCGCGAGGCCGGCGGCGCCGTCCACCTCAGCTACTCCGACGGCCTGGCCTCGGTGTCGGTGTTCGTCCAGCCCGGCACCCTCGACACCACGGCCCTGACCGGCTGGAAGAAGACCGTCCGGCACGGCCGGGCGGTGTTCTGCCGCGAGTCGCTGCGCCGCTGGGCCGTCGCCGCGTCCGGAGGGTACGTGTACACGGTCCTGACCGACGCGCCGCAGAGCACGGCGGAGGCGGTCGCCTTCGACCTTCCCCGCGGCTCCGATCCCTTCTGGACGCGGCTGGCCCGCGGCGCGCGCCGCCTGGCCTCGGCCGCCGATCCGTTCAAGTGACCTGAACCGGGGAACGCCCAACTTCGTCCAAACCGGGAGCACCCACCCGAGAGGCGGTGCCGGCGAGTTCTGCCTTACGCTCGCCACATGCCTGTCCCGGCACGATGAGCACGGATGACGAGACCATGCTCGGTAGGAGAGATGGGGATGACGGAAGACAACCGCCGGCCGGGGGACGAGGACGCCGTCCCCGGGCAGGAGCCTGAGCGTCAGGACGCGGCGGCTCCTCCCGAGACGGTGACCGACCAGGAGATCCCCCTGGAGCAGCCGGCCGCGGAGCCCGAGCCCGAACCGAGCCCCGAACCGAGCGGCACCGACCGCCTCGTGGCGGGCGGCGCGGGCGGCGCCGGCGAGCAGCCGGGCGGGTTCGCCCCGCCGGACGCGCCGCGCGCCGAAGCCCCGCCGCAGGACGACGTGGCCGCCTCCATGGCGCCCCGGGAAGTGCCGCTGCAGGACGCGCCCCCGCGCGACATGCCGCAGCCGCCGCCCCCGGTCGCCCTGGACAAGCCGGTGGACGGGCCGATGGACGGCCCGCACGACCAGCGCCCGCGGCCCGGATTCGTCCCCTACGACCAGGACCCGCGCGCCGCGCACGGCCAGCCGCCGTACGGGGGCTGGCAGCAGGGACCGCCGCCGCCCGGCGGCCGCCCGCCCATGGGCGCGCCGCCCCCCGGAGCGCCGATGGGACCGCCGCCGCCCGGTGCACCCCGCCCGATGGGGGCGTTCGGGACGCCCGGGACCGGCCCGAACTGGGCGCCGATCCCGGCGCCGCCGCCCGCGTCCGGACGCGGCCCAGGCCTCGGCCTGCTGGCCGTCGTGGCGCTGATCGTCGCGCTGGTCGCCGGCGCCGTCGGCGCGGGCATCGGAGTGATCGCCACCGACGACGACAACGGCGGCGGCTCGGTCAGCCTCGGCGGCGGCAGCGGCGACGACACCAAGGTGCAGAACCGCCCGCCGGACTCCATCGCGGGAGTGGCGCAGCGCGTGCTGCCCAGCGTCGTGATGATCCGCGTGAAGTCCTCGCAGGGCGAGGTCGGCGGCACCGGCTTCATCGTCAAGGGCGGCTACATCGTCACCAACAACCACGTGGTGGCCGAGGCCCGCGGCGGCGGCCAGATGCAGGTGATCTTCAACGACAAGAAGACGCTGCCCGCCACAGTGAAGGGCTCGGACCCCTCGTCCGACGTCGCGGTGGTGAAGGTGGAGGGCCAGCACTCGCTGCCCGCCCTCGCCCTCGGCGACTCCAGCAGGCTCGCGGTCGGCGACCCGGTGATCGCGATCGGCTCGCCGCTCGGCCTGCAGGGCTCGGTGACGACCGGCATCGTCAGCTCGCTCAACCGCGCCGTGCCGACGCAGGGCGAGGGCGGCGGCGACTCGTCCTACCTCAACGCGATCCAGACCGACGCCGCGATCAACCCCGGCAACTCGGGCGGGCCGCTGGTGGACGCCAAGGGCCGGGTGATCGGCATCAACACCGCCATCGCCACGCTCGGCGGCCAGTCGCTCGGCGGCGGCAGCCAGAGCGGCAGCATCGGCCTCGGCTTCGCCATCCCGATCAACCAGGGCAAGCGGATCGCCGAGGAGATCATCGCGACCGGCCAGGTCAAGATGGCCAAGCTCGGCGTGCTGCCCGACCCGCAGTACCAGCAGGGCGGCGCCCGCATCATGCAGCAGGCGGTGCAGGGCCAGGACCCGGTGACCAAGGGCGGCCCGGCCGACAAGGCGGGCCTCAAGCCCGGCGACGTCATCACCAAGATCGACGACCAGCCGATCGAGGACGCCACCGACCTGATCGCGCAGATCCGCAGCCGCGCCCCCGGCGACCGGATCAAGGTCACCTACCAGCGCGGCGGCCAGGAGACCTCCGTCGACGTCACGCTGGGCTCGTAGGGCCCGATGTTAAGGCCGGGTTCATCCCGGCTGGGGATACGCTGGGGGGGCCGGTCCGCGCAGGGCCGGTCCCTGGCGGCTTGTGGAGGACGGGTTGTTCGACGTCGGACTCGGCGAGATGGCGGTGCTGGTCGTCCTCGCCCTGGTCATCTTCGGTGACAAGCTCCCCCAGGTCGCCGGCCAGGCCGGCCGGATGCTGCGGCAGTTCCGCCAGATGGCCAACTCGGCCAAGGCCGATCTGGAGGCCGGCCTCGGGCCGGAGTTCAAGGACTTCGACATCGCCGACCTGCACCCGAAGACGTTCGTCCGCAAGCACCTGTTCGAGGACGACGACTCCTTCATGAACGGCAAGCTCTTCGACGACGACGAGCCGTCCTACGCCGCCACGCCGCCCGGCTCCCTCGACCACGGCGAACGCCCGCCGTACGACAACGAGGCTACTTAGCCCAGGGGGGACGACCCCCCTGGAACCCCCCGTCACGACGGACAGGCTGTTTCGCGCTCCGCTAGCGCTCCGCGCGAAACAGCCTGTCCGTCGTCGGGCATGCCCGCTGCGCTCGCTAGCGCTCGCTCCGCGTGCCTGCCCGTGGCCCCGGCTGAGCTCTGCTCTTCCGCAAGGAGCCGCAGCCGGGTCCCCGTCAGGGCCTTCAGCCACCGCAGACATGCCCGTGACCAGGGGACGAGTATGCGCAAGGGCCCGCGCGCGCCCTCAGCGGACAAAAGCCCGTGACAACGAAGGACTCGCGCCCTCAGTGGGCTGCGAAAGGCCCCGCGCCCTCAGTCGGTGGAGGCCCGTGAAGCGAAGGACCCGCGCTCTTAGCGGGCGACGGCCTGAAGCTGCGAAGGGCCGGCGGGCCCTCAGCGGGTGGAGGCCCGTGGCTGTGAAAGGACTCCCGCTCTCAGGGGGGCGGAGGCTCATAGCTGCGCAAGGGCCCGCGCCCTCGGGGGGTGGAGGCCCGTAACTATGAAAGGCCCCGCTCGAGGCGGGGCCTTTCTTGGTGTGTCAGCGGCCCTTGGGGGAGATGCCGAGGGACATGCCGGCGAGGCCGCGGGAGCGGCCGGCCAGCTTGTCGGCGATGGTGCGCAGTTCCTTCGCGGCGCCCGCGTCGGGGTCGCCGAGGACCAGCGGGGTGCCGTTGTCGCCGCCCTCGCGGAGGCGGGGGTCGATCTCGACCTGGCCGAGCAGCGGGACCTTGGTGCCGAGGGTGCGGGCCAGGGCGTCGGCGACGGTCTGGCCGCCGCCCTCGCCGAAGATGTACTGGCGCTCGCCGCAGTGCGCGCAGGTCAGGTACGACATGTTCTCGATCACGCCGACGACCTGCTGGTGGGTCTGCGCGGCGATCGCGCCGGCGCGCTCGGCGACCTCGGCGGCGGCCTGCTGCGGGGTGGTGACCACGAGGATCTCCGCGGACGGCAGCAGCTGCGCGACGGAGATCGCGATGTCGCCGGTGCCGGGCGGCAGGTCCATGAGCAGGACGTCCAGGTCGCCCCAGTAGACGTCGGCGAGGAACTGCTGCAGGGCCCGGTGCAGCATCGGACCGCGCCACACGACCGGCTGGTTCCCGGCGGTGAACATGCCGACGGAGATGACCTTCACGTCGTGCGCCACCGGCGGCATGATCATGTCGGCGACCTTGGTGGGGGAGTCGGCGACGCCCAGCATGCGGGGGACCGAGTGGCCGTAGATGTCGGCGTCCACGACGCCGACCTTGCGGCCCTGCGCGGCGAGCGCCGCGGCCAGGTTGACGGTGACCGAGGACTTGCCGACGCCGCCCTTGCCGCTCGCGACCGCGTACACCTTGGTCAGCGAGTTCGGCTTGGCGAAGGGGATCTCCTTGGCGGGCTCGCCGCCGCGCAGCTTGGTCTGCAGGTCCTTGCGCTGCTCCTCGCTCATCACGTCCAGGTCGACCTGGACCGAGGTGACCCCGGCGAGCCTGGAGACGGCCTCCGTGACGTTCTTGGTGATGGTGTCCCGCATCGGGCACCCGGCAACGGTCAGGTAGACGCCGACGCGGACGGCGCCGTCCGTGGCGATGTCGATGTCCTTGACCATGTCGAGCTCGGTGATGGGCTTGCGGATCTCAGGGTCGTTCACCGTGGCGAGGGCCGCGGTCACCTGCTCGGTCGTCAACTGGTGGGCCATGCGTCCATGGTATGAACCCCGCGACGGTATCGGCCAATCGGGTGCCCGACCTCACATCGGGCGCGCGACACCCGCCCCCGGCCCCTTCGCCCGCGGCTCCCGGCACCGTAACATCGGGGCGTGACATCGCAGTCCAGCACCATGTCGCGCACCGAGCTGGCGGTGTGGCGCACGATGCTCCGCGCCCAGGTCCAGATCTCGCGGCGGCTCCAGGCGGACCTGCTCGCCGACCATGATCTCGCGCTGGGCTCCTACGACGTGCTGATGCATCTCGGTGAGGCGCCGGACGGGCGGCTGCGGATGAACGACCTCGCCGACCGGGTGCTGCTGTCGCGCAGCGGCCTGACCCGGCTGGTCGACCGGCTGCAGCGGGACGGCCTGGTCGTCCGGCAGTCCTGCACGAGCGACGCGCGGGGCCTGTACGCGGTGCTGACCCCGGCGGGGCGGGCGCGGCTGGCGGACGCGACGCCGACGTACCGGCAGGGCGTCCGCGAGTACGTGCTGAGCCGGCTGGACGAGCCGGACCTGCGGACGTTCGGCGTCATCCTCGACAAGCTGGCCGACGAGGCCGTCTAGGCGGCGGGCGGCGGCCCGGCTAGGACAGCGTCGGATGCTGGTCCTTGGCGTCCAGCTCGCGGAGGATCTGCTGGAGCTCCGAGCGCAGGAAGTCGCGGGTGACGACCTCGCTGAGCGCGACCCGCAGCCCGGCGATCTCCCGGGTGATGTACTCGGTGTCGGCGATGGTGCGCTCGTTGCGGGAGCGGTCCTGCTCGTACTGGACGCGGTCCCGGTCGTCCTGCCGGTTCTGGGCGAGCAGGATCAGCGGCGCCGCGTAGGACGCCTGCAGCGACAGGATCAGCGTCAGGAAGATGAACGGGTAGGGGTCCCAGCGCAGGAAGTGCGGCGCGAGGAAGTTCCAGCCGATCCAGACGACGATGAACCCCGTCATGTAGACCAGGAACCGGGCGGTCCCGAGGAACCGGGCGATCCGTTCGGAGAGGCGGCCGAACGACTCGGGGTCGTAGTGCGGCCGCGGCACGATCGTGCGGCGGACCTCGCGCGGCTGGTCCAGACGTGGTGTCATCTCGCCCCCTCGGCGCCCCGGAGTGCCTCTTCCTCGGGATCCGCGGACACCTCGGCGAAGGCGTCCATGGCGGTCTCCCGCCAGTCCTCGGGCAGCAGGTGGTCGAGGACGTCGTCGATGGTCACCGAGCCGAGCAGGTGCCCGTTCTCGTCCACGACGGGCGCGGCGACCAGGTTGTAGGTGGCCAGGATCATCGCGACGGACTCCAGCGTCATGGTGGGCCGCAGCGGGTCGAGCTCGGTGTCGCAGATGCCGCTGACCAGGGTCGGCGGCGGTTCGCGCAGCAGCCGCTGGAAGTGCACGGTGCCGAGGTAGCGGCCGGTGGGGGTGGCGGTCGGCGGCCGGCACACGTACACCTGCGCGGCGAGCGCCGGGTTCAGGTCGGGGTTGCGGATCTGGGCGAGCGCCTCGGCGACCGTCGCGTCCGGCGGGACGATCACCGGGTCGGTGGTCATCAGGCCGCCGGCGGAGTGGTCCTCGTAGGTGAGGAGCCGGCGGACGGGCGCGGCGTCCTGCGGCTCCATCAGCGTCAGCAGCCGCTCGCGCTGCTCGGTGGGCAGCTCGCCGAGCAGGTCGGCGGCGTCGTCGGGGCCCATCGCCTCCAGGACGTCGGCGGCGCGGTCCGCCTCCAGCTTGCCGAGGATCTCGATCTGGTCGTCCTCGGGCAGCTCCTCCAGGACGTCGGCGAGGCGCTCGTCGTCGAGGGCGGCGGCGACCTCGGTGCGCCGCTTGGGGGGCAGCTCGTGCACGATGCCGGCGAGGTCGGCGGCCTTCATCTGGCCGAACGCGGCGATCAGCCCGGCGGCGCCCTGGCCGTGCTCGACGGCGGAGAAACCCTCGACGTCGTCCCAGTTCACGACCATGCTCTCGCCACGGCGGCGCAGGCCGGCGCCGCGGCGCAGCCCCCGCCCGCCGCGCCGGACGGCGACCTTGCCGACCAGCCAGTCGCGGGTGCGGGTCGGCTCCATCGCCACGTCGACGACGGAGACGGGCTCGCCGGAGTCGCAGAGCCGGATGGTGCGGTCGAGCATCTCGGCGATGACGAGCGTCTCGGACTCGCGCTTGCTGAACCGGCGCATGTTCAGCCGGCCGTCGAAGATGATCGCGTCGGCCTCGATCACCTGCACCCGGGTGATCGGCAGGAACACCGGGCGGCGCGGGCCGACCTCGACGACGAGGCCGAGCACCCGGGGCGGCCGGGGGGCCAGGCGCAGCGCCACCACCACGTCGCGGACCCGGCCGACCTGGTCGCCGGCGGGGTCGAACACGGCGATCCCGGCGAGCCGCGCGATGAACACGCGCGTCGGAGCTCCGCTCATGGGCCTGACACTACCCATGCCCGGCGCGCCGATTCGGCGCGGGCGCGGGGCCCGGCCGGTGACCGGCGGGTGAAACGGCGGTGCCGGGAGCCTTCGCGCGGGGCCCGGCGGGCCGCGCGGCGGATCCTAGGCCTCGACCCAGCCGTGCTTCTTGGCGAAACCGAGGAAGCTCTCCCGGATGCTGACGATCTGCCGCCCGGTCAGGTCGGGCGTGCCCGACAGCAGCAGCTCGGTGATGTCCTCGCGCAGCTCCGCGGGCTCGAGGACGTCGCACAGCCCCTCGTCCAGCAGCTGCGAGGACGACGACGACTGCCGCGGCGCCGGCGAGGACGCCGACGCCCGGGACAGGATGCGGACGCCGAACGCCTTCGGGCCCCGCTCGCTGTCGACCGTCTCGAACTCGACCGTCGCGCCGGGCGTCAGGCCCGACTTGTCGTCGAGGACCTCGTTGGCGTGGACGAACACGTCGTCACCGCCGCCGTCGGGAACGATGAACCCGTAGCCGCGAACCCCGTCGAACCGCAGAACTCGTCCAGTACGCACCAGAACCGACCAACTCTCCACACCGCGAAACGCGAACCAGAACTACTCTTCCCCAATCTAGCGCGCTCACCTGCCGGGCCACGGGAAGCGGCCGCCGGGGCCGCCCTGCCGCGCGTACGGGACGCCTAGGGATGCTGTGACGCCGTGAAGGCGCCGCGACGCGGGGGTGTTGCGGGGATGTGAGCGGCGCGAACGTTCTTGTGTCATCCAGGTGAGTAGGCGCGGGGGAGAAGGTGAGGGATATTCGGGTTCCCTGATCGCTGCGACGGCGGGAGCCTGGTATGCGCGTGCGGCCGGTGATCGCGATCCTGATGGCGGCCCTGCTGGCCTGGGCGCCCGCCGCGTTCGCGGAGGGCGGGTTCCCCGCGTCCCCGCCCAACGACCCGGGCTATGCGAGCGCCGAGGCGCCGGGCTGCGGGAACGGCGTCAACGGCGAGCAGCACGCGCTCTACTCGTTCATGCCGAAATGCGCGCCGAACGCCAAGGACCCGGAGAACGCGTCCGGGATGTCGGTCGACAAGGCGTGGCGCGACTACACGACCGGATCGCCGGACGTCGTGATCGCCTACGTCGAGGGCGGGATCAACTGGCACAACGGCGACGCCCCCGAACTCGCCGACAAGGTCTTCCTCAACACCGGTGAGCTGCCGAGACCCGAAGGGTCGTCCACCTACGACAAGGACGGCGATGGCGCGGTCACCGCCGCGGACTACGCCGGCGACCCGCGCGTGAAGGACGCCAACGGCAACGGCCGCATCGACCCCGAGGACCTGATCGCCGCGTTCTCCAACGGCAAGGACGACGACGGCAACGGCTTCACCGACGACATCTCCGGCTGGGACTTCTACGAGCACCAGAACGACCCCGCCACCTATGACTCCACCTACGGGCACGCGAACAGCCAGATGAAGACGCTCGCCGCGCAGACCAACAACGGTGTGCAGGGCGCCGGAGTGTGCCCGCGCTGCCGGATCCTGCCCGTCCGCGCGGGCCAGGAGGCCCTCGACCGGACGGACGACCTGGCGCAGGCGTGGCTGTACGCCGCGCACATGGGCGCGAAGGTGATCGTCAGCACGACCGCGGACCTCGGCTACTCCTCCTATATGCGGCAGACCGTCGAGAAGCTGTGGCGGGACGGCGTCGTCATGGTCGAGTCGAGCAACGACTTCGACTCCACCGACCACCAGGGCGGCATGTTCTGGCCGCACGTCATCCCGGGCAACGGGCTCGTCCCGAACACCGCCGGGGTCCCGGACCCGCTCGCCAACACGCTCACCACCACCTACCGGACGCGCTCGGACGAGACGTCGTTCGGCGCCAAGGCGATGTTCTCCGTGGCCACGCAGGGCGGGTCGACGTCGGAGTCGACGCCGACGACCGGCGGGGTGTTCGGCCTGCTGCTGTCGTACGGGATCCAGATCGGTCGGCCGCTGACGAACGAGGAGGCCGTGCAGGTGCTGCGGGCGACGGCCTCCGACATCGACGACCCGCACCTGCCCTGGCCCGGCAAGCCGGGATGGGACCGGCAGTACGGGTACGGGCGGCCGAACGTCGCCAAGGCCATGCAGGCCGTGAAGGACGGGAACGTCCCGCCCGTCGGCGCGATCACCGCGCCCGACTGGTACTCGCTCTACGATCCGGCGACCACGAAGTCGGTCGACGTGACGGGATACGTCGCCGCGCCGCGCTCGTCCGGATACCGGTACGAACTGGAGTGGGCGCCGGGCATCGAACCGTCCGACGGCGCCTTCCACAAGGCCGGGTCCGGCACCGGCTCCTCGCCCCACGACGGACACATCGGCACGCTCGACCTCTCGCAGGTTCCGAAATCGGTGTGGGACGCGCAGTACAAGCTGTCGACCGACAAAGCGCTGTCGGCCAGCGAGCAGTACACGGTCACGCTGCGGCTCCGCGTCTGGGACGCGTCCGGGCGGATGGGGGAGGAGCGGCGCGCCATCGCCGTCCACCACGACCCCGCGCTGCGCGCCGGCTTCCCCCGCAAGCTCGGCGTCGGCAACGAGAGCCAGCCCGCGATCACCGATCTCCAAGGCCGGAAGGCGGTCGTCTACGCCGACGGCGACGGCCGCGTCCACGCGCTCGACGGCGCGTCCGGCAAGGAACTGCCCGGCTGGCCCGCCACCACCCGCCCGACCGTCCCGCAGCACGCCTATCCCGGCATCGACCCAGGTCACGAGCCCGTCGTGGCGCCCGTCGCGGTCGGCGACCTGCTCCACGACGGCCACCAGGAGGTGGTCGCGACCAGCACGACCGGCCGTACCTATGTCTTCGACGCGTCCGGACGGCTCCTCCCTGGCTGGCCCAAGACCATCGACACCGGCGTGACCGCCCCGCCCATCCCGCGTCCCGCCCTCAAGTACACGCGCCTGCCGGTGCGGGGCGCGACCGCCTCGCCCGTTCTGGCCGACCTGGACGGCGACGGCCGGCTCGAGGTCGTCCAGGCCGGCTGGGACGGCCGCGTCCACGCGTGGCACCCGGACGGCTCCGATCTGCACGGATGGCCCGTCGAGGTGCGTACGGACAACGGACCGCCCGTCGGATACATCCGGATCAACGACCACAAGCTTCCCGGCACCCCCGCGGTCGCCGATCTCGACGGCGACGGCAAACCGGAGATCGTCCTGCGCTCCCAGCTGTCCGACAGCAAGGGCGGGGGAGAGCAGTTCTACGGGGCGAACTACGCCTTCGCCTACCACGCGGACGGCACGCCCGTGTCCGGCTGGCCCGTCCGGATGGCCTCGGTCATGACCTTCTACGGCAGCGCGCAGGAGTTCATCACCGAGGGCGTCAACCAGCCCGTCACGGCCGACGTGGACGGCGACGGCAAGGACGAGGTCGCGACCGGGCCCTCGTTCGGCCCCACCTACCTGATCTCCGGGGCCGGCAAGATCCTCCGCGACTACGGGCCGCTCGCCAACCCGGCGCTGGACCCGTCCGCCGTGCTCGGCGGCAACCTCCCGGCGGACGTGCCGCTCTCCTTCACCACGTCCGGGGCGTTCGGCCGGTTCGGCCCCCTCGGCCGGCTCAGCTACACCGAGGGCGGCTCCGGCGCCGCGTCCCTGGTCGCCGCCTTGCTGTTCCCCGGCAGCGGGCAGCCGATCGGCAACTACCAGCGCGGCTACGACGCCGCCACCGCCCTGCCCGTGCCCGGCTTCCCGCAGCGCCGCACCGGCCTGGCCTTCCTCGGCTCCCCGATCATCGCGGACGTCACCGGCGACGGCCGCGCCGAGGTGATCGGCGGCGGCGACACCTCCACCCTGCACGCCTTCGGCCAGACCGGCCAGGCCGCCGGCTTCCCCCTGTTCACCGGCGGCTGGACGATCTGGTCCCCGTCCGCCGGGGACCTGGACGGCGACGGGCGCACCGACCTGGTCGCCACCACCCGCGAGGGCTACCTGTTCGCCTGGAAGACCCAGGGCAAAGCGGGCGCCATCGAGTGGCCCACCTACCACCACGACGACCAGCGCACAGGCCACTACGGGCCCCTGCGCTGACCCCTTTCGGGGGCTTGGATCCCGCCCCTGGAGATCGTTTCAAACTTTTTTGGGTCGGAGTGGACTGGGCTTGAGGCCTTGCGTGGGCGCGGTTTTGGGTGGTCTTTGCAGGTCGGCGCCGGTGTTGGGGCGTGCTTGACGAAATATGGGGTGGCTTGACCGTGTTGTGGATGTGTGACCGACGGGAAAGCCCGTCCACAGCGCCCGGCCAGATCATGAAGGGCGCGTCGAGTCCCTGATCATCAGG
>NZ_JAGEPF010000005.1 GCF_017573465.1 Actinomadura violacea
GACTCTATGCTTGAAGAAGCAGGCCACCACGGAGAACTACCCTCAGCTCCTCCCACCCGCCCTACACGCCGCCCGTCCGATCGGCGCCGCCCGCCGCGCCGCTCACCGCGCCGCCCGCCGCGCCGCTCATCGCGGCACCGCGTCGGGACCGGTCAGCACCATGGCGCTCTGGAAGCCGCCGAACCCGCTTCCGACCGTCAGCACCGTGTCGGTCCGCTGCTCGCGGGCGACCAGGGGCACGTAGTCCAGTTCGCATTCGGGATCCGGCTCCCGCAGGTTGGCGGTCGGCGGGATGACATCGTGCTCGATCGCCAGCGCGCATGCGGCGATCTCGATCGAACCGATGGCCCCGAGGGAGTGGCCGATCATCGACTTGATGGAGCTGACCGGGACGCGCCGGGCATGGTGGCCGAGACTGCGTCTGACCGCGGCCGTCTCGTGCCGGTCGTTCTGCCGCGTCCCCGATCCGTGCGCGTTGACATAGTCGATGTCGGCGGGCGCCAGCCGCGCCCGGTCGAGCGCCGCCGTGATCGCTGCGGCCATCTCCCGGCCGTCCGGCCGCAGTCCGGTCATGTGGAAGGCATTCGACCTGGACGCGAACCCGCGGATGGCGGCGTACACGTGCGCCCTGCGGCGCAGCGCCGCCTCGAGCGGCTCCAGCACGAAGAACGCGCTCCCCTCACCGAGCACGAACCCGTCGCGGCTCCGGTCGAACGGCCTGGACGCGTGCTCCGGATCGTCGTTGCGCGCGGTGGTGGCCTTGATGGCATCGAAGCAGGCCACGGTGATCGGGGAGATCGGCGCGTCGGTCGCGCCCGCCACCGCGATCTCCGCGGAGCCCTCGGCGAGCAGCGCGCACGCGTAGCCCACGGCGTCCAGGCCGGAGGTGCACCCGGTGGAGACGACCGACACGGGTCCCTCCGCCTCCACGGCCCAGGCCACCTCGGCGGCCAGCGAGCTCGGGACGAAGTATCCGTACAGGTGGGGCACGGCGTAGGTATGGTCGACCAGCCAGGAGCGGCCGCCGTCGCTGACGGTGGCGTACTCCTCCTCCAACCCCATGGTGCACCCGACGGCGCTGCCCACCGTGACCGCGACCCGGCCCGGAGCGACCGCGCCCGCCGCCAGCCCGCTGTCGGCGAACGCCTCCCGGGCGGCGGCGACGCCCAGGAGCGCCGCCCGGTCCATGCGCCGGACCTCCCGGGGAGTGAACCCCTCGGCGACCGGATCGAAATCGCACTCCGCCGCGACGCGGGAGCGGAACGGGGCCGGATCGAAGAAGGACATCGCACGGGTCGCGGTGCGGCCGGAGGTGAGCAGCTCCCAGAATGCCTTCACACCGATCCCGCCGGGCGCACGGACCCCAATTCCGGTTATTGCAATAGCTTTGGCCATCAATATCCCTCCATGCGGTCCGGAGTAGGATGCCCAGACGCGACTCGAAAGGCCCTTGAGAGGTGCTCGAATAAGCGGCCGCGCCGGACCGGGCGAATTCTTCGGCCGGAGGGACGAGGTCATCCCGTCCATGTCGGCGACGTCGGCGACCGCGGCGGGCCGCGCTCGCCGATGCGCGACTACATGCGCGCGGCACCCCGGACGGGCCGGCGCTTTACCATTCGGGATGACCCTACTTGACAATGCTGACCAAGTTTACCAAGCTGACCACCCGCCGGTGTTCATATCCACACGGCGCTGACATACAACTACACGGGTTGGATCGCGAGCGAGTCAGGGGTGCCGGCTCCCCCCGCCAAAGACCCGTCGGCAACGCCGCCTTCGCCGCTCGAAGGGTTTCTCCGTTTCCGTCCACCCGGAGGTAGTGTGGAATTCCGCGTCCTCGGACCGATATCCGTAGCACCAGTGGGAAGTGTGAGCCCTCAACTCGCCCCGAAGCCCCGCAAGATCCTCGCGCTGCTGCTGCTGAACGCGAACAAGATCGTCTCCACGAGTTCCCTCATGACCGAACTGTGGGGCGACCGGCCCCCCAAGAGCGCCGTGACCACGCTGCAGACCTACGTGCTGCACCTGCGCAAGGCGCTCGGCCGCATCTGGGGAATGTCGCTCCCGAAGATCGCCCAGGACATCCTGACGACGCACACCAACGGCTACATGCTCTCGGCCCCTCTGGGGACCATCGACCTGCACGTTTACGATGAACTTGTGAGCACCGGGCACAGGGCCCTGGAGAGCGGCGACGTGAAACGGGCCGTGGCTCACTTCGAGGAGGCGCTCACACTCTGGAGCGGTCCGCCGCTGGCGGACGTCCCCGCCGGCCGCCTCCTGGAAACCGAGATCACACGCCTCACCGAGGATCGGCTGAGCACGTTGGAGGGCCGGATCTCCGCCGACCTCAGGCTGGGCCGCCACCACCAGTTGCTGGGCGAGCTCGCCGCACTGGTGGGGCAGCACTCCTTTCACGAGGGCCTCCACGAAAAGTACATGCTCGCGCTCTACCGGTCCGGCCGGAGGCATCAGGCCCTGGACGTCTACCAGCGGCTGCGGTCGGCGCTCGTGAACGAGCTGGGCATCGACCCCTCGCCCCGGCTCCAGCAACTGCACCGCTCGATCCTCGCGTCGGCGTCGCACCTCGACGAGGTGTCCTGAGGCCGCCTGACCGGCGCCCGACCCGCCGCCCAGGGCCGGGCGCGTTCCGGTGGATCCCCCGAACGCGCCCGGCCTGGGCCTCACGGCACGATGTCGTCACGTGCGACGATACGGTGCCGCACCCGCAGCCCGCCGTCGTCCACGAGCAGGTCCTCACACGTGGTGGACATGCGGACCACCGACGGACCGCCGGCCGGGGTCTCGATGATCAGGGCGTAGCTGTACACCCGGACGGTGCCGTCCTCCTCCGGGGCCACATCGCACATGCCGAGCCAGTGACGCCGCGTCGTGCCTGCTGCCCGCAACTCGGCGGCCGCGGCGCGGGCTGCCGCGGCGATGGCCCGGCGGCCGCGCGTGGGCTGCTTGTGCGCGTTGGCCTCGAATACCGCGTCCTCGGTGAAGGTGTCGGCCCACGCCTCGGCCTCCCCGGAATCGAGCAGCCTCATCTGAACGGCGTAGAACTGCCGCACGCGCGCACCCAGACCGACGGTGTCATTCGTCTCCGTCTCGGTCATCGACCATCCTCCATTACGAATGAGTGACGTCCACCGCACCAACTCTGACAGTGACCGCTCGAACACGCCTTGATGCTCGGTCGAGAGCGACTCCGGGTCTTTTCAACCCCGTTTCAAGGTGCCGTTGAGACCATATTCACGAGCCCCGAAGACGAGCCGTCACGGCCGCATGAACGGAGACGAGGAGGACGAATGGGCGAAGAATCCGACCGGACCGCTCTGATCACCGGCGCGACCAGTGGAATCGGATTGGCGATCGCACGGCGATTGGCCGCGGACGGAATGCGGGTCTTCATATGCGCGCGCGGCGGAGACGCCCTGGAACGCGTATTGAAGGAACTGCGAAACGCCGGTTCCAAGGTCGCCGGAGTCACGGCGGACGTCCGGAACGCCGAGCATGTCACCCACCTCGTCAAGGCCGCCGTGGACGAGTTCGGCGGAGTTGACATCCTGGTGAACAATGCCGGGCGCAGCGGTGGCGGAGTCACCGCGCGGATAACCGACGAGCTGTGGTCCGACGTCATCGACACCAACCTCAACAGCGTGTTTCGGATGAGCCGCGAGGTCCTCGTCAACTCCGGGATGCTCGAGCGGAGCTGGGGCCGGATCGTCAACATCGCCTCGACCGGGGGGAAGCAGGGCGTGGTGCTCGGCGCCCCCTACTCGGCCTCCAAGCATGGCGTCGTGGGCTTCACCAAGGCGCTCGGGCTGGAGCTGGCCAAGACGGGCGTCACGGTGAACGCGGTATGCCCGGGTTACGTCGAGACGCCGATGGCGGAGCGGGTGCGCCAGGGCTACGCGGCCGCGTGGGACACCTCCGAGGCGGCCGTCCTCGAACGCTTCCAGGCGAAGATCCCGCTCGGCCGTTACTCCACCCCGGACGAGGTCGCGGGGATCGTCGGCTACCTCGTCACGGACACCGCGGCGTCCATCACCGCCCAGGCGCTGAACGTCTGCGGCGGGCTCGGCAACTACTGATGCGAAACGGAGCCAGCGACATGACGGAACCGCGCCCCCGCTCGGCGGAACACGCCATCACGGTCGACGCGCCGGCCGAGGACGTCTACCGCATCGTTGCCACGGCGGTCGACTGGCCGGTCCACTTCCCCCCGACCGTCCACGTCGACCTGCTGGACAGCGATGGCGCCGAGGAACGCATCCGGATCTGGGCGACCGCGAACGACGAGGTGAAGTGCTGGACCTCCCGCCGCGTCCACGCCCCCGACGCGATGAGCGTGAAGTTCCGGCAGGAGGTCACCGCTTCCCCGGTGGCGTTCATGCGCGGCGAATGGCGGATCACCCCCCTGGACTCGGCGCGGTCCCGGGTGACGCTGCTGCACACCTACGGCGCGATCGACGACGACCCGCGCTCCGCCGAGTGGATCGGCCGGGCCGTCGACGGCAACAGCGGCCAGGAGCTCGCCAAGCTCAAGCGGGCCGCCGAGATGTCCGGGCGGCTCGGCGAGCTGCTGCTGTCGTTCGAGGACTCCGTGACGGTCGCGGCCGGTCCGGAGGACGTCTACGACTTCCTGTACCGCGCGGCCGAGTGGCCCCGGCGCATCCCGCACGTGAGCCGGCTGGAGCTCACCGAGAGCACGGACGGCGTCCAGCGCATGGCCATGGACACCCGGACCGCGGACGGCTCGGTGCACACCACCGAGTCGGTGCGGGTCTGCCTGCCGCCCGACCGGATCGTCTACAAGCAGATGGTGACGCCCGCCCTGATGACCGCGCACACCGGGAGCTGGCACCTGACCGCGGGCCCCGCCGGCGGGACGGTGGCCACCGCGCGGCACACGGTGCTGCTGGCCCCCGACCGCGTGCGGGACGTCCTCGGGCCGGACGCGACGATCGCCACCGCGCGGGAGTTCGTCCGCAAGGCGCTCGGCGGCAACAGCACGGTGACCCTGCGGCACGCGAAGGCCCACGCCGAGGCGCCGGTCCGCGGGACCGCGGCGGAGGGGAGCCTCGCGTGAAGCTGATCGACCTGTCCTCCCCCGTGGACGCCGAGTCGTGGGAGCCGGACCCGATCGAGCACACGATCATGACCCCCGCCGAGGGCGGCGAGCACATGATCGCGGAGATGCGGCGGCACTTCGGCCTCTCGCTCGACATCGCGGATCTGCCCGGCGGCGAGTTCCTCAACAACGACACCCTCACCCTGACCGTCCACACCGGAACCCATGTCGACGCGCCGGCCCACTACGGTTCGACCGCGGCCTACGGCCGTCCGAGGACCATCGACCAGATGCCGCTGGAGTGGTTCCACCAGCCGGGAGTGGTGCTGGACCTGACGTCCGCGGGCGTCGGCAGCGTGGACGCGGACTTCATCCACGCGGAGCTGCGGCGCGTCGGCCACTTTCTCAGCCCGCTCGACATCGTGCTGCTGCGCACCGGGGCGCAGGAGTGGGGCGGCACCCGGCGCTACTTCACCGACTTCACGGGCCTCGACGGCTCGGCGGTGCACTACCTGCTCGACCACGGGGTCAAGGTCATCGGAACCGACGCCTTCAGCCTCGACGCGCCGTTCCCCCGCATCATGGACGACTTCGCCCGGACCGGCGACCGCGACCTGCTCTGGCCAGCCCACTTCGCGGGACGCGAGCGCGAGTACTGCCAGATCGAGCGCCTGGCGAACCTGGACGCGCTCCCCGACTCCGGTTTCACCGTCATCTGCTTCCCGGTGAGCATCGCTCGCGCCGGAGCGGGTTGGGCGCGCGCCGTAGCCGTCCTCCACTGACGTCCCCCATGAGGTTCCAGCTGAACGAGGGAGAGCGGCATGCGCACCGATGCCGAAGCACAGCGGACCGAGAACGTGCCGATCGTCTACCGCGCGCTCGCCCTGGGCGACTACCTGCTGGGGCGCACCGACCTGCGCACCGCCTCCCGCGCCGCCGGACTCCCGACGGACTGCATCACCCGCATGCTGCACCACCGTGCCGGCCTCGCGACGCGGGGCGGCCCGGACGACGCCGACGGTGCGGCCCTGCTGCTGTCGGTCGTCGTACCGGTCTTCAACAACGCCACCACGCTGCGCGAGCTGCACTCGCGGCTCCGCCGGGTGCTCGCCCCGATCGGCGCCGCCGAGATCCTCTTCGTCGACGACGGCAGCGCGGACGAGTCGGTGGAGGTCATCCGCGAACTGTGCGAGCTCGACCCGGGAGTGCGGCTGATCCGGCTGTCGCGCAACTTCGGCCAGCAGGCGGCGCTGAGCGCCGGGCTGGACGAGGCGGGCGGCTCGGGTGTCGTCATGCTGGACGCCGACCTTCAGGATCCGCCGGAGCTGATCCCCGAGCTGGTCGAGCGGTGGCGGGCCGGACATGACGTCGTCTACATGGTCCGGCGCAACAGGAAGGAGGGCCTGCACAAGCGCTTCGCGTACTCCCTGTTCTACCGCGTGTTCCGCTACCTCGCGGACGTGGAGGTCCCCCTGGCGAGCGGCGACTTCTCACTCGTGGACCGCAGGGTGGTGGCGGTGCTGCGCGAAATGCCCGAGCGCGGGAGGTTCCTGCGCGGCCTGCGGAGCTGGTCCGGCTTCCGGCAGACGAGCATCGAGTACGACCGCGCGGCACGCCCCTCCGGGGAGTCGCAGTACACGCTGCACAGACTGCTCAAGCTCGCCACCGACGGGCTGCTCGGGTTCTCCAGCGTCCCGCTGCGGCTCGTGTCGTCCCTCGGCATCATCACCGCCCTCGCCGGAACCCTGATGCTGGGCGGGGTCCTGATCGCCCGGCTGAGCATCCCCGCGACCCCGGTCGGCTGGGCTTCCACCATCTCCGTCCTGCTCCTGGCCAGCGGGGCCCAGCTGACCACGGTCGGCATGGTCGGCGCCTACATCGCGCGGATCTACAACGAGGTCAAACAACGCCCCTTGTACATCGTCATGGAACGCATCGGATGACCTCACGCCCGGATTTCGGACCGCCCTTTCGGGCAAGCCTGACGGGCAGCGATTAGAGAGTTCTGATATCCGACGGTGCCGTCATGCGTCTCCTCCGACTTCCGCACCCGGGCCCTGCTCAACGCGATGCAGGACACTGCGGCCGCCGGGCCTCCTGCTATTTCCATCCCCGACCGCAAGGCGCTCGTCCAGGTCGAAGAGCGGTGCAAGCTGCACCTTCACGCCGCCGACCGCCATGCAGGAACAGCTTCCCCTGGACTCGCCTTTCCGCCGTCTTAGACGTCGTTTCATTTGGTAAGGCGGCTGCGGTAGGAGATCAGGGCGGCGGCGATGCCGACGAAGGCTAGGAAGTGCTCGGGTTTGCGTTCGTAGCGGCGGTGTAGTCGGCGGCAGCCGGCCAGCCAGGGGCCCCGCAGTCTGAAAGTCGGTCCCGTCCCTGTTCCGGAGCACACGCTATAGGGCCGACAACTGTCGCGGGACGGGCCACGACACCGTCCTCGCCTCGGGATGATGGGCAGTTGTGCTGTCGCCACTGGCCTGCTTGACCGTGGCGGACACGTTCGCGGCGCGGTGTCTGCTTCCTATGACCGACAGGGAGATGGACACCGAGATCTTGGTGCTGCGACATCAGATCACGGTGCTGGAGCCCCCGCCGGATGGGGCGGGGGTGCGGTTCCTCGGCCAGGATCGAGCACTGCTCGCGTGGCTGCTGCACCGGTCCCGCCGACCGCGACCGCCGGCCGGGGGCTGGCGTCAATGATCACCTGCATTGCTCACCGAGTACCGGTAGTTCTTGGGCGGTGTAGTCCGGCAGTCCACTCCATCGACACGAACCAAGGGCGACTGACCCTGCAGCGGCCTCCGCCGCCAAATTTCAGGATGTTTCTACAGAAAGACCGACGCCGGCTCGGTCCGACCCACCGGGTGTTCACACGTCCGGTCCCCACCTCTCCCCAATGATCATCACCCGATCCGGAGCACCGTCGGAGCCCGAGGCCGGACGACCCGGGCCCCAGCGCCGTCGCCGCGAGCGACAGGTCCACGTCCGGCCGCGAGTAGCCAGTTCATCCGCCATCAGTCCCAGCGGCGCATCCGCTGGTATCCCGGTCAGCGCGAAGAGGTTGAGTGAGTTCGAGTCGGGAGAGCAACGCCGCACCTGTACCTGCCGAGCGAGCCGGCTGGGCCTAGCGCGCTCGGCACGACGGAGCAAGCTCCCTCTCCACGGGCCTGGCAAGTTATCGGGCCGAAAACGGGTCGAAGTTCAGCGCCCTCGAGGAGACGGCGCCGTCGCCCCGCCGGGGCGATGACGGAGACATGCAGGAGCGATCGTTCCGCCTCTCAGGCCTGGGGGCCTCGGCCATCACTCCGGCCGGCGAGGGGCCTGGGGCGCGCAGCGTGGTGATGGAGGTGGCCTGGCCCATCTCCAAGGGAAGCCGATTCGACAACCGGATGCGACGGGATTCGGCTGATCGCGACGCGTTGCCAGGGGGCGCGGCAGTGGCTCACGCGCGGGTTCGTCGTGATCACCATGCAGTACCTGGCCGACCGCGGACACCGTCGCGCCCATCGCGAGACCTTTGCACAGCTCATCGACGGGCTGCTGACCAGCGCGGGCGCCTGCACGCCATCGCCACATCCGCCGGCCGGTGTTCACATGGCGTGGCGGATGTGGCGACGTCGTCGTGGGCGGGCGAGTCCGTTCGCTCGGTGGTTACAGGACGGCGGTGAGAAGGCTTACGGCGGAATCCTGGCGGGCGATGTCGGCCTGGTCGAACGGGCCCGTCCAGCGCAGGCCGTACTGGTCGGCGTTGTTCCGGTCGTAGGCGAAGGCGGAGCGGGCCTGGGCCGTCAGGTAGTTCCGGTACGGGTGGCCGGGGAGCGCGCGGTCGAGTTCGGCGAGGTTCCGCGCGAAGATGCCCTTGAACGCCGCCTGGTCGGAGTTGCACGTGGCGGCGGCCTCGCAGGGTTCGGTGAGGATTCCGCGCGGTGACAGGTCCGGGTCGGTGGTCACGGCGTCGGCGATCCGCCGGGCGGTGGCGAGCAGGGACGGGTCGCGGGTGGCGCGGTGCAGCTCCGTCAGGCCGCCCAGGATCACGCCCTGGTTGTACGTCCAGGTGGTGCCGCCGTTGTTGCCGCAGTTTCCGCTCTGCGTCGCCAGGCCGTCGTTGACCAGGTGGGATCCGTTGATCATCCCGCTGCGGGCGAACCAGCGCCAGGCCTGGCGCGCGTGGGCGAGGTACTTGGTGTCGCGCGGGATCCGGTTGTGCAGGGAGGCGGCCAGTTTGAGGTAGAGCTCGTTGCTGATGGCGTTCTTGTAGGTCTTCCCGGGCAGGTCCCACCAGATGCCGCCGCCGCAGGTGTCGTCCCAGTACTGGCGCATGTACGCCTCATCGGTCTCGGCGATCTTCAGGTACCTGGTGTCGCGGGTGAGGTCGTACATGCGGACCATCGCCAGTGCCCACCAGCCGGTGTCGTCGGTGGAGTCCGCGCGGAACTCGCCGCCGCCCTGCGGCCACCAGGGCAACGGCTTGCGCTGAAGCTCGATGGTGTTCTTCACCTCGGGCAGGTAGCGGGTCGAGCGGGTCCGCGCCATGTAGTCGAGGAGCGCCTGGAGCGCGTTGCCCGACTGCCACCAGGGGCTCTCGGGCTGCCAGCGTCCACTCGCCTGGTCGTAGAACCCCATCATCGCGTCGACGGCCGATGTGGCACGGGCCCGCGCGGTCCTGCCCGCGTCCGCGCTTGCGGCGGACGTGCCCACGGCGAGCGCCAGCACGGCGCCCGCCACGAGAGAGACCAGACCCTTTCCCATCCGTCGCTTCAGTCCGGTCATCGCGCACCCTCCATGGCAACGAGGCGTCCCAGCCCACGGCCTCCGCCCGGGCGGGCAGTGCGCTGAATTGTGCCCCGGGCGAGACGAGGCACGCAAGAGTCGTCAGGATCGTTCACATACGTGAGTGCTCTTGCTTGAAATTGTCGGAGGCTTCGGCTGGTTCGCCGCTACGGCGGGCAAGTGAGGAGCGCGCGTCGACTCGTGCGCCCACGAGAGCCGACGCGCAGGAGCGTGACGGAGAATGTCTGGTGGTGATCGGTCTTGCGCGAGTACGGTCGACGCATGCTCCGGGACCGACGCCATGAGCTGATCCTCCGCGTCCTGCGCTCCGAAGGGCCGGTGACGGTGGAGACGCTGGCCGAGCGCTTGGCGGCGAGCCTCGCCACCATACGCCGCGATCTGCAGAAGCTCGACGAGGAGGGCCTGCTCAAACGGGTGCACGGCGGTGCGATGCCGGTCGAGGGCCATGACGACCCCTTCACGGACGTCGCCGAGGTCCGGCCCGCCGAGAAGGACGCCGTCGCGCTGCGCTGCGCCGAGCTGATCCAGGACGGCGAGACCGTGCTGCTCGACATCGGCACGACCGCGCACCTGGTGGCGCGGCACCTGCGGGGCCGGGCGCTGACGGTCGTCACCAGCAGCCTCCCGGTGGTCGAGACGCTGGCCGACGACCAGCACGTCCAACTCGTCGTTCTCGGCGGCATGCTGCGCCGCGACTACCGGTCGCTGGTGGGCTACCTGACGGAGGACAACCTGCGGCAGATCCATGCGGACCGGCTCGTCCTCGGCACCAGCGGGATACGGCCGACCGGAACCGTCATGGACACGACGGTGGTCGAGGTGCCGGTCAAACGAGCCATGATCGCGGCCTGCGGGCAGGTGGTCCTCGTCGCCGACGCCGGCAAGTTTCCGGGCACCGGCATGGCGAAGGTCTGCGATGCCACCGACCTGGACGTGGTCATCACGAACGCTCCGGTCGATCCGGACACGGGGGCGGTCCTCGCGGATGCCGGAGTGCAGGTGCTGGAGGTGTGAGGTGCTCGGCGTCCGCTGAACCGCTGCGGCTGTTCAGACGTCGCTTTTTGGGAGCCGGACCGGGCGGTCGTCGGTGAGGGACTGTTGTGCCACGTCGCCGCGATGAGGGCGTGGAGCGCGTCTTGGCGCGAGCAGGGGCTGAGGCCGTTGTTCTGTACGGCGCGCAGGAAGCCGTGGATCTCCGCTCGGTAGGCGGAGGCGAAGCGTTCCATGAACGTCGGCCATGGGGGCCGGGAGGGACGGTGCCCCCGGTTCGGCCGAGGTGAGCGGGACGCGGTCGTCCAGCCCGACCGCCAGGGTCGCTCGGGTGCCGGCCAGTTCCATACGCACGCTGCCCGTTGAGCCGCGAACGAATACGTCGTGAGCATGCGGTGACACTGATTATTCCGCCGGATCGTCCAGCTCCGGCGGAATCAGCTATAACCAAGCCGCCGGGCGGGGAGCGGTTTGTGCTGACGAGGTGGACGTGGCAGTACGCGATCCGTTACTTTCAGGCCCCCGGTTCCGTGCCGTCCCGCGGTGTGCGTAGGGCTCCGCTTGAGGACGCCATGACTTCCATCTCCGGCCGCCGCCCCTTCCGTGTCCGGCAACACCGGACACGGCGCAGTCAGGCCATGACCGGCGGTGGGGCCGCCGCGGCGGCGACCGCGGCATCGAAGCCGCGGTGGAGTACGCCACTGACGTCCGCAAGCAGCCCCGCCGGACCCGCTCGAACATGCAGCAGCTCCACAAGCACTGAGTGCCAGTGGCCCGTCGCCGACGTCATGACCGAGTACGCCCGGGCGGCCCCGCCCGCCCCTGTCCCTGCCGAAAACCTCGTCCGCTCAGGTCAAGCGGCATGTTCATACTCAT
The DNA here is from genome assembly GCF_017573465.1 of Actinomadura violacea. Lineage (GTDB taxonomy): Bacteria > Actinomycetota > Actinomycetes > Streptosporangiales > Streptosporangiaceae > Spirillospora > Spirillospora violacea. The sequence continues at coordinate 11,738 of NZ_JAGEPF010000005.1, forward strand.
TGAGGATTCCGCCCGGACGTTGCCTTCTTCGATAGTTCAGGCGGGCGATCTGGTCTGTTTCGGTGATCGGTGGAGGCAGAGGCTTCAACGGGCGGGCGTTGGCGATGCCCTGATGCGGGCGATGCTGGTCGTAGAAGGTCTCGAACTCGCGGAGGGCGTGGAGCAGGTGCCGCTGGTTCCAGATCAACGTGCGGTCCAGGAGCCCGCGACGGCAGGTCTGCACCCACCGCCCCATCACCGCGTTCATCCTCGGCACCCGCACCCCGGTCAGCACCGCCTGGATGCCGGCATCTGCCAGAACAGCTCAGGGAACTTGCCGTCCCGGTCGCGGATCAGGAACCGTGCCCGGCAGCCGGCGTCCTGAAGGTCCATGACCAGGTTCCGCGCCGCCTTGCTCACCCAAGCTGCGGTCGGGTGGGCGGTGGCCCCAGAACCCGGATGTGGCAGGTGTGGTGCTCGATGACCGCCAGCACGTAAATCCGCGCACCGGTGAGGGTCACGATCTCCAGGAAGCCACACGCCAGCAGCGCCTCGGCCTGCGACCGCAGAAGCCCAGCCCAGGTGTTGGCGGAACGCTCGGGTGCCGGTCGATACCAGCGTCGTTGAGGATCCCCTCCGGTGGAGGCCGCGACCTTCACACCGAGCACCATAAGTTCGCCGTGCACCCGCCGGTAATCCCAGCCCGGGTTCTCCCGCACCAGACGCAGCACCAGCAGCCGCATCCGCCACAGCACCCCGGAAGGCAACCGGTGCAGTAGCGCCGCCACAAACGCCCGGTCCGCCGTAGTGAATCGCACCCGCTTTCCGGCAAGCCGGCGCTCCAGCACGGCGGTCCGGTGCCGCAACACCAGGATCTCGGTGTCCTTGTCCCGATCGGTCATTGGAAGCAGACGCAGCACCGCGAACGCACTGGTCACGGCCAAGTAGGCCAGTCGCAACAGCACAGCCGCCCATCATCCCGCGGCAACCACCTCGCCGCGGCCTGTCCTTGCTACTGATCAAGCCCCGCGTCGGAACCCACCCCCTGCGCCTCTCACCTGCACAGACGTAGTTTTCGGCAGGCACAGCGTCGGCCTGCTGTCCCCTGCCATTGACTCTGAGCGCACAAATTCATTGGCGCACAGAGCAATGCTCTTCGAAAGAAGCGTGCACCGACGGGTTGGCGACCAGCCCTCAGTTCCTGACTTGCCCCGGCAATGACCTGCATGAAAGGCCCTGCCGCGGGAACGCCAACGCCGACATGGTGGCCTTGTGCTCCGGGTTGGTCAATGCGGGAGCGGGGTTGGATTCGCGTAGCGTTTCTTTGATTCTGCGGCATTGCTTGGGTTACAGTCCTCGCCGTGGCGGATGATTTCGGGCGCGTACTGCTTGATCGGTATCGGCTGGTCGAGCCGTTGGGGCAGGGCGGAATGGGGACGGTTTGGCGCGCGCACGACACCCGGCTGGACCGCGACGTGGCGGTAAAGCAGCTGCGCCTGCCTCCTGCCTTGGACGCCGAGCAGCAGGCGGCTTGGACGGCACGCCTGGACCGTGAGGCCCGCGCGGCGGCCCGCCTGCGCCATCCCGGCATCGTCACCGTCTACGACCTGGTGACCGGCGAGGACGGGCAGCCCTACATCATCATGGAGCTAGTGCCCGGCCGTTCCCTGGCCGACCTGCTGGCCGACCACGGCACGATCCCGCCGCAACGAGCCGCGACGCTCGGCCTGCAGATCCTCGACGCGCTGCGAACCGCGCATCAGGCGGGGATCGTCCACCGCGACCTCAAACCGGCCAACGTACTGCTGGACGGCGAACGAGCGCTGCTGACCGACTTCGGGATCGCCGCCGTCGAAGGCGAGACGGTTCTCACCGCGTCGGGTGCGCTGCTGGGCACGCCGGCGTTCATGGCACCCGAGCAGGTCCAGGGCCAGACCACCACCGCCGCCACGGACCTGTGGGCTCTGGGCGCGACGCTGTACACCGCGGTCGAAGGGCAACCGCCCTTCACCGGTACCAGCACCGGCGCCGTCCTCATCGCCGTCGCGACCCAGGAACCACGCCCGGCGCGAGCCGCGGGCCCGTTGACGCCCGTTGTCGCCGCGTTGCTCAGCAAGGAGCCCGCTCAGCGCCCTGACGCCGGCGCTCTGCACGCGATGCTCACCCGCATCGAGGCGCCGGCGGCCACGACACATCTGGACACGCCGCCACCGCATGGACTCCCCACGCCGCCCCAGTACGGCGCGCCCCCTGCGCCGACGCACCCGATACCCGCCTCCGAACGCCGTCCCAGAATGCCCGTCGTGATCGCTGCGACGGCGGCGGTGGTCCTCGTCCTCGCCGGTGCCGGCGCATGGCTGACGACCACGGTCCGCGACAACCTGGTCTACCGAGCCAACAAACGCGAAGCGGCGGCCCTGGGAGCACCTGCCGGATTCACCTTCAAACAGGACCGAAAAGGCAAGTCGCACCAAGCACGCCGCATCTATACGGGATGCCCCAAACTGTGCAGCGAACTTGAGACCGTCGTCCGGGACGACGTTTTCACCTGGCTGCGAACGAATAAAGACGTTGCGGCGGTCAACTATCCGCCGGGCACGCCGTTCACCTCCCAGGGAAGAACGATCTACCCGCTATACGTGAAGCGCCGTGATGGGAAACATCAAATGTTCGTGCTACTCACGGTGAAGCACGAACCGAAACAGGAGTACCTGTTAGAAGTGGACGCCGGCTGATCAACGACGCGGCACCGATTGTTCTGGCGCCATGCAATGCACCAGCCCTCCGGCTCCTACCGAACGGACTGCAGCGCGCATCGCGCACCTGTCCTGTATGTGCGCGGAGGATCGAGATGCTCCACGTTCATTGCCGACCCCGGAGTAAGACGCTCCGCGTCTATGCCGGGACGGGGTTCTTCGAGCATGCTGACGGCTTGACGGGCGAGCAGACGCTCAGCGGCGTCGTAGCTCCAGCCGCAGTCGACGACGAGTGACCGCCATTGTCCCTGCCGAAAACCTCGTCCGTCCAGGTCAAACGGCATGTACGTACTCGTTGAGGGTCCCGCCCAGACACTGGGTTCTTCGGACGTTCAGCTGGGGCGATCTCGTCGGGTTCGGTGATCGGTGAAGGCAGTGGCGTAAGCGGGCGGACCTTGGCGATGCCCTGACGAGGCCGATGCCGGTAGAAGGTCTCAACCTCGCGGAGGGCGTAGAGCAGGTGCCGCTGGTCCCAGATCAACGTGCGGTCCAGGCAGGTCTGCACCCACCGCTCCATCACCGCGTTCATCCTCGGCAACCGCACCCCGGTCAACACCACCCGGATACCCGCACCGGCCAAGACACCGTCCAACAAGTCAGGGAACTCACCATCGCGGTCGCGGACCAGGAACCGCGCCCGACACCCCGCGTCCTCAAGGTCCATCACCAGGTTCCGCGCCGCCTGCGTCACCCACGAGGCGGTCGGATGAGCCGTAGCGCCCAGAAGCCGGATGCGGCGGGCGTGGTGCTCGACGACCGCCAGGCACGCATGCGTCGAGACCTGAATCCGATGCGCCCAGCCGACGAGATCACCACCGAACCGAAGCTCCTAGTCGCCCGCCGCGCAGACCTGATACAAGACCGCACCCGGACTATCAACCGGCCGCGTGCCCTACTCACCGGCACTTTCCTCCGCCCTGGTTCTCATCTCCGAAGGCGATCAGACCGTCGTGCCTCTGCCTCCACGTATGGGGAGGCCGCAGGCGGTTCTGAACACCGAGTAGCGCAGGCCGATGGCGGGCCGGCCGATAGAACACGGCAAGCGGTCGGGAACATCCCATGGCGCTGCGACGAACTCGCCGAGGTCTTGGCAAGTCTCGGGGATCCGGCCCTCGACGAACTGCGTCAGCGCTTCCAGCGGACTCGCGGTCATGTGCACGAGCGAGTCCAGGTTCGGCAAGGTCTCGTGTTCGGCAGGCGGCCTGACCCGGTCCAGGAGTTCCGGGGTCGGCTCTGGCTCTATCGTCAGGGTTGCGTAGGTCAGACAGCCGTTCGCGTAGCCGGCCTGCGCCGGCTTGCCGACTCCCAGGTATGGGCAGCCTTCCGGCAGTCGGGTCAGCAGGTGGACCGGCCGCGCGCCCGGGCGCTGGGTCCAACTCCATTCAGGAGAGTCGGGGAGATGTCCGAACAGACAAACGCCGACGTCGTCAACCAATGGTCCACGAAGATGGAACCGACGGCCGTTCCACACGCCGAGCCCGCCCAGCGGATCCGCGATGATCACCGTTGCGGCGTCGCCGAGCATGACGGAGGCCCCCGTCGGTCTCGCAGCCGATGACGTTCTCGCCGGCCAGGCTTATCGCAGCGCCCTCGGTGAGCAGATCGTTCGGGTTCACGGGCACGCAACGGACCCTACTGCCGTTGGGGATCGTCTGGCTGACCAGATCAGCGTCCGAGCGAGGCTTATGCTCCGTGAGCCCCCGGCGCTGCGCGGATCGTCGGGCTTCAGCGGCTCGCGGGAGACTCGGAACAACCGGCACTTCAGGAGGAGTGCTCGAAAGCGTCGATTCGCGGCGGGCGGTGTCGATACCAGTACTCAAACGGTTGGCCTGATGGTGTTCTCGGAGAACGCGTCGGCGACCATGAGCGGGACGCGCCGGCTCCTGCAGGTCCTCGCAGCCGGTCATGACCTGGGAGCGGAGGGCATAAGGCGCCGCCGACCAGGCACGACCGGGATGTGGCCGCTCTGTTGACTTTCCAGAGCGTTCATGGAGATCCGTTGTTGCCCCTGGCTGCTCGCTCAACCGGTGGTGACCGTCACCTCGACGGCGCGGCCGTCCGGATCGTGCAGCACGCGCCGGCCCGGCTCCAAGCCGCAGGCGGCGGCGTCCGCGGCGAACCCGAGCCGCAAACGGCCGGTCGGCTCGCGCGCGCCCGCCGGGTACAACTCGAGCACCATGCCGTCCTCCAGGACGGCTGCGAAGTGGTCCGGGCCGGAGCCGTGCCGCTCCGGCCGTAGGAGCAGGCCGAGCCCTGCGTAGAACGCGCGGCACTCCTCCAGCCGGCTCGTGTAGATCACGATCAACATGCTGCGCATGACGTCCCTCCCTGAGTGACCGCACGTCCTGGAAAGGCTTCCACGCCATCCGCGATCACGAGGATGCGGCGGGGCTGCCGCCCTGTCCCGGGCCGGTGCAGGGAACAGGCCCTAGGCGGGGCGTCAACTCCCGGCCGGGGCATATCGAGCGCCGCACGACGGCCAAGCCGAGCCCGGCCAGCACCGCTCCTGCACGGCGTGCGCCGGGACGTTCATGCCTGGATAATGCGCTTCTCCCGACACAGAAGTCCAAGATCGATCGTGTATACGGCGATAGTCTGAAGGCATTGATTCGGGCCTGCTCGGTGCCCGGCGGCTCGACGCCGGGCAGGCCCCGGGATGAGCGCACTGCCCGAGCACCTTCACGCACGAGACCCGCGATCGAGGGGGCCTCGTCGGGCCGTTCGAGGGCCCAGCGCCGAGCCCGTGAGCCCGGCCGGGGCAGGCGAGCCCGTCCTGGTCAAGCCCCGTCCGGGACGTGGCGGCGCCGCCTGAGCGCCGCCGCCACGAACGAGGCGACCAGCGGCCTGTGGTCCCGCTCGTTCCAGGCGAGCACGAGGCGGCTGGGCGGCGCGTCGCTCACCGGGACGCCGACCAGGCCGTCCGGCACCGGTTCGACGAGCGAGCGAGGCAGCACGCCGATCATCCGGCCGACCGTGACCATGTGGAACAGTTGCAGTGCGTCGGCGGCCTCGGGGCCGGTGCCGTTGCCGCCGGGCACGCCCTTCCAGGGCGGCAGCGTCTCGCCGTCCAGATCGGTCAGCCGCACCGAAGAGCGCCCGGCCAGCCGGTGCCCGGACGGGACGATGGCCACGCGGTCTTCGAGGTGGAGCGTCTCGTGGGCCAGGCCGTCGAGGTCGTCGAGGTCGTCGAGGTCGTCGAGGTCGTCGAGGTCGTCGAACGGCGAGTACAGCAGCCCGACGTCGGCGCATGACACACGTTAGAGCGGACCGCGACACCTCACGCGCGCTGGATTCGATCCGGGAAGAGATGCAGGCGGCGATGTCCGACCATGGCTCCTAGCGGGGCCGGTCTGGTTTCGCGGCCTTCCTGAGGAGGGGCTCTGCTGGGAGCGGCGGATTTCCGAGCTCGCCGGGACGGGCGGCAATTTCCCGGACACGCTCCAGATCGTGGCTTGGCGCGGCCACGTGGAGGAGGTCCTGGCCTGGCTGCGGGCCCGCGCCGCATCAGGCCGAAACGACGCCTCGGAGCTCATGGCCCGCGCCCTGCGTGACGCAGGGCGCGGGCCATGAGGCGATCATCTGGTACCGGCGGGCCGGAGCCGAGACGCAGTGACCTCGGCGGATGGCTCGCCTATCGGTGGGGCGGGTGGGGCCCGGCCTGGTGGACCGTGATCGCGGTCTCCACCGAAGGGTAGATCGGGATGATCCGGGTGAAGCCGGTGGTCCGCAGGACCTGGCGGACGCGCTGGTTCACCGCGGCGACGGCGATCGTGCCTCGGTGAGTCGTGCCTCGGTGAACGGTGCGGTCGCCGGCATCTGCGCGGTCTGAGGGTTGCAGGAGGCGGTGGAGCCCGGCCAGCACGCTGAGCCCGTTGGAGTCGACGAACTCGACGCGGGCGAAGTCCAGGATGAGGTGGTCGGCGCCGTCACCGATCAGAGCGGCCAGGTGGCCGCGCAGCTGGGCGGCCGAGGCGACGTCCAGGTCACCGGTCAACGCCACGATCGCCAGGCCGGCACCCGCGGGCGGGAATCGGCTTTCCACGCTCAACGTCATGACGCCCCCGGGCCGGTCGGCATCGCGGCGTCCCCCGCGGTGGGCTGCGCGATGCGGCGCAGGGCGTGCCGGAGGGTGGGACTGACGCCGATGTGGGCGTCCAGTCCGGTGCGGGCCAGGATCCGGCGGCACACCTCGGGCGGCCGTGCCACGACCAGGTCCCCGCCGCGGGCGCGGACCGACTTCCAGAGCGCGACCAGGGCGTTCAGGCCGGAGGAGTCGCAGAAGGTCACCTGGTCCAGGTCCAGCACGATCCGCAGGCGGGCGAGCGACGCCGCCGCCGAGATCGCCTGGTCGCGCAGCGCGTCGGCGGTGAACACGTCGATCTCTCCGTGAACGTGCACCATCGTGCATCCCGGGGCGCGTTCGGTCCGGATCCGCAACCGGCCTTGCGGTGCCCCTTGTGAGGGAGCGGACGTCTGTGTCATCCCCGCTTCACCTCCCGTGTTGCCGGACTGCCTACCCGCCCGTAACCGGACCACTCGCGATCAACGAAGACAAACACTCAATGTGATCTACGAAACTCTGCAGTGATCGAGGTAGATTTTCGAGGGAGAGATGGGTACTGTTCCTGTCATCGAAGAGAGACAAGTCCATGAGAAGCGGCAGAGGACGAACTGCCGGCAGGTATGGATGACACCGGCCGGGCGTGCCGGGGCCGACGCAGTGCAAGGGGCTCCGGCAGCCGGCCGACCCGGTGCCCAGAGGGACATCGGGAGCGGCACAACGCAGGAAACACGCAGTACCGAAACACGCAGTACAGGTAGTGATGTCGAGGAAAGGAGGGTTCGACGCCATCGGGATCGCCCGCTGCAGGCTCCAGTCACGCCGCGCGGGTACCGCAGCTCCACGGATTGGACGGTGGTCTACGGTCACGCATACGCGATCCCCGCGTCCCCGCCCCCGTTCGGGCGGCCGGCGCGGAAGACCGGCTCGTCAGAGCCGGTAGGTGGTGTTGTACCTCTGGGCCCCGGTGCCGCAGTCCGGCACCGGGGCCCCTGTTGTCGTCGCTGCCGACCAACGGCAGTACGGAAGGTTCAGTGAACGCATCCCAGCCGGCCCGGGCCGGCGACCGGCAGGACCAGCAGCACCCCCAAGCAATCGGGCAGGACCCCTCCGGCGGCCTCGAGGGCAAGTTCGACGATGAGGACTACCCGGCCTACAGCATGGGCCGCGCCGCCGAGATGCTGGGCGTCACCCCGGCGTTCCTCCGCAGCCTGGACACCGCCCGGCTGATCGTCCCGCAACGCTCGTCCGGCGGGCACCGCCGCTACTCCCGCTACCAGCTCCGCCTGGCGCAACGCGCCCGCGACCTGATCGACGAAGGAACCGCACTGGAGGCGGCCTGCCGCATCATCATCCTGGAAGACCAACTCGCCGAAGCCAGACGAATCAACGCCGAACTACAGCAGCATCGTCCGCCGCAGAACCCACCTCAGGCCCCGGCGTAGACAAGGGTTCAGCCGCCGACGTCGATCGGGCGGACAATCAGGCAGGCATCGGAACCGGCGCCCGCCGGCGCGCCGATCCTCCAGCCACCCTGGGCGCCGGCTACAGCCCGCTCACCCGCTAGGACGGTGGGGTCGGTCAGCCCGCCGAACTCCAGAACCCGACCGATGGCCGGCCGCGCGTTGCGGACCTGCAGGACCGCGCCCTTGCGGCGCAGCTGCTTGCGAGCCCAGATCATGACCGACAGGCCGGTGCAGTCGATCAACTCCAGCCCGGACGGCTCCAGCACCAGGACCCTGGGACAGTCGGCCAACGCCCCCGCCCACTCGGGCGCGGAACCAGTCCTGGCCGGACATGTCCAGCTCGCCCACCAGCAGCATCAGTGTCGTCTACCAAGGCAGCGCTACTGCCGCTGCGCTCCTCATCCGGCTTCGCTCGTGAGGAAGGAGGACCTACGCCGGCTCGCGCAGCCGGTCGAGGCGCTCGTGCTGGGCCGGGGTGAGACGGAGGTCTGCCGCCGCGAGGTTCTCCTCCAGGTGGTCGATCCGGGTGGTGCCCGGGATCGGGAGGATGACCGGCGAACGGCCGAGAAGCCAGGCGAGCGCGACCTGAGTGGGCGTGGCGCCGATCTCGGCCGCCACGGCGGCGATCTCGGCCTGCGCGCCCGACGCCCCTGCAGCAACGGGCCGCCACGGCAAGAAGGCGATGCCCGCCGCCTCGCAGGCCGTGAGCACGGGCTCGTGCTCACGGTCGAGCAGGTTGTAGCGGTTCTGCACGCTCGCGATGTTGATGATCTGGCGTGCCTGGTCCAGCTCGGTGACGGTGACCTCAGACAGTCCGATGCGGCCGAGCTTGCCTTCGGTCTGAAGGTCCTGCAGCGTGCCGAGCTGGTCGGCAAGAGGTGTCATGGGATCGATGCGGTGCAGCTGGAGCAGCTCGATCCGCTCAACGCGAAGCCGGCGGAGGGCCTGTTCGACCTGAGCGCGTAGAACGGCCGGCCGGCCGTCCAGTCCCCACTCGCCTGAGGAGGCCGATCGTGCAACGCCGATCTTGGTGGTGATGAGAAGCTCGTCCGGGTAGGGGTGCAGGGCCTCAGCGAGGAGTTCCTCGTTGGCGCCCCCGCCGTACAGGTGGGCGGTGTCGATCAGCGTGACGCCCAACTCGACAGCCCGGCGGGCGACCGCAAGGGATGCCTGGCGGTCGGAGGCTGGCTCGGCCGGCAGGTGCATGGCTCCGAACCCGAGCCGCCGCACACTCAGATCCCCGCCGATGAGAAAAGTGGTCGATGCCATCTGCTCTCTTCATCTCCCTCGCTCAAGGGGAAACGTTAACAGCGCAGTTGGCCATGACCCCGGTGCACCAGCGAGGCCGACCGTTCACCATGATCAGAACAGAGGCCATTGACCGAAGAGCCACAGCCTAGGGCTCCGCAGCATTCTCATGACCGCTCCGTGGCGTTCGAAGACGCCCGCGACGATCCGCACGGCGCGCCCGGCGGCGGCCAGTGCGTCCAACTCTCTCCAGGGAACGTCCGTAAAGGTCTTCTCCCGGTCGGTGGCCAGTTCGGCGGTGATCCGTGCGGCAATTGGCCCGCCAGAGCGCTTCCTTACTTGTGGACCTGAAGATCCTCAGACGGGCTCGACAGCGGCGCGGGGGTAGGGGCCCGGGTCAGGCGATCGACAGGAACGCGAACGCGGACGAGCGCTGGGTCTCGCGCTCGTCCATGAACCGTTCGCGAGCGTCGACGGTCATCGGGCCACGCCGGAACGGGCGAACGCACGCGGTCAGCAGCACTTCCCGGCGGGATCGAGCGGCGTGTTCCCATTCGGCGGTGACGTGCGTGCTCGAGGCCAGGTGCTCATCGTCGCCCCAGCGGAGCTCGACGAAATGGCCGGGGTTCACCACGACCCGCGCGGTCGTCGTCGTGAGCTGGTCGGGAGCGTGCAGCATCTCCCCGACGTGCAGGCCGTGGGCCTTCAGGAGCGCGGCCATACCGAGAATCGCGGCGCTGACGCCGCGGTCTGTGCCGCCGGTGGTGTAGAGCAGCAGGAACGGGTAGTCGCCGCTGTCTTCGGGGGACGGGCCGACCCATCCGGTCAGAGCGATCCCACCGAATTCACGCGGGTCGATTACAGGGTCGTTGGCTCTCGGGGACATCGTCTGATCTTATGAGCCCTCGCCGGGGTCGGGCCTGCTCTATCGTGAACGGCCATGACTCCCGACGCGGCCGGCGTTGACGCGCCCGCTAGCGACCCCGTGGAGCTCGCGCTCTGTCTCGCGGAGCGGCTCCTTCCTACCGCAGGTCGTAGGTGCGGGTCACGGCGGTCAGGTCGCCGTCCTCACGCGTGGAGGGCACCAGATCGCGCGGCGGCGGCACGAAGCCGGGCACGGTCGTGAGACCGGTCGTCTCCGCGATCGCGGTGAGCCGCCGGCCGCCCGGTACCCGCACGCTGATCGAGGCGCCGCCGGCGGGGAGGCCGCGGAAGCGGACCTCGCCCGGCCAGGTCTTGGGTCGTGTCCCGTCGACCGCCACCCGTGCGGGCCTGGAGCCCGGTACAGCCGCTGACGCCTCGGTGATCGGGCGGTCGAAGCGCAGCGTCACCGAGCGGGCGCCGCGTCCGGCCCTCACCCGCAGCCGGACGAGGTCGCCGTCGCGGGAGACGATCTGGACCCTGGGCCCGGCCGCCCGCATCGGCTGAGCCGGACCCGTCCACCGCAGGTTGCGCGCGTATCCGGGCGGGAGCCCGCCCTGGTCGTGGCCGGACACGTACCGCCGGGTCCAGGAACCGGGATCCGCGTCACCGCTCACCCAGTGCGCGGTGCCGCTGTCGGCGTTCATCACGTAGGCCAGGTGGGTGCGGCGGGGGCGCGTCTGGTCGTAGGTCTCGGCGGTCATCCCGGTCACGGCAAGCGCGACGGCGAGCGCGAGGGCCGACGGCACGGCGAGCGCGGCCCGCCGCTCGGGCAGAACGAGTTCGGCGAGGGGAAGCAGCGTTAGCCCGAACAGTGCCAGCGCCAGTGCGGGCACGCCCGCCAGCGCGAGCCCCATGCCGTCGAAGGCCGCCTGCGCCCACGCGGGCAGCAGCAATCCGGGGACAACGAGCCCGAGCATCAGCGCCGCAAGCCGCCCGCGTGGCAGCAGGACGGCACCGAGGCCGCCCAGCGCGCACGCTAGAGCGGGCAGCGTGCACAGGAACGCGGCGCCCGGCGCGGCCCACGTGAGCAGGACGCCCAAACCCGTCGGCCAGGCGAGCGCGCCGACCGCGAGCGCAGCCGGGCCGAGCCTCCGGCGCAGCGGGACGTACCACAGCGACAGCGCGAGCACGGCCAGCGCGGCGACGGCGGCCCGGTAGGGCACCGGCCGGTGCAGCAGGCCGCCCATCGTGTCGTAGTCGGGGCGCACGCCCGCCAGGACGCTCCACAGCACCTGTGCCAGTACGGCCGCCAGCAGCAGCGGCAGGATCGCGGACACCGCAGCGATCAGCATGCGCGGCAGGCTCGCGAGCCGCCGTTTCCGCACTGCCGCGACCAGCCCGCCGAACGCCAGGACCGACAGGACGGTCAGCACCGGCACCAGCGCCCCCGGGTAGGTCACCATCACCCCGGGCAGCCGGAAGTAGGTCGCGTCGCCCCGCCCCTCCAGGTCGGCCAGATCGGTGTTCCCGAGCGTGCGGGTGAGGGCGAGCATGGTGGCGCCGTGGTGCTGGAGGCTGCCCCGATCGAGGTTGCCGATTGAGTCCGTGGCCGTGTGGTAGTGGGAACCGCGCTGGATCCAGGCGAAGTTCATGCCGCGGAACCCGGCCTCGGACAGCGGGGTGAAGTCGGTGTTGTTCGGCAGCATCCGGTAGAGCTCGACCATCGAGGAGTCACCGTGCGGCCTCGGCGCCGCGTCCGCGAACGCGCTGACCAGCCGGGCATTGTTCCGGGTCGTCTCGAACATCAGCGTGGGCCCGCCCGCCCCACGCGCTTCGAAGTTGAGGAGCACGCCCTTGGCCCGGCCGAGCGGATGCTCCCGGACGAACGCCTCGGCGCCGAGCACGCCGTCCTCCTCCCCGTCCGACAGCAGCAGGACCAGGTCGTTGCGCAGCGGGCCGCGCTCCCGCAGCGCGCGGGCAGTCTCCAGGATCGCGGCCACGGCCGCACCGTCGTCGGACGCGCCGGGCCCCATCGCCGCGGAGTCGTAGTGCGCGGCCAGCATGATCGTCCCGGTGGGGTCGCTGCCCGGGAGCGTGGCGACCACGTTCTCCACCCGCCCGAACGTCGCCAGCCCCGCCCCCGAGGAGGCACCGACCGCACGCTGCACCTGCACGCCGAACCCTTCGGTGCGCAGGCGCTCGACGAGGTAGTCGCGTGTCCTCGCGCTCGCCGCACTGCCGATCGGCCGCGGTTCGGTGGCGAACCGGCCGAGGTGGCCGAGGGCTCGCGCGGCACTGAACTCGTCCGCCCGAGCGTCCACAGGCAGCGGGCGCGGTGGGCCGTCCGCCGTCGTCGCGGCGAACACGACCACGCCGAGGGCCAGCAATCCGAGAACGCCGGCGAGTACGCGGCGTGGTGCGTCGAGCAATTTCTCCGTCACGCGACCCGACGCTAGGCCCGCCCGCACGGGCCCGGAATGGGGTGCGCAACCCCGTCGGGCTGCGGTTTTCCGCACCCCTTTCTTGTTGACCCTCTCAAGGTGCGGATCGAACCGGCGGCGATGTCCAGGGGGCGCACTTGCCGAGGTGGAGCCGGGCGGCGGTCGCCGAGCTGACCGACCATGCGCGCGGGGAGCGTCATCCGGCCCGGGTGGTGCACGGGGCCACGATGCGGGTCAACCCGGTGCGGCCAGTGCCGGGGGCCGCTCCTGCTCGTCGGGCCGGGGGCGGTCGGGCCCGCGGGCGTGCTCGTCGCCGCTGGTCCTGGAGTTCGCCGGGGTCGTGCGGGTGATGACGCGCGGGCCGAGCGCGACCAGGGTCACCTCGGCGAGCGCGACGCCGCCGAACTCTTGGCGCTTGTCAGCGGTCGGGGACGACCTGCGGGAAACGGCTCACCCATCGGCGCTGCCAAGGGGTTTCCACGGCTTTGGGGTGATGGTGCGCGCGGGCCCAGTCGGTCGCGTCGGCGGCGTCCACCCCGGACAGGATGGCCAGGCAGGCGATGACCGTGCCCGTGCGGCCGACGCCGCCGCCGCACGCGACCTCGGCCGACAGACCGGAACGCGCCTGTTCGTGCAGGTGATGGATCTGCCGGACGGCCTCGTCGGAGTCGCGGGGCAGCAGGAAGTCGGGCCAGTCGATCCAGACGTGGGGCCAGGACAGCGCGGCCTCGTGGCGGCGGCGCAACCGGCCGGACCCGAGGTAGAGGCCGACGTCGGGCCTGGGCCCTTCGGGCAGCGGACGGCGCAGGCCGCGGCCGCGGATGTAGGTTCCGTCGGGCAGGCGGACGGCCCCCTGCAGCAGGGAAGTGTTCATCGGATCAGGCCCCTTTCATGGTGGCGTGCGCGGTGGTTGGCGACGTTGACGCGGTTGCCGCACAGGTCGGGCATGCAGTAGAGGCGCCTTCCGGCCCGGCTGATGTCGGCGAACACGCCTCGGCAGCCAGGGGCCGCACACGGACGGAAACGCCGGTGCCCCAGCGTTCGCACGACGCCCAGAATGCCGATGGCGACAAGCGCGGCGAGTTCGTCGGCGAGGCCGGCTCCCGGCGCGGTGGGGATCAGCCATTCCCAATGGCCCGTGTCCCGCCGTTCCAGCGTCGGGGCCAGCCCGGCGCGGCGGATCAGCACGGTCGCGCCCGCGACCGCCTGGCCGGCGGTCTCGGTCTCGATGATCCCCCGCACCTCGCGGCGCAGGAAGTGCACCTGCCGGACATCCTCGTCGGTGAGCGGGCCCTCGCGTCGCAGCCGGTGCTCGGCGAGGAAGGCCGCCAGCGCGATCGGATCGGGCAGCGTGTCTCCGCTGGTCCGCACGGTGGGCGAGGTGGCTACCAGATCGTTGGCGACCACCATCCCCCAACTGTAGTCATCAATGGGGATCTTCACGACACCTCCAGGTAATGGTCATAGTAGCGCTATAACCCTTACTCGGTGCCGGCTCTGGGCGAGGCCGCCGAGACTGCAGCCCGGGCGAACAGCCTCCAGCGGCTCATCCAGTACGAGCGGCCCCGGCGCGTGTAGCAGCACTGTGGCCAGACCGATCTTCTTGCGCATGCCGGTCGAGTACTCCAGCCGTTCGGGCATGGACAGCCCGTCGGGCAGCGCGCCGATCAGCTCCTTGGCCCGCGCGATGTCGGCCCACACATCGCGGCCGAAGATCTCGGCCCGCCCGCCGTCGGGGCGCGGCAGCCCGACCGCCATCGACAGGGCCGTCGTCGGAGGCCGGATCTTGACCGAAAACGAGAACACGTTACAGTTTCTGCCATGACCGCAGTCACTTGGGACGCGCCGGACGGCGACCACCCCGCGCGCCGGGCGGTACGCGCGGCGATGGCCGCAGCCGCCGGTGGGCGCAAGCAGGAGTGGCTCGCGCTGTTCGGCCCGGACGCCGTCATCGAGGACCCCGTCGGCCCCTCGATGCTCGATCCCGAGGGCAAGGGGCACCGGGGGCCGGACGGGATCGAGCGGTTCTGGGACGAGAACATCGCCCGGGTGCGCAAGTTCCACTTCCGGGTGAGCGACTCATTCGCCAACGGCCCCGCCTGCGCCAACGTCGTCACCATCACCGCGACGCTGGACGGCGGGACCACCATGACGATCGACTGCCTGACCGTCTACACCGTCGATGACGACGGCCTGATCACCTCGTTCCGCGCCCACTGGGAGCCGGATCGCGTGATGGCCTCCCTGACCTCGCCCTAGGTCAGGCTCCTGCCCGCTGACCACACCGCCGGTGTGGTGTGTTCGACGCCGAGAAGCTGACGCGGTGGCCAGCAGGCGAGGTGACGCACGCCGAACGTCGCCCCGATCGGGTGCGGGTGGTCTATTCGGTGATCCCGGCGTAGGCGATCACCTTTGTGGGGCGGAGCCGGACGACGACCTCGCCGGGTACCCCGTTGCGCTTGCCGAGTTCCCCGGCCTGGTCCGGACCTGCGTACCTGGCGCCGGCTCGGGTGGCGACATCGACCAGCTCGTCCAGGTCCTCGCTCAAGGTCACCTCGCCGCGGGCCTCGACGTAGGCGAAGGGCGGGGCGTCGTCGTCGACGCACAGCGCCGCGCGCGGATCACGCCGCAGGTTGCGCGTCTTCGCCGCTTGGCCGTTGGTGGTGAACGCGAACGTTTCGCGGGCGGGCACCGCCCAGCAAGTCAGTGGCCGCTCACCTGGTCCTGGTGCGGTGGCGGGCGGGCACCGACGCTGCGACCAGGTCATAGGACTCCGCGACCAGGTCCTTGACCAGCGTGGCGGTGATCTCCCGGCCCGCGGCCAGGGAGATCCAGTGCCTCTTGTTCAGGTACCGGCCCACCGTGATCGATTCGTGCCGTTGCCGCAGCGACCGCGCATACTCGGGCTCGGCCTTCACGGTGATGATCTGCTCGTGCGGGTCGTCGGTGACGATGAGGAAGACCTTCCCCGCCACTTTGTAGACGTCCAGCTTGTCGGTGAACGGCCGTCCGTGACTGACGCCGGGAAGCTCGCCGGCCGTGCTGCGGGCCAGACTCTGAAGCCGATTGCCGGTGATGGTCATGGCCTACTCACCCGGGGCCGAACCGCGCCGGGTCGACCGGCCGGCGCGACTTGGGCAGATTGGCGACCACCAGCCGGTAGGACTCGATGACCAGCTCCTTCACCAGTTTCTTGTCGATCGAATCGCCCGGAGACAGCGTGATCCAGTGCCGCTTGTTCATGTGATAGCCGGGAGTGATGTCCGCATACGCCTCGCACAAGGCCTGGGCGTCGTCCGGACGCGACTTCAAGATCACCACCGGCCGGCCTGGCGCCTCGGTCACCAACATGAACCATTTGTCCACGACCCTGGCGGCTTCCCAACCGGGCTCGAAGGAATACAGCGTGGTCGCCGGCAACTCCTCAGCCCGCTTCTGCGCCGTGTCCTGCAGAGCCTTCCCGTTCAACGCGGCAACCTCCTCTGCGGTCGCGAGTACGAGCGCGCGGCGTCGGCACGCTCACTGCCCATCGTCCCCCCAACTCCATCACCGAACGCTTCAACAGGCATCTCATCCGCCTTTCAGCCTCATGCCCGGCTGTTGGCGCATCCGCGCGGGGAACGGTCATGTGGGCGTAAAGGACGCTGTCCCTGCCGAAAACCTCGTCCGTCCAGGTCAAGCGGCATGTACGTATTCGTTGAGGGGCCCGCCCAGACGCTGGGTTCTTCGGACGTTCAACTGGGGCGATCTCGTCGGGTTCGGTGATCGGTGAAGGCAGTGGCGTAAGCGGGCGGACCTTGGCGATGCCCTGCTGAGGCCGATGCCGGTTGTAGAAGCTCTCAACCTCGCGGAGGGCATGGAGCAGGTGCGCTGGTCCCAGATCAACGTGCGGTCCAGGAACTCGCGACGGCAGGTCTGCACCCACCGCTCCATCACCGCGTTCATCCTCGGCAACCGCACCCCGGTCAGCACCACCCGGATACCCGCATCGGCCGGGACACCGTCCAACAAGTCAGGGAACTCACCATCGCGGTCGCGGACCAGGAACCGCGCCCGCCAGAACGCTGCTCGGGGGCGGAGTTCCTCGCCGCGTTCACCAGCATCCGACTTTCACCAGAGCCCCGCCGCTTCTACGTCCGCAAGAAGACCGAGGGCAAGCACCACGCCGAAGCGGTCATCGCCCTCGCCCGGCGCCGCGTGAACGTCCTCTGGGCCCTCATACGAGACCGGCGCTGCTACCAGTCGCCCTCCGCTCAGCCCGCCGCTGCTTGACCGCAGACATTGGGAAGTCGCCCTTGCAGCTAGCGGCGGCAAGCACCCGGCGGGCGCAACGGAGAGCCGTTTCAATGCCCCGGCCTGTCGCTGTGGCGGATGCCGGCCCCCTGAGACCTTCAGCATCCCAACCAGGCCAGAGTAGACAGATGGACCAAGCCTTGGCCGTGGATGAGAACACGGGGAACACTCTGACCGCGTTCCTGCCCGCCATAGACGACGCCGCAGTGCCCGACGACGCACCGATGCCGGCAGCGCTAACCGCGGTCTGGTGCGGTCGGCAACTGCTCCTGGTGTTCAATCGCTTCCGCCGGCAATGGGAACTACCAGGCGGCCGGATCGACCCTGGCGAGACACCGCGCCAAGCCGCCATCCGCGAACTCCGTGAGGAAAGCGGCCTGGACCTGCCCGACCTCGCCCTCGCCGGGTACGCACGCTTCCGGCTCACCACCCCGCCGCGCCAGGAATACGCCGCCGTCTACATTGCCGAGGTTCCCGCCCGCCACCATGACTTCGTCCCCAACGACGAGATCAGCGCCATCTGCTGGTGGGACATCACCAAGCCACCGCCGGGCGACACGCAGGTCCTGGACACGACCCTCGCCCATCAGACACGCGTCAATCCCCGGCCCGAGCCGGCCGGCAAGAGGCCTAACGACTGACAAATGGTCCGCCAGGCGACTGACAATCTCTTCGCGCTCAACAACCTGAATTGGCGTTTCCGTTAAGCGCGAAGAGAATGTCAGATGCTTCGGCAGGTCATTTGTCAGTGCTGAACGACCCTGTACGGGCTCCCGCGGAGACGTCGACGTCGCGTCGCCCTCCGCCCGACCCATCCCCATGGCGTCGAGCGCGGAGCAAATGTCAGTCGTTGATGTTGGGTTCGTCTTGGTCACCTTGGACGGTGGTGGCGCGTTCGGTGTTCAGCAGCGTCTCGACGCGGTTCTGGGCGTGCTCCACCGCCTCGGCGAGGTCGCGTTTCATCCTGCGGATGGCGTCGGGATCCACCAGTGAGATGAGACCGGCGTCGATGCCCGCGGTCCGGGCGAAGGAACGGACCCAACCGCGGACCTCGGAGTCGTCGATGGGGAACTCGTAAGAGGGCACCGAACAGAGGGCGCGTTCGAGGTTCTCGGCATGGAAGGAGATGAGCGACAGGTCCTTGATCAGCTCGTTGGAGAAGTCGGCATCGAGGTCGTAGATACGGCGGTGAGCCCGGTCGATGGCGCGGAGGCGGGCCAGGACGCGGCGGGCGGCGCGGCGACGGGTGTGCATGAGCGCGATGGCGTGGGTGCGCTCGCGCAGGGCTCGGTCGAGGACGGGGTCGACGGAGGCGACCTGGTGGGCGATGCCGGTGAGAGTGAGGGCCAGTTCGTGAAGTGCGGAACTTCGGCCGGCGGGAGCGGCGTTCAGCGGTACCTCCTCCGTACGCGGCGGGTCCTGAGCGACGTCATCGGGACCTTCGTCGCGCGTCCTGGCAAACGACCGTCCACAGCTACCGGCCACGCCGAGTTCGGCCTGCGCGCGGTGCTGCGCGACCTCGGCGTCCCCGGCAGCCCGTACGGGCCGTTTCGGCACTGACAGATGATCCATCGAAACGGCTGACATTCTTCCCGCGCTCAACAGTTTCGTCGAGGCGCGGCACTCAGGCGAGACGATCTCGGGGTGAGGTGCTGGGCGTGCGGGGCCGATCAGCCGACCGAGTATCGGGAGCGTGGCCGACGGCGTGATCTGTCACCGACCGCCGACTACCAGGGCATCCCGTCTGCACACCGTTCGGGCACCGGCGGAAGCGGGCGGCCGATCGGACCGAGGCGCAAGAGCCGGCCCGGCGACCGCCCACCCGACCGGTACGTGTGGTGGACGCTGTTCGAAGAACAGCGCGGCCAAGCCCTCACTCTCGGCCAGGTCCTGCTCGCGTGCCTTCTGGAGCTCACCACCACCCGCACCAGCACCAGCACCAGCACCCAGGAGACCCGCGACAACATCACCACCGCCGCCCGGCTGATCTTCCGCTGACGCCGACGATCAAGCGGCCCGCACGAGGCGCTCGCAGGATCGGCCCGCGCAATCGACTGAACCCGGTGGCGGGGAATCGCCCGCACTGTTTCTGAATCTCATCAATAGCCTCGCGGCCTTGCAACCGCCAGATGCGACGTGGAGGACTGGTGCGGGCTGTTCACCGGCCACGACGGCATTCACGACTACTGCTGAGACGACGGATCGTCCGGCCGGTGGCGGGCGATGCGCTCGCGCCGCAACCCCGGCTCCGCGGCCACTCCTGGGTTCCAGAACCGTCCAGATCGACGATCAGCACGGATCGTAAGCGCGTTGTGATCACCGATGGGCATCATCGTCACCATGACGCCACGGAGGCAGCAGCGCGGATGAGTACGGCTCGAACGCCGGGCCCAGCTCAGGTGAGGAGCGGGGGCAGGGGCTGCCGGTTGGTGGTAATGGCGCTGATCGGAGCGGCCGTGTTCGCCGCCTGGAGGACGTGCGCTCCGGACCGGCCCGAGCATGCGCCGCCGCTGCTGATCGGAACCGCCAGGCCGGGCACCACGCGCATCGCCCCGGGAACGGTCGGCCGGCCGGACGGCTTCGTCGACGGAACGGGCTGGCCGGACGCGTGCGCGTTCCTCAGCGACGCGGAGATCCGAGCCGTCCTGCCACAGGCGGCCCGGATCCGGCGGACGGGCGGCGAGGTCGGGCTGAGCACGATGAACGCGTTCGACGCCACCGGCGGCCCGCTGACAGCACCACGCGCTAGCTGTACGTACAAGTTCGAGGTGCCCGGGCTGAACGGGGTCGTCATCAGAGTGGTGGAGGAGATCGACGCGCGTCCCGAGGTCGTGGACATGAACTGGTCGAACCTGATCTCCCACCGCGATGACGTGCCCGGTGCCCTCGGCGCCGAGAACTGCGCGGCGGGGACCGCCGCCCAGCCCATGACCTGCCGAAAAGGCCAGCTGGCCTATGACGTGAGTTTCGACCTCCTGCAGGCCTTCTCCACGACCGCACTGCGCGGCCGCAAGCTGCACGTAAGGCACGGCGGCAAGTCCACCGCCTTCGATCTCGACGACGACAGACGCGGCCTCGGCCGCTTCCAGAACACTGTCATCGAACCGGAACTGGCAAAGACGATCAACGCGAAGATCGTCAAAGCCGACCGGGCCCGCCCCTGACCGCCGGCGCGCAGGCCCTCCACGATCCGCGCGGCCAACTCCGCGCCGGGACCTCACCATCGGCCGGGTTGATCGTTCCGACCCCGGCCCTGCCGGACGGGTGCCCCGCGGCCGACGAGTGTCTGTGACCCTGCGCACCGTCCGCTAGAGGGATCGTCGTCGTGCCGGACGAATGCCAGGCCCGGTCAATGGGCCGGATTCTCGCTGAGAACATGCAACGGGCCGAGGGCTCCGCCGGCGTTGTATCGGTAGCCCGTGATGCCGGCGAAGACCTCGATGATCGGCGCCTCGTTTCCTCCGGATACCGCACGGGCCGTTCGTACCGGGACGTTCAGCATGGCGGCCCGCCGCCCCGGCAGGGTGTCCGGGTCGAATTCGAACACCTCCCACTCCTCGGGCGGCGGGGCGAGGCAGAATTCGAGATAGTCCGCCGCCTTGGCCCCTTCGCTCTCGATTTCCACGAGTTCGGCGAAGGGCGCCGGCGGCTCCCCGATGGTGTAGAGCAGACCGCCCTCGTCCTCCACCGCCGCCTTCCATGTCATCCCGCCATCGGTCCAGCAGGCGGCGCTGAAGCCCATCGACGTCTCCATGACCTCGAAGGTGAGGAGCCGCGTACCGGTGCTGAGGCTGCGCAATCCGTCCTCGTCGTTGTGCAGCGTGCGCTTCTGGTCGACGATGAAGGTCCAGCCGTCGATCGGCGAGCTGACGCACCAGCCCGGTGTACGGCTGGAGGTGGCGGTGTCGTGATCGGCCGTCCGGCCGCCGGCCCGCCTGCCCAACCGCGAGGCGACCTCGTCGACCGGCAGGTTCTCGACCGCGATGACCGAATGGTTGAATCCCATGACCGCCCTTCCTCGTGAACGACCACCGGAGCCTATTGCCGGGCTTTCCCCACGTCGACCCCGCGCCCGCAATCAAGGCGACGAGATCGAACGGGCGCCGTCCCGGCGCGTTGGACCATGCATTTCATCGTGCACAGGTCCTTTCCAGAGATGTGTTCTGGTGAGGCTCAGGGCGGTGTTAGCCCACCTCCGGGGCCCGCTTTCGCATTTCAGGTGCCGGTGATGGCCTCCTTCCGCAAGTGGTGACGGTGTGCCGTCATGACGGCAGGACACGGACACCCTCGCGTATGCGTCCGGCTCGGTTCGTCAGGCCGACCCGTGCCAGCGCGAGGTGGCGCTCGTCTGGCGTCACTTGCCGCTGAAGACAGGGAAGGCGCTGTGGTCGCCGTAGTCCACATCGCGCAGGCCCCGCAGTGCGTCCATGTCCGCGTCGGAGATCTCGAAGTCGACGTCGGCGTTGGAGCGCATGTGCTCGGGGTTCGCCGTCTTGGGCAGCGACACCGTGCCCAACTGGAGGGTGTAGCGGATGCACAGTTGAGGGACGGACACCCCGTACTTCTCGGCCATCACCCGGATTCCGGCGTTCTTCAGCATCGCACCGTGGGCGATCGGTGAGTACGCCTCGACGAGGATCTGCTTGCTCTCGCAGTAGGCCAGCAGCTCGGCGGGGGTGTTCCCGGCGTGCACGAGCAGCTGGTTGACGTGCGGGACGACGGTCGCGCCCTGCAGGACGTTCTCCAGGTCGTGCTGCTGGAAGTTGGAGACGCCGATGGCCCGGATCTTCCCGGCCTGGTGGGCGTCCTCCAGGGCACGCCACGCCTCGCGGTTGCCCTGGGCGTAGTCGCCGCCACGGAAGTCGTCCCACGGCTGCGGGCTGTGGATCAGCATCAGGTCGATACGGTCCAGGTCCAGCTTTACCAGAGAGCCGTCGATCGCGGCGAGCGCCCGGTCGTAGTCCTTGATCTCCGCGGCGAGCTTGGTCGAGACGAACAGCTCCTCGCGGGGCACCCCCGAGGTGCGCACGCCCTCACCGACGCCGCGCTCGTTGCCGTAGGCCTGGGCGGTGTCGACGTTGCGGTAGCCGATCTGCACGGCCGCGCGGACCGCGTCGGCCGCCTTGTCGTCGTCGATGAACCAGGTGCCGAGCCCCAGCCTGGGAATCTCGACGCCGTTCGACAGCGTGTAGGTCTCCTCCAGGACGGTCATGCGTTCGCTCCGTTCTTCGGCAGCTTGCCGTACACCTCGTCGGTGACCGGCTCCAGCCACTCGTTGCCGACACCTTCGCCCGGGGTGATGAAGGCGAGGTGGGAGAACCACGCGTCGGCCTTCGCACCATGCCAGTGCTTGGTGCCCGCCGGAACGCGGATCACCGTGCCCGGCTCCATGCTGATGGGGTCCTCTCCCTCGGCCTGGTACCAGCCGCTGCCTGCTGTGCACAGCAGGATCTGGTCCCCGCCGCCGTTCGTGCCGTGGTGGACGTGCCAGTTGTTGCGGCAGCCCGGCTCGAAGGAGACGTTGCTGACGGGAACGCTGCCCGAGGCGAGCGGAGCCAGGTAGCTCTGGCCGATGAAGTACTGCGCGTAGGCGTCGTTCTTCTCGCCGAGCGGGAAGATCTGGTCGAATCCGATGCCGGTCATCTTGTTCCTCTTCTTTGGGCTCACTACGCCCCGCTGGTCGTGCGGCGCCGGTCTGCTGCTCGCGCCGGGGATCAGGCAGAGCGCTCGTCCGCGATCTTCTTCAGCAGGGTGATCGCGGTCATGGCGTTGGGCCAGCCGGCGTAGAACGCCAGGTGCGTGATCGCCTCGGACAGCTCCTCCACGCTGAGCCCGTTGTCCAGGGCCACACCGAGGTGGTAACCGACCTGCTCGCTGCGGTAGAGGGCCGCCAGCACACTGACGGTGACCAGGCTTCGGTCCCTCGCGGACAGGCCGGGGCGTTCCCAGATGTCGCCGAACAGGACCTCGTTGGTGACGTCGACGAGCTTGGGCGCGATCTGCGCGAGTTCCTGCGGGGCGGACTGCTTGGGCACGGAAGAACTCCTATGGTGGAAGGTCGGTCGGCTTTCGGGTGGGCTCGGTCGATCCCGGCACAGCCTGGGAACAAGCAGCCCCACGACTGTCCACTACCCAGATAACCGCAGGTCAGAAGCCGAGAGCCTGGCCTGATGATCTGGGTGGGGGTGCCGGTAAGAACCGTGTCGTGAGCCCCGACAGCGTGTGGGACGGCCGTGCGTCTTGCGGCGGCCTGCCGGAAGACGCACGGCCGGCTCACTGTCTGAGCTGCGAGGTCGATCTCAGTGGGTGGTGAAGCCGCCGTCGACCGGCAGTGCGACGCCGATGACGAAGGCCGCGGCCGGGCTGCACAGCCACAGGACGGCGTTGGCGATCTCGTCGGCGGTGCCCAGGCGGCCGACGGGCTGCTGCTTCATGATGTCGGCCATGGCCTCGGCTTGGCCTTCGAGCATGTCGGCGACCATGGGGGCGAGATGGTCTGCGAGGAGGCACCGAACGCCGGCGGGACCTGCCGCCAGGCACAGCCGGTGGTGGCCGCGAACATGATCAACGCCGGCACCTCCCGGTCACCCGCACGACGCCGCCCACCGCCCTGCGGACGCGCTGGTGCGGGCGGCGCCACCCGCTGGATCAGCTCCACAACTCATCTGGAACCAGGCGCCCCACCATCGTGGTGGCAGATCACCAACCATCACACCTAACGAAACGATCGTCTTCAGATATTGTCGCGGGCTGTCCCTCTCACCGACGCGTTGAGTAGCGTCAACGCGCGGAACGGGCCCGGATCCCGGAATCGAGTGCCCTCGCGCGTCCTCGTTTCGCGCCTCTTTATCCGTGCCTTCTTCGTTCCGTGGGGCTTCAATGGGACGGTTCGGACGGCGTGGCGTCGCCGGGCGGGCAGTCCGCCTTGGCCTGGTGGCCGGTGACGAGGCGGCCGCAGACCTCCTTGACCTCGACGGCGCCGTCGGTGCCGACGGTGGCGAGCAGGACGGGCTTGTCCTCCACCACGTGGCCGTCGTCGCGTCCGGTGAACCGCAGGACGCCGCTCGCGCCGTTCCACAGCGGGCCGTCGCCCGGGTCGTCGAGCGCGGCGAACACCCCGCCCGCGGTGGGCGGCGCGGCCTGCGCGGTGAAGACCTGGTTCGCGACGAACCCGATCATCGAGGCGGCGTCGTAGCTGACGGCGGCCCGGGTCTCCGACGGCCGCAGGTCGCGCGGGGCGCGCCTGCCGATGATCGAGTCGACGGCGCCGGGGTAGGCGTTGAAGAACACGTTGCGGCGGTCGCCGACCCACGCGTTCGTCCACGCCTCGTGCGCGGCGAGCGGCATGTAGAACAGCCGGAACGTGGCGACCTGGCCGATCTGCGGGGCGTTGTCGCTGACGTACTTGGCGATCTCGTCGTCGGCGAGGACGATCTGCCCGCTGGGGCAGGTGTGCTGCAGGACGTTGGTGAAGGTGCGGAACTCGTCGGAGCGGCCCGCGTAGTAGAAGACGTCCGGCGGCTTCTGGCACAGCTCGTGGACGATCTTGCCGAGGTCCCCGGGGCTGGTGTAATCGCGGACCGAGACCTGCCCGCCCTTCACGTAGCCGGTGAAGGAGCTCTTGAACGACGCGGCCAGATCCTTGCTGTAGAGGTCGTGCGGGTCGGCGTTGTAGATGACGTCCACGGTGCGGGCGGGCTTGCCCCCGACCTGCCCGTGGCTCGCCCAGTAGGCGGCGTGCTGCGCCAGCCGCTTGTTGGGCGGGGCGAGGCGGAAGTAGTACGGGGAGAAGCCCGCGTTGTGGTCGAGCATCCCCGTCTCGTTGTAGCTGTTGGCGGTGCCGACCATCGGCAGCGCCGACTTCGACAGCACCTTGATCGCGTCCTGCGTCTCGGCTCGGCTCTGCTCGAACCCGACGACCGCGACGACGGACGGGTCCTTGCGCGCGAGCTTGCGGATCTGTTCGGCGACCTGCCGGGCGTGCTGGAAGCGGGCGCCCGCGTTGGCGACCAGCACCCGCATCCGCAGGCTCTGGCTCGCCGCGTTGAACTCCTCCTGCGCCATCGCCACGCCGACCAGCTCGCCCTCCGCTCCCGCGAGCAGGTCGAGCTGCCGGTTCTGGATGGCCGGGTCGGCGGTGATCGGCCCGAGGTACACGACCGTCGCGTACGGCTTGCCGGACCGCGCCACCGCGTCGTTCTGCCTCTTCAGCCGCCCGAGCACCGACGACAGCCGGTTGTCGTTGTTCTCGCCGTCGCTGACCTCGCCGAACTTGAACGATCCGTCGGTGATGCCGATGCACTCGCCGGACGCCGTCCGCTTGATGCCGAACGGCGAGCAGTACCGGTCCACCTGGACGGAGATGACCGTGATCGACGCGGCGGCGACCGCGACCATCACGATCCACGGCAGCGCCGGATGCGCGATCCGGGGCCGGCGCCGCACCGCCCGGACGGGCGGGATGTCGCCGCCCGGGTCGCGGGTGATGTCGACGCGCAGCTCCCGCCGCGACCCGAGGACGCCCACGCGCCGCTGTTCGCGCCAGTACCGGTCCCACAGCGCGCGCGCCGCGAACACGCTCTGCGGCTCCCCCGACCACAGGTCCACCCGGACCGCCTGCGCAAGCCGGTCCACCAGCCGTGGCCCGGACGCGGCGGACGGGTCGTCCTCGGCCGGCGCGGTCGGATCGACGCCCGCGGTGACGATCAGCGGGTCGAAGCCGGGCAGCGCCGCGCCGTCGCCGCTGTCGGCGCGGACGTGCTCGATGTACTCGACCACCCGCACGCCGGGATGCCCGGGCGCCAGATGCTCGAAGATCAGCACCGGGTAGCGGACCCGCGCCCACGCCGCCCGCCGGTAGTCGCGCCGGTAGTTGCGCCGCAGGTCCTCCAGGAACGCGGCGACCAGCAGCAGGTCGAGCTGCTCGGCGTGGTCGTCCGGCTCGACCGGCCGCGGGTCGAACACGTTGAGGGCGAAGCCGAGGAAGCCGGTGGAGTCGCGCTGCAGGTACGGCTGCCCGACGAACCACCCGAACCGCCGCACCCCGTACCAGCCCCGCGTCCGCGCGACGATCTGGACCGTCACGAACGCCAGCCCGACCACCGCCGCCAGCACCGCCGACGCCAGGTCCAGCGCGGCGGCCGTCCCGGCGCTGATCAGCGCGACGACCGCGACGCCGATCGGCGCGATCTGCTCCAGGAACGACAGGAAGTTCGCCGTCCGGCTGCGCGGCTCCTCCAGGTCCCGCAGCACGTCCCGGCCGCGCCGCCGGATCACCCGGTTCAGCTCGCGGCGCCGCGCGTTCTCGTTGTCGCCGACCGGCGGATGCGTGAGCCGCCGGACGAGCTGGAAGTTCTCCCGCTCCGACGGCGAGGCGTACCGGGGCGGTGACTGGTCGCCGGCCAGCCGGATCTCCCGCAGGTCCCGCAGCCACAGCGCCATCTCCAGCAGCGGGAACCGCAGCGCGGGCTCCCCGCGCGCCCGGCTGCTCGGCTGCGACAACTCCCGCTTGGCCTCCCGCAGCACGCCTGCGACGTCCGTCGCCGGGGTGTCTGCGGCGATGTGCGAGACGGGCGCGCGCTCCTGCTCGCACCGGTTCTTGAACATCTCCGCGACGTGCCCGGCGGCCGCCGCCGGGCCGAGCAGCAGGAGCAGCGGCCGCAGCCGCTCCCGCCAGCGCCACGGCGGCCGCTCCCGCAGCCGTTCGAACAGGTCGAGCACCCCGCGCAGCCGATCCTCCGACAGGATCCGGTCGCCGTCGCCCGGCATGGAAAACCCCTCGCTCTCGCCCTCGTCCCCCGGCGGCTCCTCTTCTCGACACGCGCCTCCTGCACGCGCCCTTGAGTCATTGGACGTCGCGTATAGCGAAATGGATCGGAAATTTCCGAGATGTCCCGGGCGGGCGCCGTAGTTCGGTGACAACGATGCGCCCGGGCGGGACGTCCCTCTCCTGCATGGAGAGGCGTAGCCGCCGCGGGTCGGGCTGCTCGGCGGGGCGGCCGAGCGCAGACCGGAGCCGCCACCGACCTGCCGATGCCAGACGGGGCGATCGAGCGTCGTGCGGATGGCGGCGAGACGCTCGCCACCGTTGACGGGCATCGCCTTGCACTGGATGGCGCGGGCGCCGTCCTGGTGAACGGCTCCAGTGCTTGGGCTGCAACTTCATGGTGATCGAACGAAAGCCGTCCCACGACTAGTGCGAACCGTGCAATCACACCGGCCGGACCCCGCCGTGCCGTCAAGCCCCCTAAACGCACCCAAGCCCTCATCGCGGTCATGGACTCGCCCTCGCGCGGTGAGGGCGGCGGGCACCGGCCGGCATACCCTTCCCCCTGCAGCGGCGCATCAAGTGCTTGAAGGTGCCGTGGTGGGCCTCCGTGCCGGTCATGGGCTGCACGTGCAGCGCACACGCCAACCCGCGCCGCCGCGGGGGCGGTGGCATTCGGCATGGCCGAGGATCTCAATGAGGTTGCCTGCGCGCCACCTTTGACGGCGCCCACTCTCCGGCAGGGAACTCTCCAAAGAAATTCGGATGGCCGTGTGCTCTTTGCCGCCCGTTATCGGATTCCGGGTTCCCGGTCAGCGGGAAGCAGCAGCACCGTGGCGAGTGACCCCTCTTACATTGTGTCGCACCTCACCGAACGCCAATGGCGCGAACAACGCGTCCCGGCAATCGTGGTATCGCAGTGGCTCCCGATGTTCGGCACCGAGAACGCCCCCCTTCTCGGCCCCCATCCGATCCCCCACCCCTGCTTCGGGAGGATGCCAGTGTCCACATCTCCCCCCACCGACGCCACGATCCCCGAGGAGCCCGGTGACGCCACCGGCCGCCTCGATGGCTCCTCGCCTCTGCGGATCTTCTCCGTCCTCGCGGTCATCGTGCTGTTCACCGAGGTCGCGCCGCTGCAGTACACGATGATCTCCGCTGCGCTGCGGCAGATCGCGCCGGCGTTCCCCACCGTGGGCGCCAACCTGAACTGGGCGATCATCATATTCGGGCTGATCGGCGCCGCCGCCTCCCCGCTCATCGGCAAGATGTCCGACATCTGGGGCAAGAAACGCATGTTCCTGGTGTGCGGCATGCTGTTCATGGCGGGCTGTGTGATCTGCGCGGTCACCGGCTCCTGGACCTGGTTCCTGATCGGCCGCGGGCTGCAGGCCATGGCCATCGCCACCGCCGTCATCGCCTACGGGCTGATCCGCGACCTGCTTCCGCGGCGATATGTGCCGATCGGCATCGGCGTCGCCTCGACCGGCCTGGGCTTCTCGGCGCTGCTCGCGCCGATCGTCGGCGGCTGGATGGTCGACAACTTCAGCTGGCGGGCGATCTTCTGGTTCCTGTTCGGCTACACCGCCGTGCTGTTCCCACTGGTCATGGCGATCGTGCCGGAGTCGCGGCTGCGGGTGCGCGAACGTCTCGACATCATCGGCGCCGTCCTGCTCGCCGGCGGCGCGGGGCTGGTCCTGCTCTACCTCGACAAGGGACAGGATTGGGGATGGAGCCGCCCGAGCGCGTGGGGCTGGGCGGTCGCCGGGCTGGCGCTGGTCGTGTCGTTCGTCGTCATCGAGTCCCGCTCCAGGCAGCCGATCATGGATCTGCGGCTGCTGTTCGCCCCCCGGGTCAGCATGGTGCTTTTCGTGGCGCTGTTCGCCTCGTTCGCGATCGGGTTCCAGAACTACGCGATGGGCTACATGACCCAGAGCCCCGACCAGGAGACGCTGAAATCGGCCGTCGTTCAATCCACTCTCCAGACCGTCCAGCAGAAGACGGGCCACCCCCTCCCCCCGAGCGCGGTCCACGTCGCCCTGGATCCCGGCTACTCCTACGGCAACGGCTTCTCATTGCTGGAGTATGCATGGCACATCGCCATCTGGAATGCGGTGCTGGGAATGGTGTTCGGTGCGCTGGCCGGCGTGTGGGCGCGCCGTGCCGGCCCCCGGCGCCCGCTGCTGCTGGCCGCGGCCATCATGGCCGCATGCGGTGTCACCTACGCGTTCCTGCCACACACCTGGGTGGTGTTCACGCTGGTCAGCGCCGCATTCGGGATCGGCTTCGGCGCCTACTACGCCGCGACGCCCAACCTCATCATCGAGGCCGTCCCGCAGGAGCAGCAGGGTGTCAGCGCGGGCATGCTCGGCATCATGCAGAGCATGGGCGTGGCGATCGGCCTGGCGGTGGCCACCGCGTTCCTGAACGCCAATCCGGTCAAGGCCCAGGTGTCGGTGGCCGGGCAGCCGCCCGTCGTCCAGGAGATTCCGCAGGTGTTCGCCGACCGCGGCTACGAGGTCGGTTTCCTGTTCGCAGCCGGCGCCTCGCTCATCGCGCTGATCGCCGCACTCATCATGCGCCACGGCCGCGCCCCCGCCACCGGCGGGACCGCCCACTGAACCACCTCGTCGATACACGTCCCGCCTTGTCGGCCTCGCCCCGCCGGGGCGGGGCCGACGCGGCGTGGCGGGTGCGGCCCTATTGGCCATTCCGCTCGGGGTGATCATTGCGGAGGTGACGCGAGCACGCCGAGAAGGCTGGTCAACGGTGTCCGCGGTCCCGACCTGCTCCCCGCACGATGCCAGGGCCGCGCCCGCCCGCCATCATTGCGGCCCCGGCATCCAGAAGCAGTGACACGCCGTGGTGCGCGCCGGCTACGCCCGGCTGGTCGAGTACGTGCGAGGCGGGCCTTGGTGAAGAGGTCGGGTTGGTCGCGTCGCATTTCCTGCCAGGTGGACAGGCGGTGGAGGGGGCACGTTATTGCGAATATGCGGTAGCGGCGGGGCAGGATGGTCGGGTGTCTGGGTCCTCGCTGCCTGGTGGCTTCGTGAACTTCAGTGTCCGTGTTGGCGACACCGTGCATCGACGACCTGCCGCTCGTGCGAAGTTTGTTCATCGGCTCCTTGACCTGTTGGAGCGGGCTGGCTGGGACGGGGCGCCGCGGTTCTTGGGGATCGATGAAAAGAGGAGGGAGGTGCTGAGCTTCGTTGACGGTCATGTGGCGTGGGAGGCGGCTCAGCCTTCCGCGGTCGGCAGTGATGAGAGCCTGGCGCGGGTCGCCGAACTGGTCCGAGAGTTCCACGACATGACGGTGCGGCCCCACCAGCACGCCGCCGGAGCCCGCATCGATCCGGCCGGGCAGGAGCCGCCTGGTGGCGTGCAGGACGAGCCGGCTGATCACGCGTTGGGGCCTTCCCGTGGCGGGTGGACCAGCAAGGTGCATCTGGCCTGCGAGCAGGCCGCAAGCCGCTGCCGCTGCTGGTGACGTGGCAGAGATGGGCGTCGACCGCTGTCACGCCAAGTTCCGGGGCGGCCAGCGCCGGGTACCGGTCGTGCTGTCTCAGCCAGCGATGAGCCGGCCGCGATGGCGGGCCCTCACTGTGCGAGCCATGCTTCGGCTCGCGGCATGCGGTCGGCTCCGGCTGCCGCTCGACTGGGCAGGTGGAAGCGATTGACCATGCGCCTGGCCAAGGGGACCAGGTCGCGCGGCTGTCGATCGGACATTCCGTAGGCGTCGGCGAATACCGCCGCGCGGTGCGGGATGTCCGCACCGGCCGGGGCCCGGTCCTGAGATGTAGCAGTGGCGCCCACTGGTAGAGGGCGTTGGGGATGTCAGCGACCCGGGAGGTCGGCCGGGCGAGGTCGAAGTCGATGAGCGCCACGCGAAGGCCGTCCGTCGGAGAACCCGGCCTGGTGCAGGTGGGCGGGGTAGGCCTGGCGGCCCAGCACGTCCGCGGCAAGGTCGTGATCGACCTCTGACCTCCGCGTGCGCAACGCCTGCCCCTGTCAAGGCACCGACGAGCGCGGCCGCTCCAGCATCCGAGGCGGCCGATCGCCTCGTAAGGCGGCCGGCCGGCAACCCGGACGAGTCGCAGCGATGAATTTCGCGGGGAGCTCGCCTCTGTATAGGTATGAGCTCATCGCGCCAGTCACAGACCACGGCGGTGGTCACCGGAGCGGGCCGCGGCTTCGGATCGGCGATCGCCGCCGCGCTGATCGACCAAGGTCACCAGGTCGTCGGCGTTGCGCGCACCGCCGACGCATTGGCCGCCGTGCACCGACGATTGGGGGCGGCGTTCGTCCCGGTCGTCGCCGACGCGACCGACGCGGAGACCGCCCGCACCCTGATCGAGCAACACCGACCGACGTTGCTCGTGCTCAACGCGGGCGCGGCACCCGCCATCGGCCCGATACACGAACAGTCCTGGGAATCGTTCAGCCGCAACTGGCAGGTCGACACCCGGCACGCTTTCCATTGGATCCGCGCGGCACTGCGCCATCCGCTGACGCCAGGCAGCCTGGTGGTGGCGATATCCAGCGGGGCCGCCCGGCGCGGCTCACCGCTCAGCGGCGGATACTCGGGCGCGAAGGCGATGATCCGGTTTCTCGCCGGATACGCCGCCGATGAATCCCGCCGCGCCCGGCTCGGCATCGGCTTCGCCACCGTGCTGCCGCAACTGACGCCTGCCACCGAACTCGGTGCCACCGGGGTCGCCGCATACGCCCAGCGGCAGGGAATCGACACCGACACTTTCGCGGCGGCGCTGCAACCACTCCTTACCCCGGCCATCGTGGGCGCCGAGATCGCGCGACTGTGCCAGGACACGGACAACCGGGACGAGCACCGGGAGTACCAGCTCACCGGCCACGGACTTCACCCGATGGCGTGAACGACCAGAAAGAGAAGGTCATGTTGCTGGAGAACAAGAATGTCGTCGTCTACGGCGCGGGCGGCGCGGTCGGTAGCGCGGTGGCCCGCGGTTTCGCTCACGAAGGCGCCAGGGTGTTCCTGACCGGGCGAAATCTCGACGTCATCGGCACGGTCGCGAAGAAGATAACCGCCGCGGGTGGAGAGGTCGAGACCGCCGCGGTGGACGCCGGGGACGAGAAATCCGTGACCGAGCATCTGGACGCGGTCGTCGCCGATGCGGGCAGCATCGACGTGTCGTTCAACGCGATCGGAATCTCGCCCGTGGGATTGCAGGGAATACCGCTCACCGAACTGCCGGCCGAGAATTTCCTGCGCCCGATCACCACGTACGCCCAGGCCCATTTCATCACCGCGAAATCCGCCGCACGGCACATGATCGCCCGGCGGTCGGGTGTGATCATGATGCACACACCGGAACCGGCGCGCTTCCCGCTGCCCCTGGTCGGCGGCATGAGCGTCGGCTGGGCGGCGATGGAAGGTCTCAACCGCGCGCTGTCGGCCGAATGGGCCCAGCACGGTGTTCGCGCGATCTGCCTACGCACCACGGGCATGGTGGAGACACCCGTCATCGACGTCGTGTACGGGCTGCACGCCGACGCGCTGGGGATCACCAAGGAGCAGTTCACCGCGCTGGCGAGCGGTATGAGCCACCGCAAACGCCCGACCACGCTGGCCGAACTCACCGAAGCCGCGGTGTTCCTCGCCTCCGACCGGGCATCCGCGATGACCGGCACCGTCGCCAACCTGACCGGCGGAATCATCGTCGACTGACCCGGCTCGCCCCGGCCGCCGTTTCGGCGGCCGGGCATCCCTGCAGAGGAGCAAAAGCAATGAACGATCTACTCGCGAGCGCCGTCGCCGCGCACGGTGGCGTGGACCGGTGGAACCGGAGCCACACGATCGCCGTCGACGCCGCTATCACCGGGGCCTTCTGGCAGATCAAGGGACAAGCCGACGCGCTGACCAAGGTCCACTTCGAGGTGGACACCACTCGGGAACGGCTGACCATGGACTTCATCGGCCAGGACCGACGGTCCGTCTTCGAACCCGGCCGGGTCGTCCTGCAACGACCGATCGGCACGGTGGTCGAGGCACGCGACGACCCGGAACGGTCGTTCGACGGCCACCGGTTCGAGACGCCGTGGGACGACCTGCATCTCGCCTACTTCACCGGGGAAGCACTGTGGACGTACCTGAATACGCCGTTCCTGTTCACCTGGCCAGGGTTCGTCTGCGAGGAGATCGCCCCGATTGAGGCCGACGGCGAAATATGGCGGCGGCTGAAAGTGACCTTCCCCGAACACATCAAGAGCCACACCCGCACGCAGGTGTTCTGCTTCGGCCCAGATGAATTGCTGCGCCGCCACGACTTCACCATCGACATCGTCGGCCGGACGGTCGAGTCGCAGCTTTACGCCGCCGACTACCGCGACGTCGACGGCATCGTCATCCCCGCCACGCGACGGGCCTACGCCCCAATGGGCGACGACCAGATCGTCTTCGTCGCCATCGACATGGCCGACATCGCCGTCCACTGATCCGAATTCCTTCGCACAAGGGACAACACGATGAACGACACCTCCCGGGCCCAGGTCGTCACGCCGGCGGAATGGGAGGCCGCCCGCCTGCGCCTGTCGTCGAAGGAGCAGGAACTGACCCGCGCCCGGGACGCTTTGGCCGCTCAGCGCAGGCGGATGCCGTGGCTGAAGGTGGATCGGGAATACGCCTTCGACGGTCCGAACGGCGCCGCCCGGCTGCTCGACCTGTTCGAGGGCCGCCGTCAACTGCTGCTCTACCGCGCCTTCTTCGAGCCGGGCGTGGACGGCTGGCCCGACCACGCCTGCCTCGGCTGCTCGCTGATGGCCGACCAGGTCGCCCATCTCGCGCATCTCCACGCCCGCGACACCACGCTCGCGTTCGCCTCACGCGCACCGCAACCCGACATCGAGCGGATGAAAGCGCGCATGGGCTGGGCCATGCCCTGGTACACGATCACTGACAGCTTCGACACCGACTTCGGCGTGGCCGAGTGGTACGGCACCAACGCATTCATCCGCGACGGCGACAACGTCTACCGCACGTACTTCATCAACGATCGCGAACACGAGCCGATGGGAGCGACGTTGGGTTCCCTCGACTTCACCGCACTCGGACGCCAAGAGGACTGGGAGGACTCCCCCGACGGATACCCCCAGGTGCCGCGATACGCGTGGCTGAAGCGACACGACGAATACGGCCCGGCCTGGCGAGCCGCGCACCCCACCACCACAGAATCGGCGAATCATGCGCACCGTGACTGAAGCCAAGGCCGGCGACAACGATTTCGGAAGGCTGAGCGAACCGTTCCGGCGTGAGTTGCTCGCCTACTGCTACCGCATGCTCGGCTCGGTCGACGAGGCCGAAGAGGTGGTGCAAGACGTCTACCTCGACGCCTGGCGTGCCTACAACGCGTTCGAGGGACGGTCGTCGCTGCGTACCTGGCTGTACCGCATCGCGACCCGGGCCTGTTTCAAGGCGCTGGAAAAAAGTAGACGCAGGCCTCTGCCCGCGGATCTCGGCGCCCCCCAGACAGACCTGGATGCGGCGCTCGGTCCGCAGGCTCGGGAGGTGCCGTGGCTCCAGCCGATGCCCGACTTCCTGTTCACCGCCGCACCGGCCGATCCGGCGACGGTCGTGGTGGAACGACAGACTATGCGGCTCGCGCTGGTAGGAGCGCTCCAGCAGCTGCCGCCGCGACAGCGGGCCGTGCTGATTCTCCGCGATGTGCTGCAATGGCGTAGCGCCGAGGTGGCACAACTGCTGGAGATGACGACAGCGGCCGTCAACAGCGCGCTCCAACGCGCCCGAGCCCAGGTTCCGCTCAGTCAAGACGAGTTGACCGAGCCCGCCGAGCCACGACAGCGGGCCCTGCTCGACCGATACGTCACCGCCTTCGAAACCGCGGACGTCGATCAACTCGTCGCGGTATTGACCGAGGACGCCAGATGGGAAATGCCGCCGATCGTGACCTGGTTCGAAGGCCGCGACACCATTCTCGCCTTCCTGGCCAAGCAGATGCGAGTGATCGGACCGACCGCGCTGGTCCCCGCCTCCGCCAACGGACAACCCGCCTTCGCGGTGTACGCCCGCGGCCGCGACGGCGCACACCGCCCACATGCGCTGCACGTACTGACACTCACAACCGAGGGCGCCTGCCGGATCGTCGCGTTCCACGGCTCAGGGCTGTTTCCACTATTCGGGCTCTGACATGGCCAACGGCGTGTCCGAATCAGAAAGCACCACCCAGCACAACGAGGGGCTACAGGCACAGCTGCGACTGTTCTGCCACCTCATGCTCGGTTCGGCCGACGCCGCCGACCGCGTCATGCGGCAGATCTACCATCGCGCACTCGATCACCAAGACGATCAACAGCATCGGCAATCAGAACGCGACCGATTATTCCGTATCGCCATCGACCTCTGCGACGCCCACTGTCGTTCATCGCACGAATAAGCAAAGAGGCACCTACAGGTTGTTGTGGGCGTCGCGCCTTGGGCGGGTGGGGGTGGCCGGGGCGTTTGCGGTCGGGGCGCTGGGCGGCTGGTGGGGTGTGCGGCGGGATAGGCGGATGTAGAGGAGCATCAGTGCTCCTGCGGCGAGGAGGGTCAGACCGGACGGAAGGAGGAAGGCGAAGCGGAGGCCGACGGAGGCGTGGACGTCGAGGCCGGGCGATCCGTCCAGGCGCATCACTGCTACGGACCAGGCGCCGTGTGTCTTGTTCCAGTTCAGCGTCCGGACGCCTGGTCCCGAGGACGCCGCTACCCAGAACGGCTGGTGCGCGGGTGCGGATGCCGCGCGGGCGGCGCCCGGGTGCCGGGTGAAGGCCGCCCGGAACGGAGAGAGCTCCGCGGAGGCGAACTCGTCGTGCGCGACGGCGCGCAGGTAGGCCTCGACCTCACGCTTCGGTCCGATGCCGACGAACAGCCGGGTGCGCGGGTCGGCGGGGCGCACCACGATCCGGACATGCGCCAGTTCGCCCACGTCGGGATCGGGATCCGCCGGACGGGCCGTGTCCGCGCCGACATCGATCTCGTCGGTCTTCAGGGCCGCGGTCGGCGTGGTGAAGCGGTGCTCGGCGGTGCCGAAGCGGCCGCCGGAGCCCGCCTGGAGCGCGCCACCGATGGTGAGGGCGGCACCGGCCGGCACGGCGATGGCGGCGGTGATGGCGAGCGTGATGCGGGCCGGGCGCGAGCCCGCGGGGAGACGAGCCATGCTCTTCCTCCTTTGAGTAGCACAGTCGTGCTAGTCACAAAGTAGCACGCGTGTGCTAGGAAGGGGAGATGGCGAAAGTGGATCCCGAACAGCGCAGGGCCGATGTGGTGGAGGCGGTGTGGCGGGTCGTCCGGCGCGACGGTCTGTCGGCGGCCTCGGTCCGCAACGTGGCGCAGGAGGCCGGCCTGTCGATGGGGTCGCTGCGGCACTACTTCGCGTCCCAGGCGGAGCTGCTGTCCTTCACCCTGCGTGCGGTCATCGAACGGATCGAGGCGCGGATCGCGGCGCTGCCGTCGGAACCCGATCCGCGCCGCCGCGCCGAGCGCGTCCTGCTGGAACTGCTGCCGCTGGACCCGGAACGCGCCGCCGAGAACGAGGTGTGGCTGGCCTTCACGGCGCGCGCGCAGGTGGACCCCGAACTGCGGACCGTTCATGACCAAGGCTACGACGTCCTGCGGGGCGGGTGCCGCCGGCTGGTCGACGGGCTCGCCGGAGAGGTGGTGGGCCTGGACGTGGAACTCGAGACCGACCGCCTCCACGCGCTGCTCGACGGCCTCGCGGTGCACATCGCCATGCGGCCCGACGCCCTCACGCCCGACAAGGCGCGGCTGATCGTCGCGCGCCACCTGGACGAGCTGACACGGCACGCGCGCTAAGTGCCTGCGTCACAACCTCGGAGATCGTCCCCGTCGCCCGACGAGTAGCCGTTCCAGTGCCCCCTATATCCGGCCGACAACGCTGAGCTTCTTCCGGCGTTACGTGGTCTTGCGGAGCTGCAGGGTGTGGACGGCCTTGGCGATGCGACCGCGGTAGGGCAGGCGGGATGGCCAATGGTGAATCTAGTGCCACCCGAAGTCGGATGGCCGCGTTACTGTTCTCCGCTCCCGGAACGACGACGCTGATCCCGTGCCCGATGAGGCGGGCACGGAAGGAGATCACCACATGGCCACCAGCGCGGCGCCCGTCGAGCAGTGCCTGACCGGCACCCCGTGGGCGATTCGGCTCGGCCAGGCCGCTACGGAGCGGCCCGCGCTGGAGATGTACGAGGCAGAGACCCTGGTCGACGTCGTCGTGCGGTCATCGGTGGCGCCGGAGATGCTGCGAGGCGCCCGGCGCGGCGTCTCCTTCGGACGCCCGTGCGCCATCGCCTGGGGCCGGCTGCCGGCCGATTCGTCCCTCCCGGTGGTGCTGTTCACCGGCGGCCGATGGGCCGGCCGGAAGCAGCGCGCAGAGGTGATCGCGGTCGGCGGGTTCTGCTGGCTGGCCATCGCGTACGGGCGGTTCACCACCGTCGGCGTCGAGCACCGCGGCACCTCGTGCGGCCGCCTGCGCATCCGGCGCGGCCCCCGGTCGTGACGGTCGCCGCCGACGCGGAACGCGCGGCGGCGAGCGTTCCCTTCCCCGATCCCCCATCCGGCCGGCGACGGCCGAGTTCCATCGCGTCGAAATAGAAAGCACCAGGTCGTGAACCCCTCCTTGATCCACCCCGGCACCAGACGGCACGTCACGATCGTGTCGGCGAGCGTCGGCGCCGGGCACGACGGCGCGGCGAGCGAGCTGGCCCGCCGGCTCGGCGAAGCCGGATTCACCGTCGGCCGCCACGACTTTCTCGACCTCCTCCCGGCCTCGCTCGGCCGCCTCCTGCGGCAGACGTACGCGCTGCAACTGCGGGCCGCCCCGGAGAGCTGGGAGCGGTTGTTCAGCGCGCTGGACCGGCGCCGGAAGCTCGCGGCGGCGGCACGTGCCCTGAGCGGGCTGGCCGCCCGTCGCCTCGCCCGTACGGCGGCGGGCTCCGACGTCGTCGTGTCGACCTACCCCCTCGCGAGCCAGGCGCTGGGCCGGCTGCGGCGGCGCGGCGCGCTCCGGGTCCCGGTCGTCACCTACCTCACCGACATGTCCGTACACCCCCTGTGGATCGCCGAAGGGGCCGACGCCCACCTGGCGCTGCACCCGACGGCGGCGGCGCAGGCGCGACGGCTCGGCGCGGCCGACGTCCGGGTGTGCTCGCCCGCCGTACGACCCGGGTTCCGGCCCGTCTCGTCCGTCCTCGAACGGCAGCTGGCACGGCTGCACTTCGGCCTGCCGGACGACGACCGCCTGGCCCTGGTGGTCGCGGGGGCGTGGGGTTCCGGGGACGTGGCGGCCACCGTACGGGACGTGGCCGCGTCCCGGCTGGTCACGCCGGTCGTCGTGTGCGGGCGCAACACCGCGCTGCGGGAGACGCTCGCCCGCTCCGGCGTCGGCGTCACGCTCGGCTGGGTCGAGGACATGCCGGCGTTGATGCGCGCCTGTGACCTCGTGGTTCAGAACGCCGGCGGCCTCAGCTCCCTCGAGGCGCTGGCGTCCGGCCTGCCCGTCATCAGCTACCGCTGCCTTCCGGGACACGGCAGGACCAACGCCGCCGCTTTGGAGGAGTCCGGGTGGGCGCCGTGGGCACGCAGACCCGACGAGCTGCCCGAGGCGTTGTTCACGGCGCTGACGGCACCCCGCGCCATGGGGTCCACCGGAGCCGCCGACCCGGCGGCGATCGTCGCCGCCCTGGCGACCAGACGAGACTCCGCGGCCACCGGCCGGCCCGCGCCCGAGATGGTGGAGGCGTCTCGATGAGCGCCACGCGCCTCGCCGTGACGGCGGCAGCCGTCCTCGGCACCGCGTATGCCGCGCCGGCCGTCACGTCGATCGGGCCGCTGCGCCGGCAGCTGTTCCCCGGGCTGGCCGGCGTCGGCGAGCCCGGCCATGTGGCGCTCACGTTCGACGACGGTCCGGACCCGCGCTCGACGCCGGCGTTCCTGGCCGCCTTGCGGGAGCACGAGGTGAAGGCCACCTTCTTCCTGCTCGGCCGGATGCTCAAGGCCGCCCCGGACCTGGGCCGGGAACTCGCCGAGTCCGGACACGAGATCGCCGTCCACGGATGGGAGCACCGCTGCATGCTGCTGCGTGGGCCCGCCGCGACGTACGACGATATGGCCCGGGCGATGGAGTCGATCGTCCAGGTCACCGGGACGGTGCCGCGATGGTACCGGCCCCCCTACGGTGTGCTGAGCTCCTCGGCCTTGCGGGCGGCCCGCCGCCTGGGCCTCACGCCGGTGCTCTGGACGAACTGGGGCCGGGACTGGACGCGCGCGGCGACCCCCGCCTCCATCCTCGCGACCCTCACGCGCGACCTCGGCGGTGGAGGGACCGTGCTCCTCCACGACTCCGACTGCACCTCAGCACCCGACTCGTGGAGGAACACGCTCGACGCGCTGCCGCCGCTCTTGGAAGGGATACGCGACCGCGGCCTGTCGGTCGGTCCCCTACGCGACCACGGGCAGAACGCGCCGCGGCAAGGCCCTCGGCCTGCCGCCCCGCACGGCGCAGGTCCGGGACGGGGTGGCCGTTGAGCTTCTCACGCAGCGGCTTCCAACGCCGGCGTGAGGAGCGCCGCGACGGCCGCGACTCGGCGAACGACAGCCGCGCGGCGGGCGGCGCTCATGGGGGAAGCCGGCCCAGGAACGCCGCCCGTTCGGTGACCTTCGCCCAATCTGCGGTGGTTCCGCGGTCAGGGCCGTTCGTCCAGCGCGTCCACCCAGCCCGTCTGCTCGTAGGTCTCCGACAGCCCCGGGACGCCGTCCGCGCCCACGAAGGACTCGTAGGCGAGCAACTCGGCCGTCTTCGGGTCGATGACCAGCCGGATGCGGCCCCCCAGGCCGCCCATCGAGACCGCCACGCCCCGGCGGCCGACCGGATCGGCGACCGGGCCGTCCGAACGGATCCCCTGCTGCCCGGCCAGCACCCGGTAGAGCGCCGCCTTGGTCCCGGGCGTGATCGGGCCAGCCAGCAGGTCCTGCGCGGTCATCCAGATGTAGTACGGGTACGGGTCGACGTTCGCCGCGCCGCCCGACTTTCGCATGTCCGCCTCGTACCGGCGGCGCAGCTCGCGGCCGAGGACCGCCGCGTCGACCGGCAGCCGGCGCAGCTCGTCCATCGACACCTGGGCGTTCCCGATCTGGTACCGGACCGGCATGTCGTAGGTGTTCACCGACCTGGTCCGGTCCTCCTTGGACAGCAGCTCCGGCGCCCCGGCGCGGCGCCACTGCGCCTGGTCCCGCGGCGTCGGGAAGCTCGCCCGCACACCGATCCCGGTGATCGTCCGGGTGCGATCGTGCGCCGACCTCGCCGTCCAGCTCTCCTGGCGACCCGTCGTCACGAACGTGTACGGAAGCCTCTCCAGCTTCGGCCGGCCCTTTCGGGAGCCGGGGCTCGGGCGCGGGAGCGTGTGGCCCGGCAGGTCGTGCTCGTACTCGTGCACGACACGGGTCTGGATGCGCTCGTACCAGTAGCGGCCCGGCTTGACCGGGGCGCGCTCGGCCGCTTTCGCGCTGGCGAGCAGGAATGTGCGCGCATCGACCGGCGACGGCTGCGTGACGGGCGTGTGCCGTCTCGCGGGGCCGTCCCCGCCTCCGGTGACGGCGACGGCGCCTCCCCCGGCGACCACCGCCGCGGCCGCGACACCGGCCGCGAGAAGCAGCGGGCGCCTGCCCGGCCGCGTCACCGCGCGCGGGACGGTCCGCGGCTCGGCGGACGTGCGCATGATCCGTTCCACCTCGGCGTCGCGGCGGCGCTCGTGCGCCTCCCCGGCCAGCTCGTCGAGCGCGGCGGGCCGCAGCGCCCGGAACGTGGTGTCGACGTCCTTCATCGTCCTCTTCTCTCCGGAGCTCATCGGGCCGCCTTCCCCGCGACGGGCGCGGCGGCGGGACGGGACGCGCGGGCGGAGCCGTCCGCAGCGTCCCCCGCGCAGGGGGTGTCGCCCGCCGCCTCCAGCGCACGGGCCAGACGCCTGCGGGCGCGGTGCAGCCGCACCGCGAACGCCGGCCCCGAGCAGCGCATCACCCGCGCGGCCTCGCGGGTGTCCAGCCCGTGCCAGTTGACCAGTGCCAGCACCTCCAGGTCGCGTTCGGGCAGCGCCGCGACCGCCGCGAGCACGGTCTCGCGCTCCACGACGTGCTCGGCGACGTCCCACGCGGCCAGGTCGCCGTGCGAGGTGAGCGCCCTGACCCGCGCGGCGAGGTCGCGGCCCCGCCGCCCCCGGTCACGCTGCTTGTGCAGCAGATTGCGAGCCACGGCCAGCAGCCATGGCAGCGCCGGGTCGCGCACCTCGTCCAGCCGCCGCCAGGCGATCAGGAACGTCTCCCCAGCGATGTCCTCCGCCGTGTGCGGTTCGGCGTGCGTCAGCGCGTACGCCAGCACACGCCGGTGGTACTCGTCGTACAGCCGGGTGAAGCGTGTTCCGCGTTCATCCACGAAGACCTCCCGTCGGGATCGGTTGTCGTGACGAAATCCCGGACGGACGGCCGGATTTACAGCACCACCCCGAAAAGTTCACTCGAGCCGCACAAGCGGCCCTGCTGGCCGGCCGTGAAGCACTGCCCGTGAGGGACCCCCTGTGGATGCACTGCGCGCCGCCGACCGCGCCATGCGCAGTCAACTCCACCATCGCCATGCAGGAACGGCTTTCCCTGGACTCGCCTTTCCGCGGTCTTACTGCTTCAGCTGTGTTGGGCTTCGGCGAGCTCGCGCATGTACTGGTGATAGAAGAGATCGACCTGGGTGAGAGTGATCTCGATGATCTCGTCGAGGGTGGCGTCGAGGTGGCCTAGTACCTGGTCGGTCATGAGTTCGTTGATGGACCCGATGATCTGCGTGGTGCCCATCTGGATGCGCGGGGTGTGGGGGATGCCCTCGATCCGGGTGAGGGTGCCGGCGATGAATCCGGCGAAGTCGCGTTTGGCCCGCTGGTAGCGCTCCTCGGTGGCGGGGGTGGCGCAGCGGATGATCTCTCGGAAGAGCAAACGGGCGACGCGCGGGTCCGCGCCCACGGTGTTGATGAACGCCGAGATGCCGGCCGCGGCCTGGTCCGGGACGGTGGGGCCGGCGTCGGCGAGGGCGCGCAGGACCGATTCCTGGGCGCGGGTGATCTGGACGTCGTAGATGGTCAGGATCAGGCTTTCGCGGTCGGAGAAGGACTCGTAGAAGAACTTCTTGGCCAGGCCGGCGCGGCGGCAGAGGTCCTCGACGGTGCTGGCCGCGTAGCCGACGGTGCCGAAGAGGTCCAGCCCGGCTTCGAGCAGCCGTTCACGGCGTGCGGATTCCCGTTCGTCGC
This sequence comes from Actinomadura violacea, assembly GCF_017573465.1. GTDB lineage: Bacteria > Actinomycetota > Actinomycetes > Streptosporangiales > Streptosporangiaceae > Spirillospora > Spirillospora violacea. The sequence continues at coordinate 53,938 of NZ_JAGEPF010000005.1, forward strand.
CGTCCATGCCGCGGTACCGGCGCTTGTTAACGGGCTTGGGAGTCGTCACCGCTTTTTCGTCCTCGAGTGTCTGGGTTCCGCTTGTCCCCATCTGGGACATTGACGTTCCGCATATCGGAAACGTTCCCGTCTCCGATGCCCCCGAGGAGGAGCACGTGAAGATCACCAGTGTGCTCGCCGCACTGAGTCTAGGCGCTGCGACCGTGGTCACCGCGGTCGTGTCCGCCGGGCCTGCGGCGGCGGACACGGCGGGCTGCACCGCGAGTGACGCCGACATCTACAAGCCCCCCGCGACGGTCACCGGCAACCCCGGCGACATCCTGGCCTGCGCCCCCGCCACCCTGGCCTTCGTGCCGAACCTTCCCGCGGTCCACGCCTGGAAGGTCCAGTACGTCACCACCGATGCCAAGGGGAACAAGGTCGCCGCGTCGGGCACCGTCGCGGTCCCGGACGCGGCCTGGAGCAAGGGCGGATCCCGGCCGACCATCGCCTACGCGCCGTTCACGCACGGGACGGGGGCGTCCTGCTCGCTGTCCAAGCAGATGACCACCGGGTTCCAGGACCAGTACGAGGCGCCCAACCTGTCCGGATTCCTCAACCAGGGCTGGGCGCTGGCCGCGACCGACGGCGAGGGCTACCTCGACGGGCAGACCCATCCCTACGTCAACGGGAAGGCCAACGGGCCCGCCACCCTGGACATCGTCCGCGCCGCCCGCAAGATCCCCGGCAGCGGACTGACCGCCGACGGCAAGGTCGGCATCGACGGATACTCCGAAGGCGCCAACACCTCCGCCTGGGCCGCCCAGCTCGCCGCCTCCTACGCCCCCGACCTCGACGTCGTCGGCGACGCCTCCGGCGGCATCCCCGCCGACCTCAAGGCCGCCGCCAAGCAGCTGAACGGCAGTTTCTTCGCCGGGTTCCTCGCCGACACCCTCATCGGCCTGAAGTACCAGTACCCCGAGATGCCCTTCGACCAGTACCTCAACGACGCAGGACGCCAAGCCGAGAAGGACGTCAAGAACAACTGCCTGTTCGGCACCCTGGCAGTGTTCGCCGGGCAGAAGGTCGAGAACTTCACCACCGACCACCTGACCCTGGACCAGCTCTACGCGATCAAGGGCCCGGACGGCACGACGTGGGGCCAGATCGCCGACGGCCTCAACCTCGGCGTCGACACCGGCGGCCCGAACTCCTCGGCCAAGTACAAGGTCGGCTTCCCGATGTTCCTGTACCGCGGCTGGCTGGAGGAGATCCTCCCGCACGAGCCGATGGACCAGCTCCACAAGACCTACTGCCAGAACGGCATCCAGAACCAGTACAAGATCTCCTACCCCACCGAACATGCCACCACCATGTTCGGCGCCGCCGGAGACGTCCTGAACTTCTTCACCGACCGGTTCGCCGGCAAGCCCTTCACCAACGGCTGCTGAGACCCATCGAAGCCCCGGGGCCGCTCCGGCCCCTGTCGTCGCCCCGGGGCTCCGACGCCCTCCCGCATCCCCCGACACAGAACGGAACACCCATGTCCGTCGCCACCCGCGGTGTCGCGCCGCCACCCGTCGTCCCTGCGGCCGCGCACCTGTCCGAGGACGACCTGCGCCGGCTCGCCGACGAACTCGACGCGCTGCGACAGGAGGTGATGCACGACCTGGGCGAGGCCGACGCCCGCTACATCCGGCGCGTCATCGCCGGGCAGCGCACACTGGAGGTGGCCGGGCGGGTGCTGCTGTTCGCCGCGTCCCGGCGGTGGGCCTGGTGGAGCGGCACGGCATGCCTGACCCTGGCCAAGATCCTGGAGAACATGGAGATCGGCCACAACGTCATGCACGGCCAGTGGGACTGGATGCACGACCCCAAGATCCACTCCACCACCTGGGAATGGGACAACGCCTGCCCCGCCGACCAGTGGAAACACGCCCACAACGTGCTCCACCACACCTACACCAACGTCCTGGGCAAAGACCGCGACATCGGCTACACGATCCTGCGTGTCAACGCCGGCCAGCCCTGGCGCCCCTACTACCTCGCCCAACCGTTCTACAACCTGCTGTTCGCCACCCAATTCGAACTCGGCAACGCCCTCTACGACCTCGGCGCCCAAGCCGAATCAGGCGAGAAGACCAAAGAAGAACTCCTTGCGAGCCTCGCCGACATCGGCCGCAAAACCGCACGCCAGGCCGTCAAGGACTACGTCGCCTTTCCCCTGCTGGGCGCCCTGTCGGGACGACACAACGCCCGCCGTGTGCTGACCGCCGACCTGGCCGCCAACATCCTGCGCAATATCTGGGTGCACACCATCATCTTCTGCGGCCATTTCCCGGGCGACGTGGCCGTCTTCCCCGAGGAGACCCTGACCGCAGAGACGCGCGGGCAGTGGTACATGCGGCAGTTGCTCGGCTCCGCCGACATCAGCGGCGGTCCGATCCTGCACCTGCTCACCGGCAATCTGTCCCACCAGATCGAGCACCACCTGTTCCCCGACATGCCCAGCAACCGGCTGGCCCGGATCGCTCCCCGCATCCGGGACGTGTGCGACCGCTACGGCCTTCCCTACCATTCCGCCTCACTCCCCCGCCAAGTCGCCCGGCACTGGGCGAAGGTGACCCGCCTCGCCTTCCCAACGGCCACTAAGCACGGTCAAGGCCCGGCTGCGCCTACTCCCTCTCACCAGCGACATCAACCGCTCCCGCGTGTAATTGCGTAGCCCCCATGGCGGCCCGGCTTGCGCACAGCCGGGGTCGGCACGGTGAGCGTCTTGGCCGTCGATGGGACGAGCCGGGATCGGCGCTTCGATGTGACGCTCGAGCCGGCTGATCCGACCGGGTCTATGAACCGGCCGACCGACCCGACACGCTCGCGGCCCTGAGCTGCCTCGAAGGACGGCCGTCGGCAGATCGCGGCCGGCCGTGTCCATCCGGCATGGCATGAGCCGGGGGTCGGGTGTCAGGCGATCTCCACGACCGCCTCGACCTCGACCGGTACCGCGAACGGAAGGGCGCACACGCCGATCGCCGAGCGCGCGTGGCGTCCGGCGTCTCCCCACAGGTCGGTGATCAGGTCGCTGAAACCGTTGACCACGGCCGGTGTCCGCTCGAAGCCGGGCGTGCAGTTGACGTATCCGGTCACCTTGATCCATCGGCGTACGCGCGTCAGCTCGCCGAACTCGCGTTTGAGGGTGGCCAGGGCCGCGAGGGCGCACTGGCGGGCCGCCGTCCTGCCTTCGTCGACGGTCAGGTCGGCGCCGACCTTGCCGCGGGCCAGCCGGCGCGGGCCGTCGGCCGGGCCGTGCCCGGACAGGTACGCCAAGGAGCCGGCCACCGTGACGAACCGGAGCTGCAGCGCGACGCCCGGGGGCGCGGCGATCGGGGCCGGCAGCGCCGCTCCGAGCTCGGACAGGCGTCGTTCGATCGGGTCCATGCGGGGAAGATAGGGAACTGAAATGCCGTTCCGCAAGATCTTGAAAGGTGAAACGAGATTCCGCTAGCGTCCCTGGCATGGTGTCACGCAACCCCACCGACGAGCCGCCCGTCCAGGCCGTCGCCCACGCCTTCGACGTGCTGGAGCTCCTGGCGGCGGGAGGCCCTCGGATGCTCGGCCAGATCGCCGCGGAAACCGGGCGGTCGAAGGCGACCACGCATCGGCTGCTCGCCACGCTGGTGGCCCGCGGCTACGCCGAGCAGGACGCCCGGACGGGCGCCTACCGGCCCGGCCTTCGCTGCGCGGAACTGGGCATGACCGTCCTCGCCGGACTCCGGCTGGGCGACATCGCCCGGCCGCACCTGGAGGAGCTGAACGCGCGCACCGGCGAGGTCGTCCACCTGTGCGTCTACGACCTGGGCGACGTCGTCTACCTCGCCAAGCTGGACTCGCGGCTGCCGGTGGCCCCCCAGTCCCGGGTCGGGGCCCGCGCCCCCGCGCACTGCGTCGCACCGGGCCGCGCACTGCTCGCCCATCAGCCGCCCGACGAGCTCGCGCGCGTCGCGGAAACCGGGCTGCGGGCCTACACCGAACACACCATCACCGACCCCGACGACCTGGCGCGCGAACTGCGCCGCGTGCGCGAACGGGGATACGCGATCAACGAATCGTCGTGGCGCCCCGGCGTGTGCGGCGCCGGCGCCGTCATCCGCGACTACACCGGCGCCCCGGTCGCCGCGGTCGGCTGCTGCGTGCCCGAGTCCCGGTTCGGCGCGGACCGCCGACGCGAGCTGGCCGCGGCCGTCACGGCGGCGGCCGCCCGGATCTCCGCGGACCTCGGCCACCGCGAGGCGGCCGCGCGATGAGGTCCCGCCTGTTCGCCGAGGTCACCGGCCCGGCCTCCGGCCTGCCTCCCGTCCTGCTGCTGCACAGCCTCGGGCTCGACCACTCGATGTGGCGCTCCTGCCTGCCGTTCCTGGCCGCCGACCGGCGCGTGATCGCAGCCGACCTGCCCGGTCACGGCCGGTCCCCCTCCGCCGAGGACACCGGCGCCGAACTCGCCGGGCTCCTCGACGACGCCGGAGCCGCCGGCGCGCACGTCGTCGGCGTATCGCTCGGCGGTAACGAGGCGCTCGCCCTGGCCGCGCGCGCCCCGGACCGCGTGCGGTCGGTGACGGCGGCGGGCTCCTTCGCGTCCCTGGACGAGCCGGAGCGCGCCGCGAAGCTGGCCGCGACCGTCCAGCGCGCGTCCGGCCTGGGGATGAACCGGTTCGCCGACGCCTACGTCACCGAGACGCTCGCCCCGAGGGCCCGCCGGTCCGACGGCCCGCGGCTGCGCGACGTCCTCGCCGGCACACCGCTGGAGGCGTACGCGACGGCCGCCCGCCGCTGCTTCGCCACCGACCTGCGGCCCGTCCTGCCGGACATCGGCTGCCCGGTCCTGCTCCTGGTCGGCCGGCACGACACCAGAACACCCCGCTCCTGCGCCGAGCGCATCGCCACGGGCCTCGTCCACCCGCAAATCCGGGAGATCCCCGCGGCAGGCCATCTCGCCAACCTTGACGCACCCCAGACCTTCGCCGCCTCCCTCCGAGCCTTCTGGTCCGCCCTGGAGTGAACCGGCGCGCCGGACGATCCTCCCGCGATGGAGCAGGAACTCGAACTCCTGTCGGCGGGTGCTGGGGTGCTCCTGTCCAGGTATCAGACGCCGTCCGCAGCGCGGCAGGAGCCGAGGGAAGACCTGGCTTCGGAATCCGTGGGGTTTCAGCAACCTGTTCGTCGGCGGCAACGGCGCCATCCCCGCCGCCACGGCCTGCAACCCGGCCGTCAGTCGTCGGTGGACGGGGGGTTCGGGGTCTGGGGGCGGATTCCGTCGAACACCAGGTTCAGGATGTCTTCGACCTGGCTGGGCGTGTTCGGACGGGCTCCCAGGAGCAGGCGGTAGTAGAGCGGGGCGTAGATGAGTTCGACGACATCGTCCAGCACGGCGTCGGTCCGGATCTGACCCTGCTGCTGCGCTCGTTCCAGCCGGCGCCGACAGCCCTGGACACGGGGATTGACCAGCGTGTCCAGGATGGCCTGCGCCGCCGCCGGGTCGGACTGCGCAGCACCGATGACCTCCCGGTATGTCGAGGACTGCGTCGTCTGGAAGTACTTCGCGACGGCGACCATCTGGTCGCGCAGGTCGGCGTAGATGTCGCCGGTGTCGGGGAACTCGATGGACGGCGCGCTCTGCCGGTCGATCGCCTCGACCAGCACCGCGGCCTTGGACGGCCACCACCGGTAGATCGTCTGCTTGCCGACCCCGGCTTCCTTCGCGATCGCGTCGACGCTCGTCCTGGCGAACCCCTGCTCCAGGCACAGCTTCAGCGCGGCGTCGAGGATCGCCTTGTGGGAGCGCTCGCTCCGGTAACGCGGATTCGCCGGTTCGGTGGTCATGACCAGGGATTCTACACGAAACGAGACGACTCGTCTTGACGGAGGGCCACCCCGGGCCTACCGTTCACAGGAACGAGACGTCTTGTCTCGTCACCTTGGAGGTGAACGATGTCCCAGAAGATGTCCCGCCGCCGCGCGCTGACCGCCGGCCTCGCCGCCGGCACCGCACTCGGAGCCGCCGCGATCGGCAGGGCACCGGCCATGGCGGCCCAGGCCACCCCGCGCAAACGCGACAGCGGAAACCCCTTTCTCGAAGGCGCGTTCACGCCGGTCCACTTCGAGGTGACCGAGTTCGACCTGACGGTCACCGGCATGATCCCCAAGGAGCTGACCGGCCGCCTGCTGCGCAACGGCCCCAACGTGCTCGGACTGGAGGACCCGCTCGCCCACCACTGGCTGGTCGGCGACGGAATGGTCCACGGCGTCCAGCTCCGCGACGGCAAGGCCGAGTGGTATCGCAGCCGCTGGGTCCGCGCGAAGGGCACCGCCGAGAAACTCGGCGAGCCGGTACGCGGGGTCCCTGCCGAAACCGACTTCGCGTCGAACGTCAACGTGATCGGATTCCGCGGCAAGACCCTCGCGCTACAAGAGGGCACCGCCCGTCCGCAGGAACTCACCGATGAGCTCTACACCGTCGGACCGTGCGACTTCGACGGCACATGGGCCGGAACCATGTCGGCCCACACCAAGCTCGACCCGGGCACCGGTGAACTGCACTCGGTGAGCTACGACGAGAGCACCGACTACGTCCAGTACGTCGTGATCAGCGCGGCCGGCAAGGTGACGTCGACCCGCAAGATCCCCATGGGCGGGACGATCCTGATGCACGACTTCGCCCTCACCCAGAAATACGTCGTCCTCTACGACCAGCCGATCATGTTCGACCTGGACGCCATGAAGCACGGCCAGAAGATCCCCTGGGTCTGGGACACCAAGCGCCCCAACCGGGTCGGATACTTCCCTCGCGCCGGAGGAGCGGTCACCTGGATCACGGTGCCTCCCTCCTACATCTCGCACACGCTCAACTCCTACGACGACGGCGGCGACATCGTGGTCGACTTCGTGGAGTTCCCCGCGCCGTTCAGCGCCGACCGGCTGTCGACCAGCGCGCCGCCCGCGCTGGTGCGCTGGACGATCGACCGGGCGCGCGGCGTCGTCCGCCGGACCCAGCTCGATGACCGGCCGCAGGAGTTCCCCCGGGTTCCGGACGCGCGGGTCAGCCGCAAGCACCGGTACGGCTACACCGCCGCGACCGCCGACTTCCTGAAGTCCTACGGGCACGGCTCGACCCCCGACTCGGCGTTCAGCAACGGCCTGGTCAAGCACGACCTGGCCACCGGACGATCGCAGTTCCACCGGTTCCCGCGGCACGCGAGCGCGAGCGAGGCGGTCTTCGTCCCGGGTGCCGGCGCCCGCGCCGAGGACGACGGCTACGTCCTGTGCTACGTCCACAATCCCGACCGGAACGCCTCGGACCTGGTGATCCTTTCGGCGCAGGACTTCACCGGGAAGCCGATCGCCCAGATCCACCTGCCGAGCCGGATCCCGCTCGGGTTGCACGGAAGCTGGATCGCCGGCACTTGAGAACGAGCCGTGCGACGTCCGCACCCGCACGCTCACAAGTCGGTCGTGTGACCGCCCGGCCGGCACGGTCCGGGTCCGGCGGTCACGGCGGTGGTGGCGCAGCCCTCGATCGGCTGTGCCACCACCGGGCCGGTGCGGAACGGGCCGTGCGGTCGTGGTCAGGCGAGGGAGACCAGGTCCCGGTAGTCCTCGTTCCACAAATCCTCGTCCGCGTCCGGCAGCAGCAGGACGCGGTCGGGGCGCAAGGCGTCGATGGCGTCCTCGTCGTGGGTGACCATCACGATCGCGCCGGGGTAGGAGCCGACCGCGGCCAGGACCTCGGTGCGGGAGGCGGGGTCGAGGTTGTTGGTCGGCTCGTCCAGCAGCAGGACGTTGGCGCCGGAGTGGACCAGGCCGGCCAGGGCCAGGCGGGTCTTCTCGCCGCCCGAGAGGACTCCGGCGGGTTTGTCCGCGTCGTCGCCGGAGAACAGGAACGCGCCCAGCACACTCCGGGCTTCACCGTCGGTGAGTTGCGGGGCGGCGGCGCGCAGGTTCTCCAATACGGTGCGCTCGGCACGGAGGGTGTCGTGTTCCTGGGCGAAGTACCCCAGCCGCAGGCCGTGTCCGTGCACCACCCGCCCGGCGTCCGGCGGTTCCTGGCCGGCCAGGAGGCGCAGCAAGGTGGTCTTGCCCGCACCGTTGAGGCCGAGGACGAGCAGGCGGCTGCCCCGGTCGACGGCCAGGTCCACGCGGTCCAGTACCTGGTGGGCGCCGTAGGACTTGGACAGGCTGACGGCGCCGAGCGGCATCCGCCCGCATGCGGCGGGCTCGGGCAGCCGGATCCTGGCGACCTTCTCCGCGCGGCGGGCCGGCTCCAGCTCCGCCAGCATCCGGTCCGCCCGACGGGCCATGCTCCTGGCCATGACGGCGGTAGCCGACCGCGCCTTCATTTTGTCGGCTTGCGCGTGCAGGGCCGTCGCCTTGCGTTCGGCGTTGACCCGCTCGCGTGCTCGGCGGCGATCGTCGGTCTCCCGCTGGGTGAGATAGGTCTTCCAGCCGGTGTTGTGGATGTCGATGGTGGCGCGCTGCGGGTCGAGGTGGAAGACACGGTTGACCACGTCGGCGAGCAGCGCGGTGTCGTGGCTGATCACCACCAGGCCGCCCTGGTGGCTCTGGAGGAAGGTGCGCAGCCAGGCGACGGAGTCGGCGTCCAGGTGGTTGGTCGGCTCGTCGAGCAGCAGCGTGCCGCCGTGTCCGGCGAACAGGATGCGGGCGAGTTCCACCCGGCGCTTCTGGCCGCCGGACAGCGCGCCGACCGGTTCGCCCAGCACGCGTTCGGGCAGCCCGAGACCGGCCGCGACCCGGGCGGCCTCGGCCTCGGCCGCGTACCCGCCGCCGGCCTGCAGGGCGGTCTCGGCGCGGGCGTAGGCGTTCATCGCCCGTTCCAGCGCGGCGGGCCCGGCGGCGTCGGCCATGGCGGTCTCGGCCGCGCGCATCGCGCGCAGGGCCCGGTCCAAGCCGCGGGCGGACAGGATCCGGTCGGTCACGGTGACGGCCGGGTCGGCCGTGCGGGAGTCTTGGGCCAGCAGGCCGACCGGACCGGTGTGCGTGATCGTCCCGGCGGAAGGCCTGGCCCGCCCGGCGAGGGCGGTCATCAAGGTGGTCTTGCCCGCGCCGTTGCGGCCGACCAGGCCGACGCGGTCGCCGGGAGAGACGGAGAAGGAGATGTCGCAGAGCAGCAGGCGGGCGCCCGCACGCAGCTCGACACCGCGAACGGTGATCATGAGATAACACTCCGAGAAAGCCGAGGGACACACTTCTGGTGTGGAAGCGGGTCCTTCAGCTAGGAAACTCGGGGCGTGGACATGCATCCACGGTAACCCACGCCCTGCGAGCAGCGCATCCGCCATCTCCTTCCCACGAGGCGCAGTTCAGCCGGCGATCGAGATGACGAGCTTTCCGCGCACGTGGCCGGCGGCGGAGAGGTCCTGTGCCCGGGCGATCTCGGACAGCGGGAGGGTCTGCGCGATCGGGATGGTGACCTTGCCTGCGGCGACGGCGTCGATGACTTCCTGGAGGGCGTTCTCGAAGCCGGGCTCGATGCCCGTCACGATGATGCCGCCGCGCTGCCCGACCTCGGGGTCGAGGAGCGTGATGACCTTGTCATCGGCGCCGACCAGGCGGCGCAGCGCCTCGGCCTTCCCCCCGGTGACGAGATCGAACGCGGCGTCGAACATGCGGCCGCCCGCGGCCTCGCGGGCTGCGGTCTCCCAATCACCGGCGTAGTCGATCGGGGTCGCGCCGAGCGAGGCGAGGTGCTCCTGGTTGGCCGCGGACGCGGTGCCGATGACCCGGACGCGGCGGGCGACGGCGAGCTGGGTGAGGAACGTGCCGACTCCGCCGGCGGCGCCGTCCACGAAGATCAGCTGCCCCTCCTCGACACCTGCGAGCCCGAGGGCGCGCACGGCGGTGCTCCCGCCGACGCCGATGGTGGCGGCCACCTTCAGGTCGACGTTGTCAGGCACCTTGACCAGGGCGGCCACGTAGGTGACCGCGTACTCGGCGGCGGCGCCGCCCGGTGCCAGGCCCGCGACCCGGTCACCCACGACGAGGCCGGTGACGTGCTCGCCGATCGCGTCGACGGTCCCGGCGACGTCCATGCCGGTGATGGTCGGTCCGGCGAGCGGGGTGCCGTCGCTGAGCGTTCCGGCACGGAACTTGGAGTCGACCGGGTTGACGCTGGAGTAGACGACCTTGACGCGCACCATGCCCGGGCCGGGCTCGGGCATCGGGACGTCGGTGATCTCGAGGACGCCGCTGTCGCCGTACTCGCGGTAGAGGGCTGCCCGAGGCATGAAGGGTCCCCTTGTCTTCATCGTCGTCATGGGCATCTCCGATGCGGAGCGGAACCGGCGGGCGATCCTGGACACGGCGGCCGGGATGTTCGCCGAGCAGGGCATGCGCCTCACTCTGGAACAGATCGCCAAGGCCGCGGGGATCGGCGTCGGCACGATCTATCGCCGCTTCCCCACCCTGGACGCGCTCATCGACGAACTGGTCGGCGAGCGGATCCGCTGGTGGGCCGACCACGTCACGGAGGGCCGGCCGGGCGCGCCCGCGGCGTCGCCCAGTGATGATCAGTGTCGCTGGTCAGTGGGGCGTGCGCGGTGTTCGGTGTAGAGGCGGCCCAGGACTGAGCCGAGGTGGACGACGACTCCGACCGCGACCAGCCAGGACATGATCACCATGACGACGCCGATGGGTCCGTAGCTCGCCCGGTTGGCGACGATCTGGTCGGAGAAGAAGTGGGACGAGAACACGCCCAGGCCCACCCAGCACACGCTCGTCGCCAGCGCGGACGGGAGGAGCGCACGCCAGCCGATGCCCTTTCCGAGCAGGATCCTCATGGTCCACCACCAGAACAGGGTCGCCAGCGCCAGTCCGGAGAAGATCTGGAGGACCGGCCCGCCGAACGCGCCCGAGACGTGTCCGAGCCCGGCCTGGGAGGCGCCGTATCCGAGGAGGCCGGCCAGCCAGCAGAGCTGGGCCGGCGAGTCCCGCATGCCGCGGCTCCGCACGTCGAAGACGCGCTGGTACCAGTGCTGCAGCGTGCCGGCGACCGCCATCGCTCCGAGGATCAGCAGGAGGGCGCTGGCCACGGTGAACGAGCCGGCGGGCGGGACGGCCGTGAAAAGGTCCGCTACGGCGCGTGAGGCGGGCTGGTCGAGGCCCAGCCAACCGGTGATCACTTCTGCGGTGCTCCGCCCGGCGGCGGCGGTGAGCACGATGAGGAACGGGAAGAAGCAGAGGATCGCCAGCGCGGCCAGCTGGAAGGAGTTGCCGAAGAAGTCGATCGCCGTGAGCCGGGCCCACAGGGGGTTCCGCCCGACCACCTTCAGGCGCGGGACGGTGCTCTCGATCTTCGGCCGCACGTGCACGCCGTGCGAGCGCCCGGGGCTGCGGCCGGGTGTTGCTCGGCTCGCGCCAGTGGTCCTCCTGCCGCTCGGCATGGGTCGGTCCTCGATCGGATCGGGCTGAGCTTCGGCACTTTCTCAGCCCTCATGCAGGTCATGCCCGGTACGGCGCCGGTAACTCCCGGCGTGCGTTCAGGTGAGCGTCAGTCGGTAGGAGCCGTGGGCGCAGCCGGTGAGCATCCAGCCGCCTTCGACTTGTGGCGTGTCGATCTGGTCGATGCCGGACGCGGTGGGGGTGGGGCGGGTGCTTCCCGGCACCCAGACCTTCAGAGTGCAACTGCCTGCGGATGATCTGCCGGTGAGCTGGAACTTCCGTGGCTGTGAGGGCCGGCCGCCGGGGAGGGATCGCAGTGAGGTGATGATGCCCGGGGCCGCGTGCGGGAAGGCGCGGGAGATCTCCTGGACGGCGGCCGCGTCGCGGGGCAGGAAGCGTTGCGTGGCGCAGTCGAGGTTGTTGAGTCCGTTGCCGGTGGGTCCGGTGCCGTTCTGCGGGTCGCCGCACGCCTGTTTCCAGACCCAGAACGCGCCGCCGATCGCGTCGTCGTCCTCGTGGCGGGCGTAGCGGTGCAGCCGGTCGGCCACGGGGCCGTCGTCGCCCCAGAATCCCCATTCGCCGCTCCAGACCGGCATGTCGCCGGCGGCGCGGCGGGCGAGGACGAAGCCGTGCTCGACCGAGGTCATGACGGGGAGGCCGAGCGAGGCGTCCATGGTGATCGACTCGGCGTACAGGTGGGGCGCGAAGACGATGTCGGGGTCGGAGGCGAAGGAGCCGCGCGGGACCGCGTCGAACCCGGTGCCGGACCAGAAGATGCTCGGTTCGACGAACAGCGGGTGCGGGCGGCTTTCGGCGCCGCGGATCGCGTGCAGGACGCGGTCGTAGAAGCGGCCGAGCAGCAGCGTCGAGGTCAGCGGCGCCTGCTCGCCGAAGCCCGGCTCGTTGAGCGGGTCGAATCCGGCGACCGCGGGGTCGGCGCCGAAGCGTGCGGCGAGCATGGCCCACACCTTGGCCAGGCGGCTCTGGACGCCGTCGCGGTCGTAGTAGAAGTTGGTGAACGCGCGGTCCCCGGCGGGCGAGATGTCGCGTCCGGTGAACTGGCAGCGGGGCGCGCCGTCGGTCTTGGTCGCCCAGGCCGGCGCGCCGTCGTAGCCGTCCATCCGGGACGTGCCCGGCGGGCAGGACGTTCCGCGGGGGGTGGGCGCGTTGCTCCAGCCGTCCTGGTGCATGTCGATCACCGTGTACAGCCCGTGCTTCTTCGCCCAGGCCACGGCCTGGTCGATCCGCCGCAGGTACCCCTCGTCGTACTGGGCGGGGCGCGGTTCGATCCGCGACCACGACACCCCTAGGCGCACCACGTTCAGTCCGAGCGCGGCCATCTGCGCGAAGTCGTCCTCGCTGAGCGGCAGCGTCGCCGGGACGCCCGGGCGCGGCGCGTAGAAGTCGACCAGCTGGTTGACGTTCACTCCGCGGAGCAGGACCTGCCGTCCCTCGCCGTCGACGATCCGCGGATGCTTCCCCCGGACGACCCGCAATGCCGACGGCTCCGTCCCGGCCGCGGCGACGACGGCCTTGCGGGGCGCGGGCGGCGGCTCGGGACGCGTGGCGGCCACCGCCCCGGCCGCGCCGGCCGCCACGACGGCGGTGACCAGGGCCGTCGCCGGGACGGTCCGCGCCGCGGGCCACCGGAATGCGCCGCGGGCGGCCAGGAAGGCGAGCAACCCGGGCGCCCAGCCGACGGCGGCCCCCAAGGACGCGCCTTCGCCGAGACGGACCCACAACGCGGCGGGCGTCTGCAAGGGAGCACCCGGTCCGTCCACGACCACCAGCCCGGCGACCTGGACGGCTCCGAGGACGATGCCCGCCCACATCGCGGCCAGCCATCCGCCGAGGAAGGCCCCGGCGGGCGTGCGGGACCGGCGTGCAAAGGTCCGCTGCGTGCGGGCGAGCGCGAGGAACAGGACCAGCAGACCGGCGAGGAGCCCGGCCGCTCCCCCATGCGGGGAGGCCGACGGGAGCCCGTGCGGCAGGTCTCGTGACCAGTGCGAGGACACCCACGGCCCGGTCATCGCGACCACCGCGACATTGATCGCCGCGATCGGCCAGTGCGCGCGGTGCGCGGGCTCCTCGTCCCGACGCTCGCCGACCCGTATGAGGAGGGTCGCCGCGGCAGGGACGAGTGCGTACAGGGCGGCTTTGGGGACGGTGAAGCTCGTCGCCCACAGCAGGTCGGCGACGTTCAGCCCGGGCACGGTCGCCGCGAGCGCCATGGCGGCCTTCGCGACCACGGCGGCCAGCACGAACCCCGCCCACACCGTCGCGAACCGCGTCCGCCGTCCGAGATGTCCGAATGCCGCCGCGACGAGCGCCGTGCCCGCGAGCAGCAGCGGCACGTAGACGACCAAGGGCGCCACCTGCCACCGCGCCGCCTGCATCAGACGCCCGGGCATCCCCAGCAGCGCGAAGAACCCGACCGGATCGAGCAGCGCTCCGGCGAGAAGGAGGCCCAGGACCACGCCCACGACCGTTGGCACGAGCCATCGCGAACCCATGCGATCTCCTTCACCGGGGACCGCCAAAATACATGAGCAAGTCTCACATTTACTAGGTCCACAAAAGATGAGACCTGTTCACTTTCTGCCTCTGGTCTGGTACTGATCTTGAACAGGCTCCCAAGGCACTCCTCTCCCCCAAGGTGTGACGAATGACCATCCCCCGCCTTCGCGCCGCGCTCGCGGCGCTATCGGTCGCCCTGCTCCTGGCGGTGTCGCCGCAACCGTCCGCGGCCGCGGACGGCACCCCGGTCGTGGACGTCGGCGCGACCGGCGCCCCGTTCAAGGGCACGACCGCCGACGGCCAGGTGCGCGGATACCTCGACGCGCACAGCCACCTGATGTCCTACCTGGGCTTCGGCGGATCGCTGATGTGCGGTGAGACGTTCGATCCGGGCGGTCCGGCCGCCGCCCTCAAGGACTGCCCGGACCACGCCCCGAACGGCATCCCCGCCTGGTTCGAGAACTTCACCCGCAAGGGCACCCCGTTCGGCTCCCACGACACCACCGGATGGCCGACGTTCAAGGACTGGCCCGCCTACGACTCCTTCACGCACGAGCAGACCTGGTACAAGTGGATCGAGCGGTCATGGCGCGCCGGGCAGCGCGTCCTGGTGAACCAGCTCGTCGACAACCGCACGCTGTGCGAGATCTACCCGCTGAAGAAGTACCCGTGCGACGAGATGGAGACCATCCGGCGCCAGGCCAAGGCCACCTACGCGCTCCAGGCCTTCGTCGACCGCGAGAACGGCGGCGCGGGCAAGGGCTGGTTCCGTGTCGTGACCAGCCCGGAGCAGGCGCGGCGGGTCATCGAGCAGGGCAAGCTCGCCGTCGTGCTGGGCATCGAGACCTCCGAGCCGTTCGGCTGCCGCGAGGTGTACGGCAAGCCCCGATGCACCAAGGCCGACATCGACCGGGGCCTGGACGAGGTGCAGAAACTCGGCGTCTCGTCGATGTTCCTCTGCCACAAGTTCGACAACGCGCTGTGCGGCGTCCGGTACGACGCCGACACCACGGGCGTCATCATGAACCTCGGCCAGTTCGTCGGGTCGGGCCGGTTCTGGCAGGCCGACCGCTGCACGGCGCCCGAGCACGACAATCCGATCATGCCGTCCGGTCAGCTCGGCGACCTGCTCGCCGGGCCGCTCGGCGGGCTGCGCAAGCTCGGCGTGACGGTGCCGGTGTATCCGAGCGCGCCGCTGTGCAACGCCAACGGGCTCACCGACCTCGGCGCGTACACGCTGCGCGGCATGGTCAAGCGAAAGATGATCATCGAGCTGGACCACATGAGCGCCAAGGCGGCGGGCCAGTCGCTGAACCTGCTGGAGAAGGCGCGCTACCCCGGCGTGATCTCCTCGCACAGCTGGTCGGACGAGCACTACCTGAGCCGCGTCTACCGGCTCGGCGGCATGGTCACCTCCTACGCCTCGTCCGCGCCGCAGTTCATCACGGGATGGAAGCAGGCCAAGGCGCAGGCCGACCCCAGGTACCTCTTCGGCTACGGGTACGGCCTGGACGCCAACGGGATGGGGCCGCTGCCCGCGCCGCGCACCACCGCCGCCGCGGACCCGCTGAAGTACCCGTTCAGGTCCCCGGTCGACCCCGGCGTCACGCTCACCAGGCAGAAGACCGGCGTGCGGACCTGGGACCTCAACACCGACGGCGTCGCCAACTACGGGCTCGTCCCGGACTGGATCGCCGACCTGCGGCACGTCGGCGGCGGCGGGATCACCGATGACATGGCCAAGGGCGCCGAGGCGTACCTGGAGATGTGGCAGCGCGCGAAGAAGTAGCCCGCCGCCCATCGCCCAGGTGGCGCCGGCACCGCGGCGGAAGGGCCCGGCCGCATCGGCGGCCGGGCCCTTCCGGTCGGGCGGATCATGCCCTGCTCTGCTCGCGGGCGGCTCGGGTGGTCCGGGGCGTCGAGGAGGCGCGGACGTCGAGACGTGCCGTGAAGAGGCGGCCTCGGGGGGCGTCGCGTCCTTCGAAGGCGTTCACGAGAAGTTCCACGCCGGCCTTGGCGGTCTCCGCGGGCAGGAAGCTGAGCGTGGTGACGGACGGGTCGCTGTGGGCGGCGGTGGGGTCCTCGGTCGTGGCCACCAGGAGCAGGTCGCCGGGGACGGACAGGCCGTGCCGGCGGAGCCTGTCCAGCAGCAGCGGCGGGCTGGTCTCGACCAGCGTGAACAGCGCGTCGGGCGGCTCGCCGGCCGCCGCGAGCAGTTCGTCGACCGCCTCAAGCGCCTGCGAATGGCCCGGTGCGGTGGTGGCCGTGAGCAGCGGCTCCTGCCCGTGCTCGTCGCACCAGGCCCGGTAGGCGCGCTCGGACTCCTCGAAGAAGCTGGAGGTGGACGTCGCGGTGACCAGCCCGATGCGGCGCGCCCCCGAGGAGGCCAGATGCTCCAGGACGTCCCGTGCGGCGGCGGCGTAGTCGAAGTCCACCCAGCGCCCCAGGGCCTCCGCGTCGCCGGCCTCGCCGGACGCGCCGGACGCGCCTGACGCGCCCAGTGCGCGGCGGTCGCTCACCACGGGGATCCCGGCGGAGAGGAAGTCGGCGACCATCGGGTCGTCCGCCGTGGGATCGATGACGATGGCGCCGTCCAAGGGCAGGTCCAGCCACCAGTCGCCCGGTGAGGTCGTGGGCAGCAGGACGATGCCGTAGCCGTGCCCGAGGGCGGTGCGGCCGGCGGCGTTGGCGAGCTGGGAGAAGTAGGCGAACTCGGAGTAGACCCAGGGCGTCTCGGAGTACTCACGGACCGCGAGCCCCAGCAGCCTTGTGCGCCCCGAGCGCAGCAGGCGCGCGTGGCGTTCGGGCGGTAGCCGAGGCGGTGGGCGACGTCGCGGACGTGGCGGCGCGTGGCCTCGGGCAGCCGGCCGGACCCGTTCAGCGCGGCCGACACGGTCGTCTTGGAGACGCCGGCGGCCCGGGCGACGTCGACCAGCCGGACTCGCGGTGCGGGTGGACGCCACCGCCTGCGGCGGCGCCTCCAAGACGGGCGCGGCCGGCTCGGCCGCGTTCCAGATCTCCAAGGACACCCCGCGAGCGGCGGGCCCGCTGGCCTCGGCCACGTGGTCGCTGTACGCCGAACCGCAGTCGCTGGACTACGCCTACGCCTACGACTATCCGCCGAACACGGTCCTGGCGAACGTCTGCGAGCAGCTGCAGCGCATCACGCCGGACCTGAAGGTCGTACCGGGCCTGGCCACCGCCGAGGCACCGGACGCCAAGCGGTGGGTCTACACGATCCGCTCGGGCGTGCGCTTCCACGACGGATCCGCGCTGACCGCCGACGACGTCGTCGCGAGCCTGCGGCGGCACCTGGACCCCAAGGTCGGCTCGTACTGGATCTCGTCCTTCCAGAACGTCGCGTCGATCGACAAGACCGGGCCGATGCAGGTGACGGTCCGGCTCAAGAAGCCCGACCAACTCTTCAACGAGGAGATGGGCACGTCGGCGGGGACGGTCGAGAGCGCCCGCTTCCTCGCCAAGGCCGGGGCGAAGTACGGCACGCCCGACGGCGGCGTGGACTGCATGGGCCCCTACACCCTGGAGAGCTGGCAGAAGGGGCAGGCGATCACGCTGAAGAGATTCGACCGCTACTGGGATCCGGCCCTGGCCCCGAAGACCGCCACCATCAAGAACGTCTTCATCCAGGACCCGGCCGCCCGGGTGAACGCCCTGCTGTCCGGGCAGGTCGACGGCGGGTACCTGCTGCCGCCGTCCGGGTTCGCGAAGCTGCGCGCCTCGTCCGCCGGAAGGCTGTACTTCGGGCCCACACCACCGCCGTCAGCCTGATCCCGACGAACCTCAAGGGAACGCTCGGCGACGTCCGGATCCGCCGGGCGCTGTCGATGGCCCTGGACCGGACCGGGATCATCAAGGCCGGGGCGGCCGGGGTCGGCACGCCCGCCAAGGCGCCCGCCGCGACCGGCGCCTGGGCCGTCGCGCCCGCGGCGGCGAAGACGGCCTATGCCGGTCTGCCCGAACCGGCGCGCGACGTCGCCGGGGCGAAGAAGCTCGTCCGGGAGGCCGGCGCGACCGGCCGGCGGATCACCATGGCCACCAGCACGCTCGCTCCCGAGATCGCCGTCATCGCCAGCGCCGTCCAGTCCGCCGGACGGGAGATCGGGCTGGACGTCCGGCTGAAGACGGTCGCGCCGGACGCCTACACCGCGCTGTTCTCCGACCCGAAGGCGCGGGCGGGGCTCGACCTGGTCATGACGACCTGGTACGACTCCGCCCTGTGGTGGGAGAGGGACCGCGGCGCCGAACAGATCCCCGAGCTCCTGGCCCGCCGCGGCGGCGCGGGCCGGTTCCGGGCCGGCACCGTCAAGATCATGCAGGACGGCGTGGCGGAGAACTTCACCGCCGCCATGACCTCCGCCTATCTCGACGGCTGCGGCCGCAGCACCGGCAACCGCGGGCTGAGCTTCGTCGACCCCGGCAGGCTCCAGGAGTACGTGACCCTGCTGGACGCCGCGGGCTTCCAGGTGCACGTCCACGCGGTGGGCGACCGCGCTGTAAGGGAGGCCCTGGACGCCTTCGCCCGCGCGCGGACGATCAACGGGCCGGGCGACAACCGGCACCACATCGCCCACCTGCAGGTCGTGCACCCCGACGACGTGCCCCGCTTCGCCGCCCTCGGCGTGACCGCGAACATCCAGCCGCTGTGGGCGGCGCACGAACCGCGGATGGACGAGCTCACCATCCCGTTCCTGGGACCGGAGCGCGCGTCTTGGCAGTATCCCTTCGGCCGCCTCGACCGCACCGGCGCGGCCCTGGCCGCCGGAAGCGACTGGCCGGTGAGCAGCCCCGACCCGCTGTGGGGCCTGCACGTGGCGGTCAACCGGGTGGCGCCGGGCGAGGACACGGAGGAGTTCCTGCCGGAGCAGCGGCTCGACCTGGCGAAGGCGCTCACCGCCTACACGCTCGGCAGCGCCCGCGTGAACCACCTCGACGCCGAGACGGGGACCATCGAGGTCGGCAAGTACGCCGACCTGGTCGTGCTCGACGCCGATCCGTTCACCGTGCCGGCGGAGCGGCTCGCCGAGGTGACGGTCAAGGCCACCTTCGTCGAAGGCGAGCAGGTCCACCCGGACCCGCTCATCTGATCTCCGCACGACGAGTCGTTCGAGAGCGCGTTTGCCGATGAACCCGAGGGGCACTTTGGACTGGTCAGCGGGTCTTGGGGAAGGGCCGCTTCGTTGGCAACACCAACACGGGGCGCCGGGCGGCCGGCACGGGACCCGGGCTGCGGCGGCCGGATGATGCGCTCCGCTCGGTCCGGGCCGAAGGGGCGGGGGTGAACCGATGACCGGGCTCGATCGGCGGCTCGTCACGGCGCTGAAGGACGCGCACGCCTTGCAGCAGCATGTGCAGGCGGTGCTGAGCGAGACCCTGACTTCGGTCGCGGACGAGCCGGAGCTGTGCCGGCCGCTCGGCCACTTCGCCGAGCGGTCCCGGGCCCACACGAGGGAGATCGAAGACAGGTTGCGCGCCCATGGCGCGTCCGCCTCGCTCGTGAGGGACGCGGGATGGCTGTTCGCCTCGGTCGCCGAAGCGGCCTTCGGCCCCGGGCACCGCGCGGGCGCCGCCAAGTACGTGCGCGACGCCTACTCCGCCGTGCACCTGCAGATCGCCGTGGGAGAGCTGCTGCGGCGCCTCGCCGAACGCGCCGGCGACATGGAGACCGCGCGGATCGCGGCCGGGATGTGCGCCGACGGCCAGGAGATGTCCCGCGAACTGGCGCAGAGCTGGGATCTCGCCCTGGAGATCAGCCTCCGCGAGCACGGCCTCGGTGATGCGGGACGGCCGGGCGAAGGGCGGTAGCCGCGGGCGTCACCCCTCGTTCGGCGTCTTCGTCATGCGCCCGGCTCGTCCCCCGACGCCTCCTCGCGGCCCGGCCTCACACCGGTCCTGCGAGCTCGGCGATGTCCTCGCTCGCCAGGCCGTGCAGCCGGTCGGCGAGATCGGCCAGCGCCCGGCTCACGGCCAGCTCGTCACCGATCTCCGGGATCCGGCGGTCGGCCGGGTTGCGGCGGGCGTGCCCGTGCCCGCCGGCCTTCTCCTGGCCGCCGGTGAGCAGCACCGCGCGCACGTCGGTGTCGGTGCCGTCCTCGCTGATGT
Organism: Actinomadura violacea; assembly: GCF_017573465.1. Lineage (GTDB taxonomy): Bacteria > Actinomycetota > Actinomycetes > Streptosporangiales > Streptosporangiaceae > Spirillospora > Spirillospora violacea. Next base: position 74,002 of record NZ_JAGEPF010000005.1, read on the forward strand.
AGAGCTCGACGTTCCACTGCTTGGTCTCCATGGCGAACCTCCTCACCCGGATGACGTCCCATTTCCATGGTCCGCCCCGGCCCATCGGCGCCAGAGGTGGTCAGCGGAGGATGGCGCGAGCGCACGTCTCGTCCGCCGCCCATCGCAGCGCCCGCTCGCTGCCGGTACTGGTGTCATAACCGCTGAGCACACCGCTCAAGCCTTCTCGCGGTCCGGCCCGTCGCGCTGCGTCGCACAGGCCGGCCGGACACGATCGCCGTCATGAGCGTGGCGAAGGCTTCACGGCCGTGGCCGGTCAGGCGAGGGTGAGGAAGAGCTTCTCCAGCTGGGCCCGGTCCACCGCGGCCTGGGCCGGGTCGTCGCCCTGGGCGACGCAGCGCTCCAGGCCGGTCGCGATGATCTTGAATCCGGCCCGGTCCAGCGCGCGGGACACGGCGGCGAGCTGCGTGATGACGTCCTTGCAGTCCCGCTCGTTCTCGATCATCTGGATCACACCGCCCAGCTGGCCCTGTGCGCGCTTCAACCGCACGACGACATCGGCCAGCGAATCCCGCTCCAGCTCCATGCGTTCCCTCCCGAGTTACCCCCCAGGGTATCCGCCGAGAGCCCTCCGGTGTCGAGCACCGGACTGTGATCCGAGATACCCCAGGGGGTATTTGCCGGGTACGCGGATAGCGAGCTAGCCTGAGGCGACGGATACCCCCAGGGGTATCAACGAGAGGAGGCACGGCAGTGATCGAGATCATCGCCATCGACACGCCGACGCTGGGCGACCGCAGCTACCTGGTCGACGACGGGCGCGTCGCGTTCGTCGTCGACCCGCAGCGCGACATCGACCGGGTCGTGGGTCTGGCGGACGAGCGGGGCGTCACCATCACCGACGTGTTCGAGACCCACGTCCACAACGACTACGTGACCGGCGGTCTCGCGCTCGCACGGGCGACGGGAGCGGCGTACCACGTCAACGCCGCGGACACCGTCGCGTTCGACCGCCACCCGGTCGCCGACGGCGACGCGATCGCGATCGGCGAGGAGATGCGCGTCCGCGCCCTCGCCACCCCGGGGCACACCTTCACCCACCTGTCCTACGTGCTGGAGGCTCCGGGACGGCCGCCCGCCGTGTTCACCGGCGGATCCCTGCTGTACGGATCGACCGGAAGGCCCGACCTCCTCGGTCCGGACCACACCGACGCGCTCGTCCACGCCCAGTACGGCTCGGCCCGCAGGCTGGCCGACGAGCTTCCCGACGAGACGGAGATCTTCCCGACGCACGGGTTCGGCAGCTTCTGCTCGTCCACGCAGTCGCAGGCGACCGCTTCCACCATCGGGCGGGAGAAGCGCGCGAATCCGGTGCTCACCCTGGAGGAGAAGGAGTACGTCAACACGCTCCTCGCCGGGCTCGACGCCTACCCCGCGTACTACGCCCACATGGACCCGGCGAACACCGCGGGCCCCGGCGCGCCCGACCTGTCGGAGCCGCACCGCGCCGACGCCGCGGAACTCCGCCGCCGGATCGCCGCCGGCGAATGGGTGGTGGATCTGCGCACCCGCACGGCCTTCGCGGCCGGGCACGCGGCCGGCACCTTGAACTTCGGGCTCGGCGGCGCCTTCGCCACCTACCTCGGCTGGCTCATCCCCTGGGGCACGCCGGTGACGCTGCTGGGCGAGACGGCGCAGGACGTCGCCACCGCCCAGCGGGAACTGGTCCGCATCGGCATCGACCGGCCCGCCGCCGCGGCCACCGGCGGCCCGCACGACTGGTCGTCCGGCGCCCCGGCGAAGCTGCCGACTGGAACGTTCCCCGATCTGGCGTCCGTGCGCCATCACCGGCCGGTCGTCGTCCTCGACGTGCGCCGCGACCAGGAGTGGGCCGGCTCGCACATCGACGGCGCCGCGCACATCCCGCTGCACGACCTGCTCCGCCGTCTCGACGAGGTCCCGCCCGGGGAGGTCTGGGTGCACTGCCAGAGCGGCTACCGCGCGTCCATCGCCGCGTCGATCCTGGCCGCCGCGGGACGGCACGTGGTGCTGATCGACGACGAGTACCGCGCCGAAGCGGTCGCGGATCTCCCCACCGGCACGGCCGCCTGACGCCTAGGAGTCCTCTGATGTCCCCTGCCCCTGCCCGCCTCGACGCCGCCGCCCTTCGCGAGCGTCTCGCCCAAGCGGACCCGCCGCGGCTCCTGGACGTGCGCACTCCCGCGGAGTTCGCGGCCCTGCACATCCCGGGCTCGTACAACGTCCCGCTCGACACGCTGCGCGAGCACCGGGCCGAACTCGGCCGCCATCTCGACGAGGTCGTGCTGGTCTGCCGCAGCGGCGCCCGCGCGGCCCAGGCCGAAAGGGCCCTGGCCGGAGCCGGGCTGTCCGACGTGCACGTCCTCGACGGCGGCATCACCGCCTGGCAGGCGTCGGGGGCGCCGCTGAACCGCGGCCGCGCGGCCTGGGACCTCGAACGCCAGGTGCGCCTCGTCGCCGGAGTCCTCGTCCTGATCGGCGTCCTCGGCGGTCTGGCCGTGCCCGCCCTGCGGTGGCTGGCCGCCGCGATCGGCGCCGGGCTGACCATCGCGGCGCTGACCAACACGTGCGCCATGGGGATGCTCCTGGCGCGCCTGCCCTTCAACCGCGGGCCCGCCTGCGGTGCGGAGGTCGTCGAGCGCCTCGTGCGGGACGGGCGGCCGGGATGACGCTCGTGCTCACCCTTGCCGCCGCGCTCGTCGTCGGCGTTCTCCTCGGTCTGCTGGGAGGCGGGGGCTCGATCCTGACCGTCCCCATCCTCGTCTACCTCGCCGGTGTCGCTCCGGAACCCGCCATCGCCATGTCGCTGTTCGTCGTCGGGGCCACCAGCGCGATCAGCGTCCTGCCGCACGCGCGAGCGGGACGAGTGCGGTGGCGCACCGGTTCGCTGTTCGGCGCCGCGGGCATGGGGGGCGCCTACCTGGGCGGACGGCTCGCGTCGTTCGTCCCCGACGGGATCCTGCTGGCGGCCTTCGGCGTCATGATGGCGGTCACCGCGTCCACCATGCTCTGCCGGCGCCCCCGCCCACAGGACGACGCCCCGGCCGGCGCGGCGGCACGTCCTCGGCCGATCCCGCGGACTCTCCTCAACGGCGCGGCGGTCGGGCTCGTCACCGGCCTGATAGGCGCGGGCGGCGGCTTCCTCATCGTTCCCGCGCTCGCCCTGCTCGGCGGCCTCCCGCTTCCCGCCGCCATCGGCACCTCGCTGATGGTCGTCTCGGCGAACTCGTTCGCCGGGCTGGCCGGGCACCTGCAGAGCGTCCAACTCGATTGGGGCCTCACCCTGGCGCTGACCGGGGTGGCCATCGCCGGAAGCCTCGCCGGATCCCGGCTCATCGGACGCGTCGCGCCTGACCGCCTCCGCCAGGTCTTCGGCTGGTTCGTCGTGGTGATGTCGGTGTTCGTGCTCTCCCAGCAGGTTCCCGAGGCGGCACGTCATGCGCTGCTCAGCACACCGCCCGGCTGGGGCGCCCTCGCCGGAACCGTGATGGCGCTCGCCGCCGGCGCGTCGCTGCTGTGCCGGGCCGTACGTCCCGGAGGCGGGGCGAGCCACTCGCCACCGTAATGACGTCCCCTCCGCCATATGTCACCGCGACCCACCCTGCGCAGGAGCGTCGGAAGAGATCCGCAGCAGGTCGGCGGGGATTCGGTCTACTGCAAAGGCAATCGCTTCGGCCGGTGTGGCGACCTGGGCCAAGACGGGGCCATTCCACCATTCCCTGATGGCGTAGTCGCCGGTTCCCTGCGGCGAGTCGATCGCGACGAAGGTAGGGGTCAACAGCGAGTCGGGCATGTCGGAGAAGCTCAGTGCCCAGTGGCTGGTGAAGGGATAGAGCCTGCGAAGCCTCGGTTCGGCGTGGGCGGACTCGATGAGCGCCTGGTACTGCGGCCAGCCGGCGGCGCCCGCGTCCTTGAGAAGCCACCGCCACTCCGAGGCGACGACATCGGCGGGGTTGCGGTCGGGGACCTCGAAACGTCCGGTCAGCAGGTCGAAGGGCGCGGCCCGCCCGATCTCGTCGAGGGTGGCTCCTTCGGCCAGGGACGGGCATCGGCCGACGGCTGCGGCTTGGAGCGCCGCGGCGAGGCTGCCGTGCGCGGCCACGTCCGGGTAGAGAACGGCCGGGTCCGGTTCGTGGCTCATGAGCTCCCGATCTCCTGCCCCTGCGGCGTGCCCTAGTGGTCACCATAAGCGCGAAAAGGCTCGTCGGTGCGGGCGGCGGTCACTTCACGGGGTTCGCGGCCAGCCAGTCGGTGTAGGTGATCTCGCCGAGGGTCGCGGCGCCGTCGTCCGGGACGAGGTCGCGCTCGTGCATCTCGGCGCCGAAGTAGTGCGCGTGCGGGTCGGTGACCACCTCGCGCGGGTCGCCCCAGGCGGCCAGCGCCTTGCGGAAGAACTCGTCCATCCGGGACACCTCCGGGCCCGCGATCTGGACCCGGCCGTTCAACGGTGCGCCCGCCGCGGTCCTCGCGACCGTCCGGGACACCTCCTCGCCCGCCATCGGCTGGAACAGCACCGGCGGCATCGGGACCGTGTCGCCGCCGGCGGCGGCCTCGTCGGCGATCCCGCGCCCGAACTCGAAGAACTGCGTCGCATGCACGAGAGAGAACGGGATCGGCGACTCCTCGATCAGCTTCTCCTGCGCGAGCTTCGCCCGGAAGTAGCCGATGTCGGGCCGCCGGTCGGTGTTCACGATCGTCAGCGCGACGTGGTGGCCGACGCCGGCCTTCTGCTCCGCAGCCAGCAGGTTGCCGGTCGAGGTCGTGAAGAAGTTCAGCACCGCCGCGTCCTCGAAGGACGGCGAGTTGGACACGTCGATCACCACGGACGCGCCCTCCAGCACCTCCGCGAGCCCCTCGCCGGTGAGGGTGTCGACGCCGGTGCTCGGCGCCGCCGGCAACGCCTCGTGCCCGTGCCGCCGGAGCATCTCCACGGCCTTCGAGCCGATCAGGCCGGTGCCGCCGATGACCACGATCTTCATGAGACTCCCCCCGTTCGCCGGGCCGTCGGTCACCGCCAGCTTGTCTTCACGGCAGGACGAGCCCACGCGATGCACTTCACCTGGTTGACGTCGTACGACACCGACGACATGCCCTCCCGGCCGCTGACCATGCCGCAGGCGGTTAGACCCAGCGAGTGGTGAACTTCGCGGTACCGGCGCCGTCGCGCCTGGCCGCGTTCTCCTGCCCATGCCCCTCGGCCGATGCCTGGCCAATGGCGGGCTCGCCGCAGCCGCGGAACCAGGCCCACCAAGCCGCCACAGAGCGGCGATACCGCCTGCCGCCTTCGGACGCGGAGCCGACGACGGCTCGCGCGCCGGCGGGCGGCGCGTTGAGCGGATCGCGGGACGGCTCCCTCCTGCTGTGGCGCTGTTCCACTTCTCCGTCGGCCTCCTTCTCGGACCGGGGAACGGGCGGGCCGCAGCAGAGGAGATCCGAATCGGAGTTGGAGTCCCTCACCCGCCGTCCACGGTGGTGGTCCTGCGAAACGAACCGTAAGGGGCGGTCCTCACCGGGTACTTCCCACGGACTCACCTCTCACTTACTGACTGCTGTCCGACAGGCGGTAATTCAAGGTTGACAATTGGTTTTCGCACGTCAGGTGAGTTCGAAGGGGGCCGCTCGGTTGGCCGGATGCGGCCGTCGCAACCGATCCCGAATGGCAACGACCGGGCCTGACCGGTTGCACCTCCGCTGTCAAAAACCGCTACGGTACTGCCCGCTGATCACACTTCGTGGGGATGCGGTGCCGCAGCGATGTGGAGGGGCTCATGCGTGAGGCCGAAGAGCCATGCCTGGAGATCACCCTCCTGAAGGGCATCACCGTGCGTGCCGCCGACAAGCCGGTCAAGCTGGCGGCTCAGCAGCTGCATTTGGTCTTCGCGTTGCTGGCCGGGCACGGCGAGGGCGGCGCCTACCCGGTCTCCGACGACCGGCTCCTCGAACTGGTCTGGGGCGATCCCGGCAAGCGGTCCTCCATGCACACCGCCATGTCCAGGCTTCGCCGCCCGTTCAGTCCTCACCGCATCGCGCACGACGCAGCGTTCGGCGGGGGCTACACCTTCCGCGTCCACCGCGGTGAGCGCGTCGACCTGTGGGCCTGGCGGGGCATCCTCGACACCTGCACGCGGATGTACCACTCGGATCCGTACGCCGCGGTGATCGTCGCGTCGGACGCCCTGAAGATGTGCGACCTGGCCGCGTTGCGGTCGCTGCCGTCCACCCCCGCCATGGACACCGTGGTCGAGGGCATCGTCAACGACTACCTGACCACGGCGGCGCGGCTCGCCGAGGTGCAGCTCGCCATCGGCGACCACAATGCCGTCACCGCGGTCCTTCCGCCGCTGGTGAGATGTTACGGCGACCACGAGCACCTGCGCGGCCTCCTCATGTCGGCGCTGTACCGGTCCGGGCGTCCCGACCAGGCCCTCGACCTCTACGACGAAGTGGCGGCGCAGCGCGCCGCGCGAGGACGGCGCCCGAGCCCGGCGCTGAGCCTGCTGCGCCACCGGATCCTCAACGGCGATCCCACCCTGCTGCAGGTCACCCCGCCGCCGCGGCCCGCCGCGGACAAGGCCGTCCTGGCGGCGGGCGGCGACCCGCGCATGTCGACCGACCGCATGGAGGAGGGGGTGGCCGCCACGAACCCGGACGATCCCGCCACCTTCACCACCGCGAGCGACCGCGCCGGCGTCGTCCGCATGTGCGCCCTGCTCCCCGAGGTCCCGCGCATGATCGAGGAATCCGCGGAGTTCGCCGAGCTCTTCGCCCGCAAGGCGGCCGCCGAACTCGGCGTCGGCCGCTTCCTGTCGCTGAGCGCACCCTCCCCGCTCACCATGCATCGCGTGGCGCGGCTGGCGTGCACCACCGGCGCGCACGTCGTCTACGCCCACCGTGAGCCTTCCATCGTCCGCCACCATCGGCGCCTTCTCCCTGTCGAAGAGGGAGTCGAGGTCGTCGAGGGCACCATCCGCGATCCCCGGTCGCTTCTTGCCGAACCCGCGATACGCGACCTGTTCGGCCTCGATGAACCCTTCGATGAGCGCGAGCCGGTCGCGATTCTGGACCGCAACGACATCAACCGCACGCCGCGGCGCTACGACATGGCGGAACTGTACGGCGAGCTCATGGCCCTGCTGCCGGCCGGATCGGTTCTCGGTCTGGTGGCCGTCACCGAGGACGGAATGGCGCCCTTGGCCCGCGCCCAGATCGAGGCGACCTACCGCAACGATCCGCATGCCGACGGCATCGTCCACCGTTCCCACGCCGAACTCCAGCAGTGCGTTCCCGACGGGATGGAACTCCTCCCGCCCGGCATCGACCAAGTCCACCGGTACCTTCCGTCGGTCCGCTCCACGGCACGCCGAAACGATCCCTGGCGCCATTACGCCCTCATAGCCGTCAAGCGCTGACCGCGCCACTGGACGAGCCTCAATCGGCCACCGGGATCCCCGCGTTGACAACCGGGACCCCCTCTGGTGATCTTTGGAGTGCAGCAGAGGAGCCCGAGCATCCCCGCGAAGGACGCACGTGGCCCGTACCGAAACGGCGGCCCCCGAAGGCTGCCCGCACTTCCCCTTCCCGCGCCAGGACGTACTCCCCGAAGGGCGGACGGCCTTCCCGTCCGGCCATGACCCGCTGGGCCTGAGCCCGCAGTACGGCGGCCTGCCGCCCATCACCAAGGTCGTGCTTCCCGAGGGGCAGGAAGCGCACCTGGTCACCGGGTATGCCGAATGCCTGCGGGTGCTGAGAGAACACGACACCTTCCGCCGGGCGGACGCCGACGGCATCCACCCCTACCCGACGATCGGCAGCACCATCCTGGCCATGGACGGCGCCGAGCACCGCGCCGTCCGCAACCTGGTCGGAAACTACTTCGCGCCGGCCAACGTCGGCAGCCTGCGCCCCAGAGTCGAAGGGCTCGCCTCGGCCCTGGTCGAGGAGATGCTCGCCGAGCAGGGTCCCGTCGAGCTGCTGGGGAGGCTCGCCAAGCCCCTCACGCTCGGCGTCATCGGTCACATCATGGGCGTCCCCGACACCGACCTCCCCCAGTTCGCGACGTGGGGCGATATGTTCCTGGCCGCCGGCCCCGACCGCGCCGAGCAGAACCAGCTCGCCATGGGCGGCATGGTGGCCTACATGGGCCGGCGCATCGAGGCCATCCTCAGCAGTCCAGCCGACCACGCCGGGCCGCCCGGGCTCATCACCGCGATCGCCGGCAACCAGGCCCAGAACCAGGTACCGATGGACCAAGCCGTCATCTTCGCGGCATCCATGGTGATCGCGGGGTGGGAGACCACGGCGGCCGCGCTCGGCTCGTTCATGTACCGGCTCCTGACCGCCACCGGCGACGACGGCGACACCCTCTACCAGCAGCTGTGCACGTACCCCGACCGCATCTCCACGGCCGTCGAGGAACTCATGCGGACCATCCCGAACTCGATGTTCGACACCACCCAGCCCCGCCGTGCCGTCCGCGACGTCCAACTCGGCGACACTTCGATCCGCAAAGGCGACCTCGTGCTGGCCGGCATCGACCACGCCGACCGCGACCCGCGCAAGTTCGACGAGCCGGACCGCATCGACTTCGAGCGCTCCACCGCTCAGGCGCACCTCGGGTTCGGTGCCGGGCCGCACGTCTGTCTCGGTGCACCCCTGGCCCGCCTGGAACTCAACGTCGCCCTCGAACACCTCACTGCACGGGCCCCCGCGGCGCGCCTGCACGAGCCGCCCCACGAAGTGCGCTGGAACATCTCGACCACCATCCGCCGGCCGGTCGAACTGTGGCTGGAGCTGCCGGGTTGACCGGCGGTTCGCCGACCAGGTCACCTTGGCGAAGCACGTTTTTGGAAGCGTGCCCGTGATCACGTCGTGCATCCTCCTTGCATTCGCCGGGCCGGTCCGGCGAATGCAAGGCATGGGAGGCCGATCCGTGGACGACGTGCTGGTGGCGCTGGTCGCCGTGTTCTTCCTGGGCATGGGGGTGCTCGGGCTGGCCAGGCCTCGGGCGCTCATCGCACCGTTCGGGATCACGCTGGGCTCAGGTGAGGCGCGCACCGAGGTCCGCGCCGTGTACGGCGGCTTCGGCGTCGCCATGGCGGCGCTGCTGGCGTACGCGGCCGTCACGCACGGCGGAAGCCGGACGGGGATCGTGCTGACGGTCGCGGCCGCGTTGGCGGGAATGGCGTTCGGTCGTCTGGCGTCGCGGGCGGCCGACAAGCCCGCGGCCTTCTATCCGATCTGGTTCTACTTCTGGGTGGAACTGGTGGGGGCCGCGGTTCTGGTGGCCGCTGTCCTCTGATTTCCCGATGTCCAAGGCGAGGGCACGCGGGTGGGGAGCTTCGTCAGTGCGGGCGGGGGCGGGTGGTGAGCAGGAAGGCGGCGGCGACGGCCGTCCCGAACAGTCCTTGGACGATCAGGAGCGGACCGAGCGCGGCGGGGTGGCCGGTCAAGGCGGTCAGGAGGGGCGCGCAACCGAGTGAGGCCAGGTCGGCGCCGGTCAGCGCCCAGATGATCGGGCCCGTGGGCAGTGCGCCGACCGGGGTGGGGATGACCGGCATCGAGTGATCGATGGGGCGGCGCCGCGCCATCCGCAGGGCCCCGGCGGCGAGGGCCGGTGCGGCCGCCGGGCCGAACAGCCACCACGGCCCGGCGCCGAGCGCGCCGACCATGGAGAGTCCGGCCAGCGCCGAGCCCAGCCATGCGCCGCCGGCCAGCGCGGGCAGCACCGACCGGGCGACCAGCAGGGGCCTGCCGCCGGCGGCGGCGAGCCGCGGCAGGCTCGGGTCGTGCACGTCGCGCCGCGCCCCCGCCGTGCACGCCGCCGCGGCGGCCAGGGCACCGACGGCGACCGCGACCACCGCGACCGGTGTGAGGCGCCCGCCTGCGTGGGCCGCGACAGCGGGCAGCGCGGAAGAAGCGGTCAGCACCGCCAATCGGGGCGGACGCCGCACGAGACGGCGCCACTCGGCCCACGCGAGCGCCGGCGCACCGCGCAGCCGGCGCGGCAACGGCCGCGAACGCAGTTCCTGCCGCCGCCAGTGGGCGTCCTCGATGATCCAGGTCAGCGCGCCCGGATCCATGACGACCGCCGCGGTCGCCACGTTGCCGGTCCGTGTCGAAGCCTCCAGGATGCGGTGCGCGGGGACGCGTTCGAGCGCCGCCCACGCCCGCCGGGCCAACGCGGCCGCCGCGACGGCGGACGCGCTCGCTGCGGCGGCCGTCACCGCCGGCGACGGCGTCGCGGCACCGTGGATGGCCGCGAGCACCGCGAGGACCACCGCGACGACGATGGCCGCCAGCAGCCATCCGTCCCAGGCTGAGGACGCCTGTGCCAGGACGGCGACCGCCATCCCGCCGACGGTCACCGACGTCCCCAGCACCACCGCGACGAGCAGCCGAAGCGCCAGTTGTCCTTGGACGCCGGTCGCCGACAGCAGGCCCAGCGCGACCACCAGCCCGGCGACCAGCGACACCGCTCCCAGAACCATGACCGTTCTGCGCAGCACGCGGCGGCGCGGCAGCGGTGACAGCACCAGCCACGCCGCGTCGGCCGCGGACGTGGCGACCGGGCCGAACACGCGTGCCAGCGCGAGATATCCCGCATATGCCAGCGCGACCAGCGCGATGCCGGCGCCGGCCCGGGACGGCTCGACCTGCCCCGGGACGTTCGCCAGCGCCGCGGCCCCGGCGGGGGCCAGCAGCAGCACCGCCATCGCGGCGCCGAGCACGGCCGTGTACCGGTCGGACCAGGTCTTCACGCCGCCTCCAGCGTCACCGGCCGGGCGCCGGTGGCCTCGACGAGCGGGAGGTCGTGCGTGGCCATCACCACCGTGCCGCCTTCCGCCGTGTAGCCGGTCACGGCCGCCGCGAGGCGCTCCCGGAACGCCGGGTCCAGGCCGCGCTCCGGCTCGTCCAGCAGCAGCAGCCGGCTCGGCCTGATCATCGCCATCGCCATCGACAACCGCTGCCGCTGCCCCGTCGACATCGCCAGCGGCGCCATGTCCGCCCGCTTCGTCAGCCCGAAGGCGTCCAGTGCCGCATCGACCCGCATCCGCGCCTCACCGTGCACCGCCGGCATCATCTCCAGATGCTCGCGGACGGTCAGCCCCGGATACCAGGCCGGCTCGTCGGCGACGCATGCGACGTCGCGCCAGAACCACGCCGCGTCCACCGGCGGCCTCTGGAACACCCGGATCTCGCCGGACACTCCGGGTTGCAGCCCCGCCAGGCACCGCAGCAACGTCGATTTCCCGGACCCGTTCTCCCCGAGCACGGCCACGATGTCGCCCCGGTCCACGCGAAGGTCGACCCCGGCAAGCACCGGCCCGCCGCCCAGGTCGAGCCGCACGTCGACGGCCTCAATGACCGCTTCGCTCGCCCGCCGCATTCCGTTTCCGCTTCGTGCGCCCACGGTCATTCCGAGGGTCGTCGCGGGTCCGTGGGCCAGTCCTCGGCGAGCAGGCCGAGGAGGGTCTGGTCGGCGAACGCGCCATAGGCCCAGGCCGCCTGCCGGAGGGTTCCCTCCACCGCGAACCCGACCGACTTCGCGGCCGCCAGCATCGCGGTGTTGTCGGCGAGCGTTTCCATCTGGAGCCGGTGCAGGCCGCAGACCACGAAGCCGTAATGGCACAGAACCCGCACCACGTCGGTGCCCAGCCCGCGGCCCCGGAAAGCCGGACGCAGCGCCAGGCCCAGGTGAGCCGAACGGTTGTGGGCGTCGATCCCCCACAGCAGCGCCTCCCCCGCCAACTCCCCCGACTCCGACTCGACCACCGAGAAGAACGCCACATCGTCGGCGGGGCCTGACACGGCATACGGCGACGCGGCGGCCCCGGGCGGAATCGGCCGCCAGGGGCGGGAGTCGGCGCGCGAGCGGACCGGCACATCGTCGTACAGTTCGGCCTGGAGCACGGGAACGTCCTCGTCGTGCCGAGCCCGCAGTCCGACCAGTTCACCTTTGATCATGTGGTCCTCCCTGTGCTCATCGACGCGTTCCGAGGGTGGCGCCCTTGAAGCGACACGTGCGTGGGTTCGCTGCGGTTGAGGGAGCGGCAGGAGCGGATGCTGGCGAACCCGGTGTCGAAGGCGCCCACAGCACCGCGAGGGGAAGGACCAGCTCCGCGACGATGATCGAGCCGACCGGTCCGGGACCTCGCCGTCGCCGTCGGGGAGGTGCCGGCGCGGCGCTCGCGGGCATGAGCACAGTTCTCCTCCGATGACGGGGACCGTTTGTGATCATTGTCCGGGTGGTCCCCCCGCCCGCCGCACCGGGTGGCGTTTCAGCGCCCTGCGTCATGCGGTCGGGGGAAGCGCCCGGTGGTGACGGCGGTCGCGGCGAGGAGCGCGGCCATGACCGTCGCCGAGCAGGTCAGGGCGAACGCGGCGGCCGGGCCGTGGGCGCCGGCCAGCCGGCCCGCGACGGTGGTGCCGATCGCCTGCGGGACGATGATCCCGGCGACCAGGACGGACATCGCCTCGCCCATGCGGCTGCGGGGCACCGTTCGTTCGGCGAGGCCGAACAGCGTGACCACGTACGGGGCGATCGGCAGCCCGATCAGCGCCATCGCCAGGGTGAGGCCGGCCATGCCGTGCACCGCGAGCAGCGGCACCGTCGCCGCGACCAGACCGAGCGCGGTCAGCTTGAGCCGTGCGGTGAGGTCGAGCCGGCCAGGGAACACCGTGACGACCAGCCCGGCCGCCGCGCTCACCCCGCCCATCAGCCCGTACAGCAGCCCGGCCGCCTCCGGATGGCCGAGCCGCTCGGTCAGGGCGGCCAGCCCGATCTGCACCGACCCGTAGAAGACGCCCTGTGCGGCCATCCCGGCACACAAGATCACCAGTCCGCCCGACAGCAGCGGCGCCCGGTCGCGGGTCCGGTCCTCCTGACCCCTTCCCGGCGCCGCGGCCGGACGGCCGGCGGGATGCAACGCGAACGGGATGCCGCACCCGGCGACCAGCACGGCCGCCAGCAGCATCCCCGCCGCCGGGTCGACCAGCGCGGCCAGCACGCCCGCGATCGCCGGCCCCACGGTGAAGGAGATCTCGTCGAGCGTGCCGTCCCCCGACAACGCGGCCGCCACGAGCCGCCGCTCATCGGGATGCCCGCTGGTCAACGTGAGCCACCGGGTCCGCGACAGCGGCCCGATCTGCGGCGTCACGGCCCCCGCGCATCCGGCGCACGCGGCCTGGACGGCGACCGGCCGGTCCGACAGCGCGGCGGCGACGAGCAGGACGATGGCCAGGGCGTTGAGCGCGGCGGCGATGGACACGACGAAACGCTGTCCCCGCCGGTCCGACAGCCGGCCGACCACGGGGCCGCCGACCGCCTGCCCCAGCGCCAGCACGCCCGACACCGTCCCCGCCGCCGCGACGCTACCGCTGTTCTCGCTGACCAGCACCAGCGTGCCGATCGGGCAGATCGCCGCGGGCAGCCGTCCCAGCACCGACAACACGGGCAACCGGACGCCCGAAAGCGCCAGCAGGTCACCGAAGCGCGTCCCGAAGACCACGACCCCTCCGCCGCCGGTGGGGAGAACCCGTCCAGGCAATGATCAGCACCGTACAAAGCGCACACGACCAGCGACAATTGTCAGAAGCGCAGATACCTCGCGCCCTTATCGGCAGGCGAGTAGGAGCATCCTCCAGGCGATGCCTGCGACGGCCGGCCGGTCACGCCCCGACCGACGACGTCTGGCCGCGCGCGGGCGCGGTCGGCCGGGCAGGTCGCCGGACCATGGCCGTGTTTCGGACCGGCGGGCTTCCCGATCCTTCTGCCGTCTCGGGGTCCGTGACGGAACGCCGCTGCGCGAAAGCGTGGGCTATCATTCGGTGGCGAACCGTGCGCGCGGACGTGGACAGACGGGGGCCGATGGATGACCGGCGAGCAGAAGCCGAAGCCCGGGCGTGCGCGGACCGGGAATCGGCGCCTGGCGGAAAAGGTCGCCGAGCTGATCGAGAATGACATCATCGAAAACGGTGTCCAGATCGGTTCGGTGCTCGGCTCGGAAACCGACCTCATCGAGCGGTACGGCGTGAGCAGGGCGGTGTTCCGGGAAGCGGTCCGGCTCGTCGAGCACCAGCAGATCGCCTCCATGCGCCCAGGTCCGGGCGGTGGACTGGTCGTGACCGAGCCCGATCCGGGCGTGGTGCGCAACGCCGCGCGGGTGTATCTGCGGCATGTGGCGGTCAGCCGGCAGAACCTGTTCGAAGCGCGGATGGCATTGGAGCTCGCCGCGATAGCGGCCGCCGCCGATAAACTGACGGAATCGGGGATCACGGTTCTGAAGGACGCGCTCCGGGTCGAGGCGGAGTTGATCGAGCAGGGCGTCGCCCGCGGGCATGCACGTAATCTGCATCGCGTTATCGCGGAACTCGCCGGAAACGCGGCGATAACCTTGTTCGTGGAAGTGCTGGCTCAACTCGACGAGGATTTCGTGCAGCGGGAATGGGGGGCCCCGGAGGCCGACGGCGAGGGGCACCTCGACGCGGCCAGGGAGTCCCACGAGGCGCACGAGGCCATCGTCGCCGCGATCGTCGCCGGAGACGGGTCGCTAGGGCAGTACCGCATGCGCCGGCACCTGCAGGCGATCGCCGCGTTGCTCGAGCAGGACGCCTGACCGACCGGCGTCACTGCGCGCCCCTCGCTCCGGCCAGTGATGGCAGGCATGTCCGGCAGGAACCCTGGGCCGACGGTTCCCGGTCCGATCGAAGCTGCCGTCCAACCCTCGATTTAAGTGCACTTGTTTGAGCGATCTAGCGCCGGGCTCCCTGCCGTACTGGAGTGGCTCTCAGCTAGAGTGCCGATCTAGACGCTCCAAGTACGTAAAGAGTACACTTGTTTGCATGCTGACCAGGATGGGGTTCGACGCCGGGAGCTGCGCCGTGGTGACCGGGGCCGGCAGCGGCATCGGTCGTGCCGTGGCCCTCGGGGCGGCCGAGCTCGGGGTCGATGTGGCCGCGTGGGACGTCGACGACCGGGCGTTGTCCGGGCTGGCCGAGGAGGCCGCGCGGCTCGCTGGCGAGGTACTGCCCGTGCGGGCCGATGCGTCCGATCCGGCCGCGGTGGCGGCGGCGCTGGACCGGACGCTCGCCTGGCGGACGCCGGGGCTGCTGGTGAACAACGCCGGCCCGCCGAGCCAGGTGCCGCGGCCGTTCACCGACGGCATCGTGGGCGTGCTCGGGATCGTCGAGCTGGTCACGTCGGCGTGGCTGGACCGGGTCCGTGAGCGGGCCGCAGCGGTGGTGAACGTCGCCTCGGTCGCGGGCAACGCGATCGGCGGGGGCGTGGACTGGTACGCCGCCGGGAAGGCCGGGGTCGCCGGATACACCCGCCATCTCGCCGCCGCCGCGCCGTACGGGGTCCGGGCGAACGCGGTCGCGCCCGGTCTGGTGGAGACGCCGCGGATGAAGGACTTCCTGGTCTCGGACACGGGCCGGCGCATGGTCGCCCGCACGCCGCGCGGCGCGGTGGTGCGGCCGGGCGAGGTGGCGGCGCCCGTGCTCTTCCTGCTCTCCCCGCTGGCCGCGGCGATCACCGGCCAGGTCGTCGCCGTGGACGCCGGGATGACCGTCACCGCCTGATTCCCTCACGCAGTAAGGACGTGCCCATGAGTTCTGTGAAGCCTTCCCCCGGTGCGGGCGCCGATCTGGTGCGCAGCCTCGGTGTGCCGACGAAGGGGGCGGTGTACGACCTGTCGTCGGGGTGGTGGCGGCACATGCCCGCGTTCGACGGCTATCCGCGGTTCGAGGTCGTCACCTACAACTCGCCGCACGGGCAGCGGGTCGAGCGGCGGTTCCCGTTCGCCGAACCCGATGAGAACGAGGTGGAGTTCGGTTACGTCTCCGAGCTGGTGTCCGGGAGCCTGCACACCGGGACCCATATCGACGCGCTCTGCCATGTGACGTGCGGGAGCGAGGACGAGTGGCACGGCGGTGAGTCGGCCAACGCCGCGCTGGGCGACCACGGTGCGCTGCGCGGCGACGCGTCGGAGCTCGCGCCGATCATGGGCCGCGGGGTGCTGCTGGACGTGCCGCGCGCGCTCGGCATGGACGTGCTGCCGCCGCATTTCGCGATCGGCGAGGAGCATCTGCGGCGGGCCGCGGACGCGGCGGGCGTCACCATCAGGGCGTCCGACATCGTGCTGGTCCGCACCGGGCAGATGAAGTTCTGGCCGGACGTTGCGCGCATCACCGAGTTCTGTGGCGGCAGCGGTGTCGCGATGGACGGTGCGCAGTGGCTGGTCTCGCATGGCGTGCGCTATGTCGGCGCGGACACGATGTCGTTCGAGGTGCGGCCCTCGCCGGTCCCCCGCAATCCGCTGCCCGTGCATCTGCTGTTGCTGCACCAGCACGGTGTTCACATCATGGAATGGGTGAACTGCGAGGAGCTGGCCGCGGACGGGGTCACCACGTTCCTGTTCGTCGGGCTGCCGCTGACGATCCGCGGCGGCACGGGTTCGCCGTTGCGGCCGATCGCCGTCGTATGACGGCGGGGCCGGGCGGGAGCGAGGAGGAGACGAGCATGGACCGGCGGCACGACGAGACCTTCATCGATGCGGCGAACGACGTGCCGCTCAGTCCCCTCAGCTTCCTGCATCGCGCGGCCGACGTCGCCGGCGACGGCACCGGGTTGATCACGGACGCCGGCGAGCGGGTGTCGTGGTCGCGGATGCTGGACCGGGCGCGGCGGCTGGCGGGCGGCCTGGCGGAACTGGGTCTCGGTGCCGGCGACCGGGTCGCGGTGCTCGCGCCCAACGACCTTCCGCTGCTGGAGGCGCATTACGGCGTTCCCGGCGCCGGGTGCGCCCTCGTCGCGCTGAACACGCGGCTCTCGCCGCGGGAGTACGAGACCGTGCTGCGTCTCGCGGGCGCCAAGGCGCTGATCGTGGACCATTCGCTCGCCGGGCAGGTCGCGGAGATCGCAGACCGCGTCCCGGCGCTGCGAGCCGTCGTCACGATCGGGCCGGACGGCACCGCTGATCCGGGCGGGTACGAGGACTGGCTGCGCACGGCCCGGCCGACGCCGCTGCGGCTTCCCCGCGACGAACGCCAGCCGCTCGCGGTCAATTTCACCTCGGGGACGACGGGCGGGCCGAAGGGCGTGGTGTACACCCACCGCGGCGGCTACCTGAACGCGCTCGGGCAGGTGGTGTCCGCGGGCCTGCGGGCCGACTCGCGGTACCTGTGGACGTTGCCGATGTTCCATTGCAACGGCTGGTGCTACACGTGGGCGGTGACGGCGGCGGGCGCGCGGCACATCGCCTTGCGCAAGGTGGACCCGGAACGCGTCCTCGACCTCATCGAGCGCGAGCGGGTGACGCATCTGTGCGGGGCGCCGGTGGTGCTCGACTCGCTGGTCGCGCAGAGCGGTTCGCGCGGCGGAGCCCGGTTCGCGCAGCGGGTGTCGTTCGCGGTGGGCGGCGCCGCGCCGTCCCCGTCGGCGATCGCGGCGATGTCCCGCCTGGGCGTCGACGTCGTGCACCGGTACGGGATGACCGAGACGTACGGGCCGTCCTTGGTGTGCGTGCCGCGACCCGAGTGGCGGGAACTCGACCCCGCCGGCCTGGCGACGATGATGGCGCGCCAGGGCGTGCGGACGGTGAACGTCGAGTCGGCGCGCGTGGTGACCGCGGCCTTCGACGACGTGCCCGCCGACGGGGTGACGCTCGGTGAGCTGGTGATCCGCTCGAACACGGTGATGTCGCATTACCTCGACGACCCGGACGCGACCGCCGCCGCGTTCAAGGGCGGCTGGCTGCACACCGGCGACGTCGCCGTCCGCCATCCCGACGGGTACATCGAGGTCCGGGACCGGCTCAAGGACGTCATCATCAGCGGCGGGGAGAACATCGCCTCGATCGAGGTGGAGAACGCGCTGCTGGACCACCCGGCGGTGGCCGAGGCGGCGGTGGTCGCCAGGCCGGACGAGCGCTGGGGCGAGACGCCCGTCGCCTTCGTCCGCGTCCGGGACGGGGCCGAGGCGACCGGGGCGGAGCTGATCGCGTGGCTGCGGGACCGGCTGGCGCATTTCAAGGTGCCGAGGGAGATCCGGTTCGCCGCCCTGCCGAAGACGTCGACCGGGAAGGTCCGCAAGGCCGAGCTGCGGGACCTGGCGCGGCGAGCGCGATGAAGGCGGGCGCGATGGGGTGGTGCGGCCGGGCCGGCCGCACCACCTCCGCTCATCCGCGCTCGTGGGCGAGCGCGTCGGCTTGGGCCCGGCGGCGGTCCGGCTTGTTGTTCGCGGTGAGCGGGATCGCGGTGCGCACGCGCAGCGACTTGGGGATCTTGTAGCCGGCCAGCTCGGTGCGGCAGTGGTCGCGGATCTCCGCCAGCCCGACCGGTTCGCCCGGCACGGCGACGACGCTGACCTCGACCCGCTCGCCCCAGCGCTCGTC
Source organism: Actinomadura violacea (assembly GCF_017573465.1). Classification (GTDB taxonomy): domain Bacteria; phylum Actinomycetota; class Actinomycetes; order Streptosporangiales; family Streptosporangiaceae; genus Spirillospora; species Spirillospora violacea. The sequence goes on from NZ_JAGEPF010000005.1 coordinate 92,412, forward strand.
GGGCATGCCGTACACGATCGCGTCGGCCACGCGCGGATGGCGGAGGATCACCTCCTCCACCTCCCGCGGGTAGACGTTCTCACCGCCGCTGATGATCATTTCCTTGCGGCGGCCGGCGATGAACACCCAGCCGTCCTCGGTCCGGGACGCGAGGTCCCCGATGTGGACGCCGTCCGGCCGGAAGGTCGCGGCGGTCTCCTCGGCGAGGCCGTAGTAGCCGCGGGTCTGCCACGGGCAGGAGACGACCAGGTCGCCGACGACGCCGGGCGGGGCCTCGCGGCCGTCCGCGCCGAGGATGCGGACGGTGGCGCCGGGCAGCGGCCTGCCCACCCCGGTGAAGCGGCCGGCCAGCAGGTCCTCGTGGTCGAAGCCCATCACCGAGCCGAACTCGGTGGCTCCGAACCCGGCCCTGATCCGGGCGTTGGGGAAGTCCCTCAGCAGGCCCTGCACGAAGTCGTCGGTGGACGGCGCGGACCCGAAGCGGATCGCGGTGACGTTCTCGCGCCGGGTGGCGGCGAACTCCGGCCGCGCACGCAGCGCGGCAAACATCGTGGGCGCGCCCATGAGCCTGCTCGCGCCGCGGTCGATCGCCGCGAGCGCCTCGGCCGCGTCGAACCTCCGCTGGATCCAGACCTCACCGCCCGCCAGCAGCGGCGCGAGGAGATTCGTGCCGAGCGTGATGTGGAAGAACGGGGAGAAGAACAGCTCGACGTCGGCGGGCGTGCGGGGGTTGCCCTGGACGCAGGTGTTGAGCCACAGCCACAGGCTGCGGTGGGAGTGCACGGCCCCCTTCGGGCCGCCGGTCGTGCCGCCGGTCCCGAAGATGATCGCGAGGTCGTCCTCGCCCGGCGCGGGCGGGCCGCCGCCCGCGGCGTGCACCGGGGCCAGCCGTTCGTCCATCGGCAGTGCCCGGTCCGCGGCGGGCAGTTCGATCACCCGGTGGCCGGTGCCGTGCGCGAGCGCCGTGTGCGCCGGGTCGGCCAGCACGACCGACGGTTCGAGCGCGGCGAGGTAGGCGCGCGCCTCCGGCGCCGTCAGCCGGGTGTTCAGCGGCGCGGCGACCATCCCGCCGGCGAGGGCGCCGAGGATGGCGACGGTGTGCGGGATCGACGGCTCCATCGCCGTGACGACCCGGTCTCCGGGCCGCACTCCCGCGTGCCGCAGTCCGGCCGCCGCCGCGTCCATCGCCGTGACGAGCCCGGCGAACGTCAACTCTCCGCGCTCGTCCTTGACGGCCCGCCGGTCCGCCCCGTGCGGTTGCGCGCCGATGGTGCGCAGCCAGTTCGGCAGCGTGAGTTCCTTGCCCAAGTCCTCGCTCCTCCGTTCGTCCCTCTGTTCTACAGCCCGCCCCGGTGACCGGTTCGCCCTGGCTACGGCTCTGGCCGGAAGACCAGCGCCGGCGTCTCGTAGCGGGCGTCCGGCATGTCGTAGAGCGCGGCGAGTTCGGCCTGCCAGCCGGGGTAGGCGGCGGCGAGCCGCGCGGCCTCCTCCGGCGTCGGTGACAGCCCCGCGGCGGCGAGCAGGGCCGCGACCACGGTCGCCGCTTCGGTGTTCATCGTCGTCCTCCTCAGGGCGGGCGCCGCTCAGGCGGCGAGCAGGTCACGCACCAGGTCCGGCACCCGCCGGTGCCAGCCGGTCCGCTGCTGGTAGGCGTGTCCCGCGGCGAGCACCGCGGCCTCCTCGAACGGACGGCCGGCGATCTGCATGCCGAGCGGCAGGCCGTCGCGGGTGAAGCCGATGGGAACCGACAGGACGGGGTTGCCGACCGCGTTCCAGTACGCGGTGAGCGCCGCGTCGGCCATGTCGTCGGTGCCCAGGTGCTCGATCCGAGGTGCTCCGCAGGACGCCGTCGGTGTCACGATGAGGTCGACCTCGGTGAACAGCTCGGCGAGCGCGCGCTGCCCGGCGCGGCGGACGCGCTGCAGTTGCACGAAGTCGGCCGCCGACAGCAGCGCGCCCTTCGCCAGGGCCAGGCGGGTTCCCGCACCGTAGTCGGACCAGCGGCGCCGCAGGTCGTTGCGGTGGTAGGCGAAGGCTTCGGCGGCCATGCCCAGTCGCGTGACCGTCGTCAGCTCCCGGTAGTACGGCAACCTGATCGGTACCGCGGACGCGCCGGCGGCGCGCAGTTCGGCCACGGCCTTGACCAGCACGGAGTCCAGCTCACCGGCCCGCTCCCGGGCCTTGCCGAGCAGCGGGTCGACGCCGATGCGCAGGCCGGCGAGCGAACCGGTCAGCGCGCCCCGGTAGTCGCCGGCGGGGCGGTCGGACGAGGCGGTGTCGCGGGCGTCGTGCCCGGCCACGGCGGTCAGGATCGCCGCGCAGTCCTCGGCCGTGCGGGCCAGCGGGCCGACGTGGTCGTAGCTGGGGCCGAGCGGTACGCAGCCGTTCTTCGGCACCCGGCCGAACGTCGGTTTCAGGCCGGTGACGCCGCAGAGCGCCGCCGGGTAGCGGACGCTTCCGGCGCTGTCGGTGCCGAGGCCACCGAGGAACATGCCCGCCGCGACGCCGGCGGCGGACCCGGAGCTGGAACCGCCGGGGTAGTGCGCGGTGCTCCAGGGGTTGCGGGGTACCGGGAACGGCTTGGCCGGGTCCGGCGCGCCGATCCCGAACTCCATCGTGGTGGTCTTCCCGGTGATCACGGCACCGGCCGCGCGGAGCCGGGCGACGGCGGGGGCGTCCCTCTCCCTCCCCCACTCCCGGTCCAGGACGAGGCTCTGTGCGGTGGTCTCGCCTTCGGCGGCGGCGATGAGATCTTTGATCCCCATCGGTATCCCGTGCAGGGGACCGCGGTCGGCCCCGGCCGCGAGTTCGGCGTCCGCCCGGGCCGCGGCGGCCAGGGCCGCGTCGTCGAACCGCGCGAGGTGGACGCCGAGCGCGGCGTCGCGGGCGTCCGCGACCGCAAGCGCGGCGCGGACCAGGTCGACCGAGGTCGTCTCGCCGGCCCGGAGCGCCGCGCCGGCGTCGGCGATCGTCAGGTACATCCGGTTCCTCACCGCTCCGGACGGTCGGCCAGCGCGACCTCGATTCCGTGGCCGGAGACCTCGGCGAGCGAGACGGCGGCCGGGTCACGGGTGAGGTCGCGGCCGCGGGTCTCGGCGATGCGCCAGATCGCCCCGACGGTGATGAGCGCGGCGACGGCGGCGATGCCGCTCAGCGGCAGGCTCGAACCGCCGGTGCCGGCGACCAGGGCGCTGGCGAGCAGCGGCGTGAAACCGGCGCCGATCAGGCTGGCGAGCTGGTAGCCGAGGGAGATGCCGGTGTAGCGGACGGTGGTGCCGAACATCTCCGACAGCATCGGCGCCAGCGAGGCGTACATGAGGTTCTGCAGCACCTGGGCGAACATCAGCCCGATCGTCATCAGCACCACCGAGCCGGTGTTGATCAGCGCGTAGAGCGGCACCGCGTACACGACCGCGCCGGCCGCGCCGATGAGGCTGACCTTGCGGCGCCCGATCCGGTCCGACCATGTGGAGAACAGCGGGATGCAGACGATCCCGACGCACGCCACCAGCAGCAGCGCCCGCGCGATGTCCGACACGTCGTAGCCGATCGACTTGCCGTAGGCGATGACGTGCGAGCTGATCAGCGCGGTGAGCGCGAACGGCCCGATGCCCGCCGCGCAGGCCGGCACGAGCGCGCGGGGGTTGCGCAGCACCTGCAGCGCCGGCGCCTTGGGGCGCCGCTCCGCGCTCGTCCGGGCGATCGCCTCCTCGAACACCGGGCTCTCGACCACGCGCAGCCGGACGTACAGGCCGACCATCAGCAGCAGGGCGCTGACCAGGAACGGCAGCCGCCACCCCCAAGAGTGCAGGCTGTCGTCCGGCAGGAGGCTCACCAGCGTGAACACCAGGGTGGACAGCAGCGAGCCGAGCGGGGACCCGAGCTGCATGATCCCCGCCCACATCCCGCGGCGGCGGGAGCCGGCGTGCTCGACGACCATCAGCGCCGCACCGCCCCACTCCCCGCCGACCGCCACGCCCTGCACCACGCGCAGCAGCACCAGGAGCAGCGGAGCGGCGATGCCGATCGAGCCGTAGGTGGGCAGCACGCCGATGAGGAAGCTCGCGACCCCCATCAGGGCCATGGTCACCATCAGCATCGACTTGCGGCCGAGGCGGTCGCCGAAGTGCCCGAAGACCAGCCCGCCCAGGGGGCGGGCCACGTAGCCGGCGGCGAGCGTGCCGAACGCGGCGATGGTGGACGAGGCCGGGCTCAGCGACGGGAAGAACAGGTCCCCGAACACCAGCGCGGCCATCGAGCTGTAGATGAGGAAGTCGTAGTACTCGATGACGGTGCCCAGCAGGCCGGACAGCGTCACCTTGCGCAGCTGCCGGGCGTGCGCGCCGCGGGGCGCATCGCCCGCAGGGCCGTCGCCGGGTCCGCCGGCTTCCGATGGCGGTTTCTGCGAGACCATCCGGGTCCTCCAGGGGGTGGGCGGGAGTTGCCGAGGGCGGCTCCGATGGCCAAAAAAGTATCCTTGATTACCGAGCAGGACAAGGGTTCACGCAGGAAGTAGCGAGAGGGCGGCTAATTAGATGCACTGTTCTCTTGTTCGAGTCCGCGATGAGTTGCTATCGTCTGCCGCAGCCGGTCGCCCGGCCGAGCGCGGCGCACCCGAGCGCGGAGCACCGCCGTCCGGCCTGCCGGCGCGCCGGTCCCCCGGCCGCCGGCGGGAACCCGCCGGCGGACGCCGCCGTCCGCGCACCGGCGCCTTCACCTTCCGTCCCCGCGCGGCCCCGGCCGGGCGCCTCGGCGACGGAAGCCACTCGCGATGGGAGCCACTGACGTGATCCGACCCGACAGCCGGCCGAGCGGCCGCACGCCCGGGAGCCGCTGATGGAGTTCGCGTGGAACGAGGCCGACGCGGCCTTCCGCCGCGAGCTCGTGGAGTTCCTCGACCGCGAACTGGTCGGGTGGGAGCGGTCCGAGACCGGCCTCGGCAGCGCCGTGCACAGCGACTTCTCGCGCGGGTTCGTGCGCAGGCTCGCCGAGCGCGGATGGCTCACCCCGCACTGGCCGGAGGAGTACGGCGGCGGCGGCCAGGGGGCCTGGCAGCACTTCGTGCTCGGCGAGGAGATGTGGAAGCGCGGCGAGCCCCGCGGACCCCAGTACATGAACGTGAACTGGGTCGGACCGTCCGTCATCAAGTACGGCACGCAGGAGCAGAAGCGCAGGATCCTGCCGCCGATCACCCGCGGCGAGGTCTTCTGGTGCCAGGGCTTCTCCGAGCCGGAGGCCGGCACCGACCTCGCGGCGCTGAAGACCCGGGCGGTCCGCGACGGCGACGGCTACGTGCTCACCGGGCAGAAGATCTGGACGTCCTACGCCAACGAGGCCGACCACTGCTTCCTGCTGGCGCGCACCGGCTCCGCCGCCGACGGGCGGGACGGCATCTCGGTCTTCCTGCTGCCGCTGCGGACGCCCGGCGTCGAGGTCCGGCGCATCTCCGGGTTCGTCGGCGACCACTCGTTCAACGAGGTGTTCCTGACCGAGGCCCGCGTCGGCGCGGACTGCCTGCTCGGCGAGGAGAACAAGGGCTGGGAGATCGTCCGCCGCACGCTCGCCTACGAGCGCGTCGGGGCGCCCCGGTACGCGCGGGCCGCCCTCGTCCTCGACCGCATGGCGGAGCGGTGCCGCGCGGACGGCCTGCTGTCCGACAGCGGGGTGAGGGAGCGGTTCGGCCAGGCCCGGGCGCTGTGCGAGGCCGCGAGGGTGCTGGTCTACCGTGTGATCGACGAACGGGCGAAGGCCAAGGAGCCGTCGGCGCTGGCCAACCAGGCGCGCGCCGCGATGGTCCAGGCCGAGCGGGCGGTCGGGGACCTCGCGCTGGACGCCCTGGGCGGCGAGGCGCTCGTCGAGGGGGCGCTGGGCGACGCGCAGTTCCGCAACTCACTCGGCGCGGGCATCGCGGCGGGCAGCTACGAGGTCCAGCTCAACCTCATCAGCCGCCTCATCCTGAAACTGCCGAAGGAGTGACCATGGACTTCGATCCATCGCCGACGCAGCGCGCCCTGCTGGACGCCCTCGGCACCCTGCTGAGCCGGAGCGCCGGCACGGACCGCAGCCGCGAACTGGCGGAGCGCGGCGCCTACGACCACGTCCTCGAAGCGGTGCTGCGGCGGGACGGCTTCCTCGACCTGTTCGCCTCGGAGGACGCCGGCCCGCTGGAGGCGACGCTGGCGGTCGAGCTGATCGCCGCCGAGCTCGGTGCCGTCACCCCCGTCCCGCACCTGCTGGTGCTGCCGGCGCTCGGGCTGGAGCAGCCGGCGGGTCCCGTCGTCGCGTCCCTGGACGGGCCGGCGGGGCCGGTCCGCTACGGCGCCGAAGCGACGCAACTGCTGCTGGCGGACGGCGACCGGTGCGTCGTCGCCGAACTCGACCCGGCCGCCGCCGAGCCGGTCCCCTCCGCCTACGGCTACCCGCTCGCCCGCGTCGTCCCGGCGTGGCACCGCGAGCTCGCCGCCGGAACCGCCGGCACCCTGGTCAACTGGTGGCGCGTGGGCGCGTCGGCGGAGGCCGTGGGGATGATGCGGCGGGCGCTGGACCTCACCGTCGCCTACACCAAGGACCGCACGGTGTTCCGCCGGTCGCTCGGTTCGTTCCAGGCGTTGCAGCACCGGCTGGCGGAGCTGTCGGTCCTCGTGGAGGGCGCGCGCTGGCTGGTCTACGAAGCGGCGTTCAACGGCGCGCCGGCGGAGGCGTCGGCGGTCGCGGCGGCGCACACCATGACCGCGCTCGGCCGGCTGACCCGGGAGACCCACCAGATCATGGGGGCGATCGGGCTGACGACGGAACACGACCTGCACCTGTGGACGCTGCGCCTGCAGGCGCAGCGCGCGGAGCTGGGCGGCGGCCAGGGGCCGCGCCGCGCCGCGGCCGATGCGCGCTGGGCGGCGGCGTCGTGAGCATCGCGCTGACCGCCACGCCGGAGCAGCGGGTCCTCGCCGAGGCGGTCCGGGACTACTGCGCGGCGCACTGCACCGAGGAGGTCCGCCGCGCCGGTTCCGGCTCGTTCCCGTGGCCGTTCTGGCGCGGGCTGGCCGAGCTGGGAGTGCTGTCGCTGGCCGCGCCCGGCGAGGGCGGCGGCGCCGGCGACATCGCCGCGGCCTGCACGGAACTCGGACGGGCCGCCGCGCCCGGGCCGCTGGCCGCGACCGTGTTCGCCGTCCACGCCCTGCCCGCCGACCTCGCCGGCCCGGTCGGCGACGGCACCGGCCTGCCCTCGGTCGGTGAGCCGCCGCTGCTCCCCTGGGCACCCCTGGCGGAGGTGTTCATCGAGACCGACGGACGCGAGGCATGGCTCGCCCGTCCCGTCGGAACGGTCCAGCCGGTCGAGACGCTCGGCGGCGAGCCGTGGGGACGCGCCGGACTGGAGCGGCTGCGCCCGCTGGAGCGGGTGCCCGCCGCGACGGCGCTGTCCGGCATCGCCCTGGCCGCCTACCTGTGGGGCGCCGGCCGGCGGCTGCTCGGCATCGCGGCCGAGCACGCCCGGACCCGCGTCCAGTTCGGCCGCACGATCGGCTCGTTCCAGGCCGTCGCGCACCCCCTCGTGACGGCGGGCGCCGCGCTGACCTCGGCGGAGAAGCTGACCACGATGGCGGCGCTGGCGATCGACGGCGGGCACCCGGACGGCGCCGCGCTGGCGGCGTCCGCGCGGCTGTCGGCGTCCCGGGCCGCGGTCGAGGCGGCCATGGTCGCCCACCAGACCCTCGGCGCGATCGGATTCTCGGTGGAAGGCCCGATCGGACCGGTCGCGCAACGGATCAGGCAGTTCGCCGCGTCGCCCGGGCACGCGGGTGACCTGGGCGAGCAGGCATTGGCGAGATACTCCCGGAAAGGCCGGCGATGACGCAGGAGAAGGAAACGTCGAGCGCGCCCGAGGTGCTGTTCGAGAAGCGCGACCACGTCGCGTACATCACGCTCAACCGCCCGCACAAGGGCAACTCGCTGACGGGCACGATGATGCCGCTGATGAGGCAGATCTGGGGCGAGGTGCGCGACGACCCGTGGATCCGGGCGGCGATCGTCACCGGCGCCGGCGACCGGCACTTCTGCACCGGGGCCGACGTCAACGCGGTCGCCGACCGCGGCGGCATGAGCACCGGGACGGGCCCGCTCACCGACGAGGTCCACTGGTCGCCCCTCCAGAACCGGGTGTGGAAGCCGGTGATCAGCGCGGTCAATGGCCTCGTCGCCGGGGCCGGCCTGCATTTCGTGGTGGACGCCGACATCGTCCTCGCGGTGGACCACGCCGCCTTCATGGACTCCCACGTGAACGTGGGGCTGGTCGGCGCGATGGAGAACATCGGGCTGGCGAAGCGGCTGCCGCTGGGGTCCGCGCTGCGGATGACGCTGATGGGCAAGAGCTACCGCATGCCGGCCGACCGCGCCTACCAGCTCGGGCTGGTCGACGAGCTCTCCACGACGGACCGGCTGATGTCGGACGCCGAGGAGATGGCCCGCGCCATCGTGCGCAACTCGCCCGCCGCGGTGTCGCTGTCGAAGCAGGCGATCTGGAACTCGCTCGAGATGGGGTACGCGCAGGCGTGCGAGTACGGCTGGGCGCTGCTGCGGATGCACTGGGCCCACCCGGACTCCAAGGAGGGGCCGCGCGCGTTCGCCGAGGGCCGGGCACCGCAGTGGACCACCGGCGCGGAGACGGACGACTGACATGGACTTCGGCTTCACCCGGGAGGAGGAGTCCTTCCGCGACGAGGTGCTCGGGTTCCTGGACGGATACCGGGACCTCGACGGCTACTTCCACCGGGGCGCGGACACCGCGGACGGCGTCCGGCGCGTCTACCGCGCGCTCGGGGACCGCGGCTGGCTCTCGCTGTCCTGGCCGGTCGAGTTCGGCGGCGGCGGCCGCTCCCCCGCCTACGAGTTCATCCTGTGGGACGAGATGGCCTACGCCCGCGTCGCCCGGCCCCCGATGGGGCCGGGCCTGGTCGCCAAGGCGCTGATGTCGCACGGAACCGGCGAGCAGCGCGACCGGTTCCTGGCGGACCTGCGCCGGGGCCGGACCGGTTTCTGCCTCGGCTACTCCGAGCCGGACGCCGGATCCGACCTGGCGGCGGTGCGCACCAAGGCCAGGCGGGACGGCGACGAGTACGTCGTCGACGGCGCGAAGTGCTGGACGTCCAACGCGCACTGGTCGGACCACATCTGGCTGCTCTGCCGGACGGGCGCCCCCGACAGCAGGTCCCGCGGCCTCAGCGTGCTGATCGTGCCGCTGTCCACGCCGGGGGTGACGGTGTCGCCGATCCCGACCCTCGACGGCGGGCGGCTGAACGAGGTCCGCTTCGACGGCGCGCGGGTCCCGGCGGCCAACCGGGTCGGCCCGGAGAACGAGGGCTGGCAGGTGGTCGGCTCGGCCCTGGCGGTGGAGCGGCACGTGCAGTTCCCGCCGAAGCGGCTGCGGCGCGACCTGCACGACCTGCTGGACGACCTGGAGGCGGCCGGCGTCCACCGCGACCCGGTCGTCCGGCGGCGGCTGCAGGACCTGGCCGTCCGGGTCGCGGAGGTCGAGGCGCTGGCGCTCGCGCTGCTCGGCGAGGTGATCAGCGGGGAGCCCGCGGCGGTGCCCGCCGCCTACCACAAGCTGGCCGGGACGGTACTGGCGCAGGACATCGCCCGGACCGGGATGGAACTCGGCACCGCCAGGGCACTCGTGAAGGGCACCGACACCGAGTTCCTGTGGCGCCAGTCCATTCTGGAGACCATCGGCGGCGGGACATCGGAGGTGCTGCGCGGGCTCATCGCGCGGCAGGAGTTCGGGCTGCGCGCATGATCCGGTTCATCGACGCCGGTGAAGCCGATGTTCCCGCAGGCCGCTCCGGCCGGGCGGCGCCGTCCCGGTAATGCTGGGGGCCGCGTCCGGGCGCTGGAGCGTTTGATGTCCTCATTAGGACATTACTTATGCTTGATTGACCTTTACCGCAAAGGAGGGGTATCGGGTTGAGATGGCCGACCGGTCCCACCGCCGACGGGCTAACGGTGGCGCCGTGCTCGCGGTCCACACATTGGACGTGGACGATTTGGCATATCAGGGGAAAATAACTCTCCGTTGTTGAAAGGTGGGCGGCGCGCGTGCTCGGATGTGGAGGGAAAAGCCACCACCCCGGGCGGAGGTTCATATGCGGAGGGCTCAGGGTCTTCTCACGCTGGTGATTTGCAGCGGGCTCACCGCTGCCGGAGGCGCGGCGGCGGCGGACGACACGCCCTCGCCCACTCCCGAACCCGCGAGTTCCGCCCCGAGCACGCCGGAGACCACACCGCCCCCGGAGACCACGCCGCCGCCCGAGACGAGCCCGCCCCCGGAGACGAGCCCGCCGCCGGAGACGACTCCGCCGACCAGCCCGTCGCCGGGGACGCCGCCCACCGGCGGTACGCCTTCCGGGCCGTCCACGCCCAAGGTCGGCCGACTGTCGGCGAGCATCAGCTCGCCGAGGTCGGGCGTCGCGGGTTCGGCCCTGTCGGCCCGGCTCGACGTGCGGGCCGCGGGTGGCGCGGTCTCGGGCGTCCGGCTGGCCGTGTCGGTCAGCGGGGCAGGGGTGCTGACCGAGGGATGCAACGGGGGATGCGCCATCGGGAGTCTGCAGGCGGGAGGCTCCGCGCAGCGGTCGGTCACTGTCAGCGTGCCCGCCGCCAGTCCGGGGAGCGTCACCGTCACGGCGACCGTCAGCGGGAAGGGTGCGGCGAGCGCGCGGGCGGCCGCGACCATCACGTTCACCCGCAGCAACATCCTGCTTCCGCCGAACGTCACCGGCGGCGGAGGGTTCGGCGGGGCCGCGCTGCCGCTGTCGCCGCAGGTCGCCGGCCTGCTGCCGCCCGCCACTCCCATGGCGGCGCCGGGGACGGTGCAGCTCCCGGACCTCTTCCTCGGGGCGATCCCCCCGCAGACCGCCGACCCCGCCGTTCCCTCCGCCCGCGCCGTGCTGACGAGCGGCAGCTCACCGGCCGGGCCCGCCGGCGACCTGCCCACACCCGCGACCGCGGGGTGGCTGGCGCTGCTCACGGGCATGATCGGCGCGGCCTGGGGCCGGCTGCAGTACACCAGGCGGCGGTCGCAGCGGCGGGTCATGGTGCCGGCGGTCGCCGGCGGCCGCCTGCGGCCCACCCGCGGGGTGATGCGCGCGAGGCCGCGCCGGCACGTGCCCCGGCGGCGCGCTCAGCGCCGCCGCTGAAGGTGCGCGGCGCGCAGGGTCAGTTCGAGGACGAACCGCGCCGTCGGGTCCTGCATCTGCTCGCCGACCAGTTCCTCGATGAGCCGCAGGCGGTAGCGGACCGTCTGCGGGTGAATGCCGAGCCGGTCGGCGACCTCGACCGCGCTGCCCCGCGAGGTGACCCATTCCCGCAGCGTGTCGAGCAGGCGCTGGCGGGAGCCGGAGGTCAGGTCCGAGAACGGGGCCAGGTGGCAGGCGGCGAGGTAGCGCGTCATCGACGGGTCGGAGGCGAGCAGCACCGTGACCAGGTGATCGTCGCAGCGGGTCAGCGGCGCCACCGCGCCGTTCTCCCCGATCATGCGCGCCTCGCCCAGGGCCAGGACCCGCCGGGCCCACCGCAGCGCGTCGGGCGCCTGCCCGGTCGGGACGGTGCACCCGACCACCGACGGGGCGTCCTCCAGGACCGCCGATAACATCGACAAGCGGGCGGTGCCGACCTTGCCGGGGATGAGCAGGCACGGCTGGTGGGAGTCGGTGTCGGCGAGCACGTCCGGGTCGAGGGCGGACCTGGTGAACTTCGTCCCCGGGCCGACGACGACCGGGGTGACCTGGGCGGGCACCACCCAGTCCGCGGCGAGCGCCAGGGCGCGGAACCCGGAGTCGCCCGTGACGGCGCGGCCGCGCTGCAGGATCGCGGTCAGCAGCGCCGTGCGGGCGTCCTTGCGGGCGAGGTCGGCCTGCGCCTGGGCCGAGCGGTATCCGATGACGGTCTGCTCGGACACCTCGTCGATGAACTTGATCATCGCCTCGGCCATGGCCGCGATCACCTCGGCGGGGATCTGGTCCCGCCACGCCACCTCGGCGGTCCGGTGCCAGCAGACCCGTAACGCGATCCGGAAGGCGGCGTTCAGCTCGTCCAGGGCGCGCCCCTCGACGGCCTCGAAATGGCCGAGCGCCCGGGCCGTGGCGTTCCGTTCCACCGTGGGGGCCGACGGGTCGGCGACCCAGGTGATGAATCCGCGGACCAGCGTCTCCACGCCCAGCCTCGTGATCTGGAGGTAAGCGCTTTCGTCGGGGCGGTCGTAGGCCGGCACCTGGCTGCGGATCGCCCTGATGACCTCCTGGATCACGCTCGGCATCTCCGGCCACATCAGCTCGGCGAAGTGCGGCGGCACCGCCGTCATGGGCGGTGCCAGACTGCTTTCTGCGGTCACGGACGCTCCTGCGGGGCCCCGCGTCTCCTGCCATCCGCGCCGTACCCGGCCCCACTGGGCGGGCGGAGTGGTAACGAACATAAGCGTCTATTAGCCCCTGGGCAAGGGACGCGGACATTTCGTTTAGCACACGAGTGATGACGGAGCGGTGACCGGCCGGGGCGGTCTCGGGTCATCATGCCTCTGACCGGCGCTTTCGGCGACCGCGGACATGTGCGGATCTGCTAACCGCCGGCCGGGTGCGGCTAGCGAAAAGACCAATCCACGCGCCTCGGCGCGCCGCCCTGACAGCCTCGTCACAAGCTTGTTACCGGAGAGTACGCAGATCCGCTCAACTTCCGGGACGGCCCGCACTAACGATACGACAAAAGCGGAAAAGAAATCCGATAGTTCGTCGAGGAATCGAGCGGAAACCTATTGAACTGAGCTTCTACTGCGACGTACCTTCCCTTCCGAACCGAACGGCATTCCTCCACGGCCGCCGTTGCCGCTAACGCGGAAGGAGCCGCCCCACCCGCCAGACCCACAAAAGCCGCCGGTCAGCGTCGTCTCCGACGAAGTTCCCTCATTTAGCGAAGGAAACATCCGTGCAGAAGAAACTCGGCACCATTCTGGCCGGCGCCGGCCTGGGCGCGTCCCTGATCGCGCTGTCCGCCCCCGCCCACGCCACCACCACCGGCACCTGGACCGTCACCCCCGGCGGCAGCGTCACCGCGAACATCGCGCCGCTCACCAAGGTGATCGCCAAAGACCCCTCGCGGGGCACGCAGGCCGTCTGCTCCGGCGCCACCGGAGGCGGCGTCGCCGCGTCCGGCTCGGGCCTGTCCGGGACGCACCTCGTCACGATCAACTCCCTCACGGCCTCCAGCTGCATCGGCCCGGGGAACGCGAACGTGACCATCACCATGAACGGCCTGCCCTGGTACATGAACGCCGACTCGTACAACGCCACCACCGGCGTCACGACCGGCACCGTGACCGGCATCAAGGCCACCTACAGCAACCCCGTGGACGGCTGCGTCGCGACCATCACCGGGCCCGCCGGCGCGGGCGGGTCGGTGGCCGGGACCTACACCAACTCCAGCCACAAGCTCGCCGCCGGCGGCTCCAGCACCCTGGTCGTCAACACGGTCAACACGAGCTGCTCGCCCACCCAGATCCAGGTCGGCGACCCCATCACGCTCACCGGGACCCTGGTGGTCAGCCCCAGCCAGACCGTCACCAGCCCCTGACCGTCCTGACCTGAGCAGCAGACCGGGCCGCACCTCCGCCCCAGCCGAGGTGCGGCCCCCTCAGCCGGCGCGACGTCCCACCCCTCCGAAAGGCTCGGTCCTCCATGCTCCAGGCTCCCGGACGCACCGCCGCGGGTCTGGCGGCGACCGCCGCGGTCGTCGCCCTGACCCCGGGTGCCGCGCACGGCGCCACCGGCTTCAGGACGACGCTGTCCTACCAGTGCGCGACGGCGGCCGGGCTGCAGAAGGCGACGGTGCGGCTCTCCGGGAGAACCCCGGCGTCCGGCGCCCCCGGGAGACCGCTCACGATCGGCCCCGTCACCGTCACGGTGACCGGCGGCAACAGAACCACCGGCCTGCTCGGAGGAAAGACCGGCGGCGAGCAGGCCGGTGGCACCATCTCGCTGGCGGTCACCGCCGGGCAGGCCGGCGGCCGCCCCGTCGACGCGCAGTGGCCGCCGCTGCCGGTGAAGGCCGCCCACGACGCGACGATCACCGCCACCGGACCGGTCCCGTCCGTCACGCCGATGAGCGGAGGCGGGGTGACCTGGCGGGCCGGTGATCTGACGATCGCCCCGGCCGACGCCGGCCGGCCGGTGAAGTGCACCGCCGACCGGGAGGCCGTGCTCGCCACCGTCCGTGTCCCGGCGCGGAGCAAGGCCGTGACACCGCCCACCGCCGGAACGCCCTTGGCACCGGGACGCGGCGCCGGACGCACCGCGATCGGCCCCATGCGGCTCGCCGACGATCTGCCGCCCTGCGATCCGAAGCCGGACTGGACCTGGAACCCCGATCCGGCCCTCCAGATGCCCGAACCGCCGCCGGGGACGGTCGTCGGGCCGTGGGACAACAGCCAGCTCGAATGCGGCCGCGCCCAGGTGACCACCAACATCCGCAAGGCGGGCGTCGCCGCGCTCACCAAGGGCATGGTCTCGGTGCTCTACTCGACACGAGGCCCGCATAACGATGCTTACAACTACTCCCAGATCGACAACGTCGGCGTGGTGGCCACCAACCCCACTACTGTCTCCACGCTGGGTTTCGGCTTCTTGCCCACCACGGCGACAAGCACGTTCCGGCAGCTCGGAGTCGCCAACATCTCCCTGATCGCTCCGGCGGGCTCGGCGGAGCCCGGCGGCCCTGGCCCGGCCCGTGTCCTCGCCAAGGCGAAGGAGAACGTGCGGGTCAACGCCATCCAGGCCAATGGCGTGACGATCCCGGTCGGATCCCGGTGCGGCACCGCGAAGCCGATGACGGTGCTGCTGACACGGGAGGCGGGCAAGTCGAGCGTCCAGGACGCGGGGATCTACACGGGCTCGGTCACCGTGCCAAGGTTCGCCGGCTGCGGCGTCGGTGAGGACATCAGCCCGCTGCTCACCGCGTCGATCTCCGGCTCCGGCAACGACGTCGAGGTCAACCAGAGCGCCCTGTGCCACATGGTGGACGGTCCGGGACATCCGTGCACGCCGGGACCCGTCGCGAAGACGGCCTGGTCCGTCAAGCCCGGCGGGAAGATCGTCGGCACCGGCAGCGGGGTGACGATCGCCGACGCCGACTTCGGCGGAATGATCACCTGCACCACGTCGAAGATCACACTGGACGCGAGCCTGCCCCACCGGACGGCCCGCATCGCCGACATCAGCGGGTTCACCTTCGCCGGCTGCACCAACGAGGTCGGCGTGCCCTACGAGGTCACATCGGTCCCCGACCGCAACCGCCACCTCCAGGGCACGACCTACGACCCCGCCACCGGCCAGTCGATCATGAGCTACAACATGCGCATGCGCATCAAGGGCGCGGACGGCTGCACCGCCGAACTCGGCAACGGAGCCGCGCCGCCCGGGGACCGCTCCGCGACCTTGGGCGCCATGTACGACAACGCCACCCACACGCTGCACCTGTTCTGGGACATCGGCAACTTCACCCCCCTGTGGGTCAGCTCCGCCACCGGATGCGAGGCGAGCTGGCAGACACGGTCGGCGGGTACCGGCGTCCTTCTCGGCATCGACATCAACACCTTCGCCGAGACCGGCATCTACAGCTTCAGCCCCGCGCAGACCATCACCGGCCCCACGCCCTGATCGGAACGGCAACCTTGGGTATCGACATCCACGTCGCGGGGCTGACGAAGTCGTTCGGCCCGCAGGTCATCTGGCAGGACGTGAGCCTCACCCTGCCCGCTGGGGAGATCTCGGTGATGCTCGGACCGTCGGGCACCGGCAAGACGGTGTTCCTGAAGTCCCTGCTCGGCCTGATCAAGCCCGAGCAGGGCCGGGTGCTGGTCGAGGGCACCGACATGGTCGCCGGCAGCGACCGGAAGGTGTTCAGGGCGCGCCGCAAGTTCGGGCTGATGTTCCAGGACGGCGCGCTGTTCGGCTCGATGAACCTGTTCGACAACATCGCCTTCCCGCTGCGCCAGCACACCCGGGCGACCGAGGCCGAGATCCGGCGCAAGGTCCTGGAGCGGATGGCGATGGTCGGCCTGGACGGGGAGGAGGCCAAGCTGCCGGGCCAGATCTCCGGCGGGATGCGCAAGCGCGCCGGGCTGGCCCGGGCGCTGGTCCTGGACCCGCAGATCATCCTGTGCGACGAGCCCGACTCCGGGCTGGACCCGGTCCGCACGGCACTGCTGTCGCAGGTGCTGCTGGACGTCAACACGGTCACCGACTGCACCATGCTGATCGTCACCCACAACATCGAGATCGCCGCGACCCTGCCCGACAACATCGGGATGCTGTACCGCCGGGACCTCGTCGCGTTCGGGCCGCGGGAGCTGCTGCTGACCTCCGACCAGCCCGCCGTCGCCCAGTTCCTGCACGGAAGCACGCTCGGGCCGATCGGGATGGCCGAGGAGAAGGACGACGCCGAGCTCGCCCGGACCCCGGGCACGCGGACCTTCGACATCCCCGATCAGCTGCGGCCCTCCCCCGGCCTGCCGGACCGCCAGGGCGCCCACCGGCATCACGCCCGGGTGATGGCCGAACTGCACCGCCTCCCCGCGTCCGCGCGGAACGCGATCACGGCCAAGCTCACCGACCCACCGTCTCAGACCTCCTGAACGCAGAGGATGCCCCCTTGTCCCCCACACCGCCTCCTGAAACAGGGCCCGGTACCGGGCCCTGCACGCGGCTCCGCCCGTTGGCCGTCCGACGAGCCGCCCCGCGGCCGCCGTCGCCGAGTGCGCTCGCGCGGCGGCACGGCGGGGAGCGCGCCTCGTGACGGGGCCGACCGCCGAACCGGGGCCGTCCGCCGGGGGCGTCTCCGGTGCGGGGGCGGTGCGGCAGACCGGCCGCCTGTTCCAGCTGGCGGCGACGACCGTGACGATGGCCTTCCGCCGGCCGTTCCAGTTCCGGGAGTTCGTGAGCCAGTTCTGGTTCATCGCCTCGGTGACCATCCTGCCGACGGCGCTGGTGTCGATCCCGTTCGGCGCCGTCATCGCGCTGCAGGTCGGGTCGCTGGCCCGGCAGCTCGGGGCGGAGTCGTTCACCGGCGGCGCGTCGGTGCTGACCATCGTGCAGCAGGCCTCGCCGATGATCGTGGCGCTGCTGGTCTCCGGGGCCGCCGGGTCGGCGATCTGCGCCGACCTCGGCGCGCGGACCATCCGCGAGGAGATGGACGCGATGGAGGTGATGGGCATCTCGCCCATCCAGCGGCTGGTGGTGCCGCGGGTGCTGGCGTGCATGCTCGCCGCGGTCGCCCTGAACGGGCTGGTGTCCTGCGTTGGGGTGGGCGGCGGCTACTTCTTCAACGTGGTCATGCAGGGCGGCACGCCCGGCGCGTACCTGTCGTCCTTCTCGGCACTGGCGCAGCTGCCCGACCTGTACGTGGGAGAGCTGAAGGCGGTGATCTTCGGCTTCATCGCCGGGGTCGTCGCGGCCTACCGGGGCCTCAACCCGCCGCCGGGGCCCAAGGGCGTCGGGGACGCGGTCAACCAGAGCGTGGTCATCACCTTCCTGCTGCTGTTCTTCACGAACCTGGTGATGACCGCCATCTACCTGCAGATCGTCCCGATGAAGGGGGCGTGAGGTCATGGTGAACCCCGCGCTCCGGAACCGGGTCAGGACGCTGGTCACGCTGCCGTGGCTGGAGGACGCCGGCGACCAGCTGCTGTTCTACGTGCGGGCGCTGCTGCACGCGCCGCGCGCCGCCAGGCGGCACACCAAGGAGGCGCTGCGGCTGCTGAGCGAGGTCGCGTTCGGGTCGGGAGCCCTCGGGGTGATCGGCGGGACGATCGGCGTGATGTTCGCGATGACCGTGTTCACCGGGACGGTCGTCGGGCTGCAGGGCTACGCGGCGCTCGACCAGATCGGCTCGTCGGCGTTCACCGGGTTCATCTCCGCCTACTTCAACACCCGCGAGATCGCGCCGCTGGTGTCCGGGCTGGCGCTGTCGGCCACGGTCGGCGCCGGGTTCACCGCGCAGCTCGGCGCGATGCGGATCAACGAGGAGATCGACGCGCTGGAGGGGATGGGCATCGAGTCGGTGCCCTACCTGGTCACCACGCGCATCATCGCCGGCACGGTGGCGATCATCCCGCTGTACGGGGTCGGGCTGCTGTCGTCGTACCTGGCCTCCCGGCAGATCACCGTCTGGTACCACGGGCAGTCGCGGGGCACCTACGACCACTACTTCAACGTGTTCCTGGCGCCCGACGACGTGCTGTACTCCTTC
Source organism: Actinomadura violacea (assembly GCF_017573465.1). Classification (GTDB taxonomy): domain Bacteria; phylum Actinomycetota; class Actinomycetes; order Streptosporangiales; family Streptosporangiaceae; genus Spirillospora; species Spirillospora violacea. The sequence continues at coordinate 110,694 of NZ_JAGEPF010000005.1, forward strand.
GCCAAGGTGCTCGTCTTCTCGGTGATGGTGATCCTCGCGCACTGCTACTACGGGTTCCGCGCCACCGGCGGGCCCGCGGGGGTGGGCGTCGCGGTCGGCCGGGCGGTGCGGACCGCGATCGTGCTGATCTCCGTCACCGACTTCTTCGCCTCCCTCGCGATCTGGGGCGCCACCACGACCGTGAAGATCGCCGGGTGAGGCCGCGATGACCACCATCCTCGCCAGGCGGCGCCGCGAGCGCCGGCTGAAGATGCTGTCCGGAGTGGCGTTCCTGCTGGTGCCGCCGCTGCTGATCTGGCTGTCGATCGCGCTCTACAACAAGGACTTCACCGACGAGACCTCCGTCACCGTCCGGACCTCGCTGGTCGGGAACGACCTGCACGAGGGCGCGGAGGTGAAGCTGCGCGGCGTCGTCGTCGGGCGGGTGTCGTCCATCGACGCCGACGGGAGCGGGGCGCGGCTGCATCTCCGGCTCGACCCGGCGCAGGCCAAGCTGATCCCGGCGGACGTCCGCGCGCAGATGCTGCCGACGACGGTGTTCGGGGAGCGGTACGTGTCGCTGGTCTCCAGCTCCGGCGGCGCCGGCCCGCGGCTGCACGCCGGCGCGGAGATCGCGCAGGACCGCACGAGCGACGCGATCGAGCTCCAGCAGGTGCTGCGCTCGACGATGGCGCTGCTCACGGACCTGAAGCCGGCCGAGCTCTCCGCCACCCTCACCGCGATGGCGCAGGCGCTGAACGGGCGCGGCGACCAGCTCGGCGAGAACCTCGCGCAGCTCGCGGACTACCTGCGCAAGCTGAACCCGCACCTGCCGGAGCTGGACCGCAACATCAGCCGGCTGGCGACCTTCGCGAACAACTATGCCGACGCCGCGCCGGACCTGCTGAACGCGCTGTCGGACATGACGGTCACCACCCGGACCATCGCCGACCAGCGGGCGAACCTCTCGGAGCTCTACGGCTCCACGACCGCGGTCTCGCAGCAGCTGGAGACGTTCCTGCGCGCCAACGCGCCCAACATCATCGAACTGTCGGCGAACTCGGTCGGCCCGCTCACCGAGCTCGGCCGGTACGCACCCGAGTACCCGTGCCTGTTCCACACGCTGAAGACGCTGGTGCCGCTGATGGACCGGGCGCTCGGCAAGGGCACCGACCGGCCGGGCGCGCACGTCACCCTCCGCATGGTCGCCAACCGCGGCCGCTACCGGCCGGGGCGGGACGCGCCGCGCTTCACCGGAACCGGGCCCGGACCGCGCTGCTACGGGACCCCGTACCGGGCGGGCAACGCCGTCGACCTGGCCCCGAACGGCCCTGGAGAGCACACCTTGATCAACGAACTCAGCCTCGCGGGAGGCCAGGACCTCGTCCCGGACTGGGGCGCCCTGCTCATCGGGCCGCTCTACCGCGGAGCCACCGTCACGGTCACCGGGGCGAAGCCATGACCGCGCCGCTGCTCTCGCCGCTGGTCAAGTCGGCGACGTTCCTGGCGGTCACCGCGACCGCGACCGCGGTCCTGGCGATGTCCATCACCAACGCCTCCGGCGGCTCGACCCGCTCGTACCATGCCGTGTTCACCGACGTGACCGGCCTGAACTCCGGCGACACGGTCAGGATCGCCGGCGTCCGGGTCGGGCAGGTCAAGCAGATCAAGGTCAGCGGGCGCCGGCTCGCGAAGGTGACCTTCACCGTCGACGCCGACCGGGACCTGCCGGCGAGCACCACCGCGGCCGTGAAGTACCTGAACCTGGTCGGGCAGCGATACCTGGACCTCGGCCAGGGCGCGGGCGACGGCGGGACGCTGCGGCGCGGCGGGACGATCCCCGTCTCCCGCACCACCGCCGCGCTGTCGCTGAACGCGCTGTTCACCGGGTTCCAGCCGCTCATGGCGGCGCTCTCCCCGTCCGACGTCAACCAGCTGTCGCAGTCGATCGTCCAGGTGCTGCAGGGCCAGGGCGGGACGGTGGAGCAGCTGGTGTCCTCCATCGGGTCGCTGACCAGCACGCTGGCCTCCCGCGACCAGGTGATCGGGCAGCTGATCACGAACCTGGACGCGGTCGTCCGCACCGTCAACGACCGGGACCGCCGCCTGGTGTCGCTGATCACCACGCTGCGCGGCCTGGTCTCCGGCCTGGCGGCCGACCGCAAGCAGATCGGCGGGGCGCTGCAGGGCATCGGGGACCTCACCAGCTCCACCGCGGGCCTGTTCGCCGACGGACGCGAACCGCTGCACGAGTCCATCGCCGGGCTCAACGATCTGTCCGGCAACCTCGCGAAGAACAAGACCGTCCTGGAGCGGTTCCTCACCACCGCGCCCGGCAAGATGGCGGCGATCTCCCGCACCAACTCCTACGGATCGTGGGCCAACTTCTACCGCTGCGAGATCCGGGTGACCGGCGTGACCTACACCGACGGCAGCCCGCCGCCGACCGGCATCCCGATCACCGACGACCGCTGCGAGCCGGGCGGTGGCCGATGAACGCGGCGATGAAGACCCCGGGGAAGCCGGGGAGGGCGCCGCTGCGGCTGCGCTGGAAGCCCGTCCGCGAACGCAACCCCATCGCCGTCGCGTTCGTCGCGATCCTGCTCATCATCGGCCTGCTGGCGGCCGCCGCCAACGCCGACGACCTGCCCGTCATCGGCGGCGGCACCGGTTACACCGCCTACTTCTCCGAGGCCGCCGGGCTGAAGTCGGGGCAGGAGGTCCGCGTCGCCGGCGTGAAGGTCGGCAAGGTCACCGGGGTCCGCCTGGACGGCCCGAAGGTGCGGGTCTCCTTCCGGGTCAGGAAGACCTGGATCGGGGACCGCACCACCGCCACCATCATGATCAAGACGCTGCTCGGCGGGAAGTTCCTGGCGCTCGACCCGCTCGGCAGGACCGAGCAGGATCCGGGGACGCCGATCCCGCTGTCGCGGACCGTGGCGCCCTACGACGTGATGCAGGCGTTCAACGACCTCGGCGGCACCCTCGGCCGGCTCGACACCGGCAAGATCGCCGAGTCCCTCACCGTGCTGTCGCGGACCTTCACCAACACCCCGCCCAGCGTCGGCAAGGCCCTCGACGGGCTGTCGGCCCTGTCCACGTCCATCTCCTCGCGCGACGCCCAGCTCGCCGACCTGCTGGCCGGGACCAAGCGGCTCTCGTCCACCCTCGTGTCGCAGAACTCCCAGTTCGAGTCGCTGCTCAAGGACGGCAACCTGCTGCTCGCCGAGCTGACCAGGCGCCGCCAGGCGATCCACGCGCTGCTCACCGGCGCCGCCGAGCTCGGCGAGCAGCTCCGCCACCTCGTCGACGACAACGACACCGACCTGCACTCCGCCCTCACCCACCTCGACAAGGTCACCGACGTGCTCACCCGAAACCAAAGCGACCTCGACCGGGCGCTGTCGCTCACGGGCACCTACATCCGCCTGTTCAACAACGCCGCCGGCAACGGCCGGTGGGTCGACGGATACCTGTGCGGCGCCGTGCCCCCCGACTACGTCACCGGGTCCGGATCGGCGTACACGCCGCCGAGCACCTGCCTTCCGCCCCGGGCAGGCGGCCGATGATCCGCCGGAGCCCCGTCCTGTCGATGCTGTTCGCCGCGCTGCTCGCCGCCGCGCTGGCCGTCGCCCTCTCGCAGCGCCCGCCCGGCACCCGGATCACCGCGTGGTTCACCAGCGGCATCGGCGTTTTCCCCAAGTCCAGCGTCCGCGTCCTCGGGGTGAGCGTCGGCCACGTCGATTCGGTCACCCCGCGGGGGCCGCGGGTGAAGGTCACCATGACCGTCGACCACGGCGTGAGGATCCCCGCCGGCGCCCGCGCCATCATCGTCGCGCCGTCGCTGGTGAGCGACCGGTACATCCAGCTCGCCCCGGCCTACACCACGGGCGCGACGCTCACCGGCGGAACCGTGCTCGACACCGACCGGACCGCCGTTCCGCTGGAACTCGACCAGCTCTACGACGCCGTCCGCGCGTTCAGCCGCGACCTCGCCCCCAACGGCAAGTACAACCCCGACGGGGCCCTGTCCCAGGCGATCGGCGTCGGCGCCGCGAACCTCAAGGGCAACGGCAAGAAGCTCAACGACACCGTCGAGGCGCTGTCGAAGCTGTTCAGGACGCTGGACGGCAGCGGCGACGACCTGTTCGGCACCGTGCACAACCTCGCGGACTTCTCCGGGATGCTCGCCGACAACGACCACCAGGTCCGCACCGCCGAGCAGCAGCTGGCGACGGTGTCGTCGTTCCTCGCCGACGACCGCGACGAGCTGGCCTCCACCCTCTCCGAGCTGTCCGCCGGACTGGCCAGGGTGAAGGTGTTCATTTCCGGGAACCGGGCGCTGCTGAAGAAGGACGTCGACAAGCTCGCCAAGCTCACCCGGACCATCACCGACCGGCGCGCGGCGCTCGCCGAGGCCCTGGACACCGCGCCGGTCGCCGCCTCCAACGCCCTGAACGCCTACGACCCGCTGACCGGGACGCTCATGGCGCGCGCGAACCTGCTGGAGGTCACCGCGGCCTACGGGCGGCGCGGTCCCGGCCCGCTGTGCGGCACCGCTGCACCGGGCGCGTGCGGGCCCGCAGCTAAGGCGGGCGGCTCGCCGCTCCCGCTGCCGCTCCCCGCAGCCGGAGGCCGGCCATGACCCGTCCGAAGTTCACCGCGGTGCTCCTGCTCGCCGGGCTCCTCACCACCGGGTGCGGGATCGGCGTGCAGGACATCACCCTGCCCGGCGGCGCCGACCTCGGCGCCCACCCCTACACCGTGCACGCCCGCTTCACCACGGTGCTCGACCTGGTCCCGCAGGCCGCGGTCAAGGCCAACGGCGTGACCGTCGGCCGGGTCGGGAAGATCACCCTGCCCCGCGGCTCCTGGACGGCCGACGTCACCCTGCTGGTCAACGGGCGGGTCCGGCTGCCGGCCAACGCCGAGGCGCATCTGGAGCAGTCGTCGCTGCTCGGCGAGAAGTACGTCGAGCTGGCCGCGCCCAAGGGCGAGCCGCCGGCCGGCCGGCTCGCCGACCGAGCCGTCATCCCGGTGGAGCGCACCTCCCGCAACCCGGAGGTGGAGGAGGTGCTCGGCGCGCTGTCGATGCTGCTCAACGGCGGCGGCCTCACCCAGATCAACACCATCGTCAAAGAGATGAACAAGGCCCTCGGCGGCAGGCAGGACGAGGTCAGGGAGGCGCTGACCCGGCTGTCCACCCTCAGCGGCGACCTCGACTCGCACCGCGCGCAGATCGTCGCCGCGCTCGACGGCCTCGACCGGCTGTCGAGCACCGTGGCCGCCCGCGATCCGCAGGTCGCGGGGATCCTGACCGACCTCACCCCCGGCCTGAAGGTGCTGGAGGAGCAGCGCGGCCAGCTCGTCACCATGCTCGGCGCGCTGGACAAGCTGTCGAAGGTGGCGGTGAAGGTGACCCGGGACAGCCACGACGACATCATCGCCGACCTGCACGGCCTCGCCCCGACCCTGCGCAAGCTCGCCGACACCGGCGACGACCTGCCCGCCTCCCTGCAAGTGCTGCTGACCTTCCCCTACACCGACCAGGTGACGCACGACATCAAGGGCGACTACATCAACGTGTACGCCACGATCACCGCGGCCAAGGGCTTCTGCCCGCTCCAGCCGACCGTCCCCATCGACCCGCCCCCGACCACCGAGACGTCCGCGCGGGCGCGCGCGCTGTCCCTGCCCCTGCCCGCCGCCGGCTGCACCCGGCCCTTCGACCCGAACTCCAAGGCGGCCGCGCCCTCGCTCACCGGGCCGACGCTCCCCGGCCCCGGGAGCCCCGCGCCCCAGGGGCCCGCCGCCGAGTCGCCCGGCCCGCAGGGCATCCTCGCCACCCTCGGGGGGCACTGATGCTCACCATCGCCACCCGCATCAAGCTGGTCGTGTTCGCGCTGCTGGCCGTGCTGGTCACCGGGTACATCGCCGTCCACTACGCCGACCTCGGACGGTACGTCGGGATGAGCGGCTACTACACCGTCCACGCCGACCTCGCCCAGACCGGCGGCCTGTTCCCCGGCTCCTCGGTCACCTACCGGGGCATCGAGGTCGGGAAGGTCGGCGGGATCCGCCTGCACGGCTCCACCGTCCGCGCCGACCTGCACATCGACCACGGGACGCGGCTGCCGTCCGACCTGACGGCAGCCGTCGCGAACCGGTCCGCCGTGGGCGAGCAGTACATCGACCTGCGGCCGCGCCGGGACGGCGGCCCCTACCTGCACGGCGGCTCCGTCATCGCCGCCAGCACGCCGGCGCCGGTCACCGAGACGCTCCAGGCCGTCAACGACCTCGCCGCGTCCGTCCCGCTCACCAGCCTGCGCACCGTCGTCACCGAACTCGGCGTCGCGTTCACCGGGCAGGGCCCCGACCTGCAGGCGCTGCTGGACAAGTCCGCGTCGTTCACCGCGACCGCCGACGCGCACTTCGACGACACCCTCGCGCTGATCCAGAACGGCAACGTCGTCCTGGCCACCCAGAACCAGGAGGCCGGCGCGCTGAAAAGCTTCGCCGCCAACTCGGCGCTGCTCGCCCGGCGGCTGCGCGACTCCGACGCCGACCTGCGCACCCTCATCACCGCCGCGCCGCCCGCCGGACTCCAGATCTCCCGGCTGCTGCGCGAGTCCGGCCCGGACCTGTCGGTGCTGCTCGCCAACCTGACGACGGGGTCGCGCATCGCCGCGCCGCGCACCGCCGAGCTCGGCCATCTGCTGGCCGACCTGCCGGCCCTCGCCGCGGTGGGCGTCACCATCACCCGCGACGGCACCATCAACCTCGGCACGGTGAACACCTTCTTCAACCCGCTGCCCTGCGTCACGGGCTACGGCGGGACGCCCTACCGCGACGGCCTCGACGTGTCGCACGCGCCGGCCCTCAACACCGGGGCCCGCTGCGACCTGCCCGCCTCGTCCGGCGTCAACGTCCGCGGCTCGGCGAACGCCCCCCACCACGGCGTCCCGCAGCCCGCCTCCCCCGGCGGCGCGCTCCAGGCCGCCGCCACCGCGGCGTTCCCCGGCGCGCTCAGCCTGCCCGCCACGCCACCCGTCCCAGGAGGAGACATGGCCGCACTGCTGCTTCCGGGCGGAGCCGACCGATGACCACGAGACTCCTCGTTCCGGCCCGGCCGGCCGCACGGACCGGCCTGGCGGCGGCGACGGCCGCGGCGGCGGCAGCGGCGCTGGCCTACGCGTCCCTGACCTGGGCGCCGGGCCTGCACCTGCGGCACGGCTCCACGAGCGACGCCGACGGACGCGCCCAGGTCACCGCGCAGGCCACCCGGCAGCTCACCGTCCTCACCTCGGCCGACCCCGCCGACGCGGCCGGCACCTGGCGGCGGTGGCTGGACTCCAGCACCGGGACCCTGCACGACCAGCTCGCCCGCGACCAGAAGGCCGGCATCGCCAAGCTCGCCGCCGGGCGCCTCAAGGCCGCGGGCCACGTCACCTCGGTCGGCGTCACCGACTACCACGGCACCGTCAGCGACGCCTCGGTCATCGCCGCCGTCATCGTCCACCTGACACCGAGCGCGCCGGACGAGGCGCGCCGCTACCAGGCCACCCTCCACCACACCGCGCACGGCTGGAAGCTGTCGTCGCTGACGGCGTTCAGCCCGCCCACGCCCGGAACGGGAGCGCCATGACCACCCACGACACGGCCGCAGACCACGGGACGAAGGCCGCCGAGGCCGAAGCCGCCGAGGCCGAGACGGCCGGCGACACCGAGGCGACCGGCACCGAGGCTGACGGCACCGAGGCTGACGGCACCGAGACGGGCGTGGCCGAGGCCGACGGCGCCGAAACGAGCGACACCAAGGCCGGCGACGCCAAGGCACGCGAACGCCCGCGCCGGGACAAGCCGCGCAAGGCGGCCGCGAAAAGGTCACCGAGAGCCAGACGGTGGGCGCTCGTCCTCGCGGTCCTGGCCGGCCTCGCCGCGGGCGGGACCGCCGCCCGGGCGACCGCGACCGGTGACGACACCCGCGCCACGGCCCGGCAGGACCGGATCCGCGCCTCCGTCACCGGCGAGGTCACCGCCACCCTGCCCGCCGTCTTCTCCTACAGCGCCGACAGCCTCGACACGACCCGGCAGGCGGCCGACCGCGGGCTCACCGGCGCCGCCGCCGCCCAGTACCAGTCGCTCATGAAGCGCGTGATGGTCGAGGCCCCGCGCCAGCACCTCACCGTGACCACCCGCGTCACCCGTACCGCGGTCATCACCTTGGACCGCGACACCGCGACGCTGCTGGTCTTCCTCGACCAGGTCAGCTCGCGCCCGGGCCAGAAGCAGGGCACCGCGTCCACCGCCCTGGTGGTCACCGCGAAGAAGTCCCGTGCCCAATGGCTGATCAGCGGCCTCGCGTCCGCCATGAAGGAGCGATCATGACCACCGACGCCGTGGACGGCACCGCGACCGACACCGCGACCTCGGCCGCCGACGACGAGCCGAAGGACACCGGCAAGGACACCGGCACCGGCAAAACCGCCTCCAAGCCCGCGGCCAGGGCCCGTCCGCGGCCCGGGAGAAGGACGATCACCATCGTGGGTCTGGTCGCCGTGACCGCGGCCGCGCTGTTCGCGGGCGCCGCCACGTGGCGGTACGTCGGCAGGGACGAAACCACCGGCCGTGAAGCCGCGCTGCGGGACCAGGTCGCCGCCGCGGCGACACAGGACGTCATCAACCTGAACACGCTCGACTACCGGACCACCGCCGCGGACCTGGACCGCTGGCAGAACTCCGCGACCGGCACCCTGTACGCACAGATCACGAGCGGTCGCGCCCAACTGGAGGCCGAGGCCGCCAAGGACAAGACCGTCAGCAGCGCCTCCGTCCTCGCGGTCGCGGTCACCGAGTTCGACCGGCGGGCCGGGAAGGCGGCCGTGCTGGCGACCGTGCGGGTCACCGTGACCAAGTCCGGCGGGAAGGGCGGCGCCGCCATCAGCCGCCTCATCGGCCAGCTGTCCCGCACACCGGCCGGATGGAAGATGTCCACGCTCTCGTCCGCGGGAGGCGGAGAATGACCAGCGCGACCACCACAGCCCTGAGGCGGGCCGTCAAGCGCGCACGCCGGCCCGCGGCCGGCGCCCGGCGCATGGCGGCCGCCCGGCGGCTCGCGGCACCGGCCGTCGCGGCGGCCCTGTGCGCCTACGGCGCGGCGATGTGGCATGCCGGAGGCACCGCGCCGCCGCGCACCGGGACCGCGCTGGTCGACGCCGCCGCGACGGCCGACGTCAACGGCCAGGTCACGCAGGCGATCAGCGCCCTGTTCTCCTACAACTACCTCGACCCGGGACGCACCGACACGGCCGTGCGGCTCTCCCTGACGCCGGCGGGACGCAGCCAGTACGGCAAGATGTTCACCCCGACGCGGCAGGCGGCCGACAAGCAGAAGGCGATCCTGACCACGACGGTCACGCACAGCGGCGTCACCAGCCTGCGGGACGGGCAGGCCCGCGTCCTCGTCTACGCCGACCAGCGCTCCACCACCTCGGCCGGCGGCTCGCAGCCGTCCTCGGGGACCGTGATCCTCGTCCACGCCGAGCGGATCAAGGACACCTGGAAGATCGGCCGCATCGACACCTTCACCTAGCACGCCAAGCCTCCGGACCCGCCCGCAGGTCCGGTTCCGCCGGTAGCCCACCATCCCCCCACCTGGAAAGGGCCACACGTGAAACCGATCAGACGCATCGTCGCGGCACTCGGCACCGCCGTGCTCGGCACCGCCCTCGCCGCCCTCTCCATCACCCCGGCGAGCGCCGCCCCGGCGCAGGCCGCGGACCCGGTCCCGAACTTCGACTACAGCAACTGCCCGAAGCTGCCGTCGGGGGCCGACCGGTCGGACTGGAGCTGCTTCGTCGCCGTCGTCACCTCCGGCGAGTTCAAGGTCGGCAAGTTCGACCAGCAGCTCACCAGCCCCATCACCATCACGTTCGCGCAGGGCTTCGACGCCGACGGCAACACCTCCACCATCTTCGGCAAGCTGCAGGCGAGCAAGATGCTCGTCCGCCCCGGCATCTTCGGCGACCCGATCCTGACCGCCGTCTACGCCAAGCCGGTGTACGTCGGCGGGTTCGCGATCGACAACTACAACATCGACATGAAGCTCAAGATCAACCTCACCAACCCGTTCCTCGGCGGGAGCTGCACGATCGGTTCGGACTCCTCCCCGATCGACCTGCACCTCATCACCGGGACGACGAACCCGCCGGCCCCGAACGGCCCGATCAGCGGGTCCCCGCCGCAGGTGGTGTCCCTCGACCCCTACGTCCTCAAGCTCACCAACGTCGACAACAGCTTCGCCGTCGGCCACGCCACCGGCTGCCTGCTCAACTTCGGCCTGGTCAACGCCATCGTCGACAGCCAGGCCGGAGTCCCCGCGGCCGCGGGCAAGAACACGATGATCTACAACGAGTACGCCAGCTACAAGAGCTACCTCAACCTCCCGTAACCGCGGTACCGGCGCCGGACGGCCGGGCCTGTGCGAGGCACGCCCCTGCCTTGCACAGGCCCGGCCTTCCGCACTTGCCTCTGGCGGCGGCGAAAGAGCTTTGATTACTGAAAGTAACTGTACGACTGCTTTGAGTGAACATAGCCTCGCCGCATGCCCATACCCACAGAACCCATCGGCAGCATCCCGCGCCCGGCCGAGCTGACGGGCGCCTCCCCGTCGGAGCGGGCGGCCGCCGCGGAACGAGCCGTCCAAGACACCGTCCAGCGCCTGCAGGAACTCGGCTCGCCGGTGGTGTCCGACGGCGAGCAGTCCAAGCCGAGCTTCGCCACCTACCCGGTCGAGGGGCTGACGGCCCTCGCCCCCGACGGTCCGGTGATCCCGTTCGCCGACGGTCACCAGCGGCAGCTGCCGCGGCTGACCGAAGGGCCGTTCCGCTACGCCCGCCGCGCCGAGGAGTACCTGCGGGCGGCCCAGCGCCATGCGAGCGTGCCCGTCAAGCAGGCGGTGATCGCCCCGTCAATGCTGAGCCTGCTGTATCCGGCCGACGGCCTCGACGGCTACCCGCGTGAGGCGTTCCTCGACGACCTGGCCGGCGAGGCCGAAGCCGACATCCGCTCCTGCCTGGACGCCGGCGCGCACGTCGTGCAGGTCGACTTCACCGAAGCGCGGCTGGCGCTCAAGCTGGACCCGTCCGGCGGCCTGCTGGAGAACTTCGTCGCGCTCAACAACCGGGTGCTGGAGCGCTTCTCCGGCGAGGAGCGCGCCCGGATCGGCGTGCACACCTGCCCGGGCGCGGACCTGGACTCCACGCACAGCCTCGACGTCGACTACGCCGCGCTGCTGCCCAGGCTGTTCCAGCTCAACGCCGGTGTCTTCTACCTGCAGATGGCCGGTGAGAGCGACCCCGACCGCGTCCTGAGCGTCGTCGCCGGCCACCTCCCGGCCGGCGCCCGCGCCTTCATCGGCGTCATCGACCCGATCGACCCGGCCGTCGAGACCCCGGAACAGGTCCGCGACCGGGTCCTGGCCGCCGCGCGGCATCTTCCCGCCGACCGTCTCGGCACCTGCGACGACTGCGGCTTCGCCCCCTTCGCCGACGACACCTCCACGTCGCGGGAGACCGCGTTCGCGAAGATCGCCGCCCGCGTCCAGGGCACGGCGATGGCCGCCGGGCAGCTGGGCCTGTGACGGGCCCGCCCCGCCCGGTCCCGCTTGGAGCTAGCCCCGCTTGGGCCAGACGGGGCCTTCGTCGGTCCAGACGACGCCCTTGTTGTGGCACAGGCAGAAGGGGTGGCCGATCGGGTCGGTGAAGATCCGCCAGCCGTAGCCCTCGGGGCCGATGAAGTCCCGCTGCAGGGTCGCGCCGAGGCCGACGACGCGGCGCTGCTCGGACTCGACGTCGTCCACTTCGAAGTCGAGGTGGAACTGCTTGGGGTGCTCGGTGTCGGGCCAGTGCGGCGCGCGGTAGTCGTCCACCCGGATGAAGGCCAGCTCGATCTCGCCGAACTGGATCCCGGCCCAGTCCTCGTGGCTGCCGTCCTTGATGGGGCGTCCCGTCACCTCGGAGTAGAACGCCGCCAGCTTCATCGTGTCCGGGCAGTCGATGATGAAGTCGGTGAGTCGCAGCATCCCGTGATCTTGTCACAAGATCACGGGAGCCGGGCCCGCCGCCGGCCCTCGGACGTGGCGGAATGTGGCCGCCGCCGCGCCGGTCGCCGGTCCCCTCGACCGCTCAGCCCTGCGGGTTCCGGGTGTAGCGGGCCAGTTCGTCGTAGTGCTCTTGCAGGGCCGGGGACTGGGCGACGCGGTTCTCCTGGAGCAGATTGCGGGCCATCTCCGGGGCGGCGGGCTCGCCCTTGCCGAACGCCTGAGCCATGTGCTGGGCGTGCGCCGGCTGCAGGCTCTCGCCGAACGGCGCTTCATACGGGTCGGTGACCGCTTCGATCAGGCACGGCCCGTCGGCCGCCATCGCCTCGGCGAACACCTCGGCCGCCTGGCCGGGTTCGTCGATGCGGAACGCGCGAAGGCCGCACGCGCGGGCGACGGCGGCGAAGTCGATCGGGTGCAGCTCGCAGGCCATCTGGGGGTTGCTCAGCAGCGCCGTCTGCTCCCACACCTCCAAGGCGAGGGAGTCGTTGCGCAGGACGACCACCTTGATCGGCAGTCCGTACTGGGCGAGGGTGGCGAGCTCCCCCATGCCCATGCTCATCGAGCCGTCACCGGTGAAGGCGATCACGGGCCGGTCGGGATAGGCGCATTGGGCCCCGATCGCGTACGGCACCGCCGAACCCATGCTGCACAGGGTGCCGGAGAAGGAGTACTGCATCCCCTGGCGCAGCCGCAGCCGGCCGCCCCAGGCGGTCACGGTGCCCGCGTCCCCGGTGACGATCGCCCCGTCCGGCAGCGCTTTGGACAGCTCCCACGTCACCACCTGCGGACGCAGCGGAGTGCCCGAACTCGCGGCCTGCTCACCGATCAGTTCCCACCACCGCCGATAGGACGCCTGCGCGCGCTCCAGGAAGGACCGGTCGGTCTTGCGGTCCAGCAGCGGCAGCAGCCGTTCCAGGACGTTCTTCGCGTGGCCGACCAGGCCGACCTCGACGGGGTAGCGCATGGCGATGCGGTCGGCGTTGAGGTCGATCTGCACCCCGCGCGCCTGCCCGGGCTCGGGCCAGAACTCGTAGTAGGGCGTGGACGACCCGACGATCAGGAAGCCGTCGCAGGTCTCGAACGCCTCATGGGAGGCGCGGGTGCCGATGAGACCCATGCCGCCGGTGGTGAAGGGGCTGTCGTCGGGCACGCAGTCCTTGCCCAGCCCGGCCTTGACGATCGGCGCGCCGAGCACCTCGGCCACCTGCTCCAGTTCGTCGCCGGCGCCCCGGGCTCCCGCCCCGGCGCAGATCGCGACCCGCTCGCAGGCGTTGAGGAGCTCCGCCGCCGCCCGCACCTGGTCCTCGGGCGGGACGACGGTGAACGGCTGCGGGGCGAGCGAGAGATGACCGGGGACGTTCTTGGGCGACGGGGTGTCGTCGCCGAGCGCGACGGACTGCACGTCGATCGGGATGGCCAGGTGCGAGGGGCCGCGGTTCATCAACGCGCTGCGCACCGCCAGATCGGTCGCCGGCAGGGCGTGCTCGGGACCCATGATCCGCTCGGAGAACATGCAGGCGTGCTCCAGCAGCCGGTCCGAGGGCAGGTCCTGCAGGAAGTGAGCGCCGATCGTGTCGTGGTAGGACAGGCCGGTGACGGCGATGACCGGCGCGCCGTCGACGCGGGCGTCGTACAGGCCGTTGAGCAGGTGGACGGCGCCGGGCCCGGCGGTCGCCGCGCACGCCGCGGGCCTGCCGGTGAACTTGGCGTACCCCACGCACGCCAGCGCCGCGTTCTCCTCGTGCCGGACATGCACGAACCGCATCCGCGGATGGGTGCGCAGCGCCTCGAAGAACCCGTTGACCTGGTCGCCGCAGATCCCGAAGCAGGTGTCGACGCCCCACTCCAGCAAACGCTCGACCACCAGATCCGAGGTCGTCCTGCTCTCCGCCTTCGTGGACCGCTCGCTCATCCGACGCCGCTTTCGCTCTCGCCTGCCGGCCGCTGAGGCCCGACAGGCCCGCGGTTCCGTCCCATGTTCCGCGCCCCTACCCGCATCGGTCCGGGCCACTCACCGTGGTGACACCAGGGTCATTACAACGGAGAGCCGCCGGCGGCCGCACCGGGGCGGCGAGCGGTCCCGCCGGCTCGCCCGCCGCCGTCGCGCGGGTGTCAGCCGCTGACGGTGATCTCCTTCTTCAGGCCCTGGGCCTGGTCGTTGCCGGCCGGCGACCACAGCTTGTGGGTGCCGGACTTCAGGGTGACCTTGAGGTCGGCGGTGGAGCCCGGGGAGAGCGTCGCGGTTTTCTTGGTGCCGCTGATCCCGGGGCCGGAGATGGCGAGCGCGTGCTCGGCCTTGCCGGTGTTCTTCACGGCGAAGGAGTACGCGCCCGGCGTGAAGGTGGTCGTGGACAGCTGCATGGAGTCGTCCGCCAGGGTCGCGGTCACGGTCTGGGCCTGGGCCGAAGGGCTGCCGTTCGTGTGACTCGAACCGGTCGAGTGCGGGCTCGGGCTCAGGGAGGCGTGAGCGGCGTCGACCGTCTCGACGGGGAGCAGGGCACCGGCCGCCAGAAGCACGGCGCCCGCCATGGTCGAAATGCTGGTTTTGTTCATAACCGCCCGACTCCCCGCCGCGGCGCCGGCGAAACCGCGCAGCCGTTGCCAAAACCCCAGGTCAACGCCACTGCGAGCGCTCATAACGCCGCCCGCACGGCGGTCGCCGAACGCCGAGAACCGCCGGCCTGCTGGACGCCCATCGGGCGCGTGCTCATGACCGGGCGCGAGTGCATAGCGAACGCATCGCGGATGTATTAACGGCTCGTTCCAGACTCGGGTGCTGTGAGGGACACACGCGTTAGGAACGTTCTCCTTCCCGGTGACGCGGGATTCGGGGAGGCGGCGACGCCATGGGCGGCCGGGATCCGGCAGCCGGTGATCGCGGTCGTCGAAGCGGCGGACGCCGCCGAGGTGGCGGACCTGGTGCGCTACGCCGCGGACGCGGGTCTGACGATCTCGGTGCAGCCCAGCGGGCACGGCGCGTCCGGCGATGTCGCCGGCGTGATCCTGCTGCGGACCGGCCTGATGGACCGCGTCGAGGTGGACCCCGCCCGCCGCACCGCCCGGGTAGAGGCCGGCGCCCGGTGGGACCGGGTGCTGGCGGAGGCGGCCAGGCACGGTCTGACCGGGCCGTCCGGTAGTTCCGCGACGGTGAGCGTGGCCGGGTTCATGGCCGGCGGCGGACTGTCGCGGTTCAGCCGCGGGCACGGGTGGGCGTCGGACTCGGTGCGCGCCCTGGAGGTCGTGGGCGCCGACGGCCGTGCGGCGCGTGTCACCGCCGGCACCGACCCCGAACTGTTCTGGGCGCTGCGCGGCGGCGGCGGAGACTTCGCCGTCATCACCGGCATCGAACTGGACCTGCTACCGATCCCGCATCTGCACGGCGGGCGGATCCTCTGGCCGGCCGCCCGCACCGGCGAGGTGTTGCGCGCCTTCCGGCAGATCACCGCGACCGCACCACGGGAACTGTCGCTGTGGGTCACCCGCAGCCGCACCACCGTCGCGGTCGAGGTCACCCATCTGGGCCGCGTCGACGATGCCCGAGATCTGCTGGCGCCGTTGGAGCGGCTCGGCGGCTCCCTGGCCGGCGACCCCGTCCCCGCGGCTCTCGCCGACGCCGGTGTGCGGACCCGCCGCTCACCGTTCCGCGCAGAACTACTCACCGGCCTCAACGACCAGGTCTTGGACCTCCTTGCGTCCGCGCCCCCGCCCTTGCACCTTCGCCACCTGGCGGGGGCCTTGGCCGAAGCCGATCCCGCACGCGGCGCAGGCGGCACCTTGGCCGAGCCGTATCTGCTGGTCACGGGGCCAGTGATCCCTGCCGGGCTCGGCCCGCATGTCAGCGGCCGCAAGCCCTACACCTTCCTCGCCCCCGGCGAATCCGCCGCCCACGCCTTCCCGCCACCGACCCTCACCCGGCTCCGCCACATCAAGGACACGCGCGACCCGCACCGGGTGCTCCGCGCCAACTTCCCCGTCCACCAATGAAAGGGAGAACTCCCATGTCCACCGTCTACTCCGTCGTCGCCGTGCTCACCGCCGCCTGGGTCGGCTTCTCCGGCTTCTCGCTGCTGCGCAAGGCCGACTTCGTCACCGAAGCGCTGGTCGAGTACGGGGTCCCCGAATCCTGGTGGCCCTGGCTGGGCGCGACCAAGGCCGCCGGCGCGATCGGCCTGCTGGTCGGGCTGGCCGTGCCCGCGATCGGCATCGCCGCCGGGATCGGCCTGATCCTGTACTTCGCCGGCGCCGCCATCACCGTGCTGCGGGCCCGCTCGTACAAGACCGTCGCCTTCCCGCTGCTGTACCTCGCCCCCGTCGTGGCCACGCTGTCCCTGAGCCTGGCCTGACCCCGCCCATCCCCCGGTTCACGGGTCCGAAATGCACGCCATTCCGTTCGCGTGGACGTTCGGCCGGCCGGAGTACTTCCAGCGGCAGACGGTCGTCGCGTCGGCCAGCGTCCCGTCGTTTCCCTCCCTGTCCCTCGAGCAGGCGGCCTGGGCGCCGAGGGCCACGGAATAGGGATAGCCGTGCGAGTTGCAGTAATCCGCTTGGTCCTGCGAGGTGAGGGTGCCGAGGTTTCTCGGCCTCGCCGGAGGGGGCTTGTGGGCGGCCGGCGGCTCGGCGCTGGTTCGCTGTTTCGGACTGCCGGACGGTCGGGGCGTTTTCGGCCTATCACTCTCCGTTCGCTTGGGAGTGGGGGAAGGTTTCGACGGAGTCGCCCTCGGCGACTTCGGGGCAGGGCTTTTTGGAACGCTCGAGGAAGTGTGAGGCTGAGGGCGCGAGGCCTCACCCTTCCTCGATCCAGGAACCAAGGAATAGGTGAGGGCACCGATTACCAGGAGGGTCGTCACGGCGGCCACGATTCGGAGGCGGCGGCGTTCGCGGGTGGCGACCGGCGGCGCGGGCAGGGGCGGCGGCGCGGGCGGGACGGTGACCTTCGGGGTGCGGAGAGCGCGCAGGAGGTCGCTCACCTCGACCGCGGTGGGACGCTGGGCAGGGTCTTTGACCAGGCAGGAGCGGACGATCTCGGCGAGGTCGCCTTCCAGCCCGTCCAGGTCGGGTTCGCTGTGCAGGACCGCCAGGGCGACGGCGGACGCGGAGGTGCCGCCGAAGGCCCGCTTGCCGGTGGCGGCGAAGACCATGGCGGCCGCCCAGGCGAACATGTCCGCCGCGGGCCCGGCCGGCCGGCCGTCGATGTGCTCGGGGGCCATGTAGCCGGGGGTGCCGACGACCTGGCTGCTGGTCAGCGACTGGCTGAGGTCCAGGGCGCGGGAGATGCCGAAGTCGATCACCACCGGGCCGTCGGGGCCGAGCAGGACGTTGCCGGGCTTGAAGTCGCGGTGGACGACTCCGCCGTCGTGGATGGCGGCCAGCGCGGTCACGGTGTTGACCGCCAGCCGGTCGAGCGCGGCGTCGCCGCGCGGGCCGTGCCGCCTGACCGAGGTCTGCAGGGACGGCCCGTCGACGAATTCGCTGACGATGTAGGGCTGGGCGTTGATCACGCCGCTGTCGAGGACCTGGGCGGTGCAGAACGGGGCGACCCGTTTGGCGATCTCGACCTCGGCCAGGAAGCGGGCGCGGGCCACCTCGTGGGTGATCAGATGGGGGTGCAGCAGCTTGACCGCGGTGCGCCGCTCCCCCTCGTCCCGGCCCAGGTAGACGGTGCCCTGGCCGCCGGCCCCGAGCCGGCCTTCCAGCCGGTGGCGGCCGATGCTCTCGGGGTCGCTGGGCAAGAGCGGCGACGATTCCGGCACGCATCCTCCAAACTTCCGATGGGAATTGATCGTAGGACCCGCCGCTAGATCACGGAGCGTTCGGAGCGGTTTTGAATGCGTCTCGACGCGCAAGGAAGCGTTAAATTCGGGTAGATCAGCCTGCACTGAGCGGCGAAATGGACCTAGGCGGGCGACAAGCGAAGGACCGCGGCTCCACCGGAGAGCGAAACAACGTGACGAGGAGCCGGAGGAGCGTGATCTCGGTGCCGCTTCGGGCGGTTATATCGGCCTTGTCATTGTCTTTCGCAGCATGGGCATGCCCCTTCGCGGGTTCGGTGCGTCGTTCAGGAGGACAGACCATAAGAGCGACGCCGCGGGACCGGTCCCGCGAGCGAACCGCGGAGTGCGTCCGACTAGCGAGACGTCGACCCGGCGATGTCTGCGGCCCTGCCCTTCAGAGCAAGGCGCGGGCGGTGACGGCGGCGTCGAGGATGCGCATACCGTCGGGGTCGCTCAGGTCGAGGCCGGTGAGTTTGGCGATCTTGCCGAGGCGGTAGTCGAGGGTGTTGCGGTGGATCCGCAGCTCGGCGGCGGTGCGGCTGCGGTTGCGGCCGTGCCGGACGAAGGTGCGCGCCGTCTCCAGCAGGACGGGGTTGGCGGCGAGGGGCTCCAGCTTGGCGGCGAGGCGGGCCAGCGCACGGCCCGGCCTGGCGAGCTGGTACTCGACCAGGACGTCGTCCAGCCGGTAGAGGCCGGGCGGCAGGTGGAGGCGGCGGGCGAGGGCGGCGACGTCCTCGGCCTCGGCGAGCGCGTCGGGCACGGCGCCGAGGGTGTCCGCGGTGGCGGCGGCCGCGGTGACCGGACGCGCGGTCGCCGCGCCGATCCGGGACAGCAGGGCGGGCAGCCGCTCGAACGCGTCCGGTGCGCGGGGCAGCAGCACCGTCCCGCCGTCGGTGGTGAGCGCGGTCAGGACGTCGGTCTGCTGGTGGGCGTCCAGCGCGGACTGGACGCGGCGGACCGTGCGGCGGACGTCGGGCTCGCCCGGCTCGGCGGGCGCCAGCCGCAGCAGCACGACGAGGTAGCCCGGCGCGAGCGTGATGCCCGACTGCTCGGCCAGCTCGGCGGCGGGTTCACCGGACAGCAGCGCGGCGACCAGGTCGCGGCGCAGGTCGCGGCGCTGGCCCTCGATCTGCTGCTGCTCGTGCAGGTGGGCGAGGGCGACCGCCGGCAGGACGCTCGCGAGGTAGCGGAGGGTGTGGACGGCGTAGCGGCGCAGTTCGGGCGCGTCGGTCCCTTCGGAGAGCAGCTCGAACTCGGTCATCGACGCGACCAGGTAGGCAGCGATGGCCGCGTCCAGCGGCAGCCCGTCCGCCGCGCGCCGCGCGGACCAGTCGATGATCTCGGTCAGCTCGACGGCGTCCGGGGCGCGCTCCTCGCGGAGGGTCTTGGCGATCAGCCGGGTGGTCTCGGTGAACGCGCGGTGCACCTCGCCGTCGAGCAGGTCGCGGGGCAGCGCCCGGTAGAACGGGATCTCGGTGGCGCAGCGGTCGACGGCGGCGCGGGTGATCTCGGTCAGCCGCGCCGTCATCCGGTCCTCGGTTCGGGACATTGCCCAATTCTGCCACGCCAGAATTGCCGCGGATGCGCACAGACAAGCGCCTTGGAAGGTGGCAGGTTGTGCATTTGCCACCCCGGACCGTTTCGGCGGCCCTTTCGTCCCGAGGAGCTCTCATGCGCCGCTTCCTCCTGCTCGCCGCCGCCATGGCGGGCGTGCTGCTCACGGCCCCGTCCGCGCACGCCACCGCGCCCGCCTCCACCGCGCCCGCCTCTACTGCACCGACCACCGACCAGTGGGACCGGCCGGGCCCCCACCAGGTGTCGGTGAAGAACGAGGCCGTCACGACGTTCTATTACCCGAGCGACATCGCGGCGGGCACGGCGTCCTACCCGGTGATCATCTGGGGGAACGGCACGTTCGCCACGCCGCCGGTGTACGACGGCCTGCTGCGGCATTGGGCGAGTTACGGGTTCATCGTGGCCGCCGCCGACACCGCCTTCGCCAACACCGGGCAGGAGATGCGCGCGGGCATCGACCGCCTCACCGTCCTGAACGGCAAGGCGGGCAGCCCCTTCCACGGCAGGGTCGACCTCGCCCACATCGGCGCCGCAGGCCACTCGCAGGGCGGTGCCGGCGCGATCAACGCGTCCGCCGACGAGCGTGTGACCACCACCGTCCCGATCCAGCCCGGGCCGCTGGCGACCACGTCCGGCGTCCACGGGCCGGCGCTCTACCTGGCCGGCCAGAACGACACCATCGTCGATCCCGCCTGGGTTCACGACTTCTACGCCCGCACCACGCAGGTGCCCGCCTTCTTCGCCGAACTCGCCGGCGCCACGCACTTCACCACCGTCGGCGACGGCGGCGAGTTCCGCGGCATCACCACCGCGTGGTTCCGCTACCACCTCTCCGGTGACCGGCAGGCGCGTTCGGTGTTCTACGGCCCGGACTGCGGGATCTGCTCCGGTTCCACTTGGCTGAAGGTGGAGCGCAACGCAAAAGCCCAGCAGGTGTCCGCGTCGTAGGCCCGCAGCCGGACCGGCAATACCTGCGGGCAGTCGCCGCCACCATCGGACGTCATTTCCGCCGACTTTTGGAGAAGAGCGCCATGTCGCCTCCGGTCCGGGACTCCGTCCTCGACGCGCCCCTCCTCCCCGCCTCGGACGTGTGCACCGCGGACCGGGACAGGCTGCTCGGCGGGCTGCACAAGCGCGTCCCGGACGCCGCCCGGGACGCCGTCCGCGAGATCGAACGCAAACTGCCCGGCTATGTGCGCGCCCACGACGCCCGGTACGGCGAGATGCTCTCCTTCACGGCGGAATGGGCCATCGGCCATTTCGTCGACCTCCTCGGTGATCCGGGCCTGCCGTCCGCCGCCATCACCGAGCACTTCCGGGAGATCGGTGCCGGGGAGGCGCGCGAGGGCCGCGGCCTGGAGATGTTCCAGAGCGCGCTCAGGATCGGCGCGGGCGTCGCCGTCCAGCGGCTGACGGAGGAGGCGGAGTCCCTGGACGGCCCCGTCACCGCGGCGGCCGTCGTGCGGGTGACGCAGGCGGTGCTCGGCTACCTCGACCGGCTCGCCTCCGCGGCCGCCGGAGGCCACGCCGACAGCGGCGCCCTGCGGGCGGGACGCGCCCAGGCGCAGCGGCGCGCACTCCTGGAGGCGCTGATCGAACGCGACGCAGGGCTCCCGCGGATCCGGTTCCTCGCCGCCGAATGCGACTGGCCGGTCCCGCGGACGGTGGCGGCCGTCGCACTGTCGGAGTCCCGCGGCGACCCCGGCCCTCGGCACGTCCTGCCGCCGGACGCCCTCCTCGGCCTCCACCTCGACGACCCGTGCCTGATCGTCCCGGACCCGGACGGCCCGGGACGCCGCCAGGCCCTGCACACCGCGCTGACCGGGTGGGGCGCGTCGGTCGGCCCGACCGTGCCGGTGACCCGCTGCGCCGTGTCGCTGCGGCTGGCGTGGCGCACGCTGTCGCTCGCGCGGGACGGCGTCATCGAGGCACCGTCACCGATCACGGCCGCCGACCACATCCCGATGGCGATGCTCGGCCGGTCGCCGGAGCTGACGTCGCTGCTGATGGACCGCAAGCTCCGCCCGCTGCTGTCGTCGCCGCGCGTGCACGCCCGCGACAAGCTGGCCGAGACGTTCCTGACCTGCATCGAGAGCAACTTCAGCCCGACCGAGGTCGCCGCCCGCATGCATGTGCACGCGCAGACCGTCCGGTACCGCCTCCGCCAGCTCGAGGCCCTGTTCGGCGACGACCTGCACGACCCGGCGCAGCGCCTGGAGTTCCATCTCGCGCTGCGCGCGTGGACCGCGCGCAATTGACGCCAGGCGCACCGCTCGGCTCCGGACCCGCGGGCCGGACGGGTCAGGACATCAGGACGTCCGCCGGCCGAATCGGCTTGTCGAGGAATCCGAGCTTGGTCATCGCGTCGGAGACGCGTTTCATGGCGGCGGGGTCATTGTCGACCGGCCAGGTCGTGGGAATGGCGATCGACGTCGCCTGGGCGGCGGTCAGATGCATGAACGTGGGAAGCGTGCCGCGGACGAGCTCGGGGTCCTTCTGGGCCAGTTGTGAAGCCTCGTTCAATGCGGCTCGGAATTGGCTGACGGCGGCGCGGTGGCCGTTGATCCAGGCGCCGGTCCCTGCCCATCCGGCGATCGGGAATCCACCGGCACTTCCTGCCCATGCGTCGATGATCCGGGGGTTGCCCGCCGTTCTGGCCCGGCTCTCCTGGGTGCCGGTGAGCCAGGAGGCGTCGACCTGGCCGTTGTCGAGCGAGGACAGCGCGTTCGGCACCGGGACCTGGACGTACTTGACGTCCTTGGGCCCGACGCCGGCCTCGGCGAGCCGCAGGTCGGTGACCAGGTCGGCGACGGAACCCGTGCCGGGCACACCGATCTTCTTGCCCTTCAGGTCCGCCATCGAGCGGATCGCGCTGCCCTTCTTGGTGAAGATGCCGTCGGCCCCGGCCTGCCCCACCCGGGACTGCGCGACGAACTTCAGTTTCAGGCCGTGGGACGCGCCGGAGAACACCGTGACGTAGTTGACCATGCCGATGTTCGCCCCGCCGGATTGCAGCGCGGCGACAATGGACGAGCCCGACTGGCCGGCCATGATGGTCACGTCCAGGCCGTGCTTGGCGAACAGCCCTTTCTGCTTGGCGATGTAGATGGGAGCGGCATTGGGCTGGGGCGAGACCAGGATCTTCAGCTTGGTCGTGCCGCCGGAGCCGGTGGAGGCCGAGCCGGACGAGCAGGCCGAACCGGTGGCGGCCAGCAGGCCCGCGGCGATGAGGGCCGGGATGGTGCGGGCATGGCGGACAGAACGCATGACGGCTCCAGGAAGTGCGTTGATGGGGTGGACGGAGGGCACGCGGGAGCTGCTTGTTCCAGCTGCTGAGGGTCAGCCGCTGTGGATCAGGTCGTAGATCTTGGCGCGGGTGTCGAGGTAGTCGTCGAGCCGCTTGGTGTCGACCTGGTCGCGGGGGTACGGGAGGTCCACGGCGACGGTGGCCATGACGTGCGAGGGGCTGCCGGACAGCACGAGCACCGTGTCGGCGAGGTAGACGCTCTCGTCGATGTCGTGGGTGACGACGACGATGCTGGTGGCGGTGTCGGCGCGGATGGCCAGCACCAGGTCCTCCAGGTCGGCGCGGGTCTGGGCGTCCACCGACGCGAAGGGCTCGTCCATGAGCAGCAGGCGCGGCTCGGTGACCAGCGCCCGGGCGATCGCCACGCGCTGCTGCATCCCGCCGGACAGCTGCCAGGGGTACTTCTTGGCTGCGTCCGAGAGCCCGACCATCGACAGCGCTTCGCGCGCGCGCCGGTGCCGTTCGGTCCTGGCGAGCCCGGCGCTGCGCAGGGGGAACTCCACGTTCCGGACGACGCTCAGCCAGGGGAACAGGGAGCGGCTGTAGTCCTGGAACACCACGCCGATGCCTTCGGGGATCCCGCGGATCGCCGTGCCCTCGAAGCTGACGGTGCCGCCGGTCGGCGCGATGAGGCCGGTCAGGCAGCGCAGCAGGGTCGTCTTTCCCGCGCCGGACGGGCCGACGATGGACATCGCCCGGGTCGGCTGCAACGCGAAGTCGATCGCGGCGATCGCCTGGTGCGACCGGGCGCCGGCCCCGTAGCGGTGCTCCAGCCCCTTGACCTCGAGGATGGGAGGGGTCGTCACTGGGTGCTCCTTAGAACATGCCACCGCAGGGCGTATTTCTCGATGACCAGGAAGAGGGCGTTGAACAGCACGCCGAACAGCGCCAGCACGGCGAGGGTCGCCCACAGCGCCGGGACGTCGAAGGTGTTCTGCGCCTGCAGTGCGGCGCCGCCGAGCCCGCCCGCGCCGGCGAACATCTCCGAGCCGACGGACAGCACGATGGCCAGGGACATCGCGACCCGCAGCCCGGCGAACATCTTGGGGCTCGCGGCGGGGAGCAGGACGCGGAAGAAGCGCCTGACCGGCCCGAGCCGATTGAGCCGGGCCACGTCCACCTGCAGCGGTTCGATGTCGGCCACACCCGACGCGGTGTTGAGCAGGACGGGCCACACGCAGCTGAAGACGACCACGGTCAGGTGCATCGCGGTGCCGACGCCGAGGACGGCGATCGAGAGCGGCACCACCACGATCGGCGGAGTGCTGCGCAGCAGGAGCAGCGGCGCGCCGGTGTAGTCGCGGGCGGCGGGCACCGCGCCGATCACCGCGCCCGCGACGATCCCCGCGCAGGAGGCGATGAGCCATCCGCCGATCGCTGTCTGGAAGGTCTGGGAGATCGCGGACCAGGCGGTTCCGGAGACGAACAGGTGCGAAGCGGGCCCCGACAGCCAGTCGCCGCGCAGCCGGTCCCAGATCGCCGACGGCGCGGGCAGGAAGAACACCGGCCGCGCGGTGGCCCGCCACTGCCACACCGCGAGGATCGCGGCCATGACGAAGACGCCGCTCAGCGCGCCGGCGACGCGCCTCATCGGGTCCGCTCCGTCGCCCAGGGGCAGGCGAGCCGGCCGGCCAGCGCGACGACCGCGCCGATCGCGATGCCGAGCACCCCGGTCAGCACCGCGGTGGCCCACAGCACGTCGATGTCGCCGGTGGAGGTCGCCTGGATCAGCACGCCGCCGAGCCCGTGCCCCGCCGAGGCGAGGTACTCGGCGCCGATGACGACGATCAGCGCGAGGGGCGCCGCGGTGCGCAGGCCGGCCAGCAGGAACGGCAGCATCGAGGGCAGGACGACCCTGGTGACGAGCGCGAGCCGGCCGCAGCCGAGGACGCGGGCGGCGTCGCGGGCCTGCGCGTCGACCTGGCCGACGCCGTAGACGGTGTTGAAGAGCATCGGCCACCAGCAGCCGAAGGCCCCGACCGCCACCTCCATGGTGGGGCCCTGGCCGAGCGCCAGGATCGCCAGCGGGATGAAGGCGACGGCGGGGACGGGCCGCAGGATCTCGAAGGGAAGCCCGAAGGCGCGGTGGGCGAGCCGGCTGGTGCCGAAGGCGAGGCCGATGACGATCGCCGCGACCAGCCCGGACGCGACCGCCAGCGCGACCGCCGCGACCGTGGCGAGCACGGCCGTCAGGAATCCGTGCGCGGAGGCCAGCTCGCCGACTTCGGAGGCGAGGCGGCCGAGGGCGGGGACCCCCCACTTGCGCGGCCCCCACCACGACAGCGTCTGCAGCAGCGCCGCCAGCGCGGCCAGACCGATGACGCCCCGCGATGCCGCGCGGGCCTTCGGCCCGATCGGGTGCGCCGGTCTCCACCGCCTCAGGGCGGCCGCCGGGCTCTGTTGTCTGGACGTTGGAGGCTCCTCCCACGAGGTGTTGCAGGTCACAGCGAGTTTCAATGAGCCAGTCCTGCAAGTCAAGACTTATGTCCTAAAAATCAGACACGACGTTCGGGTGTCGTGCCGCGGCTTTCCGGCATGCCGGCGGCCCGGCCGGCGCCGCCGCCGGCCGGGTCCCCGCCGGGCGGGTTTCAGGGGTTGACGACCGCCATCCACATCGGCTCGGCGCGCCGCAGGACGGCCGCCATCGCCGCCGCGGCGTCGCGCAGCGCGAACCGGTGCGTGATCAGCTCGTCGGCGTCGAGCCGCCCGCCGGCCAGCAGGTCGAGCACCGCCGCGGTGTTCTCGCGCGTGCAGCCGCGGGTCCCGACGACCCTCCAGCACCGCGTCATGATGACCCGGATGGGGAACGGCAGCGGGTCGCCGCTCCCGCCCATGTGGACCAGGGCCCCGCCGGTCGCCAGCGACTGCATCGCCTGCGCCGTGCCGGGGCCGCCCGGCAGGTAGTCCAGGACCGCGTCCGCCCCGTCGGGCAGCAGTTCGCGCAGCCTGCCCGTCAGTTCTTCCGTCCGCGCCCAGTCGGGGCCGAGTTCCTCCAGGGCGACCATGCGGACCGGCACCGGGCCGGCCAGCGGCCGCACCGCCTCCAGCCGCCCGGCGGATCTCCCGACCAGGACCAGTTCGCCCACGTGGAACGACTCGGCCAGCTTGACGGTCGCGGTGCCCATCGCGCCGGTCGCCGCCGTGACCACGACGCGTCCTCCCGGAGGGAGCCGGGCCTCGCTCAGCGCGCGATGGGCGTTGCCGAGTTCGTGCAGTTTCGCGGCCACGTCGAACCCGACACGGTCGGGCAGCGGATCGACGAGTCCTTCCGGGACGCGGATGTACTCGGCGAGCCCGCCGTCGTGGTAGCGGGCGTACAGCTCCATCGGACCGGTGCCGAAGGCGGCGTTGCCGATCATCGCGGCCTGCGCGCACATCTGCTGCCGCGCGGTCGTGCAGTACCGGCACGACCCGCACGACAGCATGGGATGCACCCGGACCCTCGTCCCCACCAGCGACCGGGCGGCGTCCGGCCCCGCGTCGACCACCGTGCCCGCCACCTCGTGCCCGGGCGTGCCGGGCAGATGGGTGAACCGCCCGCGCGCCAGGTGCTTGACGATGCTGGGGGCGAGCCCCGCCGAGGCGACCTGCACCAGCACGTCGCGCGGCCCGAGCGCGGGCACCGGCACCTTCTCCAGATGCAGGTCGAGCGAGCCCTCCCGGACCCGGACGGCGAGCATGTCCGTCATCGCAGCGCCTCGAGTTCGGACGGGGTGACGCCGCGGGCCTTCTTCGTCGCCTCGGCCACCTGCGGCATGGCCTCGGCCGTGGCCACCGCCAGGTGGACGCTGCGTTCGCGATGGACCCCGGTGAAGGCGACACCGCGCGGGATGCGGACCAGGTCGCCCGGGACGAGTTCGACCGCGCCGCGCTGCGTCACCAGGGTCCGCACCCCCTCCACCTGGTACTGGATCTCGTCGGCGTCGAGGTGGCGCCGGTAGGCGCGCCCGTCGGACGCCTCGGCGACGACCTGCCCGATGAGGATCCGCGGCGTCTCGTACAGCCAGGCCGTCCGCCCGCAGCGCACGAGGCGGATGCGGTCGTCGGTGCGCCCGGCCCGGTCGATGAGGAGCCGCTCGTCGGCGGGCGCGACATGGATCCCCTCGCCCTGCCCGCCCCGCATCTCGGTGATCATCTCGTTCTGGACGGCCGGCTCCCAGCCGGGGAACGGCGTCTCCAGGTACCCGGCGACCCGGGTCGCGGGGACGCGCTCGACGACCGGTCCGGGACTGTAGAAGAGCAGGTGGATGTCCGCTTCGCCGAGGTTGTCGTGCGCCACGCCGGTCGGGATGCGGGAGAAGTCGCCGGCGGTGTGGGTGATCGTCCCGAGTTCGGTGATCAGCGCCCGGCGGCCGGTCACCTGGTAGGAGAACTCCTCCACGTCGGCGTTGCGGTGGTAGAACCCCTGCCGGCCCGTCATCGTCTGGACCTCCATCCGCAGCGCATCGCTCTGGAACAGGCCCTGGGGATGGGTCCGGCCGCGGTCGACGTACTCGGGGCTGAAGTGGACGACCTCCAGCGGGCCATGGTCGCGCCGGGCGCGGGCTCGGATCGCCAGCGGCTCGCCGATCAGCAACTCCTCCCGACGCTCCAGCACCATGGGCGGCTCGGTGAACGGGAACCTGTCGAGGTGTTCGTGCACGATGCCCATGTCAGAGATATCCCTTCTCCTCGTAGAAGGCCGCCGCCCCGGGGTGCAGCGGCACCGGCGGGTCGAGCGGCAGGCTGCGCATGTCGATCGGGCTGGTCATCGCGGCGGTCGGACCGGTGAACCGTGCGGAGATCTGGTCCTTCTGCTCGTCCAGCGCCTCCAGCACCATGCGGACGATGTCGTCCGGGAGGTCCTCGGCGCAGTACAGGATCCAGCCGGAGAAGTCGATCGCCGGAACGTCCCGCTCCACGCCTCGCAGCCGCCCCTTCCGCAGGACGCCCGGCCGCATTCCCAGCTCGGCGCAGCGGGCCAGGACGTCCTCCTCGATCGGCAGGTAGTCGAGGTCGTAGGTCTCGCTGATCCGCTTCCACCGCCAGGTCATGACCGCCTCGTCGAAGACCGCGTCGAAGGACGGATCGACCGGCACCGACTCCGGCAGGTTGGGGTACTTGGGCCGGTCGTGCAGGATGCGGCCGCCCCACGACTCCAGGTCGGCGACCGTGAACCCGTAGAGGGAGAAGATCTGCTCCAGCGCGGTCGCGGCGGGATGGCCCGACTCCCTGGTGGGCATGGAGATCTTCAGCGGCAGCCGCCGCTCGCGCACGTCGTGCAGGCTCGCGACGCCGAACTCCTTGCGCACCGCCAGCACGAGCTGATCGTCGTGCGCGAAGCAGGCGAGCGTCCGCAGCCCTTCCTGCCCCGCCAGATGCCAGGCCGGCGTGGTGATCGCGACCTGGTAGCGCCCCTCCCTGACCAGGTCAGGGCCGTTGAACGCCAGTTCCGCGTAGGGGGTGCCGGTGACCGCCGAGACCGTCGAGCCGCGCGGCAGCCCGCCCCGGGCCAGGCCGTGGGCGAGCAGGCCGCCGACGTTGGTGAAGTTGCCGCCAGGACAGAGAAGCTTGAGATCGACCACTGTGTCTCCTTGCGAAGGTCCCGACACAGTAGCTCGTCCTGTATTCCGTGACTAGTGTCCTATAAATCGAGACAGTCACACTCTGCTGTCGTTCAACGGCACTCCGCCGGTCGTCGGCGGGCAGGAGGTCGTGACCGTCACGTCACGGGCCGTCACTTAACGTAGTGGGGTGGAGGACGAAGAGCAGATCATCGCTTTGGCGACCCGGCTGTTCGCGGAACTGGGCTACGACTCGACCGGAGTCGACCTGATCGCGGACGCGGCGGGAGACGGCGGCCAGACCCTGATCGCCGCGGCGGGCGGCAAGAGCGGCCTGTACCGGCGGGTCATGGACCGCGCCTACCGCGCCGAGCAGGACATGCTGGACGCCGCGCTCGCCGCGTACACGCCCGACCCGGCGGGCACGCACCGGGTGATCGACGACTACCTGGACTTCTACGTCGCGAACCCGGAGATCATCGCGCTCTGGATGCACCGGTGGATGGGCGACGCCGCCGACGTCGGCGAACTGGAGCACGACTTCGTCGATCCCCAGGACGAGCTGGTCACGGGCGTCGTGGCCGGCCAGGTGCCGCCGGACGTGGCCGTCGACCTGCTCGTCCGGACGGTGGTGTGGTGCGTGTTCGGGTTCCTGTCGGGCGGGGTGCGCGGCGGGCGCGGGCGGGCGGAGCCGCGCAGCCCCGAGGCGATCGAGCGTTTCCGCGGCTACCTGCACGTCCTCGTCGACCGGATGATGGCCCCCGCCCCGTAACGAGCCGGGGTCCGCCTCGGTTTTGCCGTCCGGTGTTCGCCGGGTCAGTTACGTCCTGCGCGGGCCAGGGCGTCGTGGGCCTCGGTGGCCATGGTGCGCACCAGGTCCTCCGCGGAGGGCAGGTCGGTGATGAGGTCGACGGCCTCGCCGGCCCAGACCGGCAGCGCCGGGATCGCGCCGCGCGCCACGTCCTCCCGGTAGTCCTGACGGGCCTGGGGATCGGCGGCGAGTTCGTCTTCCCGGCCGCGCCAGCGGTCGAGGTAAGGGTGCCCGAGGGTGCGGGCCGAGTACTTCGACGGCCAGCGGGAGCCGCGGGCAACGTCCAAGAGGGTGCTGCGCTCGGTGTCCTGCCCGCGCGCTTCGAGGAGCGCCTTGCTGGTCGCAGGGTCGACCAGTGCTTCGGCGGTGGCCTGGAAACGCGTGCCGATGAGCGCTCCGGCGGCGCCCAGCACAAGAGCCGCCGCCACTCCGCGTCCATCGGCGATCCCGCCGGCCGCCAGCACCGGCGTCGGCGCGACGAGGTCGACCACCGCGGGGACGAACGGCAAGGTGGATCGTCCGTGCAGGGAGCCGTGACCACCGCCCTCGGTCCCTTGCGCCACGATCACGTCGGCGCCCGAGTCCACGGCTCGCCTGGCCTCGTCCAGGTCGGTGACCTGCAGGATCAACGGGACGCCCGCCTGCCGGACACGCTCGGCGTACGGGCCGGGATCGCCGAAGGACAGCATCACGGCCCCGGGGCCGTAGCTCAGCGCGAGCTCCACCGCGGCAACGTCGATCGCCCAGGTCAGGAATCCGATGCCCCACGGCTTTCCGGTCTCCGCGACGGCCGGCACCTCCCGCGCGAGCCACTCCGGGTCCCCGTTCCCGCCGCCGAGCATCCCGAATCCGCCACCTCGGGAAACGGCCGAGGCCAGGGCGCCCCCGGCCGATCCGCCCATCGGCGCGAGTGCGATCGGGTGCCGGACGCCGAACTTCTCCGTGAACGCCGTCGACAGATCCATTGGCACATCATGGCGCATCGTCCGGCGACCTTCCGCACAAGATCAAGAGCCGAGCGGCGCGGGTGGCGGCGACGGGTGCCGCGGCGTTACCGTCGACGAAAACCAGGCCGTCCCGCCGGAAGGAGCCGAAGATGATGCCGCCTTTCTGCAGTATCTGCGGGGTGTCGGCAAGAGATGACGGCCTTCCGTCGTCAGAGTTCAAGCTCGTCCGGTTCGCGCTCACCCCCGAGGAGCAGGCACAGCAGGAGGAGCTGAACCGTTCGGGATGGGTCGGCCATCCGCCCGAGCTCATGTGGTTCTGCCTGGAGCACGCTCCGGCGGCAGAGGCGCTCTCGCATCTGCATTGGCGCGAGGCAACGGAAAAGCTGAGGCCGTCCCGCGGGTAGACGGCAGCGAAGCGGATCGTGGTTGTGCGTCAGGCGGCGCCCAGCGATCGGTGGTAACGGGCGGCCCCGGGGTGCAGCGGGATGGGTGTCCTGCCCATGGCCGCCGGGTCGAGCGGGTAGGTGAGAGGGCTCTGGTGCGCGGGGATGTGCCGGTACTGGCGCTCGATCGTCTCGCGGGTCTCGCCGAGGATCCAGGCGATCAGGTGGGCGAGGTCGTCGGGCAGATCGGAGCGGGTCAGTACCAGGAAGTCGGAGAAGTCCAGCGTCTCGAAGCGCGGGCAGCCGGGGAAATGCCCTTCTTGGACGGTCGCGGCCGGCCAGGAGTAGTCGGCGGCGAGGCCGTCCAGGACGGGGCGTTCGATCGGCAGGAAGGCCAGGTCACCGCCGAACTTCTGCCAGTGCGGCAGCATGTACGCCTCGTGGACGATCGCGTCGGCCTGACCGCTGATGATGCGGTCGAAGGTCTGCCGCGGCCGCTCGTCGGCCAGGATCCGGCCGCCCCAGCCGGTCACGTCCACGTCCGAGCGGACGAGGATCTCGTGGGCGGCCCAGCCGATGAGGTTGGTGCCGTCGTGCGGTGCGGTGGCCAGCCGCAGCCGTGGGCGCGCGGCCCGCAGTTCGGCGAACGAGGTGATCCCCAGTGACCGGCGAATCCCGACGACCAGGCGGTCGCGCTGCGGGAGGGTGCCGAGGGCCCGCAGGCCGGGGGCCGGTTCGGCGGCGAACGGGCCGCGGCCGTTGACCGCGGCGGCGGCGAACGCGGCCGGCGTGGTCAGCGCGATGTGGACCTGGCCGCGGTCGACGGCGCGGGCGGCGTCGGCACCGCCGCGGCCGGTCCAGATCCCGACCCGGGTGTGCGGCCCGCAGCGGTCGGTGAGCTCCTGCGCGATCCAGCCGCAGATGCGGTGGAGGTTGGCGGTGCCCCAGTCGCCCTGCAGGTTCAGGCGGACCGACCGGTTGAGCACGGGTGCGGGTGGACGCATGGTTCGCTCCTAGGGAAGCAGGACGGCCGGGCCGCCGCCATCAACTCATTAGCAATTGATAATAATCAATACCTCAACTAGGCGCGTCGTGCTCGCGGAGCAGGCGCATGACCGCTTCACGATCGCGGCGGTCCAAGGCGTCGACGAGCGCGACGTGCAGCTCGTAGCGCCTCCGGATGAACCCCTCCTCCGGCTCCCCCTCCGGCATGATCGACCGCGTCCGCGTCTCGATCACCTCCTGGACGCGCAGGTAGAACTCCCGCAGCATCGCGCCCGGGCCGATGGCGGCGAGCCGCCCGTGGAACCGCCAGGTGGCCTGCACGTAGGCGGGGCCGTCGCGACGGTCGGCGGCCTCCCCCATCACCTCAAGATGCTTGCGCAGTTCGGCGAAGTCCGCGGGCGAGCCGTGCCAGAGCGCGTCCTCCATGACCAGCGGTTCGATCGCCTCGCGGATGCGGAAAGCCTCCTCCAGTTCAAGGCGGGCGCCGTCCTCGGGCAGGCCGCCGGCGGCATCGTCCTGCAAGGCGTCCGAGGCGATCTCCGGGGCGAACAGCCCGCCGCCCGGTCCTGGACGGACCACGACCTGGCCGCGTTCCTGCAGCAGCCGAAGCGTCACGTTGAAGGTGCCGACCGACACCCCGCACATCGCCCGGACCTGCTCTTTGGTGCCCAGCCGGGCGCCCGGCCGCAGCGCCGCCAGCAGCCGGGCGACGTGCTCCGCCGCCTCCACCGTGCGGCTGGCGGCCGCCTGGTCTCCGCGCCGGTCTCCCGCGGTCGTCCTCCGAGCCATGCGGTCCTCCATCGTTATTAATTATCTTCGATGCCTTGACGCTGCCGGTCGGCGCCGCCCATCATACCGGTACGCGTATTCATCATGATGATTTCACCAGACGCGCCGGTCCGGTCGCCTGCCGTCGCGGAGGAGCCGGCGCTTCAAGACGACCGGCAAGACGCATCCATCAGAAGGAGTTCTCCCCGTGGGACTCGTGCACGAGATCATCGATGGCTTCGACCCCGCCGAAGCTCCACGGCGAGTGGCCCGCAGGGAGGAACTGCTGCTGGCCGAGCCGCTCCCCTCCCCCAAACGGCCGCCGCGCTCTTACCGCCCCATCCAGGCCGTCCACTTCCCGCCGCATTTCGTGCCGCAGGGGTTCGAGCCGCCCAAGGGCATCTACGAAAGCGACCACCTGCGGATCGAACGGCAGACTATGGCCGGTTTCCGGCAGCCCTTCTACCACCGCAACTGCGACGTCGACGAACTGTCCTACCAGGTGTACGGCACCCGGACGCTGATGACCGAACTGGGAACCCTCGACCTGGTGGCCGGGGACTTCTCCCGGATCCCGGTCACCGTCGCGCACGACAACCACGCCCACGACGACATCCACATCCTCTTCTATGTGCCCGCACCCGTCGCCGAACTGCGCCCCGCCGTCCGCGCTTCCGACCTGGTGATCCCGCCATTCCCCGGCTGGGAGCCCGCCGTCCGCAACCTCATGACGACCGAATGCCTGGGCGGCCCCGAACACGACATCGTCATGACGCCCGTCGACGAGCAGATGCTGCTGGAACAGGCCAAGGCCGAGCCGGAACGGATCAACGTGCTCCGCGCGGACTCCGATGCGGCCGCTCTCACCGATGAGACCGCGGGCACGGGCCGGACCATGTGGCTCTACCGATCCGCGCAGATCCGGATCGGGCACACCACGATCGAGCGGTCGGCGGGGCGCGTGTACCGCACGCACCGCGACGCCGACGACATCCAGTACCAGGTCAGCGGGCGACGCGTCCTGGTCACGCAGCTCGGCGTCCTGCACCTGGAGCCCGGTGATTTCGTGCGCGTTCCCGTCGGCGTCGCCGCCACCAGCATCGTCACCGAACCCAGCGAACACCTCACCGTGCTCTCCGCACTGGCCGTCCCGCAGGTCGCCGAAACCACCAAGTCCGGCGAGATCCTCAGCGTCCCCGAACTGGACCGGCTGCGCCCCTCAACGCCCTGACCTTCCTCCTGCCCCGACATCGTTCATACGAAGAAAAGACTCCGAAATGCCTGAGATGAAAGCCGCCCGCGCCTATAAGGGGTCCAGTGTCCTGCGATTGGAGCGGGTGCCGGTCCCGGAGCCGGGCGAGCAGGACGTGCTGGTCCGCGTCGCGTCCGCGGGGTTGGCGCCCAGCACCATGAAACTCCTGGCCAAAGGCGTGTTCCTGCACCTGCCCACCATTCCCGGCCATGAAGCCGCCGGCGTCGTCGAGCAGGTCGGCGCGGCCGTCGACCCGGCGCTCATCGGCAGCCGGGTCCGGGTCCACCCCATGCTGTCCTGCGGCGAATGCGTGTACTGCGGCAGCGACCGCGAGCAGATGTGCGCCGAAGCCGCGATGATCGGACAGGGCGCCTTCGGCACTGGCGCACTGGAGCTGTACGCCCGCTACCACGACGGCGGGCTCGCCGAATTCGTCCGCGCGCCGCACTGGCTGATCGACCGGATCCCCGACGACGTCGGCTTCGACGTCGCCGCCAAACTGCACGACTTCGGCAACGCCGTCCGCGCGCTGAAATGCGCGGGCCCCCTCAACGCGGCGACCGCGGTGATCACGGCCGCCACCGGCACGATGGGCACCGCCTCCATCGTCCTGGCCGAGCACTTCGGCATCGGCCGGCTCGTCCTGGTCGGCCGGTCCGCCGAACGGCTCGCCGCCGCCCGCCGCCTCGTCCCCCACCTGCGCACCGACACCATCGCGCTGAACGACCTGAGCCCCGGCTGGGAGACGAGCGGCGAACTCACCGCCCGCATCCGCGACCTCGTCCCGTCCGGTCCCGATGCGGTCCTCGACTACCTCCCCGAAGGCCCCGGCGCCGAACAGGGCCTGCGGTCGCTGGCCAACGGCGGCGTGTTCGTGCACATGGGCGGCAACGCCGCGTCCATCGCGATCCCCATGCGGGAGATGATGATCGGCTGCTGGCGCTACGTCGGCACCCGCGCCTGCACCCGCGACGACACCGCCACCGCGCTGCATCTCCTGGCGTCCGGCAAGGTCAAGGCCGAACAGCTGATCACCCACCGGTACACGCTCGACGACGTCAACACCGCCCTGACCGCCGTCGCCGAACGCCGCGAACCCATGTGGATGGGCGTCGTCCACCCCTGACCGGCCCTATCCACCTTGGCCCAGTGCGCACCCCGTTGAAGGAGCCCTTCCGATATGACCGAGTGGATCACCGTTGAGACCGCCGACGGGCCGATGCGCGTCCACACCGCACGCCCCGACGCGCCCGCCGACCGGGCCGTGATCGTCCTGCAAGAAGCATTCGGCGTCAACGACCACATCCAGGACATCACCCGCCGCTTCGCCGCACGCGGGTTCCTGGCGCTTGCCCCCGACCTGTTCCACCGCACCGGCATCACGACCCTCGGCTACGACCAGCACGCCGAAGCGATGCCGCTGATCGGCGCCATCGGACCGGACGCGATCACCACCGACA
The DNA here is from genome assembly GCF_017573465.1 of Actinomadura violacea. Taxonomy (GTDB): domain Bacteria; phylum Actinomycetota; class Actinomycetes; order Streptosporangiales; family Streptosporangiaceae; genus Spirillospora; species Spirillospora violacea. Next base: position 145,598 of record NZ_JAGEPF010000005.1, read on the forward strand.
TCGGCGCCGTCCTGGACCACCTCGCCGGCGAAGGCGTCCCCGCCGCCCGGACCGCGGTCGTCGGATTCTGCTTCGGTGGCCGCGCCGCCTTCACCGCCGCCACCACCATCCCCGGCCTCGCAGCCACCGTCGTGTTCTACGGCCCCGGCATCGCCGCCGGCCCCCACGCCGTCCTGGACCGAGCCGGAGCCATCGACGCCCCGATGCTCCTGCACGTCGGCGCCGACGACCCGACGATCCCCGCCGACCAGGTCAAAGCCATCGACGCCGTGCTGCAGAACGCGGGCACCGACCACGAACAGCACGTCTACGACGACGCCGGACACGCCTTCGCCTGCGACGCCCGCCCCCACATGTACCGCCCCGGCCCCGCCGACACCGCCTGGACACGCACCCACGCGTTCCTCGACCGGCACCTGCCCGCGAGGAGCTGAAGCCGATATCGGGCGCCGGTGCCCTGGCCGGCTCAGTGCCCCGGCCGGCGGACCCCGGCCCTCAGCAGGTCGGACATCCAGGCATAATGGAACACATGTTCGACATGCTGGGGCGCTGAGGTGTGGGTACCGCCCGCCGTCACGTACCGCGCCATCGGGGGTCCGGCGTTCCTGCTCGCCTGGGAGCAGCAGCCGGACCGCTCCTGGTGGGCGAGGATCCTGTGGGTCGAGCTCGGCCGCGAGGGTTGCACCGGCCGGCATGCCCGTGTCGCGGGCACGGAGGTCGCGCCGATCGCCGGTCAGGACTACCGGACCGTCCCCCGCCACCGCGTCACGCGTCGCACGCGCCCGCCGTCCGACCCCACGGATCCGCGCGACCCGCACCATCGGCCCAACGCCGAGGAACGGCACCGGATCGCCTTTGAACGAGCCCTGAGACGCAAGCCCGACCCGGACTTTTAAGCCCCTTCGTCAACCGCCTTCGCCGGTATGAATCGCTCAAGAAACCAGGTCGAGGTGGCTTTCCGGGACGTCATCGAGGAACCGCCCACTTCGGCGATTTCGCCGGTCTAGGCTGGACGGCGACTTGGCGCCGGGAAGTCTGGAGGTCCCATGATGGCCGGGGAAATGCATGACCGGGGGCCGGACACGCCCCCGTTCGACACCAGCGTCGCGCACATCGCCCGTATTCAGGACTACTGGCTGGGCGGCAAGGACAATTACGCGCCCGACCGCGAGGCGGCGGAACAGGCCATCTCGGCGCTGCCCGACATGGTCGCCTCGGTGCGCAACACCCGGGCGTTCCTGGCCCGCGCCGTCCGCTTCCTCGCCACCGAGCGGGGCGTGCGGCAGTTCCTGGACATCGGCACCGGCATCCCGACGGCCGACAACACCCACGAGGTCGCGCAGGTCGCCGCCCCGGAAAGCCGTGTCGTCTACGCGGACAACGACCCCGTCGTGCTCGCGCATGCCCGTGCCCTGCTCACCGGCTCTCCGGCCGGCGCCACGTCCTACATCGACGCCGACATCCGCGACACCGGCACGATCCTGGGGGCGGCGAGAGAACTCCTGGACTTCGACCGGCCCGTCGCGGTGATGCTGATCGCGATCATGCAATACGTACCGGACGAGTCGGACCCCTACGGGGTCGTCCGGACGCTGATCGACGCGATCCCCAGCGGCAGTTACGTGGCGATCTCCCATCCCGCCACCGATATCCAGGCCACGAGAATGGCGAACATGGCCGACCGGCTGAACGAGGCCATGGCGCAAACGATCACACTGCGCAGCCGCGAACAGGTGGCGGCGTTCCTCGACGGCCTCGACCTGGTCGAACCCGGCCTTGTACGCGCTCCTGAATGGCGTCCGGACGACCCCGCCCTGGCCTCGACCCCGTCCACCATGTGGAGCGGCATCGCTTTCAAGCCCTGAAATACCCGCCCCCCGAGACCGGCCACCGCGGATACGGCGACGGCGGTGACGGGTCGTGAGCACAGCACGTCGATCAGGCGGGCATCGTGGCCTCCGGCACGCCACCACGGCCGTCGAGGCGCGCCACGGCCGCGTTGAGCGATGTCGCGCGCGCCGGGCGAGGGGCCGGGCCGACAATGTCGGTGCCATCGCCTTTAATCGAAGGGTGGACGTTGAAGAGCGCATCGCCGAGCTGACCGCCGAGGTCAAGCGGCTGAACGACCTGTACTACGGCTCCGGCGACAGCCCGCTGCCGGACGCGGACTACGACGCGCTGAAGGACGAGCTGGCGGCGCTCGTCGCCGAGCACCCCGAGCTCGAACCGGCCGACAGCCCGCTCGGCAAGGTCAACGCGCCCGCGGAGCTGACCGGCCCGACCGTGCGCCACGCGCGGCCGATGCTGTCCCTGGCGAAGGCGACGAGCGAGGAGCAGATCCGCACGTTCTGCGAGCGGTTCGTCGGCCAGGTCTTCCGCGTGTCGGAGAAGCTCGACGGGCTGTCGCTCAGCGTCGTCTACACCGACGGCGCGCTCGACTACGTCGCCACGCGGGGCACCGGCGCGGTCGGCGAGCTGGTGACCGGGAAGGTGCGCCACGTGATTCCCGGCCTGCCGGCCCGGATCGATGCGCCCGGGCGCGTCGAGGTCCGCGGTGAGGCGGTGATGCTGCGGTCGGTGTGGGCGGCCTACAACGAGGCGCACCCGGACAAGACACTGACCAACCCCCGTTCGGGCGCCGCCGGGACGCTGGTGCTGAAGGACCCCGAAGCGGCCGCCGAGGCCAAGCGGCTTCTGCGTTTCTACGCATTCGGCGCCGATCGCGACGGCGTCGCGATGGACCTTCCGGCGGGTTTCGAGCCGGTCGCCCAGTACGTCTGTGCCAGTGCCGAAGAGGTGGTGGACGCGATCGAGGAGATCGGCGGCCGTCGCGACGGGCTGGACTACGACATCGACGGCGCCGTGGTGCGGCTGCACGAGCCGGCGGCGTTCGACGCGGCGGGCTTCAACAGCGCCGAGCCGCGCGGGGCGATCGCGTTCAAGTACCCGCCGGAGGAGAAGCTGACGACGCTGCTGTCGGTCGAGTGGCCGGTCGGCAAGATCGGCCGCGTCCCGCCGCGCGCGAAGGTCGCGCCGGTGTTCGTCGGCGGCGTGACGGTGGAGAACATCACCCTGCACAACCCGCGGCTGATCCGCGAACGCGACCTGCGGATCGGCGACACGGTGGCGGTCGTGCGGCGCGGCGACGTGATCCCGTTCGCGGGCCGCTCGCTGCCGGAACGGCGCGACGGCGGCGAGGTCGAGATCGTCCCGCCGGCGCACTGCCCGTCGTGCGGTTCCGAGCTGGAGGTCCGCGGCACCGGTGAGGAGCGCTGGTGCGTGAACCTGCAGTGCCCGGCGCAGGCGACGCGCCGGCTGATGCACTGGGCCTCGCGGCAGGCGGCCGACATGGAGGGCGTCGGCGACGTCTGGATCGAGAAGCTCGCCGAGGACGGCGTGCTCAGGCGCCGCAGCGACCTGTACGACCTGACGGCCGACCAGCTGCTCGGCTACGAGCGGATGGGCGAGGTCAGCGCCGGGAACATGGTCGAGTCGATCGCGTCGTCCAAGGGCATGGGGCTGCGGCGCGCGCTGATCGGACTGGCGATCCCGATGGCCTCCGAGGGCACCGCCAAGCGCCTCTGCCTGGCCGGCTACGAGCGCATCGAGGACGTCGCCGCGGCAACCGCCGAGGACCTGGTGGCGATCCGCGACATCGGGCCGAAGGCCGCCGAGAGCATCGTGGCCTTCTTCGCCCGCCCGGACGTCCAGGAGGAGATCGCGGCGCTGCGCGAACGCGGCGTGGACCTCGACGTGCTCGACGAGGACCGGCCGGTCGACGCGGCGGCCGCGGGCGACTCGCCGCTCAAGGAGGCATCGGTCGTGATCACCGGCGCGTTCACCGACCCGCGCTCGGGCGCGAAGATCAGCCGGCCGGACGTCACGCGGCTGGTCGAGCAGGCGGCGGCGACGGCCGCCTCGTCGGTCTCGGCCAACACCGACTACCTGCTCGCCGGCGACAACGTCGGCGCCGCGAAGACCGGCAAGGCCGAAAAGCTCGGTGTCACGGTCGTCCACCAGGACGAACTGTGGCGCTGGCTGGCCGAGGCCGGGGTCATCTGACCGCTTCGGATCAGCCGGGGACACGTCCGAAGATCCGGCTGCCCGGCGCGTCGGGGTCGTCCCCGGCCCAGAACTCGTACCAGTGGGCGGCGAACTCCTCCCTGGAGATCGCCCCGTCCCCGTCCAGGTCGAGCAGCGCGAAGGTGTCACCGACGTCGGCGTGGCCGCCGCTCCACGCCTCGATCATCCGCTGGTACTCGGCCGGGGAGACGAGGCCGTCGCCGTCCTCGTCCACGGCCTCGAACATCGAGTCGGCGGTCGCGGTGACCGCCTCGGGCATGCCGTCGAGCAGATCGACGACGGTCAGAACGTCGTCGATCATGACCGCGTCGGCCGTCCGGGAGTGCACGGCCAGGGTGTCCCACCAGCCGCGCATGACCGCCAGAAGCCGTTCCTCGTCGCCCGCGACCCGGACGGCCGCCCACCGCCGGGCGAGGTCTTCGAAGTCGGACTCGCGGAGGGCTCCGTCCCCGTCGCCGTCCATGGCGTCGAAGACGGACCGCACTTTGTCTCGCTGAAAGGTGCTCGCCACGCTCCTGTCGTCCCCGTATCCCCGAAGAGGAACACTGCCTGCACAGCGCCCTAGGCGTCACAGCCGAGTGACAATTCAGTCACCTGGAGTCACATTCGCGGCATTGACCTGGCCCTGAGCGAACGCCACTCCCCTCCCCGAAGTCCCGCGCTGAACAGATGCCCGATGACCTTCCACTCCGCCCAAGACGCGGGAAGGCGAGCCGACAGTCCATGAAGCGTTCCACAGTATGGCTGCTGACCGGGCTTGGCTTGACCCTGTGCGTTCCGTTGGTTGCGATAGGGATGATCTCGCACTTGGAAACGACCAATTGCGCACATACGAAACGCCAGGTTAAAGCCGCACGGAACGCAGTAGCGTCGGAAACCGCAGAGCTTCGTGCCGGCCCTTTCAAGGTGATCGCCATCTGCGATTCTGGCGACCCCGCTTACGCCAGTGCAGCCCTCAACTCGTCGACGCCCCCGGAGGAGGCGGTCCGGCGATTAGAAAAGAGGGGCTGGAAATCCGCAGGCTCCGAGCAAGCCAACGGACACGTGATCAGCAGATTGCCGAAAAAGAAGCTTGCTGATGGCCGCATCACACTATGGATCGGCAGCGCCACCGCCCAAGCGCCTGCCTCCATCGGCTTCAGGGTGGACTGAGAACCATCGACCGGCGGGACGCCCGCGGGCTCCCCGACCAACCCCACGGCGGCCGCCACCTGCACTCCGCCTCGACGCGGTATACCTGCCCTCGTCCCGCTCGCGTGCTGGGCGTACGCGGTCATGGCCGGCAACGGACGGCGCGCGCTGCACCCCGCCCGTCGCGCACAGCAACGCGGTTGGCTTTGCCTCCCAGGCGCATCAGCCGTCAGCGCCGGCGTTCTCAAAACGTGATACTTGTCGCGCATCAAGTGTCCTGGACGGGGGATGCACGGGCTCAGACGACAAAAGAGGAGGCACCCCCGATGCCCTGGTTGATGATTCTCGTTCTGCTGCTGGCCCTGCTCCTGTTCGGCCTCGGCTTCGCTTTGAAGCTGCTGTGGATAGTGGCCGCAATCGTGCTGGTCCTGTGGCTGGTCGGCTTCCTGGCCCGCAGCACCGGATCGTCCGGCAGGCGCGGACGCTGGTACCGCTGGTAGGCCGCAATAGAAGGCCGGTATAGGGGCCGCGTTCGAGAGACGCGGCCCCTATACCGCATTCATTGGATTGTCATCCGCCGCTGAGCCCGCCGACTCGCGTTCGCCTGTTGCCGGCTTCGGCCGTCCTTGGGCGGCAAGGCGGAGTGCGAGATCGTGGAGTTCTGGTAACCGCAGCACACGGTCGCCGTAGCCCGGTAGTGGAACGTGGAGCAGTTCGCTCCATCGGGCGGGAATCGCGTCCGCGCCATAGCAGGCTCCGGCAAGGCCGCCGCTGACCGCCGCGACGGTATCGGTGTCGCCGCCGAGGTCGATGGCGGCCCGCACCGCCTCCTCGTAGCCGCCGGTCGTGCGCACCGCCCATACCGCGGACCCCAGGCAAGGCCAGACTGCGCCGTTGAACTCGGTGGCCTGGTCGGGATGCCAGTCGCGGGACAGAACGGCCGCGTACCGGTCACGGTGCCCGGGATGGACTGCGTCCAGGATGTCGGGGATCGCGGCGATCGGATCGGCGCCCAGAAGTGCACGGCGTACGAGTTCGTGGAAGACGGCGGTGCCCTCCCAGGCCGCACGGTCGCCGTGGGTGAGGGCGGCGATGCGGCGCGCCGCGTCCATGGTGGCCCGCTGCCCGTCAGCCGCGAAGTAGACCGCTGACGGTGACGCCCTCATCAATGAGCCGTTGCCGGCGGCCCGCCGGTTGACCTGGAAATGGACGGCGGCGGCCAAGTCCCAGGGCATGCCGTTGGTGAGCACGTCCTCGGTCTGCAGTCCGATATCCTTCGGCTCGGACGCGGCCCACCGCTGAAAGCGGGAGAAGATGTCGGGCAGGTCCAGACCGTCTCGTTCGATCAGGGATTCCGCGACGAGAATCGCCATCTGGGTGTCATCGGTCGCCTCGCCCGGGTCCCAGCCTCCGCCCCCGCACATCTCGCCACCGTCACCGCACACCGGGAAGCGGGCGGAGAAGACGCCTGCGGGGCCGAACTCGAACGGCGCCCCCAACGCGTCGCCGACCGCGGAGCCGATGACCGCGCCGACTGCCCGTTCAAGCCGTTTCACAAGGGGAGACTGCCACACCAGCCCGCCCGTGACCAGGTCGAATGCAGTCAAGCCGCACATGTCTCTGTCGAGAGAGAACTTGATCGTGTGGTGCTTCTCTGGCGGCGTCTGCTGGCGGTTATGGGTGCTTTGAGCGGGGGGTGAGCAGGACCTCGATCAGTGTGTCGATCAGGCCGGGAGGAATGCTCGTCCCGGTCAAGGCGCGATAGACGATCGGGCCGACGAGCGCGTCCATCGTGGCGTCGGGGGCGAGTTCGGGCGAGACCTCGCCGGCTTCGATCGCCTGCGCGAGCATGTCGCGTTCTTGTGCACGACGCGGACCGAGATAGCGCTCGTGGAAACTCTTGGCCGTACCGGGATCGTGCTGCGCCTCGGCGATGAGCGCGAGCAGGACCTTGCCTGCGGGGTCGTGGCTGAGAAATCGCGCGAAGCCGTGCAGGTAGCCCCGGATGCTCTCCGCCGTGGGCTTCTCCACCGGGACAGGGAAGCGTTTCTCGCTGTCCTCGATGAGCGTGTCGAGGAGGATCTCGACCTTCGAGGGCCACCACCGGTAGATCGTCTGCTTGGCGACGCCGGCGCGGCGCGCGATCGCCTCGATGGTCAGCGCACCGAAGCCGTGCTCGGCGAGCAGATCGTCCGCGGCATGGAGCACGGCCAGGCGCGCAGCCTCGTCGCGGCGGCTGCCGGAGTGCGGCCTGCGTCGCGGAGAGCTCGTGGCGGGCATGCCGGACACGATATCCGGCCTCGGACCTCGCACGTTAGTCTAGACGCAACGTTGCGTCTAGACTAAGCCTCCCCATCGCGAAGGAGTGAACGTGTCCCCCATGTGCGAACGCCTGGCTCTCGTCATCGGAGCCTCCCGAGGGCTGGGGCTCGTCCTGGCCGACGAGCTCGCCGGCCGAGGCTGGCGAGTCATCGCCACGACGCGCCGGAACGGCGGCGAACTGCAGGCGAACGCCGAAGCCTCGGATGGACGGCTGCGGATCGAATCGCTGGAGATGACGAGCCCCGAACAGCTGGCCGCTCTGCGTGAACGCCTGGCCGGCCATCAGCTCGACCTGCTCTTCGTCAACGCAGCGATCGACCGGGGCGACCTGCCGATCGACGCGGTCCCGACCGAGATGTTCACCGAGGTGATGATCACCAACGCGTTGAGCCCGCTACGCGTCCTCGAAGCCCTCCGGGGCCTCGTCGCACCCGGCGGAACCGTCGCGGTCATGTCGTCCGAGCAGGGCAGCATCTCGCGGAACACCGAAGGCGGCTACGAGCTCTACAAGGCCAGCAAGGCCGCGCTCAACCAGCTGATGCGCAGCTACGCCACCCGCTACGCCGACGACGGACGGACCAAACTGCTCATCGATCCCGGCCACAACCAGACCCGACTCGGCGGACCCGACGCGCCCCTCACCCCTCGGGAGAGCATTCCGGCGGTCGTCGACGTTCTCGAGGCGCAGGCGGGCGCCCCCGGTCTGCGGTTCCTGGATCGCCACGGCGAGACCGTCCCGTGGTAGAGCCCCAGGCCGATGCGCCTGGAGCCGCCGCAGGTCGGCCGCCGGGGTAGGGCTGGGCATACCTCAAAGTTGGCGGCTAGCCGTCATGCGGCGGACGGTGCCGGCGGGGTGGGATCGTGGACATGAAACGAAAGCTCTTCTTCCTCGGCGCCGTCCCCTTGGCGGCCGTGACCGGCGTGGCCCTGATCGGCGAGTTCGGGAGCCACGCCTGGTTCGGTCCCGCCCCGGCGTCGGCGCGGGCGATATCCGACCACCCCGGGGCCTGGTCGCAGACCTGGGGTGCGGCGATGCAGTGGCCCATCGCCGGCGGCCAGGACGAGGGGCCGAACTGGTCGGTGAAGGGCTTCGGTGACCAGTCGCTGCGCCAGGTCGTCCGGCTCAGTTCGGGGGGCGCGAAGGTCCGGATCCGGCTGTCCAACCTGTACGGCACCCGGCCGTTGAAGGTCGCCGGCGCCGCGGTCGCCCGGTCGGGCGGCGGCGCCAAGGCCTGGCCGGGGACGACCGCGGCGGTGACGTTCGGCGGCGCCCGCTCCGCGACCGTGCCCGCGGGCGCCGAGGTCGCCAGCGACCCGGTGACGCTGTCCACCGTGCCGCTGGAGAAGCTGGCGATCACGCTGCGCTTCACCCGGCCGACCGGGCCGGCGACGTTCCACCGCTTCACCACCCAGCCCGCCTACCGCGCCTCCGGCGACCACCTGTCCGACGTGGGTTCCGACGCCTACACCGAGTCCACCGACGCGCAGTACTACCTGGCAGGCGTGGACGTCGCGGGCGGCAGCGCCTCCGGCACCGTGGTGGCCTTCGGTGACTCGCTCATCGACGGCGTCGGCGCGACGCCCGGTGCGGACGCCCGGCTGCCGGACGCGCTCGCCGAGCGGCTCGCGGCCGCCCGGCAGCCGCTCGGCGTCGTCAACGCCGGGATCGGCGGCAACCGGCTGCGCTACGACTCGGCATGCAGCGGCGAGAAGGCCACGGCGCGGTTCGCCCGCGACGTCCTCGACCGTCCCGGCGTCCGAGCGGTCATCGTCCACCTGGGCGCCAACGACATCCGCGACAGTCCGGATGACCCCTGCCTGCGGCCCGGCGGACCGGCGACCGCCGCCCAGGTGATCGACGCCCAGCGGCAGTTGATCCGCGCCGCCAGGGCCCGCGGGCTCAGGGTCATCGGGACGACCATCCTGCCCATGAAGGGCGCCCTGTTCCCGGTTTGGACACCCCAGGTGGAGAAGGAGCGCGATGCCGTCAACCACTGGGTCCGTACCGGCGGCGAGTACGACGCGGTCCTGGACGCCGACCGCATCCTGGCCGACCCCGCCGACAGGGACCGTCCACGGCTCTCCTACGTCTATGAGGACGGCCTGCATCCGAACGACGCCGGGTACCAGGCACTGGCCCGCGGCATCGACCTCGCAGCCCTGCGATGAACGCCCCGGCCACGACCGCGAGCCGCATGCAACTGCCCAGCGGCCGGTGCGCACGTGGGACCACACCAGGTGAGCAGCACGTACCGATACTCTCTGCGATCAATCTGACTCTTACAGCGATTCGGGACGGCGGCGGCCGACGTGCTCGGTTTCGCCGGGGTGAGCCGGGTACAGGGCTCTAAATAGGACATTTCGACCTGGTCAGGGAGGTACGGCCATGACTGGGATGATGAATGCTCCACGCACCTCGATGTCCGGCATGCTGAAAGCGCCGCGCAGCCGGGGTGTCGTCAACGGGCTGCTCCTGGTGCTTCTGGGGTTGTGGGGCGGGTTCATACCGTTCGTCGGCCCCTACTTCAGCTTCGGGTTCGGGTCGACCGCCACGTGGGACTACACCTCCGACCGGCTGGTGCTGTCCATCCTTCCGGCGATCGCCGTCGTGCTGGGCGGGCTGATCCTTCTGGTCAGTGCCGCCCGACCCGTCGCCATGTTCGGCGCTTGGCTGGCCATCGCGGGCGGCGTGTGGTTCGTCGTCGGCACTACGATCGCTCCCTTGTGGGGCGGCGGCCCTGGGCCGGCGCTGGGAGGCCAGACCCGCCGGATCGCGGAACACCTGTCGTTCTACCAGGGGCTCGGCGCCATCATCGTGCTGCTGGCGGCGACGGCGCTGGGACGCTTCCTGGTGGTCGGCGTGCGAGAAGCACGACGAGCCGAGATGGAACGCGCCGCCGCGACCGCAGGGGCCGCCGGGGCCGCGGACCGGGCCGGTCGCGGCACGGCGGTACCCGAGGCGGACCGCTCCGGGCGAGGATCCACTGCTGCTCCGCAGTGGGACCGGCAGACGCCCCCGGACCGCGTGGGCAGGGAGGAGGACGCCAGGGGCGGCCACCGCACCTGGCATGCGAGCATGCCCCGGCGGCACTGACCCGGAGGTATGCGGCCATCCCGCAACTGCTGCCCATTGGCAGCACGGCTTCCTCGGCATCTCTCAGGTGCGGCGCCCTGACCCCGATTCGGACAGGGCGCCGCACCTGATCTTCCCCTACGCATAGCGGCTCCGGCCTTGCCCTACGCGTAGCGGCTTCGGTCTCTCGCTACACGTGGGGCTCCGGCCTTGCCGCATGGCGGCTTCGGTCTTTCCCTGCGCATGGCGGATCGGTCTCTCCCTACACGTGGCGGCTCCGGCTTTCGCTACGCGTGGTCGCTCTGGCCTTGCCCCTACGCGTGACGGCTCCGGCCTTGCCGTATGGCGGCCGAGCGGAAGTTCGGACGCGGGCCCGGCTGTTCTTGGCGCACCTGGCGTCCCTCATGGGCTACGCCGTCTTGCTGTGGTTGAGAACGCCGTCGACCGGGGGTTGCGCAGCCAGGTCGCGCCCGCCGGAAGTCGCGTCGACGCGGAGGGATGGTCGAGACCGGCACCGGCAGGAGCGGGCTTGGACGTACTACGGCGGTGCGGATGCCGTCCTTGACCGGCGCCGACCGCTGGTCGTCCAGGCTGAAGGGTGGTGGGCCGGGACATGTTGGCTCACGACACCACGTACGCGCATTGGGGGCTCGGGCGGCGCCTTAGTGGTGGTGGCGGTGCAGGGCGTGGGCCTTGTGGTGCTCGGGCGGTGTCGCGCGTGGAGTATGGCGGACGGCCGCTGCCAGAAGCAGCAGGACAGCCGCCGTCCCGAAGACGACGTTGCCGGTCAGAGCGACCGGAATCGACACGCCCATCTCCTTGGCGTGCGTGAAGCCGACCCACACGTAGGTGAGCAGCGCGCCACCCGCCAGTGCAAGACGGTGCGGGGCGCCCCAGCCACGGCTCCGCGACCAGCGCACGCACAGCGCGACGGCCCCGCCCACCACGACGAGCCATGCCGCCACCGGCCACCAGGTCGAGAGTCCCTCGGGCAGCTGGTCGCGCAGCCAGTAGAGGCTCGTGACGGCGAAGGCCGCGGCGCCGACCGTCCATGGGCTCGGCGCGTCGGCGTCCGATCCGGGTGCCGGACAGCCTCGCAGGAGGAACCCCACCACGATCAGCCCGGCGATCGTGGTGCCCGCGACGGCGAACTGGTGCGGCGAGGCGACGAAGTGCTCCGACTGCGCCTGCGCGACGCCCAGCAGCACCGATGCGGCCGCGAAAAGGACGCCGACGAATGGCAGTCCGACGCGTCCGAGCCACGGCCGGCGCGGATCACGCGCGAACGCCTCGACGAGGGCGATCGGCACGCAGATGCTCCAGATCGTGTGCATCGACACGACGTCCTCGATCATCTCGACGCTGGTGCCGAGCAGCGGGATGTGCGTCGACGCGTACGCCGCCCCCATGTCGAACCCGCCGTAGTGCGGGTTCCACAGCATCTGGTCGACCGGCCCCTCCTCGATCAGCGCGTAGGCGACGGCGAGCACGATCATCGTCGGCCAGCCGCGTCCCGTACGCCGGGCCGTCTCGCGCACCAGCAGCGCCCCGCCCCCGTACAGCGGCGCCAGCATGACCAGGCCGGACAGCTCGGTGATCGGCTGGTTGCCGAGCAGGAACTCCCCCACCAGGGGTGCGAGGAGGAACAGGGCCAGGGCCAGCAGGAGCCTGCGGCGGCGCGCAGCACGGAACATGTTCTCGACCCTAGGAACGACGCTCCGCCCTCCGAATCGGCCAACGGTCGATGGCGGGGTGGCCACTTGGCCGTACGGCGTGCGCCCTCGGGCCTGGTCACCGGTCTTCCTATGCCGGGCGCCGTGGCCCTTCACCTGCTCGGTGCGGCGGTTCCGGCTTGTTCGGGCGTCTTTACCGTGCCCGGATGCCGTCGAGGATGAGCGAGATGACGCCCTCGGACTCCGCTTCGATCTCGGGTGAGCACCACTCCGCGGCATGCATCGGATCATGGAAGCGGCTCGTCGCGTCGAAGACGGCTCGCGCGATCACGTCCGGCTCACCGGCGGCGAAGTCACCGACGGCGATGCCGTCGACGACGATCGCGCGGATCTGGGCGAGCAGGGACGCGACATGGGCGGAGGACACGCTGCTGTGCTCGGCCGCCAGCACCCGGAAGGTGGCGAACAGCTCCGGGTCCTCCCGCGCCTTGGCCCATTTTGCGGCGAACATGGCGGTGAGCAGGCCGCGCAGCCGGTCGGACGGGGCCGGTCCGGAAGCTCGGACCGCCGTGGCGAGATCCTCTCGGCCCCGGTCGAGCCAGCGCCGTATCACGGCCTCGCGCAACGCCGCCTTGGATGGGAAGTGCCGGTAGACGCTCCCGTGGCTCACTCCCAGTAGCCGTGCGACGTCGAGGACGGTGGTCTTCTCCGGACCGTGGCGGCGCAGTACCTCTTCGGTGGCCGACACGATCGTCTCCGCGTCGAGCGGTTCCCCGCGCATCGGGCCTCCTCATCGGGACGAGGTGAAGCCGGCGTCTCCCCTGGCCGTTTCCCGTCGAAACGGGCTTCCCCAGCGAGGAACGTACGGCAGGGGACTGACGGAAGCCAAACCATGTCAGTTCATCCACTGACTGACAAATATTGATATCTGTCATCCACCGACTGTACGGTAAGGGTGCGACCTTAGACCGAGGAGGCATTCTCATCAGCACCGCTACCGCCGCATTCGCCGGCCGCACCGTGTCCCGGATCGGCTACGGCGCGGCTCAGCTCGACCGCCTGCACGACCGCCGCGACGAGGCCGTCGCGCTGCTGCGCCGCGCCGTCGAGCTGGGCGTGGACCATGTGGACACCGCCGAGTTCTACGGCTTCGGCTTCGCCAACGCCGTGATCCGCGAAGCCCTGCGTCCCGAGGACGACGTCCTGGTCGTCACGAAGGTCGGCGCCGATCCCGACCCGGGTGGGCGGCTGCCGCTGCGGATCGCGCAGCGCCCCGAGCAGCTGCGGGCCAGCGTGGAGGACAACCTGCGCAGCCTCGGCAGAGAACACCTCGCTGTGGTCAACCTCCGGCGCCTCGACACCGGGCCCGGCCTGCGGGCCGAGGGCGACCAGGTGGTCGACCTCGACGACCAGCTCGCGCTGATGACGGCCCTGCGCGACGAGGGCAAGATCGGCGCGATCGGCCTGAGCAGCGTCACCCTCGACGGTCTTCGCCGCGCCCTCCCGGCCGGCATCGTCTGCGTGCAGAACGCCTACAGCCTCGTCTCCCGCGACGACGAGGACATGCTGCGGCTGTGCACGGCCGAGGACATCGCCTGGGTGCCGTTCTTCCCGCTCGGCGGCGCCTTCCCCGGCCTGCCCAAGGTCACCGAGGAGCCGGCCGTCCGCGCCGCGGCCGATTCGCTGGGCGTCACGCCCTCACAGGTCGGGCTCGCCTGGCTGCTGCACCACGCCCCGAACGTGCTGCTCATACCCGGCACCGCCGACGCCGCCCATCTGGAGGCCAACATGGCGGTCGGCGAGATCGCGTTCGACGATGCCACTGGCGCCGCCCTCGACGCCGTCGAGTCCCGCTCAAGCGAGGTTTCGATCGGCTAGCCGGGAGGCGATGGCGCGAGGACGGCGGCGCCGTGGGTCAGGCGCTGATCCATTCGGTGGAGGTGGTGACCTCGGCGAGGACGTCCGGCACGGGCGAGACGCCGATGCCGGGGCCGGCGGGGACGTCGAGGTGGCCGCCGTCCAGCACGAACGGTTCGGTGACGTCGGTGGCGAAGTAGCGGTGCGAGCCGGAGGTGTCGCCGGGGAGGGTGAAGCCGGGCAGGGCGGCCAGGGCGAGGTTGGCGGCGCGGCCGATGCCGGTCTCCAGCATGCCGCCGCACCAGACGGCGACGCCGTGGGCGCGGCACAGGTCGTGGATGCGGCGGGCCTCCAGGTAGCCGCCGACGCGGGCGGGCTTGACGTTGATGATGGAGCAGGCGCCGAGCGAGATCGCGGCGGCGGCGTCGGCGGCCGACTCGATCGACTCGTCCAGGCAGACGGGGGTCGTGAGGCGGCGGGCGAGCCGCGCGTGCTGGACCATGTCGTCGTTGGCGAGCGGCTGCTCGATCAGCAGCAGGCCGAAGGCGTCCAGCCGGGCGAGGTGCGGCGCGTCCACGAGGGTGTAGGCGGCGTTGGCGTCGACCTGCAGGAGCAGGCCGTCGCCGAAGCGCTCGCGGACGGCGCGGACCGGCTCGACGTCCCAGCCCGGTTCGATCTTGAGCTTGATGCGGACGTATCCCTCGTCGACGTAGCGGGCGACGGCGTCGAGCAGTTCGGGGATCGAGTCCATGATCCCGACGGACACCCCGCACGGCACGCGGTCGCGGGAGGCGCCCAGGTGCCGGGCCAGGGACTCGCCGGACGCGCGCAACCGGGCGTCCAGGACGGCGGTCTCCAGCGCGGCCTTGGCCATGCGGTGGCCGGTGAACGGCTCCAGCGCGCGCCCCACGGCCTGGGCGTCCACGTCCTTCTTGGGGAGGGCGGGGATGAGGAACCTGCGCATTACCTCGGCGGCGCCGTCCACGTACTCGGCGCTGTACCGAGGTTCGGACATGGCGGAGCATTCCGCCCAGCCTTCGGCGTCGGGCGTCACGACCCGGACGAGCAGGACGTCGCGGTCGGTCTCGACGCCGAACGAGGTGCGGAACGGCGACACCAGCGGCATCGCGATCCGGCGCAGTTCGATTCCGGTGATCTTCATCGGGGGCTCCGATCGGACGGCCCGGCGGCGGGCGGCCGGGGGGCGCGGGAGACGACGTAGCAGGTGCGGTCGTGGAATCCGGTGACGCGGGCGCCGCCGGCGAGCAGGCCGCCCAGGACCTCGCGGACGGCGAGGCGCCAGGCGCGGGCGGCGCCGGGATCGGCGCGGCGCAGGCCCTCGATGTCCTCGGGCAGGGCGACCAGGACGGTCTCGGCGTCGACGGAGCCGATCACGGGCCGGCCGTCGCGGTCGAGCACGCCGTGCGCGGCGTCGGCGGGCGGTTCGGCGGGCCGCGGGGGCGGGCCGGCGATGTCCCAGGCGGCGAGGACGCGGTCGGTCTCGTCGCCGCCGTTGATCGCGTCGGTCATGGCGCCGTAGAAGGAGGTCAGGTACTCCTCGGGCCGGGCGCCGAGCTTGACCAGGTTGAAGTGGGCGTTGCGGCGGACCAGCGGGTCGTAGGTCCAGGTGATGCGCGACAGGCCCCGGGCGAGCGCCCAGTCGCGCTGGTGCAGTTTGAGCGCCAGGCCGATGCCGCGGCCCGCGACGGCGCCGGTGACGTGCGAATGCAGTGCGGTGCCGGCGGGCGCGGCGAGGAACGCCACCGAGCAGCCGACCATGCGGCCGTCCTCGTAGGCCCCGGCGACGTAGTTGCCGGCGTGGGCGAGCGCCCGCATCATCTCGACGGAGACCGGCCCGGCGTCGTCGCCCCAGATCCGGCCGATGAGGCGGTAGGTCTCCTGGAGGTCGGCGAGGTCGTGCAGTTCGCGGATCCGCGGGCCGGTCACCGGGTCGCTCCGACGAGGTCGGCGAGCAGCAGCGCGCGGCGCGGCATCTCGGCGATGACCACGTGCTCGTCGTCGGCGTGGGCGCCGCCGCCGACGGCGCCGAGGCCGTCGAGGGTCGGGCAGCCGGCGCCGGCGGTGTAGTTGCCGTCGGACGCGCCGCCGACGGCGACGGCGCGCAGCGGGCCAAGGCCCCGCGCGGCGGCCAGCCGTCCGGCGAGCGCGAAGAGCTCGGCCGACGCGGCGGATTCCAGCGGCGGGCGGTTGGGGCCTCCCCTGAGCTCCAGCCGCGCGCCCGGCACCTGGGGTTCGAGCCCGTGCAGGAGGTCGTCCACCTCCTGCTGCGCGGCCCGCGTCGGTACCCGCACGTCCACGGCCAGCGACGCCCGCGCCGGGACGGTGTTGCCCGCGGTCCCGGCCGCCAGCACGGTCGGGGTGAGCGTCGTTCCGTCCCCGGCCCGCGTGGCGATGGCCTCGATCGCGAGGGTCTGGTGAGCGATCTCGACCGCGGAGTTGACGCCCTTCTCCGGCTCCAGGCCGGCGTGGGCGGCGCGGCCGTGCACGACGATCTCGTAGTTGGACACGCCCTTGCGGGCGGTCTTGAGCGCCCCGCCGTCCGCGGACGCCTCCAGGACGAAGGCCGCCGCGCAGCCGCGCGCGGCCTCCTCGATCAGCGCCCGCGAAGTGGCGGAGCCGACCTCCTCGTCACCGGTGACCAGGACGCACACCCCGTCGAGGGACGGCAGGGAGGCCAGGGCGTGGAACATCTGGACCAGCCCGGCCTTCATGTCGAAGACGCCGGGGCCGGTCGCGACGCCGTCGCGCACCGTCCAGGGGCGGTCGGCGAGCGAACCGGGCGGCCAGACCGTGTCATGGTGGCCGAGCAGCAGCACGCGCGGGGCGCCGAAGGCCCAGCGGAGATGAGGGACGCCGTCGATGACGATCGTCTCCGGTGCGGCGCCGAGCAGGCGGGCGCCCTGCGCGGCCACGGTCCGGGCGCTATGGACCAGTGCCGGCCGATCGGCGGAGAAGGACTCGCAGGTGACGAGTTCCTCCAGGTCGGCGAGCATGGCGCCGAGCCGGTCCGTCATCGCCGCGAGGGCGTCGTCGTCGGCGCCGGTACCGCCGGCGCGGGTGTGCGGATCAGCCGGCACGTGTGCGTCCTCCAAGGATGAGCTGCCTGCGGACGGTCAGGACTGGGGCGAGGCGGGGGCCGGACGGCCCATCTCGGCGCCGAGCACGCGGTGGAGGTTGCCGCCGAGGATCTTCAGGACGTCCTTCTCGGGCAGTCCACGGGCCACCAGCGCGTCGGTGACCAGCGGCATCCCGGCGGGCCCGTCCAGGCCGGGGAACTCCCACATCGGGTCGTCGTCGAACGTCTCGCACGGCGGCGTGACGTCCTGCAACACCTCCCGGACGAAGTCCGCGCCGAGCCCGACGTGGTCGATCCCGGCCACCTCGATGACGTGCTCGATGTGGTCGACGATCCGGTCCGCGCTCACGTCCGCCGGCGTGCCGGCGAGGAAGCCGGGCACGAAGTTCACGCAGACCACTCCCCCGGTCGCGGCGACGCCGCGGATCTGCTCGTCGGTCAGGTTGCGGTGGTGGTCGCGCAGAGCGCGCGCGCAGGAGTGCGTCGCGATGATCGGCCGGGCGGCCAGTTCCAGGACGTGGGCGACCCCGGACGCGCTCAGGTGGGAGATGTCGAAGACCATGCCGAGCCGCTCCATCGTGCGGAGCGCCTCGACGCCGGCGGCGGTGAGCCGGCTGCCGGTGGCGTCCTCGCGGCTGCCGTCGGCCAGCGGGGTGCGCCCCCAGTGCGCGATCGAGGCCACCCGGACGCCGAGCCGGAACAGCGTCGGGATCAGCTCCACCGAGTCGTCGACGCCCGGGGCGCTCTCCAGCGCGAGCACCAGCGCGATCCGCCCGGCGGCGAGCGCCGCGTCGACATCGGCGCCGTCCAGGCAGAGCGCGACGTCGCCGGGGTTCTCCTCGGCCAGGACGTGCGCGCATTCGATCATCCGGAGGGTCTGCCGGAGCGCGCCCTCCCGCCGGTACTGCTCGTCGATGAACACCGGGAGGACCTGGAGGTCGATCCCGCCTTCGCGCAGCTGCGGCAGCCACCGCTCCCGGAAGAACGCGCCCCACCGCTCCGGCGGCCGAGCCGAGACGGCCATCAGCAGGTCGTTGTGCGCGTCGGCAACCACGGCGCGGTGGTGCAGTTCCCTGGACATGGCGGTTCAGCCCTCTCTGACGTAGCGGCCCCTTGCGAGGCTATGGGAGATGAACATGGTTCGACGAAAAGGAGAGCGCATGACGCACCGTCCCTCTCGCCCCCGGCTGTCGGATCCCGCCGGCCAGGACGTCGTGGAGACCGCGCTCGCGCGGGCCGCGGCCCGGCTGGACGAGCGGCTCGCGGCGGCCTTCGCCATCGGCAGCCTGGCGCACGGCGGGTTCGCTCCCCTGGTCAGCGACGTGGACGTGGCCCTCGTCGTCGACCGCGCCGACGACACGGCGGCGGCGGCCATCGACGCGGCCCGGCGGGAAACGATCGAGCGGTACGCGGACTCCCCGCACCACGCCTTGGCGGCGCGCCTTTCGATCTTCTGGAGCGACTGGGCGAGCCTGGCGGACGGTTCGGAGGCGGGGCGGTTCCCCGCGACCGATCGGCTCGACCTGCTCGACTCGGGGGTGCTGCTGCACGGCACCGACCGTCGCGCCGGCTGCGCTCGCCCCGGCCACGACGAGCTCTTCCTGGACAGCGCCGCCTTCGCCGGGACCAGGTTCGCCGTCCCCGCCTACCTGCACACGCTCCGGCACCCGGACGAACTCGCCGCTCAGGGCGCGCGCGCCGTCACCAAGGCGGTGCTCTTTCCCGTCCGGCTGCTCTACACCGCCGCCACCGGCCTGCTCGGACGCAATGACGACGCCGCCGGCTGGTACACCGCTCCTCCGCAGCCGTCCAGCGGCCTGGTCGGGGCCGCCGCGCGGTGGCGGTCGGACGGGATCGACGACGCCGCCGCGGCCGCCGGGCTCCTCCGCCGCGAACTGCTGCCGCTGTACCTGCACTGCCTCGGCCGCCTCCGCGACCACACCGCCCGATCCAGCAGGCCGGAACTCGCCGCCCCGCTGACCCGGCTCCTCGCCGCCCTCGGCTCCCCGGCCTGAGCGGCGGGTCCCGGACGGCTCAGGTGGCGAGGAGGGCGTCCATTTCGGCGGCGAAGAGCAGGGCGGGGTCGAAGCCCATCCCGTCGAAGTGGCCGGCGAGCTCCAGGGACAGGACGCCGTGCAGCCGCGTCCAGAAGGCCAGGGCCCGGTGCAGGACGGCGGGCGGGGCGGGGTGCTCGCGGGCCCAGTCGCGATGGTCGGCCAGGTGGGCGTCGAACGGCGTCGCCGGACGGTCGGACGGCAGCGCCGCGCAGGCGTCCAGCAGGACCGCCATGGTCTCGGCCGAGATGCTCGTGATGTCGTCGGGCGCGTGGTATCCGGGGACGGGGGTGCCGTAGATGAGCAGGTACCGCTGGGGGTCCTCCAGGGCCCAGGCGCGCAGGGCGTGCGCCAGCCCGGCGAGGTCGGCGCCGCCGTCGGCGGCCGATCGGAGGGCGTCGGCGAGGCTCCGGTAGGCGTCCCGGACGAGCTCGGTGATCAGTTCGTCGCGGCCGGCGTAGTAGCGGTAGAGCGCGGGCCCGCTCATGCCCATCTGCTTGGCGATCGCGTTGAGGGAGAGCGCGGACGCCCCGGTCGTGGCGATCTGCTCCCAGGCGCGCTCCTTGATCTCGGCGCGCACCTGGGCGCGGTACCGCTCGCGCGGGGTCGTCGTGCCCGTCTCCGCCATGCCCTGCCGCCTTCCCGCCCACCGCGATACAGCATCAAGATTTAGTTAGAGGCTATCACGAACCCTATTGACTCTCGCCGCGGTCGCTGGTTATAACTTCTAACGGAAGCACGAGCATCTAGCGAGAAGCGAACCAGTGGAGGTCGGTATGAGCACCGGAGAACTCGTCGAGGTCGTCCTGCCGGGCAAGGTCGAGCCGGAAGGACTGCAGATCAGGCGCGGGGACGTCCCCGCGCCGGGGCCGGGTCAGGTCCTGGTCCGGATGGAGGCGACCGGCGTCTCCTTCGCCGAGCAGCAGATGCGCCGCGGCCGCTACTACGACCAGCCGGCGTTCCCGTTCGTGCCCGGCTACGACCTGGTCGGCACCGTCCAGGCCGCGGGCCCGGGCGTCGACCCCGCCCTGGCCGGCACCCGGATCGCGGCGCTCACCAAGATCGGCGGCTGGGCCAGCCACGTCCTCCTGGACGCCGCGGACGCGGTTCCGGTCCCGGCCGGGATCGGCGCGGCGGAGGCCGAGACGCTCGTCGTCAACGGCATCACCGCCTGGCAGATGCTGCACCGCAAGGCGCGCGTGCGCGCCGGGCAGACCGTCCTCGTGCACGGCGCCAACGGCGGTGTCGGCTCGGTGCTGGTCCAGCTCGCCCTGGCCGCGGACGTGAAGGTGATCGGCACGGCGTCCACCCGCCACCACGACCTGCTCCGGGACCAGGGCGTCGTCCCCGTCGACTACCGCTCCGGCGACGTCGCCGCGCGGGTCCGCGAGCTCGCCCCCGGCGGGGTGGACGCCGTGTTCGACCACGTCGGCGGGCGCGGCATCGTCGACTCGTGGCGCCTCCTGGCCCCCGGCGGCACCCTCGTCTCCTACGGCAGCGCGTCCACCCGCGACGACGAGGGGTCCAAGCAGTGGCCCGTCTTCAAGCTGCTCGGCCGGGTCTGGCTGTGGAACGCCCTCCCCAACGGGCGCCGCGCCTACTTCTTCAACGCCTGGGCCGGACGCGCCCTGTCGAAGGACCGGTTCCGGGCCCGGCTGCGCGCCGACCTCACCGAGGTCTTCGCCGCCCTGCAGCGCGGCGACGTCACGCCGCGGATCGCCGCCGAGCTGCCGCTCGCCCGCGTCGCCGACGCGATGCGGCTCGCCGAGTCCGGCACCGTCGCCGGAAAGGTCGTGCTGACGCCGTAGCCCCCAGGGAACCGGGGAAACTCTCTCCGGTTCCGCTGCTACCGTGACCCCACGAGGCGAGGGGGCGGACGATGGCGAGGGCGATGCGGGCGGACGCGCGGCGCAATCTCGAACGGATCCTGGCCGCCGCGCGGGACATGATCGTCGAGCGCGGCCCCGACGTTCCCTTCGACGACGTCGCCCGCCGGGCGCAGGTCGGCAGCGGCACGCTGTACCGCCGCTTCCCCGACCGCGGCACGCTGCTGCACGCCGTCGCCCTGGACGCGCTGACCGGCACACTGCACGCCGTCCGCGACGCATGCGAGCAGGAGGCCGAACCGTTCGACGCGCTGGCCCGGTACCTGCGCCGGACGCTCGAACTGCGCGTCTCGGCGGTGCTGCCGGCACTGCTCGGCCGGGTCGATCTCGAAGGCGATCCCGAGCTGTCGCCGCTGCGGGCGGAGGCCGTCCGGCTCCTTGAGGGCCTGGTCGCCGCGGCGTACGGGGCCGGGACCCTGCCGGACGACGTCACCTTCGCCGACATCGGCATGATGGCCGTCCGCATCGCCCGCCCGCTCCCCGGGCCACTGCCGGCCGAGGAGAAGCAGGCCCTCGCCCGCCGCCACCTGGAACTGTTCATCCGCGGACTCCGCGCCCAAGCCGCGTCATGACGAGCCCCCGAACCAGCCGATGAGGCGATGCCGCCGGTGCGGGCTGGTCAGAGGTTGTGGCGGAGGAGGAGGTCGTCGGGGAAGGGGTCCAGGTAGGTCTGGCCGGCGATGTAGGCGAGGTGCTCGCCCTCGGCGTGGTGGCGCAGGAGGGCGATCGGGACGCTCAGTGGCGCGCGTCCCTGCCGGTAGGCGTCGATGGCGGCGAGGACGTCGTGGCGCCGCGTGGGGTCCAGGTCGTCGCTGATGAAGCCGAGGACGTGCTGGAGGGCGTTGGTGTGGCGGCCGCGTCCGGCGCGGACTGCGAGGGCGGCGGTGAACGCGCGGCTGTAGTCGCGTTCGAGGTCGTCGCGGGGTCGCTCGCCGGCCCGGGCGACGATGCGCCCGGTCTCGCGGTAGCCGTCGGGGGCGTGGGCGAGCAGCTGGAACTTGTGCCTGCCATGGAAGGCGACGAGGTCGCGGGGACGCCAGTCTCCGGCGAAGAACTCGCGGAGCCTGGCCTGGGCGAACACCCGCTCGACGAAGTGCTCGCGCAGCACGGGGTCGTTGAGCCGGCCGTCCTCCTCGACGGGCAGGTCGGGGTAGGCGTCCAGGAGCAGGGCTGCGAACACGCCGCGGCCGCGCCGGTCCACCGGCTGGCCGTCGGTGCGTTCGCCCGGGCGGCCGGACGCGTAGCGGGGCAGGTTGGACAGCCCGCAGCTCGGCGACCTGGCCTTCAGGACGTATCCGTCGATGCCGTCCAGGTCGGGGAGCCGGTGTCCGGCCAGCGCGGTCATGGCCGCGGTGTGGTCGGACGCGCCGTCCTTGGTGACGATGTGCCCGTCGGTGCGCAGCCGCATCGTGGGGCGCGGCGCGCCGAGGCCGATCTCCATTTCGGGGCAGACCGGCACCCAGTCGACGTGCCGGGCCAGCAGCCCGGTGAGGAACCGGTCCCTGCTGTGGCCGCCGTTGTAGCGGACGGGCGCGCCCAGCAGGCAGCTCGACACGGCGAGCCGGGGCCGTGCGTGCCGCCGCTGAGGGCTTGCCGTGTGGTTCGGTGAGGTCATGGCCTCCTAGGCGTCCCCGCCCGGCGGCCGTCCGAACCGGTCCGGCGGCACGCGGCTCCGGCGCCGTTCAGGCGGCCGACCTGGGGGAACACGGATCTTATGACGTGGCGAGAGGCGGCGGGCTGACGCGCCGATGAGTACTTCGATCATGCTGTTCACGCGCGATCTGCGGGTGCGCGACAACCCGGCGCTGGAGGCGGCGTGCCGGGCGGAGCGGACGGTCCCGGTGTTCGTCTTCGACGACGCGCTGCTGGCCGGGCCGTTCGCCGCGCCAAACCGCGTCCGGTTCCTGCTGGACGCGCTCGCCGATCTGCGCGGTTCGCTGCGCGGCCTGGGCGGTGACCTGGTGGTGCGGCGCGGCGATCCGGCGGCGGAGGTCGCCCGTCTGGCCCGGCAGGTGGACGCGACGGCGCTGTTCCTTGCGGACGAGCGGTCGGCGTACGGCCGGCGGCGGCTGGCAGCGCTCCGCGAGATCGGGCTGGAGGTGAGCGCGCTTCCGGGCGTCACCGTCGTCCCGCCGGGCGACCTGGTCCCGGCCGGCGGCGACCACTACCGGGTGTTCACTCCGTACTGGCGGGCCTGGGAGGCGGCCGGCCGGCACCCGGTCGCGGCGACGCCCCGGAAGGTCCGCCTGCCGGAGGGCGTGCGCGCTGGCCCGCTGCCGAGGTTCGCCGATCTGACGTCGGGCGAGGCGTCCCCTGACCTGGCCGAAGGCGGCGAACGGGCGGGACGGCGGCGCCTGGAGCGATGGCTGGACGAGGACGCGGCGGACTACGAGCGGGTCCGCGATGACATCGCCGCCGACCGGACGTCCCGGCTCGGCCCGTACATCAAGTTCGGGTGCGTCTCACCGAGGGAGGCGGCCGAGGCCGGGCCCGGCGCGTTCCGGCGGCAGCTCGCGTGGCGCGACTTCCACCACCAGGTCGCCGCCGCGTTCCCGGACCTGTCCAGAGCCGACTACCGGCCCCGCCGCCGCGAGTGGAACCGGGACGAGGACGCCCTGGCCGCCTGGCGCGACGGCCTGACCGGCGTCCCGATCGTCGACGCCGGGATGCGGCAGCTGCGCCGCGAGGGCTACATGCACAACCGCGCCCGGCTGATCACCGCGTCGTTCCTGACCCGCGACCTCGGAATCGACTGGCGGGCGGGGCTGCGCCACTTCAACGACCTGCTCGCCGACGGCGACGTCGCCGACAACGCCGGGAACTGGCAGTGGGTCGCCGGGACCGGCAACAGCACCCGGCCCGGGCAGGTCATGAACCCGCTGCGCCAGGCATTCCGCTTCGACCCATCCGGCGACTACGTCCGCAGATACGTGCCCGAACTCGCCGGTATCGAGGGGCGGGGCGTCCACCGCCCCTGGACGCTGCCCGAGGACCGCAGGCGCGGGCTCGGCTACCCGCCGCCCGTCACCGACCTCCCCTGACCCGTCCGGCCGGGCACGGCCCGTCATTTCAGCGGGTCGTGACCCCAGTTCATGAGCGAATGGCGCCACTTGGTGTCCTTGACGTCGCCGGACGGGCGCTGGGCGAGGTGGCGGCGGACATAGCCGACGACCTTGTTCATATGGTCGTAGTCCTGGTCGGACAGGTCCGCTCTCTTCGCGCGCATCAGCTCGACGATCCGGCGCCCGGACGCGTGGCCGGTCGATTCGCCGCCGTTCCTCCTCTGGCCGGCGGACCTGGACTCGTCGGTGTCCAGCCAGTCCTCGAGCTCCTTGGGCGTCATGTTGACGGCCGCGCCGAACTCCGACGCGACGGCGTCCCGCGCGGCGGCGGCGTCGCGCCCGGCGCGGTGATCGGCTCCGCGTTCGCTGCCCATGCGCCCGCGATACCCCCTCACGCGCCGGCCATTCCATGAAACCCCTGGTCAGAGGCATGATCTTCGGTCGTTCAGGGGCGCCTGGGGGTGACGAGTCCGGACTCGTAGGCGAACACGACGAGCTGGGCGCGGTCCCGGGCGCGCAGCTTGGTCATCGCCCTGCTGACATGCGTCTTCGCCGTCGTCGGGCTGATCACCATGCGGGCGGCGATCTCGTCGTTGGACAGCCCGCGCGCCACCAGCGCGGCGACCTCCCGCTCGCGGTTGGTCAGCACGTCGAGGGCCTGCGGGACGGGCTCGGGACGGCGGGCGACGTACTCGGCGATCAGCCGGCGGGTGATCGCGGGCGACAGCAGCGCGTCGCCGCGGGCCGCGACCCGCACGCCCTGCAGCAGGTCGGCGGGCTCGGTGTCCTTCACCATGAAGCCGCAGGCGCCGGCGCGCAGCGCGTTGAAGACGTACTCGTCGAGGCCGTAGTTGGTGAGGATGACGACGTGGACGCCGCTCAGCCGCTCGTCGGCGGCGATCAGCCGGGTCGCCTCGATGCCGTCCATCACCGGCATCTGGATGTCGACGAGCGCGACGTCGGGCCGGTGCTCGCGGGCGAGCGCGACGCCCTGCTCGCCGTTCGCGGCCTCGGCCACCACCTCGATGTCGTCCTCGATCTCCAGCAGGGCGCGGAAGCCGCCGCGGATGAGGGCCTGGTCGTCCATGAGCAGCACGCGGATCACGGCGCCTCCTCCAGCGGGAGCTCGGCGCGGACGGTGAAGCCGCCCTCGGGGCGGGGCTCGGCGCGGAGCCGGCCGCCGAGCGCCGCGACGCGCTCGCGCATGCCGAGCAGCCCCTTGCCGGGCACGGGCGGCGCGTCCGGATCGGCCTTGCCGTCGTCCTCGACCTGCACGACGAGGGCGTCGCCGGCGTACTCGACGCACACCGCGGCGGCCGCGCCGCCGGAGTGCCGCGAGACGTTGGTGAGGGCCTCCTGGACGATCCTGTACGCCGCCCGGTCCACCTCGGACGGCAGGTCGCGGCGGGTGCCGGAGACCGTCACCGTGGCGCGCAGGCCGGTGGAGCGGGCCCGTTCGACGAGGTCGTCGAGGCGGTCGAGGCCGGAGACCGCGGCCTCGCCGTCGGGGCCGCCGGAGCCCTCGGCCCCGTCGGGGTCGTCGCGCAGCACCTCCAGCGTGGCGCGCAGCTCGCGCATGGCGTCGCCGCTGGCCTCCTGGATCGCGACCAGCGCCGGCGGCACGTCCTCGCCGCGCCGGTGCGCGAGGTGGACGGCCACCCCGGCCTGGACCTTGATGACGGAGATGCTGTGGGTCAGGGAGTCGTGCAGCTCCCGGGCGATGCGCAGCCGCTCCTCCCCCGCGCGGCGCAGCGCGGCCTCCTCGCGGGTGCGCTCGGCCTCGGCGGCGCGCTGCTCGGCCTCCTCCAGGTACGCCTGCCGGTGCCGGGTGACCGTCGCCGCGACGCCCGCGGCCACGAACCAGCCGATCAGCAGCGCGACGCTCTGCAGGTTCTGCCCCGTCCCGTCGGCGCCGGGCAGGTTCACCGCCACGCCGGCGGCCAGGAACGCCAGGCTCACCAGCGCCGCGGCCACCTGGTGGCCGGCCCGCACCGCGGCGAACACCGCGATCATGACGGGGTAGGCGGCCGCCGGGCCCGGCTGGGTGCGCGCCGCGATCACGAGCATGAAGGCCGTGCTGGCGAAGAGCGCGACCAGCGGCGCGCGCCGCCACGCGACGAGCGCGAGCGAGCCGGCGATGCCGGCCGCGATATCCAGCGCGCCCGCGCGCGGCGAGTAGATCATGACGACCGACAGCAGGACGGCCATCGCCGCGGCGAGCAGGCCGTCCTGGGCGAGCGGCCGCCACCCGTCCAAGAACCTCATTCAGGTAGGTTATGGACCTTTTTGCCCCCCGTCCTCCGCTGGAGGGCGTAATACCCGGCTACTCCCGGCGTTGTAGAGCGGCCGAGCGTACTGCGGCGGTGCCAGGTGAAGGAGTCTTCCCCCGCACGATGACCGCCGACCAGCCCGAACAGCACCATTTCCGGCATGGACACGACGCGAGTCGCAAGGGAATGGGTGCGGTGACGACGACAAGACCGGCAAGTGCGCGGACGGCGGCCGGACCGGGGGCGCGGCCCGGGCTCACGCTCGCCGCCGTCGCCGTCGTGCAGTTCATGGTGTCGCTGGACCTGTCCGTGGTGAACGTGGGGCTGCCGCGGATCGCCTCCGGCCTCGGTTTCAGCGCCGTCGGCGTGACGTGGGTGATCCACGCCTACGCCCTGACGTTCGGCGGGCTGCTGCTGCTCGGCGGCAAGGCCGCCGACCGCTACGGCCGCAGGCGGGTGCTGCTGCTCGGGCTCGCCCTGTTCGGCGCGGCCTCCCTCGTCGGCGGCCTCGCCCAGGAGCCCTGGCACCTCGTCGCCGCGCGCGCCGCGCAGGGCGTCGGGGCCGCCGCGCTCGCACCGGCCGCGCTGGCGCTGCTGACCTCGACGTTCCCGGCGGGCCGGGAACGCATCCGGGCCTTCGGGATCTGGAGCGCGGTGAACGCCGCCGGGGGCGCCCTCGGCGTCCTGATCGGCGGCCTGCTCACCCAGTACGCCGGCTGGCGGTGGGTGATGTTCGTGAACGTGCCGATGGCCGCCTGCGCGCTGGCCCTCGCCAGGCGCGGCGTCGCCGCCGACGCGCCGCGGGTCCCCGGCGGCCGCCCGGACGTCCTCGGCGCCGTGCTCGCCACCGCGGGCCTGGTCCTGCTGGTCTTCGGCGTCGTCCGCACCGACCGGTACGGGTGGACCTCCCCGGCCACGCTCGGCACGCTGGCGGCCGCCGCCGCGCTGCTGGCCGCGTTCCTGCAGGTCGAGCGGACCACCCGCCGCGAACCGCTGATCCGGCTCGGGCTGTTCGCCAACCGGTCGGTCGCCGGCGCGAACGCCTACAACCTGCTGGCCGGCGCGGCCCTGTCCTCCTCGTTCTACTTCGTCTCCCTCTACGTCCAGCGGGTCCTCGGGACGGGCCCGGCGCTGACCGGCGTCGAGTTCGTGCCGTTCGCGCTCGGCGTCATCGCCGGCGCCGCGCTCGCCGTCCGGCTCGGCTACCGCTTCGCGCCCCGGACGCTGCTCGTCACCGGCGGGCTGCTGACCTCGGCCGGGTTCGCCTGGTTCGGCCTGATCAGCGCGGACGGGTCGTTCGCCGCCGACGTCCTCGGTCCGTCCCTGCTCGCCAGCGTCGGCTTCGGGCTGTGCCTCGGGCCGGTCGTGTCCATCGCCACCGCCGGGGTCGCGCCGCACGAGGCCGGCACCGCGTCGGGCCTGCTCAACAGCGTCCGCCAGATCGGCGCCTCGCTCGGGCTGGCCGTCCTCGGCACCGCGGCGCACCACCGCACCGGCCCGGTCGCCACCCCCGCGGCCCTCAACGACGGGTACGCGATCGGCTTCACCCTCGGCGCGGTGCTCATGCTCGCCGCCGTCCTGCTCGCCGTGGCCGTCCTGCCGCGGACGGGCCCGCCGGAGGCGGCGGATACCGGCGAACTCGTACGGGACTGACTCCGCCCCATGAACCGGCAACCACCGCAGGAAGGACGTCGCGGCATGCCCGTCACTCCGATCGACCTCTTCGCTTCCCTCCTCCACTTCCGCCAGGGCGGCGACATCCGCGCCGAGAAACGGACGGTGTGCTCCGGGCACGACGGCTGGCAGCTGACGGCCTTCCACGCGAAGACCGACGCCGACGTCCACGCCGACCGCTGGGAGGTCCACCCCGAGGCCGAGGAGGTCGTCTCCTGCCTCATCGGGAAGATCCGCCTCTACCTGCGCCCCGAGGAGCCGGGCCAGGAGGAGGAAGAGGTCCGGCTGACGGCCGGGACCGCCGCGATCGTCCCGCGCGGGCGGTGGCACCGGATCGCGCTGGACGTCCCCAGCAGCATCATGGCCGTCACCCTGCCGCACGGCAGCAGGCTGGAGGCGCACCGATGACCGCCGCCGGCGTCGCCGCGCCGGTGCAGGGCGCCGGTGACGCGGCGGACCGCGACTCGGCCGGGCTGCTGCGGCCTCACCTCCCCGGCTTCGCCGCCCTCGTCGTCCTGCAGGTCATCGGCGCCCTGGCCGGTCTGGCGCCGCTCCTCGCGGTCGCCGAACTGGGCCGTTCGCTGCTGGCGCCCGGCCCGGTCGACCACGGCCACGTCCGGGCCGTCGTGATCGCGGGCGCGGTCGGGCTGCTCCTCCGGCTGCTGTTCACGGGCGCGTCGTCGGCGATCGGGCACCTGCTCGACGGCCGGGTGCAGCTCGAATTCCGGCGGCGGCTCGCCGCGCGGCTCGGCCGCGTCCCGCTCGGCTGGCTGTCCGGGCGCCGGACCGGTGAGCTGGCGAAACTCGCCGGGGACGACGTGAGCGCCGTGCACCCGTTCATCGCCCACACTCCGGGCGAGCTGATCTCCGCGTTCGTCGTCCCGCTCGCGTCGCTGGTGTACCTGTTCACCATCGACTGGCGGCTGACACTGATCACACTCATCCCGGTGCTGCTGGCGGTGGCGCTCGTCCCGCTGATGATGACCCCGTCCCGTGTGCGCGCGCAGAAGGAGTTCGACGGCGCGATGGGACGCATCACGAACTCCGTCGTCGAGTTCGTCCAGGGCATCGCGGTCGTCAAGGCGTTCGGGGGCGGCGACCGCGCACTGCGCAGGTTCGGCACGGCCGTGGACGACTTCGTCACCTCCTTCTCCCGGATGGTGAGCGCCCTCTCCGCGGTCGCGGCCGGGATGCAGGTGGTGCTGTCGCCGCCGTTCGTGCTGCTCACGGTCCTGACCGGCGGCGCGGCCCTCATCACCGGCGGCGGCATGGCCCCGGCCGACCTGCTGCCGTTCCTGCTGCTCGGGATGGGCCTGACCGCTCCGGTCGCGGTGCTCGGCCACGGCTTCGACGATCTGCAGGCCGCCCACCGCGCGGTCGGCCGGATCCGGGACGTGCTCGCGGTGCCGCCGCTGCCGGAGCCGGAGCATCCGGTCGCGCCGCGCGGTCACCGGGTGGAGCTGCGGGACGTCCGGTTCGGCTACCGCGCCGGCCACGAGGTGCTGCGCGGGATCGACCTCGTGCTCGAACCCGGGACGGTCACCGCGGTCGTCGGCCCGTCGGGAAGCGGGAAGTCGACGCTGGTCCGGCTGCTGCCGCGGTTCTTCGACCCGGCCGGCGGCTCGGTCTCGCTCGGCGGCGCCGACCTGCGCGACCTCGCCGCGCGGGACCTCCACCGGATGGTCTCGTTCGTGTTCCAGGACGTCCGCCTGCTGCGCGCGTCGGTCGCGGACAACATCGCGCTGGCGGTGCCGGACGCCGGCCTCGACGCGATCGCCGACGCGGCGCGGCGTGCGAACGTCCATGACCGCGTCCTCGAACTGCCGCGCGGCTACGACACCGTCATCGGCGAGGACGCGGAACTGTCGGGCGGCGAGGCGCAGCGGATCGCGATCGCCCGCGCGCTGCTCGCCGACACACCCGTCCTGGTGCTCGACGAGGCGACCGCGTTCGCCGACCCGCAGACCGAACTGGCGGTGCGGCGGGCCCTGACGGCGCCGGACGGCGACCGGACGGTGCTGGTCATCGCCCACCGCCTGGAGACGATCACCGACGCCGACACGATCGTGATGCTGGAGGACGGGGCGGTCGCCGAACGCGGCACGCCCGCCGAACTGCTGGCCCGGGACGGGAGGTTCGCGGCGTTCTGGCGGTCCCACCGGGCGGCGGTCGCCGGCGGGACCGGGCCCCGGGACGGCGCGCCACAAGGAGACGACCTGCGATGATCTCGATGCTGCTGCGCGTGCTGGGCGACCGGTACGCCCGCCCGGTGCGCCGCACCGTCGCGCTGATGACGATGACCGCGGTGGTCGAGGGCCTGTCGTACGCGCTGCTGGTCCCCGTCCTGCGGGCGCTCTTCGGGAGCACGCCCGGGGGCGCCCGGCCCTGGCTGATCGCGTTCGGGGCCGCGGTCGCGGTGTACGCGGTCCTGCGGTACGTGAGCGACCTGTCCGGGTTCCGCGTCGGGACCACGCTGCTGCGCGGCATGTACCGCCGGCTCGGCGACCATCTGGCGCGGCTGCCCGTCGGCTGGTACGGCCCGCGCCGCGTCGGCGAGGTGTCGGTGCTGGCCGGGCGCGGCGTCCTGCAGGCGATGAGCGCGATCGCGCACCTGCTGGGCCCACTCGTGTCCGCCTGCGCGACGCCGCTGACCATCGTCGCCGTCATGCTCGCCTTCGACTGGCGGATGGGGCTGGCGGCGCTGCTCGCCGTACCGGCCGTCGCGGTGATCCAGGCCTGGGCGGGACGGGCGACGGCCGCCGCCGACGCCGAGCGCGCCGACCGCGACCACGAGGCCGCGGCGCGGGTCATCGAGTACGTGCAGGCCCAGCCGGTGCTGCGCGCCGGCGGCCGGACCGCCGAACGCTTCGAGATGCTCGACGACGCGCTGCGCGGGCTGCAGCGCGCGTCCCGCCGGTCGCTGGTGTCGGCGCTGCCGGGCGTCCTCGGCCTGACGCTGACGGTTCAGGCCGTGTTCACGGCGCTGCTGGCCCTCGGCGCCTACCTCGCGCTCGGCGGGGACATCGGCACCGCCGACCTGCTGGCGATCCTCGTGCTCGCCGCCCGCTGCGCGGACCCGCTGCTGTCGCTGTCGGAGATCGGCGGCAAGCTGCGCGGTGCGCGCGCCGAACTGGTACGGCTCGACGCGGTGCTGAGCAGCCAGCCGCTGCCGGAGCCCCGCGAACCGGTCCGGCCGCTGCACCACGGCCTGGAGTTCGACTCCGTCGCCTTCCGGCACGGCGACCGGACGGTGCTCGACGGTGTGTCGCTGTCGGTCCCGGAAGGGCGACGGCTCGCCGTGGTCGGTCCGTCGGGCGCGGGCAAGAGCACGCTGCTGCAGCTGGTCGCGCGGTTCTACGACGTGGACGTCGGCGCCGTCCGCATGGGCGGCGCCGACGTCCGCGACATCAGCACGGACGTGCTGATGTCGCAGATCGCCGTGGTGTTCCAGGACGTCTACCTGTTCGACGGCACGATCGAGGAGAACGTCCGGCTCGGCCGCCCCGGCGCGAGCGAGGCGGAGGTGCGGGCGGCGGCGAGCGCGGCGCGGCTGGACGAGGTCGTCGGACGGCTGCCCGGCGGATGGGCGGCGCGCGTCGGCGAGGGCGGCGAACTGCTGTCGGGCGGCGAACGCCAGCGCGTCTCGATCGCGCGGGCGCTGCTGAAGGACGCGCCCGTCGTGCTGCTCGACGAGGTGACGTCCGCGCTGGACCCGGTCAACGAGGCGGCCGTCCACGACGGCATCGAGCGGCTGGTGGCGGGCCGGACGGTGGTGATGGTGGCGCACCGGATGCGGACCGTCCGCCGCGCGGACCACGTCGCCTTCCTGGACGGCGGCCGGATCGTCGAGGAGGGCACCCACGACGAGCTGCTGCGCCGCGGCGGCCGCTA
Organism: Actinomadura violacea; assembly: GCF_017573465.1. Taxonomy (GTDB): domain Bacteria; phylum Actinomycetota; class Actinomycetes; order Streptosporangiales; family Streptosporangiaceae; genus Spirillospora; species Spirillospora violacea. The sequence goes on from NZ_JAGEPF010000005.1 coordinate 177,671, forward strand.
CGCCGACTACTGGGACCTCTCCACGAACTCCGTGCCGGCCGGACCACGATCGGCGGCCCGGCCGTGACCGGCCTACCCGCCCATCACCTGGGTCACATGCGTGCCCTCCGGCAGCGGGCGCAGGATCGTCCACAACGGCCGGACATGCGACTTCACCATCTTCCAGCGCCCGTCCTCGACGACGTACTCGTCGTCGTACTCCGCCGCCATGAGCAGCTCGGTGTTGTCGACCCGGTTCACCTGCCTGAAGCGCAGCGTCCAGGTGCCGGACGCCCTGGAATCGTCCAGCACGGTGATGACCGGGTGGAAGCCGTGGTGCATGTCCAGCACCGCGTACCCGCCGTCGACCTCGCGCAGCGCGATGTCGCTGAACACCTTCGTCAGCGCGTCCGCGTCCGCGAACGTCCCGAGCGAGCCGTAGTCGATCGACGCGGCGCCCTTGGTGAAGCAGTCCCGGAACGCGACGGGGTCCTTCCCGTCGCACGCGCTCCAGTACCGGTGCTTGAGGGCCTTGATCGCCTCGATCCGCTCCAGGTCCGCCACCCGCTGCTCCAGGGAACGCTCCCCTGCGGCCTCCGCCATCCCGAACCCCTCTCAGAGTGGATCACGCAACGCTAACCGCGTGCGCCGGACGGGGCGCCGCGCGTTCCCGGCCAGCGGGAGCATGGGCCGCGGAGAAAAAGAATGGGCGGAACGTCGGCCGGCTGCTAACGTGCCGGAGGCCGTGAACGCAGGCGAGGAGGTGAGACCCATGAACGCTGTACCGAAGTGGGTGCTCCCCTTCATCCTCACGGTAGGCGACTGACATAGGTGTCGCCGGGAGCGCCCCAGACAGGCACTCCCGAAAGGCAACACCTATGCATTCCCTGCGCTTCACCGCGTCGATGACGTCCGACGGCGTCCTCGAACGCGACTTCACCCTCGGCGAGGTCACCGGCGTCCTGTGGTCGCCGGCCTCCGGCCCCGGCCACGCTCCGCTGATCCTGATGGGCCACGGCGGCGGCCTGCACAAGAAGACCCCGGCGCTCATGGCCCGGGCACGCCACCTCGCCACCACCTGCGGCTACACCGTCGCCGCCATCGACGCCCCCGGGCACGGCGACCGGCCCCGCACCGCCGAGGACGACCAGGCCCGCGCCGAACTCCGGCGGGCGGTCGCGGCGGGCGAGCCGATCGGCCCGGTCAGCGCCCGGTACGGCGCCTCGCTCGCGGAGCGTGCCGTCCCGGAATGGCAGACCACCCTGGACGCCCTCCAGGACCTGCCGGAGATCGGCCCCGACGCGCCGATCGCCTACGGCGGCGGCATCACGCTCGGCACCGCGATCGGGATGCCGCTCACCGCGGCCGACCCGCGGATCACCGCCGCGATCTTCGGCGGCGGGTTCGTCGTGCACGACGCCCTGCTGGAGGCGGCGCGGCGCATCACCGTCCCGGTCCTGTTCCTGCTCCAGTGGGACGACGAGCACGTCGACCGGCAGTCCGCGCTCGGGCTGTTCGACGCGATCGGGACCAAGGAGAAGACGATGCACGCCAACCTCGGCGGGCACGGCGGGGTGCCCGCGTTCGAGGACCCGGCCCCGTTCCTCGTCCGGCACCTCGGCCGGGCGACCATGTCACCGGCCTGACGCCACGGCACCGGCGCCCGGCCCCGTACGGCCGGGCGCCGGTGCCCGTCGTCCCGTTTCGCTACTCCGGCACCGGGCGGCCGCGGCTACCGGGTGACCATCCGGAGCAGAGCGCGGCCGAGTTCGCGGACGGAGTCCTCGGCCTCCTGCAGCGCCCCCTGCAGGTCACCGCCCTCGTCCTTGCGCTCGGGTTCGGGCTCCTCGCCATTCCCCTCGTCGCTGGAGCCGGAGCCGGACGGCGCATCCTCCCCGTCCTCCTCACGGGACGCCTCAGGGGCTTCCTCTCCGTTCCCCTCGCCGGTCTCCTCTGTGTCCTCCCCCGCATCCCCCTCAGCTTTCTGACCTGCACCTTCGTCCGCTTTCTTGGTGTCTGCGTCGGCCCCGTCACCCGTATCCTCAGCGGCGGCGTCTTCGCCCTTGCCCGCGGCTTCGGCGGCCTGGCCTGAGCCGTCGCCTGCGGTCCGAGCTACCGCACCGGCGGCTTCGCCCGCGCCCTCGCCTGCATTCTTGGTGGCGGCGCCGGCCCCGTCACCCACGGCCGAAGCGGCCTGGCCTGCGCCCTTGCCTGCGTTCTCTGCCGCCGCGCCGGCGCCCTTGCCTGCGCCTTCGGCGGCCTTGCCCGCGCCCTTGCCCGTGCTCTCGGCGGCCTTGCCCGCGCCTTCGCCGACGCTGCCCGCGGCTTCGCCGGTGCCTTCGCCGACCTTGTCGACGGCGCCGCCCGTGCCCTTCCCGACTTCCTTCGCTGCGCCGCCGGTGCCCTCGCCGACGTCCTTCACGGCACCGCCCGCGCCCTTGCCGACCTCCTTGGCAGCGCCGCCGGTGCCTTCACCGACGTCCTTCACCGCGCCGCCGGCGCCTTCACCGACGTCCTTCACGGCACCACCCGCGCCTTCACCGACGTCCTCGACCGCGCGGCCCGTGCCCTTCCCGACGTCCTTGACGGCACCACCGGCGCCCTCGCCGACGTCCTTCACGGCACCACCCGCGCCTTCACCGACGTCCTCGACCGCGCGGCCCGTGCCCTTCCCGACGTCCTCGACGGCGCCCCTGGCGCCCTTGCCGACCTCGCCGACCGCCTCGCCGGTCCCGCTGCCGATGTCGGTCACGGCGGCCTCCACGCCGCGGCCGAGATGCTCGAGGATCTGCGGGTTCCGGTCGAGGGTGGTCAGGACCCGGTCGACGATCCGGGCCACGTTGTCGAGCCGGACCTGGAGCATCGCCTGCGCGCCGACGCCTTTGATCTCCAGCTTGACCCGGCCGAGGCCCACGTCTGCGCCCACGTTCAGCTTGAGCAGGTCGAGCACCTCGGCGACCAGCGAGACGTGCGCCTCGAGGTCGTTGACCTCCAGGGAGATCTCGTCGACCTTGACCTCGGGCACATTGAGGTAGACGTCCGGTCCTTCGGCGGAGGGGCTCTTCTCGTCGTGCGGGACGATCCGCCCGGTCTTCTCCGGGACCTCGCCGGACTCGCTCCGGTCGCGGTCGGGGCTCGTGCCCGCAGCGTTGTCGGCCATGGCTCCTCCAAGCCGGGGATCGGGGACGGGCGGATCAGTCCTCGCCGCGCCCTTCCTTCTGCTCCTGCTCCTTGTTCTCCTGCTCCTTCTTCTCCTGCTCGATCGCGTCCTCGTGCGTCCGGACGACCTCGCCATCGCGGATCTCGCCGCGCCAGCCCTCGGTGTCGTCCTGCTCCAGCATCGTGCGCGTCATCATGTGGCGCTCGATGTGCTTGAAGTCGAGGCGGAGCCGGCGCCCCTGGGCGCGCCACAGGTTCGCGGTCTTCTCGACGAAGCCGTCCGGGTGGTACTCGGCGACCAGGAGGATCCGGGTCAGGGTGGGGGCGAGCTCGTGGAAGGTGATCGAGCCGTCGACGTACCCCTTCGGACCCTCGGACTTCCAGACGATGCGCTCGTCGGGCACCTGCTCGACGATCGTGGACTTCCAGGTGCGGTGGGAGAAGAAGATCTTGGCCCGCCAGTTGAGCTGCTCGTCGGACTCCTGCTCGACGCTCTCGACCTTGCTGGTCATGCTCGGGAAGTCGGCGAACTGGGTCCACTGGTCGTAGGCGACGCGTCTCGGCAGGCCGACGTCGAACTTCTCGACGATGTTGGTGGCCTTGGCCTCGTCGCTGCCGCCGCCACCGCCGCCGTCGCCGGATCCGACGGCCTTCTTGGCGGTCTCCTTGGCGCCCGTCATGCCCGCTTTGAGGCCCGCCTTGAGCGGGGACTTGCCCTCGCCCAGGGTCTTGGCGCCCGTGGCGGCCATCTTCGCGGCGGTGCCGCCGCCGTTTCCGTTTCCGTCTCCGCCGCCGTCGCCGGAGCCGTCTCCGACCGCGTCGGTCAGCCGCCCGGTCATGTTCTTCACCGTTCCGCTGGCGGTGTGGAGGGCCCGGACCATCAGCGCCTGGACGAACTCCTGCCCGGCCTGTTTGAGCTGGTCGATGGGGAGAGCGTCGGACGGGCCGTGGGCGGACTCCTGCTTCCGGTCAGTGTCGGGAGGGCTGGTTCCAGCCATCGTCACCACTTCGTCTCGTCTTGATGCCGGTCGTGTTGGTGCCGGACTCGTCCGGCGGACGGGAACATGCGCAGCGTCCATCGGCCGCGCCACCGTGCGTCAATGCACCTGCTTGCGAACATAGCCCGTAGAACGCGACTTAACGTACAGATACGCATTGACCTGCGGAAATTACGATCTACGCGACATCACCGGACAAAAGGTCCAGAGTCGGCGCCGGCAGGCTTGGCGCGATCTCGATACCGCCACCGGACGGCCGAGCGTGCCGCGTCCCGGCCCCGCGGTTCGGGCCCGGGGCGCGGTGGCCGTTCGTCGCGGGAATGGCGCCGCTCGCCGCAGCACCGCCCCGGTGGCGCGTCGCGACCGATTGAAACGGTTAAAAAGCGGGAGGCGAAATCCGTCGGGACTCCCGCGGCCGACCCTCCGGCCGTGGGGGCGATTCCGATTCACATAGGAGAATATCCTTGAAAACGCACTACAAGGCGGCCATTGCCGTCATGGCGGGCGTCATGGGCACCGGCACCCTCGCCGTGCCGGCCGCGTTCGCGGACGCGGGCCCCGCCGGCGTGCCGGTGGTGCTGCCGGCCGTCAACGCCTACGCCAAGGGACTGGTGACCTCCCACCACAGGCTCGCGATCCGGGCCAGGCCGACCACCCGCTCCCGAGTCCTGGGCCACCTCCACCCGAGGCAGATCGTCGACATCAAGTGCTGGGCGCGGGGCCAGTCGGTCCACGGTGACCGCACCTGGTACCGGCTGGGCATCAGCACGCCGGAATGGGTCGCCGGCCGCTACATCAGGATCATCAAGGGCCGCGTGCACCACTGCTAGGCCCGCGCCGTCGCATGCGGTGAGCCGGGCGCCCGGCTCACCGCATGCACGTTTTTCCCGGGTGCCCCCGGTGGACGGGTCGGGCTAGGCGGCCGGCTGCAGGGGAATGCGCAGGACCATGCAGGTGCCGGTGGTCCGGTCGGCGATCTGCAGGGTGCCCTGGTGGGCCCTGGCCGTCTGGCGGGCGATCGCCAGCCCGAGGCCGGTGCCGTTCGGGTCGGCGCGCCGGGCGTCCGCTCTCCGGTAGAAGCGCCGGAAGACCGCCTGCCGCTCGTCCTCGGGGATGCCGGGCCCGTCGTCGGCGATCTGCAGGACGGCGTCGCCGTGGTCGCAGGCCACCGACACCTCGATCCGCGTGCGCGCGTGCCGCTCGGCGTTGGCGAGCAGGTTGCCGAGGAGCCGCAGCAGGCGCGAGCGGGAGCCGGCCACCACGGCCGGCGGCTCGAAGCTGGTGTCGAGCGTGAGCGCGCAGCTGTGCCCGGCCAGGATGTCGCGCGCCAGCTCGCACAGGTCCAACGCCTCGGTCGTGACGGGTGCGCCGGCGTCGAGGCGGGCCAGTTCGAGCAGGTCGGAGACGATGTCGCTGAGGCGTTCGGCGTCCTGCAGGGCGGCGTGCAGGACCTGCCGCGAGTCGACGTCCGGTTCGGCGAGCGCCGCCTCCAGGCGGGTCTGCAGCCCGGTGAGCGGGTTGCGCAGGTCATGGGTGGCGTCGGCGACCTCCTGCCGCTGGCGGCGCACCGTCTCGCGCAGCTCGGCGGCGGTCTCCCGCTCCTCCCGCTGGACCTGCCGCAGCCGGTGGTTGACGCTCTGCAGCTCCCGCGTGCGGACGTACAGCTCGACCTCCACCTTCAGCAGGTCGACGGGCACGTCGGCGCCGTACGGCTGCTCCGCGCGGAGCTGCTCGATGAACGCGGTGACGTCCTCGATCCGGTGGATGATCAGCGACACCCGGCCGTCGGTGTCGAGCAGCGGGGCGTTCACCGTGCTCCAGTACCGCTTCTCGTAGACGCCGGGACGGCCTGGCACCTGCGCGTCGTAGCGTCCCCACGGCATGACGTAGGGCTGCCCTTCGGCCAGCACCCACTCCAGGGCCGTCCGCCAGTGGGCGGCGTTCTGCCCGTCCGCGCCGCCCGGGAGGACGTCGAAGACGCGGTGGCCGAGGAGCCGCTCCCGCGGCCCGGCCAGCCGTTCGTAGGCCCGGTTCACCGCGACGAACTCCAGGTCGGGCGAGATCACCGCGCACGCGACCGGCTCCGCGTCGAACACCGTGGCCAGATCCAGCTCCACCATCCCGCGAACGTACCCGGATATGCGACGGAACAGCACATATGGCGCAATTGAAATATCCCAAGAAACCATAAACCGGCACCAGGTCTCGGCAGATCACCGGCGGACGGGCGCGCGGATACCGCCCGGAATCCCGGCGTGTCCGCGGGGCACGAAGTTTCCCGAGCCATGAATGGCCGCTGTGAGGGCATCGGCTCCACGGGGGAATCACTCCCCGGTGAGCACACCGATGTACACGACGGACCGCATCCCCGACGACCAGGAGGGGGTCACCACGCTGGGGATCAGGGCCGGCCAGCCCGGCTCGAGCCCCGAGTCCGCCTTCACCAACCTCGAACGCGCGAGCGCCGACCTGCGGCCCGACGCGGTCCTCGGGGTGTGCCTCCTCGCCGTCCCGAACGTGCTGGGCCGCACCGACTTCACCACGACCGACGTCATGCGCATCCACACCGAGACGCAGTACATCGCGTACGGGACCTGTGTCCGGTTCGAGACCTGATGGGCGGGCCGGCCGCCCCGCCCTTGTCGGCGGCGACAAGCACCCTTGGCGCGCGCGGCGCCGACGCCCGGACCGTCGCCGAGCTCGGCACCGCGTTCCAGGCGCTCCGGTTCGGCGCGGGGCGGCCGCGGGACGCGGGCGGCCCGGGGGCGGACCGGCGCCGGTGAGCCGCCCGCGATGAACCGCGTCCGACGCCAGGTCGCCGACCTGCACCCCGGGTACGCCGCGCTGGTCATGGCGACCGGGATCGTCTCGACCGGCCTGGAGCTGTTCGGCTCGGACGCGCTGTCGGACGCGCTGCTCGGCGTCGCGGCGGCCGCGCTGGTCGTGCTGGCGGCGGCGTACGTGTGGCGGGCGGTCGCCTACCCGCGGCGCCTGCTCGCCGACGCCCGGAACCCGGGCAAGGGGTTCGGCTACTTCTCGCTGGTGGCCGCGCCGAACGTGGTGGGCGTGCGGCTGGCGCTCGACCACCACGTGCTGACGAGCGCGGTGCTGGCGCTGGTCAGCGTCCCGATCTGGCTGGTGCTCACCTACGGCATCCCCGGTGTGCTGATCGTCGGCCACCGCGACGACCCCGTCACGCCCGGGATCAACGGGAGCTGGTTCATGTGGGTGGTGGGGACCCAGTCGCTCGCCGTCTCCGCGGCGACGGTGGCCGGGGCGAAGCACGGGTGGGCGGGTTCGCTCGCGCCGCTGGCCGTGGCGTTATGGGGCATCGGGGTCGTCCTGTACCTGATGCTGGCCGGGCTGGTCACCGCCCGCCTGCTGGACGAGCCCGTCACGCCGCACGCGCTGAGCCCGACGTACTGGGTCTACATGGGCGCGACCGCCATCACCGTCCTCGCCGCCGCGAAGATCCTGGCGCTGCCGGCGGGGCTGCCGGTGCTCGCGTCGACCGGCCAGGTGGTGTCCGGGCTCGCGTTCCTGCTGTGGGCGTTCGGCACCTGGTGGATCCCGCTGCTGCTGTTCTTCGCGGTGTGGCGGCACCTGGTGCGCGGCGCGCCGGTGAGCTACGAGCCCACGCTGTGGAGCATGGTCTTCCCCCTCGGCATGTACGCGGCGGCGACCGCGAGCTACGGCCGGGCGCGGGGCCTGGGGTTCATGGTCGACATAGCGCGCGTCGAGGTGTGGGCCGGTTTCGCGGCCTGGCTGTCGGTGGCCATCGCCATGGGCGCGGCGCTGCTCCGCCCTCCCCCGGCGCCGCCGGACGGGGCGCGGGGACCGGTGGACCGCGGCGGCCCGCCGCGGGACGAGGAGAGGAAGGCGGACGATGGACAGTGACCGCGTGGCCGACATCTGGGGTGCGCGCACGCCCCACGGGGCCGGCGCCCCCTGGCCGGACCGGGTGGACGGGTTCCTCTCCGGCGGGATCGGCGAGGACGACGTCGAGCGGTGGGTCCGCAGCGCCTGCCTGCTCTGCTCGAACGGCTGCGGGCTGGAGATCGCGGTCGCCGGCGGCCGGATCGTCGGCGTGCGGGGCCGCGCGGAGGACCGCGTCAACCACGGGCGGCTCGGCCCGAAGGGGCTGTACGGGTGGCAGGGCGAGCAGCACGAGCGGCTGACCGCGCCGATGGTCCGCGAGGGCGGCCGGCTGGTGGAGACCGACTGGGACACCGCGATGGCGCGGGTGGTGGAGCGGTCCCGGGCGCTGCTGGACGCCAAGGGGCCGCTGTCGCACGGGTTCTTCACGTCCGGGCAGCTGATGACCGAGGAGTACTACACGCTCGCGGCCATCGGGAAGGGCGGGATCGGCACCCCGCACATGGACGGCAACACCCGGCTGTGCACGGCGACCGCGGCGACGGCGTTCGGAGAGAGCTTCGGCTGCGACGGGCAGCCCGGCTCCTACACCGACATCGACCACTGCGACACCGTCTTCCTGTTCGGGCACAACGTCGCCGAGACGCAGACGGTGCTGTGGGCCCGCGTGCTGGACCGGCTGGACGGCCCGAACCCGCCGCGGCTGGTGTGCGTCGACCCGCGCCGCACCAAGGTCGCCGAGCGCGCGACGGTGCACCTGCCGATCCGCAACGGCACCAACCTCGCGCTGATGAACGCGCTGGTCCACGAGCTGATCGCCCGCGGGCACGTCGACGCCGGCTACGTCGGGGCGCACACCATCGGCTACGCGGGTCTGGAGGAGCTGACCCGGGACGCGACGCCGGAGTGGGCGGCGGAGATCTGCGGCGTGCCGGCCGCCGACATCGTCCGCGCCGCGGAGATCTTCGGCACCGGCGAGCGGGTGGTGTCGACGGTCTCGATGGGCTTCTACCAGTCGCACCAGGCCACGGCGGCGTCCTGCCAGGTGAACAACCTGCACCTGCTGCGCGGGATGCTGGGGCGCCCCGGCGCGGGGATTCTGCAGATGAACGGCCAGCCGTCGGCGGAGAACAACCGGGAGGCCGGCTGCGGTCCCGCGCTGCCGGGCTTCCGCAACTGGGACAACCCCGAGCACGTGCGCGAGCTGGCCGAGCTGTGGAACGTCGACCCGATCGTCATCCCGCACTGGTCGCCGCCGACCCACGCGAACGCCATGTTCCGCTACGCCGAGCAGGGCTCCATCGGCTTCCTGTGGATCGCCGGGACGAACCCGATGGTGTCGATGCCCGACACCGGCCGGATCCGCCGCATCCTGTCCGGCGACCAGTGCTTCGTGGTGGTCTCCGACGGCTACCGCACCGAGACGACGGAGCTGGCCGACGTGGTGCTGCCCGCGGCGCTGTGGGCGGAGAAGACCGGCACCGCCACCAACGTGGACCGGACGGTGCACCTGTTCGAGAAGGCCGTCGAGCCGCCCGGCCAGGCCCGCAGCGACCTGGTGATCTGGCTGGACTACGCCCGCCGCCTCGGCCTGACCGACAAGGACGGGGCGCCGCTGCCGGCGTGGAACACCCCGGAGGAGGCGTTCGAGGCCTGGAAGCGCTGCACCGCAGGCCGTCCGGTGGACTACACCGGGCTCACCTACGGGATGCTGCACGACCGCGGCGGCATGCAGTGGCCGTGCAACACCGGCGCGCCCGACGGCACCGAACGGCTCTACACCGACGGGCGCTTCCCCACCGCCTACGACGACTGCGAGACGTTCGGGCACCACCTCGCCACCGGCGCCACGGTGTCGGAGACCGAGTTCCGCGCGAGCCGTCCCGACGGGCGGGCCGTCCTCAAGACCGCGCCCTACGAACCGGCCTACGAGCTGCCCGACGAGGAGTACCCGCTGCGGTTCACGACCGGCCGCACCGTCTACCACTGGCACACCCGCACCAAGACGCGGCGGGCCCCGCAGCTACAGGAGGCGGCGCCGTCGATGTGGGTGGAGATCTCCGAGCCGGACGCGGACCGCATCGGCGTCGCCGAGGGCGACATCGTCCGGGTGACGTCCCGCCGCGGCAGCATCGAGGCACCGGCGCGGATCTCCCGCATCCGCGAGGGGACGGTGTTCGCGCCCTGGCACTACGGCAACCCCGGCGACGAGGACCCCACCGACCGAGACGCGGCCGGCCGGGACACGGCCGACACCGCCGCGAACGAGCTGACCATCAACGCCTGGGACCCGATCTCCAAGCAGCCGGAGTTCAAGGTCGCGGCGGTGTCGGTGGTGCGCGTCCGGGCGGGCGACGGCCCGGCGCCGGCGCCCACGACCACCGCGTCCGCGCCCGTCCACGGCACGTCCACCACGAACCGGCGGTGACCGCGATGCATCTGCCCACCTACCTCACGATGCTGGCGGCCGCGGAGCGGACGCTGGCCGCCTCGCACCTGCGGGTCGCCGGCGGGCACACCGACGAGCCCGACGTGCGCTACACCTGCACCGGCTTCGCCGCGCAGAGCACCCGGAACGCCGACGCGCTCGACCCGATCGCCGAGCGGTACGCCGGCCGCCGGCAGGCCGAGCCGGACCGGCTGCACCCGCGCGGGCTCACGGCCGTCCGGCCCGGTCCCGTCGGGCTGCTGCGCGACCTCCAGGACCTCTACCAGCTCGCCGGCCTGGTCGAGATCACCTGGACGCTGGTCGGGCAGGCGGCGGCCGGCGCGCGCGACCGCGAGCTGATCGGCGTCGCCGGGGCGTCCGGACCGCGGATCGGCGCGCAGCTCGCCTGGCTGCGGATGCGGATGAAGGCCGCCGCCCCGCAGACCCTCCTGGTCGCGCCGTGACCCGCCGGTGTCAGCTCGTGATGCGGTGTCAGCTCGAGATGCGGTGTCAGCTCGTGATGCGGGGTCAGCTCGCGATGATGCCCGCGACGAGGTTGATGGTCGCGGCGAGGATGACCGTCCCGTAGAGGTACGACAGCAGCGTGTGGCGCAGCACCACGGCGCGGATCGCCGTGCTCGACACGTCGGTGTCCGACACCTGGTACGTCATCCCGAGGTTGTAGCTGAAGTAGAGGAAGTCCCGGTACGACGGCTGCTCCTCGCTGTTGAAGTCGATCCCGCCGGCGGGCTCGCCGTAGTAGAGGTGCGCGTAGCGGACGGCGTACATCAGGTGCAGCATCCCCCAGCTCATGAAGACGCTGAACAGGCCGACCGCCGCGGCCGCGCTCCGGGTGCCGGAGCTCCCCACGGCGAGCAGCACCGCGACGCCGACCAGGCTCCCGGCCGCCGCTGTCACGATGACCGACTCGGCGACCAGCGGGCGGAAGCCCTCGCGGCGCGCGTGCCGCCGGGTGTCCCCGGCCGTCATCGGCCAGACCGCGACGACCCCGGTCAGGACGAACACGGCGGTCGCCGCCGCGATCCCCGACAGCAGCCCCACCGGGACGTTCGCGAGGACGCACACCAGCACGCAGACCACGGCCCCGGCGGCGACGGAGACCGCACGCTGGGCGGGTATGGACGGCGGCGGCACCGGCATCGGCGCGTCCCTCCCCGAGCGCCTACAGCTTCGTCAGAGCCGGGCCCTTGTGCATGGCCACGTGGTCGGTCTTGTCGCTCTTGATCTCGTACTGGGGGTCGTCCTCGCTGCACCGGCGCATGTGGCCCTTGTACTCCACGTCGTGCGTGTGCTTCCTGATGATGACGCCCTCGACGTACCCGGCCTCGGAGTTCCACCTGACGTGGTCCCCGACGGAGAACTGCTCGGCCATGCCCCCGTGCCCTCCCGCGTCTCGTCCCGCCGGCACCCCTCGTCCCGCGGCGCTGATCGACCGGAGGAGGATACCCACGGACCCGCGGCCCTCACCTGGCGCGCCGTCCGTGTCGGCCGCACCAAGGGCCGCTGTCGCCACGGACAAAACTGCCCCCGTCCAGCCCCCGGACCGGTTTCACCGGCTCAGGGCCGGGGGTAGACCGGCGCTGACGATGATCGGGTGCGCGGCACCCGGGGGCGGGAACGGCGGGGGGACGCGATGCCGCAGCAGGGACAGCCGCAGGACGTGCTGGCGCCGCCCGCGACGGCCGCGATCTTCCTGGTCGTGACGGTCCGCCCGGGCGGCGAGGACACGGTGCGCGGGCTGCTGCCCGACATCGCCGGGCTGACGCGCGCCGTGGGCTTCCGCTCCCCCGAGGACGGCCTCAGCTGCGTGACCGGCATCGGCGCGCACCTGTGGGACCGGCTCTACGGCCCGCCGCGCCCGGCCGGCCTGCACCCGTTCCGGACGCTGACCGGCGCCGCGCACACCGCGGTGTCGACGCCCGGCGACCTGCTGTTCCACCTGCGGGCCCGCCGCCCCGACCTGTGCTTCGAGCTGGCGCGCCGGCTCATGTCCCGGCTCGCCGGGCACGCCGACGTCGCCGACGAGGTGCACGGCTTCCGGTACTTCGACGAGCGGGACCTGCTCGGCTTCGTCGACGGCACCGAGAGCCCGTCCGGACCGGACGGCGTCGTCGCCGTGACCATCGGCGACGACGACCCCGCCTTCACCGGCGGTAGCTACGTCGTCGTGCAGAAGTACGTCCACGACATGCGCGGCTGGAACGCGCTGCCGGTCGAGGCTCAGGAGCTGGCGATGGGCCGCGAGAAGCTCAGCGACATCGAGCTGCCCGACGCGGCGAAGCCGTCGAACTCGCACGTCGCGCTCAACACGATCGTCGACCCGGACGGGACCCAGCACCAGATCGTGCGGGACAACATGCCGTTCGGTTCGATCGGCGCCGACGAGTTCGGCACCTACTTCATCGGCTACGTCGGCCGCGTCGACGTCATCGAGAAGATGCTCGAGAACATGTTCATCGGCGACCCGCCGGGCAACCACGACCGCATCCTGGACTTCTCGACGGCGGTCACCGGCGGCCTGTTCTTCGTGCCGACCGCCGACTTCCTCGACGACCCGTCGCCCCGCCTCGCCCTCGCGTCCGCCACGACCGCCGCGGAGCCGGAGCCGGAGCCGGGCGGGGGCCCGGCCGCGGACGGCTCGCTCGGCATCGGCAGCCTGAGAAGGAACGGCACATCATGAACAACCTGCACCGCGAACTCGCCCCGATGTCGGACGCGGCCTGGACCGACCTCGAGGCCGAGGTGCGCCGCACCTTCACCCGCCACCTCGCGGGCCGCCGCGTGGTGGACCTCGTCGGCCCCGCGGGGCCGGCGCTGTCCGCGGTCGGCACCGGGCACGTCGAGCCGCTGGCCCCGCCCGCCGAGGGGGTGCTGGTCCACCGGCGGCGGTCCCAGCCGGTCATCGAGCTGCGGGTCCCCTTCGAGGTCGCCAGGCAGGACGTGGACGACGTCGAGCGCGGCGCGCTCGACCCGGACTGGCAGCCCGCGAAGGACGCCGCGAAGAAGATCGCGTTCGCCGAGGACCATGCCGTCTTCCACGGCTCGGACCCGGCCGGGATCACCGGCATCGCGCCCGGCAGCTCCAACCCGGCGCTGCCGCTGCCGGCCGACGCGCGGGAGGTGCCCGACGCGGTCGCGAAGGCGCTGAGCGCGCTGCGGCTGGCCGGCGTCGGCGGGCCGTACAGCCTGCTGCTGTCGGCGGACGCCTACACGGCCGTCTCGGAGACCACCGACCACGGCTACCCCGTCCGCCACCACCTCGCGCGGCTGCTGGGCGACGGCGAGATCATCTGGGCGCCGGCGCTCGACGGGGCGCTGCTGCTGTCCACCCGCGGCGGCGACTACGAGCTGCACCTCGGGCAGGACCTCTCGATCGGGTACCTGTCGCACGACGCCGAGCACGTCCGGCTGTACCTCCAGGAGACGCTCACCTTCCTGGCGGTCACGTCCGAGTCCAGCGTCCCGCTGACCGCGTAGCCCGCGCCGCCGGTTCAGCCGCTCAGCGCGGCGTTCCCGGCGCCCAAGGCCAGGCGCATCGGCTCGGGGACCGGCACCGTCCGGCGCGGGTCGGCGGCGTCCACGCAGACGAGGGTGAGGGCGGCGGTGCAGGCGCGGTCGCCGTCCTCGGTGACGAAGTCGCCGCGCACCGCGAACGAGGTGCGTCCGAGCCGCTCGGCGAACAGCCGGCACTCCACGACGTCGAACAGGGTGATGGTCCGCTCGTACTCGGCGGTGGAGGCGCGCGTCACCACCGCGACCCCGAGCCGCGCGGGCAGCTCGTCGAACCGCAGGCCCCGCAGGTACCACCATTCGGTGTGCGTCCGCTCCATCCACCGCTGGTAGTTGGCGTAGTAGACGATCCCCGCGGGATCGCAGTCGCCGTAGGACAGGCGGAAACTCACGGCGTGCAGCGGCTCGGCCGACACATGCGCTCCCTCGGTGGTCGGTGCTGGGGCTTGAGATCCTAGGGCGCGCCAATGATCATCTCGCGTCCACTCCCACGTCACCGGCCGCGTCGATCATGACGGCATGACACGCCCCCTGCTCGCCGCGGCGCTCTGCGCGGCGGCCGTGACCGCGCTCGCCGCCCCGGCCGCGGCCTCCGCCCGCAGCGCCGCCCTCCCCCTCGGTCCCTCCTCGCTGCACGAGCAGCGCGACACGCGCCCCTTCGCGCCGGGCGTCACCCTCACCACGATCGTCCGCGGCGAGAAGTCGGCCGCCGACGTCTGGACGCTGCACGTCCGGCTGGCCGTGCCCGGCAACCCCTCCGCGGTGATCGCGCCGAAGGCGACCGCCGAGGACGCCGCGCGCCGGCTGGAGGCCGCCGGCTTCCAGCCGCGCGTCGAAGCCGTGGACGGCCCGCGCTTCGCGGACGTGCGCGCGGGCCGGGTCGGTTACGTCGTCCGGATCGGCCGGTACGCGACGGAGGCCGACGCCAAGAAGGACCTCCCGGCCCTCAACGCCGCCGGGTTCTCGGCGGGCACGTCCTACACGGCGCAGGACGGGACGGCGGCGACCGGCCCGTGGCGCCTGCACGTGATCACCGTCGACCCGCGCCGGTTCGGCGGCCGCGTGGTGTCCTCCGTCGGCGGCACGCTGACCGCCACGGACAAGGTGTCGGACCTGGTGCGCTCCAGCGGCGCCGTCGCCGGCGTCAACGGCACCTACTTCACCGCCGGCGGCAAGGGCGGCTCGGCGGGCCTGCACGTGCTGAACGGCGAGCTGACCAGCGAGGCGAACGACGGACGCACCGCGCTGATCCTGCCGCAGAACGGTCGCGGCGCGCGGTTCGCGCAGCTCAGCACCGTGCTGCGCGTCCGGGCGCAGGACCGTGCCGGCCGCGAGCTCGACGGCGTCAACCGGCTGCCCGGGCTGGTCGACAACTGCGGCGGCGTCGGTGGCGACCAGCCGACCGAACGCCCGCAGCACGACGTGACCTGCACCGACCCCGACGAGCTGGTCGCCTTCACCCCCGTCTACGGGGCGTCGAGCCCGGCCGGCGACGGCGCCGAGGCCGTGCTGGACGCGTCCGGGCGCGTGACGGAGCTGCGGCCGACGCGCGGCACCGCCATCCCGGCCGGAGGCCGCACCGTCCAGGCGATCGGGACGGCCGTCGACTGGCTGCGCGGCCACGCCCGCCCCGGCACGAGGCTCGCGATCTCCGAGCAGGTGCTCGACCACGGGCGCCCCGTCCGCCTCGACGCCCGGACGTCGATCCTCGGTGCGGGCCCGCAGCTCGTCCGCGACGGCCGCGCCTGGGTCGACGCCTACGCCGACGGCCTCGTCCACACCGGCGACGACCAGTCGTTCTACTACAACTGGGTGCTGCGCCGTAACCCGCGCACCATGGTCGGCGTCGACCGGCGCGGGCGGCTGCTGATGGTCGCGGCGGACGGCCGCGCGCCCGGCTACGCCGAGGGCCTGTCCATCGAGGAGGCCGCGAAGGTCATGCGGTCGCTCGGCGCGGTGGAGGCCATGAACTTCGACGGCGGCGGATCCACCACGATGGCGACGGCGGGCGGCGCGCTCGTCAACCGCCCGTCCGACGGCACGGGCGAGCGCAGTGTCGGGGACGGGATCCTGCTGCTGCCCGGCCGCCGCTGACCGCCCGTTCGCCTGCCGGAACCGGCCCCTCCGCCGCCCCTGACCGGGCGGCGGAGGGGCCGCCGCTTTCCCGGGCGGCACGGCGGCCTTTCCGTTTCCCGGCGGCCCGTTCACGGAAGGCCGGTTCCGGCCGCCGGGGTTTGCATGGCCACATGCGGTAACCCTCATGTTCCTTGCGTCCCGTGGCCACTCGATTAACGATGACGTGGACCGCGTGGAGGAGGGCGAATCGAGCGGCGAATAATGGTCCGCCGCAACGCGCGAAAACAGGGCGGCCGCATGCACCTGACCGCCGGAGGACGACTTCCAGCATCCGCAGATCGACCAATGAGGGCCGACGCCATGATGAATGATCTTCTGTCTCTGTCGACGAACGCGTTCATCGCCGGCATCGAGGCGGCCGCCCGCCGATTCGACACCGCGACCTATCCGCAGCAGAACCTGCCCGCCGACGACTGGACCCTGCTCACGCGGGCCGGGGTGCTGCTGCCGACACTGCCCAAGGAGTACGGCGGACGCGACGACCACGTCGAGATGTGCCGCGCCGTCGAGACCGTCTCCGAATGGAACCTGCCGGTCGGCATGTACGTCACGGTCATCACGGCGGTGGCCCTGCGCCCCATTGTGCTGTGGGCCCGCGAGGAGGCCAAACAGGAAGTGCTGCCGCTGTACGCCGGCGGCGACCCGGCGATCTGCGGATTCGCCTCCACCGAACCCGGCTGCGGCTCGGCGATGTCCGGCATGCGCACCACGTTCGAGGAGGTCGAGGGCGGTTACCGGATCCGCGGCCGCAAGCACTGGCAGGCGTTCAGCATCAGCGCGCACTGGTGGCTGGTCAGCGCGAAGAACGACGAGGACGGCCGCAGTTACGGCTATTTCATCGTCAAGCGCAGCGAGGGATTCCGCACCGTCCAGCCCTACGAACCACTCGGCCTGAAGGCGATCGACTACGGGCTCAACGAGATCGACGCGGTCGTCCCGCGGCACCGGCGCATCCCCGCGGAGGGCAGGAATCTGCGGCCGATGGTGGAAATGCTCATGGCGTCGCGGGCGATGATGGCGGCGATGGGCTGCGGATTCCTGCGCCGTATCAGCCGCGAGGCGCACGCCTACGCCGATCACCGCAAGATCGGCCCGGGCCCGCTCTCGGATATCCGGTTCGTCCGGTACAGGCTGGCCGCGATCGACGCGTCGTACACCGTCTGCGCGGCGCTCAACCATTACCTGCAGAACGACCTGGACATGAAGGAGAGCATGATCGGCGCTTTTCCCGCCGTCCAGGCGATCAAGACGGTCGCCACCGAGCGGATGCTCAGTTCCGCGCACCATTACCAGCAGCTCGCCGGCGGCGAGGGCTACCGCTGCGGGTCGCCGACCAACATCTCCGGCCAGGCGTTCCTCGACGCCCGCGTCTACACCGTCTTCGACGGCACCAACGACCTGCTCAGCCAGCAGCTCGCCGAGCACTGCCTGTCCCGGACGGCCGGGCGGCCGCTCAGCCGGTTCCTCGCCGGCTGGCCGCTCACCTCGGCCGCGGTCGCCGCGCACCGCCTCGACCTCGGCTTCCTGGACCGCGACCTGCGCCAGGAGCACCGCGTCCTCGCCGGCCGCGTGATCGGCTACGCCTTCGCGATCGGCCAGGTCATGCGGTGGGCCGCGGAGACCGGCGCCGACCCGCGGCGGGCCCGCGCGGCGATCGAGTTCCTCAAGGCCGACATCGCCCGCGGCGCCGGCGAGTTCCGGCTGCTGTCCACCGGGGCGCTCGGCATCGACGACGGCGCCGCTCCCCCGGCCGACGCGCCGGCGTCGCACTCGATCCCGGTGGCGCCCGGCGCGTGGCCGGGCCTGCCGCGGCACCCGTGACCGCGGCGGCGCCCCGTCAGCCCTGCCGTTCCTCGCGCCGGCGGATCACCTGCATCAGGTCCGCCGCCCGCGCCTTGATGAGGTCCAGCCCGGCGTGGCCCCAGGGGCGCGGCTCGCGGTCGATGACGCAGATCGTGCCGAGCACCGTCCCCGTCCGGTCGATGAGGGGCGCGCCGACGTAGGTGCGGATGCCGAGCTTGTCGACGACCGGGTTCCCGGCGAAGCGCGGGTAGTCGCACACGTCGTCCAGGACCAGCGCCTTGCGGCGCACGACGACGTGCGGGCAGTAGCCGTGGTCGAGCGGCACCTCCCGGCCCAGCTCGACCGCGTCGGCCGGGTCGGCGCCCGGCGCCTGCGGCGCGTACAGGCCGCCGAGGTACTGGCGGTCGGTGACGAAGTTGACCATCGCGAACGGGGGCAGGTCGGTGCCGGCGAGGTGCCGCGCGGCCTCGGCGAGGTCGCGGGCGAACGCGTCGAACTCGGCGTCCGGTCCCCCGAGCCGCAGTTCCCGCAGCCGCACGGCGCGCTCGGGCACGTCCGGGTCGACGGGCGTCAGCAGGTGGCCGGACGGCTCGTACAGCGGGTCTTGGATCACGGGGGCTCCTGGGAGGCGGGACTTGCGTCAGACGGAGGCGGACGGGACGGCGACGAGCAGATGGCGGATCAGCGCCCGCAGCACCGACGTCGCGGAGCCGCCGTGCCGCGCGTCGCACAGCACGATCGGCACCCGCGGGCCGAGCCCGAGGGCGCCGCGGACCTCGTCGGGGGCGTAGCGGAACGCGCCGTCGAACTCGTTGACCGCGACGAGGAAGCGGGTCCCGCGGTTCTCGAAGAAGTCGACGGCGTCGAAGCAGTCCTCCAGGCGGCGGGTGTCGGCGAGCACGATGGCGCCGAGCGCGCCCGCGGACAGCTCGTCCCACATGAACCAGAAGCGCTGCTGGCCGGGGGTGCCGAACAGGTACAGCACGATGCCGTGCTGCTCGATCGTGATCCGGCCGAAGTCGAGCGCCACGGTGGTGGTGGACTTGCCCTCGATCCCGCCGAGGTCGTCGGCGCCGACGCTGGCCGCGGTGATGAGCTCCTCGGTGCTCAGCGGCTCGATCTCGCTGACGGCGCCGACGAAGGTCGTCTTCCCGACGCCGAACCCGCCGGCGATGAGGATCTTGACCTGCGTCGGCGACGGCGGCGGCGTGGAGGGCGGGGACTGCGGCGGCGCGTCAGGCTCGTTGAAGGCCATCGAGCAGCTTCTCCAGGAGGGCTCTGTCGGTGGGGTCGGCGGCGGTGCGCCGCGCCCCCGTGGTCATGGCGCGGCACTCCAGCAGGTCGGCGAGGAGGACCTTGGTGATGGTCACGGGCAGCCGCAGGTGCGCGGCGACCTCGGCGACCGACGTCGGCGCGCGGCAGCAGGCGAGCGCCTCGGCGTGCTCGGGGGCCATCTCCCGGGGCCGCCGGCCCGTCGCCACCACCAGCGACAGCAGGTCGAGCCGGACGGCGGGGCGGGTGCGGCCGGCGGTCACCGTGTACGGGCGCACCAGCGGCCCGGCGGCGGCGTCGACCCAGACCTCCTCGTCACCGGCCGTCATGGCGAGGGCGCGCGGTCGCCCGCCGCGGCCGCCGGCCGTGCCGCGGTGTGCAGGAACGGCCGGACCGCGCGGATCAGCCGGGCCATCTCGAAGCCGACGACGGCCGGGTCGGCGTCCGCGCTCGCCATCACCGCGAGGACGGAGTTGAAGCCGGCCCAGGAGATGAACAGCTGGCTCGACCGGAGCTCGGCGACGACCTGCCGCACCTCGTTGCTCCCGTCGAACCTGGTGCCGGCGCTCCGGGTGATGGAGAAAAGGCTGGAGGCGAGCGCCGCCATCTGCTCGGCGCTGGTGCGGTCGAATCCGTGCGCCGCCTTCAGCATTCCGTCGGCGGACAGCAGCACGCTGCCGCGTATCGCGGGGACCTCGTCGCCCAGTCCCTGCAAAAGCCAGGCGAGGTCCTGGGACTCGTTCGGGGGCACGGCGTTCAATGGGAACTCCTCGTCATTTCCTGGTGGCCCGTCATTTCCCGGTGTCCAGGCCGTCGGCGGCGCCGTCGTTCTCCAGTGCGCTGCGCATGCCCTTCTGGAATGCCGCCATCAATCCCGGATTGTGCTCGGCCTCCTGGTCGGGCTCCCGGCGCGCGGGGGCGGCGGCCAGTTCGGGCGACAGGTGCTGCTGCGCCCGGCGCCGCGGCAGTTGCGGGCGCTCGCCGTCCGGCAGGGGGACGGCGGGGCCGGGCACCGCGGGCTGCGGGCCGGTCTCCCAGCTGGGCGCCGCGGGCCGGTGGGGCGCCGCGGGCGCGGAGGACCCCTGTGCGAACACGGGGACGTCCTGGGGGTCGCGGGCAAGGTCCGGCCGCTCGGACGCGGCGTGCCGCGGGCCGGGCGGCGGCGCCGATGGGACGGGTGCCTGCGGGACGGGTGCCTGCGGGGCGGGTGCCGGGGACTCGACGGCGTCCTCCGCCTCGCCCGTCAGCTCCGCCGGGACCACGACGACGGCCTGCGTCCCGCCGTAGACGTTGGTCTGGAGCTGCACGCGGACCTTGTGCCGGCGGGCCAGCGCGGAGACGACGTGCAGCCCGATGCGCCCCTCGCTCAGCAGTTCCTCGGTGTGGCCGCGCTCGTGGTCGGCGAGCAGCTCGTTCAGCCGCCGCTGCTCCTCGCGCGGGACGCCGAGGCCGCGGTCCTCGACCTCGATGGCGAGGCCGGCGGCGACGCCCTCGACGCGGACGAGCACCTGCGTCTGCGGCGGCGAGTACCTGGTGGCGTTCTCGATGAGCTCGGCGAGCAGGTGGACGATGTCGGCGACCGCGCTGCCGTGCACGCTGCCCTCGGCGGGCGGCACCACCTTGACCCGCTTGTAGTGCTCCACCTCGGCGATGGCCGAGCGCAGCATCTCGTACACGGTCACCGGCCGGGTCCACTGGCGGCGGGACGCGGCGCCGCCGATCACGGCGAGGCTCTCGGCCTGCCGACGGGTGCGGGTGGCGAGGTGGTCGACCTTGAACAGGCCCTTGAGCAGGTCGGGGTCCTCGACCTGGTTCTCCAGCCCGTCCAGGCCCTGGATGGCCCGGTGCGACAGCGACTGCATCCGCCGGGCGAGGCTGACGAAGACGCCGACCCGCCGGTCGCCGCCCGCCGGCCGACGGGTCGCGGCATCGAGCACGGCGTTCCACGCCTCGCCCTGCGCCCGCCGCAGCTCGCACGCGAGCTGCGCGGCGGGGTCGGCCTGGTCGGCGGGCGCGGCGTCCTCGCTCCAGCGCGCGACCGGTTCGCCGGCGTTGAGGCGCTCGGCCATCTCGCGCAGTTCCCGCCGGCCGCGCGCGGCCAGGAAGGCGAGCTCGCCGAGCCGGCGGCGCACGGCCTCCTGGTCGCGGGCGGCGAACCGGGCCCGCTGGCGTTCGACGCGGCGGGTCGCCGCGTCGGCCGCCCAGGCGGCGACCAGCAGGACGGCCACGGCGCCGAGCGCGGCGACGACCAGCACGATGCGGGTCGACCGGGGCAGGGCGCGGTCGCCGTAGAGCACCGCGACGGCGACCAGTCCCAGGACGCCGACGACGGCGGCGGGGAGCACGGAGATGGACAGGTGGACGACGCGCATGCCGGTCTGGCGGTGCCTGCCGTAGGCCGGGGCCCTGTCGTAGCGCTGGACGTCCCGGCGATCGGCCCCGGCGGCGGGTTCGAAGAAGTCAGGCATCGGCGTCCTCGGTGCGTCGGACAGTGAAGATCAATAAACTGAGCAATACGGACTCGTATGCCTACAGCCGTATCTAGGCTGACACAACGCCTCACCGAGGACGCGCGGAATGCCGAGATTCCAGGGATCCAGGCGCGATTTGCTGTAATTGGTCCGCATTGTCCAACTCATCCATTGACCATGGATTGCGCGCCGAAAATGCGGTCTCTGCAGTTATAACCACTGAAACGGTGCAGAACGGACCATGATCGGAATGGTCCAATACCCCGGGTCAGCGGGCGGCCGGGGGCTCCCGCCGCGCCCGCGCCCGCGCGCGCGTCCAGGGCCAGGTGATCAGCGCCCAGCCGAGCAGGATGATCACGACCTCGGCCAGCACGTACCAGGGCCACGGCCCGAGCAGGTCCAGCGCCGAGCCGGTGGACGGCTTGCTGTTGAGGTACCCGTAGTTCGTCCCGGCGATCTCGTTGAACACGAACGCGCCCGCCGCCCACACCACCGTTACGGCGACGGCGAACCAGTAGCAGCGCCAGTCCGGACGCATCCCGAGCCCCCAGGTCAGGTACACCGCCGCCCACACGATCATCAGGTGCATGCCCCAGAACGCCAGGTAGTCGATGTCGGGGTAGTCGCCGCCGTTGAGCGCCGGGGTGAGCAGGCCCTGCACCGACAGCGTCAGGCCCCAGTAGTACGTCAGCGCGTACCAGCGCCGTCCGAGCGTCCACACCGCGCCGGCCGCCGTCAGCCAGGCGATGTCGCACAGCTGCAGGGGCAGCGATCCGCCGATGCGCCACTCCGCCGGCAGCAGCGTGTGCACCTGCGTCCCGGCCATCACGAACAGGATCGCGAGCGCGTACGCCCGGCCGAAGCCCTTCGCCTGCTCCCCGAAGCCCTCGCCCGCCTCCGGCGCCGTCCGCTGCGCGCGGCCGACCGTGACGAGGACGGCGCAGCCGACCGCGAACACCCCGAGGGCCACCCAGTGGGACGGCCCGTACGCGACGAAGCGACCGGCTGCGATCAGCGGCATTCGGTGATGCTAACCGCTGCGGCCCCGCCACGGCCCGTGCGGCGGCGCCGAGAGTGTCGGCGGGTCCCGTTAGGTTCCGGGGCCATGATCGAGACGGTGGACATTCCGGTCGAGTGGCGCGAGCACCTCCACCCCCGGCGCGGCGGCGCCGCCGGGCCCGAGGTCGTCCCGGACGGGGCCGCGGCGCGGCGGGCCCGCGAGTGGGAGCGCGCGGCGCGCCCGATCGCCGAGGAGATGGCCGCGCACGAGCGCACCGAACCCGGGATCGCGAAGGCCGTGCGAACGTGGCTGGACGGCGGGGACGACCCGGCGGGCGCCGCGGTCCTCGCCGCCGTCGCGGTGAAGTACCTGGACGACATCGAAGGCGCCGCCTTTGTGGACGCCTGGGTCCTGGACCGCGGTCCGGCGTTCGCCGCCTGCGCGCTCACCGAGGCGTCCTCCCTCGCGCTCGGCCCGCTACCGAAGCCGGCGACGCCCGGTCCCGACGGCTCCTTGGTGGTCCAGGTCGTCATGTACTCCAATCCGCCGCGAGGATGGCGCGGCGAGATCCGGCGCGCTACGTCCGGCGACCATTTCGCCGTCTGCCGCTGGATCGCCGAGGACGCGGCCGCGAAGCGGCTCCGCGCGCTGCTCGCGGTGGCGTCCGACGAGCAGTACGTAGATGCGGTCGCGCGGCTCGCGGCGCATCGCGGCGACGCCCTGAGGCGCCGCACCGCGTCCTATCTCGTCCCGACCGAGACCGCCTGGGTCGACGAGTCCCTCGACGACGCCGTCGAGCTGGACGTCCTCGGCCAGGAGCACGTGCTCGCCTCGATGTCCACGCCCTCGCACGCCGGACGGGCCGGCTGGGTCCCGTGGACGCCCGCCGTGGCCGGGTCGCTGCTCGACGGGCTGGGCGCGGACGCGGTGTCCCTTCTCGCAGGCGCGCTCGGGTTCGCCCGCTACAACGCCCGGGAGGAGGCGGGCGCGATCGTGCTGAGGGCCCTTCGGGAGATCGGCGACGAGCGGACGTTCCGCCTCCTGCTCCGCCGCATGGCCGACCCGGGTGTGCCCGCCGCGCTGGCGGAGACCGCCGAGCGGCACCCGGTGCAGGCGGTCCGGGCGCTGGCGCCGCTGGCCGACGACGGGACGGTCCGGGGCCTGCAGGCGGGCGGACTGGTGCGGGGGCTGCTGCACGCCGACCCCGGTCTGGCCGAGGCGCTGCCCCCGGCGACCCGTGCCGCGCTGCTGCCGCGCCCGGCCGTCCCCGACTGCGACGACGTGCCGGACGTGCTGGCCGGCAGGCCCGCCCGGACCTCCAAGGCGGACTGGGCCGCCCCGGCGGCGCTCCCGCAGATCCTCACGCGTGCCGGTGACCGGGCCCTGCCCGCGAGCGCGACGAGGTCGCTGCTGAACCGGCTCGCGAAGAAGGACGCCGAGGTCGCGGCCGTCCGCGAGGCGTGCGACGCGCACTCGCTGGCCGAGTTCTCGTGGGCGGTGTTCCAGCGCTGGTACGCGCTCGGGGCGCCGTCCAAGCACAACTGGGCGCTGGCGCAGCTCGGCCTGATCGGGGACGACACGACGGTGCGGCGGCTCGCTCCGCTGATCAAGCAGTGGCCGGGCGAGGGCGGCACGGCGCGCGCCACCGCGGCGCTGGACGTGCTGGCCCGGATCGGCTCCGACGTCGCGCTCACCCACCTGTTCGAGCTGACCCGCCGCGGCAAGTACAAGGGGCTCAAGGCCAGGGCGGTGCAGAAGATCGACGAGATCGCCGCCGCGCGCGGGATCACGCCGGACGACCTCGCCGACCGGGCCGTCCCCGACTTCGGCCTGGACGCCGCCGGCACGCTCGTCCTGGACTACGGGCCGCGCCGGTTCACCGTGGCGTTCGACGAGCAGCTCGTGCCGCTGGTCGTGGAGCCGAGCGGCAAGGTCCGCAAGAGCGCGCCGAAGCCCGGCCCGAAGGACGACCCGGCGCTCGCCCCGGCGGCGCACGCGCTGTTCACCGGGCTCCGTAAGGATCTGCGGACGATCGCCGACCAGGAGATCAAGCGGCTGGAGAAGGCCATGATCACCCGGCGGGCGTGGACGCCGGAGGACTTCCGCGCGCTGTTCGTCCTGCATCCGCTGCTGGGCCACATCGTCCGGCGGCTGGTGTGGATCACCGGCGGCGGCACGGCGTTCCGCGTCGCCGAGGACGGCACCTACGCCGACCTCGGCGACGAGGCGTTCGCGCCGCCGGCGGACGCCCTGATCGGCATCGCCCACCCGCTGCTGCTCGGCGACGACCTCGACGCCTGGGCGGAACTGTTCGCCGACTACGAGATCCTGCAGCCGTTCGAGCAGCTCGGACGGCCCGTCTACCGGCTCGCGGACGACGAGCGCGCCGCGCACCGGCTCGCCCGTGCGGAGGGGCTCGTGCTGCCTTACGGCAAGGCGAAGGGCCACTCGCAGGGCCGATGGGAGTCGGTGGACGCCGACGGGAACTTCGCGGGCGGTTGGCTCGCCCGGCGCGACCCGACGGGCCTGTGCGTCGTGGCGAGCCTCAGCCCCGGCCTCGGCTCCTACATGTACGGCGACGGCGATGACCAGAAGGTCACCGCCGTGTGGGCGGGCCCGGCGCCGGCCCGCGCGCCGCAGGACTCCGTGCCGCTCGGCGACGTCGATCCGGTGACGATGAGCGAGGCCGTCCACGACCTCGTCCGCAGCGCGTCCTGACCGCCCGTCCGCCCGCGCCCGTCCGCCGGTCAGGCGGGGTCGGTGAAGGAGGCGGGGCGCTTCTCGAAGTAGGCCCGGACGGCCTCGGCCTGGTTGGGCGAGCCGCGGAGCTCGGCGAGGGCGCGGGACTCCTCGAGGAACTGGCCGGCGAGGTCGCCGCCGTCCCCGGCGCGGTTGAGCAGCCGCTTCGCGGCGCGGATCGCGTCGGGGCTGCTGCCGGCGATCTGGCGGGCCAGGTCCAGCGCGGCGGCGCGCGGGTCGTCGGCGGTACGGGTGGCGAGGCCGAGGCGGACGGCCTCGTCGCCGCCGACCATCCGCCCGGTGAACGTCAGCTCCTTGGCGACGTCCTCACCGACCAGCCGCAGCAGCGCGGCGGTGCCGGTCATGTCGGGCACGAGGCCCCAGCGGATCTCCAGCACCGACAGCTTCGCGTCCGGCGCGACGATCCGGATGTCGGCGCCGAGCGCGATCTGCAGGCCGCCGCCGAGCGCGTGCCCGTGCACGGCGGCGATCACGGGCTGCGGCAGCTCGCGCCAGCCGTGCACGGCCTGCTGCCCGAGGTTGGTGATGCGGCCCGGCTCGCGCTCCATGACGTCGGACATGAGGCGGCGGAGCCGGTCGCCGCCGGACGCGGCGGTCGCGTCGCCCGCCATCGCGGCGAAGTTGGCGAAGTCGAGGCCGGCGCAGAACGCGCGCCCCTCCCCCGACAGCACGACGGCCCGGACGGACGCCTCGGCGGCGAGCGCGCCGGCGGTCTCGGCGAGGGCCTCGAAGGTGGCCATGTCGAGGGCGTTGAGCTTGTCGGGGCGGTTGAGGCGGACGTCGGCGACGCCGTCCTGGACGGTCAGCGAGATCCGGTCGGTCATGGGGACGGTTCCTCTCCGTAGAGGCCGCGCCGCCACAGCGCGGCCAGGGTGGCGACGGCCTCGTCGTCGGTGATGGAGGCGCCCGGGCCGTCGCCGCCCTGGGCGAGCCAGACGAAGCAGAAGTGCTCGAACATGGCGCCGATGGCGGAGGCGGCGAGGGCGGGGTCGAGCCCGGCGGCGTGGCCGGTGTCCTGGGCCTGGCGGACGGTCCGCTCGATGATGCGGACGCCGACCATGCGGCTGGCGCGCCACCGTTCGGCGAACTCCTCGTCGACCATGGCGAGCTGGAACACGCCCACGAGGACGCCGAGGTGCTCCTTGTAGGCGTCCCAGTAGGCGCGGGCGGCGTTCTCGAAGAACGCGGCGCTGCCGTCGGGCGCGCCGGGCGAGTGCAGCAGCACCTCGTGGGAGAAGCCGTCGGCGAGCGCGGCGAGCAGCTGCTCCTTGTTGTCGAAGTAGCGGTAGAACGCGGCGGTCGACTTGCCCGCGGCGGCGGCGATGTCGTGCACGGTGGTGCGCAGGAAGCCGCGCTCGGCGATGAGCCGGCGGGCGGCGTCCTCGAACGCGGCGCGGGTGGCGCGGCCCTTGGCGCTCGGCGGTTCCGGCGGCGCGACGGTGCCGGACGCGGGGGCCGGGTCGGTGGTGGTCGTCTCAGGTGACATAACGCGGTTCATCATCCCAGTAGGGCTCGCGGACGAGGCGGCGCAGCACCTTCCCGGACGGGTTGCGGGGCAGTTCGGCGGCGAAGTCGACCGTCGTCGGGCACTTGTAGTGGGCGAGGTGCTCGCGGGCGTGCGCGATGACCTGCTCGGACGTCGCGGTGCCGACGACGACGGCCTTGACGGTCTCGCCCCATTTCGGGTGCGGGACGCCGATGACGCAGACGTCGTCGACGCCTGGGCAGGACGCGAGGACGTTCTCGACCTCGGCGGCGTAGACGTTCTCGCCGCCGCTGACGATCATGTCCTTGATCCGGTCGGTGAGGTGCAGGAACCCGTCGGCGTCGAGGAACCCGGCGTCGCCGGTGCGCAGCCAGCCTCCCGGCGCGTACAGCTCGGCGGTCGCGGCGGGCGCGCGCCAGTAGCCGGGGGTGGTCTGGTCGGCGCGCACCCAGACCTCGCCGGTCTCGCCGGGCGCACGCTCTCGGTCGCCGCCGGGTTCGACGACGCGGACCTCGATGCCGCCGAAGGGGCGGCCGGCGGTGCGCAGCCGGGTCCCCGCCCGGTGCTCGGCCTCGTCGAGGCGGGTGACGGGCCCGGTCGTCTCGGTCATCCCGTACACCTGGACGAACCCGGCGTCCGGGAACGCGGCCATCGCGCGGCGCAGCACGGGCTCGGCGATGGGCGACGCGCCGTAGACGATGGTGCGCAGGTCGGGCAGGTCGGTGAGGGACGGGTCGTCGAGCAGCATCCGCAGCACGGCGGGGACGAGCAGGGCGGCCGTCACGCGGTGCCGGCGCAGCGCGTCGAGCACGGCGGGCGGGTCGGCCTGGGCGAGCAGGACGAGGTGGGCGCCCTGGTAGGCGGGCACCCAGAGCCAGCCCGCGCCGGCGGCGTGGAAGACGGGCGCGCAGTTGAGCAGCACGGCGTCCGCGCCCGCGTACGGGTAGACGCCGGGGCGGGCGAGGTGGTTGAGGACGGCCCGGTTGGTGGTCGTCACGCCCTTGGGGGTGCCGGTCGTCCCGGAGGTGTAGCAGAGCATGGCCAGGTCGTCGGGGTCGGGAACCGGATCGGGTGCTGCGCCGGCGGGGCCGGGCGGCGGCCAGCCGTCCGCGGGGACGACCGGCCCGGCGAACCCGGCGGCGCGTGCGGCGGCCCCGGCCGCGTCGGCCTGGTCGGACGCGGCGACGAGGACGGCCGGTTCGGCGTCGGCGAGGATCGCGGCGAGCCCGGCGGGCGGCAGCCGCCAGTTGAGCGCGAGCGAGGCGGCGCGCAGCCGGGACGCGCCGTACATGAGGGCGGCGAAGGCGATGCCGTTGGGGCCGAGGTAGGCGACGCGGTCGCCCGGGCGGACGCCGTGCCCGCGCAGGTCGGCCGCGGCGCGGTCGGCGAGGTCGTCGAGGTCGGCGTAGGTACGGGTGCGCCCGTCGGTGGTGATGGCCGGGGCGTGCGGCCGGGCGGCGGCCTGGGCGCGGAGCCGGGTCGCGAACGAGTAGCTCTCCACGGACGTGAACGTAACGCCGCGTTCACCTCTTGCCAAGGCCCTAATTGTGACGTTACGTTCACGAATATCGGCGGTCGCGGCCGGCGCCGGCAGGGCGCCCGCGACCGGTCCGCCGGAGACGCACCGCGGGAGGCACGCGTGAAGACCGGAGCCGAGTACCGGGAGTCCCTGCGCGACGGGCGCAGGCTGTTCCTCAACGGCCGGAAGGTGAGCGACCTGGAGGACGAGCCGCTGCTGGCGGCCGGGGTGGCGGAGGTCGCGGCCGGCTACGACCGCTACCACCGGCCCGGCGACGCGGTCGGCCCCTACTTCGCGTTCCCGACCACCGCCGAGGACCTGCGCGCCCAGCTGCACGAGCTGCTGACCTGGGACATGACGACCGTGACGACCGCGCAGGGCCTGCAGGCGCTGCTGACGGCGGCGGCGCGGATGCGCGCCGACCACCCCGAGTACGCCGCGCGGATCGAGGCGTACTACGACTGGTGCAAGCGCGAGGACGTGCGCGGCGTCCAGGCCATCACCGATGCCAAGGGCCACCGCCGCCTCTCCCCCTCGCAGCAGGACGACCCCGACCTGTACACGCGCATCGTCGAGCGGCGCCCCGACGGCGTGGTGATCCGCGGCGCGAAGATGCACATCACCGCGGCGGCCACCTCGCACGAGCTGGTGGTGATGCCGACCAAGCGGATGAAGCCCGGCGAGGAGGACTGGGCGGTCGCCTGCGCCGTCCCGGCCAACGCGCCCGGCGTGTCGATCATCAACACGACGTACGCGCCGCGCGGCGCCGCGTCCGGCGAGGACGCCGGGTACTGGCCGCACTCCAGCCACCACAACATGCCCGAGGGCTTCCTGGTGTTCGACGACGTGTTCGTCCCGAACGAGCGGGTGTTCCTGGCGGGCGAGGTCGGGCACTCGGCGACGTTCGCGCACGCGCTCGGCCTGTGGGAGCGGCTCGGCGGCACCGCGCACCTGGCCGAGATCGGCGACATCCTGACCGGGTTCGCGCAGCTCATCGCGGAGGCCAACGGGCTGGACCGGGTGTCGCACATCCGGGAGAAGATCAGCGAGATGATCATGTACGCGACGCTGGTCCGGGCCGGGCTGGAGGCGGCGATCTCCAACGCGGAGAAGAGCCCCGAGGGCTGGATGTTCCCGAGCGAGCTGTACACCAACGCCGCCAAGCACTTCGGCGCCGCCGAGTTCAGCCGGATGGTCCGCCACCTGCACGACATCGGCGGCGGCGCGATCCTCACCGCGCCGAGCCCCGACGACCTGGCGAGCCCGGAGACGGGCCCCTATGTCCGCAAGTACATGCGCACGATGGAGGGCGTGGACGCCGAGTACCGCAGCCGGCTGTTCCACGCGATCCGCGACTACACCGCCGACACGTTCGGCGGCTGGCAGCACGTGACGATGCTGCAGTCCGGTGGCGGGCTGTACGCGCAGCGGATGGTGTCGAGCAAGCACTACGACATGGCCGCCGCCAAGCGGATGGCCCTGGACATCGCGGGGCTGGAGTGACGGAGTCGCCGGACGGGTTCGAGAAGCGCGCGCGGGCGTTCCTCGACGCGCATCTGCCGCCGCGTCCCGCGCCCGCGCCGTCCGACCGGGTCGCGCTGCTGGAGGAGATCGTCCCGGAGCGCGAGGCGGAGACGCTGCGGGCCGCCAAGCGCTGGCAGGGACTGCTGTACGACGCGGGCTTCGCCGAGCTGGAGGGCAACCGGGCGGAGGCGTTCGCCGCGCTGCTCGCCGGCTACGACGCGCCCGACCTGCAACCGCTGCTGGTCGGCCTGCACATCGTCGCGCCCGCGATCCGCGCGCACGGCTCCGACGAGCTGAAGCGCCGCTACCTGCGGCCGCTGCTGCGCGGCGAGACGACCGCCTGCCAGCTGTTCTCCGAGCCGGACGCGGGCTCCGACCTCGCCTCGGTGCGGACGCGGGCCGTCCGCGACGGCGACTCCTGGGTCGTCACCGGGCAGAAGGTGTGGAGCTCGGGCGCGCACCACGCCGACCTCGGCGAGGCGCTCGTCCGGACGGACCCGGACGCGCCCAAGCACCGGGGCCTGACGCTGTTCCTCGTGGACATGCACGCGCCGGGCGTCGAGGTCCGGCCGCTGCGGCAGATGACCGGCGGCGCGTCGTTCAACGAGGTGTTCCTCAGCGAGGTGCGGGTGCCGGACGCCGACCGCATCGGCCCGCTCCACGGCGGCTGGAAGGCGGCCATCACCAGCCTGTCCAGCGAGCGGGCCGCGCTCGGGGGCGCGGTCGACGCCGTCCCGCCCGACCTGGTGGAACGACTCGCCGGGCAGGCGCGCCGCCGGGGCGCGCTGACCCCGGCGGCGCGCGGCCGGCTCGGCCGGCTGGACGCCGCGCTGACCGCCGCCGCGCAGGTCAACCGGAGCGCCGGCCTCGACCCGGCGGCCGCCGCGTCCATCTCCAAGCTGCTGGTGAACCGGGCGCTCGCGCTGGCCGTGGAGACCGCCTCGGCGGTGCTCGGCCCGTCGCTGGCCGCCGACCTCGGCGACGGCGGCCACGCCTGGTCGGAGTTCCTGCTCGGCGCGCCCGCGCTGCGGATCGCGGGCGGCACCGACGAGATCCAGCGCACGATCCTGGCCGAACGCCACCTGGGACTGCCGAGGGACCCGCGATGACCGACGCCTCCCCGACCGGCACCGCTTTCGACACCGCCGAGCAGGACGAGGTGCGCGCCGAGCTGCGCGGCCTCGTGCGGGCCTTCTGCGCCGACCATCTGCCGATGCCGCGGGTCCGCCGTGTCGTCGAGACGGACGGGACGGACGCCGGCTACGACCCGGCGCTGTGGCGGCGGTTCGCCGGGCTCGGCCTGGCCGGGCTCGCCGTCCCCGAGGAGTACGGCGGCGCGGGGCAGTCGCTCGCCGAGGCCGCCGTCGTCGCGGAGGAACTGGGCCGCGCGCTCGCGCCGCTCCCCTGGCTGTCCACGTTCCTCGCCGCGTCCGTGCTGCTCACCGCGGACGACGAGGCGCGGGCGGAACTCCTGCCGGGCATCGTGGCGGGCGAGCGGATGGCGACGCTCGCGCAGGGCGGCGGCGTGCGCGCCGAGGGCGGGCGGCTGTCGGGGACCACCGGCCCCGCGCCCGACGCCGCGTCCGCCGACCTCCTGCTGGTCGTCGCGGACGGCGCGCTGTACGTCCCCGAGACCGCCGAGCGCAGGCCGCTGGCCTCGATCGACGGTACGCGGCGGATCGCCGCGCTCGCCTTCGACGGCACCCCGGCGCGGCGGATCGGCGGCGCGCCGGACCCGGCACCGGGCATGACCGCCCTGGCCGCGGAGATGGCCGGGGGCGCGCGGGCGGCGCTGGACATGGCCGTCGCGTACGCCAAGGTCCGCGAGCAGTTCAGCCGTCCCATCGGCGCGAACCAGGCGATCAAGCACCTGTGCGCGGAGCTGCTTGTGGACGTCGAGGCCGCGGCGGCGCTCGCGGCGTGGGCGGCGCGCGAGCCGTCGCCGCGTACTGCGGCGATGGCGCTGGCCTACTGCGGTGACGCCTTCGTGCACGTCGCGACGGAATGCATCCAGATCCACGGTGGCATCGGCTTCACCTGGGAGCACGACGCCCACCTCTACTTCAAGCGCGCCCACGCGTCCCGGTTCCTTCTCGCCGCTCCCGACGACCTCTACGCCGCGCTGATCCCCTGACCGGCGCCCGCTCGGAGTGACATCGAGCACTCGTATGAGACAATGATGTCTCATATGAGGTAGCATGGTCTCATGTCGTTCGATCGTGATGCCGTCCTGGCCAGCGCGGCGGAGCTGCTGTCGCGCAAGGCGACCGCCACCCAGGACGAGATCGCGCAGGCCGCCGGGATCAGCCGCGCCACCCTGCACCGCCACTTCGCGGGCCGCGAGAAGCTCGTCCGCGCACTGGAGGACCTGGGTCTGCGCCGCTTGGAGGCGGTCCTGGACGAGGCCCGCCTCGACGACGGCACCGCGACCGACGCGCTGGTGCGGCTGGTCGAGGCCAGCCGCCCGGTCGCGGCGTTCCTCGCCTTCCTCGCGACCGAGAACCAGCTGTTCGAGGGCGAGGGGGTCAACGCGGGCTGGGAGCGGCTCGACGCCCGCATCACCGCGCTGTTCCGGCGCGGCCAGGAGGCCGGCGAGTTCCGCATCGACCTGCCCCCCGCCTGGCTCACCGAGGCGCTGTACGGGCTGATCGGATCCGCCGCCTGGACGATCCAGTCCGGCAAGACCGCGCCCCGCGACTACACCGCGATGATCACCGGGCTGCTGCTGGGCGGCGTCGAACGCCGCGCCCCGCGCCCCTGATCGCCCATCACTCACCCCTCATCACGCCCCATCAATCACGCACCACCTGTAAGGACAGTGGGACCATGACCACCGCGACGCCGCCCGCCCTCGTGCGGCACGACCGGACCCCGGGCCGCTGGGCCGCCCTCGGCGTGCTCGTCCTCGCCGTACTGCTCGTCGCCGTCGACGCGACCGTGCTGGGGCTCGCCACCCCGTTCATCAGCGAGGACCTCAAGCCGTCCGGCGCCCAGCTGCTGTGGATCGGCGACGTCTACTCGTTCGTCATCGCCGGGCTGCTGGTCTCCATGGGCGGCCTCGGCGACCGGATCGGCCGCAAGCGGCTGCTGCTCGGGGGCGCCGCCGCGTTCGGCGCGGTGTCGGTGCTCAACGCCTACGCCACCAGCCCGGAGCTGCTCATCGCGGCCCGCGCCCTGATGGGCGTGGCGGGCGCGACGCTGATGCCGTCGACGCTGGCGCTGATCCGCAACATCTTCACCGATGCCCGGGAACGCTCCATGGCCATCGGCATCTGGGCCTCCAGCGTCTCGGCGGGCGCCGCCGTCGGCCCGCTGGTCGGCGGCCTGCTGCTGGAGCACTTCTGGTGGGGCTCGGTCTTCCTGATCAACCTGCCGGTGATGGCGGTGCTGGTCGTGGCCGGCGCGCGGCTGCTGCCCGAGTCGAAGAACCCGTCGCCGGGGCCGTTCGACCTGCCGAGCGCCGCGCTGTCCCTCGTCGGCATGATCGGGACGGTCTACGCGATCAAGGAGGCCGCCGCGCACGGGGTCTCCGCGCGGGTCGGCGCGGCCGCCGTCCTCGGCGTCGCCGCGCTCGTCTGGTTCGTCCGGCGGCAGCGGACCCTCGACTCGCCGCTGATCGACGTCCGGCTGTTCCGCAACCGCGGCTTCTCCACGGCCGTCGCCGCCGACCTGCTCGCGGTGCTCGGCCTGGCGGGGCTGGTGTTCTTCCTGTCCCAGTTCTTCCAGCTCGTCCAGGGCCGTTCGCCGCTCGAGGCGGGCCTGGCGGAGCTGCCCGCCACGATCGGCTCCATCGTCACCGGCCTGCTGGCGGCGCTGGCCGTCCGGCGCACGTCGGTCCGCACCGTCGTCGCGGGCGGGCTCGCGGCCATGGGCCTGGCCCTGGCGCTGCTCGCCGGGCTGCACGCCGGCACCGGCTACTCGCTGCTGTTCGCCGCTCTGCTGCTCGCCGGCGCGGGCGCCGGGTTCGCCTTCGCGACGACCTCCGACATGATCGTCTCGCTGGTGCCGAAGGAGCAGGCCGGCGCCGCGTCCGCGGTCTCCGAGACCGCCTACGAGCTCGGCGCCGCGCTCGGCATCGCGCTGCTCGGCTCGATCACCACCGGCGTCTACCGGGGCTTCGCGACGCCGCACGGCGTCCCCTCCGGCGCGGCCGCGGCGGCGCACGACTCGATCGGCGGCGCCGCCCAGGCGGCCGCGGCGCTCGGCGGACCCGAGGGCCACGCGCTGCTGGCGGCCGCCCGCGACGCCTTCGCCGAGGGCCTGCGGTTCACCGCGGGCATCGGCGCCGCCGTCCTGCTGGCCACCGCCATCGCCGCCTGGGTCCTGCTCAAGGGCCAGCGCTCCGGCACGGCCGCCGACTGAGCGCGGCCCCGCCGGGACGGGACGGGCGGCCCTCGCCGCCCGCCCCGCCGCGCGCTCAGCGTTGAGCGGGGTTGTAGCCGAGGCCGCGGAGCTGGTCCGCGCTGAGCCTCGACACGTTGTGGTCGTGGTCGGTGGACGCGTACTGGTGGATCGTCCACTCCTTCCACGGGGACGGGGCGGTCACCCGTCCCGGCGCCTTCCCGTAGTGCGCCACCCACAGCGGATAGCCGCCGAGGCCCTTGCCGTGCTCCTGCGCGAACGACCACGAGCTGTAGAAGAACGGCTTCACACCGGTCTTCTGCTGGACGTGGTCGAGCCAGCGCTTCGCCCAGTCGTTGACCTGCTGGTCCGAGCGGCCGTCGGTCGACTCCAGGTCGAGCATGAGCAGGTCGCCGGGCTGCAGGCCGGCCGCGTTCACCACCGACAGGAAGTGGTCGGCCTCCCGCACCGGGTCGTTCTTCGGGTGCCCGTAGTGGTAGGCGCCGCGGACCAGGCCGCTCTGGCGGATCTTCGCCCAGTTGGCGGCGAAGGTCTCGTCGTCGTGCCCGGTGCCCTCGGTCGCCTTGGCGATGCCGAACGCCATGCGCCCGCCGCCCCAGTCGACGCCCCGGTCGTAGGTGGACACGTCCACCCCCTGCGGGAGGGGCTTCGGCGGCTCGGCGGCGTTGGACGGGGCGGCCAGGTGGAACATGGCCCCGCCGGCGATCGCCGAGGTCACCAGCAGCTTCGCGAGGCGCTTCATCGGTCCTCCCCCGTGGCCTTGGGCCGCCGGTGCCTGAGGAAGACCAGCAGCGAGAGCGTCAGGAACAGGACCGCGGTGAGGGCGCCCCACAGCTCGACGGACGGGCCGTCCTCGGGCGCCGGCCGGGTGTAGGCCATCGCCGCGGTCTGCGTGCCTGCGGTCCCGGAGTGGTCGGCGGCCTGCTGCGCCTTCGCGGCGGCCGGCTTGCGGCCGATCGGGACCTTCTCGGGATGCCCGTAGCCGACGACGTTGTCCTGGTCGCGGACCTTGCGCTTGACGAACTGCCCGTCGACGTTGCCCTCGATCGTGTGGATCCGCGAGCCGTCGACCGAGGTGACGATCCCGACGTGGTCGATGCCGTCGATGCTCTTGCCGCCGGACCAGTCGTAGAAGACCAGCGAACCGGGCGTCGGCTTGTGGTCGAACGCCTTGTGGTTCTTGAAGAACGTCGCGTGCGAGGGCGTGTAGGCGAACTTCCCGACCTGCTTGGCGACGCCCGCCTTGGTCGCGCCCCAGACGAGGAACATGTCGCACCAGGCCGCGTTCGAGAAGTCGTAGGAATGGTCGATGTTCTTGGAGTACCAGTCCCCGAACTTGGTGTAGCCGCCTCCCTTCTCGGTGTACCCGAGCTCCGTCTCGAGGGTTTTGATCATTTCTTGGATGCCCGTGTCCAAGGGCCTTCCACCTCTCCTTATCCGCCTGCCGGGTTAGCTGACGGGTTCGGGCCAGGAGACGGCCCTACCGCTGGCGACCAGCGGATTCACCCCAACGAACCTGGGTCCCCGGCTCCCCCTCGCGGGAGATTCGGCGTCCGGCCGAATTTCGGCCGATGCAGCGGAGACTAAGCACCGGATAAGGGCATGACCAAATTTCCAGAGCAAATAAATTATGCATAAAACGGCACCTTGTGAAGCGGATTCCCCGGCGCCGCCGCGCTTTCCGGGCGCGCGTTTCCATGCACCGGCACCCCCGGGTCAACCGATCGATGGATGCGCGGCGTCGCCCGGACGGCACGCGCCATTCCGACGATCACCGGATGGCGCCGCGGCCCCCGGCGGCGATCGTGGACCTCGGACACGACCGGAACCGAGCACGAGGAGGACGTCCGGTGAACGACACGATCGGCACGGCGATCCGCCTGCGGCGCCGCGCGCTGGGCATCACGCAGGCCGGGCTGGCCCGGCTCGCCGGCCTCGACCAGCCCGCGGTCTCCCGGCTGGAGTCCGGGTCCCGCCTGCCGCCGCTGCCGGTGCTGGAGCGCGTCGCGCACGTCCTCGGGCTCCGCGTCACGATCGCCCTGGAGCCGGCCACGGCACCGCAGGGCCCGCCCCGGAGCCCGGGGCGCCCCTGAGAAGGGTCAGCCCGGCAGCCGGATGAGGCGCCGCTCGACGGCCGCGGTCACCGCGGCCGTCCGCGTGTCGACCCCGAGCTTGCCGAAGATGTGCACCAGGTGGGTCTTCACGGTCGCCTCGCTGATGAACAGCCGGCGCGCGATCCGCTGGTTGGACAGGCCCGTGGCCAGCAGCTCCAGGATCTCGATCTCGCGCGGGCTGAGCGCCGGGGCCGGCTCGCGGACCCGGTTCATCAGCCGCGTCGCGACCCGCGGCGACAGCGCCGTCTCGCCCTGCGCCGCCGTCCGGATGCCGCGGAACAGCTCGTCCGGCGGACCGGCCTTCAGCAGGTACCCGTCTGCGCCGACGTCGATCGCGCGGGCGATGTCGGCGTCGGAGTCGTAGGTGGTCAGCACCAGCACGCGCGGCGGGTCCGGCAGCGCGAGGATCCGCCGGGTGGCCTCCACCCCGTCGATGCCCTCGCCGAGCTGCAGGTCCATGAGGACGAGGTCGGTGGGGACGAGCCCGGCCTGCCGGACCGCCTCCTCACCGTCCGCCGCCTCCGCGACGACCTCGATGTCCGGCTCGCCGCCCAGCAGGGCGCGCAGCCCGGCCCGGACCACGGGGTGGTCGTCGACGATCGTCACCCGCACCGCGCTCATCCGGTCCTCCCCTCCCCGTGCGGCAGCCCATCCTGCCGTGTTCCGTCCCGCGGCGCCTCGGGTGCCGGGCCGCGCCGCGGGACCGCGGCGGCGACGACGGTGCCCGCGCCCGGTGCGCTCTCCACCGTGAGGACGCCGCCGACCCCGGCGATCCGGTCCCGCATCGCCGGGAGCCCGTAGCCGCGCCCCGGCGCGGACGCCGTGCGCGACGGGTCGAAGCCCGATCCGTCGTCGGCGACGTCCAGCGAGACCGCGTCGCCGAGGTAGGTCAGCGTGACCATCACCGTGGACGCGTGCGCGTGGTCGCGGGCGTTCGCGACGGCGCCCTGCGCGACGCGGAGCAGCGCCGTCTGCGCCTCCACGTCCAAGGGATGTTCTTCCCCTTCCATGCGGAACCGCACCCTCGGGCCCGCCGCCCGCGACTCCGCGCCGACCAGGTCGGCGAGCGCGCGCGGCAGCGACCCGGCGCTCAGCCCGGGCGGCGCCAGCGCGCGCACGAAATGGCGCGCCTCCTCCAGGTTCGCCGCCGCGACCCCGGCCGCGTCGCGCAGATGCCGGTGCGCGTCGTCCGGCGCGGTGTCCCACTGCCGGTCGGCGGCCTGGAGCAGGATCCCCATGCTGGTCAGCCCCTGCGCGAGGGTGTCGTGGATCTCCCGGGACAGCCGCTCGCGCTCCTCCAGCACCCCCGCCGAGCGCTGCGTGGCCGCCAGCTCGCCGCGGGTGCGGACCAGCTCGTCGATGAGCCGCTGCAGCTCCAGGAAGATCACCGCGGCCATCGCGGCGACCGCGACCGGCGCGAGCACCAGGCTCGGGTCCAGCCGGTCCGCGAGGTAGATCTCCGCGAAGATCACCGCACCGGTGAGCACGACGACCGTGACGATCGCGGCGCGCGGCGACAGCAGCCGCAGCGCGAGGAAGAACAGCGGGATCGCGCACCAGGCGAAGCTCGGCGCCGCGATGACCAGCACCAGCCAGAACAGCATCACGACCGCCAGCCAGGCGAGCCGTCCCCGGCGCCCGAACGCCTCCCAGCCCGCGACGCCCGCCGCGTACGCCACGGCCGTCACGCCGCACATCACCAGCCACACCGTGGTCATGCCGCCCAGCCCGTGCCTGACCACCAGCCGGGACGCCGACGCCGCGAGCAGCAGGAAGAACCCCGCGTGCATCGCGAGGTGTATCCGGTGCTCGCTCCCCGTCACCTCTGCTCCCTCCCCGCGCGGGCCGCCGCGCAAGCCTTCCCCGAGCAGCCTCACCCGCCCGGCGGCCGGCGGCATCGTCCGATCGGTTGATCCGGCCGTGCACCGATCCGATCCGCGTGATCAACCGGGTCCGCGATGGGCCGGCGCCC
Organism: Actinomadura violacea; assembly: GCF_017573465.1. GTDB lineage: Bacteria > Actinomycetota > Actinomycetes > Streptosporangiales > Streptosporangiaceae > Spirillospora > Spirillospora violacea. The sequence continues at coordinate 216,061 of NZ_JAGEPF010000005.1, forward strand.
GTTCCCGGCGAGGCTCGAAGACAACGGATCGACCACCAGCACCAGAAGGAGCACCATCATGCGCAAGCAGCAGAACACCGAGGCCGCGCCGGAGTCCGGGAAGCGGCGGATCCGCGTCCGCACGCTCGCGGGGGCGGCCGCCGGGGTCGCCATCGTCGCCGGCGCCGTCGCCGTGTCCGCCGCCGGGGCGTCCGCGTCCACCGCCGCGCCGGTGAAGGCGCCCGCGAAGGCGCCGCAGGCCGTCCAGGACGTCCGGACCCTCAACACCGACGCCGCCATGCGGATCGCGACCGCCGTGCAGAAGGAGGCCGCCAAGCAGAAGCAGCGCGTCGCGGTCGCGATCGTCGACCGGTCCGGCGACGTGCGCCTGGTCGTCAAGGGCGACGGCGCCGGCCCGCAGACCGTCGAGTCGGCGAAGCGCAAGGCGTTCACCGCCGTCTCGTTCGGGCAGCCGACCTCGAAGCTGACCCAGAACGCGACCGGGAACGGGCCGAGCGTCCGCGACATCCCCGGCACGCTGTTCCTCGCGGGCGGCGTCCCGGTCGCCTCCGCCGGCTCCCCGATCGCCGGGATCGGCGTCGGCGGCGCGCCGCAGGGCAGCATCGACGAGAGCATCGCGCAGGCCGGCCTCAGCGCCGTGCAGGGGCAGCTCGGCTGACGGTTCCGGCCGATCCGGCGGGACGGTGCGCGGAGCCGGGACGGCTCCGCGCCCGCCCGGGCGGGCCGAACGGACGAAGGAGACGAAGATGAGCGACCAGGACCTACTGCGCGCCGCGCGGAGCGGTGACGCCGCCGCCGCGCACGCCGCGCTGCGGAACGGCGCGGACGCCGACGCGCGCGACGAGCACGGGCGCACCGCGCTGCAGCTCGCCGCCGAACGCGACCATGTGGCGGTCGCCGACGTCCTCGTCGACGCGGGCGCCGACCCCGACCTGCAGGACCGCAAGAGCGACAGCGCCTTCCTCGTCACCGGCGTGACCGGGAGCGTCGCGATGCTCCGGGCGCTGCTGCGGGCCGGCCCCGACCTGACGCTGACCAACCGGTACGGGGGCGTCGCGCTGATCCCGGCGTGCGAGCGCGGCCACGTGGACTACGTCCGCGAAGTGCTCACGACCGGGATCGACGTGGACCACGTCAACCGGCTCGGCTGGACGGCCCTGCTGGAGGCGGTCGTCCTCGGCGACGGGACGGCTCCCTACCAGAAGATCGTGACGCTGCTGATCGACGCGGGCGCGGACGTGAACCTGCCCGACGGCGACGGTGTCACGCCGCTGCGGCACGCCCTCGACCGCGGCTCGGTGGAGATCGCCGAGCTGCTGCGCGCGGCGGGCGCGCACGTCTGACCTGTGCCGCCGGGCGCCGCGCCGGGGCGTCCGGCCGTCCGTGAGATGCTGCGTCCGTGGCGACGACCGGTCCGGCCGAACCGACTCCGCGCCGCCGGCGCGGCCGTCCCGGCCACGACCAGGCGGCGATCCTGCGCGCCGCGGTGGAGCTGTTCAACCGCAAAGGCTACGACGCCACCAGCATGGGCGACCTCGCCAGGGAGCTCGGCCTCACCAAGCCCGCCATCTACCACCACGTCGCGGGCAAGGAGCAGCTGCTCGGCCAGGCCCTCGACGACGCCCTCGACGAACTCACCGCCGCCGTGGCGGAGGCGTCCCGCGAGCAGGAGGGGACGACCGCCTACGGGCGGCTGCGCGCGGTGGTGCGGCGCAGCGTGGAGGTCCTCGTCGCGCACCAGCCGACCGTCACGCTGCTCCTGCGCGTCAGGGGCAACAGCGAGGTGGAGCTGACCGCGCTGGAGCGGCGCCGGTGGATCGACGACCGCCTGGCCGAGCTGGTCGCGGACGCCGCCGCCGAAGGCTCCCTGCGCGCCGACGTGCCGCCCGCGCTGGTCAGCAGGCTGCTGTTCGGCATGGTGAACTCGCTCGTCGAGTGGTACCGCCCGGACGGCGCCTACGACACCGCGACGGTCGCCGACGCCATCACCGCCATCGCCTTCGACGGCCTCGCCCGCCACGAGACCCGCCCCGCTCCAGACGCCCGTCAATGACTCTGTGGGGGGTGGGGAACAACACCCCCCACCCCGGCAAAGGCGGCCTGACCGCCGCCCTCCACTCCGCTGGCGCTCCGCTCCGGGCGTCGGTCAGGCGTCGTAGTCGACCGTCACGGCGTCGCCGGTCGGGAACGACTGGCAGGTCAGGACGAATCCGGCGTCGACCTCGGACGGTTCGAGGGCGTAGTTGCGGCGCATGTCCGCCTCGCCCTCCCGGACGCGGGCGCGGCACGTCCCGCAGACGCCGCCCTTGCAGGCGAACGGCAGGTCGGCGCGGGTGCGCTGGGCGCCCTCCAAGACGGTCGTCTCGCGGGACACCCGGGACGTCGTGCGCAGGCCGTCCAGGACGACGGTCAGCTCGGTCGTCGCGCCGGTCACGGTGTCGTCGTCCCGCCGTGGCTGCGGCGGCGGCGCGTCGACGTAGAACAGTTCGACGTGCACCTGCGCGGGGACGGCGAGGTCGGCGAGGACGGACCGCGCGTCCTCGACCATCTGCAGGGGCCCGCAGAGCCAGACGTGGTCGAAGACCTCGGCGGGGACCAGGCCGGTGAGCAGGCGGGTGAGGCGGTCGCGGTCGAGGCGGCCGGAGAACAGCTCGGCGTCGCGCGGCTCGCGCGACAGCACGTGGACCAGCTGGAGCCGCGGCCCGTACCGGTTCTTCAGGTCGCCGAGCTCCTCGGTGAACATCACGGTGCGGCTCGTCCGGTTGCCGTACAGCAGCGTCACCTGCGCGCCGGGGTGGGCGAGCACCGTGGAGGCGACCGACAGCATCGGGGTGATGCCCGAGCCCGCGGCGACGCACAGGTGCCGTTCGCCCAGCGCAGGGTCGGCCTGCCAGGAGCCGGTGGGGGTCTGCACCTCGATGCGCGTGCCCGGTGCGACCTCGTTCACCAGCCAGGACGAGAACAGCCCGCCGGGGATCTCCCGGACGCCGATCCGCGGCGCCTCGCCGGCGGGCGCGCAGATCGAGTAGGAGCGGCGCTCCTCCCGGCCGTCGACGAAGCGGCGCAGGGTGAGGGACTGGCCCGCGCGGAAGGCGTACGCCTCGCGCAGCTCGGCGGGGACGGCGAAGGTGATCGCGGCGGCGTCCTCGCAGAGGCGGTCGACCGCCGCGACGGTCAGCGCGTGGAAGGCGCCGGCCCTGCGGGCGGGCGCGGCCGCGGGCGCGAGGGTGGTCATGTCAGATCTCCTTGACGTGCTCGAACGGCTCGAGGCAGTCGGTGCAGCGGTACAGGGCCTTGCAGGCGGTGGCGCCGAACTCCGAGATCGGCCGGGTGGCCGCGGAACCGCAGCGAGGGCAGGCGGGGGCGCGGCGGGTCGGCCCGAGGGTGAGCCCGAGCGGCCCGGTCGGGCGCCGGACCGGCCCCGGCGGTGACAGGCCGGCCGCCCGCAGCGCGGCCCGGCCGTGCTCGGAGATCCAGTCGCTCGACCACGGCGGGTCCAGCACGACGCGGACCCGCACGCGCGCGAAGCCCGCGTCGTTCAGCCGGTGGACGAGGTCGTCGCGCATCGTCGCGAGGGCCGGGCAGCCGGTGTAGGTCGGGGTGATCGAGGCGACGAGGGCCTCGCCGCCGTCGGGGTCGCGCTCGACGTCGACGCCGCGCAGGACGCCGAGGTCGGCGAGGGTGAGCATCGGCATCTCGGGGTCGCGGACCCGCCCGGCCGCCGCGAGGGCGCGCTCGCGGACGCTCACCAGCGGCCGCCCGGGTGTGCGCGCGCGACGACCTGCATCTCGGCGAGCATCCGGCTGAGCGCCTCGGTGTGCATGCCGTCGCGTCCCGTCCGCCCGCCGATGCCGGCGAGGGGGGCGCGGTCGGGCCGGTCGACGCCGCTGACGGCCAGCACCTGGTCGAGGACGGCGTCGACCTCGCCGCGGACGGACGCGGGGTCGACGCCGACACCGGCCTCGGCGAGGGACGTTTCGAGGGGGTGCGCGGTGACCATCTCGGACTGGAGCGGCCACAGCGCGTCCAAGGCCGCGAGGAGCCTGCGGCGCGACTCCTCGGTGCCCTGCGCCAGGGTGAGGAACCAGCGCCCCGCCCAGTCGCGGTGGTAGGTGACCTCCTTGGCGCCCTTGGCGGCCACCGCCGCCAGCACCCCGTCGGTGCTCGCGCGGAGCCGTTCCAGCAGCGCGAGCCGGGCCACCGAGAACAGCAGCAGGCGGACGACGACGTGCGCGAAGTCGCCGTTCGGCACCTCGGCGAGGCGGACGTTGCGGAACTCCCCCGCCTCGCGGAAGAACGCGAGCGCGTCCTCGCCGGGCACCGGGGAGCCCTCCGGCAGGGCCGGGACGGCGCCGGGGTCGGCGGCGGCCGCCCGCGTCAGCAGCAGCCGCGCCTGCCCGAGCAGGTCGAGGGCGGTGTTCGCCAGCGCGATGTCCTCTTCGAGGTCGGGGGCGCGGCTGCACCACTCCGAGAGGCGCTGCGACATGACCAGCGCGTCGTCGCCGAGCATCAGGCAGTACGCGGCGAGGTCGGCGCCGGCGACACCGTCCGGCACGGTGGTGTCGACGCCGGCGAGGGGGTCCTCGAAGCCGGTGCCGAACGCCCACTGCGAGGAGTCGCCGCCGCCCGCCAGGCCGTCGAACACGCCGCCGAGGTCGCTGTTCAGAAGGTCGTCGCTCATGGTGGTCCGCCCTCACATGTGCGGGACGTTCTCGGGGATCTCGTAGAACGTCGGGTGCCGGTAGACCTTGTCGCCGCTGGGCGAGAACAGCGGGTCCTTCTCGTCGGGGCTGGACGCGGTGATCGCGTCGGCCCGCACGACCCAGATGCTCACGCCCTCGTTGCGCCGCGTGTAGACGTCGCGGGCGTGCCGCAGCGCCATCACGTCGTCGGGGGCGTGCAGCGAGCCGACGTGCACGTGGTTGAGGCCGCGCTTGCCGCGGACGAACACCTCGTACAGCGGCCATTCGCGCCGGTCGCCGCTCATCGTGCCTCCTCCCGCGCCCGCGCGGCGGACCGCTCCGCGAACGCCGTCGCGGCCTCGCGCACCCAGGCGCCGTCGTCGTGGGCGGCGCGGCGGTGCGCCATCCGCTGCTCGTTGCACGGCCCGTTCCCGCGGATCACCTCGGCGAGCTCCGTCCAGTCCGGCTCGCCGAAGTCGTAGTGGCCGCGCTCCTCGTTCCAGCGCAGGTCCGGGTCGGGGAGCGTCACGCCGAGGGCGTCGGCCTGCGGGACCGTCATGTCGACGAACTTCTGCCGCAGCTCGTCGTTGGAGTTGCGCTTGACGCCCCACGCCATCGACCGGGCGCTGTTCGGCGACTCGGCGTCCGGCGGGCCGAACATCATCAGCGACGGCCACCAGAACCGGTCGACCGACTCCTGCACCATCGCGCGCTGCCCGTCCGTGCCGCGCGTCATCGTCATGAGCAGCTCGTAGCCCTGCCGCTGGTGGAAGGACTCCTCCTTGCAGATGCGGATCATCGCGCGGCCGTAGGGCCCGTAGGAGGTGCGGCACAGCGGCACCTGGTTGCAGATCGCGGCGCCGTCGACGAGCCAGCCGATCGTGCCGACGTCGGCGTAGGACAGCGTCGGGTAGTTGAAGATCGAGGAGTACTTCTGCCGGCCGCTGAGCAGCATCTCCGTCAGCTCGGCCCGGGAGACGCCGAGGGTCTCGCACGCCGAGTACAGGTACAGCCCGTGGCCGGCCTCGTCCTGCACCTTGGCCAGCAGGATCGCCTTGCGGCGCAGGGACGGCGCGCGGCCGATCCAGTTGCCCTCCGGCTGCATCCCGATGATCTCCGAGTGCGCGTGCTGGGCGATCTGGCGGACGAGGGTGCGGCGGTAGCCGTCCGGCATCCAGTCGCGGGGCTCGATGCGGTCGCCCCGCGCGATGGTCGCGTCGAACCGCTCCTGCGCCGCGTCCGGCGGCGCGGGGTCCGCGGGGGTCGTCGTCATGTCCCCTCCTCACCGGTCGAACGAATTACTTATCGTTCGGTCAGTAATACGGTCGCACGCGGCGGCGCCTCCGCGCAACAGTCGGGGACGAAACGGCCGGGACCGCCGCCGGAGCGGTCCGGGGCCGCGGGCTACGGTGAGGTCAGCCGGACCCGACCGGCCGCATCCACCGTGGAGGACCGCCATGCACCGCCTCACCGTCCAGTACTTCGCCCCCGCCGACCCGGCCGCGTTCGACGAGCGCTACCGCAGCACGCACGTCCCGCTGGTGCACGCGCTGCCCGGGCTGAAGTCCTTCACCCTGACGCACCCCCGGGCGCTCGGCACCGACGCCCCCTACCTGGTCGCGGACCTGTGGTTCGAGGACGGCGACGCCCTCAACGCGGCGCTGGGCAGCCCGCAGATGGCCGCGGCGGCCGAGGACGCGGCGAAGTACGACGTCGCCTCCACGACGATGTTCTCCGGCGAGGTCCACGAGACGCTGGGCTGACCGGAACGCTCCGGAGCACGCCGGAGCACGCCGGAGCACGCCGGAGCACGCCGGAGCATGCAAGGGCCGCCGCCCCCTCGTCCCGGACGAGGCGGGCGGCGGCCGCGTCTCACCCGCCCGGAGGCGTCCCCCAGGCTGCGCCGCGGCCGCGGGCCTCGTCGAACACCAGCCAGGTGCGGGTGGCGCGGACGCCGGGGATGTCCTGGATGCGCTCCAGCACGACATGCCGGAGCGCCGCGTTGTCGGGCGCCCTGACCAGGGCGAGCACGTCGAAGTCGCCGCCCAGCATCGCGAAGTGCTCGACGTAGGCGATCTCCTTGAGCCCGGCCGACACGGCCCGCCAGGAGTTCTGCTCGATGGTGATCGAGACGTACGCGCTGGTGCCGAGGCCCGCCCGGTGCGGCGCCAGCTCCGCGGTGAACCCGGTGATCACGCCGTCGTCCATCAGCCGGGTGAGCCGGGCGTAGGCGTTGGCGCGCGACACGTGCACGTTCTCGGCGAGGGCGCGCACCGAGATCCGGCCGTCGCGCAGCAGCTCGGCGATGATCGCGCGGTCGACCGCGTCGAGCCGTCCGGCAGAACGTCCCGGCCAGGCGCCGTCCGCGGCGTCTTCGATCGACATTCGGCCCTCCATTCGCCCATTTCGTAGCCACTTGTCGCTCATTATCCGCCATGTCTTGAACGGATGGTCGCCGGAGCGGACGCTGTGGACGACAAGCGTCCAGAGAGAGCGAGGCGCGCCATGCCGGTGCGGAAGCCCACGACCGTACGGGAGCCAGTGCGGAAGACGGCCCGGAAGACGGTGCGGGAGGCGGCTCGGAAGACGGCGCCGGCGACCGGGCGCGACCGGAACCCGGCGGTCGACGAGCTCCTCCCGTCCGCCGTCCCGGTCCGCTTCGTCGCCGAGGACGGCACCGCCGTCGAGCCCCCCGCGGGCCGGACGGCGCCCGCCGACGGCGAGCTGCTGGACGCCTACCGCCGGATGGTCCTCGGCCGCCGCTTCGACCGGCAGGCGACCGCGCTGACCCGGCAGGGCCGGCTCGCGGTGTACCCGTCGAGCCGCGGCCAGGAGGCGTGCCAGATCGGCGGCGTCCTCGCGCTCCGCGACGCCGACTGGCTGTTCCCCACCTACCGCGACTCGGTGGCGCTGGTCGCGCGCGGCCTCGATCCCGCCGAGGTGCTGACGCTGCTGCAGGGCGGCTGGCACTGCGGGTACGACCCCGCCGCGGTGCGCGTCGCGCCGCAGTGCACCCCGCTCGCCACGCAGACGCTCCACGCGGTCGGGATGGCGGAGGCCCTGCGGCGCAAGGGCGAGGACGGCGTCGTGATGGCCTTCGTCGGGGACGGCGGCACCAGCGAGGGCGACTTCCACGAGGCGCTCAACTACGCGGCGGTCCGGAAGGCGCCCGTGGTGTTCTTCGTGCAGAACAACCGGTACGCGATCTCGGTGCCGCTGGCCAAGCAGACCGCCGCGCCCGCACTCGCCTACAAGGGCGTCGGCTACGGCGTCCGCTCCGAGCAGGTGGACGGCAACGACCTCGTCGCGGTGCTGTCCGTCCTGGCCTCGGCAGTGGAGTACGCGCGTTCGGGCGGCGGACCGTCGCTGGTGGAGGCGCACACCTACCGGATGGACGCGCACACCAACGCCGACGACGCCACCCGCTACCGGGAGGACGGCGAGGTCGAGCGGTGGGAGGCGGCCGATCCCCTCGCGCGTCTGGAGACCTACCTGCGCGGCCGGGGCGTGCTGGACGACGCGGAGGTCGCGGCGGCGCACGAGGCCGCCGAGGCGTTCGCCGCCGGGGTCCGCGACGCGCTGAACGCCGACCCCGAGCATGCGCCCGGACCGATGGACCTGTTCGAGCACGTCTTCGCCGAGCCCACGCCGCAGCTGCGCGAGCAGCGCGACCTGCTGGCGTCCGAACTCGCCGCCGAGGAGGACTGAGATGACCGCGACGACGACCGCCGGGACGGCGGAGACGACCATGGCGCGGGCGCTCAACGCCGCGCTGCGGGACGCGCTGCGCGAGGACGAGCGGGTCCTGGTGTTCGGCGAGGACGTCGGCCCGCTGGGCGGCGTCTTCCGCATCACCGACGGGCTGACCGCCGAGTTCGGCGAGGACCGGTGCTTCGACACCCCGCTCGCCGAGGCGGGCATCGTCGGGCTCGCGGTCGGCATGGCGATGGGCGGGTTCCGCCCCGTCGTGGAGATGCAGTTCGACGCGTTCGCCTACCCGGCGTTCGAGCAGATCGCCTCGCACGTGGCGAAGATGCGCAACCGCACCCGCGGCGCGCTGCCGATGCCGATGGTGATCCGCATCCCGTTCGCGGGCGGCGTCGGCGGCGTCGAGCACCACTGCGACTCCAGCGAGGCGTACTACGCGCACACCCCCGGCCTGAAGGTGGTCACCCCCGCCACGCCGGACGACGCGTACTGGCTGCTGCGCGACGCCGTCAACGACCCCGACCCGGTGGTGTTCATGGAGCCCAAGCGGCTGTACTGGGCCGCGGGCGAGGTCTCGCCGGCGGACCGGCGGCCCACCGGGATCGGGCGGGCGGCGGTGCGCCGCACCGGGACGGACGCGACGCTCGTCGCCTACGGGCCGAGCGTCTCCGTCGCCCTGGAGGCGGCCGAGGCGGCGGCCCAGGACGGCCGTTCCCTGGAGGTCGTGGACCTCCGGTCGATCGTCCCGTTCGACGACGAGACCGTCGCGGCGTCGGTCCGCAAGACGGGCCGGTGCGTGGTGGTCCAGGAGGCGCAGGGGTTCGCGGGCGTCGGCGCGGAGATCGCGGCGCGCGTCCAGGAGCGCTGCTTCCACTCGCTGGCCGCGCCGGTGCTGCGGGTGAGCGGGTTCGACATCCCCTACCCGCCGCCGAAGCTGGAGCGCTCGCACCTGCCGGACGCCGACCGCGTCCTCGACGCCGTCGACCGGCTCCAGTTCGACGACGAGCCGGACGTCCTGCACCTGGCGCGGGAGGCATCGTGACGACCGCGCTCGCGGTGCGGGTGTTCCGCCTGCCCGACCTCGGCGAGGGCCTGACCGAGGCCGAGGTCCTGGAATGGAAGGTCGCGGTCGGCGACGCCGTCGAGGTCGACCAGGTCGTGGTGGAGGTCGAGACCGCCAAGGCCGCCGTCGAGGTGCCGGTCCCGTTCGCCGGGACGGTGCTGAAGCTGCACGCCGGGCCGGGGACGGTGCTCGGCGTCGGCGAACCGCTCATCGAGGTCGGCCCCGCCGGCGCGGAGCAGGAGGCGGAGGTTCCCGAGCAGGCCGCCGCGGCGCGGTACCGCGAGGAGGAGCAAGCGGGATCGGGCAATGTCCTGATCGGCTACGGGACGGGCGGCGCGTCGGGCGCGCGCAGGCGGCGGCGCGGCCGGGCCCGGCCCGCCGGGGAGACGCCCGCGGCGGCTCACCCGCTGCGCGCGCCACGCGTGATCTCGCCGCTCGTGCGCAGGATCGCCCGCGAGCACGGCGTGGACATCGGCGCCGTCACTCCGACCGGACCGCGCGGCGTGATCCTGCGCCGCGACGTCGAGCAGGCCATCGCCGCCGCCGCGCCCCCGCAGGCCGCGTCCCCGCAGCCCGCACCCGAGACGGCGGCGCCCAGAGAGCCGGCCGGGCTCGCGGACGAGCGCATCCCGCTGCGCGGCCTGCGCCGGGCGGTCGCCGACAAGCTCACCCGCAGCCGCACGGAGATCCCCGATGCCACCACCTGGGTGGACGTCGACGCCACCGGGCTGCTCGCGGTGAAGGACGCGCTGCGCCGCACCCGCCCGGACCTCGGCATCGGGCTGCTGGCGCTGCTCGCCCGCATCTGCGTGTCCGGGCTGCGCCGGTTCCCGGAGCTGAACTCCTCGGTCGACACCGGCCGCGCCGAGATCGTCCGGCACGGGCGGATCAACCTCGGCTTCGCCGCGCAGACCGACCGGGGGCTCGTCGTCCCGGTCGTGCGGGACGCGCACCTGATGACGACGGAGGAGCTCGCCGCGGAGCTGGCCCGGCTCACCGGCCTCGCCCGGGAAGGGAAGCTGCCGCCCGAGGTGCTGACCGGCGGCACGTTCACGCTCAACAACTACGGGGTGTTCGGCGTCGACGGCTCCACGCCCATCATCAACCATCCGGAGGCGGCGCTGCTCGGCGTCGGTCGCGTCGTCGACCGGCCGTGGGTGCACGACGGAGCGGTCGTGCCGCGCAAGATCACGCAGCTGTCGCTCACGTTCGACCACCGGGTCTGCGACGGCGGCGCGGCCGGCGGGTTCCTGCGCTACGTGGCCGACTGCGTGGAGGATCCCGCCGTGCTGATCGCGTACGGCTGAGCCGCGGCCGGCGGGGTCAGCGGCCGGGCCGGTAGGGCCCGAGCGCCTCGGCGGGACGGCCGTGGATCTCCGCGGCGACGAGCTCGGCGAGGTGCGGGCCGAGCGTGATGCCGCTGTGCGTCACGACGGTGTAGAGGCCGGGGATCTGCGGGCCGACGAGCGGGTAGCCGTCGGCCGGCAGCGGCCGCACGCAGCGCCGCACCTCGGCGACCTGCGCGGTCAGGCCGGGGATGAGCGCGCGGGCGCGGGCGAGGAGTTCGGTTCCCACGGCCTCGATCCGCTCCGCCGTGACCGAGTCGTCGACGCCCGCGTCGATGTCGTCGGCCTCCAGGACGAGCCCGCCGTTCTCCGCCGGACGAACCGACAGTTCGGGGCTGTGCACCAGCCCGTTCAGGGCGCCAGGCGCGGACGTCGTCCGGGCGACGAGGCACGGCGCCGCCGAGCCGGGCGCGGACGGGTCGACCAGCGGCAGCGTGATCCCGGCGGTGGCCAGCAGCGCGGGGGCGTGCGGGCCGGCGGCGCAGATCACGAGGTCGGCGTCCAGGTCCCGGCCGTCGTCGAGGCGTGCCCCGGTGGCGCGTCCGCCGTCGACGTTCAGGGCGACCGCGCGGTGCCCGGTGAGGATGCGGGCGCCCGACTCCTGCGCCCGCAGAGCGAGCGCCTGCGCGGCCATGCCGCCGTGCACGTAACCCTCGTCGGGATAGTGCGCGATCAGCGCGTCGTCCGGGACGCGGACGGCCGGTTCCAGCTCGCGCAGCTGATCCGGGCCGATCAGGCGGGCGGCGTAGCCGAGGCGGTCCAGTCCATCGACCCGCGCCGCCAGCCGCGCCTTCTCGTCCGCCGTCACCGCCCACGCGGTGTTGCCCGCGAGCCGGTACCAGGACGGCCCGCCGAACCCGGCGGCGAGGTCGCGCCAGGTCCGCAGCGCCGCCGTCCGGAACCGGTGGTAGACCGGGTCGGCGGGGTCGTTGGCGTTGAGCCACGCGTAGCTGGTCCCGGACGTCCCGGCGCCGGGCCGCCGCTCCTCGACGACCGTCACCTCGTCGCCGCGCCCGGCCCGCCCGGCCCGCCCGCCGGGCGGGCGAGCCGGTCGGCCAGCGCGGCCCCGATGATCCCCGCGCCGATGACGAGTATCCGCATCAGCCCAGCGTGACACCCCGCGCGTCAGGCGCCAAGCGGGGCGTCAGCGCAGCGCGGGGGCCAGGCGGCGCCATTCCTCGCGTGGGAACGCGTTGCCGTCCGCCGTGAGCACCTGCACGCAGACGTGGTCGGCGCCGGCCGCGCGGTGCTCGTCCACCCGCCGCCGGATCGCCTCCTCGTCGCCCCAGGCGATCAGGGCGTCGAACAGCCGGTCGCTCACCGCGTCGACGTCCTCCTGAGTGAACCCGAGCCGCAGCAGGTTGCCCGCGTAGTTCGGCAGGCCGAGGTAGGAGCGCAGCCAGTCCGCCCCGATCTCGCGCGCCTGCTCGCGCGTCGAGCACAGGACGACCGTCTGCTCCGGTACCACGAGCGGCCCGTCGCCGACGGCCTCGCGGGCGAGCCGGGTGTGCTCGGGCGGGACGAGGTAGGGGTGCACGCCGCGGGCCCGCTTCGCCGCCGTCTCCAGCATCTTCGGGCCGAGCGCGGCGAGCACCCGGCTCCCCTGCGGGACGGGCCGCGCCGCCGCGTCGAGGCCGTCGAGGAACTCCGACATCGCCGCGAGCGGCCTGCGGTACCGGCCGGGCTCCGCGGCGTCGACCAGCGGCGCGTGGCTCACCCCGATGCCCATCAGGAAACGGTCGCCGTGCGCGTCGGTCAGCGCGGCGAACGACGCGGCGGCGTCCTCGGGCGCGTGCATCCACAGGTTCAGGATGCCGGTCGCGACGACCGCGTCCCGGGTCGCGCCGAGCAGGTTCCCGACCGCGTCGAACACCGGTCCCCCGATGTCGGGCACCCACATCGCGCGGTACCCCAGTTCCTCCAGCTCCGCGGCGGCCTCCGCCGCCTCCGCAGCGTCCCCGTAACGCAGCTGCTGGCTCCATACACCGATACCGGACAGCTCCACGGCGCCCCCTCCGGGTCATGCCGGACGGGGGCGGGCGGGCCGCCCGCCGTCCGGCCGGTCGTCCTCGATCTCGGGCAAGAGCGTATCGGTGCCGCGGCGGCGGGGGCCTGCGTGCGGCCGGATCCGCTCCGGCGCCGTGCCCGCCCCATGACGATGATCAGGCGGTGCACGGCGTTTGACGTGGGCTTTCTCCGGCTACTGCCCGGTGTAGGCACGGCAGCGGGAGGGGGGCCGGATGACGGCGGTCGAGGAGGCAGCCGACACCAGCGCCGAGGAGGCGCTGGAACGGCACGGCCTCGGGACGCGGATCGGCAACGTGCTGGCGACGACCGACCACAAGATGGTCGGCTACCTGTACCTGACGACGTCCTTCGCGCTGTTCCTGGTCGCCGGGCTGATGGCCATGCTGATGCGCGCCGAGCTGATGCGGCCGGGCCTGCAGGTGATGGACGAGCTGCAGTACAACCAGCTGTTCACCATGCACGGCACGATCATGCTGCTGCTGTTCGCGACGCCGCTGTTCCTCGGCTTCGCCAACGTGATCATGCCGCTGCAGATCGGCGCCCCGGACGTGGCGTTCCCGCGGCTGAACGCGCTGACCTACTACCTGTTCCTGTTCGGCGCGATCATCGTGGTGGCGGGGTTCCTGATGCCGGGCGGCGCGGCCGACTACGGCTGGTTCGCCTACTCGCCGCTGACCTCGTCGACCTTCTCGCCCGGCCTGGGCAAGGACATGTGGGTCATGGGCCTGATCGTGTCGGGGGTCGGGACGACGCTGACCGGCGTCAACCTGATCACCACCATCATCACGATGCGGGCGCCCGGCATGCTGATGTTCCGGATGCCGATCTTCACCTGGAACGTGCTGCTGACCAGCCTGATGGTCATCATCGCGTTCCCGGTGCTGGCGTCGGCGCTGTTCGCGCTGGAGGCCGACCGCAAGTTCGGCGCGCACGTCTACGACGGCGCGTCCGGGGGCGCGCTGCTGTGGCAGCACCTGTTCTGGTTCTTCGGCCATCCGGAGGTCTACATCGTGGCGCTGCCGTTCTTCGGCATCGTCACCGAGATCATCCCGGTGTTCGCGCGCAAGCCCATCTTCGGCTACCTCGGCATGGTCGCCGCCACCATCAGCATCACCGGTCTGTCGATGACCGTCTGGGCGCACCACATGTTCGCGACCGGGCAGGTGCTGCTGCCGTTCTTCTCGATCACCTCGTTCATGATCGCGGTGCCGACCGGCATCAAGTTCTTCAACTGGGTCGGCACGATGTGGAAGGGCGAGATCTCCCTGGAGACCCCGATGCTGTGGGCGATCGGGTTCCTGGTGACGTTCCTGTTCGGCGGCCTCACCGGGGTGATCCTGGCGTCGCCGGCCATGGACTTCCACCTCACCGACTCGTTCTTCGTCGTGGCCCACATGCACTACGTGCTGTTCGGCACGGTGGTGTTCGCGATGTTCGGCGGCTTCTACTTCTGGTGGCCGAAGATGACCGGGAAGAAGCTCGACGAGACCTGGGGAAAGATCCACTTCTGGTCGCTGTTCGCCGGGTTCCACACGACCTTCCTCGTCCAGCACTGGCTCGGCGCCGAAGGCATGCCGCGCCGCATCGCGGACTACCCCAAGGAGTTCGCGACGCTGAACCTCGTGTCGTCGATCGGCGCGTTCGTCCTCGGCGCGTCCACCTTCGCGTTCCTGTGGAACATCTACCGGACGCACAAGCGCGGCGTGCCCGTCGGCGTGGACGACCCGTGGGGCTACGGCGGCTCGCTGGAGTGGGCGACCTCGTGCCCGCCGCCGCGGCACAACTTCGAGGCGATGCCGCGGATCCGCTCGATGCGCCCGGCGTTCGACCTGCACTATCCGCCGCTGGAGCCGCCGGAGGAGGCGGAGATCGCCACGCCTACGCCGCCCGGCCTGTCCTCGTAGCGGCCGGCGGCTGCGGTTCGGCGGCGGTTCCGGTTCCGAGGGAGGACGTGTGTGCGGCGGTGAGGTCGGCAGCCTGCTTCGGCTCTTCCTGCTGCTGCTCATCCACCAGCGGCCCGGCCACGGCTACGACCTCATCGAGCGGCTCGCGGGCACGGGCGTGATGGACGCCGAGCCCGGGCACGTGTACCGGGTGCTGCGCGGCCTCGAACGCGAGCGGCTGCTGACCTCGCGGCTCGTCCCGTCCGGGTCGGGACCCGCCCGGCGGCACTACGAGCTCACCGCGGAGGGGCTGGACGACCTGGACGCGCGGATGGCCGGTCTGGCCCGCCTCGAAGGCGTGCTCGGCGCGTTCCTGGCCTCATGGCGGGAAACGTCCGGGCTACGGAGATGACGCGCACGCCGGCGGGGGCGGTCCGTGCCCGCCCCCGCCGGCAGCGGTCACATCCGCTCGATCTTGATGTAGCGGACCGCGGCCGGAAACTCCTTCCAGAACAGCGCGGCGAGCCCGGCGGCGGCCACGCACGCCGCCGCGATCGCCGCCGTCCGCCGTCCGCCCGCTCTCTTGCACGTCCGTGACCGGTTCCCCATGGTCGCGCTCCCCTCTCGGTGTCAGCCGGGCGGCAGGTTCGGCATGATCGGCAGGATCGGGTTCCGCCGCTTCGGCCGGATCCCGGTCGAGCGCCGCGCGTCGGCGGTGCCGTCCAGGTGGTGCCCCGCCTCGTGCCGGTAGGCGCCCGTCTTGTTGCCCTGGTGCACGCCCTTGGTGTGCGAGGGCAGGTCGAGCCGGACGTCCGGCTTCCCCACGCGGATCTCGGCCATCACCCTTCCCCCTTCCGGTTCTGCTGCGCCGCCCGGTCCCCGCCGGCGCGGCGCTCGGCCAGGCCGGCGAAGAACGCTTCGATCTCGGCCTGTACGCGGTCTCCCCCCGACAGCCCGGTCCACGCGCGGCGGACGGCGCCGACCAGCCGGAAGCAGTCGTCGACCGGCACCAGCCACTGCTCGGCGGCGCCCTTGGCGGTGTTGACGAGGAGCGCCTCGGTGGCGGGCCGGATCGACGCCAGTTCGGCGCAGCCCGCGGTGGCGGCGGCCCAGGCGTCCTGGTCCACGGACCAGGCGGTGGCGCCGGCGGGGCTCGGGTAGCGGGCCGTCACGGCGCCGTCCGGCTCCACGACGAAGAACGCCAGGCCGACGGGGACGCCGAGGTCGGCGGCCCGGACGCCGGTGAGCCGGATCCTGCGGTCGGGGACGAGCCGGTAGCTTCCCTGCCCCGCCGCGCCCTGTTCGAACAGCAGCGCGCAGGCGCGGCAGGCGCAGAGCGGCTTGCCGCTGCGCTCCTCGACGAGGTGGGCGTGGACGTCGCCGACGGGCGCCGCGCACAGCGTGCACGCGTCGGCGGTGTCCCGTCCCCCGGCGGACGCGCGCTCGACGAGGCGAGCGAAGGCGCCGGCGGTCACGGCGCGCCGTCCGCCGCCGGGACCGGCGGCCGCAGCAGCGCGTCCACCGGGACGAACGCGGGCGCGGTCGGCGGCGGTCCGGTGAACTCCACGCGCGACGCCTCGGGCGCCACGGCGAGGACCGCCTCCCGCACGGCCTCCTCGGTCCCTCCGGCGCCGCAGCCGCAGCCGCCCGCCGTCCGGATCCGTACCGTGCCGCCGTCGAGGCCGGCGAGTTCGGCGGTGACGCCCTGCCGCCGCAGGCCCTCCAGCGCCCGGGCGACGCGGCGCTCGACCGGTTCGGGATGCACGTCGTGCAGGACGAGCAGGTGCCCAAGCAGCTCGTCGCCGAGCAGCGCCTCGACGGTCCGCGGCTCCCCCGCGACGCGGTCCATGACGCGCGCCAGCGCCTCCCCGTACACCTCGGCGAGGGTCGTGACGGCGGCCATGGCGGTCTCGGCGGTCGCGCCGGGCGTGCGCTCCAGCCCGGCGAGCGTCTCGTCGAGCCGGGCGAGCCGCTCGGCGACCTCCGCGCCGCCGAGCCGGTGCGGCCCGCGCGGCGCGGCGCCCGCGGCCCCGGGGTCAGGCATTGTTCTGGCCGAACATCGGCGAGTGGACCTTCTGCAGCGTCCGGCCCTTGCCCAGGTACATGTGCACGCCGCACGGCAGGCACGGGTCGAAGCTGCGCACGGCGCGCATGATGTCGATGCCGCGGAAGTCGTCCGGGCCGTTCTCCTCGAAGATCGGCATGTCCTGGACGGCGTCCTCGTACGGGCCGGGCGTGCCGTAGATGTCGCGCGGGCTGCCGTTCCACGGCGTCGGCGGGTACGGGTGGTAGTTCGCGATCTTCTTGTCCTTGATGACGAGGTGGTGGGACAGCACGCCGCGCACCGCCTCGTGGAAGCCGCAGCCGATCCCCTCGTCGGGCACCTCGAAGTCCTCGAAGATCTTGGTCTCGCCTGCGTGCACGAGGCCGAGGCCCTGCTCGACGAAGTGCAGCGCCATCGCCGCCGCGTACGCGACGAAGTACACCCGGGCCCGGTCGCGCTCGATCGCGTTGGACCACTGCGGGATGCGCCATTCGAGGGTCGTCTCGGGCAGCTTCTCGCCCTTCGGCAGCGAGATCCGCACGCTCGACCCGGTCGCCTTCACGTACGGGGTGTCGACCAGGTTCGCCAGCGCGGTCGTGTAGAGCCGCGCGAACGGCCCGCCGCCGGTGTCCAGCGCCAGGTGCTCGCCCGTCTGCGGGTGCTTCCAGCGCGGGCTCATCACCCAGCTGTACTTGTCGCCGAAATCGCGTTTCTGCGGGACGGGAAGCGTCGTCTGGTTCCACGGATGGCGCATGTCGACCGGGTTGCCGAGCGGGTCGCGGGTGACGAACGGATCCTCGTTCACCCAGTCGTCATAGAAGGAACTGCCGAGGAGAATGCGGATGCCGAGGTTGATGTCGACCAGGTTCGTGGTGACGAGCTCCCCGTCGACGACGACGCCCGGCGTGACGTGCATCGCCTTTCCCCACCGGTCCATCGTCTCGTACCGGTAGTCGACCACGTCGGGATCCTGGAAGGCGCCCCAGCAGCCCAGCAGAATGCGGCGCCGCCCGACCTCCTCATATCCGGGGAGCGCCTCATAGAAGAAGTCGAAGACGTCGTCGTTCATCGCCACGGACTTCTTGATGAAGTCGATGACGCGCATCAGCCGGGACAGGTAGTCGGTGAACAGCGTCGGGGTCGGCATCGTCCCGACGCCGCCCGGATAGACCGTCGACGGGTGGACGTGCCGCCCCTCCATCAGGCAGAACATCTCCCGGGTGATCCGGCTGACCTGCAGCGCCTCCTTGTAGACCTCGCCCTCGAACGGGTTGAAGGCCGCCATGATCTCGGCGATCGTCCGGTACCCGTGGACGGCCGCGTTCGGCGCCTCGGCGGTCTTCGCCTTCTTCAGCACGCTCGGGTTGGTGTCCTTGACCATCGCCTCGCAGAAGTCGACGAAGACGAGGTTGTCCTGGAAGATCGTGTGGTCGAACATGTACTCGGCGGCCTCGCCGAGATTGATGATCCATTCGGCCAGCGGCGGGTTCTTGATGCCGTAGGCCATGTTCTGCGCGTACACCGAGCAGGTGGTGTGGTTGTCGCCGCAGATGCCGCAGATCCGGCTGGTGATGAACCCGGCGTCGCGCGGGTCCTTGCCCTTCATGAAGACCGAGTAGCCGCGGAACAGCGACGAGGTGCTGTGGCATTCGGCGACCCGCCGGTTCGCGAAGTCGATCTTCGTGTAGATGCCGAGGTTGCCGATGATGCGGGTGATCGGGTCCCACGACATCTCGACGAGCTGCTCCGGTTTCCCGAGAGCCTTCTGCTTGGACGTAACGGACGTTGCCATCGAACGGGTCCTCTCCCCTAGGGACGCCAGCGCGGGTCGTAGCCGCTGGTCAGCACCTCGCGGTCGTGGTGCCACTTCGGCTCGCGGTTCAGGGTGTCGTTGGTGATCCCGCGCATCCGCCGGATGAACGCGCCGTACGGCTTGATCATCATCGAGGAGAGGCTGCCGCCCGGCGGGGTGTCCATGAACGGCATGAACTTGTCCGGGAAGCCCGGCATGGTGCAGCCGATGCAGATGCCGCCGACGTTCGGGCAGCCGCCGACGCCGCCCATCCAGCCGCGCTTCGGCACGTTGCAGTTCACCACCGGGCCCCAGCAGCCCACCTTCACCTGGCATTTCGGCGAGTTGTAGTCCTTGGCGAAGTCGCCCTGCTCGTAGTAGGCGGCGCGGTCGCAGCCCTCGTGGACCGTCCTGCCGAAGATCCACTGGGGGCGGAGCATGTCGTCCAGCGGCGGCGGCGGAGCGCCGCCCGCGGCGTGCCGCAGCACCCAGGTCAGGGTCTCCATGAAGTTCTCGGGCTGGACGGGGCAGCCCGGCACGTTGACGATCGGCAGCGCGCCCGCCGACCGGAAGTCCGCGCCGAGGTAGTCGGCGAGGCCCATGCAGCCGGTCGGGTTGCCGGCCATCGCGTGGATGCCGCCGTAGGCGGCGCAGGTCCCGGCCGCGACGACCGCCCACGCGCGCGGCGCGAGCCGGTCGATCCACCAGTTCAGCGTCAGCGGCTCGCCGGTGTCCGGGTGGTTGCCGAACGAGCTCCAGTACCCGTCCCCGTTGATCTTCTCGTTGGGCACCGAACCCTCGAGCACGAAGATGAACGGCTCGAGGTCGCCGCGCGCCGCCGCCCGGAACGGCGCGAGGAACTCCTCACCGCCGACGGTCGGCGACAGCACCTTGTTGTACAGGTGCACCTTCGGCAGGCCCGGGATGAGCCCGTTCACGACGTCCTCGATCGCCGGCTGCCCGGACGCCGTCACCGACACGGTGTCGCCGTCGCAGCTCATGCCCTCCGAGATCCACAGGACGTGGATCTCCTCGAAACCGTTCTCGCTGGTCATGACGTGTCCCTCCTGGGTGTCGTCCGGCGGCTCACGTGCGGGGCCGGCTCTGCAGCCGGTCCCGGAGGCGGTCGTAGGCGGCGGCGACCGGCGCCGCCATCGCCAGCGCCGGCGGCCGGTCCGGCGCGGACGGGTGCGGCCGGGTCGGCGCGCGCCGCTTGGCGCGCTCCAGCTCGGCGCCGAGCTCGCGGAGCTCGTCCTCATCGGCCGCGGCGCGCACCTCGGGCATGAGCTGCTCCTCTTCCTCGCGGATGTGCTCGGCGACGGCCTCGCGGAGGGCCGCCAGGACGGGCCCGGCGCGCTCCCCGTCGCCGCGCGCGGAGTCCAGCTCGGCGAGCAGCCGCTTGATCGTCATGTGCTCCTGCAGATGCCGCTTGATCTCCTCCTCGCGGCCGACGGCCCGGCCCGCGAACGGGTAGAACAGCAGCTCCTCCACCGCGGCGTGCTTGGACAGCTCGCGGACGAGGATCTCCAGCACGGCCTTGCGCTGCGCCGGCGTCGCCGCCGACCGGTGGTCGCGGAACAGCTGCTCCACCATCCGGTGGTCGTGCTTCAGCAGGTCGATGGCGTCCATCAGCGGCTCCCTTGGGTCGTGGCGGTGCCCACCGCGCGGTCTGCCTCGTCGCATGCCAGCCGGGTCACCAGCCGGACGGCCTCGCCGAGCGCCGCCTCGACCGGCGCGGACAGCCCGATGCCCTCGTCGAGGCTTCCGGGCCGGCAGCCGGCCACCAGGACGCGGCCGACGCCGCCGCCCAGCTGCCGCAGCAGCCGCAGGACGGCCATCGGGTCCATGCCGTGGCCGTCGAGGGCGGGCGGGGCGATCGGATCGGCCGGGTCGAGGCCGGCGGCCGCGGCGTCGATGTCGGCCGGGTCCACCTCGATGACGGCGAGGGTGCCGGGCGGGCCGTCGACGGGCACGGCGTCGACCATGACGAGCGTGTCGTGCCGGCCGTTCAGCAGCTCGTAGGCCAGGTGGACGCCGCGGATGCCGTAGTCGGCGGCCTCGACGCCGGCGGGCAGCGCGGTGCCCGCGAGCCGCCGGACGACCTCGACGCCGAACCCGTCGTCGCCGAGGAACACGTTGCCGATGCCCGCGACCAGCACGCGCGCCTTCGCCGCGCCGCTCACCGGTCGTCCCCGACCGCGGGCACCGGCCCGGAGGGCAGCGGTTCGATCTCGTCGGGCGCGAAGTAGCGGAACCGGCCGTACCACTGGTTCAGCTCGGCGGCGGGGTCGTCGTCGAGGGTGACGGCCAGGTGGACGGCGTCGTCCACGTCATGCAGCACCGCCTCGACGCGCGCGGTCCGGCCGTCGAGGAACCGGTCGTGCGGGTCGGTGCCGTGCGCCCTCGGCCGCAGCCGGACGCGGCTCCCCTGGACGACGGTCACGCCGTCCACCACGATTCCGCCGGGTTCGGCGTCCCCGGGACTCCAGCGGGACGCCGGGGCGGCGGCGGTGCTCGCGGGCACCGGCCGCAGGGACCGGACCGCGCCGTGCAGGCGGGCGAACGTCTCGGGCGGCAGCGACTCGGTCCGGTCGACGATCCGCGCGGCCCGCGGGTCGGTCCCGCGCGCCTCCCGCTTCTCCTCGTCGGTCAGCGTCAGCGTGCGAAGCGACAGGATCTCGTCGATCTCCGTCGCGTCGTGCAGGTCGCCGGGGCTCTCCGGCGCGACGCGCGGGTGGTCGTAAAGCAGGATCGGCGAGGACAGGACCGTGCGGCGCTCCCCGGCCGCACCGGCCAGGACGGGGAACGTGTGGACGTTCCGGCATTCCCCGGCGGCCCGCTCCGCCCGGTCCGGCGGATCGAGCAGGGACACGAACGAGCCGTCCGCCGTGTTCAGGAGGACGTGGCAGGCCAGCAGCGAGTCCCGCAGCGCCTCGTCCCGCGACGCGTCCGGCGGGGTCGCCGCGCCGGTGTTGTCGATCCGCACGCGGATCCGCGTGAGCGGCTCCGCCGTGCCGCAGCGCACCGCCGACACGGTCACCGCCGCGGCCAGCGGCCGGCGCCGGCGGACGGTGCGGCCCGCGGCGCCCGCGATTGGCTCGCGGTCCTCGCCGCCGGGCGTCCGGACGGCGAAGCGCCGCTCGCCGGCGACGACGTCGGCGAGGCGGAAATGGAAGTCGAACTCCTGCGGGACGGCCTCGTCGAAGGCGCACTCCGTCCGCGCGCCGGCGTCGAGGGAGTCGACCTCGGCATGGGAGCCGTCGGCGCACCGCTGCTCCACGGTCTTCTTCTGCACCTGGAGGAAGCGGACCCGGCCGTGGACGACGGCGTCCTCCGGCGCCTCGACCAGGCATTCGGTCTGCTGCCACGACGCCTCCGCCGACCCCGCGACACCCGTGTCGTCCAGCCCGTGCGCCTCCGCCCAGGCGGGCGGCACAAGGACGCCGAACTGCCAGCGGACGCGGTTCTTCCCCGACGAGCGCCGGTACGGGTAGAGCAGGTATCCCTCGTAGAGGATCGCGTCGGCCACCGCGCGGGCGTGCTCGAAGCCGGCCATCGCCGTGGCAGGCGCGTTCTCCATGGTGAGCGACCCCTCCTCGTGGCATGCCGGAACGCGCGCACTTCGTCCCGCTGCGCGCGCGCAGCCGGCACACGGAGCCCGCCACTTCTGTATAACAACGGCGAACACGCTCAGTAAGTGCAAGACGCCACTACGTGCATGCATGGGAAACGCCGCGGGGCGGGCGCAATGGCGCGCCCGCCCCGCGGCGTTCGTTCGAGGTCGGTCAGGCGACGGGTTCGGTGGACGGTTCGGCGTGCGCGGCGTCCTTGGCGGCGGCGGCAGCGCGGCGGCCCGGGATCGTCATCGCGATCAGCGCGGCGAGGACCGCGACGCCGCAGCCGATCCCGAGGCCGGTGCGGAAGCCGTTCTCCGAGGGCAGCGCGTGCCCGCCGAGGCTGATCGTCATCTGCGACAGCACCGCGCCGACGACGGCGGCGGACACCGACGTGCCGATCGAGCGCATCAGCGTGTTGAAGCTGTTGGCCGAGCCGGTCTCCGACCGCGGCACCGCGCTCATGATCAGGGCGGGCATCGCGCCGTAGGCGAGGCCGACGCCGGCACCGCAGATCGCGGTGAAGACCATCAGGCCCCAGGCGTGCCCCAGCAGGACCTGGGACGACCCGTACCCGACCGCGACGACCAGGGCCCCGCAGATCAGCGTGACCTTGGGGCCGCGGGCGGCCGACAGCCGCGCGCCGAGCGGGGACACAGCCATCATCACCAGGCCGGACGGGACCATCCAAAGGCCGGCGGCGACCATCGACTGGCCGAGCCCGTACCCGGTCTGCTCGGGCAGCTGCAGGAGCTGCGGGGCGATCAGCGACTGGGCGTACATGGAGAAGCCGACGACGACGGACGCGGCGTTGGTGAGCAGCACCTGCGGCCGCGCGGTGACGCGCAGGTCGACGAGCGGGTCGCGGGTGCGCAGCTCCCACAGGCCCCAGGCGAGCAGGACGACGACGGCGGCGGCGAACAGGCCGATGGTGGTGCCGCTCGCCCAGCCCCAGTCGGCGCCCTTGGAGACGGCGAGCAGCAGGCACACCAGGCCCGCGCCGAGCCCGACCGCGCCGAGGGCGTCGAACCGGCCCTTGGCCTGCGCGGGGACGGCGGGCACCAGCAGCCAGATCAGCACGGCGACGAGGACGCTCAGCGCCGCCGATCCCCAGAACAGCACGCGCCAGTTGGTGTTCTCGGCGACCAGCGCGGCGATCGGCAGCCCGAAGGCGCCGCCGATGCCCATCGAGGAGCTCATCAGCGCGATGGACGAGCCGAGCCGCTCGGGCGGCAGCAGGTCGCGCAGCGCGCTGATGCCGAGCGGGATCATGCCCATGCCGAGGCCCTGCATCCCGCGGCCGATGATCATCGGCCAGAGCGAGCCCGACAGCGCGCAGACCACCGAGCCGGCGATCAGCGGCACCATGCAGGCCAGCATCAGCCGGCGCTTGCCGTACAGGTCGCCGAGGCGGCCGATCATCGGCATGGCGACCGCGGAGGCCAGCAGCGTGCCGGTGATCACCCAGGTCGCGTTGGAGGCCGTGGTGTGCAGCAGCCTCGGCAGGTCGGCGATCAGCGGCACGACCAGCGTCTGCATGAACGCGGCGACGATGCCCGCCACGGCCAGCACCGCGACGATGCCGTTCGGGCGGGCGGCGGGCCCGGACTCGTCCACGTGGGTCTCCTCTTCGGGGAACGACGGTCTCGACCATGTGCACGATACATACGATGTGGTAGATACACAACGTGTGTATGCCGCACATGCGTTGTGATAGGCAGGAGCACGCGCCCGGAGGGCCGATCCCGGGGGCACGGATCGGAGGCACCATGGACAGACCGACGCATCGGGTCGAGTACGAGACCATGCTGCTCGGGCGGCACAGCCTGGAGTTCGCGGGCGGCTCGGCGCGCGCGGCCGGGCATCTGGAGCGCAGCGCCTACATCCTGCTGAGCCGCATCCGCGTCGAGGGGCCGATGTCGATCCGCCAGCTGAGCGAGGCGTTCGGGCTCGATCCGTCCACGCTGAACCGGCAGACCTCCGCGATGGTGCGCTCCGGGCTGGCCGAGCGCATCCCCGACCCCGAGGGCGGCATCGCCCGCAAGTTCCGCATCACCGCCGAGGGCGAGCGCCGCCTCGACGAGGAGCGCGGCCGGATCGTCGCGAGCCTGGACAAGATCATGGCCGAGTGGCCGCCGGAGGACGTGCAGACGTTCGCCGACTGCCTCAAGCGCTTCAACGCCGACATCGAGCGGCTGAGCGGCCGCCCCTGGCCGCGCCCCTGAGCACTCCCCGCCTTCCGGGGCGAAGAAAGGACGGCAAGGGAATGGACATCCGGCTCGTGGACGGCCCCCCGTCCCTGATCTCCACGTTCTTCGACCTCGGCGAGTCCGGGTACACGGCGGCCGAGTACTTCGTCTCGGGCGAGGCCACCGCGTACGAGCCCGCCGGCGGGACCGGCGACGACGGCGTGTGGCCCGTCCGGCCCGGCCGCCGCGCGCCCTTCACGACGCGGCTGGTGGTGTACCGGCCGGCCGATCCGGCGGCGTTCGGCGGGACGGTCGTGGTCGAGTGGCTCAACGTCTCGTCCGGCGCGGACGCCCCGGCGGGCTGGCTGACCCTGCACCGGCAGCTGATCCGGGACGGCGCCGCCTGGATCGGCGTCTCCGCCCAGCGGGACTCCATCGACGGCGAGTCGCTCTTCTCCAGGCTGTCGAGCACGGAGGGCGACTTCTCCTCGATCATCCTTCCGCCGCTGAAGAAGACCGATCCGGAGCGGTACGCGCCCCTCGACCATCCCGGCAACGCGTTCTCATACGACGTCTTCGCGCAGGTAGGGCGGCTCGCGCGGCAGGAGGGCGGCGTCCTCGGGCCGCTGCGGGCGTCCCGCGTCCTCGCCGTGGGCCAGTCGCAGTCGGCCGCGCATCTCGTCACGTTCGTCAACGCGGTCGCGCCGGTCGCCGGCGGCTACGACGGGTACCTGATCCACGGCCGCCCGGGCAGGCCGGCGTTCCTCGACGGGACGCGCTGGGAGACGCGGGAGGGACGCGTCCAGATCCGCACCGACGGCGGCGCGCCCGTCATCACGCTGCAGAGCGAGACCGACGTGGCGGGGCTGCTGCGCTCGGCGGGGTCGCGGCAGCCCGACGGCGAGCGGTTCCGGCTGTGGGAGGTGGCGGGCACCGCGCACGCCGACACCTACACGATCGACGCCGCGTTCCGCGACTCCGGGCGGCGCCGCCCGGACGAGCTGGCGGCGATGCTGGCGCCGCGGTCCGCTCCGCTCGGCGCCGAGTTCCCGCTGCCGATCAACTCCGGTCCGCAGCAGCACTACGTCGCGCAGGCCGCGATCGCCGCGCTGGACCGCTGGGTGCGCACCGGCGCTCCCCCGGCGTCCGCCGACCGCCTCGGCCTGGAGCCGGGCGAACCGGTCCGGCTGCGGCTGGACGGGCACGGCATCGCGACCGGCGGCGTCCGGACGCCGTGGGTGGACGTGCCGGTCGCGGTGCTGTCGGGCCTCGGCCAGGAAGCGGCGCCCGGTGCCGCGCTGCTGTTCGGCTCGACGCGCCCGTTCGGCGCGGCGACGCTGCGGCGGCTGTACCCGCGCGGCGCGGACGACTACCTGCCCGCGTTCCGGGACGCGGCCGAGCGGGCCGTCGCGGCGGGGTTCCTGCTCGCCGGCGACCTCGACGAGATCACCGGGCTCGCCGCCGCCTCCTTCCCGGCCTCCTGACGCCCGCCCGGCCGGTGCGGAGCCTCACTGCATCCGGGCGGCCATCCGGACGATGTCCTCGCGGTCCAGCTGGACGAAGTCGCCCGTCGCCTCGACCGTCACCCGGCCGCGCTGCAGCAGCCGCCCGGCCGTCCGCACCCGCTTGCCCTCGTGCGCCTCGACCTCGCCCTCGAACAGGCACGGCTCCCCGAGCAGGGTCGGGCGGCGGTAGACGATCTCCAGCCGGGCCGTCGGGCCCGCGACCCCGGCGGCGAAGTTCGCCGCCGCGCACAGGATGTCGAACGCGCCCGCGAGCACCGCGCCGTGCACGCAGCCGGGCGGCCCCTCGTAGGGCCGGGTGAACGTGCCGCGCAGCAGCGCCTTCGGCGGCTCGAACTCCACCTCCAGCGGCAGGGCCATCGGGTTGTGCCGGCCGATGACGAAGTCGTAGGCCATCCGCCCGGCGAAGTCGGCCCTGCCGTCCTCCGGGAGGTGCACCAGCGTCTTCGGCAGCGGCGGGTCGGGGACGTGCCGCTCCAGCGCGTCCGCGACGGACTCCAGCTCGCGCGCCGCGGCCAGCGTCGCGTCCGCGGGCGCCGTCGTCGCCGTGGCGACCGCGATGAGGCGCCGGAGGGCGGCCGTCAGCGCCGCGGACTCGCCTTCGCGGCCCGCCAGCGCGGGGTGCAGGGGTTCGGGGGTGTTCGTCACAGGCACCTCTACCATCGTTGATCAGGCCGCCGGCCCGGCGGAGGCGCCGGGACGGGTGTCATGGCGAGGCGGGCGCCGCCTCCGCGTCCGGCCGCTCGAACATGCCGCGGCCGCGGAACAGCTCGACGACGAGGTCGCCCTGGGAGCGCAGCATCGCGACGTACTCCCGCTCCGCGGCCTGCGCGTCCGCCTTCCGGACGGCCCGGACGATCGCCGCCGTGCCGCGCTTCTCCACCGCCTGCACGCCGGGCACCAGCTCGAAGAAGTTGCCGGGCACGATCCCGGTCATCTGCTTCAGCATGTTGCGCAGCCGCGGCGACTGCGCGGCCTCCACGATGAGCCGGTGGAAGCGCGCGCTCAGCTCCTGCAGCGCCTCCGGGTCGCCGGCCGCGGCGAGCTCCTTCTGCAGCGGCGCCAGCCGCTCGCCCAGCTCGGCCCCCTGCCGCTCCACCGCGCGCCGGACCGCGAAGCCGTAGAACAGCCCGTACAGCTCGTAGTGGTCGTGCACCGACGACGCGTCGAGCGCGTTCACGAACGCCCCGCGGTGGGCGATGATCGTGATCCAGCCCTCCCGCTCCAGCGCGATCAGCGCCTCCCGGACCGGGATCCGCGACACCCCGAGCGCGCGGGCCACCGCGTCCTGCGGGACCCGCTGCCCCTGCCGCAGCACGCCGTCGAAGATCAGCCGGCGCAGGTAGAGCCGGACCTGCTCGCCGCTGGTCAGCCGGGACAGGTTCTGCCCCGGCAGCCCGCCGGCCCCGTCCGCCGCGCCCCGCAGCTCGGGTTCCTGGCTCCGCGGGATCTGTCTCACCCCCAGGTTCGGTGGGCGGTCCGGCGCCGCCCGGCACGCAACGCAAAGCTAGCAGCGCGCACTCCCCGCGTCCGGCGGCCCGCACGTCCGGCGCGGCGGCGCGTCCCGGCACTCGGCGCGCAAAGAATATATTGTAGCCGTTATCAGATCGCATGGCCGCGTCCGGCGGGCGGCGCCTCCTCCAGGAGCCGCTTGATGACCTTGCCGGTCTCGTTGTAGGGCAGCGCGTCGCGGAACTCGACGTGCGCGGGGACCTTGAAGGACGCGAGCCCCGCGGCGACCCAGTCCCGGACCTCCCGCTCGGTGAGGCGGACGCCGTCGCGGGGCACCACGACCGCCTTCACCTCCTGGCCGAGGACGGTGTGCGGCACGCCGATCACGCAGGCGTCCGCGATCCCCGGATGCTCCACGAGCCGGTACTCGATCTCGATCGGGTACACGTTCTCGCCGCCCCGGATGATCAGGTCGCGCATCCGGCTCTCCAGGTACAGGACGCCGCCCGCGATCCGGCCGAAGTCGCTCGACCGGTACCAGCGGTCCGCCGTGAGCGCCTCCGCCGTCGCCTTCTCGTCGCCCCAGTAGCCGAGGAACACGCCCGCGCCGCTGATGTGGACGCGCCCGACCTCGCCCTCGGGCAGCGGGTCCCCGTCCTCGTCGCGGACCTGCACGCGGATGGTGGGCGCGGCGGCGCCGACCGAGGCCGGATGCCCGTCCATCGCGCGGCCGTTGAGGAACGTGCCGGTCCCGGTCGTCTCGGTCATCCCGTAGCCGTTGGTGATTCCGACGCCGGGCAGCCTCTCCTCGAACAGCCGCAGCAGCTCCGGCGCGAACGTGGCGCCGCCGCTGCCGATCGTCGCGACCTGCGAGGTGTCGTACTCGTCGAACCGCGGGTGGGTGAGCATCCGCCAGAAGTGGGTGGGGACGCCGGTCCACTGCGTCAGCCGGTGGTCGTGGGTCAGCTTCAGCGCGGCCTCGGCGTCCCAGCGTCCGGGCGGTGGCAGCACGAGCTTCAGCCCGAACAGCGGCGCGTTCGCCAGCGCGAGGCAGGCACCGGAGACGTGGAACAGCGGGTTGGCGAACACCGACGCGCGCTGGACGCCGTCCGGTACCTGCCGGCGTCCGGGCGGGCCGGTGAGCGCGTCGACGGCGCCGCCGAGCCCGCCGAACAGCCCGAAGTGGACGAAGTTGCGGTGCGACAGGGTGGCGCCCTTCGGGCGTCCGGTCGTCCCGCTGGTGAACATGATCGCCGCGGGGTCGTCCTCGTGGAGCCCGGCGTCGGGCAGGTCGTCGGGCGGGTCCGGCAGGGACGTCGCGGCGGCGTGCAGCTCGTCCAGGGACACGACCGGGACGCCGCCGGCCGCGGCGCGGGTCTCCGCCAGGCGCGCCAGCGGCCGTCCCGCGCCGAACAGCACCGACGGCCCGGTCAGCGCGATGCCGTGGTCGAGCTCGCCGGGCGTCCACCAGCCGTTCAGCCCGGCCATGATCGCGCCGAGCGACAGCGTCGCCCACCACAGCAGGATGTGCTCCAGCCCGTTGGGCGCGGCCACCGCCACCCGGTCGCCCTTGCCGATCCCGTAGCGGGTGTTGAGGACGCGGGCGTACGCGGCGGCCAGGCGGTGCGCCTCGGCGAACGTCACGGCGCCGTCCGGTGCGCCGGCGAAGGCCAGGTAGCTCAGGCCGGGGGTGCCGGACGCGGCGCCCGCGAGCATGGCGGGGACGTGCGGCGCCCGCTGCGCGAACACCTCCGCAGGCACGCCGAGCACGTCCTCGACGCGGCGCTCGAACATGGCGCCGGGCCCGCACAGCAGCTCGCGCAGGCCGCCGTCGAGGAGCTCGTCGCCGTGCCACGCCAGGGTGGTGGGGGTGGGCATGGATCGCTCCCGTCGGCCGCCGGATCGACCCTTGTATATAACATCAAGTCTACGAAATGATGAGACTGCAGTCTCATTTCGATCCGTCGGGCGCGAACCGCACGCCGGCCGGCGCCGCCGGCCGGCCGCTACTGGTGGAGATGGCACATGCACGAGTCGATCAACCTGGTCAGCGGCGAGTTCTGGGGCCGCGACCCGCACGAGGAACTGCGCTGGATCCGCGAGAACGAGCCCGTCTACCGGGACGAGAACGGCGGCGTCTGGGGGATCTCCAAGCACGCCGACGTCAAGGCGGTCTCCCGCAACCCCGACGCGTTCTCCAGCGCGCACGGCATCCGGCCCGACAACGCCGCGATGCCGATGATGATCGACATGGACGACCCCGAGCACAAGCTGCGCCGCAAGCTGGTCAGCGCCGGGTTCACCCCGCGCCGGGTCGCCGCGCAGGAGGACTACCTGCGGCGGATCTGCGACGAGATCCTCGACGGCGTCTGCGAGCGCGGCGAGTGCGACTTCGTCCACGACATCGCCGCGCAGCTGCCGCTGATCGTCATCGGGGACGCGCTCGGCTTCGCGCCGCAGGACCGGCAGAAGCTGCTGACTTGGTCCGACGACATGCTGTGCGCGCTGACCGGCGGCGACGACCTGGAGCTGATGGTCAAGGCAGGCGAGGCGTTCAACGGGTTCAACGAGTACGCGTCCCGGGCCGTCGAGCGGCGCCGCGCCGAACCGGGCGACGACCTGCTCAGCATCCTCGTGCACGCCGAGATCGACGGCGACCACCTCGACCACGACTCGCTGCTGCAGGAGTCGCTGCTGATCCTGATCGGCGGCGACGAGACGACCCGGCACGTCATCTCCGGCGGCATGTACCAGCTGTGCCTGCACCCCGACCAGCGCCGCAAGCTCGTCGACGACCCCGGGAAGATCCCGACCGCGGTCGAGGAGATGCTGCGCTGGGTCTCCCCCATCAAGAACATGAACCGGACCGCGAACCGCGACGTCGAGCTCGGCGGCCGGACGATCCGCGAGGGCGACAAGGTGCTGCTGCTGTACCCGTCGGCCAACCGGGACGCGGACGTGTTCGACGACCCGTTCCGCTTCGACGTGGAGCGCACCCCCAACGACCACATCGCGTTCGGCAACGGCCCGCACTTCTGCCTCGGCAACAGCCTCGCCCGGCTGGAGCTGAAGGTGATGTTCGAGCGGCTGCTGGCCCGGATGCCCGACATCGAGCCGATCGACGACGCCGAGCCCGCCCACCGGGCCGCGAACTTCGTCTCCGGCTACGAGTCGATGAAGGTCCGGTTCACCCCGTCCGCGCCGCTGGGGAACTGACATGGACGACCTGCCGGAGCTGGGCTTCTACGGACTGGCCGGGCACTCGTCCGCGCCCCGCGACCTGCTCGGCCAGGTGCGCGACGGCGAGCGGCTCGGCCTGGGCTCGGTGTTCCTGTCCGAGCGGTTCGCCACCAAGGACGCCGCGACCCTGTCGGGCGCGGCGGGCGCGGTGAGCGAGCGGCTCGGCATCGCCACCGCCGCGACCAACCACAACACCCGGCACCCCCTCGTCACCGCGACGTTCGCGGCGACGATGCACCGGCTCACCGGCGGGCGGTTCGCGCTCGGCCTCGGCCGCGGCTTCGACATGCTGTTCGACGTGATGGGGCTGCCCCGCGTCACGTCCGCGCAGCTGGAGGACTTCATCGGCATCATGCGCCGGCTGTGGCGCGGCGAGCCGGTCGTCGACCACCACGGGCCCGCGGGCGACTTCCCCTACCTGAACCAGGACGCGTCGTTCGACGAGGACATCCCGATCCTGCTGACGGCGATGGGCGAGAAGACCCTCGAGTTCGCCGGCCGCGTCGCCGACGGCGTCGTCCTGCACACCTTCTTCACCGACGAGACGCTGAGCCGCTCGGTGGACGCGGTGCGGCGCGGCGCCGAGAAGGCCGGTCGCGACCCCGCGAGCGTCCGCGTCTGGTCGGTCCTCGCCACCGTCGGCGACCATCTGGACGAGGAGCAGCGGCTCCGCAAGCTCGTCGGCCGGTTCGCCACCTACCTGCAGGGCTACGGGGACCTGCTCGTCCGCGTGAACGGCTGGGACCCGGCGCCCCTCGCCCGGTTCCGCGCGGACGACCTCGTCAACGGCTTCCCGGGCGCGTTCGACGCGATCGGCACGGCCGAGCAGCTCGAACACGTCGCGGCGCTCATCCCGGACGCGTGGCTGGCCGCGTCCGCGACCGGCCCGGCCGCCGTGTGCGCGCGGCGCGTCCTCGACCAGTTCGACGCGGGCGCCGACGGCGTGATCCTGCACGGCGTCACGCCAGCCGAGGTCGAACCGGTCGTGGCCGCCTACCGCGACGTCAGGCCGGAGGGCTTCGCGGGCGCGCCGCACAACCCCGGACGGAGCTGACCACGTGCCCGTCATCGACGGCCCGTCCGGGCTCACCCCGGCCGCGCTCAGCGAGATCTTCGAGGCGCCGGTGACCTCCGTCGCCTGGGAGAAGGTCGGCTCCGGGCAGATCGGCGCGTGCTACCGCCTCCGGCTGGAGGGCGCCGAAGGCGTCCCGCGCCGCCTGGTCGCCAAGCTCGCCGCCGAGGACGAGGCGTCCCGCGCGTTCCTCGCGTCGGTCTACCGCACCGAGGTGTCCTTCTATCGGGACATCGCCCCGACCGTCGCGGTGCGAACGCCCCGCTGCCACTATGGCGCCCTGTCCGACGACGGCACGGCGTTCGTCCTGCTGCTCGACGATCTGCACCCGGCGACGCAGGGCGACCAGATCGCCGGGTGCACGCCGGAGCAGGCGGCCGACGCCGTCACGAACCTCGCGGGCCTGCACGGCCCGCGCTGGTGCGACCCGACGCTGACCGACCTTCCCTGGCTGAGCACGGTCGGCGACGACGACGCGGCCACGCTCGGCGAGGTGTACGCGCCCGCCGTCGAGACCTTCGTGGACCGCTTCGCCGGCGAACTCTCCGACCGGGACGTCGGCACGCTCCGCGACACCACCGGCGCGGTCGCCGCGTGGATGACGGGCCGTCCCGGACGCTTCGGCCTCGTCCACGGCGACTACCGCCTCGACAACCTGCTCTTCCCGCCCGCCCCGGAACGCGGCGCGACGGCGGTGGACTGGCAGACCCTCAGCCTCGGCCACCCCCTCCGTGACCTGGCCTTCTTCCTCAGCACCGGCCTGGAACCCGCCGACCGGGCAGCGCACGAGCGGTCGCTCGTCGCGACCTACCACGCCGCCCTGACCGGATACGGCGTGGACGGCTACGACCTGGACGAGTGCTACGACGACTACCGGTTCGCCGCCCTTCAGGGGCCGCTGATCACCGTCCTGGGCTGCGCGTACGGGACGCGCACCGAACGCGGCGACCGCATGTTCCTAACGATGACCACCCGTTCCTGCGCCGCCATCCGCGACCTCGGCTCGCTCGGCCTGATCTGACGGCGGCGCTCATCCTGTTTCGACGCTGAGGGTCCGGGCGACGGACCGGCGGGCCGCGAGGCGCGCGGGCACGGCGGTGAGCGCCGCCGTCGCCAAGGGTGCGACGAGCACGGGGATGAACAGCCACCACGTGGGAGGCACGACGGTGTTCTGAGGGGAGAGGGACAGCACCAGGAACAGCCCCAAGGGAACGCCGAGCACGGCACCGGGCACGGTCGGGAGGAGTTGCGCGGCGGACAGCCCGGCCGTGATCTGCCCCGGCGTCGCGCCGAGCGTGCGCGCGATCGCCATGACGGGCCGGGCCTCCAGCGCGGTCGTCCAGGTGATCGTGACGATGTTCACGGCGGCGAGCGCGGCCAGCGCGGCGGTGACGGCGAGCAGCACGTTGTGGCCCTGCTCCCTCTGCACGTTGCCCAGGTGGGAGGAGCCCAGGCCGTAGTCGAAGTCGGTCTGGACGCGGGCCATCAGCAGGGCCGTGGCGCCGATCATCATGACCGCGATGCTCCACGCGTGCAGGACGGCGCGGCCGGGCCGGCGGGCGATCAGGCGGAGCGCGAGCAGCAGCGGGGTCGGCAGCAGCGCCGACAGGCCGTTCAACCAGGGCCGGTGGCCGGGCCGGCGGGCGGTGTCGGCCAGCGCGGAGACGGTCTCGGTGCGCAGGGCGCGCCGCGTCGGGCCGAGGGTGGTGAGGACCGCCATGGCCAGGGCGACGCACGTCGTGGCGGCGACGGTGTCATCGGACGGGCCCGCGGCGGCGGTCAGCAGGCTGGCGGTCGGGTTGGCGAGGCCGGGCGCGGCCAGCCGGGCGATCGCCAGTCCCAGCGCGTCGGCGATCAGCGCCAGCGTCAGGTACTCGCCGAGCAGGACGGCGGCGATGAGGCCGGGCGTGGCGCCGACGGCCTTGAGCAGCCCGACGCGGCGGGTCTGCTTGGCGGCGCGTCCCGCCGCCAGGGTGGCCACGCCGCCGACGGCCAGCAGGGCCAGCAGCCAGCTGCCGATCACCAGGACCGGCTGGCCCTGCCGGAGTATGCGCGCGTCGTCTTCGGCCATGAACTGCCAGGTGAAGAAGTTCGTCTGGTGCTCATCACCGAACTGGCGGCGGGACTCGACGAACTCCTGTGCGGCGGCGGGATCCCGCAGGTCGAGGTAGAGCAGGGAGGTCACCGGGAGGCCGGCGGCCGCCAGCGGCCCGGTGTCGGCCTCGCTCATCCAGACCAGGCCGCTGTAGTCGCTCGGACCGCCGCCCGGGCCCATCATCTGCGCCCCCGGGTAGACGGGGTGCCCCGCACCCACGGCGATCCCGGTGACGGGAAGCGAACGGCCGGCGACGGTGACGCGGTCGCCGACCCGGACGCGCAGGGCGGCGGCGAAGCCGCGCTCGACCACCACACCGCCGGGACGCACCCAGGTGCCCGACGTGACCAGAGGACGATCGACCGGGCCCGGTGCCGCCCCGGCGCCCTGCGCCACCGCGGCCGACGTCAGGCCGTGCGCCGTCACGGTCGTGTAGTACTGGCGGTGCGGCCCGCTATGCGCGGTGACCTCGGGCGCCCGCGTCAGCGATCTCAGAGCCGAGGTGGCGGCCTTGTCGCCGCCGGGGGTGAGCGCGACCACGTCCGGCCCGGCCGTGGCGGCGCGGGTCTGCCGGTAGAGGGTGTCGGTCGTGCCTCGCAGCGACATGCCGAGCGACAGCGCGGCCGTGGCGGCGGTGATCGTCATCAGCATCATCGCGGCCTGGGCCGGATGGCGGCGCACGTCGGCCGCGACGAGGCGGAGCACCAGCAGGATGCGTCCCACGGCGCTCAGTACTCCAGCCCGAACATCTCGCCGAGCCCTCCGGTGGCGTGGCCGGCCAGCCGGGTGTCGTCGACGAACGCCCCGTCGCGCATCGAGACGACCCGGTCCGCGGTGGCCGCGACCCGCTCGTCGTGCGTGACGATCACCAGCGTCTGCCCGGCGGCGCGCAGCCCCTCGAAGAGCCGCAGCACGTCGAGCGTCGCCGCGGTGTCCAGGTTCCCGGTCGGCTCGTCGGCCAGCAGCACCGCCGGCTCATTGGCCATCGCACGGGCGATGGCGACCCGCTGCCGCTGCCCGCCCGACAGCTCCCACGGCAGGTGCCGCGCCCGGTCGGCGAGCCCGACCCGCTCCAGCAGCATGGCCGCGCGCTTCTTGGCCGCGCGCGGCGAACGGCCAGCCAGCAGCACGGGAAGCTCCACGTTCTCCCGCGCCGACAGCTCCTCCACCAGATGGAACGCCTGGAAGACGAACCCCACCGACCGGCGCCGCAGCCGGGCCAGCGCCCGCTCGCTCAGGGCGTCGATCCGCCGCCCGGCGAGCCGTACCTCGCCGCGGCTCGGCCGCTCCAGCCCTCCCAGCAGATGCAGCAGCGTTGACTTCCCGCAGCCGGACGGCCCCGTCACCGCCAGCATCTGCCCGGCCGGGACGTCCAGGTCGACCTCGTCGACCGCCCGGACCAGCCCCTGCCCCTGGCCGTGCTCCTTGGCCAGGCCGCGGGCCTGCAGCACCGCGCCGAACTCGTTCATGCGTCCTCGGATTCGTCGACGACCTTCGACCAGACCCGCTCGCAGGCCTCCAACCAGCGCAGGTCGGCCTGCAGCCGCAGCGCGATGCCCTCCAGCAGCAGGCCGGCGGTCGAGCCGTCCGGCTCGGCCAGCACCGCGCGCTGCGCCTCGCCGAGGCGGCGCATCAGCTCGCGGCGCTGCGCGTCGACCAGCTCCACCGGATCGGCGAGCCGGCCCGCGGCCGCGGCGGCGAGCTTGAGGTGGAACTCCGCCAGGTTCGGCTTCGGCCAGCTCACCTCGCTCAGCCAGGCGGCCACCCGCCGCTGGCCGGCGGGCGTCAGCGCGTAGACCTTGCGGTCCGGCCGGTCGGGCAACCCCTCGGCGTGCTCGGACGCGACCAGCCCGGCCTTCTCCAGCCGGGTCAGGGTCACGTAGACCTGGCCCGCGTTCATCGACTCCCCGAGCGGCCCGAGGGCGCGCCGGAGCCGCTCGCGCAGGAGGTAACCGTGCGACGGTTCCTTCGCGAGCATCGCCAGCACCGCGTCCTGCATGCACCACCCCTAACGGCTAGCTAATGAATAGCGGTTAGCCATCAAGGCGGTCAAGCGGAAGCCGCCGACGGGCGGGTCCGACGGCGGTAAGAAGAGTGACCGGGCCGGCTAGGCGGGCTCGCAGATGACGACCGGGATCTCCCGGTCCGTCCAGGACTGGTACTTGTCGAAGTCGGCGTACACGTCGAGCAGGCGGGGCCACAGCGCCTCGCGCTCGTCGGACGAGGCGGTGCGGGCGCGCATGCGGCGGACGTCGCGCCGCACCTGCACGGTGACGCGCGCGTCCGCGCACAGGTTGAGATACCAGAGGGGATGCTTGGGCAGCCCGCCCTGGGACGCGACGATGACGACGCGGTCGCCGTCCGGCATGTACAGCAGCGGCTGCGTACGGGGCTTGCCGGTCTTGCGGCCCTTGGTGGTGAGCAGGCAGATCGGGACGCCCTTGCGGAAGCCGGCGCCGATCCGCCAGGTGCCGCCCACCCGTCCGCCGGTCGCGCGGTAGAGCGCGATGTTCATCCGCGCCATGACCTTGAGGATCTTCGGGACGATCGGCGAGTCCATGCCCTTGGGCGCGGCACTGGTCGCAGGCGACATCGTCACCCCTTCCATTCGAAGTCGGGCATCCGCGGCAGGCGCCCGGTGGCAAAAGCCGCGGCCTGCTCGGCGAGGCCGGGCTCGTACTCGGGGTGGGTGAGGACGAGGAAGCGGCCCTCGCGGACGGCGCTCAGCGTCGCCTCCACCACCTTCTCCACCGGGATGCCGTCCGCGACGGTCTGGGCGATCATCTCGCCCATGAACGCGGAGTCCTCACCCGGCTCGCTTGCCAGGCTTGCCGGACGGCCCCGTTCCGACTCGTGGATGCGCGTCTGCACGCCGCCGGGGCACAGGGCGGAGACGCGCAGCGGCGAGTTCTCCAGCGCGAGTTCCTGGGCGAGGCTGAGGGTCGCGGCGAACGCCGCCCACTTGGAGACGGTGTAGGGCGCGGCGCCCGGGCCGACGAAAAGCCCGGCGACCGAGCAGGTGTTGACGATGTGCCCCTCGCCGCCCTGCTCGATCATGCGGGGGACGAAGGCGCGGATGCCGTGCAGGATGCCCCAGAGGTTGACCCGCAGCGTCCATTCGAAGTCGGCGGCGGGGCGCGTCCACGTGCGCCCGCCCATGTAGACGCCCGCGTTGTTGAACAGCAGGCGCACCTCGCCGAGGGCGGCGAAGGCGCGGTCGGCGAACGCCCGCACCGA
Organism: Actinomadura violacea; assembly: GCF_017573465.1. GTDB lineage: Bacteria > Actinomycetota > Actinomycetes > Streptosporangiales > Streptosporangiaceae > Spirillospora > Spirillospora violacea. The sequence goes on from NZ_JAGEPF010000005.1 coordinate 253,029, forward strand.
CTCCTCGTCGCCGACGTCGGTGACCTGCGTGATGACCGAGGTACCGGGGCTCAGGGCCCGTTCGGTCTCGTCGAGGGCCTCGGCGTCGATGTCGGCGAGCGCGAGGCTCACGCCTTCGCGCGCCAGCCGGACGGCCAGCGCGCGGCCGATGCCGCTTCCGGCGCCGGTCACGGCCGCCGCCGTCCCGCGCAGTTCCCGCACCGCAGCCTCCAGCGTGGGCGCGCCCGCCCCTGTCGGCGGGATCGCCAGCACGCTAATCTCGATCTGAACTTGTATCAAGTATCAAGTATCGAGGAGTCGCCATGGCGATCCGCAGCGCGTCCTCCGGCACCGCGGTCGTCGTCACCGGAGCGGCCTCGGGCATCGGGGCCGCCTGCGCCCTCGCCCTCGCCGAGGCCGGCCGCCCCGTCGCCCTGTGGGACCGCTCCGACGCGGCCGGGGTCGCCTCCGCCATCACCGCGGAGACCGGGACGGCGGCGCTCGCCGTCGGCATCGACGTGACGGACTCGGCCGCGTTCCCGGACGCGATCGAGCGCAGCCGCGCCGCGCTCGGCCCGATCGGCGGCCTCGTGCACGCCGCCGGGATCTCCGGGCCCGCCGCGGTCGGCGACCTCGACGAGGCGCGCTGGGACGCGGTCCAGCACGTCAACCTGCGGGCGCACGCGCTGCTGTCCCAGGCGCTGCTGGACGACCTGCGCGCGCAGGAGGGCTCGGCGATCGTCGGGATCGCCTCGATCGAGGCGTTCCTCGGGAGCCTGTTCATCCCGTCGTACTGCGCGTCCAAGGCGGGGCTGCTCGGCCTCACCCGGTCGATGGCGCAGCTGCTCGCCGGCGACGGCGTCCGCGTCAACGCCGTCTGCCCCGGGTACATCGACACCCCGATGCTCAGCACGGACGTCCCGCCGCAGATGCGGCCGGCGTTCGCGGCGAAGGCCCCGGTCGGGCGGCTCGGCCGCCCCGAGGAGGTGGCCGCGGCGGTCCGGTTCCTCATGAGCGACGAGGCGTCCTTCATCACCGGCACGCACCTGACGGTCGACGGCGGCACCACCGCCGTCGACCGCTGAAGAGGAGACGGCATGGGAAACCTGGACGGCACGGCGGCGCTGGTCACCGGCGGCGGCAGCGGCATCGGGCTCGGCTGCGCCGTGCGGCTCGCCGAGCAGGGCGCGGCCGTCACCATCTGCGGCCGCACCGAGGAGCGGCTGCGGGAGGCCGCCGGCAAGGCCGGGAAGGGCATCGGGTACGTCGTCGCGGACGTCACCGACGACGCGCAGGTCGCGAACGCCGTCGCGGCGGCGGCCGAGCGCGGGCCGCTGCGGACGGCGGTGGCGTGCGCCGGCGGATCCAGCTCCATCGGGCCGATCGGGGACCTCGACCTCGACGCCTGGCGGGCGACGATGGAGCTGAACGCCACCGGCACCATGCTGACGATCCGGCACGCCTCGCGGGCGATGGCGGGCGCGGGCGGCGGCTCGATCATCGCGATCTCGTCGATCGCCTCGTCGAACACGCACCGCTGGTTCGGCGCGTACGGGGTGTCGAAGGCGGCCGTGGACCACCTCGTCCAACTGGCCGCCGACGAGCTGGGCGGCGCGGGGATCCGGGTGAACGGGATCCGCCCCGGGCTGACCCGCACCGAACTCGTCGCGGGCATCGCCGACACCGGGCCCGTGCTGGAGGACTACCTGTCCTGCATGCCGCTGGCGCGGGTCGGCGAGCCCGAGGACATCGCCGCCGCCGTCGGGTTCCTGGCCGGCCCGGACTCGTCCTGGATCACCGGGCAGATCATCAACGTGGACGGCGGCCACCACCTGCGCCGCGGCCCCGACTACTCCTCGGTGTTCGAGCCGCTGTTCGGCGAGGCGGCACTGCGCGGCCTGCCCGCGCAGGAGTGACCCCGGCGCGGCCGGCGGGCCCGCCGAGCCGGGAGGCGGGTCAGCCGAGCCGGGAGGCGATGCGGTCGCCCGCGGCCGCGTCGCCGAGCAGCCGCGCGAACGCGGCGTCCTCGCGCTCGCGGGCGCGCCGCACCTCCTCGCGCCGGGACGCGACGATCAGCTCCTTCGTCGCCACCAGCGACGCGAGCGGCTTGGCGGCGATCTCGCCCGCGATCCCCCGGGCCGTGTCCAGCAGCGTCTCGGCCGGGCAGGCGCGCAGCGCCAGGCCGCACCGCACGGCCTCCTCGGCGGTGACCCAGTTCCCGGTGAACAGCGCGAGCGCGGCCTGCTGGTGGCCCATGCGCGCGGGCAGCAGGTAGCTGCCCGCCGCCTCCGGCACGACGCCCATCGACGCGAACGGCGCCATCAGCCGCGCGTGCTCGGCGATGAGCACCACGTCGCAGTGGCCCAGCATCGTGATCCCCAGCCCGACGCCCGAGCCGTTCACCGCCGCGATGAGCGGCTTGGTGAACTCGGCCAGCGCGTCCACGAGCGCGACGAACCCGCTGCCCATCTCCTGGTCCGAGCGGCCGGCGGCGTGGTCGCGGGCGATCTCGGCCATCTCCTTGATGTCGGTCCCGGCGGTGAAGGCGCGGCCCTCCCCCGTCAGCAGCACGACCGACACGCCGTCGTCGGACGCGGCGTCCCGCAGGGCCCGGGCGGCGGCGTGGTACAGCTCCTCGTTGAAGGCGTTGGCCGCCTCGGGGCGCGCGAAGACCAGCGTCCGCACCGCGCCGTCGTCCTCGATCCGCAGCGTCTCGGTCATCGCCGGGTCCTCCTCAAGATCTCCGTCTGAAGATACTTGATACAATATTTGTCACTCGGTGCCGGGGACGGCGCCCGGTGAGCGGGACCCGCCGCGCACGTCCCGCAGCGCCACGGGCAGCGCCGCCGCCAGCAGCGCCGCGGTGAGGACGAACGCCCACGGGTAGCCGGTCCGCCCGGCGACCAGCCCGAAGCCGAGCGCGCCCGCGCCCATCCCGGCGTCGTAGGCGAGGTTCCACAGGGCGCTGACCGTGCCGTACCCGGACCGCGGCGTCCGCGCGTACATCAGGACGAGCGTGGCGTTCTGCAGCAGCCCGAAGCCGACGCCGAACACCGTAACCCCGGCCAGCACGGCGACGTCGTGGCCGGTCAGCGCGGTGAGCAGCACGCCGGCCGCCGACAGGACCACGCCGGGCGGCACCATCCCGGCCGCACCGCGCCGGTCGCCGATCCGGCCCGCGGCGACGCGGGCGGCGGTCGAGGCGAGCGGCTGCAGGAACAGCGCCGCCGCCACGACCCCGGCGGACGCGGACGCGACGGCGAGCGGCAGGAACGTGACGATGATCCCGGCGACCAGCGCGGACGCGCCGAAGACGAGCGCGGGCCGCGCCAGCGCCGGCGTCCGCAGCCCCGCGAGCACCCCGGCGCCCCGCCCGGCGCCGCGATCACCGTCCGGCAGCCCGGGCACCGAGGCCACCGCGGCGAGGGCGGCGACGCCCGCGGCCACGGCGACCGGCGTGTACCCGAAGTGCCGCGCGGCCCAGACGCCGAGAGGCAGCGCGCCCAGGGCGGGGGCGCCCGCGACGATCCCGACGAGCGCCAGGCCCTCGCCGCGCCGCTCGTCCGGGATCAGCGCGGCGGTCAGTGCGCCCCCGGCGACCACCGTGAGCGCGAACCCGAAGCCGCGCAGCAGGCAGATCAGGACGATCCACGGCAGGCCCGACGACAGCGTCAGCACGAGGGCGGGCGCGCCGAGCAGCACCAGCCCGGCACCGAGCACGGCCCGGTAGCCGTACCGGTTCGCCAGCCACGGGGTGCCGAGCTCGCCGGCCACGGTGGCCGCCATCAGCGCGCCCGTCGCCAGGCCCGCCGCGCCGCCGCCACCGCCCGTGCCCTGGGCGTAGATCGGCGCCACCGACAGCAGCAGGTAGAAGCTGACCGCCGAGCCGAGCAGCGACACGAAGCGCAGCAGCAGCGGACGGGTCATGAGCGGCGGCCTCGTGAGCGGGGCGGGCGCCTCAGGGCAGTGCGTCGTCATGCCGATCACGTTAGGGACCGGGCGGACCGCCGATAAGCTCCACTTCCATGCCGCTGGAGTGGTCCGGTTCGTCCCCCGAACTGTTGCTGACGCTGGACAGGGCGTCCGCCGAGCCGCTGCGCTGCCAGCTGGAACGCCAGGTCAGGGACGCGATCCGGGGCGGGCGGCTGCGGGTCGGCGAGCGGCTGCCGTCCTCCCGGGAGCTGGCCCGGACGCTGGGGATCTCCCGCGGGCTGATCCAGGAGTGCTACGCCCAGCTGCGGGCGGAGGGGTACCTCGCCACGCGGACCGGCTCGGCCACCCGCGTCGCGGCCGGTGCGGTGCCCCCGGCCCCGGCGGCGCCCGCGCGGCCCGCTCCCCCGCCCGCCCGGCTGATCGCCGACTTCCGTCCCGGGGTGCCCGACCTCGGCTCCTTCCCGATGGCCGACTGGCTGTGGGCGGTCCGCGAGGCGGGGCGGGCGATCCCGACCGCCGCGCTCGACTACGGCGACCCGGCGGGCGCCGCGGCCCTGCGCGAGGTCCTGGCCGGATACCTGCGGCGCGTCCGGGCCGCGGCCGCGGAGCCGGACCGGATCGTCGTCTGCTCCGGCCACGCCCAGGGGCTGGTGCTGGCGTTCAGCGCCCTGGCCAGGGCGGGGGTCCGGACGGTCGCCTACGAAAACCCCGGCGGTCCCCGCTCCACCGAGGCCGCCGCGGCGTGGGCGGGGCTGGACGCGGTTCCGGTGCCGGTCGACGAGGACGGCGTCGACGTGCGGGCGCTCGCCGCCACCGGCGCCCGCGCGGTGGTCGTCACCCCGGCGCACCAGTGGCCGACCGGCGTGGTCATGGCGCCGCGCCGCCGCCTGGAGCTGATCGCGTGGGCGGCGGACCGGGACGCCGTGATCATCGAGGACGACTACGACGCCGAGTTCCGCTACGACCGCGAGCCGGTCGGCGCGCTGCAGGGCCTCGCCGCCGACCGGGTCGTCTCGATCGGCACGGTGAGCAAGTCGCTGGCGCCCGCGCTGCGCCTCGGCTGGCTGCTCGCCCCGCCCTCGCTCGCGGGGACGGTCCTGGAGCACAAGCTGCTCAACGACCGCGGCTCCCCGGCGCTCGACCAGCTCGCGCTCGCCCGGCTCGTCGAGTCGGGCCGCTACGACCGGCACCTGCGCCGGATGCGGGCGGTGTACGCCGCGCGCCGAACCGCGCTGCTCGCGGCGCTCGCCGAGCACGCGCCCGGCGTACGGGTGACGGGCCTGGACGCCGGATTCCACGCCGTCGCGCACCTCGACGTCCCCGGCGGCGAGGCCGCGCTGGTCGAGGCGGCCCGCGCGCGCGGGGTCGGGCTGCACGGGATGAGCATGTGCCGCGCCGACGGCGGGGACGCCCCGGTGCAGCTCGTGCTCGGGTTCGGCAACACCGGAGAGCGGGCCGTCCGGGCGGGCATCGCCGCCGTCGGCGACCTCCTCGCACCGCGCTGACCAGCGCCGACGCGTGCCGACGCCCGCCGTCCACCTGCCGTCCATGGGGTCGCCGCCGGCGGTGTGGCACACTTCGGTCCGTGACCTCCGCAGCGCGCCGCCCCTCGGGCGAGCTGGAATCGGCGGTGCTCGAGACGATCTGGGCCGCCGCGCGGCCGCTGACCGCGCGCGACGTCCGCGCCGCCCTCGGCGACGGCCTGGCCCGCACGACGGTCGCCACGATCCTGTCCCGCCTGCACGCCAAGGGCCTGCTCCGCCGGGTCCCCGCCGGGCGCACCTTCGCCTACAGCGCCGCCGTCGAGGACACCGCGGCGCTCACCGCCCGCCGTATGCACACCGAGCTCGACCGCAGCGGCGAGGAGCGTCCGGGCGTGCTGGCCCGCTTCGTCTCCGACCTGAGCGAGACCGACGAGCGGCTCCTGCGCGACCTGCTGGGACGGCCGCCCGCCACCGACGGGGACTGACCGGCCGGCTCAGCGGGTCTGGGCGTGCTCGATCAGCTGGTGCAGGTCGAGCACCCCGTCGTTGGCGGCCCACACCGACAGGACGACCAGCGCGGCCGTGGCCACGACGAGCCACCGGCGGTGCGGGAGCGGGGGCGCGAGCAGCGCGGCGACGCGGCGCGGCAACGGCCCCGGCCGGCGGCGGCCGAGCCCGGCGACCCGCCCGATGCCGAGGGCGGCGGCGTGCCCGAGCCCGGGGCGCCCGTTGTGCGCGAGGGCGGCCTTGCCGATCGCGCGGGCGGCCCGCTCCCGGTCGGCGCCGGCGGCGGCCCGCTCGTCCGCCCAGCGCTCGGTCGTGAAGGTCACGGCGCCGCGCAGCGGCCACAGCAGCGGGTTCGCGGCCGTCGCGACATGGACGAGCGCGCGGAACCAGTGGTGCCGCCCCGCCAGGTGGGCCCGCTCATGCGCGAGCAGCACCCGCCGCTCGGCCTCGTCGAGGATCGACAGCATCCCGGTCGACACGACGACGCGGCCCGGGCGGCCGGGCAGCGCGAACGCGTCCGCCCCCTCGTCCTCGACCACGGCGACGATCCCCCCGCCGGGCAGTTCGCGCGCCGCCTTCGCGCCCGCGAGCAGGGCGCGGACCCGCTGCACGGCGGCGCAGCCCGCCGCGCCCAGGCTCGCGACCAGCGCGGGGCCCGCGACCGTCGCCACCAGCGGGCTGGTCTGCGGGTCGCGGTGCAGGACGTGCTCCGACAGGTGGCCGAGCGCCGCGATCACCGGCAGCCGCAGCGCCCCGCCCAGCGCCAGCACCGCCAGCGTCGCGGTGCTCGCCAGCGCCAGCACGACCGCGGTGCCGGTGAGCAGCCAGGTCGCGGTGCGCGGCGGCAGCCGCCCCGACAGCGGGCGCGCGGCGAGGGCCATCACGGCGGGCAGCACCAGGGGCAGCAGGCCGTCCAGGTCCATGGCCGCTCACCCGCCTCCGAGCAGCGTGCGGACCAGCCGCTCGTCCTGGGCGGACAGGGACTCCACGAACCGCGCGAGGACGGCGGCGCGGTCGGGCCGCCCGTCCAGGGCCTGGTACATGCGCCGGGCGACCAGCCCGGGCTCGTCGCTCACCGGCGCGTACCGGTAGGCGCGGCCGGACTTCTGGCGGACCAGCAGCCCCTTGGCGTGCATGCGGGTGAGGATCGTCACGACCGTGGTGTAGGCCAGGTCGCCGTCCAGGTGCCGTCGCACGCCCGCCGGGGTCAGCGGTTCCGCCGCCCCCTGCAGCACTTCCATGATCTCCGACTCCAGGGCGCCCGCCGCCCTGCGTCCGCCGGTCATCGGCGCCCCCTCGTGAAACCCGCCGGCCGCCCCGCACGGCCCAGTCTGGCACGAGGGGCGCTCACCTCACCCGCCGGTGCGCGCCGCGCGAGCCCGCCGGGCGGCGCGGCGGCGCCGCGTCCGCCTGGTCTCCCGGGCCGGCCGGACGGCCCCGGGAACCCGCCTTCTTGCGGCGCCCCTTGAGCAGTTCGACGGCGACCGGGATCAGCGACAGCGCGACGATCACAGCGACGGCGGGCAGCAGGTAGTGGTCCACGTTCGGGATGGAGGAGCCGAGCAGGTAGCCGCCCATCACCAGGCCGAGGCTCCACACCAGCCCGCCGGCGATCTGCCAGATCGTGAACACGCGCGTGGGCACGTCCAGGGCGCCGGCCAGCGGGTTCAGGACGGTCCGGACGACCGGGACGAACCGGGCCAGCACGATGGCCTTGCCGTGCCCGTACCGGGCGAGGAACTCCTCCGCCCGCTGGACGCCTTCCAGCAGGTGCCGGTTGCGGCTGCGGGCGAGCAGCGCGCGCCCGCCCCGCCGGCCGATGATGAAGCCGGTCTGGGCGCCGGCCAAGGCGCCGAAGGCGGCGGCGGCGAGCACCGCCGGCAGCGAGAGCCGGGTGTCGCCGTGCGAGCTCGCCGTGCACAGCAGGCCGGCGGTGAACAGCAGCGAGTCGCCCGGCAGGAAGAAGCCGATCAGCAGTCCGGTCTCGGCGAACATCACCACGGCGATGCCGATGGCGCCGAAGGCCGCCAGCAGCGACCCCGCGTCCAGCGGGTTCACCGCCGCGGGCAGTGCGCCGAAGGCGTCGATCATGGGATCCCCCGTGTTCAGGAGGGACCGGGCGCCCGCCCGGTCCGGCGTCCCCGAAATCTACACGCATGTAGACGGGGGTCGCGACCGCGTCGCACCCGGTGATCATCGCACGGCCGGGCGGGCCGGCGGGCCGGAAGCGGGATCCCCGAGCCGATCCCCCGGCGGTCCGGTGCGGCCGCGGGCCGCCGGGCGCAGCCGCGACCGGCCGGCGCGGCGCAGCGCGGGCAGCGCCGCCCGCGCGGGCCAGCCGGCTGCCGCGACACGCAGCGCCAGCTCGCCGGTCTCGGCGACGTAGGGCTCCAGCCGGTCGCCCGCCGCCCGGGTCAACCGGGGCCGGACGGGCAGGAGCAGCCCCCGGTGCGCGGTGCCGTCGGAGGTCAGCCGGACCTCGACGGTGCTCGCGCCCGCGCGCAGCCTCAGCCACAGCCCCCAGGTCCGGTCGGCGAGGCCGGTCGGGCGGATCACGGCGTCCGGGACGAACACCGCCTCCCAGGTGATCTCCCCGCCGCGGGCCCGGACCGTCACCGGCACCTCGAACACCCGGCCGGCGCGGTGCCGGTCGCGGATCTCCAGGGCGCCGCCGAGGCCGGTGCCGGGCCCGAGCCGGCCGAGCGGGTTGGCGACGGTCCCCGACACGCGCAGCGCCCGGCCGGCGCGGCGCATCCGGGTGACCTCGCCGCCGAGCCGCAGCGCGCCCAGCGGGGCGGTCGCGATGCCGAGGTCGGTGATGTCCAGGACGCGGCGGCCCAGCGCGGTGCCCAGGCCGGCGCCCGGCCAGTAGACGCGCCCGTCCCGCTCCACCGGCTCGACCGCGAGGACGGGCCGCCCGGCGCCGCGGGGCGCGTAGTCGGCGGCGGCCATCGCCGCGGAGGCGTCGCCCTCCAGGACCATGAGCGCGGCGATCGCCGGCATCCGCCCGGACCCGGCGAGCAGCGCCTCGTCCAGCCCGGCGAGGTAGCCGCGGGCCAGCTCGACGAACGCCTGCCGGTGCCCGGGCTCGCGGCCGCGCAGCTCGCGCAGGCAGCCCGGCAGCACCCGGCCGACGAACCGCGCCTCCACCCGGCGCGCGAGCGCCTCGGCGCCCCGCGCGCGCAGCAGCGCGCCGGTCCGCCGGAGGATCTCCAGCCGGTCGGCGAAGTCGCCGAGGTCGGTCCGCGGGACGCCCCTGTGGTCCGCGGACCGGTGGTGGACCCGGTCGGGCACGACCGCGATCGGCTCGGCCGCGGCGTACGCGGCGGCGGTGAACAGCAGGTCCGCGTGCCGCAGCCGGTCGACGAACCGCAGCCCCTCGCGCTCCAGGAACGCGCGCCGGTAGCACTTGCCGGCGGCCGCCGCGTCGTCCAGCAGCTCCGGCGCGCGCGAGATCGACGGATGGAGCCGCCGCTCGGCGTACAGCTCCGGAAACCCGGTCCGTTCCCCGCCGCGGGACGCTTGGACGCAGCGTCCCGCGACGAGGTCGGCGCCCGCCTGCGCCGCGGCGGTCACCATGGTCTTGCAGGCGTGCGGGTCGAGGGCGTCGGCTGCGTCGAGGAACATCACGTAGCGGCCGCGCGCGTAGCGCAGGCCGAGGTTGCGGGCCCGGCCGTCGCCGCCCGAGCGCTCCTGGAGCGCGAAGGCGCGCACCCGGTCCCGCGCGCCCGCGACGAGCCGGGCCGCCGCGCGCGCGGACGCGGCGCCGCCCGCCTCGTCGACGATCACGACCTCGACGCCCGGCAGCGACTGCTCCAGCGCCGAGCGGACGGCGCGGGCGAGCCCGCGGGGCTCGCCGCGGGCGACCACGACGACGGTCACGTCCGGGTCCGGCAGCACCCGGCCCACCTCCTCGCCCCGGTCGGCTCACCGGCACATGAACAGGCCACTGGCCGGATGTTAGGAGGCGGAGGGTTATCGGAACGTAAGCGCCGGGACACCCCGCCGCGAACGCGGGACGTCCGGACGGCGCGCGCCCGCACGGGGGCGCCGGGTCAGCCGATGCGGCCGACGCCGCCCAGGTAGGAGGGGACGGTGAAGTCGGCCGGCACGTCGCCGCGCCAGCTCTGCACCGGGACCAGCCCCGGCTCCAGCAGTTCGGTGCCGGCGAGCAGTCTCCCGACGGCGGCCCGGCCGCGCAGGGTGAACGACCCCGAGGACGTCGTGGTGTAGACGTCGCCGATCTCCTCGAACGCCTCCCCCGGGCGCTCGCCCGGGAACGGGTGCGAGACGACGAGGTGGCTTCCGGCGGAGCACCGGTCCCGGAACGCGCCGACGATCGCCGCGGCCTCCAGGTCGTCCGGCACGAACTGCAGCACCGCGCAGAACACGATGGCGACGGGCTCGGCGAAGTCGATCCGCGAGACGACGCCGGGGTGCTCCAGGACGCTCCGCGGATCGCGCAGGTCCCCGTCGACGACGGTCGCGGCCCGGTCCGCGGCGAGCAGCGCGCGGGCGTGCACGAGCACCATCGGGTCGTTGTCGACGTACACCACCCGCGAGTCGGGCGCGCAGCGCAGCGCGACCTGGTGCACGTTCTCCTGCGTCGGCAGCCCGGCGCCGACGTCGATGAACTGGCGGACGCCGGCCTCGGCGAGCGCCTGCACGGCGCGGCCGAGGAAGCCGCGGTTGTCGCGCGCCGCGACCCGGATGTCGGTGCCGCTCTCCCGGCTGGCCGCGATGACCTTCTCCGCCGCGTCCCGGTCCACCTGATAGTTGTCCTTGCCCATCAGGTAGTAGTCGTACATCCGCGCCACACTCGGGACGGTGGTGTCGACCCCCGCCGGTGCCTGCTCGGGACCGCTCACCGGCCACCGCCTTCCGCTCGCAGTAGTGCGATCACCCTAACCGCCGGGCCGGATGCCCGCGCCGCCTCCGATAACGTCGCGTCCATGCGGCTTCATGTGGGATGCGCGATGTGGGCGCACACGCCGTGGCAGGGCCGTTTCCTGCCCCATCCGCTGCCTCCGGCGGAGCGGCTGCGCGCCTACGCGTCGTGGTGCAACGCCGTCGAGGGCAATACGACGTTCTACGCGACGCCCACGCGGGCGACCGTGGAGACGTGGGCGCGGCAGACCGCGCCGGACTTCCGCTTCCTGCTCAAGCTGCCGAAGACGATCACGCACGAGCGGCGGCTCGCGAACGCGGGCGAGGAGCTGCGGGCGTTCCTGGCGGCGGTCGAACCGCTCGGGCCCCGCGTCCACGCCCTCTGGGTCCAGCTGCCCGGCGCGTTCGGCCCCCGGGACGTCGGCGCGCTGGCGGCGTTCCTGCGCGGCCTGCCGCCGGAGTACCGGTACACCGTCGAGGTGCGGCACCGGGCGTTCTTCGAGGACCCCGGGGCCGCGCGCGACCTCATGCGGGTGCTCGGCGGGGCCGGGGCCGAGTGGGTGCCGTTCGACACCACCGTCCTGTTCCGGAGCCCGCCGACCAGCGACGCCGAGCGGGACGCGTGGACGAAGAAGCCGCGCGTCCCGCGCCGGGCGCCCGCGCTGACCGACCGTCCCGTCGTCCGCTATCTCGGCCGGGACGACGTCGACCGCACGGTCGAGGGCTGGGGGCCGTGGGCGGAGAAGGTCGCCGGGTGGCTGCGGGAGGGACGCTCGCCGACGGTGTTCGTGCACACCCCCGACAACGCCGAGGCGCTGCCGCTGGCCCGCCGCTTCCACGACGACGTGCGGGCCCTCGTCCCGGAGCTGGAGCCGCTCCCCGAACCGGTGCCCGCCGAGCCGCCCACGCTCTTTTGAGGGGACCGCGCTGGACTCTCCCACCAGGGGAGAGTCCAGCATGAGGGCGACCGTCCGGAGAGGTGGGGCATGGCCACGGTGATCGACGTTGAAGCGCCTGGGACGCGGCACTGCGAGACGACCGCCCTGGCGGTGCTGCTGCGGCACCAGGGAATCGGCCTGTCCGAGCCCATGCTCTTCGGTCTCGGTTCCGGCCTGTCCTTCATCTACTGGGACGCCAAGAACATGGGCTTCCCGTTCCTCGGGGGACGGGTCAAACCGTTCGAGCTCACCAGGAACCTGGCCGGCCGGCTCCGGCTGGAGCTGCGGGTCCAGGAGACCACCTCACCCCGCAGAGCCTGGGACAACGCGGTCGCCGCGCTCGACGCCGGACGCCCCATCGGGCTGCAGCTCGACAGCTACCACCTGGACTACTTCGGGTCGAAGGTGCACTTCGGCGGTCATGTCGTCGCCATGTACGGCTACGACGACCACGACGCCTACCTGGTGGACACCGACCAGCAGGGCGGAAAGGTGAAGACCAGCCTGACCAGCCTCGCCGAGGCCAGAGCGGCGCGCGGCCCGATGACCGCCAAGCACCGGTCGTTCACGATCACCACTCCCAAGGACGTGCCCTCGCCACAGGAGGTGGTCGTGCAGGCGATCACCGCCTGCGCCGACGCCTTCCTCGACCCGCCCATCGCCAACCTCGGCCACCGGGGCATCGAGAAGGCCGGCAGGCTGGTGCGCACCTGGCTCAAGCGGACCGACGACCCGCGGCGGGACCTGCCGCAGGCCGCCATGCTGATGGAGAGGGCGGGCACCGGCGGCGCCCTGTTCCGCAACTTCTACCGCGACTTCCTCGCCGAATGCATGCAGATGATCGACAGCGGCCACCTGCGCACCGGCCATGGGCTGTACGCCGAGGCGGCCACCCTGTGGACCGAAGTGGCGGCGCTGGTCGCGCAGGCCGGGGAATCGGGCGATGCGCAGAGCCTCGTCAAGGCCGGCGCCGTCCTCGATGACCTTTCACGCCTTGAGCGCGAGGCGATGCAGGCGCTGAGCCGCCTGGCCGAATGACTCCCGAAGAGCCCCTCTTCCCCCGGGACCGGCTAGATCTGGAGCTGGTCGGCGAGGCGGGCGCGGTGCTCGCCCGGCGGGCCGAACAGCAGCTCGGAGCTCTTCGCGCGCTTGTAGTACAGGTGCGCGTCGTGCTCCCAGGTGTAGCCGATGCCGCCGTGGTACTGGACCATGTCCGTCGCCGTGCGGAAGTAGGCGGGACCGATGTAGGTCTGCGCCAGCGCGGCGGCCGTGGGAAGTTCGGCGATGTCGTGGTCGGCGGTCCAGGCGGCGTACCGCGCGACCGACAGGGCCAGCTCCCATGCGCTGTACATGTCGGCGCAGCCGTGCTTGACGGCCTGGTAGGAGCCGATCTGGCGGCCGAACTGCACCCGCGCCTTGGCGTAGCCGACGGTCAGCTCCATCGCGCGGCGCATCCCGCCGACCTGCTCGGCGGCGAGCGCGACGGCGGCGAGGCCGGTGACCGTCTCCAGCGCCGCGCCGGGGTCGGCGCTGATCAGCCGGCGGGCGGGGGCGGCGTCGAAGTCGATCCGGGCGAGCCGCCGGGTGGGGTCGAGGCCGGTCAGGGTCGTGCGGGTGACGCCGGGCGCGCCGCGCTCCACCGCGAACCAGCCGGGCCCGGCGGGCGTCCGCGCGTACACCAGGACGAGGTCGGCGCAGTCGCCGGCGAGCACCGGGGTCTTGGTGCCGGTCAGCTCCCAGCGGCCGTCGCGCTCGGCCGCCGCGGTGGCGCCGCCGGCGAGGTCCCAGGCGCCGTCCTCGGCGGCGGCGACCGTGCCGATCAGCTCGCCGGCGGCCAGTTTCGGCAGGTGGTCGCCGCCGGCGCCGACGTCGTCGAGGGCCAGCAGCGCGTCGGTGGCGAGGACGGCCGACGCGAGGAACGGCGCGGGAGTCAGCGCGCCGCCGAGTTCCTCGAGGACGACGGCGCGCTCCGCGTGGCCCGCGCCGGAGCCGCCGAACGACTCCGGTACGACCAGCCCGAGGACGCCGAGGTCGCCGAGGGTGCGCCACAGGTCGCGGTCGAACCCGTCCTGCGAGTCCATCGCCTCGCGGACCTTCGCGCTCGGCGCCCGGTCGGCGAGCACCTTGCGGACGGTGTCGCGCAGCGCCTCCTGCTCGGGGTCCAGAACGAGCCTCATCAGGCGTCCTCCGTCCGCTGCGTGCCGACCTTCAGGTCGCGGAACGGGACGTCCCGGTCCACCTGCGGTTCCTTCGGCAGGCCGAGGATCCGCTCGCCGATGATGTTGCGCTGCACCTCGTTGGTGCCGCCCGCGATCGCCGACGCGGGCGCGGAGTTGATGCCGAGCGCGAGGCCGTCGCCGTGCGGGTCGCCCGGCTCCCACGCGACCGCGCCCGCTCCGGCCAGTTCCCCGGCGACCTCGATGGCGCGGCGCAGTTGGAGCGCGCCCGCGAGCTTGGCGACCGACCCGCGCGCCCCCGGCGGACGCCCGGCCTGCGCCTCCTGCCGCATCCGCGCGTTGAACAGCTCCAGCGCACGCTCGTGCGCGTAGAGTCCGGCGAGCCGCTCGCGCTGTGCCGGGACGTCGGTGACGCCCTGCCGCCGGGCCAGGTCGAGGACCGCGTCGAACGCCAGCGCGCTGCTGCGGGACGGGCGGGACGAGCCGATCGACACCCGCTCGTGCCCGAGCATGGTGATCGCCGCCCGCCAGCCCTGCCCGACCTCGCCGATGACCGCGTCCGCGGGGATCCGCACGTCGTCGAGGTACACCTCGTTGAACGGCGCCCTGCCGGACATGTCCTTCAGCGGCCGGACGGTCACGCCGGGCGCGTGCATGTCCACGATGAACATCGTGATGCCCGCGTGCTTCGGGACGCCGGGGTCGGTGCGGGCGAGCAGCGCCCCGAAGTCGGCCCACTGCGCGTTGGTCGTCCAGACCTTCTGCCCGTTCACGACCCAGCCGCCGCCGTCGCGGACGGCCCTGGTCTGCAGGCTCGCCACGTCCGATCCGGCGCCCGGCTCGGAGAACAGCTGGCACCAGATCTCCTCGCCGCCGAGCAGCGGCCGCAGGTAGCGGTCCTTCTGCTCGGGCGTGCCGAGGTCGACGAGCGTCGGCCCGGCCATCCCCGTGTTGACGATGAACGGGTAGGTCGGCAGGTCGTGCTCGGCGGCCTCCTCGGCGAAGATCTGCTGCTCGGCCGTGCCGAGCCCCTGCCCGCCCGCCTCCACCGGCCAGGTGATGCCGGCGAAGCCCGCCTCGTACAGCGCCGCCTGGAACCGCTTGGACGCGCTCAGCCGCTCGGCGGGCGGCAGCTCGGCGACGGATCCGGGGGCGTTGGCGGCCAGCCACGCGCGCGCCTTCGCGCGGTAGTCCTCCGTCATCCCTTCTCCCCGCCCCTGCCCGCCCTGTTCGGGCCGGCGAAGCCGAAAAGGTAGCCGGCCACCTTGCGCATCTGGACCTCCTCGGCGCCCTCGGTGATCCGGTAGCGGCGGTGGTGGCGGTAGATGTGCTCGAACGGGGTGTGCCGCGTGTAGCCCAGGCCGCCGTGCACCTGCATCGCGCGGTCGGCCGCCTCGCACACGAACCGGTTCGCGCGGTAGTTGCACATCGAGACCTTGTCGCTGATCTGCAGGTGCGGGACGCGGTCCAGCTCCCAGGCCGTCTTGCGGACGAGCCCGCGCAGCATCTCCGCCTCGGTCTGCAGCTCCACCAGCGGCCACTGGATCGCCTGCCGCGTCGCGAGGGGCTTGCCGAACGTCACGCGTTCCCGCGCGTACTCGACGCTGCGGTCGATGCAGTACTGGCCCGCGCCGACGCCGGAGGCCGCCTGCCGGATCCGGTTCTCGTGCACGAACGACTGCGCGACCGCGAGCCCCTCGCCCTCGGCGCCGAACACCGCCGAGTCCGGCACCCGCACGTCGCGGATGGTGACCTCCGCGTGGTCGGTGGGCATGTTGAGCGTCCACCAGTGGAAGTCGACGGAGAACCCCGGGGCGCCGGTCGGCACGAAGAACGCGGTGATGCCGCGCGCGTCGCCCGGTTCGCCGGACGTGCGGGCGAACACCACGTCGTGGGTGGCCGAGTGCATGCCGGAGTTGAAGCGCTTGGCGCCGTTGAGGACCCAGTCGCCGCCGTCGCGGACGGCGGTGGTCTCCATCCTGGTCGCGTCGCTGCCGTGGTCGGGCTCGGTGAGCCCGAAGCCGATCCGCTTCTCGCGGGCGAGCATCGGCTCGAGGAACTCCTGCTTCTGCTCGTCCGTCCCGAACTCCAGCAGCATGTGGGCGAACGGGAAGTTCCCGACGACCGACGACTCGTTCTGCAGGTCGTTGTGCAGCCCGAGGCCCTTGTGCGCGAGGTGCTCGCGGATCACCGCCATGTCGAGGTTGGTGCCGCCGGAGCCGCCGAGCTCCTTGGGCAGGCCGTAGCGCAGCCAGCCGGCCGCGTCCGCCCGCCGGAACATCTCGCCGAGCAGCTCCTCCCACTCCCGGCGCGGCACGCCGCCGCTCTCGAAGTCGGTGCGCGCGTACTCGCGGCGGTGGTCGAAGAAGCGCTCGTTGTCGTCCTGAGCCTGCAGCGGCGCGATCTCGCGCTCGACGAACGCGTCGAGATCGGCCAGCAGCCGGGTCAGCTCCGCGGGCAGCTCGAAGTCCACACACCCTCCCTAACGCTTGCTCTGGCCAGCTTGGCACCGGGGCGGCCCGCGCGGAAGCCGCCCGCGCCCGCCCGGCCCGGGTCAGCCGATCTTCTTCTCCTGCGACTCCCAGTACGGGTCGCGCAGCTGCCTCTTGAGCGCCTTGCCCGACGGGTTGCGCGGCACCTCGGCGATCCGGTCGAAACCGCGCGGCACCTTGTAGGACGCGAGGTGCTCGCGGCAGAACGCGTCCAGGTCCGCGTCCGCCGCCTCGGCACCGGGATGCACCACGATCGCGGCGTGCACCGACTCGCCCCACTCCTGCGACGGGACGCCGAACACGGCCGCGTCCGCGATCGCCGGGTGCGCGGTCAGCACCGCCTCGATCTCGGCCGGGTAGATGTTCACCCCGCCCGAGATGATCATGTCGGTGCGGCGGTCGCAGATGTAGTAGAAGCCCTCCTCGTCGCGGTAGGCGATGTCGCCCACCGTCAGCCACTCGCCGAGCTTGGCGTCCTCGAACTTGCGGTCCGCCTTGTAGTAGGCGTCGAACGTCGCCTTGCTGCGCACGTACAGGTCGCCCGGCACGTGCGGCTCCTCCACGCGCTCGCCCTTGTCGTCGAACAGCGCGATCTCGATGCCGGGCGCGGGCCGGCCGCAGCTGCCCGGCTTGCGCATCTGGTCCTGCGGCCGAAGGATCGTGTCGACGCCCAGCTCCGTCGACCCGTACACCTCGAACAGCGACCCGTCGCCGATCCTCTCGACGTAGCGGCGCTTCAGCTCGAACGGCCAGGGCGCCGCGTTGGCGATGAACCGGCGCAGCGACGACAGGTCATGGGCGGCGACCACCTCGTCCGGCAGGTCCAGCACGCGCCGGATCGGGGTCGGCGCGGAGAACGTCGCGGTCACCTTGTGCTCCTCGACCAGCTCCAGCCAGCGCCGGGGGTCGAAGTCGCGCATCACCACGACGGTGCCGCCCATCTGCTGGACGATCAGCATGAAGCTCATCGGCCCGGAGTGGTAGAGCGGGCCCGTCGTCAGGTATACGTCGCCGGGCTGGTAGCCGATCTCCGTCACCAGCCCGATGACGATCTCCGGGTCCGGCTGGCCGCGCACGACGCCCTTCGGCTTGCCGGTCGTCCCGGACGTGTAGAACATCGCGGTGCCCGCCGCCGGGTCGTCGCCCGCGGCGGCCGGTTCGGTCTCCGGGCTCGCGGCCGCGTCGGCGTCCAGGTCCGACGCCCAGTCCGGCACGTCCCCCGCGCCGCCGCGGAACGCCAGCCAGCCGCGCACGCCCTCCACCTCGCGCGCCGCGAGCTCCAGCTGCGGCGCCTGCTCGACGTCGAACAGCACGAGCGCGCTGTCGGCGTTCGCGACGACGTAGGACGCCTCCTCCGGGCTCAGCCGGTAGTTCAGCGGCACGCCGACCGCGCCGGCCTTGCGCAGCGCGGCGATCAGCGCGACGACCTCGGTACTGTTGCGCCCGCACCAGGCGACCTTGGTGCCGGCCCGGACGCCGAGGCCCACGAGCACGTTGGCGTAGCGGTTGACCAGCGCGTTGAACGCGGCGTAGCCGAGCCGCCGGTCCCCCTCGATGATCGCGGTCTTGGACGGGTGGGCGGCGGCGAGCGCCGCCAGCGGATCGGGGACGGGTGCGGTCACGGTGTCACACTCCCGGTAGCCGGCTGGGGTGGCATTGAACGAATGTACGTTGGAATGCAGGCGGAATCCAGAGGAGGATCTTCGTGGCCGACGACGCAGCCGCCGGACCGCAGCGCGCGTCCCGCGGGCGCGGGACCCCGGCGCACCGCACCACCGCCGACGTCACGCCCACGTCGAGCGACGCCCTGTCCCTGCCGACCGACACGCCCGGCACCCGGATCCTCATCGCGGCGGCCGTCGAGACGATGGCGGAGAAGGGCTACAACGGCACCTCGGTCCGCGACGTCGCCGACCGCGCCGGGATGAGCCCCGCCGTGCTCTACCACTACTTCGGCTCCAAGCACGACCTGCTCGTCGCCATCATGCACCGGACCATCGACCACCTCATCGAGCGCTGCGAGGCCGTCCTCGACGACGGGCCGGCCGACCCCGTGCACCGGCTGCGGCGGCTCGTCCGCGAGCACGTCCTCGTCCACATCGAGCTGCGCAGGGAGGCCGTGCTCGGCGTCGGCGAGATGCACAGCATCGAGGAGCGCGAACGCGCGCTGCTCATCGCCAAGCGCGACCGGCACGAGCGGCCGTTCCACCGCGTCGTCAACGCCGGCGTCGCATGCCGGGCGTTCCGCACCCCCTACCCCGCCGAGGCCGTCCGCGGCATCCTCACGATGGCGACCGGCGTGTCGGTGTGGTTCCGCGACGACGGCCCGCTCACCGCCGCCGAGGTCGCCGACCGGTTCGGCCGCCTCGCCCTGGCCATGGTGGAGGCGGACCCGGGCGCGTGATCCCGTCCGTCAGCAGCCGGGCGCCCGCGCGGAACCGGAGCCGGTCGTGCAGCGGACCTTGTCCAGCGAGCGGAGGATCCGGTCGAGGCGCTGCGGCGTCGGGTCGGTGACGTACTCCAGGACGGCGTGGTCGAACGCGGCGGCCATCACGGTCGGCATCGAGTCGGAGGCGTCGAAGCGGACCGTCTTCGCGCTCGCGAGCGCCTGCGCGATCCGCCGGGACAGCGCGTCGGGGTAGGCGCTCGGCGGGACGGACCGGTTGAGCGAGAACGCGCCGCCGCCCTTCTCGCCGACCCACGTCTTCTGGGCCTTCGCCGTGGTCAGATAGGCGACGAGCTTACGGGCGGCCGGGGTGGAGCGGAACATGCCGAGCAGGTCGCCGCCGATCTCCATCGCCTGCCCGCCGGGGAACGGCACGAAGTCGTAGTCGGCTCCCGGCTGCAGATTGGTGGAGACCTGGCGGTAGAAGCCCGTGATGAACGACGCCTGGTGGTCGAACATGCAGCCCGGCGGATTCGCGAACATCGGCGCGCCCGCCTTGCCGTAGCCGGTGAGCAGGATGGAGTCCGTGCCGGAGCGGGTTCCGGCGACGACGGACCCGAACGTCTCCCACGCCTTGCGGACGGCCGGAGAGGCCCATTCCAGCTGCCCGGAGACCCACTGGTCGTACTTCTCCGGACCGAACTCGTGCAGCATGACGTCCTCGATCCAGTCCGTCCCCGGCCAGCCCGAGTTGGACGTGTCCTCCAGGCCGAGGCACCAGGGCTTCGGCGCCGCGCCGGACGCGATCCTCATGAGGTCGTCGACGGACCCGATGGGCTGGGCGAGCCGAGCGCGCGTCGCCGCCGGCAGGGTCCGCGGGTCGTACCAGATCAGGCCCTTCACGGCCGCCTTGACGACGATGCCGTAGGGGCGGCGGACCTTGTCCGGGCCGGTCGCGGCGGTCAGGTCGCCGCCGATGCCCTCCTGCGCGCCGCCGACCGGCTTCAGCTCGCCGGCCGCGGCGTAGGTGCGCAGGTCGCCGGGCGTGGCGAGGACGGCGGTGTCGGGCGGCGTGCCGTCGTGCAGCTCGCTGGCGAGGATGGCGCGGGCGTCGCGGGTCCCGGTGTAGTCGACGTGGATGCCGGTGCTCTTCTCGAAGCCGTCCAGCGCCTTGCGGAACACCGTGCCCTCGTCGCCCGTCCACGAGCCGAGCACGGTGACGCTCTCCCCGGACCCGGTGCCGCCGCACGACACCGCGGTGAACGCGCAGAGCAGGAGGAGCGCTGCCAGCAGTCGCACGGTCATCTCCTGTATTCGCGGAGCCGGATCCACAGGCCGAGGGCGGCGAGGCCCGCGATGGCGAGGGACAGTAGCGGGAGGCCTACGTCCAGGCCGCGGGTGTCGGTGGCGTCGGCGAGCTTCGCCTCCAGCGGGCGCTGCGCCTTGTCCGCGGCGGCGACGTCCAGGCCGCCGGCCTGGGGGACGTTGTGTCCGGCGCGCAGTTTGCCGGCCCCGACGTCGGCGCCGCGGATCTGGGTCCGCATCGTGCGGTCGAAGGCGGGCACGCCGGCGTTGGACGCGTCCGCGAAGGCGTGGTCGATGTGCAGGAACGTGGTGGACGTCCAGACGACCAGCCCGACCAGGACGGCGCTGGCCGCGACGAGGGGCAGGTTGACCAGCCGGCGGAAGCGGCGCGCCATCGACACCTGCGCGTACCCGAGGACGGCGAGCAGCACCGCGCCGATGACGGCGGTGCCGAGCGCGAGGCCGCGGCCGGCCCACGCGGAGTCGCGCTCGCCGTCGATGCCGTGCAGGTCGCGGCGCGCGATCTCGTCGATGCGGGAGAGCAGCCCGCCGTCGCCGCGCAGCAGATCGGAGGCATAGGAGAGATAGGCGTAGCCGAGTTTCTCGAGCCCTTCCCGATAGGTGGCGTCGGCCTGTTCCACGAGCCCCTGATAGGTGACGACCTGCGCGTTCACCGCGCGCAGGAGATCGCGTCCGGTGGCGCCGCCGAAATCGAGTTCGGCGAGGTGCGCGAGATTGTCACTGGCCGTCGTGAGATCGTCCCGGAACTGCTGGCCCGGGCCGATGAGCTGCGCCGCACCGGAACGGAAGCTCTGCCATGCGGCCCGGTCGGCGTCCGACAGCGCGGCGTGCGCGGTGCGGGCGCTGACGTAGGCGGGGGCGCCGCCGTCCTTCACCGACGACACCGCCGACCGGCTCCCGACCAGCACCGCCGTGGCCGCCAGCCAGGACAGCACCGCCAGCCCGACGGCCGCGGCGAGCACCGTCCACAGCCAGCGCGGGGTGCTCCACCTCCTCGGGACCGCCCGGGCGGCCAGCGCTACCGACACGCGGGCCATGGTAATCCGCGGCCCTTTGCCGGGGCCTTTCGATTATGGGAGAAAAGCCGCCCGGGAGCCGCGGGGCATTGGCCGGTTCAGGTCAGCCCCGCGGCGTTTCCCGCAGCTCATTCCGTTTCGTAGGCGAGATTCGGGCGCAGCCACCGCTCGATTTCGGGAAGGGTGAGCCCGCGCCGCGCCGCGTAGTCCTCGGTCTGGTCGCGGCCGATCCGCCCGACCGTGAAGTACCGCGCCGACGGGTGCGCGAAGATCAGCCCGCTGACGCTGGCGGCCGGGGTCATCGCGTACGACTCGGTCAGCCCGATCCCGAGCTCCTGCGCGCCGAGCAGGTCGAACAGGTCCTTCTTCTCGCTGTGGTCGGGGCTCGCCGGGTAGCCGAGCGCCGGGCGGATGCCGCGGAACCGCTCGGCGTGCAGGTCCTCCAGCTTCGGGTCGGCGTCCGGCTCGAACCAGTCGCGCCGCGCCTGCAGGTGCGCGTACTCGGCGAACGCCTCGGCGAGCCGGTCGGCCAGCGCCTTCACCATGATCGAGCGGTAGTCGTCGTTCTCCGCCTCGAACTGGGCGGCGAGCTCCTCCGCACCGAGCACCGTCACCGCGAACCCGCCGAGGTGGTCGCCGGACGGGGCGATGTAGTCGGCGAGGCACCGGTTCGGCCGGCCCTCCGGCTTGGCGGTCTGCTGGCGCAGCATCGGGAAGCGCGGCGCGCCCTCGGCGTCCAGGACGATGTCGTCGCCCTCGGAGTGCGCGGGCCAGAACGCGTAGGCGCCGCGGGCGCGCAGCAGCCCGTCCGCGATGATCTTGTCGAGGAGGCCGTTGCCGTCGTCGAACAGCTCGCGGGCGACCGGCTGGTCGAGGATCGCCGGGTACTTGCCCTTCAGCTCCCAGGCGAGGAAGAAGAACTGCCAGTCGATCATCGCGCGCAGCTCGTCCAGGTCCGGCTCGAGGGTGCGCACCCCGGTGAAGGCGGGGACGGGCAGGTCGTCGAAGGCGACCCGCTCCCGGTTCGCGCGGGCCTTCCCGACCGTCAGCATCGGCGCGCGCTGCTTGCGCTCGTGCTGCTCGCGCAGCCGCTGCTGCTCCTCGGCGTTGGAGATCGCCAGCGCGCCGGCGCGCTCGGGGTCGAGCAGGTTCGACACCACGCCGACGACGCGGGAGGCGTCCAGCACGTGCACGGTGGTCTGGTCGTAGGCGGGCGCGATGCGCACCGCGGTGTGCTGGCGGGACGTGGTGGCGCCGCCGATCAGCAGCGGCAGCTTCATCCCGCGGCGCTGCATCTCGGTCGCCACCGACACCATCTCGTCCAGCGACGGGGTGATCAGCCCGGACAGCCCGACCGCGTCGGCGCCCTCGGCGACCGCGGTGTCGAGGATCTTGGCGGCGGGCACCATCACGCCGAGGTCGACGACGTCGTAGTTGTTGCAGCCGAGGACGACGCCGACGATGTTCTTGCCGATGTCGTGCACGTCGCCCTTGACCGTCGCGAGGACGATCTTGCCCTGGCCGCGGTCCTCCGTGACGCGGCCCTCGGCCAGCGCCTTCTCCTTCTCGGCCTCCATGAACGGCTCGAGGTAGGCGACGGACCGCTTCATCGCGCGGGCGCTCTTGACCACCTGCGGCAGGAACATCTTGCCGGACCCGAACAGGTCGCCGACGATCTTCATGCCGTCCATCAGCGGGCCCTCGATGACGTCGAGGGGGCGGGGCAGCTGCTGCCGGGCCTCCTCGGTGTCCTCCTCGATGAAGTCCACGATCCCGTGCACGAGGGCGTGCGACAGGCGCTCCGCCACCGGCGCGTCCCGCCAGGACAGGTCGACCTCGCGCTTGGTGCCCTTGCCCTTGACGTTCTCGGCGAACGACACAAGCCGGTCGGTGGCGTCGGGGCGCCGGTCGAACAGCACGTCCTCGACGAGTTCGAGCAGGTCGGCGGGGATGTCCTCGTAGACGGCGAGCTGCCCGGCGTTGACGATGCCCATGTCCAGCCCGGCCTTCACCGCGTGGAACAGGAACGCCGAGTGCATGGCCTCGCGGACGACCTCGTTGCCGCGGAACGAGAACGACAGGTTGGAGATGCCGCCGCTGGTGCGGACGCCGGGGCAACGCTCCTTGATCCGCGGCAGCGCGTCGATGAACGCCTTGGCGTACCCGTTGTGCTCGCTGATGCCCGTCGCGACCGCAAGGACGTTCGGGTCGAAGATGATGTCCTCGGCGGGGAAACCGGCCTTCTGCGTGAGCAGGTCGTAGGCGCGGCCGCAGATCTCGACCTTGCGGTCGGCGGTGTCGGCCTGGCCGGTCTCGTCGAACGCCATGACGACGACGCCGGCGCCGAAGTCGCGGATCCGGCGAGCCTGCTCCAGGAAGGGCTCCTCGCCCTCCTTGAGGCTGATCGAGTTGACGACGCCCTTGCCCTGCACGGTCTTCAGCCCGGCCTCCAGCACGCTCCACCGCGAGCTGTCGACCATGATCGGGATGCGGGCCACCTCGGGCTCGGTCGCGATCAGGTTGAGGAACGTCGTCATCTCCCGCTCGCTATCGAGCAGGTCGGCGTCCATGTTGACGTCGAGGAGGTTCGCGCCGCCGCGGACCTGCTCCAGCGCCACGTCCACGGCGGCCTGGTGGTCGCCCGCCTCGATCAGGTTGCGGAACCGCTTGGAGCCGGTGACGTTGGTGCGCTCGCCGATCATGACGAAGCCGGTGTCGCGGCCGATCTGGAACGGCTCGAGACCGCTGTAGCGGGTCGCCTTGCCGGGCTCGGCCACCGGGCGGGTGGCCGTGCCGCGGACGGCCTCGGCGATGCGCCTGATGTGCGCCGGGCCCGTCCCGCAGCAGCCGCCGACGGCGTTGACCATGCCGGACGCGGCGAAGTCGCCGAGCTTGACGCCCATCTCGTCGGGGGTCTGGTCGTAGCCGCCGAACGCGTTCGGCAGGCCCGCGTTGGGGTGGCAGGCGGTGTAGGTGCCGGCGAGGCGCGCGAGCTCCTCGACGTGCGGGCGCATCTCCTCGGCGCCGAGGGAGCAGTTCACGCCGACGACGAGCGGCTCGGCGTGCTCGATCGAGCGCCAGAACGCCTCGACGGTCTGCCCGGACAGGGTCCGGCCGGACAGGTCGACGATCGTCACCGAGATCCACAGCGGCAGTTCGGGCGCGACCTCGCGGGCCGCCGCGATCGCCGCCTTCGCGTTCAGCGTGTCGAAGATCGTCTCGATCAGCAGCAGGTCGACGCCGCCCTCGGCGAGGCCGGCGATCTGCTCCGCGTAGGAGGCCTTGACCTGGTCGAAGGTGACGGCGCGGTAGGCCGGGTCCTCGACCCGGGGCGACAGCGACAGCGTGACGTTGAGCGGGCCGACGGAGCCGGCGACGAACCGGTTCCCGTACTCGTCGGCCGCCTGCCGGGCGAGCCGCGCGCCCTGCACGTTCATCTCGCGGACCAGGCCCTCCAGGCCGTAGTCGGCCTGGCCGATGCTGGTGGCGGTGAAGGTGTTGGTGGTGGTGACGTCGGCGCCGGCGTCGAGGTACTGCCGGTGGACGTCGAGGATCACGTCCGGGCGGGTGAGGTTCAGCAGGTCGGGGTCGCCGGTGACGTCCTTCTCGTGGTCGCCGCCGATCCGGTCGCCGCGGTAGTCCTCGGGGGTGAGCCCCGCGCCCTGGAGCATCGTGCCCCACGCCCCGTCGAGCACCACGACCCGCTCGCCCAGAAGCCTGTGCAGCTCTTCGGTTCTGCCCACCAGCCACCTCCCACGTCGTTGGGAGGCGCCCTTGCGTGTACCGGTCTCGGGCCGAGCGTGGCGGACGCCCGCGCGTCCGTTGCAGCGCCTCTCGGCCCGTCTCCGAGGTTACCGAATGGACCCGGCGCCTGTGAAACTCCCGTCCCCCTTTCCGGATCATCCCGGGCGGGGGCGGGCGGTCAGGAGCGGCCGCAGGCGCGGCGCAGCGCCGCCGCGAACGCGCCCGGGTCGGGGTCCGGGAGGACGGCGGCGAGGTGGCCGTCGGGCCGGACGAGGTGGACGGTGCCGGGCCCGGTGTCCAGGGCCGTCCTCAGGACGCCGCCGGTGTCGATCGCGTCCAGGGCGTGGACCGCGACCGGGACGCCGCCCGCCGCCTCCTCGATCCGGGCGCATCGGCGCCCGTCGGCGGCCAGGGCGACGAATTCCGTGCCGAACAGGCGGCGCAGCCGGGTCTCGCGGCCGTCGACGATGCAGGGGCCGTCGGGGCACAGGACGCCGGGCAGCGGCGGCCGGACGGCCCCGGCGGCCTGCGGGAAGCCCTCGACCGGCCCGGCCGGGGTGGTCAGTGGCGATTCCAGGTACCAGTACGGTTCGGCGAGCTTGCCCGAGTCGATGCGGGCGCGGGCGGCGGGATCGGTGAGCGCGGCCTCCAGCGCGGTCGCCCGCCGCGTCCTCTCCTCGGCGCTGTGCGGGACGAGGAACTCCATCGTCCGGGTCGTCACCCCCAGGTTCTCGTGGGCCGCCGCGCGCCGCTCGGCGTCGTAGCTGGCGAGCAAGCGCTCGGCGCCATGGCCGTGGCGGGCGAACGCGAGCTTCCACGCGAGGTTCTCGGCGTCCTGGACGCCGGAGTTCAGCCCGCGCGCCCCGAACGGCGCGTACAGGTGCGCCGCGTCCCCTGCAAGGAACACCCGCCCGCGCTGGAACGTCTCGGCGCACCGCTGGTGGAACCGGTACACCGACGCCCACACGACCTCGTACGGAACGTCCCCGGTGATCTTCCGGATGCGGTCGTCCAGGGCACCGGAGGCGCGCTCGGCCTCGAAGTCGTAGTCCGCAGGCATCTGCCAGTCGATCCGCCACGTGCTGTCGGGGCACTGATGCACGAGGACCTGGCGGCCCGGGTTCCATTCGGGATCGAAGTAGAACCGGCGTTCCTTCGGGAACGGCAGGTCGGCGCGGACGTCGCAGATGAGGAACCGGTCGTCGTACGAGCGGCCCGGGAACCCGGCGCCGATCAGCCGCCGGACCGCGCTGTGCGGCCCGTCCGCCCCGATCAGGTGGCTTCCGGCGACGGTGATCTCGCCGTCGGGGGATTCCGCGCGGACCCGCACGCCGCCCGTGTCCTGGTCGAGACCGGAGACGCGGTGCCCGTACCGGACGTCGACCAGCGGCTCGGCGTCCGCCAGATCGCGCAGGAGGCACTCGACCTCGGCCTGCGAGATGTTGATCCACGGCGGGACGTCGCTGCGCCCGGCGTCCGGGAACGTGACCGCGAACAGCTCGGTGCCGCGGTAATAGGTGCGGCCGGTCGTCCAGGTGACGCCGCGTTCGATCATCTTCTCCGCGCACCCGGCGCGGTCGAACACGTCCAGCACGTCGCGCTGGAAGCAGATGGCCTTGGACCCGACGGGTTCGCACCGGCCGGCGGCCTCCAGGACGGTCGCGGGCACGCCGAACCGTGCCAGCAGCAGCGCCGCGACCAGTCCCACCGGCCCGGCGCCGGCGATCACGACCGGTTCGGCGGGTCCGGCGTCAGCCTTGGAGTTCATCCCAGACGGCCCGGTCGCGTTCGGCCGTCCAGATGACGGGCCGCTCGATGCCCGACAGCTCGTCCCACAGCCGCGACACATCGAACGGCAGACAGTGCTCGAAGATCGGCCACCGCCCGTACCGCGGCTCCAGCTCCCCGTGCACCGCCTCGAACGCCTCCTTGAGCGTCCCGCCGCGGCCCTGGACGGCCGTCACCTCACCGATCATCACCTGCAGGAAGTGCCGGGTCTGGTCGATCGCCGCGTCCACCGCGTCCCGGCCCACCGCAACCGCGCCGCGTCCGCCCACCAGCGCCTCGGCGCCCAGCGCCGCCACCCGGTCCAACGTCCCCGACGCCCAATCCCGATGGAACGCATCCCCGGTGTAAAGGGCCGCCTGCGCCTCCACCAGATCACCGGCGAACAACACCCTCTGCCGCGGCAGCCACGCCACGATGTCGCCCTCGGTATGCCCCCGCCCGCAGTACTGCAGCACCAGTTCACCGCGGTCACCACCCAACTGGACGGTGAACCGGTCAGAGAACGTCACCGTCGGCCACGTCAACCCCGGAATCGACTCCGGCTCCTTGAACAGCCGCGGCATCCGCCCGAACTCCGACTCCCAATCCTGCCGCCCCCGCTCGGCGACCAGCTCACGCGTCTTCTCATGCGCCACGACCACCTCGGCACCGAACGCACTCGCCCCCAGCACCCGCACCGCGTGATAGTGCGACAACACCAGAAACCGCACCGGCTTGTCGGTGTGCTCACGCAGCAACGACAACCACTCACGCGCCGCCACCGGCGTCGCCAGCGCCTCGAAACAGACGACGAAGTCCTCCCCCTCCACCGCCCCCACATTCGGATCACCCTCGGCGGTCAACGCGTACACCCCGTCCGCCAGCACCTCCAGACTCCGCTCCTTCTCCCCCAGATCAGCCGACGACGCGAACGGCTTCATCTGACGCCTCCCTGAGCTCCTCTGCGGACTCGGCCACCCTGGAGTCCTGCCCGGCCGGGCCCGGCGCGCAACAACGAACTCCGGCGGGCCGCTACTTGCCGATGAAGCCCTTCGACTGGAGCCACTTCTGGGCGACGTCCGTGGCCTCCTGGCCCTTGATGTCGACCTCGCCGTTCAGCGTCTGCAGGACGGAGTCGCTGAGCGCCGCCGCGATCGGGTTCATGATCTTCTCGATGCCGGGGTGGTCCTTGTAGACCGAGTCGCGCAGCGTCAGCGCGGGGTTGTAGACGGGGAAGAACTTCTTGTCGTCGGGGATCGAGGTGAGGCCGAGCGCCTTGATGCGGCCGTCGGTCGTCGCGACCTCGCCGAAGTTGCACGGCTTCCCCTTGCCGATGGCGTCGTAGATGGCGCCTTCGGCGAGGGTCGCGACCGACGATTTCGGCAGCGTGAACCCGTACGCCTTCTGCAGCCCGGGCCATCCATCGCTGCGTCCGGCGAACTCGCTGGCCACGCAGGTGGACGCCTTGGCCGGGTCGGAGTGCGCGAGCTTGGCGTAGTCGGAGAGGTCCTTGATGCCGAGCTGCTGCATCGTGGTCGTCTTCACCGCGATCGCATAGGTGTTGTTCGCGGACGCGGCGGCCAGCCACTTCACTCGGTTCTTGGAGAGGTCCTGCTGCGCGACGGCCTGGTACTGCTCGGTGGAGTTGTTGAGCGGCTTGGTGTTCTTCAGGTAGTTGATCCAGGCCGTCCCGGTGTACTCCCAGTACATGTCGATGCTGCCGGACGTCAGCGCGGCGCGCGTGGTGTTACTGCCCTGCAGTCCGCACTTCTCCTTGACGGTCGCGCCCGCCGACCGCAGCGCCAGCGCCGTGATCTGGCAGAGGACGAGCTGCTCGGTGAACTCCTTGCCGCCGACGGTGAGGGTGGCGCCCTTGAGCGAGTTGCCCTTGGCGAGGCTGCCCGCCTTGGCGTCGGTGCCGGCCGAGCTGAAGCACCCCGCGGTGAGGCCGACGGCGGCGATCGAGGCGACGATGGGGAGCAGGCGCATGGTGACTCTCCTGGGGGTTCAGATGCCGCGCGGGCGCAGGTAGTGATCGACGATGCCGATGAGCCAGTCCGCGGCCATCGCGAGCACGGCGGTCAGGACGCTTCCGGTGAGCAGGATCGGGGTCCGGTTCAGCGCGATGCCGGTGTTGATGAGGTCGCCGAGGCCGCCGGCGTTGGTGAACGCGGCGAGCGTCGCGCTTCCGACGTTGAGGATCACCGCGACCCGGACGCTGGCGAGGATCACCGGGACGGCGAGCGGCAGCTCCACGCGCAGCAGCACGGCCGTCCGAGACAGCCCGATGCCGCGGCCCGCGTCGATCAGCGAGCGGTCGACGCCCTGCAGCCCGACCATGGTGTTGCGGAGCACGGGCAGCGCGGACACGAGGATGAGCGCGATCACCGCCTTCTGGAAGCCGATCCCGACCGTGACGGCGAGCAGCACCAGCACCCCGATGGACGGGACGGCCTGCCCGACGTTCGCCAGCGCGAGGAACGGCGCGGACAGCGCGCGCAGCCCCGGCCGGGTCAGCAGCACGCCGAGCGGGATCGCGACCGCGAGGACGAGCGCGGTCGACGCCGCGACCAGCTCGATGTGCTCGACGAACCGCTGGGTGATCACGTCCCCGTTGATCGAGCGGCGCTCGATCGCGTCCAGGTGCCGTCCGTGCAGGTAGGCGAAGAGCGCGGCGGTCGCCAGGACGAGGACGGCGGGCGTCGCGACCATACCGGCCACCGAACGCCGTGGCTTCTCCCCCGCCGCCTCGTCGCGCGCGGCGCCGCCGCCGCTCGGGTCGTCGGGGCGGCCGTCGAGCATCGTGGTGACGCTCATCGGCGGCGGCTCTCCCCGTTCGGCGCCTTCGTCAGCGACGGCTCGGCAGGCGGTTCGGCGGACGGGCCGGCGGGCGGGGGCTCCGCGGCCCGCGGCGTCTCCCGGACGATCGTCGACCACGAGACGGCGCCGGCGGGCCTGCCGTCCTCGTCGAGCACGACGGCGCCCTCGTCGCCGGCCCGCAGCATCGCGTCGAGCGCCTCGTACAGGCTCTGGTCCGCGCGCACGCTCGTCGAGACGGCGCCGACCGCCTCGACCGGCACCAGCTCGATGGACCCGACCTCGACCAGCCGGAGCCGCCGCATCGCGGCCCCGGAGCCGACGAACGAGGCGACGAACTCGTCCGCGGGCTCGGCGAGGATCGCCGCGGGCGTGTCGTACTGGACGAGCCGGGCGTGCTCGCCGAGCATCGCGATCCGGTCGCCGAGCTTGAGCGCCTCCGTCAGGTCGTGCGTGACCAGCACGATCGTCTTGCCGATCCGCCCCTGCAGCTCCAGGAACGCGTCCTGCAGCCGCTCCCGCGTGATCGGGTCGATCGCGCCGAACGGCTCGTCCATCAGCATCGCGGGCGGGTCGGCGGCGAGCGCGCGGGCCACCCCGACGCGCTGCTGCTGCCCGCCCGACAGCTCCTTGGGGTAGCGGCCGCGGAACGTGCCCGGGTCGAGGCCGACCAGGTCGAGCAGCTCGTCGACGCGGGCGCGGACGCGCTTTTTGTCCCAGCCGAGCGTCCGCGGGATGAGGCCGATGTTCCCGGCGATCGTCATGTGCGGGAACAGTCCGACCTGCTGGATGACGTAGCCGATGCGGCGGCGCAGCTCGTCGGGGTTCACCCGGGTGACGTCCTCGCCGTCGAGGAAGATGCGCCCCTCGGTGGGCTCGATGAGCCGGTTGATCAGCCGCAGCGTCGTCGTCTTGCCGCAGCCGGACGGGCCGAGCAGCACGACGATCTCGCCCGCCCGGACGCTGAGGGTGAGCCCGTCGACGGCCGGCGCGGCCTGCCCGGGGTAGCGCTTGGTGACGCCGTCGAGCCGGATCATCTCCGTCATCGCATGCCCCTCGGGGTGGTCAGCCGCGACACCACGGCGAACATCAGGTCCAGGGCGAGCGCCAGCAGCGCGACGCCGAGCGTGCCGGCGAGGGTGTCGTTGAGCGCGTTCGCGCCGCCGATCCGCGACAGCCCGCCGAAGATCAGCTCGCCGAGCCCGGGGCCGGCAACGGCGGCGGCGATCGCGGCGATCGCGACCGTCATGATCGTGGCGACCCGGACGCCGGTGAGCACGACGGGCCAGGCCAGCGGCAGCCGGATCCGCAGCATCCGGCTCGCCCGCCCCATCCCCATCCCCCGGGCGGCCTCCTCGACCGCGCCGGGCACCGACTCCAGCCCGGTGATGGTGTTGCGCAGGATCGGGAACACCGCGTACAGCACCAGCGCGGTGATCGTCGGCGCGAGGCCCAGCCCGAACAGCGGGATCAGCAGCCCGAACAGCGCCAGCGACGGGACGGTCAGCATCGTGCCGGTGACGCCGAGCGCGAGCCGGCTGAGCCGCGGCCGGCCCTCCACCGCGATGCCGAGGCCGATCCCGACGACCGCGGCGATGCCGACGGCGATCAGCACCACCTCGGCGTGCTCGGCCATCTCCCGCGCGATCGTCGGCCAGCGGTCGGCGAGGTAGTCGGAGAAGCTCACGCGCACCCTCCGTCTCTCGGCGGTAAGGGTGGTGGAACCGGGGCGAGGACGGTCAGGCGGGCGTCTCCCATACCAGAAGAGGCTGCCTACGGGTGATCAATAAGGCAAGAAAAGTCAGGACACAGATCTGTTAAGTGGGACTCACTCGGGTTCGTCCCGCAGGTGGCGGAGCAGCAGCGCGAGGTCCAGCCGCAGCCGCCCGCCGGGCGCGTGGAAGGAGAACCCGAGCCGCCGTTCCGCGTGCGCGAGGCGCGCGGCGATCGTGCTGTGGTGGCGGTGCACGCGGGCGGCGGCCTTGCGGGTCGAGCCCGTCGCGCAGAACGCGACGAGGACGTCCAGGACGTCGCCGCCGTGCGGTTCTCCGGCGAGCCGGTCGAGCGCCGCCACGTCCGCGACCTGGGCGATGTCCTCGGGGCGCAGCCGCGCGGCGATCGCGGCGAGCCCGCCGAGCCGGTCGTGGCGCACCACCGCGGGCAGTCCCTCGCCGAGCGTGGTGAACCGCAGCGCCGACCGGGCCTGCCGCCACGACTCCGGGGCCCGCACGCCGGGCAGCGCGGGGCCGATGCCGATCCGCGTCCCGCCGGGCGTCCGGTGCTCCAGGTCGGCCGGGACCTCCCGGGCCAGGACGGTGTGGACGGGCCCGGGCGACGCGGCGCGCGCGTCCCGGCCGAGGGCGGCGAGCACCGCCGCGACGTCGCCGGCGACGGCGAGCGCGTGCAGCGGGGCCGCCGGCTCGAACCGCAGCGCCCGCAGCGCGCGGGACCGTTCGGCCTCCGCCGCGTCCGCCGACACGGCCAGGCCGGCCAGCGCGGCGTCGTCCCGCTCGTCCCGGTCGCGCTCCAGCAGCAGCGCGGCGGCGAACGCGAACCGTTCGAGGACGATGTCGTCCAGCGGCAGCGGCGCGCCGGTGCGCTCCAGCCACACGAGCCCGGTCTCGGCGAACTCGCGGACGGACCGCTCCCCCGCCGCCGCGCCGGGCTCCGAGCGCAGCGAGATCCCGCGCGCCGGGTCGGCGAGCCCGGCGGGGCACTCGGCGAGCGCGGCGGTGGCGCGCACCAGCGCGTGCGGGGCCGCGCGTCCCGCGATCAGCCGGTCGAAGAAACCGATCACCCGGACGGCGTTCTCCGCGTCGGCGTCCAGCCCCGACAACCGCAGGAGCAGCCCCTTCATGGACGGATCGTACGCCACCCGACGATCGGCGGATTCCGGTCCGCGATCCCCGCCGCCCGGCGGCTGGGCGGGACCGCGGATCGCCGCGAAACTGGTGGTCAGCCGCCGAGAGGAGCCGGAACGTGACGTACGCCTTCGACCCGGAGCTCGCCCCGTGGACCGCCATGATCCCCGAGATCACGCTGACCGACCCCGTGGCGATGCGGGAGGCCGACGACCGGCTGCTCGCCGCGCGCCCCCCGTACGAGCCGCCCGTCCCGGTCGAGATCCGCGACGTCTCCGTCCCCGGGCCGGGCGGCGCGCCTGAGGTGCCGGTGCGGATCTTCACCCCGGCCGCCGCCGACGGCGGGCCGCTGCCCGGCCTGCTCTACATCCACGGCGGCGGGTTCGTCCTCGGCAGCGTCGACGCGTTCCACGACGACGCGCTGCGCATCGCCGCGGAGGTCGGCGCGGTGGTGCTGTCGGTGGAGTACCGGCTCGCGCCCGAGCACCCGTTCCCGGCCGGGCTGGAGGACTGCTACGCCGCGCTGACCTGGACGGCCGCCAACGCCGCCGAGCTCGGGATCGATGCCGGCCGGCTCGCGGTCGGCGGCGAGAGCGCCGGCGGCGGCCTGTCCGCCGCGACCGCGCTGCTCGCCCGCGACCGCGGCGGCCCCGCGCTGTGCTTCCAGCTCCTCGGCATCCCCGAGCTCGACGACCGGCTCGACACCCCGTCGATGCGGGCGTTCACCGACACCCCGATCTGGAACCGGCCGAACGCCGAGCTGAGCTGGGACTACTACCTCGGCAAGGGCGTGCGCGGCACCGCCGGGGTCTCCCCCTACGCCGCGCCCGCCCGCGCCGACGACCTCACCGGGCTGCCGCCCGCCTACGTCACCACCTGCGAGTTCGACCCGCTGCGCGACGAGGGCCTCGCCTACGCGCTGCGGCTCGTCCAGGCGGGCGTCGGGACGGAGGTGCACCACTACCCGGGGACGTTCCACGGCTCGGCCCTGATCCCGGACGCCGCCGTGTCCCGCCGCATGGCCGCCGACCGCATCGGCGTGCTCCGCCGCGCGCTGCGCACCGTCGAGCAGCCCACGTAGCCGCTGCCTACCGCGCCGCCGCGCGTGCCCGCGCGGCGGCGGCGACACCGGCGCGGCGGCCGAAGAACGAGCCTTCGCCGAGCTGGGTGCCCGAGCAGTATCCGGCGCCGTCCTGCGCGATGTTGGACGCGCAGGCGCCGGCCGCGTAGAGCCCGCCGATGACCGACCCGTCGGCCCGCCTGACCTCGCCGTCGACCGTGGTGGCCATGCCGCCGAGCGTGAAACCGGCGTACAGGGCGGTGCCGAGGGTCAGGTCGTAGACACCCCACGGGCCGTTGGTCTGCGGCGCGAGCCAGTCGGGGTGCTTGTGGAAGTCGGGGTCCTCGCCCCGCGCGGCGTGCTCGTTGTAGCGCGCCATCGTCGCCGCGAGCGAGCCGGGAGGCAGGCCCAGGCCCGCCTCCATCTCCTCGATCGTCTCGTAGCCGTCCTTCAGCGGGACGAGCGGCATCCGCTGCTCCTCCATGTGGTCGCTGTCGGCGATGAGGTACGCCGCCGCGCCCGGCTGCTGGAGCACGAAGTACGAGGTGCGCGCGTGGTAGCTGTCCTCGGCGACGAACCGCTCCCCGCGGTTGTTGACGATCAGCCCCTTGACCAGCGACGACGGCGGGTAGAACGGGGCGGTGATGAACGGCTCGTCCATGTGCTCCAGCGCGGCGCCGGCCGACTGGCCGAGCCGGATGCCAAGGCCGTCGTCGTAGGTGCCGCCGAGCGTGAACAGCTTCTCGCCGAGGGCCGGGGTGTACGCCGCGACCATGTCCGCGTTCATCACGAACCCGCCGGCCGCGACCACCACCCCGGCGGCCGCCACCACGCCGGTCTCCTCGAACCTCCGCCAGGCGACGCCGGTGACCGCGCCGGACCCGTCCACCACGAGGTTGGTGGCGCCGGTCTCGTAGCGGACCTCGACGCCGGCCTCCTCGACCCGGTCCCGCAGCAGGTCCATCACGATCTTGGTGCCCTCGGTGTCGCCCGGCACCGGCACCTTGTGGCCCCGCGGCGCCGGGGCGGTCCCGTCGCGGAACGGCCACACCTTCTCGTTGCCGGTGAACATCAGGCCCTCGGTGCCGGGCTGGATCACCGCCTTCCCCGGGAAATAGGACCGCTCGAACGCGAACCCGAGCGCCTCCAGCCAGTCGAAGTGCTCGACCGACCCCTCGCAGTAGGTCCGGATCTTCTCCTCGTCCGGGTCCTTGGTGCTGGCCATGAGATAGCGCGCCATCGCCTCGGCCGTGTCGTCGTGGCCGGTGGCCTTCTGCACGGCGGTGCCGCCGCCGAGGTAGAAGTGGCCGCCCGACATGCTCGACGTGCCGCCGTGCACGGCGGCGCGCTCGAGCAGCAGCACCCGGGCTCCCGACCGCGCGGCCTCCAGGGCGGCGCAGCCGCCGGCGATCCCGAAGCCCACCACGACGACGTCGAACCGCTCGGCGTCGCCGGGGAGCTCCGCGGCCGGCACCACCGGGGGGACGGCCATTCCGGGGGAGGTCTGTGCGTTCATCGGTCCCTGTCTCGAATCGCTCTGCGTCTGGGGTCTTGTGTCACTTGTGGGGGATCTGGTTGACGGTGCCGCCGTCGATGACGAACTCCGACCCCGTCGCGTAGGACGACTCGTCGCTGGCCAGGAAGACCACGAACGACGCGACGTCCTCGGGCACCCCGGGCCGGCCGAGCGGGACGGGGATCATGTCGTCGGGGATGCCCTCGGTGAGCGGCGTCCGGATCAGGCCCGGGTGCAGCGAGTTCACCCGGACGCCGTGCGGCGCGAGCTCCATCGCGACCGACTTGGTCAGCCCGCGCAGCCCCCACTTCGACGCTACGTAGCCGTGCGCCCAGGCCGTGCCGCGCAGCCCCTCGATCGACGAGGTGTTGATGATCGACGCGCCGCCGGCCGCGACCAGCGCGTCGGTGGCCGCGCAGATGCCGAGGAACGGGCCGGTCAGGTTGACATCGATGATCTTCTGCCACTTCTCCAGCGAGAACCGGTTGATGGCGGCGCCGTTGGCGATCCCGGCGTTGTTGAACAGCACGTTCAGGCCGCCGAACTCGGTGACGGCGGTCTCGACGGCGGCGGTCCAGTCGTCGGCGCTCGTCACGTCGAGGTGGACGTAGCGGGCCGCGTCGCCCAGCTCGTCCGCGACGGCCTTGCCCTCCTCGTCGAGGAGGTCGCCGAGCACGACCTTCGCGCCCTCGGCCACCAGCGCCCGCGCGCTGGCCGCGCCGATGCCGCGCGCACCCCCGCTGATCAGGGCGATCTTCCCGTCCACGCGTCCCATCTCGATGTCCTCCCTCTCGTCGGTCCGGATGCGTTGACTTGCGGCGTGTCGGCCTCAAGAACCGTGTTTTAAGGCCGACACGCCGCAAGTCAACGGGGCAGTGTCGTGGCGAAGACGCCCTTCGCGGTGTTGAAGGGCAGGTCCAGGGGCGTGCGCAGGCCCGGCGGCGCCGCGACGACGTCGGGGATCGCGTTGACGATGCGTCCGGCGCCCGCCGCGATCGCGGCGTAGTTGTGGTCGCCCTTGGCGCTGGTCGGGCAGACGTCGACGCGGTAGGACGGCTCGCCGGTGATCTCGAGCCGGTAGGAGCCGCCGTCCTGCGCGGGGCGCGGCCAGTCGGGGCGCAGGTCGTCGCGCAGCCGGGTCGTGTGGTCGATGACCAGCACCTCCTTGCCGACGGCGACGCCGGTGATCTGGAACCGCATCGCCGCGACCCCGCCCGCGGGGATGTGCCCGGCGGCGACGTCGAACGCCTCCGGCGCCGGCTCCCGCTCGTAGGACTCGGTGATCTCGTCGAGCTCGAAGCCGAAGCCGCGGGCCATCATCCGGAGGCTGACGCCCCAGGACGCGGCGAGGATGCCCGGCTTGAACATGCGCGGCAGCTCGTCCAGCGGACGTCCGAAGCCCATGAAGTCGAACATGACGGGCCCGCCGTCGTAGGTCGCGTAGTCGGCGATCTCCGAGCAGCGCACCTGCTCCACCCGCTGGCAGGTGCTCGCGATCGCGAAGGGCAGCAGGTCGTTGACCCAGCCGGGGTCGACGCCGCTGGCGAACAGGCTGGTGCCGCCGGCCTCGCACGCCTTCTCGATGGGGTCGATCATCCGGTCGGGCAGCAGCCCCCACGGGTAGATCAGCGGCACCGGCGAGGACGCGGCGACGTTGCTGCCCGAGGCGAGGATCTTCTCGATGTCGGCGAGCGCCTCGAACAGCCGGGTCTCGCCGAGGGCGCAGTAGACGGTGCAGTCCGGCCGCGCCGCGAGGGCCGCGTCGAGGTCGGCGGTGGCGGTCACGCCGGTGACCGCGCCGAGGCCGGCGAGGTCGCCGGCGTCCCGCCCGACCTTCGCGGGGTCGGACACGACGAGGCCCGCCAGCTCGAAGCGGGGATCCTCGATCAGCTGGGACAGGGCGATGCGGCCGACGTTGCCGGTCGCCACGTGCAGGACGCGGATGGCCATGCTGCTCCTCAGTCCCGCTTCTCGGCGGCCCGTGCGGCCTTGCGCGCCGCCTTGGCGATCGTCTCCTCGACGATCGAGTTGAGCCGTGCGCCGTTCGGCCAGCCCGCGTAGTGGGTGAGGAACACCACGACCTCGCGCAGCGCCTCGTCGTCGAGCTCCCCGGCGGCGTGGGCGGCGGGCACCTGGATGCCGAGGACGTCGGCGGCGCCCTGCCCGGCGAGGAGCCCGATGAGCAGCAGCCGCCGGTCCCGGTCCGACAGGCCGGGCCGCTGCCAGATGTCGCCGAACAGGTGGTCGGCGGTGTAGCGGAAGAAGTCGCCGGCCCCGTCGGTCATGTCGAAGCCGTAGACCTGCTCCATCTTGCGCAGGCCCCGGGCCCGCGGCTCGGGGAGGTCGTCGAACTTGCCGGCCTTGTCGTCGGTCATTCCTGCTCCTCGGGGAAACCCAGGCCGGGCGCGAGCCGCTCGCGCGCGAGCCTGGCCATCGGTACCTCGACGCCGAGCTCGTCGGCCAGCGCGATCGCGAAGTCGAGGTCCTTCTCGGCGAGCTGCCGGAGGTGGCCGAAGGTGGTGAACCAGAACGACCCCGGCTCCATCTCGGCGGCCGTGTCCCGGTACATGATCGCTCCGGGGCCGCCGGTGAGCGCGTCGGTGTGCCGGACGACCTCGCCGAGCGCGACGAGGTCGAGCCCGGCCGCCTCGGCGAGCCGCTGCGCCTCCGTCGCCGCGGTGAAGGCGGCGTAGTGCATCAGGTTGCGGGCGAGCTTGAACCGGGTGCCCGCGCCGATCGGCCCGGCGTGCACGACCTTCTTCGCCAGGACGTCCATGACGGGGCGGATCGCCGCGAACGCCTCGTCCGACCCGCCGACCAGGACGGCCAGCTCGCCGGTGCCGGCGCCCATCGCGCCGCCGGAGACGGGCGCGTCGACCAGCCGGACGCCCCGCCGGGCGGCGAGTTCCTGCAGCTCGGCGGGCGTCCCGGGCGCCACGGTCGAGTGGATGACGACGGTCAGGCCGGCGCCGTTGCCGTCGCCGGCGGCGGCGGCGGCGGCCAGCGCCTCGTCGAGCACCGAGCGGACCTGCT
Source organism: Actinomadura violacea (assembly GCF_017573465.1). Lineage (GTDB taxonomy): Bacteria > Actinomycetota > Actinomycetes > Streptosporangiales > Streptosporangiaceae > Spirillospora > Spirillospora violacea. Next base: position 290,952 of record NZ_JAGEPF010000005.1, read on the forward strand.
GGTCGTTGTTGACCATCACGCACAGCACGTCGCTGCCGGCCGCGAGGGCGCCGACGCTTCCGGCGGCCTTCGCGCCGGCCGCGACCAGTTCCTCGACCGGTGCCGCGGCCAGGTCGAACACGGTGAGGTCCAGCTTCGCCTCGGCCTGCTGCCCGGCCAGCCGGGCCGCCATCGGCTTGCCGATCTCGCCGAGCCCGACGAATCCGACACGGACGGTGTCGCACATGGCATTCCCCTCTCGTCCGCGCTCAGGCCGGCTCGGCCGTGGTCTTGGTCTCGAGGTACTCCTCGAACCCGGCCACGCCCATCTCGCGGCCGATCCCCGACTGCTTGTAGCCGCCGAACGGCGCGTCCGCGCCGAACCACAGCCCGCCGTTGACGCCGATCGTGCCGGTGCGGATCCGGGCGGCGACCGCCTTCGCCCGCTCCAGGTCGCCGGAGTCGACCGAGCCGGACAGCCCGTACGGCGACTCGTTGGCGATGCGGACGGCGTCGTCGTCGCCGTCGTGCGCGATGACGGTCAGCACCGGGCCGAAGATCTCCTCCTGGGCGACCCGGGCGGTGTTGTCCAGGCCGGCGACGACGGTCGGCTGGATCCAGAACCCGCCGGCGAGGTCGCCGTCCTGCTCGGCGATGCCGCCGCCGGTCGCGAACCGGCCGCCCTCCTGCGCCGCCAGGTCGAGGTAGGACTTCACCCGGTCGCGCTGCGCCGCGGAGATCACCGGTCCGCAGATGGTGCCGGGGTCGGCGGGGTCCTTCGCGCCGAGCGAGGCCATCGTGGACGCGGCGATCTCCACCGCCTCGTCATAGCGCTCGCGGGGCACGACCAGGCGGGTGGTGATGGCGCATCCCTGCCCGGCGTGCACGGACGCCGCGAACGCGGTGGTGCCGACGACCGCCTTGAGGTTCGCGTCGTCGAGCACGATCGCCGCGGACTTGCCGCCGAGTTCGAGGAACACCCGTTTGAGGGTCGGGGCCGCGGCCGCCGCGATCGCCCGTCCGGTGGCGGTCGAGCCGGTGAAGGACACCAGGTCGACGCGCGGGTCGGACGTCAGCTGCGCCGCCACCGCGTTGTCGCGCGGCGTGACGACGTTGAAGACGCCGGCCGGGATGTCGGTGCACTCGGCGAACAGCCGTCCCAGCTCGCATGCCAGCCACGGGGTGTCGGGCGCGGGCTTGAGCACGACCGTGTTCCCGGCGGCGAGCGCCGGCCCGATCTTGGCGAGGTTGATCTGGTTGGGGAAGTTCCACGGCGTGATCGCGGCGACCACGCCGACCGGCTCGCGGTACACGGTCCGGCGCGACCGGATCCCCATCGTGACGCCGACGCCGAGGTCGGTCTCCCACTCGTAGCCTTCGGCGAGGTCGATCGTCCACTTGAGGCTTTCGACCGGGGTGTCGAACTGGGGGCCCGCGACGAAGAACGCCGGCGCCCCGGCCTCGGCGGTGGTGAGGGCGCGGAGCGCGTCGGCGTTGTCGAGCAGCGCCTGGTGGAACTGGCGCAGCACCCGGATCCGCAGCGCGCGGTCGGTCGCCCAGCCGGACGTGTCGAACGCGCGGCGGGCGGCGCCGATCGCGGCGTCCACGTCGGCGGCCGTGCCGCCGGGCGCGCGGCCGATCTCCTGCCCGGTCGCCGGGTTGAGGATCGGGTACGACGCCCCGCCGCCCGCGGCGCCGAGCTTGCCATCGACGTACTGCTGCGCGGGCGGATTCGTCGGAACGCGCTCGGTCACTTCGCCGCCTCCCCGTCGCCCTTCGGGGCCTGCGTGATGAAGTCGCCGCGCTCGACGGGCGGCGGCCACAGCGTCGAGGGCATCTCGGCGTAGTGGTAGTGGCCGGGGACGCCATGGCCCGCGACCTTCATCCGCTTCAGCAGCGTCTCGGGCGCCTTGCCGGAGTTGATGATCTCCATGAAGGTGTGGACGGTCGACGGCATGTCGAACCAGTCCCGCTGCCAGGCGATCTTGACCTGGCCGGCGTCCGCGCCGGCCGTCTGCCGCTCGACGCCGAACCACGAGCCGCCGATGCCGAGGATCTCGAACTCCCCGCCCGTCGCGTCGTTCGTGATCCCGGACTTCTGCTTCCAGAACCCGACGATCATCGACTTCTTCTCGTCGATCACCGTGACCTGGTAGTCGTAGTGCCAGCCGTCGAGGCCGTCCATCTCGATGCCGATCGCCCAGTCGCGGATCTGGTCGCGGCCGACCGCCATGAAGTGCTCGTCGGGGCTGTACATCCAGCCGTACGTCGCGTCCTCGGCGTACCACTCGGCCATCACCCGCCAGTCGCCGGTGCGCTCGGCCTCGCGGTTGATCGCCAGCCAGGAGTCCCAGAACTCCTCGATCTCGGCGCGGGTCAGCCCGCCGTCATCGCTCACGTCGTCCCCTTATTCGTCTTCGATGGAAAGCGCGAAGGCCGGGCAGTACTTGACGGCCGTGGCCACGTCCTTGCGGCGGGACTCGTCCGGTCGCTCGTCGAGGACGACGACCACGTCCTTGTCCTCGTCGAACCCGAACACGTCGGGCGCCTCGCCCTGGCAGAGCTGGTGCCCCTGGCAGAGGGTGGTGTCGGCGACCACGCGCATGCCGCTCACCGCCCCGCCCGCCGGCGGTACTTCACCCGGCACGGCTGCTTGAGCTGGATCACCATCTTGGTGAAGTCGTCCTGGTAGGAGTCCAGGGACTGCGCGGCCTCGAACGTGAAGTCGCGCAGGACGACGGAGAAGATCGCCTTCATCTGCATCATCGCGAACGCGTTGCCGACGCAGCGGTGCCTGCCGGCGCCGAACGGGATCCACGTCCAGCGGTTCTGCAGGTCCTCCTGCCGCGGGTCGATGTAGCGGCCGGGATCGAAGTCCGCAGCCTTGGGGAAGTCCTCCTCGATCCGGTTGGAGACCCGCGGCGAAGCGGCGAGCATCGTCCCGGCGGGGATCGTCCGGCCGAGCAGCTCGAAGTCCTCCCGGACCAGCCGCATCAGGATGACCAGCGGCGGGTGCAGCCGCAGGGTCTCCTTCAGCGCCGACTCCAGCACCGGGATCGACCGCAGCGCCTGGAACGACACCTCGGTGCCGTCGGCGTAGAGCGCGTCCAGCTCGGCGACGACCTCGGCGAGCACGTCCGGATGGCGGAGCAGCTCGATCATCGCCCAGGACGCGGTGCCGCTGGAGGTGTGGTGCCCGGCGAACATCATCGAGATGAAGATGCCGGTGATGTGGTCGGCGCTCATGTCCAGCGAGATCAGGACGTCGAGCAGGTCGCGCTCCTCACGCGGCACCTTCCCGCGCTCCTTGCGGCGCTCGATGATGCCCTGCACCAGTGCGACGAGCTTCCCGCGCGCCGCGTCCCGCATCCGGAAGCTGTCGATGTCGGCGTACGGATCGACGTAGGCGATCGCGTCGGTGCCGCGCTCCAGCTCGTGGTAGTGCTGCGCGAACGAGGCATCGAGCTCGTCGCGGAACGGCTTGCCGATCAGGCACGCGGACGTGGTGTAGATCGTCAGCTCGGCGAAGAAGTCGAGCAGGTCGATCTCCCCCTCGTCGCCCCAGCCCGCGACCATCCGGCGGATCTCCGCCTCGATCGTCCGCGCGTGCCCGCGCATCATGTCGCCGCGCAGCGCCTGGTTCTTCAGCATCTGCTGCCGCTCCTCCGGCGAGGCGTCGAACACGACGCCCTTGCCGAAGATCGGCGTCATGAACGGGTACGCGGCGGCCTGGTCGAGCTGCTCGTCCGGCGCGCGGAAGAACACCTCGTTCGCCCCGGCGCCGCTGACCAGCACGACGTCCTTGTCGGCGAGCCGGAACCGGCCGACGTCGCCGCACTCCGCGCGGACGCGGTGGAACAGGCCGATCGGGTCGACCCGCATCTCCGGCAGGTGCCCGGTGCCGCGGATGATCTCGGGCACCTCGGGGCTCTGGTCGTCGAGGACCGTGCTCACCTCGGGGATCGCGGCGAGCCGATGACTCTCGGCGGCGGTCATGGCTTCTCCTCCACGGGCGCTTCGGGATTGACGTCGAGCAGGCTGAGGTGCACGCCGCGGGGCGCGCCGACGATCGTCGCGATCGCGTCGGCGTGCGCCTTCGCCTTGAGGAAGTGCGGGTGCCGGGCGAGGCCGAAGCGCACCCACTGGTCGAGCACGAACCCGGCCTCGTCGGCGTCCCAGTCGGTGCCCATGCCGCTCCACGTCGGGCCGGGCCGGATGATCGAGGCCCGGACGCCGGTGCCCTCGAGCTCCATCTGCAGCGCGCTGACCATTCCCTCCAGACCCCACTTGCCGGCGGAGTACGCCGACATGAAGGGCCGCGCGCGGACGGCGACGTCGGACGAGACGAAGACGATGTCGCCGCGCCGCCGCTCGACCATCGCGGGCACGAACGCGCGCAGCACCCGGTGCGCGCCGACGAGGTTGACGTCGATCTCCCGCGCGAACCGCTCGGAGCCGACCTCGATCGTCGCGCCCGGCGCGACCAGGGCGGCGTTGCTGACCACGACCTCGATGTCGCCGAGGTCGGCGGTCGCCTTCGCGGCGAACTCGGCGACCGACGCGCCGTCGGCGACGTCGAGCGCGTGCGCGACCGCCTCGCCGCCCTCGGCGCGGACCGCCGCGGCGATCTCCTCCAGGACGTCGGTCCGGCGCGCGCCGAGCGCGACCGGGTGGCCCGCCGCCGCGAGGACCTTCGCCGTCTCCGCGCCGATGCCGGACGACGCGCCGGTGATCACCGCAGGGCGGCGCTCGGGATGCCGGTACTTCTTGGACACGATCAGTCCCTCCCCTCAGCCCTGCGCAGCGTGAAACCGGTCGGCAGCTTCGCGAACCCGCGAACGCTCGTGGAGTGCACGCGGACGGCCCGGTCGGCGTGCACATGGAAGTCCTCCACGCGCCGGACCAGCTCGTTGAGGACGACCCGCGTCTCCAGCCGGGCCAGGTTCGCGCCCAGGCAGAAGTGCTTGCCGGAGCCGAAGCTGAGGATCTGCCCGAGCTCGGTCTTGGGCCGGTGGACGTCGTAGACGGTCGGGTCGGCGAAGACCCGCTCGTCGCGGTTGGCGGAGCCGAGCAGGACCAGCGCCTTCGACCCGGCCGGGATCGTGACGCCGTGCATCTCCACGTCCTCGACGACGTAGCGCGCGAGCATCTGGCTGGAGGTGTCGTGCCGCAGCGTCTCCTCGATCCACGGCGTCACCAGCGTCTCGGGATCGCCGGGGTCCGCGAGCACCTCCGCCTTCTGCGCGGGGTGCGCGGACAGGTGGAACAGCGCGTTGCCGAGCAGCTTGGTCGTCGTCTCGTTCCCGGCGACCACCATGAGGAAGAGGAACGCGATGATCTCGCCGTCGGTGAGCCGGTCGCCGTCGATCTCGGCGACGGTGAGCGCGGCGGTGAGGTCCCCCGCCGGTTCGCTCGCGGCCCGCCGCCCCTGCACCATCGCCGCGTAGTAGGTGATCAGCTCGCCGGCCGCCTCCATCCCGGCGGGCGGGACGTCGCGGACGCCGTCCTCGCGGTGCACGACCAGGTCGGCGAGCCGCCGGACCTCGTCCCGGTCGGACTCCGGCACGCCCATCATCTCCGAGATGACGTCCATGGGGAGCTTCCCGGCGAAGTCGGTGATCCAGTCCGCCTCGCCGTGCTCGGCGTTCGCGGCGAAGGCCCGTTCGAGGTAGTGCTCGGTGAGCCGCTGGATCTGCGGCTGCAGCTCCTTGACCCGGCGCGGCGTGAACGCGGCGGACACCAGCCGACGCAGCCGGGTCTGCCGCTGCCCGTCGAGGGCGAGGAAGCTCATCACCCGGTGCGCCTCGGGGCTCCACGCGCTCGCGTCGAGGGAGACGCCCATCCGGTTGGAGAACGTCGCGTCGTCGCGGAGCACGTCGAACACGTCGGCGTGCCGCGAGATCGCCCAGAAGTCGTCGCGCTCGGCGTGGAAGACCGGCGCCTCGTCGCGCAGCCGCCGGTAGAGCGGGTACGGGTCCTCGTGGAAGTCGTAGTCGTAGGGGTCGAAGACCAGGGGTTCGACCGCGGCGTCGCTCGACGCGCTCATTCGTTGCCTCTCATGATCACTTCCACGGCGGAGACGAGCCGGTCGGCGATCTGGTCGTAGGTCAGCAGGCCCATGCCGGCCTGCAGCAGCGCGCCGGTGAAGGTGAGGACGAGCACCTCGAGCACGGCGGGGTCGGCCGGCCGCCGGTCCCCCGCGAGGGCCGCCTCGAACCGGGCGTAGAACTCCCCGCCGATCCGCAGCCGCAGCCGCGCGACGTCGGGGTCGCCGCCGAGCAGCGCCGGCGTCACCGCCGCCGCCAGCTCCGGTTCCGCGACGATCCGGGCCGTCAGCGCGCGGACGGTCGCCTGCAGGCGCTCGGTCGCGCGCGCCCCCGCGGGTGCTCCGGTGCCGTCCTCGCTGAGGTGCCGCCAGAACAGTTCTGCGAAGAGGTGGTTCTTGGACGAGAGGTAGGTGTAGGCGGTCGCCGGGGAGACGCCGGCCCGCTGGGCCACCGTCCTGATCGTCAGCCCCTCGTGCCCGACGGCGCGCAGCTCCTGCAGCCCGGCGGCCATCAGGTTCTCCACCGTTTCGGCCTGCCGGGCGTTGAGGCCCTGCCGCAGCGCGGGACTGGTCACCTGACTGGACATGTGTCCACCGTAGTGCGGGCCGGACATCCCCGCAATAGCCGGATCCGGGCGGGGTTCCCGTTTCCGAGCGGGAAGGACTCTCGATCGGACAGCTGTCCAGTCACTATTCCAGAAATCCTAGAACGCGTTCTAGTATGGCGGCCATGCGCAACGGAATCGTGCTCTTCACCTCGGACCGCGGCATCACGCCGGCCGCCCTCGCGAAGGCCGCGGAGGAGCGCGGCTTCGACACCTTCTACGTCCCCGAGCACACCCACATCCCGGTGCGCCGCGACGCGCTGCACCCGACCGGCGGCGAGGACCTGCCCGACGACCGCTACATGCGCACCCTCGACCCGTGGGTGTCGCTGGCCACCGCCGCCGCCGTGACCGAGCGGATCGGCCTCGCGACCGCCGTCGCGCTGCCCGTCGAGTCCGACCCGATCACCCTCGCCAAGGCGCTCGCGACCCTCGACCACCTGTCCGGCGGCCGGCTCACGATCGGCGCCGGCTTCGGCTGGAACACCGACGAGCTGGCCGACCACCACGTCCCCGGCGGGCGCCGGCGCACCGCCCTCAAGGAGTACCTCGAGGCCATGCGCGCACTGTGGACGCAGGAGGAGGCGTCCTACGACGGCGAGTTCGTGTCGTTCGGGCCGAGCTGGGCCTACCCCAAGCCCCCGCAGGGCCGGATCCCCGTGATCATCGGCGCGGGCGGCGGCCCCAAGACCATGGCCTGGATCGCCCGCCACGCCGACGGCTGGATGACCACCCCCATCGAGACCGGCATCGGCGAGAAGGCCGCTCTCCTGCGGAAGGAATGGGCGGACGCGGGCCGCACCGGTTCGCCCGACGTCCGGATCCTGGTCGCCAAGAAGCCCACCCCGGAGGACCTCGCCGAATGGTCCGCCGCAGGCGCCGCCGAGCTGATCTGGGGCGTGCCCGACGCCGACGAGGCCACCGTGCTCAAGTACCTGGACAAGACGGCCGCCCGGCTCGGCCTCACCGGCCGGTAGACGCGGACGAGAACCCATTTCACCTTCGAGGAGATCATCCGATGACGCACCCCGAGGCGATACCGCCCGGCCGCTACTCCGCCTTGTCCAGGAAGGAGCTCGCGGTCGCCGTCCCCGAACTGCTGCTGATCGGTCAGCTCATCGACCGTTCCGGAATGGCGTGGTGCATCTCCGCATTCGGCCGGGAGGAGATGGCGCGGATCGCGATCGAGGAGTGGGCCGCCTCCAGCCCGATCTACACCCGGCGGATGCAGCGCGCGCTCGGCTACGCCCCCGAGGTCCCCGGGAAGGGCGACGTTCCGACGATCTTCAAGGGCCTCCAGCTCGACATCGGCGCCCCGCCCCAGTTCATGGACTTCCGCTACACCGTCCACGACCGCTGGCACGGCGAGTTCCACCTCGACCACTGCGGCGCCCTCATGGACGTCGAACCGATGGGCGACGACTACGTCCGCTCCATGTGCCATGACATCGAGGACCCGACCTTCGACGCCACCGCGGTCGCGACCAACCCGAAGGCGCAGGTCCGCCCCGTCCACCGGCCGCCCCGCTCGCCCGCCGGCCGGCACCCGCACTGCGCCTGGACCGTGATCATCGACGAGTCCCATCCGGAGGCGCAGGGCATCCCCCTGCTCGCCGACAACGAGCGGTCCCGCGCCGCGACCCTCGACCTCGCACCCATCGACCCCGCCGACGACGGCCTCGCCGACTACACCGGCCCGCTGCTCTCCGACCTCGACTTCGCCGCCTTCTCCCGCTCCGCGCTCGCCCGGATCGCCGACGAGGTGTGCCTGCAGATGCACCTGCTCAACCGGGCCTTCACCCTCGCCGTCGCCGAACGCGCCGACGCCGACGGCCTCCTGCGCATCCGCCGCAAGCAACTGGTCGGCATCGCCGGCATCGCCGCCGAACGCCTCGCCCGCGCCCTCGACCTCCCGGCCACCCCCGAGGGGGCGGCCCGCCTCCTCGCCGTCCACCCGCTCCTCAACCCGTCCGCCTACGTCGACGCCACCGTCGACGGCGCGACCATCACCGTCCGCCCGTCCCCCGCGCACGAGGACGGCGCCTGGATCTCCCTCTGCGGCCCCACCTGGACAGCCGCCCTGCAAGCCGTCGTCCGCGCCGCAGACCCCTGCCTCGACACCGAGGTCACCGGCACCACGAACGAGTGGCGACTCACCGTCGTCCGCCGCGACGAGCCCACCCCCGAGCCGGACGAGGTCGCCGTCGTCCGCTTCAGCACCGGCTCCGACTTCACCTTCGAACCCCGCCGCTCCCTCCCCATCACCCCCCTCTAACCCCCACCCCACCGACCAGCGGCCCGCCTGACCAGGGACCACCGCCCTCCATGCGGCGGCCGACCGAACCCGCACAAGCCCGACCGCAGCGCCACCTGACCAGCGGCGCATCCGACCAGCGGCGCATCCGACCAGCGGTCACCGCCCCTCATGCGGCGGCCCACAGAACCCACACAAACCCATCCCAACCCCTGGCCAGCAGCCCACCAGCGCCCGCATCCGACCAGCGGTCACCGCCCTCATGCGGTGGCCGACGAAAGCGCGCGAGCCCGACCACGACGCCACTTGACCAGCTGCCGCATCTGACAAGCAGCCACCGCCCCCCTTCCGTAGCCGCCGCAAATCGCGCAAGCCCGACCGCAACGCCACCTGACCAGCAGCCGCATCTGACCGACGGTCACCACCCCCTCGTGCGGTGGCCGACGGAAGGCGCGCAAGCCCGACCACAGCGTCACCTTGACCAGCGGCGCCTAACCAGCGGCCGCATCTGAGCAGCGGCCACCGCCCTCGTGCGGTGGCCGACGGAAGGCGCGCGAGCCCGACTGCGGCGCCATCGGGGTGAACGGATTCGCGGGTCAGAGTTCCAGGACGAGGCGCGGGCCTTGGGCGCGGGACACGCAGATCATCATGAACCCGCCGTCCGCGCGCTCGTCCTCGGTGAGCACGGAGTCGCGGTGGTCGGGCACGCCGTCCAGGACGGGCGTCTCGCACGTCCCGCACGTCCCTTCCCGGCAGGACGACAGGACCGTGACGCCGGCCTCCTCCACCGTCTCCAGGATCGAGCGGCCCGCCTCGACCTTCACCGTCCGGCCGCTGAGCGCCAGTTCGACCTCGAAGGCCTCATTCGGCCCGGTCACGGGCTTCGGGGAGAAGCGCTCGGTGCGCAACGCTCCCGGGAGGCACCGCTCCTCAACGGCCGCCAGCATCGGCTCGGGGCCGCAGCAGTAGACGAGCGTGCCCTCCTCAGTCCCGGACAGCACGGCGTCCAGATCGGGCAGTCCGACCTCGTCCTGCGGACGCACCTCGACACGCTCCCCATAGCGCGCCAGGTCGTCGAGGAAGGCCATCGCCGTCCGCCGCCGCCCGCCGTACAGGAGCCGCCAGTCCGCGCCCGCCGCGTCCGCTGCGGCGATCATCGGCAGGATCGGCGTGATGCCGATGCCTCCTGCCAGGAACAGGTAGCCGGGTGCCTCCTCCAGCGCGAAGTGGTTGCGGGGACCGCGAGCGACGAGCCTGTCGCCGACCCGGAGGCGCTCGTGGACGAACGTCGAGCCCGGCCCCTCCTTCAGCACACCGAGCCGCCACGTGCGGTCGTCGGCGGGGTCGCCGCAGAGGGAGTACTGCCGCTCGAGTCCGTCCGGCAGCAGCAGGTCGACGTGCGCACCCGGCCGCCAGGACGGCAGCGCGCCCCCGTCCGCGGCGGCCAGCGTCAACCCCACGACGCCTTCCGCGAGGTCCGTCCTCTCCTGGACGACGACCTCCGTCTCGACGGCGCTCTGCTCGGTCACGTGGCCCCCCTTGCGTTCGTGGTCGTCCTGACCATCGCCGGTCCGCCGAGCCCGCGGCACCCCCGCTTCCACCGAACGGAAGACCTCCCCCCAACCACCACAGCCCTGCCGCCTTAGCCCCGATGACCGCGCATCCACCCCCGACGACCTCTCCCAGCCGATGCGGCAGCGCAGCACGAGCAGCAACACCGGCGGTCGCGTTGCCCGGCGCGAGGTATCCGTCGCAGCGCGCATCGACCGGATGCCGAGCTACGCAGGCGGGAGGCGATCGCGCCGGACAGCATCGCGCCGGAGAGCACCGAAGCGCGCCACCCCAAGCTGCTCCAGCAGACGAGTGCGATTACTGCCGAAGCGCATAGATGTACGGGGACGCCCTTCGACCGAGCTACAGCCAGCGCCCTACTGCCGCAAGAACATCGCCTCAGGTATCGAGCAGGGCGCGTTCCCACAGCTCCTGCCGGTCCTCGATGTAGTCGGCGTTGTTCCGCCACGTATCACCGTGGCCCTGCCGCCAGAGCGTCTTCCAAGGCTGGTTGCCCGCGGCCGCCTGCGCTTGCAGGAAGTCGTGCATGGCCCGCGCCCGCTTGCCCAGCAAGGGCACCAACGCGCGCCGCTGTCCTTCCTCCAGTCCATAGGCGTCGGCGAAAACAACGAGTCGGTCAGCCGCATCGGCGCGTTGCCACGCCGGATCGGCGGACAAGGGGATGAAGCTCTGGCAAGCATGAGCAAGGTCCCACAGCCGGGAGCCGGGGCCCGCGGTGTCCCAGTCGATGAAGACCCATGCGCCGTCATCGCCGGCGACCAGATTCCACGGCGCCAGGTCGTGGTGAGCGATGATGTCGCGCGCATCGGGAGGTATCAGCGCCTGCCAGCAGGCATCCGGTGGCGGCGTGAAGCCCTGCACGGCGTCATGGAACTCGCAGATGAGCCGCGCAACGCGCTTCGCGCTCTCCATGCCGTCCATCAAGTCGAAGTGATCGGGCCACACCGTGGTGCCGGGAACAAAGGTGAGCACCTCCCTTCCCTGCTCATCGAGCCCCAACGGGCGCGGTGCCGCCCGGAACCCGACCGAGCGCAGGTGGTCGAGCAACGCGTGGACCGCCGGCGTCCACGGCCCCGCGGGACGTCGAACCGTGTCGCCTACCCGGACTACTCCGGCGCTGACGTTGCCACCGGCCAGAGGCTCCTCGTCCAACTCAACCTCCATCAGTGTCATCTGGACCCCGAGGAGCACCTCATCAGGGCTGGTTCGGAGGTTGGGGTGGAGTGGGGGGCGGCGTTTAGGGTGCGTTGGACGGGTGGTCGTTGCGGGAGGGGTGGGGCGTGGACGTTCTGGAGCGGGTTCGGGAGATCTGCTTGGGGATGCCGGAGGCGACGGAGAGGCCGTTCGGTGGGCATACGTCGCCCTCCTTCCGGGTGCGCGACAAGTTGTTCGTCATGACCAGCGAGGACGGCTCGTCCATGATGTTCAAGGCCGGGCCGGGGGTGCAGGAGGCCCTCGTTTCGGAGAGCCCGGAGCGGTTCTTCGTTCCGAAGTACGTGGGCGCCAAGGGATGGGTCGGCGCACGGTTGGACGTCGAACAGGACTGGGCGGAGCTGGCGGAGCTCATCGAGGACAGTTTCCGTCTGATCGCGCCGAAGCGGGTCTCGGCTCAGCTGGACTGAGGCGCCCCGGGGGGTCAGCGGCGGCGGGAGAGGGACGTGAGGCGGGCGGCGATGCGGGTCATCGTCGCCTCGTCGGGGTTCCAGCCGCGTTGGAGAAGTGCGGTCAGGAGCGCCTCCAAGTAGGGGGCCGGGCGGGACAGGAAGAGCTTGGTGACGGGGATGATCTGCCAGCCCCTCTCCCGGCGGAGCCAGCGGCGGCGGTTCTCGTCGTGGGCGCGGGCGGCGCGGCCCGTGTGGTGGCGTTCGCCGTCGTACTCCAGGCCGACGCGGTAGGTCTCGTAGCCGAGGTCCACGTAGAGGCAGCGGTCGTTCGGGCCCGCGACGGGCACCTGGGTGCGGGGGCGCGGGAAGCCCGCGTCGACGACGGCGGTCCGCAGCCAGCTCTCGCCGGGGGACGCCGCGCCGCGGTCGCCGAGGCGGAGGAGTTCCCGGAGCCGCCTGTTGCCGTGGTAGCCGGGCAGCGTGCGGGCCATGGCCCTGAGTTCATCGGTGTCGACTCCGTTCCTGAGGAACTGGTCCAGTGCGGCGACGGCTTCGGCGCGCGGAAGCCAGCGGGTGCAGTCGAGCGCCGTCCGGGGCCGGGAGGTGACGCGGATGCCCGCCTCCTCCTCGATGTGGTCGGGCGGAAGCTCGACATGGTCGGGAAGTAAGGGAGGGCCCGTTGCGGGGTGGGCGGGTCGTGGGGTGATGAGGTCGACGTCCCAGTCGGTCTCGTTCACGCCCGGCGGGAGGACGTCGATGCCCCAGATCCACGCGGCGGTGCGGCGGGCGATGACCGCATCGGACGGGAGGAGCCGGCTGAGCGCCGCGGCGCGGGCGGTGAGCGACGAGCCGGTGCCCGGCGCCAAGTGGACGGCCGGGCCGCCGGACGTTCGTTTCCAGGTGATGCCGTGTGCGTTCATGTTCACCGATGATGGTCGCCTCGCCGGGCCCGCGGAAGGGTGCGGGGAAAATGTGGATAACCTCCCGTCAGCGCAGGTCAGCGCCGTTCCCGTGTCAGGAGCACTGCCGTCAGCGCGGCTCCGCAGAAGGCGACGGCCGATGCGGTGGCGAAGAGGGCGTCCAGGCCGTCGGCGAACACCCGGTGCCGGCTCAGAACGGCTCCGTACACCGCGATCCCTACGGCTGATCCGACCTGCATGACGGTGTTGTTGACGCCGGACGCCATGCCGAGCCGGGACCGGTCGGCGACGTCCACGGCGAGGCTCCCGAGGGTCGGCAGCGCGATCCCGCACGCGAGGCCGGCCAGCGCCATGCCGGGGGCGAGGTGCGTCCAGGAGGAGCCGGCGTCGAGCCCGGTCATGAGCAGGATCGCGACCGCGAGGAGGGCCAGCGAACCCGCGACGAGCGGTCCCTTCGGGAGGCGGTCCATGACGGCGCCGGCGACGGGGCCGGCGACGAGGATGGGCACGACGAGCGGCAGGAAGCACAGGCCGGTCTTGAGCGCCGAGAAGCCGAGCTGGTCCTGGAACCACAGCGACACGTAGATGAGCAGGGCGAACACGCTGGCCTGCACGGTGAACGACCCGATCTGGGTGCCGCTGAACGCGCGGTCCCGGAAGAGCGGCAGGTCCAGCATCGGGTCGCGCAGGCGGCTCTCGGCGATGAGGAACGCGGCGAACGAGGCGGCCGACGCGCCGAAGACGAGCAGGGTCGCGGTGCTCCCCCACCCGTGGTCCTCGGCCCGGAGCAGGCCGAAGACGAGAAGGGACAGGGAGACGGCCAGCAGGCAGGGTCCGGCCAGGTCGATGCGCCGGGGTTCGGACGCGGGTTCCTCACGCGGCAGTGAGCGGACGCCCATCGCGAGGGTGACGGCCGCGACCGGCACGTTCACCAGGAAGACCCAGCGCCAGCCGAGCGCGGAGACGAGCGCGCCGCCGATGACGGGGCCGAGGACGACGGCGAGCCCGGCGGCCGTCCCCCGCACGCCGAAGGCGACGCCGCGGGCCTGTCCCGTGTAGCACTGCGCGATGAGCGCGAGCGTCGTCGCGAACATCAGCGCTCCGGCCAGCCCTTGGACGGCCCGGGCCGCGATGAGGGCGGCGGCGGTGGGCGCGAGGCCGCATGCCAGGGACGCCAGTGCGAACAGCGTCACGCCCGCGAGGAAGGAGCGGCGCCGTCCCCAGCGGTCGGCGAAGGCCCCGGCGGTGAGCTGGGACGCGGCCATCGCCATCGTGTAGGCGTTCATCACCCATTGCAGGTCGCCGAGGCCGGCGTGCAGGTCGCGGCGCATTCCGGGGACGGCGACGGTCACCACCGTGGCGTCCAGCATCAGCATGAAGACGGCGGCGACGATCGCCGTGAGCGGCCACCATCCGGTCTCCCGGTCCGGGTGGCCGGCGATCTCGGCGGCGGGTCTCTGGTCGACCATGCGACTCCTTCCCTAGCACTGTTAGAGGTAATCTAACACCGCTAGGGGGTGCCTTGCACTGCTAGGTTGGGGTCGTGGAGGTGCGCTGATGGCCGCAGGGGATTACGGGTTCGCGCGCGGCGAGGAGACGTCCGCCGCGCCGCGGCTGGACCGCGCGGAGATCGTCCAGGCGGCGCTGCGGCTGCTGGACGAGGACGGGTTCGACGCGTTCAGCATGCGCCGGCTCGCCGCGGCGCTCGACATCAAGTCGCCGTCGCTGTACTGGCACGTCAAGGGCAAGGACGAGCTGTTCGACCTGCTCGTCGACACCGTCATCGGCAAATGCCCGCTACCGGAGGACGGCGCCGGGGAGCCGTGGGACGAACGGCTCATCGCGGTCGGCCTCGACCTGCGCCGCGTCCTGCTCGCGCATCCCGCGGCGACGCGCCTGCTGCCTGGCCGGCTCCCGTTCGGCCCCAACGGGCTGCGCCTCGCCGACCGCGTGATCGGCATGCTGCGCCGCGCCGGCTTCGACGACCGGATGGCGGGCTACGGGTACCTGCTGCTGATGTTCTACGTGACGGGGTTCGCCGTCCAGGAGATCGCGTTCGGCAAGGGTCCGGAGAACGGGGACCGGCTCGCCGAAGTGGGCCGCTATCTGGAGGGACTGCCCGCCGACCGCTACCCCGACCTGGTGGCGGTCGCGGGCGGGCTCCTCGCGCCGCGCCTCACCGACCGGTTCGATTTCGGGCTGCGGAGCCTCGTCGACGGCCTCGCCGAGAAGCGGCGGGCGCGCTGACGTCAGAGGGTCGCGTCGGGGCGCATGACGGTGGCGGCGGACGCGGCCCAGGCGCCGATGCGGTGGATGAGGTCCGGGGTCGCGGCGACCTCGGCGTGGCCGAATCCCGGTTCGATCCACAGTTCCTTCGGGTCGCGCGCCGCGTCGTACAGCTGCCGTCCGTGCTCGGTCGGGAAGAACGCGTCGGCGTCGCCGTGGACGACCAGCAGCGGCGCGGGCGCGATGCGCGCGGCGACCTCGTGAGGCGCTTCGGGGACGGGGTCCCAGCCCTTGGCGGCGATGCGGGTGCCGCGGGCGAGGCGGACGGCGAGACGTCCGAGGGGCCGTTCGATGACCCAGTGGACGCGGCGCATGGGCACGGTGTCGCGGTAGTACCAGCGGGCGGGCGCGCTGACCGAGACGACGGCGTCGACGTCGCCGTGCAGGGCGGCGTGCCGGATGGCGACGGCGCCGCCCAGCGAGAAGCCGGCGACGGCGACGCGCCGGTAGCCGCGCGAGCGTGCGGCGGCGACCGCGGCCTGCACGTCGAGGACCTCCAGGTCGCCGACGGTGGAGTGCCCGCCGGAGCGTCCGTGGCCGCGCAGGTCGAGGGCGACGACGCCGCCGTACCGGTGCAGGACCGCGCCGATGCGGCGGAGCGCGGGCTGCCGCCACGAGCAGGTGAAGCCGTGCGCGAGCACGAAGCAGAGGTCGCCGTCCCCGCCGAGGTGTCCTGCGTCGATCCGCACGCCGTCGGCGGCGTGCAGGGTCACGGGCTCCGGAGTCACCCCTCCATGATCGGTCATGGCGCCGCGGGGATCTCATCCGGCCCGCCGGAGAAGTGCGGCGGATGGGGCTGAACGGGCAGGTGGGTGGGTAGGGAGCGGGTGTGTCGGGGACGCCGGTCGGGTCACGGGCGCGCGGGTCGGGATGGCCGGTATGGACGGCGAAGACCGCGCGCTGCGCCTGACGGCGCGCGAGGGGCCGCCGGACGCCCCGGCCGCCGGGAAGCGGCCCGCGAAGAAGGCGGGTGCGCGTCCCGGGCGTTCGCCGCGGCGCGGTACCGGCGAGTACGCGCTGCGGTCCATGCTGTCGTCGGCGTGGGCGCACGACCGGGCGGCGGACCTGCTGGAGGACATGGCGGCCGTCCATCCGGACGAGGCCGCGGCGCATCTGGAGACGGCCGAGCGGCATCGCCGGTGGGCGGAGAACGACCGGGACCTGGCGGAGCGGTACGGGCCGCACTCCGGGGACCCGGACGGTTTGTGACGGGCGCCCCGCGGGGTGCAGGGTGGGACACCGGGCGGTCATCGGCGACGGCAGGCGGAGGTAGTGGACATGACGGTGGATCCGGGGACTCTTCGAACGACGCGCCGCTCGCTCCACGGCGTCGCGGAACAGCTGCTCGCGGGCCCGCAGTACCGGGAGAGCGGGACGATCCGCCTGCGCGTGCTGGCCGACGGGTTCGCGACCGTCGGCGCGTCGGGCCTCCGCGTGGCGGGGGCCGAGCTCGTCGCGGGTGACAGGGCGATCCCGCTGAACGGCGCGACGTGCGGGGAAATGGCCACGGCGGCCGGCATCGAGGCGGGCGCCCCGCAGGGCCTCTACAAGGACGGCAGCGGTGTCGGAGCGGACGAGACGCTCGGCGTGGACGCCGGCGCAGCCGCCCACATCGAGGAGTGCTTCGCGCGCGGCAACGAGGCCCTGGTCCGGTTCGCGCCGGATGTCGTGCCCGTCCTGTGGCCGGAGCATTTCGACCTGGCCATCACCCTGGACGAGGTCAATTACGGCATATCCCCCGGCGACGATTTCCTCGGCGAGCCGTACGCGTACGCGGGTCCGTGGGAGCCCCGGCAGGGGGCGTTCTGGAACGCCTCGTTCGGCGCGGCGCGGCCCGTCCGGCTCCTGCCCGGCGCGACGGCGCTGCACGACTTCTTCATGGAGGCGCGGGACCGGGCCGCCCACGACCCCGCCCGGCGGCCCTGACCACGCTCTGTGCGACGATCAGAGCAGGACGCTGACCTGGGAGGTCGTTGTGCGCATCGGTGTTTCCCTCGGCGAGCGCGGCGGTGCCGACGCGCTGGACAGGCTGGCCGACGACGTGCGGCGCGCCGCCGACGACGGGTTCGCCTCGGCGTGGATGTCGAACATCTTCGGCGTGGACGCGCTGACCGCGCTCGCGGTGGCGGGCAGCCGGGTGCCGGGGATCGAGCTGGGGACGGCCGTGGTGCCGACGTATCCGCGTCACCCGGCGGCGCTGGCCCAGCAGGTGCGGACCGCCGCGCTCGCGCTCGGCGAGGGACGGCTGACCCTCGGCATCGGCCTGTCGCACAAGGTCGTCATCGAGGAGATGTACGGGTACGACTTCGGCCGTCCGCTGCGCCACATGGACGAGTACCTATCGGTACTGCTGCCGCTGCTCGACCACCAGACGGCGTCGTTCACCGGTGAGACGGTGCGCGGGCAGATCGGGCTGACCGTGCCGAACGAGGGCCGGGTCCCTGTCCTGCTGGCGGCGCTCGGCCCGAAGATGCTGAGGCTCGCCGCAGAGCGCGCGGACGGGACCGTCCTGTGGATGACGGGCCCGGCCACCGTCCGCGACCACATCGCGCCGACCATCACCGCGGCCGCGGAGGCGGCGGGCCGTCCCGCGCCCCGGATCGTGTGCGTGCTGCCGGTGTGCGTCACGGGCGACGCGGAGCGGGCGCGCGAGCGCGCGGCGAAGGCGTTCGAGGTGTACGGGACGCTGCCGTCCTACCGCGCGATGATGGACCGGGAGGGCGCCGAGGGCCCCGCCGACCTCGCGATCATCGGCGACGAGGACGCGGTCGGCGCGCGGCTCCAGGACCTGGCCGCCGCGGGGGTCACCGAGTTCGTGGCGGGCGAGTTCATGCCCGGCGACGACCGGACCCGCACCCGCGCCTTCCTGCGCTCGTTCGCCTCCTGACCCGCCCCGGCCGCCGTCAGGGCGAGATCAGCTCGTAGAGGTTGCCGCTGGAGTCGGAGAAGTACAGGCCGCGCGCGCCGAGCGGGTGGTCGGTGTCGACGCGGCCGTTGTCGGGGTGCGCGGGGTGGTCGCCGTAGGGGATCTCGCGGGCGTCGAGGCGGTCGAGGACCGCGTCGAACGTGGCGGCGTCCACGTCGAAGGCCAGGTGGTGGCCCTGCGGGAACGCGACGGTCATGAAGTCGAGGGTGAGGCCCTCGTCGACCTTGATCGGGACGAAGTGGCGGGCGTGCGGGTGCGGCCCGGTGTACGCCAGGCCCATGACGGCGGCGAAGAAGCGGGCGGCCTCGTCGTTGTCGGCGGCGGTGACGATGGTGTGGTTGAGGGTGATGGTCATTCGGTGCTCCCTTCGGGGTCCGTGCCGGTGAGCGCGCCGTGCAGGAAGACGTCCAGGTACTCCTCCAGGGAGGGCGCCGGGGCGTCGGGGCCGCCCGGCGGGCGGCTGCGGGTGAACACCAGCCCCATGAACATTCCGGCGAGCTGGTCGACGGGCAGCCGGAGCCGGTCGCGGTCGGGTTCGAAGAGTTCGGCGAGCGCGCCCCGCGTGCGGGCCATGGCGGACGCGCGGTCGATCGCGGCGTCGGCCGCCTCGCCGCCGCCGTGCGAGCCCCGGCCGCGGCGCCCGGTGGCGTGCAGGGCGCCGAGGACCATGCCCATGCGGCCGAGGTAGGCCTCGATCGCGGCGGTGGCCTCGGCGAGGCGGGCGGAGAGCGGCTGGTCGAGCGGGATCTCCTGGATCTCGGCGAGCACGTGGTCGGTGCGCAGCGCCTCCATGACGCAGGCGTCGAGCAGCTCGTCCTTGTCGGTGAAGACGCGGAAGATCGTCGCCTCGCCGATGCCGGCGGCGCGCGCGATCTGCCCGGTGGTGACGGCGGTGCCGTGCTCGGCGACGAGCGGCAGCGCGGTCCTGACGATCATCTCCCGGCGCTGCTCGGGACTCATCCCGGGGGCGCGGCGGCGGTTCTTGGCCTCCATGCCCGCCACTGTACGGAGTGAGTGCTCACTCCGTCAATACCGAAGTGAGTGCTCACTCCGACGTTCGCGCGAAACCGGATAAGGCGGCTGATACCGTTGCACTTCAAGCGCGCCCTGGAGCGAAGTCCGGTGTGAACCCGGCGCTGTCCCGCAACTGTGGTGCCCCTGTCGAAGAGGCCGAGCCAGGTCGCCTCCGCGCGCGCCGACGACTCTCGACCTCGTGGAAGGGCGATCCGTCATGACGGGCCGCGGCTTCCCTGCAGCCAGGAGGCTCCTGTGAGACCCGTGCGCGTCCTCGGCGCGGCCATCGTGACCGCCGCCGTGACGCTCGCCGCCGGATGCGGCGGCGACGGCAAGACCAAGACGGCGGACGGCGGCGCGAAGACCGTCACCGTCCAGGCCGGGAACGGCGCGGTGAGCGTTCCCGCCCACCCGAAGCGGATCGTGTCGCTGTCCCCCACGCACACCGAGACGCTGTTCGCCATCGGCGCCGGCTCTCAGGTCGTCGCCGTCGACGGCCTGTCGGACTACCCGTCCAACGCGCCCCGCACGCAGCTTTCCGCCTTCAAGCCGAACGCCGAGGCGGTCGTCAAGTACCGGCCCGACCTCGTCGTCCTGTCCAACGACATGGACGGCATCGTCAAGGCGCTGGAGAAGGTCAAGATCCCCGTGCTGCTGGAACCGGCCGCAGAGAAGCTCGACGACGCCTACGACGAGATCACCGACCTGGGCCTCGCCACCGGGCACGCCGCCGAGGCCAAGAAGGTCACCGATGGGATGCGCGCCGACATCCAGAAGACCGTCGCCGCGTCCACCAAGGGCAAGGGCCTCACCTACTACCACGAGCTTGACAACGAGCTCCACACGGTGACGTCGCAGACGTTCGCCGGGCAGGTCTACGGCCTGTTCGGGCTGCGCAACGTCGCGGACGCCGCGGACAAGGCGAGCGGCGGGTACCCGCAACTGTCCCGCGAGTACCTCGTCAAGAAGGACCCGGACCTGATCTTCCTGGCCGACACCAAGTGCTGCGGGCAGAACGCCGCCGCGCTCGCCAAGCGGCCCGGCTTCCAGAGCCTGAAGGCCGTCAAGGACGGCGGCGTCGTGCCGCTGGACGACGACCTCGCGTCCCGCTGGGGCCCGCGCCTGCCGCAGTTCGTGAAGGCGATCGGCGACGCGGTGCAGAAGACGCGTTGACCGCCGCCCCGAAGGACCCCCGCCCGTGACGCCCCCCGACCGCGAGCCGTCCCCGGCCGTCCGCGAGGACGCGCCCGGGGACGTCCCGGCACGTCCCGAGAAGGCCCCGGCGCGAAAGCAGGACGTCCCGCAGGACGCAAAGGACGTCTTGCAGGACACGGCGGACGTCCCACAGGACGTCAAGGACGTCCAAGGGGCCGCGAAAGACGTCCCGCAGAACGCGGAGAACGTCCCGCAGGACACGAAAGGCGTCTCGCAGGGCGCGCAAGACGTCCGGGAGGACGGGGAAGACGTCCCACAAGACGCGAGCGATGTCCCGCAGGACGCTGAGGACGTCCCGCAGGACGCGAGGGACGTCTCCGCGCGGCGGCGCGGAGACGTCCTGGCGGGGCCGGGGGCCGGGCCTCGGGTGCGGGGTCGGTTGCGGCCGTTGCCGCTGGTCGTGGCGCTGGTCCTGCTGGCGGCGACGCTGCTGGCGGGCCTGGTGGTGGGCGCGGCCGGGCTGCCGGTCTCGGGGATCCTGGCGGCGCTCGCCGACAAGGTCCCGTTCGTGCACGTCGACAGCGGGTTCAGCGTCGTCGACGAGAACGTGCTGTTCCAGCTGCGGGTGCCGCGGGTGCTGATGGCGGCGCTGGTCGGCGGGATGCTGTCGATGGCGGGCGCGGGATACCAGGGGGTGTTCCGCAATCCGCTGGCCGATCCGTACCTGCTCGGCGCGGCGGCGGGCGCGGGCGTCGGGGCGACGCTCGTGATCGTGGTGGTGCCGGGCGACCCGGGATACGGGGTGCCGCTGGCGGCGTTCGCGGGCGCGCTCCTCGGGGTGGCGATGGCGTACGCGCTGGGCAGCGCGGCCGGGCGGGGGAACCGGGCGGCGACGCTGGTGCTGGCGGGGGTGGCGGTCTCGTCGTTCCTGTCGGCGGTGCAGACGTTCATGCAGCAGGTGAAGGCGGAGGAGCTGCAGCGGATCTACTCGTGGATCCTCGGCGGCGTCGGTTCGGCGGACTGGCATCAGCTGGCGCTCGTGGCGCCGTATTCGCTGGTCTCGACGGTGGTGCTGCTCGCGCACGGGCGGCTGCTGGACGTGCTGAGCGTCGGCGACGAGGAGGCGGCGTCGCTCGGATTGTCGGCGGCGCGTGTCAGGCTGACCGTGCTGCTGGCGGCGTCGCTGGCGACGGCGACCGCGGTGGCGGTGAGCGGGCTGATCGGGTTCGTCGGGATCGTGGTGCCGCACGCGGTGCGGCGGCTGGCGGGCGGGTCGTACCGGGTGGTGCTGCCGCTGTCGCTGCTCGGCGGGGCGGCGTTCCTGGAGCTGGCCGACCTGGTGGCCCGGACGGTGATCGCGCCGGGCGAGCTACCGCTCGGCGTGGTGACGGCGTTCGTCGGCGGGCCGTTCTTCGTGGCGGTGCTGCGGGCGAGCCGGCGGCAGGTGGAGACGTGACGGTCGCGGTGCGGGGCCTGGACGTGTCGCTGGGCGGGCGTCCGGTGCTGAAGGGGGTGTCGCTGGAGGTTCCGGCGGGGTCGTGGACGGCGGTGATCGGGCCGAACGGGGCGGGGAAGTCCACGCTGCTGCGGGCGGTGCTCGGGCTGCTGCCGTGCGCGGGTGAGATCGGGGTGGCGGGCGCGGACCTGGCGGCCATGAAGCCGCGGCAGCGCGCCCGGCTGGTCGCGTACGCGCCGCAGAGCCCGAACCTTCCGGTCGGGATGTCGGTATTCGACTACACGCTGCTGGGGCGGTCGCCGTACATCCCGCATCTGGGCCGGGAGAGCGCGCGCGATCGCGCCATCGCGGGCGAGGTCCTGGACCGTCTCGACCTGACCGGGCTGGCGGACCGTCCGCTGGACCATCTGTCCGGCGGCGAGCGGCAGCGCGTGGTGCTGGCGCGCGCGCTGGCGCAGCAGACGTCGGTTCTGTTGCTGGACGAGCCGACGACCGCGCTCGACATCGGGCACCAGCAGCAGGTGATGGAGCTGATCGACCAGCTCCGGCTGTCGGACGGGCTGACGGTCGTGACGACGATCCACGACCTGACGCTCGCCGGGCAGTACGCCGACGACCTGGTGCTGCTGTCGGGCGGCCGGGTGGCGGCGGCGGGCGCGCCCGCGAAGGTTTTGACGAGGGCGGCGATCCAGGAGCACTTCGACGCCCGCGTGCACGTCCTTCCCGGGCCGGACGGCCGGCCCCTGCTGTCCCTGGAGCGCCCTTGAACGTCGAGACGACCTGGCGGGACGAGGACGGCGCGCGGCTCGCCGCGACGGTGTGGCGCGCGGGCGGCGGGTGGCGGGCGGTGTCGTCGGCGATGCTCGGCGGCGGGATCGGGCCCGTGAACTGGGTGCTGAACGCGCAGGTCCGCGGCCGGTACGCGCGGACGGACCCGGTCGTCCATCTGGAGGAGCTGGCGGCGTCGTTGGGCCTGGACGGCCCGGGCGTCGGCATGCTGACGGCGGCGTCCGTAGCGCGGACGATGCGCCGTGAGGACGGTGGCGTCGCGGTCTCGGCGACGGTCGGGCTCCGCGTGCCGACGTGGGCGGCGGCACCGGAAGGGGCCGCCGATCCGGAACTGGCGCCGCTCCACATGGACGTGCCGCCACCGGCGCGGGAGCCCGCGCCCGAGACGACGCGGCGGCCGGGGACGATCAACATCGTCGTCGCGGTTCCGGTGGCGTTGAGCGACGCCGCGCTGGTGAACGCGGTGGTGACCGCGACGGAGGCCAAGACGCAGGCGCTCCTGGAGGCGGGTTACCCGTGCACGGGCACCGCGTCCGACGCGATCTGCGTGGCGGCGCACACTTCGGGCGCGCAAGAGCCGTTCGCCGGGCCCCGCTCGACGTGGGGCGCACGGATCGCGCGGGCCGTGCACGCGGCGGTCCGCGCGGGCGCGCTGGACTACACCGAGTACCTGCGCACCCGGCCGTCCTAGCCCGGCGTACCGGCCGCCCCACCACCCCGGTGCGGTGCGGCGGCCGGTTCAGGGCCAGTGCCGTGTGGGTGAGGGGCATCACCTCCTCGTCGTCGGTTCTCCGGCCGGTGGTCAGCCGGCGTGGGGAAGACGGTGTCCGTTGACCGCGAGCGGGTCGGTTCCGTCCAGCGAGGACCCGTTCGGCCGCGACCCGTTCAGCGGCGGCAGGGGGTGCAGGCCGGTCGGCGGTTCGCGGTCGGCGGCGGGGCGGCCGTCCGGGCGCGGGTCCGCCGGGCGGGTGAGCGCGTCGACGCGGCGGCGGGCGCGGTCGGCCTCGGCGCGCGCGGCGTCGCGTTCGGCGGTGAGGGCCTGGACGGCGGCGCGCAGCTCCTCGTTGGCGCGCGAGATGTCCCGGTTGCGCTCGTCGACGTCGCGGGCGCGCGCCTGGATCTGGTCGCGGTCGGCGACGGCCTGGCCGCGCTGGGTCTCGGCGTCGCGGACGGCGGCGCGCAGGTCGTCGGCGGCGCGCCGCGCGGCGGCGGCCTCGATCCGCTGGCCCTCGACGAGGGTCTCGGCCTCCGACAGCCGGCCGTGCAGGCCGACGAGTTCCGTCCGGGCGGTCTCGAGCGCGGCGAGCAGCTCGCCCTCGCGGGAGGCGACGCGGTCACGGTCGCGTTCGGCGGCCAGCCGCGCGGCGACGGCGGCGTCCGCGGTGTCCTTGGCGTCGAGGCCCTCGCGCCGGGCGGTGTCGCGTTCGGCGGCTGCCTGCTCGGCGGCGGCGCGGGCCGCGGCGGCCTCGCCTTCGGCGGAGTCCGCGCGGGCGCGGGCGGACGCGGTCTCGCGCCAGGCGGCCTCGGCCTGGTGCTGGGAGGCGTCGCGCTCGCGCTGGGCGACGGCGATCTGCCCGGCGGCGTCGGCGCGGGCGTCGGCGACGCGCCGCTCGACCCCGGCGACGCCCAGCTCGGAGACCAGCGACCCGGCGAGCCGGTCGGCGACGGCCTCCAGCCGCTCGACCATCTCCCACGTCCAGGCGACTTGGCCGGTGAGGCCGGGGGTCTCGCGGGCATGTTCGCGCTGCTCGTGCGCGGCGCGCTCGCATGCGCCGGCGCCGTCCTGGCAGTAGCGGACGGTGCGGGCGCCGCGCACCGGCTGCGGCACGGGCCTGCCGCAGCCGGCGCACGGCCAGACCGCGACCGGGCCGCCGGGGCGGGCGGTCCCGTCGCGGGGGACGGTGTCGAGCCCGGTGCCGGGGGCGGTGTCGAACCCGGTGCCGGGGGCGGTGTCGAGCCCGGTGCCGGGGGCGGCTGCGTCCTCGGGCGGGACGCTCTGCGCGGAGTACGCGGGGTCGGTGTAGAAGCCGGGGTCCGTGATCACGGGAAGGTCGGTCAACGTCGGGGCGGCAGGGGTCGGGGCGTTGTCGAGCGGGGCGACCTTCTGGTCTTCCATGTGCCGTTGTACGCGGCGCGCCGCGGGATCGTTCGACGGTCCCGCCGGCGAAGTGCGGCGCCCCTCCCCTGCAGGCGGCCCGCGGCCGCCTATCCCGCCTGTTCCCGCAGGTAGGCGTCCCGCACGCGGCTGCGGCTGAGCTTGCCGGACGGGGTGCGCGGCAGCGACGCGCGGAACTCCAGCCGGCGCGGGTGCTTGAGCCGGGCGAGGCGCGGCTCGCAGTGCGCGAGCAGGTCGGCGGCGAGGTCGTCACCGGCGACGGCGCCCTCGGCGGGCTCGACGAGCGCGACGACGCGCTGCCCCCAGTCCTCGTCCGGGACGCCGATGACGACGACGTCGCCGACGGCGGGGTGCTGGAGCAGCACGGACTCGATCTCGGCCGGGTAGATGTTCACGCCGCCGGAGATGATGAGGTCGGTGCGGCGGTCGCTCATGTAGAGCCAGCCGTCCTCGTCGAGGTGGCCGAGGTCGCCGGGGGTGTAGAACTCGCCGCGCATGGTGGAGGCGGTCTTGCCCGGGTCGCCGTGGTACTCGAAGCCGGGCTGGCCGGCGGCGTAGATGAGGCCGGTCTCGCCGGGCGGCAGCTCCGCTCCCTCCGGGTCGAGGATCCTGATCCGGACGCCGTCGACGGCGCGGCCGACCGTCCCGGGGCGGGCGAGCCAGTCGTGCGGGGTGGCGACGACGACGGCGCCGCTCTCGGTGGAGCCGTAGTACTCGTAGAGGACGGGCCCCCACCAGTCCATCATCCGCTGCTTGGTCTCGACGGGGATCGGCGCCGCGCTGTGGTACACCTGCCGCAGCGACGACAGGTCGTACCGTGCGCGGACGTGGTCCGGCAGGGCGAGCATGCGGTGGAACATGGTCGGCACCATGAAGGAGTTGGTGACGCCGTGCCGCTGGACGAGTCCGAGCGTCTGCTCGGGCTCGAAGCGGGACGCGACGACGACGGCGTGGCCGAGGTTGAGCGCCATCATCGCGTGCACGCACGGCGCCGAGTGGTAGAGCGGCCCGATCGCCAGGTGCACCTCGTCGCCGGGTTCGAGGCCGAGGTGGGTCGCGAGCGTCCGGCGCATGATGTCGAAGAGCAGTTCGGGCGGGACGTCGAGCAGCGGGCGCCGCACGCCCTTGGGGCGCCCGGTGGTCCCGGACGTGTAGAGCATGATGGAGCCCATCCGCCGCTTGCCGGGCGGTTCGGCGCTGCCGGACGCGCACAGCGCGGCCATGGAGCGGTGGCCTTCGGCGGGGTCGACGCTGACCCGCAGGTCCGCGGCGATCCCGGCCTCGTCGGCGGCGCCGGTGACGACCTGCGCGAACGCGCTCTCGGTGACGACGGCCTTCGCGCCGGAGTCGGCGAGGATGTAGCCGATCTCGGGCGCGGTCAGGTGGCGGCTCACCGGGACGATGTAGAGCCCGGACTGCATCGCCGCCAGCAGGACGGTGAGGAACTCGGGGCGGTTGCCGAGGACGGTCGCGACGGCGTCGCCGGGGCGCAGGCCGAGCCCGTCCAGCGCGTTCGACAGCCGGTTGACCTCGGCGTGCAGCTCGCCGTAGGAGACGGGGACGCCGGGGGCCAGGATCGCGGGGCGGTCCGGGTCGTTGCTCGCGATCTCGTAGAAGCCGACGCCCTGTACGCCCATGCGGCTCTCCTCTGCGGCGGGGTGGGATGACCGGGTGGCCTTTCATCCCATATGACCCACCTGGGCGGCGGCGCGTCAAGATTGCGGGCCGTCCGCAATCCGGCCCGTCCCGGACGGGCCGGCGGCGGCGCGTCGCGTCAGGCGGCTTCCAGGGCGGCGCGGGCCATGGTGCGCAGGAGGTCGCCCATCGCGTCGCGGTCGAGGCCGGCGGCGCTGCGCGGGGTGGAGTTGAGCAGGCCGAAGCAGGCGTGGACGGCGGCGCGCGTGCGCCCGCCGGGCTGGCCGGGGCGCAGCCGCCGCAGCACGCCGACCCATTCCTCCACGTAGGCGCGCTGGAGCCGGCGGACCTCGTGGCGCTGCGGCTCGGGGACGTTGTCGAGTTCGCGCTCGTGGACGGTGATGAGCGCGGGGTTGTCGAGCGAGAAGGCGATGTGCCAGCGCAGCAGGGCGTCGAGGGCGCGGCCTGGGTCGGGGTCGGCGGCGCGGCGGACGCCCTCGGCGTGCAGCCGCTCGCTGATGTCGACGAGCATCTCGGCGAGGACGGCCTCCTTGCCGCTGAAGTGCCGGTAGAGGGCGGGGCCGGTGAGGCCGACGGCCCGCCCGACGTCGCCGATGGACGCCCCGTGGTAGCCGCGGCGGGCGAACAGCTCGGCCGCCGCGGCGAGGATCTCGGCGCGGCGCGGGTTCACCGCGGCGAGGGGCGGCTCGCCGCCGGTGTCGCCGGGCGCCGCCGCCGGGTAGGAGGTCATGAGAGGAGTCTAGACTAAGGTTGTTAACGAGCATTAACATCGGCGTTGTTAACGAGCATTAACTGGGAAGGGGACCATGAGCGGACCCGAGATCGGCAGCCTCGCCGACGCCGCCGGCGAGGCGTTCAAGGCGAGCGCCGCGCACAACGAGGCGCTGGCGGCCGAGCTGCGCGACCGCGTCGACCGGGCCGGGCGCGGCGGTCCCGAGCGGGCCCGCGAGCGGCACGTCGCGCGCGGCAAGCTGCTCCCCCGCGACCGGGTCGACACGCTGCTGGACCCCGGCTCGCCGTTCCTGGAGCTGTCCCCCCTCGCCGCGAACGGCATGTACGGCGACGAGGCCCCGGGCGCCGGGATCATCACCGGCGTCGGCCGGGTGTCCGGCCGCGAGTGCATGATCGTCGCCAACGACGCCACCGTGAAGGGCGGGACGTACTACCCGGTCACGGTCAAGAAGCATCTGCGCGCGCAGGAGGTGGCCCTGCACAATCGCCTCCCCTGCCTCTACCTGGTCGACTCCGGCGGCGCGTTCCTGCCCCGGCAGGACGAGGTGTTCCCCGACCGCGAGCATTTCGGCCGGATCTTCTACAACCAGGCGACCATGTCCGGACGCGGCATCCCGCAGATCGCCGCGGTCCTGGGCTCGTGCACGGCGGGCGGCGCCTACGTCCCGGCGATGAGCGACGAGGCGGTGATCGTCCGCGGCCAGGGCACGATCTTCCTCGGCGGCCCGCCGCTGGTGAAGGCCGCGACCGGCGAGATCGTCACGGCGGAGGAGCTGGGCGGCGGCGAGCTGCACTCCCGCACGTCCGGGGTGACCGACCACCTCGCCGAGGACGACGCGCACGCGCTGCGGATCGTCCGCGACATCGTCGGCACGCTCGGCCCGCGCGAGCCCCGTCCGTGGGAGATGGCGGCGCCGGAGGAGCCGGCGGTCGACCCGTCCGAGCTGTACGGGGTCGTCCCGCCCGATCCGCGCACCCCCTACGACGTGCGCGAGGTCATCGCGCGGATCGTGGACGGCAGCCGGTTCCAGGAGTTCAAGAAGGAGTACGGCGCGACGCTCGTCACCGGGTTCGCGCGGATCCACGGGCACCCGGTCGGGATCATCGCCAACAACGGCATCCTGTTCGGCGAGTCGGCGCAGAAGGGCGCGCACTTCATCGAGCTGTGCGACCGGCGCAGCGTCCCGCTCGTCTTCCTGCAGAACATCACCGGTTTCATGGTCGGCCGCGAGTACGAGGCGGGCGGCATCGCCAAGCACGGCGCGAAGATGGTCACGGCCGTGTCGTGCGCGCGCGTCCCGAAGTTCACGGTCGTCATCGGCGGGTCGTTCGGCGCGGGCAACTACGCGATGTGCGGCCGGGCATACTCGCCGCGCTTCCTGTGGATGTGGCCGAACGCCCGCATCTCGGTCATGGGCGGCGAGCAGGCCGCGAGCGTGCTCGCGACCGTCCGCCGCGACCAGATGGACGCCCGCGGCGAGGACTGGCCCGCCGAGGACGAGGAGGCGTTCAAGGCGCCGATCCGCGACCAGTACGAGGCGCAGGGCAACCCGTACTACTCGACGGCCCGCCTGTGGGACGACGGGGTGATCGACCCGCTCGACACCCGGCGCGTCCTCGGCCTCGGCCTGTCCGCCGCCGCCAACGCACCGCTGGAGCCGGTCGGCTACGGCGTCTTCCGGATGTGAGGCACTTGATGTTCGACAGCGTCCTGGTCGCCAACCGGGGTGAGATCGCCGTCCGCGTGTTCCGCACGCTGCGGCGGCTCGGGATCCGCGCGGTGGCCGTCCACACGGATGCGGACGCGGGCGCCCGCCACGTCCGCGAGGCCGACGAGGCGCTCCGCGTCCCGTCCTACCTCGACATCGACGCGGTGGTCGGCGCCGCGCGGACGGCGGGTGCGGCGGCCGTCCATCCCGGCTACGGGTTCCTGGCCGAGAACACCGCGTTCGCGCGGGCGTGCGGCGACGCGGGGCTGGTGTTCATCGGGCCGCCCGCGTCGGCGATCGAGGCGATGGGCGACAAGATCCGGGCGAAGCAGACGGTCGCGGCGGCGGGCGTCCCGGTCGTCCCCGGGCGGGACGAGCCGGGCCTGTCGGACGCCGAGCTGGAGGCCGCCGCGCTGGAGGTCGGCCTCCCGGTGCTGCTCAAGCCGTCGGCGGGCGGCGGCGGCAAGGGCATGCGGCTCGTCCGCGACGCGGCGGACCTGCCGGACGCGATCGCGTCCGCCCGCCGCGAGGCGCGCGGCTCGTTCGGCGACGACACGCTGCTCGCCGAGCGGTTCGTGGAGAACCCGCGGCACATCGAGATCCAGGTGTTCGCCGACACGCACGGCAACGCCGTCCACCTGGGCGAGCGCGAGTGCAGCCTGCAGCGCCGGCACCAGAAGATCGTCGAGGAGGCGCCGTCGCCGCTGCTGGACGAGGCGTCCCGCGCGCGGATGGGCGCCGCCGCCGTCGCCGCCGCGCAGGCGGTCGGGTACGTGGGCGCGGGGACGGTGGAGTACATCGTGTCCGCCGACCGCCCCGACGAGTTCTTCTTCATGGAGATGAACACCCGGCTGCAGGTCGAGCACCCCGTCACCGAGCTGGTCACCGGCCTTGACCTGGTCGAACTCCAGTTGCGGGTCGCGGCCGGCGAGCCGCTGCCGTTCGCGCAGGACGGCGTCCGCCTGGACGGGCATGCGATCGAGGCGCGCGTCTACGCCGAGGACCCGGCGCGCGGCTTCCTGCCGACCGGCGGCACGGTCCTGGCGCTCGGCGAGCCGGAGGGCGCCCGCGTCGACTCGGGTCTCGGCGTCGGGACGGAGGTCGGCGGGTCCTACGACCCGATGCTGGCGAAGGTGATCGTCCACGGCGCGGACCGCACGGAGGCGCTGCACCGGCTCGACCGCGCGCTCGCCGGGTACACGCTGCTGGGCGTCCCGACGAACGTGGCGTTCCTGCGCGCGCTGCTGAAGCACCCGTCCGTCGCGTCCGGCGACCTCGACACGGGCCTGGTGGAGCGCGCGCTCGACGAGCTGACCTCGGGCGGCGGCGTGCCGCCGGAGGTGCTCGCCGCCGCCGCGCTGGACCGGATGCTCGCCCTCGAACCCGCCGACGGCGACCCGTGGGCGATCCCGGACGGCTGGCGTCCCGGCGCGCACGCCTGGACGCCGTGGATCATCACCCCGTCCGGCGGCGAGCCCGTCGAGGTCCGCGTGCGGGGCCGCGCCGCGTCCGCGCAGGTGGCCATCGGCGACGGCGAGGCGGTCGCCGCGTCGCTCACCGGCACGACGCTCACCTACGGCGGCCGAACGGTCTCGTTCACCGCGGCCCGCGACGGCCGCACCCTGTGGCTCGGCCGCGACGGGCACGCGTGGGCGCTCGCCGAGCACGTCAAGGCGGAGGGCGGCGCCGCGGCGGACGCGTCCGGCGACGGCGTGCTGCGCAGCCCGATGCCCGGCACCGTCCTGGCCGTCAAGGTCGGCGAGGGCGACCGGGTGGACGAGGGCCAGCCGCTCGTCGTCGTCGAGGCGATGAAGATGGAGCACACCGTCACCGCGCCGCGCGCCGGTGTCGTGGCGCAGTTGCCGGCCCGCGCGGGCGCCCAGGTCGCCCTGGACGCGGTGCTGGCCGTGATCGAGGAGGCATGATGGCGACACCGCTGCCCGGCCTTCCCGACCGGGTCACGATCTACGAGGTCGGGCCGCGGGACGGGCTGCAGAACGAGAAGGCGATCGTCCCGGTCGAGGTGAAGTCGGAGTTCGTGACCCGGCTCGCCGGCGCGGGGCTGACCACGATCGAGACGACGAGCTTCGTCCATCCGAAGTGGGTGCCGCAGCTCGCCGACGCCGAGGAGCTGCTCGGCGTGCTCCCGCGCTCGGGGAACCTGCGGTACCCGGTGCTGGTGCCGAACGAGCGGGGCCTGGACCGGGCGCTCGCCAACGGCATCACCGAGATCGCGATCTTCGGGAGCGCCACCGAGACGTTCGCCCGCCGCAACCTCAACCGGACCGTGGACGAGTCGCTCGCCATGTTCGCGCCCGTCGTGGAACGCGCGCGCGCCGAGGGCCTGTGGGTGCGCGCCTACGTGTCGATGGTGTGCGGCGACCCGTGGGAAGGCGATGTCCCGATCGAGCAGGTCGTGTCCGTCGCGTCCCGGATGATGGAGCTCGGCTGCTCCCAGCTCAGCCTCGGCGACACGATCGGCGTCGGCACGCCGGGGCACGTCACCGCGCTGATCGAGGCGCTGGTCGCGGCCGGGATCGGCACCGACCGGCTCGCCGTGCACTTCCACGACACCTACGGGCAGGCGCTCGCCAACACCCTCGCCGCGCTGCGCGCCGGCGTCACCGTCGTGGACGCCTCGGCGGGCGGCCTCGGCGGCTGCCCGTACGCCGAGAGCGCCACCGGCAACCTGCCCACCGAGGACCTCGTCTGGATGCTGGACGGCCTCGGCGTCGAGACCGGCGTCGACCTCGCGGCGCTCGCCGCCACCAGCCGCTGGATGGCCGAGCGGCTCGGCCGCCCGAGCCCGTCCCGCGTCGTCCAGGCCCTGTCACCCACCACGGAGAAATGATGATCGACTTCAAGCTCACCGACGAGCAGGAGGAGCTGCGGCGCACCGTCGAGCGGTTCGCGCGCGAGACCGTCGCCCCGGTGATCGGGGACCTGTACGAGCGCGGCGAGTTCCCGTACGACATCGTCGCGGCGATGGGCAAGATGGGGCTGTTCGGGCTGCCGTTCCCCGAGGAGCACGGCGGGATGGGCGGCGACTACTTCGCGCTCTGCCTGGCGCTGGAGGAGCTGGCGCGGGTCGACTCGTCGGTGGCGATCACGCTGGAGGCGGGCGTCTCGCTCGGCGCGATGCCGGTCTACCGGTTCGGGTCGGACGAGCAGAAGGCGCGCTGGCTGCCGATGCTGACCTCGGGTGAGAAGCTCGCCGGGTTCGGGCTGACCGAGCCGGGCGGCGGCTCGGACGTCCCGGGCGGGATGCGCACCACGGCCCGGCTGGACGGCGACTCGTGGGTGATCAACGGGTCGAAGGCGTTCATCACCAACTCCGGCACCGACATCACCGCGTTCGTGACCGTCACCGCGTTCACCGGCGACGGCGAGATCTCCACGATCATCGTGCCGAGCGGCACGCCGGGGTTCACGGTCGGCCGCAAGTACTCCAAGGTCGGCTGGTCGTCGTCGGACACCCGGGAGCTGGCGTTCGACGACGTCCGGGTCCCGGCGGAGAACCTCGTCGGGGAGCGCGGCCGCGGCTACGCGCAGTTCCTGCGGATCCTGGACGAGGGCCGGATCGCGATCGCCGCGCTGTCGGTGGGCCTGGCGCAGGGCTGCGTGGACGAGTGCCTGCGCTACGCGGGCGAGCGGCAGGCGTTCGGCCGGGAGATCGGCCGCTACCAGGCGATGCAGTTCAAGATCGCCGACATGGAGGTCCGCGCGCACACGGCCCGCCTCGCCTACTACGCGGCGGCGGCGAGGATGCTGGCGGGCGAGCCGTTCAAGAAGGAGGCGGCGATCGCCAAGCTCGTCGCGTCGAACGCGGCGATGGACAACGCCCGCGACGCGACGCAGGTCTTCGGCGGCTACGGCTTCATGAACGAGTACGCGGTCGGCCGCTTCTACCGCGACGCGAAGATCCTGGAGGTCGGCGAGGGGACGTCGGAGGTCCAGCGGATGCTGATCGCCCGCGCCCTCGGCCTGCCCGCCTCCTGACGCGGGAGCGGGAGAGGGGGCGCGCGCCCCCTCCCCCGCTCACTGGACGAGGCGGTCGAGGACGGTGAAGGCGCGCAGGACCGTCTCGCGCTCCTCCTCGGTGCAGCGGTCCTGGAGGGCGCGGCTCAGCCATTCGTCGCGGGCCTGCCGGGAGCCCTCGACCCATTCGCGTCCGGCGTCGCTCGGCGTGACGAGCTGGCGGCGGCCGTCCTGCGGGTCGGGGTCGCGGCGGATCAGGCCGCGCTCCTCCAGCGCGCCGAGCGTGGCGGCCATGGACTGCGGGCGGACCCGCTCGGCGGCGGCCAGCGCGCTGGCGGTGGTCGCGCCGTCCTTGAGCAGCCGGCTGAGCACCGCCGCCTGCGACGGTGTGAGATCGTGGGCTCCGCCGATCTCGCGCAGCCTGCGGCGCAGCCGGCTGAACACGACCCGCACCTCCTGGGCGGCGCGGGCGGCCGACGGGGAGATGGGCTCGACGCTGTCGCTCATGGACCCAGGGTAAATTATTCAGTCCAACCTGTCCAGTTCAACCTGATCAATACGGGGACGCGCCCGGCCCGCGAGCCCAGCCGCCGCGACGGTGGCCGCGGCCACCGCGACCAGCACGGACCCGGTCGCGGTCAGCGTCCCCAAGGTGCCGAAGACCGCCACGCCGAGCGCGGTGCCGGTCTGCCGCGCGGCGTTGAGCGCGCCCTGCCCCGTCGCCGCGAGCCGCAGCGGGACGGCGGCGGCCATGTCGGCGATGCACGCCGGGATCGCCAGCGGGCTCCCGGTCCCGACCAGTACCTGGACGGCGAACACCGCCCACAGCGACGTCCCGCCTTCCGCGAGGACGAGCCCGCCCAGCACGTCGAGCGCCATCCCCGCGAGCATCACGCGCCGCGCCCCGAACCGGACGACGAGCCGCCCCGTGACCATCGGGACGAACGCCACCGGGACGGTCATCGGCAGGAACGCCAGCCCCGCCTGCAAAGCGGTCATCCCCCGCGCGTCCACCATCCACTGCGTCAGCGTGAACAGCAGGCCGTAGTAGACGAGCTGGGACGCGACCGCGACGACCAGGTCCACGCGGACCCGGCGCAGCGCCATCAGCGCGGGCGGCAGCACCGGTGACGCGGCCCTGCGCTGCGTCACCGGGAGCACCCCGACGGAGGCGAGCGCGGCGAGCAGCGCGACCGCGGGCGTGACCCGCAGCCAGCCGCGCGTCCCCGCGTCCACCAGCCCGAACGTCAGCGCGGTGAGCCCGGCGACCGACAGCAGCAGCCCCGCCCGGTCGATCGGGCGCGCCGCTCCCGACCGGTGCCCGCTCAGCCCGCGCGACGCCGCGAGCGCCAGCGCCGCGACGGGGACGTTCACCAGGAACACCGGCCGCCATCCGGCGAGCGACACCAGCGCGCCGCCGAGCACCGGGCCCGCCACGATGCCGAGCCCGGTGATCGAGACGAGCGCGCCGATCCGGCGGGACCGCTCGCCGGGGTCGGGGTAGAGGGCGGCGAGCAGCGCCATCGACGCGGGCACCAGCCCGGCGGCGGGCACGCCGAGCAGCGCCCGCCCTCCGATCACGAAGCCGACGCCGGGCGACGCGGCGCAGAGCAGCGAGACGGCGGCGAACGCGGCGAGCGCCGCCCGGTACACCCGGCGCGGGCCCCACCGGTCGGCGACCGAGCCGGACGCGAGCATCAGCCCGGCGAGGACCACCGTGTAGGCGTCCACCGCCCACGGCAGCGCCGCCGCGGGCGCGTGCAGGTCGCGCCCCATGCCGGGCAGCGCCACGTTGAGGATCGTCGCGTCCATCGCGATCATGAAGTTGCCGGCCGCGAGGCCGGCGAACCGGGCCGGGGCGCCCCGCCGGACCGGTGGGCTGTCGAGGATCGTCATGGCCACGACCCTCGCGGCCGGCCGCCGCGCCCGACAGGCCGTGGATCCGATGGGGCCATCGAAAAGTCCGATGGCATAATCCGGGCGTGGATTCGCGCTACCTCCGGGCCTTCGTCGCCGTGGCGGAGACCGGCGGCATCTCCGCCGCCGCCGAACGCCTCGGCTACGCCCAGTCGAGCCTCAGCACGCAGCTGCGCCGGCTGGAGGACGACCTCGGCGTCCCCGTCCTGGCCCGCACCAGCACCGGCACCGCCCTCACCGACGCGGGCCGCCGCCTGCTCCCCTACGCGGTGCAGTCCCTCGACCTGGAGGACCGGATGCGCCGCGCCGCCCGCGACGTGGCCCCGCGGCTGCGCGTCGGCGCCCTCGACTGCCTCGCCGACGAGTGGACGACCGACCTGCTCGCCGCCTTCCAGCACGGCGCCGCCGGGCCGGGCACGGCCTGCGAGGTCGACCTGTCCGTCGGCGACCGCGCGTTCCTCGCCGCCGGGCTGGAAGCGGGCCGCCTCGACCTGGTGTTCGTCTACGACAACGGCGTCCCCGCCACCGGCCCGCACGAGATCGTCGACGAGGACCGCGTCGTCCTGGTCGCCGCGCCCGAGCACCCGCTCGCGAAGGCGTCGCCGCTGGACCCCGCCGCGCTGATGTCGGCGGAGTTCCTCATCGTCAACCCCGAGTGCACGTCGGAGATGCTGACCCGCCGCTACGGCCGCGCCCTCGGCCCGGACACCCGCATCGGCATGGCCACCGGCTCCCTCGCCGCGCTGCGCCGGATGGCCGCGCTCGGCCGCGGCGTCGCGCTCATCCCCGAGATGGCCGTCCGCGCCGAGCTCGACGCGGGCGACCTCGTCCGGCTCGACCCCGCCGTCGACGACGTCACCGCCGTCCACATCGAGGCCCGCTGGCGGCCCGGCGCCGAACCCCTGGTCCGGCCGCTCGTCGCGCTCGCCCGCAGGTCCGCGGGCCTGGTGTCCGCCGCCGCGGGCCCGGGCCGGCCGGCTTGACGGGAGCGGGGCGCCGTCCGACGATGTCGATCATGGCGACGGAGGACGGGCGGCGGGCCGGGACGGGTCCCGGCGAGATCGCGGACGACGGCTCGGCGGTCGAGTTCTACGCGGCGCTGCCGCCGGACGTGCCGAGCGCGGCGCTCGTCCACACGGCGATCCCGGCCGGCACGCCGGTCCTGGAGCTGGGCGCGGGCGCCGGGCGCGTCACCCGCCCCCTGATCGACTTCGGTCACCCGGTGACGGCGGTGGACGGCTCCGCGGCGATGCTCGCCCGGATCGAGGGCGCGCGCACCGTGTGCTCGCCGATCCAGGAACTGGACCTGCCGGAGCGGTTCGGCTGCGTGCTGCTGATGTCGTTCCTGGTCAACTACGGTGACCGGGACACCCTCCTCGCGACCTGCCGGCGCCACGTCCGGCCGGACGGCGTGGTGATCGTCCAGCGCGATACCGACGGCCGCTGGCGCGACGACGCGCCCCGCGCATGGGAGCGCGGTGGCGTCCACTACCGGAAGGCGTACGTCGAGCATCCGGAGCCCGGGGTCGTCGTGGCGACGATGGAGTACCGGATCGGCGAGCGCCGCTGGACGCACACCTTCACGACCCGGCGCCTCGGCGACGAGGACCTGCCCGCGGTGCTGGAGGCGGCGGGCCTTCGCCTCGACGGCTTCCTTGACGACGACGGCGCCTGGTTCACCGCGCGCCCCCGCTGACCTCCCCGCCGCTTTGTCGGACCCGTGCGCCACATTGGTCCATCGAAAGCGGAACCGATGCGTGCGGAGAACCGATGGACGAGCGGGCTTGGTGGGACCTGATCGAGGACGCGCGGGCCGCGGCGGGCGGGCACGCCGACGACCGCGACTCCCCCGACGACCCGCTGATCGGCCTGGTCACCGACCGGCTCCTCGCGCTGGACGGCCCCGGCATCGTCGCGTTCGACGCCGCCCTCACCCGGGTCCTCGACGCGGCGTACCGGTGGCCCCTCTGGAACGCCGCCTACCTCATCGAAGGCGGCTGCGGCGACGACGGCTTCATGGACTTCCGCGCCGGGCTCGCGCTGCTGGGACGCGAGGTGTTCACCCGCGCCGTCGACGATCCCGACTCGCTGGCCGACGTCCCCACGGTGGTGCGGATGGCCAAGGAGGACAAGGGCTGGATAGGCGCGGAGGGCCTGCTCTATGCGGCCGTCAACGCCTACGAGCGCGTCATCGGAGGGCGCGAGTCGTTCGACACGGCGGTGGAAACGGCCTTGCGCTCGATGCGGAGTCTCGAACACCCCCTGGGCGAGAGCTGGGACGTCGAGGACGACGCCGAGACCCGGCGCCGCCTGCCCCGCCTCGCCGAGTTGTTCCTCTGAACGTCAGTGCTCGGTGTTCTTGTAGACCTTCGGTTTCTCCGCCTTGCCGGGGAAGACGACGAGCAGGTGGTGCTCTCTCGGCGGTTCGTCCATTGTCGCCTCGGGCGCGTTTCTCCCCCTGACGTAAATGCGGATCCGGTAGCGGCCGGGCCCGGCGGCGTTCACCGCCGGAAAGGGAAGCAGACCGTCCATCGACATCAGACGTGCCCGGCCGCGCGGGTTGTCGACCCCGACCTCCTCGACGCGGTCCCAGCCCCTCGGCGCGAGCGGCGGCGCCTTCCTGTACACGCGGACGGTCAGGCAGAGCGGCCCCTCGGTCCCCGCGATCACCGTGGCCCCATGGCCCGCGCTCGCGATCAGCCCTTCCTTGATGGCGGGGTCGAAGGAGGCGCCGAGGCCGTCGCCCTCGTCCTCGACCGTGTAGCTCCCGCTCTCATCCCCGTCGATGACGTGCGTGGCCTGGCGGACCGGTCCGAACCCCTTCGGAACTCCGCGCCGGCAGAACGCCTCGGCCTTCGCCCTTTCCCGTTGATATCTCGTGTGGAGGGCGGCCAGCGAACGCTGTTGGGCCGCCTGCCGTTCGTCCGCTTTTCCTGGGCACAGGTATGCCATGTCCTGGAGTGAGACGGGGGCGATGCCCGGCCGCACTCCGTTCGTCATCGGCTCTTCGCCGCGGCATGCGCGGCGTCCGGCCTCGATCTGTTCGGCGTCGGAAAGCGAGTCATGGCGCATGGGTCCGCCCGAGTAGCCCATGAGGAAGCCGCGGCGCGAGCAGAGGAAGGCGATCTGCCTCTCGTGCCGCGACAGGCTCGCCATCGCCGCCGTGAAGGACGTCCGCTCGGACGCGGCGGCGTATTTCACACGCCGGCATTCGTCCTCGCTCGTCCCGTACCTGCGCGGAAGCTCCCGGTCCGCGGCGACGGACAGCAGGAGCCCGGCGGCGACCGTCCCGCCGACCAGGCGGACGGTCCGGCGGCCGGGCCGGCAGGTGGACGCGAGGATCAGGAGTACGGGCACCGCCGCGAAGATCCAGCGCGCCACCTCCCAGCCGCCGAAAGGCAGCCACATTCGCGTGCATTGCGTCCCCCAGCGCGCCACGTCGTATCCGTAGAGGACCGGTTCGGGCAGCGTCACCGCCCCGAGAAGCAGCGCCGCCGCCCATCCGATGGCGCGGCGCCGGACCAGCAGCCAGAGCAGGAACGCCGGAAGGACCACCAGGATCGGCCAGGTGTGCAGGAGCCGGTAACCAGGGAAGGACCAGAGCCTGATCTGGTGCCAGAAACCTTGGCAGGCACCGATGCTGGTCAGCCCGACCCCGAAGGAGAGCCTGGACGTCGCCGGCCCGAGCAGCGAGGTGCCGGCTTTCTCCAGGCCCGGTTCCGCGGTAATCGCGACGGCGACGATCCATAGCCGCATCTGTGCGCGCTGGCTCCATTGAGACACAGCCACCTGACCCTAGTGAACGACAAGCTCCCTTTCGCCACCTTTCCCGTGACTGCGCACAGCGACGAAGCGGACACCCTCCGACATAGAATCTCTTATAGCTTGACAGCTAATACCATTAGCCATAACTTGTAGCTAACGCCATTAGCCAGGAGGTCAAGGACATGAGCACCGTCACCGCACCCGCCGCCCGCGAGACCGCCGCCCGCAAGCACCTCGCCCTCACCGCCGTCCGCCGCGGCGCCTGGGCGGCGAACGGGCTGTTCTGGTCGGCGTTCGCCGTCCTCGAAGGGGTCAACCACGGCTGGCTCGCCGGCCTCGTGGCCGGGGCGTTCTTCATCGCGCCCGACCTGACCTTCCTGGCCGGGGTGCGCGACGCGCGGACCGTGGAGCCCGGTCAGCTTCCGGCGCGCGCCGTCCCGTACTACAACGCCGCGCACCGCGCGCTGGTCCCGCTCGCCCTCATGGTGCTCTACACGGTCACGCCGCCGATGCAGTGGGCTCCGCTGTTCGCCGGGCTCTGCGGCTGGATGGCGCACATCTCGATCGACCGCGCCGTCGGCTACGGCCTGCGCACCAAGGACGGCTTCCAGCGCGGCTGACCCCCGCCACCGGGCCCGCGCTGACGGCGCCGCTACGATCGCGGACGGCGTGAACTGACGCGAGGTGCCCCTCGGGGAGAATCGGGAAGCCGGTGCGAATCCGGCACGGGCCCGCCGCGGTGACCGGGGAGCCGCCGCCCATGCGCGAAAGCGCGGCCACTGGCCGTCAGGCCGGGAAGGCGGGCGGTGAGGCGTCGATCCGGGAGTCCGAAGACCGGCCTCGCTCCGATGGCCGCCCGCCCGGGCGGGCGGCCCGACCGCAGCGGGAGCCTGCCCATGAACCTGTACGACGTCATCCACCGCCGCCGCGACGTGCGCGCCGAGTTCACCGGCGCACCGATCCCGGACGGCGTCCTCGACCGGGTCCTGACCGCCGCGCACGCCGCGCCGAGCGTCGGCCTCTCGCAGCCGTGGGACTTCGTCCTGGTGCGCGACCCGGACGTCCGCCGCGCGTTCCACGACCACGTCCGGTCCGAGCGGGACGCGTTCGCCGCCACCCTGACCGGCGACGCCGCCGGCCGCTTCGCCCGCATCAAGATCGACGGGGTGCTCGAATCGACCGTGTCGGTCGTGGTCACCTACGACGCGGAGCGCGGCGGCCCGGCGGTCCTCGGCCGGCACGCGATCGCCGACGCGGGCCTGTACTCGGTCTGCCTGGCGATCCAGAACCTGTGGCTCGCGGCGACGGCGGAGGGGCTCGGCGTCGGCTGGGTGTCGTTCTACCGCGAGCCGCACCTGCGCGACCTCCTCGGCATCCCGGCGGGCATCCGGCCCGTCGCCTGGCTGTGCGTCGGGCCGGTCACCCACCTGGAGACCGTCCCGGATCTCGAACGGCACGGCTGGCGCCACCGCCGCCCCCTGGACGCCGCCGTCCACCACGACCGCTGGTGACCCCGCCACCTCGATATTCGGATGCGCGCAACGCGCCCGGCACGTGATCATGCACGGATGGACGCGGTACGCATCAGGCGCATGACGCGCGACGACCTCCCCGCGGCGCAGCGGGCGTCGGCGGTGACGTTCCTCGAAGGCGACCGCCTCACCCGCCGGGTGAGCGAACCGGAGCCGGAACCGCCGACGGAGGAGCAGTCCCGCCGGTGGATCGACCGCATGGACCACTTCCTGTCCGTCGATCCGGACGGCTGCTGGATCGCCGAAGAGGGCCGGGACGTCGTGGGCTTCGCCATCTCCCAGAACCGCGAGGGACTCTGGTACCTGGCGACCTACGGCGTCCTGCCCGGCAGGCAGGGCAAGGGCATCGGCAAGCGCCTGATGGACGCCGTCCTGGCGCACGCCGGCGACCGCCCCGGACTGTTCTCCGCGACGGTGCACCCGGCGGCGACTCGCCGCTACCGGCTGGCGGGCTTCACCCTGCACCCGCAGATGCGGATGGTCGGCACCGTCGACCGGTCCACGCTCCCCGCCCTGCACGGCCTGCGGGAAGGGCGAAGCGGCGACCTGGAGTGGATGGACGGCCTCGACACGGCCGTCCGCGGCGCGGGCCACGGCCCCGACCACGCGCACATGCTGGAGACGCTGCGGCTGGTCGTCGCGGACGGGCCCGGCCGGCGCGGCTACGTCTACATCGACGAGGCCGGCGGGCGTCCCGCGCTGCTGGCCGCCGACCGTCCCGAGACGGCGCAGGACCTGCTGTGGGAAGCGCTCGCCGCGGCGCGCGGCGAAACGCTCGTCAACTGCATCACCACCGGCAACCACTGGGCGGTGGACGTCGGTCTCGCCGCCCGCCTCGACATCGGCCAGGAGGGCTACATCGCCGTCCGCGGTATGCCCGAGCCCGCCCCCTACCTCGCCAGCGGCCACTACCTGTAGGCCCGGGCTGAGAAGGGGTGGGGCGGGACCGGGCAACCAAAGGACGTGACCCCCCTCCATCCTCCGAGAAGGGCTCCGCATGGCCACTCCCCCGGCAGCGCGGGACGAGCCGTGACGGGCGCCCCCTCCCAGACCGGCGCATCGGCGGAGCAGGAACCGTCCGACGCCGACATCGTCACCGCCGCCCAGCGCGACCCCGAACGGTTCGCGGACCTCTTCGACCGGCACTACCGGGACATCCACCGCTACGTGGACCGGCGGCTCGGCGCGGACGCCGCCGACGACATCGCAGCCGAGACGTTCCTCATCGCGTTCCGGCGCCGCGCCGCGTTCGACACCGCGCACGCGTCGGCGCGGCCCTGGTTGTACGGCATCGCGACGAAGCTGATCAGCCGGCACCGCCGCGACGAGCAGCGCCGCTACAAGGCGATGGCCCGGATGCGCACCGCCGACGTCGTCGAGAGCCACGAGAGCAGCGTGAC
Source organism: Actinomadura violacea (assembly GCF_017573465.1). Classification (GTDB taxonomy): domain Bacteria; phylum Actinomycetota; class Actinomycetes; order Streptosporangiales; family Streptosporangiaceae; genus Spirillospora; species Spirillospora violacea. The sequence continues at coordinate 332,363 of NZ_JAGEPF010000005.1, forward strand.
CTCCGCGGTGGCCGCCGCGAGCTTCGGGCTGAGCCCCGCCCTCGCGCGGCTGCGGCACGGCGACCGCGACGTCCTGCTCCTCGTGGCGCTCGCCGAACTCAGCTACCCGGAGGTCGCCGAGGCCCTGGGCATCGCCTACGGGACGGTCTGCTCGCGGCTGAGCCGCGCCCGCAAACAGGTCCGCGAGGCACTGCGCGCATCGGGACACGATGAGGAGGACGACCATGGATGACCTCACCCTCATCCAGCACCTGCACTCCGCCGAACGGCCCCCGTCCCTCGTCACCGCCGAGGCGGCCCGCCGGCGCCTGGTGGCCGAGGCGACCGGACGCCGGCGGCACCGGCGGATCGCGTCGCTCCCCCGGCCGAACCGGACGACGACGCTCATCGCGGCGGCCACCGCGTGCATCCTCGCCGGCGGCACCTGGACGGCCTACCGCGGGGAGTCGCCGCCTCTCGTGGAGGCACGGCCCTCCCCGCTCGGACCCCTCGTCGACCAGAACGGCCCCGCGTCCACGTTCCTCCTCGCGGCCGCGGACGCGAAGACACGGCGCCTGTCGAACGGGCGGCTCTGGTACGTGCACCGCGTGGTGGGCGAGTCCGCGGTGGTGTCGTCCACCCGGCATCACGGCGTCCACTACACCGTCCAGATCACCAAGGACACCTACGACCTCAGCGCGAAGTCGGCGAAGGAGTTCGGCCCTCTCCGCGGCGAGAAGTCGCCGTCGACAGGCTTGAGCTGGGACGACCCGCACGTCGGCATCCGCCCAGCGACACCCGCCGACGGCCGGGCCTGGAAGGCGGACCACCAGCCCGGTGCAAGCCGGCTCGGCCTCAAGAGCCCCGACGTGGAGCACGCCCCGTTCAGGCAGGAAGGCGCAGAGCTGGACTTCGGCGCTGCCACCGCGCGCCGCCTGCCCACCGACCCGTCGAAGCTCCGGGCATGGCTCCTCGACTACGCGACCAGGCCGGACCACAAGGCGCTGCGCGATCCGGACCTCTACCTGTTCCAGAACGCGCCCGCCCTGCTCGCCGACCGGGCCGTCAGCGACCGGGTGCGGATCGCCACGTACCGCATGCTCGCCCGGCTCCGCAACGCCAAGACGATCAACGCCGAGGACGCCGCCGGACAGCGAGGCCAAGGCGTCGCCATGAGGCAGACCACCCGCGACTACGGCACCATCGAGTGGCAGCTCCTCATCGACCCCGCGACCGGACGGCTCACCGCCAGCCAGGCCATCGTCGTGACCCACGGCCCGAAGAACGCGGGCATGCGCCCCGGCACGCGGCAGTACTTCGAGATCGTCAAAGCGGCCGACTGGACGAACGCGCCCCGCGACAGCCTTCTCCCGAAATGGATCCTCGACCCGACCCAGCGCCCCTGACGCCCTCCGCACAGCGTTGACTTGCGGCGTGTCGGCCTTAAGAAGACGTCCATAAGGCCGACACGCCGCAACTCAACGAACCGCCGCGTCAGCGAGCGAGGTCGAAGGAACCGGCCTTGACGTCGTCGAGCAGCGCCGCCCACCCGTCCGGCGCGACGGCCAGCACCGCCCCGTCCGGATCCTTGGAGTCCCGCACCGCCACCCGCCGCTCCGTCTGCGCCACCTCAACGCACTGGCCCTCGCCGCCGCTGCTGTGGCTGCTCTTCCGCCACGCAGGGGCGACCTCGACACACGAGGAACCTTGGCTCCCGCTACGCCTACTCTTGCGCCACGCGGCCGCGACCTCGACGCACTCCGATCCCCCGCTTCCGCTGTGACTGCTCTTGCGCCACGGGGAGAAGACAAGCTGCTCACTGGTCATGACTCTGACAATAGCTGTTCGATCATGGCACGGGAATCAGATGGCGCGAGCGCGACCGCCCTAAGGTGATCGAAGACGACATCGTAGCTTCGAACCTCGTCGGGATCCTCGAGGTACCAGCCGGTTGTTAGGTTCTCCACCAGAGTTACCGACAGGTCGTTGGTGGTCAACGTAGTAAACGAGCCATTAAGGCCAGCGTGACCACTAACTGCAAACGGCAGAACTTGAAGAGTTACATTGGAGAGCCAAGAAAGCTCCACCAGGCGCCTGAGCTGGATCTTCATCACTTCACATCCACCAAACTGCTGACGAAGAGCACCCTCGCTCACGATCGCCCACAAGTGGGGCGGGTCGCCTTTGAAGAGCACCTGCTGTCGACGCATACGAATTTCCGTCAAAGCTTCGACATCGGGAGAATCCCCCTGACAGATACCGCAAGCGTTGACCGCGTAGGCATATTCTTTGGCCTGCAGGAGACCGGGTATGAGATGAAGCTGAAAAGAATTCATCGAAGTCGCTTCAGCTTCAACCGAGATGTAGTCCAGCGTTGTTGACGAGAGGTTGCTCTCGTAGCGCAACCACCAGCCCTTCTTTCCGGAGTCTTTGGCCAGCCCGAAGAGACACTCTCGTTCATCCAGGTCGGTGAGGCCGTAGCGGTCGAGCATGTTCTCCAGGGCGGGCCGGCGGATGCCGCGTTTGCCGGTTTCGAGTTTGCTGAGCGAGGACGGGGTGCGGTTCAGCAGGCGGGCGGCCTTCTGGAGGGTGAGCCCGCGGTCCTCGCGGATGGCGCGAAGGCGCTGGCCGAGCTTGCGGCTTCGCATGGTCGGGCGCTGCGCGTTCTCCATGGCGTAATCATGCCTTGACTTTGCGTGACGGTGAAGGTTTCCAACGAAGGCGGCAACAGTGCCTCAGTCAAAAGTGACTGGGGACCGCGTGCCGGAGGACTTGGAGCCGAGGCCGGGGAACGCATCGCTCGGCGGGGGATGTCCGGCTCATTCTTTTCGGCGACAGCGACGCGAAGGGAGTGAGCGATGACTGCGCCGACCACGAGGTTCGACGCGCTTCTGTTGCCGGGGATGGACCGGGCGGTGGGGCATGCGCGGCGCTGGCTGCGGGACGTGCTAAGCCGCGAGCACCCGTGCCTGGACGACGCGGCGCTGTGCATGAGCGAGTTGCTGACGAACGCGCTGCGCTACACCGAGTCGGGGCGGGCGGGGCAGATCCGCGTGGAGGTGACGCACTCGGCGCGGGCGGTCCGGATCGAGGTGATCGACGACGGCCGGGCTGCGACGACCCCGCATGTCGCCGCGGCGGGCGAGCTGGACGTCACCGGTCGCGGTCTGCGGATCGTCGCGTCCATCGCGCGGGACTGGGGAACGGAGCTGCGCGGCAAGGGGCGCGCCGTCTGGTTCGAGCTCTAGCCACTGCGGGTCAGGACGCCGCCGGCGTGGCGTCGGTCAGTGGCTTCTGCGGGTAGGCGCGGAGCACGAGGGACGTGGTGACGGGGCCGTACCGGGCGAGTGCGTCGACGACTTCTTCGAGCCGTCCCGCCTGCGGGCAGTGGACGTCGAAGATGAGGCAGTCCTCCCCGGTGACCCTGAGGACGGAGGTGATCTCGGGAGTCCGGGAGGCGAAGTCCAGGGCGGGTGGGAGCCTGGCGTGCGTGGTGCGCAGCCGGACGACCGCGTGGATGTTCAGTCCGAGGGCTTCCGGATCGACCAACGCCCGGTAGCCGGTGATGACGCCGTTCTTCTCAAGCCGCTGGATGCGCGCGCCGGCCGCGGGCTGCGAGAGTCCGACGCGGCGTCCGACCTCCGCGCCGGTCAGCCGGCCATCGGCCTGGAGCAGGGCGAGAATGTCCCGGTCTATCCGGTCGAGTGATTCCATCGTCGTCCGCACCATCTTCTTTGAGATCACTTGTGCAGCCACCGCTGCGCTGATGCATTCACCAGAATCTGCGTCTGGCGTCCCCAGGATCGCAGGGGGCGACGAGTGAAATGGTGGTGGACGTGACCGCGTACGTCATCGTCCCGGGCATCGACGGCTCGGACGAGCAGCACTGGCAGACCTTGTGGGAGCGGCAGTGGGGCGCCTCGGCGGTGAGGATCTCCCCTGCCTCCTGGTCCGCCCCCGACCTGGGCGACTGGGTCGGTGCCGTGCAGGACGCCTACGACGACGCGTCCCGGCAAGGCGGCCGGGTCATGCTGGTCGCCCACAGCCTGGGGTGCTGGGCGGCGTCCACCTGGCTGAACAAGAACCCGTCGAGCCCGATGGGCGGCGCGTTCCTGGTCGCGCCGCCCGACCCGGACGCGCCCGCGTTCCCGCGCCAGGCGGCCGCGACGTTCACCGAAGTGTCGGCGCAACCGATGCCGTGCCCCGCCTTGGTGGTGGGCAGCGCCGACGACCCGTACTGCACCCCGGAGGCGGCCGCCGGCTTCGCGGCCCGCTGGGGGGCGCGATTTCACCTGGCAGGCGCGTCCGGGCACATCAACTCCGCCGGCGACCTGGGCTCGTGGCAGCAGGGCCGTGACCTCCTGGACTCGCTGACCCAGCGTTGATCGATCACCACAGGTCGCGGCGCCGTCTGGTTCGAGCTCTAGGCGGGCCGGCCCGGCGCGTGCCAGGATCCGGGGACGACCCGGAAGGACGTCCACCGTGCCGGACGACGGTTTGCTGCACGTCATCGACGGACTGCTCCCGACCTTCGGACGGCGCGCCGGATGGCCCGGCCCGCCTTCCGCCGGTGTCTACGAGCGGGTCGAGGCCGCCCGGTTGCGGCTCGGCGAGGCGATGACCGAGCAGCCGGAGCGCACCGCCGAGTGCGCAGACGGGATATTCGAGGCGGTCCTCCTGGACAGCGGAGCGACGAGCCAGCTGGTGCATCCGCTGATCGCCGCGATCGGCCGGCGGCGGGTGCTGCTGCGGCTGATCCGGGCGGTCGAGGAGGGGCCGTGCGGGCGGAGCGCGAACGCCGGTTCGGCCGCCTACTGGGTGCGCTGCTGGCCTCCGCGCCCCAAGACCGTCCCGGCTGAGGTGCGGACACGCGAGGATCTGATCGCCTACCTCCACGAGCGGGCGGCGACGCTTGCGGCACGACCGGAGAACCGGGTGGACGATCTCTGGCCGCTGTTCTGGCGTGCCTGCATGGCGGCGTTCGCAGCCTGCGACGATGACGACGTCCGGCGCGTCCTGGAGACGACCTTCCCTCTCGCTCCGGAATGCCATCCGCCTGAGGCGGCCGGGCTCGTGGCGGCCGCCCAGGCGATCGTCGACGCGTCGCCGGAGAAGTACGCGCGGCTCCGCGACGGGACGACGGGATTCGGCCACGCGATCTGAGGCCGGCGGGGTCAGCGGCGGACGGCCTCGGCGAGCCGGTTCGTCATGGCCGTCTTCACCGACGGCCATTCCGGCGCGACGACCGAGAACATGGCCGAGTCGCGCAGGGTGCCCTCCTCGCCCGGCGCCCATGACGGCGACCAGCACCGCAGGACGCCCTCGAAGTGCACGCCGAGCCGTTCGATGGCCCGCCGTGACCGTTCGTTGCGGGCGTCGGTCTTGAGGTCGACGCGCGTGACGTCGAGGGTCTCGAACGCGTGGGTGAACAGCAGCTTCTTCGCCTCGACGTTGATGCCGGTGCCCTGCGCGGACGCGGCGAGCCACGTCCAGCCGATCTCGATCGCGCACAGCCGGTCGGTGCCGGGCCAGGTGCGCGGGTCCCACAGGCCGGTGTGTCCGACCGCCTTCCCGTCCGCCAGCCTGACCTGCGCGAACGGCGTCAGGCCGGGCCGTGCGAGCTGGGTCGCGACGTAGCCCTCCATGTCGGCGGCACCGGGCACGAGCGTGTACCCGTACGAGGAGCGGTTCTCCTCGGCGGCCTCGGCGAGGTCCGGCACGTGGCCGGTGGTGAGCGGTTCGAGCCGGACGAGCGTTCCGGCCAGCACGGGGACATCGGGGCGCACGCCCATCGCCTTCTCCTCATCGCTCCTGGCATTGGCACCTTGCCGCCGGGCAGGTTGCCGGACCGTCACCGGGCCAGGTCCCTCAGGTCCTCTGGATGATCAGTACGTCGGCATCCTGCCCCGCCCCGCCGCCGCCGTCAACACGTTCCGGACGCCGCCCCCGCGCGCCGAGCGAGCTTGGGGCGGTCGAACGTGAGGCGCCCGCGTCGCCGGGGCGCCGCCGGCCGCCGGCGCCTCCCCCGGCGGCCGAATGGCCGTCTCGCGCCCAGCCATTCGACGCCGATTGAGATTCTCATTTTAATGTGCGTGCTCGAAAGTGTCCCACCGGTCATCCATTGTCGGCGGCACGCGGTATCATCTCCGCCAGATCGCCCGATTTGTCGCCCTCCTCGGTATGACCGAGCGGCGCGTTGCTTTTACCCCGAACTGTCCGATTCTCCGGGGGTCAGGGACCATGTCGGGAATGTTGGAGCAAACACCCTCGAAGTCGACGGCGTATTCGCTACCCTCGGTCTCGAACCCGCGATCCGCGGCCCCGCTGGAAGAAGGGACCCCGCATGCCCGAACGGGCGGACGCCGACGCGACCGGCTCAGGCTCCGATGCACGGTCGCACGCGTGGCGTAAGAGCGGTAGATGTCAGGAGACGTGCTGCGTGGAAGTCGCTCGTCATTTCCCTGACAGCATCGCGGTACGAGACTCGAAACAAGGCAATGCGAGCCCCGTCGTCATCATCTCCCGGGCGGTTCTCCGGGCGCTTCCGAGGCTCTCAGAGCAGGCCGATCCTCGATCCTGATCACGCGTCTGCGCAGCTCCCCTACCCGGAGGCGCCCCATCGCTCCGCCGCCCGCGATATCCGGCGCAGCGACTCGTCCACAGAAAGGCAGACAGAGCTGAGCGACTCCCAGGAGAGCCGGTACATGTGCGTGACCTCGTCGCGCTGAAGAACCGCCGTGGTCGAAAGGTTCTCCAAGTAGACGACGTCCGGGAAGGTGACATCGTATGCGGGGGCGAAATCCAGTAGCGTGAAGTCGTCTGCGAATATCGGTTCCCTTTCCACGTCCAGCGGAAGCACATGGATGCGGACGTTCGGCAATGCGGCCACTTCGAGGAGAGCGAGCATCTGCGCTTGCATGACGTCCCGGCCCGCGATGGCCCGCAGGAGCACCGACTCGTCGATCACTGCCGACAACGTCATCGGATCGTCGCGGCGCAGCACTTCCTGACGGCGCATGCGCAGATCCACCCGGCGCTCGATCTGCCGCCGCGTGGAAACGGCGATGGCCCTCCCGCTGCTCAATATCCGGTGCGCGTAATCCCGGCTCTGCAAAAGCCCGGGCACGGCGTACGTCTGGAAGCTGAACGCGGTGCGGGCCTCGTCCTCCAGCGCGACGAAGGTGCCGAACTCGCCGGCCATGACGTCCCGGTACTCGGCCCACCAGCCCTGTTCTGTCGCGGCCTGCGCTAGGGCCAGCACCTCCCCTTTGTGCCCCTCCCCCACCCGGTACGACTCCAGCAGCAAGCGGACATCCGACACCCGGACGCCGATCCGGGCGTTCTCGATGCGGCTCAGCTTCGAAGGGGACCAGTCCAGCCGGGCCGCGATCTCCTCGACCGTGCCGCCGAGGCGCTCCCGCAGCCGCCGCAACTCGATGCCGAGGCGGCGACGGCGGACGGTCGGCGCTGCAGCCACCTTGCCTCCCGGCGAATCGGTTCGGCCTTCCGGCCCGGGCCGATCTGCACGTTGCAGGGCAACGATAACCGCGTGCTCCCTCGATCACCAGACCTCGCGGAACAGTGGTTCCCCACCTTTGACATCATTCTGTCCCACTGGAAGTCGTCAACCTTGCCAGACGGATACGGAGGCCATGCATGTCGCCGTGCACCTTGCACGGCTTCGGGAACCGGCTGCAAACTATTGTCGGAGGATCTAACAGCAGAGCGAAATTGGGGGCGCTCAGGTGAGCGGCAACCCGGTGCACAGAAGCATTCTGGCCGTCGACCTGGAGAACTCGACGGGGGCTCTCCGCACGAATCCCATCAAGGAGGAGTTGCGGAGCCAGATCTACGGCCAGGTTAAGCGGGCCATGGCGTCCGCGGGCATCGAGGAGCGGTGGTGCGACCCGTTCGAGGACCGCGGCGACGGCGTCCTCGCGCTGTTCCACCCGGTCGACGAACTGCCGAAGACGCATCTGCTGTCGCGTCTCGTCCCGAGCCTCGCCCGGCAGCTGGCCGAATACAACGAGTCGATATCGGCGACGGAACGGCCGAGCCGGTGCATGCGCCTCCGGGCCGTCGTGCACGCGGGCGAGATCCACCGGGACGAGAACGGGCCGTTCGGCGAGGCCATCGATCTTGCCGGCCGGTTACTGGACGCGCCGACACTGAAGAAATGTCTGCGCGGGTCCAGTGCGCCGCTCGTTCTCGCCGTCTCCGAGGACATCTACTGGGGAATCGTCAAACACGGCTACGACGGAATCTCCCCCTCGGCGTACCGGCCCGACCTTCGGGTCTCGGTCGCCTCGCGCCGCCGCCGCGGATTCGTCCACGTACCGTCCGAGGCCGTGGAGAACCCCGAGGAACGGACGATGGCGGTCGCGTGAACCGCCGTTCTCGCCATAATGGCCCGGCCGGGTGAATCGGAGGTGCCATGTCGGTCGAGGTGGCCGCGCTGCGGGTCGGGACATCGGTCGCGCGGCTGGCCGTCGGGCGGTGGCTCGCCGGGCGCTCCACCCGCGACGCCGCCGGCAAGGACCTCACCGAGCTGATCAGGACCGGGTTCCCCGACGAGATCAAGCGGCGGCGTGCGCAACGGCAGTTCGAGGGCATCGCCGACTCGGTCGCCGAGCGGCTCCTGACGTTCGCCGGCAGCGAGTTCGGCGGGCTCACCGACGGAGACCGCGACGCGGTGCTGTTCGAGGTCGTCCGCACCCTCGACACCGCCGACCTCTCCGACGACGCCTTCTTCGCGGCCGACGCCGACCCGGTGAAGTTCGCCCGCGGGCTGCGGTCACGGCTCCCGGCCCGCCGCGCCGAGTTCGAGCTCGGCGAAGCGGGCGCGCACCTCTACGAGGTCGTGCTGGACGAATACTGCGACTGCCTGGCCCGGATCGTCGTCCACCTGCCGGAGTTCGGCCCGCGCGCGTCCGCCGAGACCCTCGCCCGGCTCAGCGGCCTCGCCGACCAGGTCGGAGCCGTCCTCGCGCGGCTCCCCGCCCGCACGCTCACCGCACCGGAAGGCGAAGCCGACGACGCCGAATTCACCCGGCGGTATCTGGCGTCCATCTCCGAATCACTCGACACGCTGGAACTCTTCGGCGTCCGGTTCGAGCGTTTCACCCGCCCGCAGACCGCGCTCAGCGTCGCCTACATCAGCCTGAACGTCTCCGATGAGAGCGCACGCGAACGGCGCAGAACCCCGCAGGCCGTGCCCGTGAGGGAGTGGCGCGACGAGGTCCGGTCCGGGGCCGTCCGCGTCGAGACGGCACTGGGCGACCACCGGCTCATGCTCCTGCGCGGCGAGGCGGGCGGCGGCAAGAGCACCCTGCTGCGCTGGCTCGCGATCACGGCGGCGCGCGGTGCCTTCACCGGACCGCTCGCCGAATGGAACGGCTCCGTCCCGTTCCTCATCAAGCTCCGCAGCCACGCCGGCCGCGCACTGCCGCGCCCGGAGGAGTTCCTCGACGACGTCGCCGGCAACTTCGCCGGGCTCATGCCGCGCGGCTGGGTGCACCGCAGGCTGCTGTCCGGCCCCGCCCTGCTCCTCGTGGACGGCGTCGACGAGGTGACGAGCGGCCAGCGCCAAGCCGTCCGGCAATGGCTGAAGAAGCTCGTCACCGAGTTCCCCCACATCCGCGTCATCGTGACCTCGCGCCCGGCCGCCGCCGGCTCCGACTGGCTGCGCGCCGAAGGCTTCGCGACCGCGTTCCTCGAACAGCTCGCCCCGTCGGATGTGCGGACGCTCGTCCAGCACTGGCACACCGCCGTCCGCGACTGCGCCGGCATCCCGTGCGCGCCGGAACGCCTGCCGTCCTACGAGGCCCGGCTCCTCGCGCGCCTCGAAGCGGCACCCCACCTGCGGACCCTCGTGTCCAGCCCCCTTCTCGCCGCCATGCTCTGCGCGCTCAACCTCGACCGCGAGGCCCTCCCCCGCAACCGCATGGGCCTCTACACGGCCGCCCTCGAAATGCTCCTGGAAACACGGGACACCAAACGCGGCATCCCGAGCGTCCTCGAACGCGACCAGAAGATCCGGATCCTCCAGGACATCGCGTGGCAGCTGTCGACCAGCTCCCGCGTTGAACTGCCCAAGACGATGGTCGAACGCCTCGTCGCCGACCGGCTCGCCTCGATGCCGCAGGTCCGCACCTCGTCCGGCGCGGTACTGGAGGATCTGCTCCAGCGCAGCGGCGTCCTCCGCGAACCCGTTCCCGGACGCATCGACTTCGTCCACCGGACCGTCCAGGAGTACCTCGCCGCCAAGCAGGCCGCCGACCTCGGCGACATGGACCTCCTCATCCAGAACGCCCACCGTGACACCTGGCGCGAGACCGTCGTCATGGCCGCAGGTCACGCCAATGAGCCCCTGCGTCGCGAGCTCCTCACCGGCATCCTGATGCGCGCCCGCACGGAGAACCGTCGCGCCCGCACGCTCAAACTGGTGGGGGTCGCCTGCCTCGAAACGCTCCCGGCCATCCCCGACGACCTGCGCGGAGAGCTCGACCGCTGCCTGGACGACCTCATCCCGCCCCGCGACGAAGCCTCCGCCCCCTCCCTCGCCACCGCCGGCGACCCCGTCCTCCGCCGCCTCCCCGAGACCCTCGACGACCTCACCGAGGCCGCCGCCAAGGCAGTGATCACGACCGCCTGGCTCATCAACGGCCCAGAAGCGCTCGACGCGCTCGCGAGATACGCCTCCGACCAGCGCCCCGAGGTGCAGACCCAGCTATCGAAGGCATGGGCCTACTTCGACACCGACGAATTCGCCGACCGCGTGCTCGCCCGAAAGCCACCGGGCGGCGGCCTCTTGCTCGTCGATGCCTCACGGCGGCACATGCGGGCGCTCGCCAGAGTGCCGCCGCTCTCGGACCTTTACTTCCACGCGGACGGCATCGATGACTTCGAGTTCCTCCAACCGCACGCCCGCACCCTGCTCTACCTGCGCCTGTACGCGCTCGAAACGATGGCGGATTTGCTTCTCCTACCCGACCTGCCTGCGTTGCGGAGTCTCACGGTCGGATTCCCTGGCCTCGACGATCTCAGTTTCTTGGACGGGCTTCCCCAACTCGCCGAACTCTTGATCCCCCGCGCGCAAGCGATCACCGACTACTCCCCGCTGCGCCGGCAGACCCGGCTGACCACGCTGGCCATGCACGGCTGCGCACATCTGAACAGCCTCGCGCAACTGCCGCCACTGCAGTCCCTGGACACGTTCGGGATCAGCGACTCCCATCTCACCGAGGGGTTGGCGGAGATTCGCGAGTCCATCCCCGGCCTGCGTTGCCTCATGGTGGGCGGTTGCTCCTGGGTGCGAAGCCTGCGCTCCCTCGCCGGCCTTCCTCTCCGAGAACTTCATCTGAACTTCTGCCGGCAGGTGACCGACTTCCGCCCGATCGCCTCGCTGACCGATCTCAGGGCGCTGCGCCTGTCAGGAACGATGATCGATGATCTCGCCCAACTCGGAAGCCTCCCCAGGCTGACAACGTTGTGGCTTGTGCATTGCGAGCGGCTCTCCGATCTAAGTCCCCTCACCCTCTTGCCTGCCCTGACGGACCTTTACCTCTACGGCGCTGCGCCGGGGCTCGACCTCTCACCGCTCGCGGCCAACCGGAATCTCACCGTCTACATCGCGGCGGGCCAGGACGTGCGGGGGGCGGAGGCGTTGGGGCGCCGATTGGTGGTCGTCTGAGGACGTCGTCGCTGCGGGGACGCGGGGGGCGGTGGGGGCGGCGCGGCGGGGACGCGGGGGGCGGTGGCGGCGCTCGGCACGGGGTGGACGGTTACGGAAAGTTATCCTGAAATTTCGGGATACGGGCGATGAGTTCTTCGTAGTGCGCCGGTCTGCCTGTGCGTCCGCTTCGAACCGCTCCGCAGGAGGGGAGATCTCGATGTCGCATGCGTCACACTCTGTTGACCTCGAGTGCGGTCGAGGTCGGAGCCTTGAGGCCGGGGAGCAGCGCAGACCCCGGTCAGAGTGTCGGACCCTCCTGGAATAGTCCCGAAGGCCGCGAAGTTTACTCGTTCGCGAAAGTGTCAGTCTCTGCAGTATTTTGCTGCGGTATCCCCGAGAACGTTCCCCACGGTCCCGCGTGCCCTCGTGCACGGGCCCTGACGATTGGAAGAGAGTTGACCGCTCCCGCGTCTCCGCAGACGGCGGACGGCCCGCTGGAGGACCCGGCCCCCGGAGGCGGCCTTGACCGCGGCGTGCTCGCCGTGGCCATGTGCGTCGTCCTCGGCGCGATCATGTCCATCCTGGACGTCACCGTCGTCAACGTCGCGATCAATGACCTGACCAAGGAGTTCCACGCCCCGCTGGCCACCATCCAGTGGGTCGCGACCGGATACACCCTCGCGCTCGCGACGGTGATCCCGATCACCGGATGGGCCGCGGCGCGGTTCGGCACCAAGCGGCTCTACATGATCTCGATCGGGCTGTTCGTGATCGGCTCGATGCTGGCCGGGCTGGCCTGGTCGGCGAGCTCGCTGATCGCGTTCCGGGTGCTGCAGGGGCTCGGCGGCGGCATGATCATGCCCGCCGGCATGACGATCCTGACCCAGGCGGCGGGCCCGAAGCGGGTCGGCCAGGTGATGAGCGTCGTCGGCATCCCGATGCTGCTCGGCCCGATCCTCGGCCCGATCCTCGGCGGCTGGCTGGTCGACGACGTGTCGTGGCGGTGGATCTTCTTCATCAACCTGCCGATCGGCATCGTCGCGCTGTTCATGTCGGGGCGGATCCTGAAGCGGGACGAGCCGAAGCGCGGTGAGCGGCTGGACATCCCCGGTCTCATCCTGCTGTCGCCCGGCCTGGCCGCGCTGATCTACGGCCTGGCCAAGGGCGCCGAGCTGAAGGACTTCACCAAGCCCGAGGGGCTGATCCCGACGGTGGTCGGCGCGGTCCTGGTGATCGGCTTCGTGGTGCGGGCGCTGAACGCCAAGAGCCCGCTGATCGACCTGCGGCTGCTCAAGCGCCGGTCGGTGCTCGCCGCGTCCGGCACGATGGTGCTGTTCATGGCGTCGTTCATGGGCGCGATGCTGCTGCTGCCGCTGTACTACCAGACGGTCCGCGGGCAGGGCGCCCTGCACTCGGGCCTCCTGCTGGCCCCGCAGGGCCTCGGCGCGATGGTCACGATGCCGATCGGCGGCAAGCTGACCGACCGGATCGGCCCCGGCCGGGTCGTCCTCGTCGGCATGGTCGTGGTGGTGCTGTCGGTGGCGGGCTTCGCCGCGATCCTGGAGGCCGACACGTCCTTCTGGGCGCTCGGCTCGGTCCTGTTCGTCATGGGCCTCGGCATGGGCATGACGATGATGCCGACCATGGCCGCCGCGATCCAGACGCTGGAGCACGACGAGGTCCCGCGGGCCAGCACGATGCTGAACATCATCCAGCAGGTGTCGACGTCGCTCGGCACCGCGCTGATCTCGGTGCTGCTGGCCAACAAGCTGGCGTCCAACCTCAAGCCGTTCGGCGGGGGCGGAAGCCAGGCGGGGCCGGGCCAGAAGGTCCCGAAGGCGATCATGGACAAGATCGCCGGCCCGATGGCGGACGCGTTCCAGCACACCTACTGGTACGCGGTGGGGCTGCTGGTGCTGGCCTTCATCCCGGCGCTGCTCCTGCCGCGCAAGCGGCCGGACACCACCGCCGCGGAGAAGGCCGAAGTGCCGATCGCGATGCACTAGGACGCCGCTGGCGCCCGACAGGGCCCCGGTCCGGGAACGAGTTCCCCGGCCGGGGCCTTCGCCGTCCGCGGGCCTCTCAGGCCCGTCCGGACGGTTCTGCGACGACGCGGTCAGGCGGACGACGCGGTCAGGCGGACGCGGGGCTCTGGTCCTTCCAGTACTCGTCCCGCAGCAGCCGCTTGTAGAGCTTGCCGGTCGGATGCCGCGGCAGCTCGGCGCGGAAGTCGACCGAGCGCGGGCACTTGTAGTGGGCGAGCTGGCCGCGGCAGTAGGCGATCAGCTCGGCCTCCAGCTCCGGGCCCGCGTCGGCCATGGACGCCGGCTGCACGACGGCCTTGACCGCCTCGCCCATCTCGGCGTCGGGCACGCCGAACACCGCGACGTCGGCGACCTTCGGGTGCACCGCCAGGACGTTCTCGGCCTCCTGCGGGTAGATGTTCACCCCGCCGCTGATGATCATGTAGGAGCGGCGGTCGGTGAGGTAGAGGAAGCCGTCCCCGTCGACGTGGCCGATGTCGCCGAGGGTCGTCCAGCCGTGCCCCCAGGGGTCGCGGGACGCGTCGGTCTTCGCCTTGTCGCCGTGGTACTCGAACGACGGGCCGCCGCCGAAGTAGAGCGTGCCGGGGGTGCCCGGCGGCTGCTCGGCGCCCTCCTCGTCCAGCACGTGGATCTCGCCGAGGATGGGGCGGCCGACGGTGCCCTTGTGCGCCAGCCAGTCCTCGGAGTTGGTGTAGACGAAGCAGTTGCCCTCGGTGCCCGCGTAGTACTCGTGCAGGACCGGCCCCCACCAGTCGATCATCCGCTCCTTGACCGGGACGGGGCACGGCGCGGCGGCGTGCACGGCGCACGCCAGGCTCGACAGGTCGTACTCGGCGCGGACCTCGTCCGGGAGCTTCAGCATCCGGATGAACATGGTCGGCACCCACTGGCTGTGCGTGACGCGGTACTTCTCGATCGCGGCGAGCGCCTGCTCGGCGTCGAACTTCTCCATCACCACGACGGTGGCGCCGCACCGCTGGAAGACCAGCGAGTAGCGCAGCGGCGCGGCGTGGTACAGCGGCGCCGGGGACAGGTAGACGGAGTTCTCGTCGGCTCCGAACAGCCCGGTGATGAGCATGTAGAGCGGGCCGGCGGTGCCCATCGGGGCCTGGGTCAGCGGCGGTTTGACGCCCTTGGGGCGGCCGGTCGTGCCCGAGGAGTAGAGCATGTCCTGCCCCTCGCACTCGTGCTCGATCGGCTCGGCGGGGTGCGCGGCGACGCGCTCCTCGTAGGAGTCGTAGCCCGGTGCCGTGCCGCCGAGCATGAGGCGCAGCGGCACGTCCGGCGGGTTCTCGGCGGCGGCCTCCATCGACGCGCTGGTGATGAAGGCCTTGGCCTCGCAGTTGCCCACGATGTAGGCGAGCTCGTCGGGCTGGAGCCGGGAGCTGATGGCCGTGTAGTAGAGCCCGGACCGCTGGGCGGCCCAGGCGACGGCCAGGTAGAGCGGATGGTTCTCCAGCATGAACGCGATGTGGTCTCCGGGCCGGAGACCTTCCGCGTGGAGCAGTCGCGCGAGCCGGTTCGACTCGTCGTTCAGTTCCCGGAAGGTGACGACCCGGCCGGAGCCCGCCATGATGACGGCGGGCTTGTCGGGCGTCTGTGCGGCTACTTGCCCCAGGTGCATGGCCGCACGTTACCGGGCCGGACGGGCGAATGGAATCCCGTTCGGTTTATTGGACGGTCAGACCAGCATGTGGTCGAAGTCGCCGTCCTTGGCCCCGCCCACGAACGCCTCCACCTCCTCGCGCGTGTAGACGAGCACGGCCCCCTCCGGATCCCTGGAGTTGCGCACGGCGATCTCCCCGTTGGGGAGTTCGGCCATCTCGACGCAGTTCCCGCTCGGATTGCTGCGCCGGCTCTTCTGCCAGACCAGCCCGTCCCGCCAGCCCGACCTCTGGTGGCCGTCCATCGTTTGTGCCCCCTCAGGCGTCTCAGCCTCCCCTGACGGGAAGGCCGCGATCTCGCCCCACCCCACACCATGGTACGAGATGCACGTGCATTCGTTCTTGCATTCGTTCATGCAGACGGTCTTGCATCTGCACGACTTGGGGAGCAAGATAGCGAACGCTCGCCGGTACCGACCCAGCACGCCTTCGAGGTTCGAGAAATGACCGTTGACCAGGCAGACGACGTCGCGGCCCACGCCGCCCTCGGCGGCCGCGGACCGCGGCACGCCACCGTGCACGCGCCCTGGCCGGACGCCCCGCAGGCGCCCGCGCGCCCGAACGCTCCCGCGAGCGCCCCGGTGACCGCGCCCGGGCTGGCCGGCCTCTGGCCCGCCGCCCACGCCGGCACCCCGCGCACCGCCCGCCGGGTGCTTCCCGCCGAGATCACCGCGCCCCGCACGGCACGCGAGTTCACCCAGGCCACACTGCGCGAATGGGGCCTCGACGAGGGCGCCGAGGACGTCGTCGTCGCCGTCTCCGAACTCGTGACGAACGCGCTCCGGCACGGCCTGGAGGGACTCCCTCAGCCGCTGCCGCTGTGCCCGATCCAGGTCGTCCTCGTCGGACACCCGCGGCGCCTCGTCGTCACGGTTACCGACCCGGGGGCGCGCACGCCCGAAGCCCTGCCGAACGACCCCGACCGCTTCATCGAAGGCGGCCGGGGCCTGCTCGTCGTCGGCGGCGTCAGCGACGCCTGGGGCTGGGCGCGGCTGTCCACCGGCGGCAAGGCCGTGTGGGCCTCGTTCGACCTGCGGGTCAGCCCTCCAGCGCGCTGACCGGAGCGGGCACCGACCGCACCGGGCGCTCCAGCTCGCTGAGGAAGTCCTGCGCCCAGCGGTCCACGTCGTGCTCGATGACGCGGCGGCGCATCGAGCGCATCCGCCGGGCCTGCTCGGCGGGCTCGGCGCCGAGGGCGGCCAGCAGCGTGCCCTTCAGGCCGTCGATGTCGTACGGGTTGACCTGGAAGGCGCCCCGCTTCAGCTCCGCGGCGGCGCCGGCGAACTCGCTGAGCACCAGCGCCCCGCGCAGGTCCCGGCGGCACGCCACGTACTCCTTGGCCACCAGGTTCATCCCGTCGCGCAGCGGTGTGACGACCATCACGTCAGCCGCCAGGTAGAGCGCGGTCAGCTCGGAACGGTCATACGAGCTGTGCAGATAGTGGACGACCGGAAACCCGATCTCGCCGTACTCGCCGTTGATCCGGCCGACCTGCTGCTCGATCTCCTCGCGCAGCAGCTGGTACTGCTCGACCCGCTCCCGGCTCGGCGTCGCGATCTGCACGAACACCGCCTGGCCCGGCTTGAGGTGCCCGTCGCCGAACAGCTCCCCGAACGCCTGCAGCCGCTGCGTGATCCCCTTGGTGTAGTCGAGCCGGTCGACGCCCAGCAGGAGCGTCGCGTCTCCGAGGTCGCTGCGGATCTCCTGCGCCCGCTCCAGCACCTCCGGCCGTGCGACCAGGTCGTTCAGCTCGCCGACGTCCACCGAGATGGGGAACGCGCGGGCCCGCACGACCCGGTCGTCCCAGAACACGTCCTGCTTGGCGTAGCGGGTGTCCAGCAGCCGCCGGCACAGCCGGACGAAGTTGGCCGCCGCGCCGGGCAGCTGGAAGCCGACCAGGTCCGCGCCGAGCAGCCCCTCGAGGATCTGCCGCCGCCACGGCAGCTGCCAGAACAGTTCGACCGGCGGGAACGGGATGTGCAGGAAGAAGCCGATGCGCAGGTCGGGGCGGAGCGCCCGCAGCATCGCCGGGACGAGCTGGAGCTGGTAGTCCTGCACCCAGACGACCGCGCCGTTGGCGGCGACCTTCGCCGCTGCCTCCGCGAACCGCCGGTTCACCCGCACGTAGGCGTCCCACATGGAGCGGTCGTACACGGGCGGGGCGATGACGTCGTGGTAGAGCGGCCACAGCGTGGCATTGGAGAAGCCCTCGTAGTAGAGCGCGACCTCCTCGGCGGACTGGGCGATCGGGTGCAGCGACATGCCGTCCTCTTCGAACGGCTCCAGCTCCTCATCGGGCGCGCCCGTCCAGCCGATCCAGGTGCCGTGCCTGCGCCGCATCACCGGGGCGATGGCGCTGACGAGCCCTCCCGGGCTGCGCCGCCATGCCGGGACCCCGTCCTCGCCGACGATCCGGTCCACCGGAAGCCGATTGGCCACCACAACGAACTCACTACCGCGCGACACCAGCGACCCGCCTCTCCAGGAACTCTCGGTCATCACCATGCCCAGAAACGGTCATCGGGAACATTGTGTCAGTTCGACGCAAAGACCCGGTGACAGCAAAGCGGGATGTCAGGGAGGCGGGGCGCCCACGGGCCGGTTTTGGACCGGACCATATCCCTTTCCAAGCTGGTGACGGTTGTTTACCCGCAGGTCACCTTCCCTGTACGCCGCACAGAAAAAGTTACCTAGATCACATTAGCGAGGCGGGCGCGGCGGCGGCCCGCAGGCGCAGATGCCCGCCGGGCGCCTGCGGAACCGCCTGGTAGCGGCCTTCCGGGGCACTCTCCAACGCCGCGAGCTGGGAGCACACGACGCGCATGGCGTTCCCCTGAGCGCGCGCGGGTTCGGGGTCGCGCCCGTAAGCGCCGATGCCGGTCGGCTCGTGAACGACCCGCAAGACCGTCTGCGCGTCCCGTTCGCGAGTGCAATAAAGGTCGATGCGAATGTCCCGCGGATCGACCGGCGAAGGTTCCGCATCGGGCAGGACGGTGACGCGCACAGCGCCCGCGCCGCGCAGGGCGCCGTTGTCGGCCTTCAGGGCGGCCCAGGGACCGGCCCCCTCCTCCCCCGCCTCGATCTCCAGGATCGCCCAGTGCGGCGGCGGCTCGTTGTACAGGTGGCGGACGCGCCAGCCCCTTGCGCGCACGTCATCGCGGTACGCGTCCACGACCGCCTCGACGCGGCGGCGGTCGCCGGCCTCCGCGTCGATCAGCACGATCACGTCGTAGGGGTCGAAGGGATCGCGGGCGGCGTATGCGGCGGCGATGGCCGTCCGCAGTGACGCGGCTTCTCGTTCGATGCGGGTCGCCTCGGCGCGCCAGGCTGGGTCGGAGGCCAGATCCCGGGCGTCGCTCAGATCGTCCAGGAGGGACCGGAGGCGCACCGCGTCCTCATTGAGCGGCCGTAGTGCCTCCACGCACCGGCGCAGCGT
The DNA here is from genome assembly GCF_017573465.1 of Actinomadura violacea. Classification (GTDB taxonomy): domain Bacteria; phylum Actinomycetota; class Actinomycetes; order Streptosporangiales; family Streptosporangiaceae; genus Spirillospora; species Spirillospora violacea. The sequence continues at coordinate 351,161 of NZ_JAGEPF010000005.1, forward strand.
GCGCGCGCGCCGGAAGTCCCTATGGACGCGGGGGTCGGCCAGCCGTGCCCCCAGAGCGGCGTATTCGGCCGTCACCGCCTCCCACGCGTCCATGGCGCCATCCTGGCAACGCAGCGGCCCCCGCGCCCGTGAATTCACGCGCAGGGGCCGATACGGGGCGGATCAGACGCGCGCGGGCTCCCGTCCGGGGACGCCGCTCTCGCTGCGGCGGGTCAGCCGTCCCCACAGGGCGGCGTCCAGCGAGAACCGGCCGCCGCCGGCGAGGGCGAACAGCAGCGCGGCGGCGCCGAGCATGAGGACGTACTCGTAGCCGCCCTTCTCCGAGAACAGCCCGTGGTCGCGGTGCACGAACCAGAACGCCCCGGCCATGTCCACGGCGATCAGGACGCCGGCGACGGGGAGCAGCACGCCGAGGACCAGCGCGACGCCGCCGGCCAGCTCCACCCAGGTGCCGTAGTAGGCCGACAGGCCGGGCATCGGGATGCCGAGCTTGTCGAACTCCGCGGTGACGGCGGCGTGGCCGGTGTCGTGCAGCTTCTGCCAGCCGTGCGCGATGAAGATCGTGCCGAGGGCCAGCCGGCCGATCAGCAGTCCGGCGTCGGGCAGCAGGGGATGGCGTCGGGCGGGGAGCATGCCGGTCCTCCGGTGTCTCTCGTCGATGGTTAAAACTTGAACTACTGCGACCGTAGCAGAGGTCGTTCAAATTCGGACCATCTAGAAACTTCAATCCGAATCCAGGTCAACTAGAATCACGCCATGACGGACACGGGGGACGCCCTCGATCCCGCCGAGCTGCGCGCCTGGACGGCCTTCCTGGCCGCCGGCCACCTGCTCGACCACGAGATCGAACGCCAGCTCAAGCGCGACGGCGGGCTGTCGCACGCCGAGTTCGAGGTGCTGGTGCGGCTGCGCCGGGCGGGCGGCGGCCGGCTGCGCATGTCCGACCTCGCGCGCGAGGTGATGATCTCCAAGAGCCGGCTCACCTACCAGGTCGGCCGCCTGGAGCAGGCGGGCCTGGTCCGGCGGACCGGCTGCGAGTCCGACCGGCGCTCGGTGTGGGCGGAGCTCACCGAGGCCGGCGCCGCGGCCCTCGACCGCGTCCGCCCCGGGCACCGCAGAGTCGTCCGGGAGGCCCTCATCGACGTCCTCACCCCCGAGGAGATCGAGCTGCTCGGCGACGCCCTCACCCGCGTCGGCGACCGGCTCCGGACCCGCTGACCGCCGGGCCGCCCGGCGGGGTTCCCAGGCCGCCGCGGTGCTGCGACGCTCGTACATATGCAGGACTTCGGCGGCACCGTGGACCGGTCACCGGCGCGCGTGGTGCGGCCGCGCAGCGCCGACGACGTCGCCGAGGCGCTGCGGGAGGCGCTGGCACGACGCCTGGACGCGGTGCCGCGCGGATGCGGGCACTCGACGTTCGGGCAGTCGCTGACCGGCGGCATCAGCCTCGACATGCGCGGCATCGCCGGCGTCGAGGACGTCGCCTCCGGGCACGCGGTCGCCGGGGCCGGGACGACCTGGCGCGAGGTTCTGGCGGCGACGCTGCCGCACCGCCGCGTCCCGCCCGTCCTGACCGACTTCCTCGACGTCACCGTCGGCGGGACGATCTCGGCGGGCGGCGTCGGCGGCACCTCCCACCTGCACGGGACGCAGGCCGACAACGTCCTCGCCCTCGACGTCGTGACCGGCGGGCGCGTCGTCACGTGCTCGCCGCGGGTCCGGGCGGGGCTGTTCGACGCGGTCCGGGGCGGGCTCGGGCGGCATGGCGTGATCACGGGTGCGACGCTGCGCCTCGTCCCGGCCCCGGAACGGGTACTGGCCTGCACCATCCCGTGCCGAGACGCGGACGACCTGCTGCGGACGCAGTGCGGGGTCGCGGCCGACGACGTCTCTGGCCGGGCCAAGCCGTCTCAGGACGGGTGGCGGTACGAGGTCAAGGCCACCCTGTACCGGGACGGCCCGGTCCCGCCGGGCACGACCGAGACCGAGGAACCGCCCTTCCTCGCGTTCGCCGACCGGATGCGTCCCGACGTCGAGGAGCTGGTCGCGCTCGGCGAGTGGGCGCGGCCGCACCCGTGGGCGATGGTGTTCCTGCCCCGGGACCGTGCCGCCGACGTCATCGAAGCCACGCTCAAGGAGATGACGCCGCACGACCTCGGGCTCAGCGGCGTCATCCTGGTCAAAGCACTGCGCATCGGGCACGTGCCGATGCTCGCCGCTCCCCCGGACCCGGTCCTGTTCAGCGTCCTGAAGACCGCCTCACCCGGCTGCGCGCCCGTCCCGGACATGCTCGCCGCCAACCGCGCCCTGCTCGACCGGGCCCGCGCCGCGGGCGGCACCGAGTACGGGGTCGGCGCGATTCCGGACTGATTTCCGGCCCGTGCGATGAGTTTCCGGCGGTCCGCAGGTCTACCCCCGATGTCGCGAACGCGACGCGGCGCGGCGGGCCGCGGGGGCCCCGCCGCACGGCCGCGCCGGACGGTCAGGCGACCACCGGATAGGCCGACTGGAAGGCCAGGCGGCGGTCCGCGCCAGCGGCGAGGCGGTCGCAGACGTCGTCGAGCCCCATGAAGACCTCCCACCTCTCGGCACCGGACGCGGCGGCCAGCACGTCCACGACGCATTCCTCCAGGTCCGGAACGCGTTTGGCCTTCCAGACCTTGTCGGCGAGGCTGACGAGCAGGTCGTCGGCGCCGATGCCGGGGGCGTCCCAGGACGCGTGGGTGCGGGCGAAGCGCGCCAGCCGCTCCTCGAAATCGCGTTCACGGAGCAGCGCGTGCCCTGCGGCCTCGTGCCGCGAACCGGGTCCCGACAACTCCTCCGGATGCACCGCCTTGCCGATGTCGTGGGTCGCCGCGCCGAACAGCACGGCGTCGGCGTCCACGGCGAGCGCCGGATACCGGTCGGCCACCCAGGCGAGGAGCTCGGCGGCGACATCGTGGACGGCGCGCAGATGCGCCGCCAGGCGGGGCGGCGCGTCAAGGTCCTCCAGCAGGCGGGCGGCCTCGTCCGGCAGCGGCCGCGGTCCAGGGTCGGTGAGGGCGCGCCGCAGGGCGTCGGACGGCACGGCTACTGGGCCAGGGCGATGACCTCGGCGCCCGGCAGCGCCGCGAGCGCCTTGCCAGGCAGGAGGATCTTGGACTTGCGCAGGCCGCTGCCGATCACGACGCGGGGCGCGGCGGCGACCGCCTCGTCCACCAGGACCGGCCAGCCGGCCGGCAGCCCGACCGGGGTGATCCCGCCGTACTCCATGCCGGTGAGCGAGGTCGCCTGGTCCATCGGCGCGAACGAGACCTTGCGGGCGCCGAGATGCTTGCGGACGACGCCGTTCACGTCGGCGCGGTCCGTCGCGAGCACCATGCACGCCGCATAGGTGACCTCGCCGCCGCGCTTCGCCGCGACGACGACGCAGTTCGCGCTGACCTCCAGGGGCACGTCGTAGCGCTCGCAGAACGCCGCAGTGTCCGCGAGCTCCGGATCGATCTCGGCCGCCTCAGCGTCCGGGACGCCGCCGATCGCGGCCGTCACCGGTTCCGCCAGCAGGTCCGTCCGCCCGGCGGCCGGTTCCCAGTCGAGCTTGCCGACCATGGTCCTCTCCTCCCGTCTCACCGGCTCTCAGGAGCCGAGGTAGCGCAGCACCGCCAGCACGCGGCGGCTGTAGCCGGACGCGTGCGACAGGTCCAGCTTGTCGAAGATCGCGTTGACGTGCTTCTCCACCGCGCTCTGCGAGATGTGCAGGTGCGCGGCGATCGAGGCGTTCGTGTGGCCCTGGGCCATGTGGTCGAGGACGTCGCGCTCGCGCGGCGTCAACCGGGACAGCGGGTCGGCGTGCGTGCTGTGCGCCAGCAGCCGCCGTACCACCTCCGGATCGAACGCGGCACCGCCGGCGCCGACCCGGTCCAGCGCGTCCAGGAACTCCTCGACCTGCGCGACCCGGTCCTTCAGCAGGTACCCGACCCCGCCGGTGTCCGCGGTGATCAGCTCGGCGGCGTAGCGCTTCTCGACGTACTGTGACAGCACGAGCACGCCGACGTCCGGCCACCGGCGCCGGATCTCCAGCGCGGCGCGCAGGCCCTCGTCGGTGTGCGTCGGCGGCATCCGGACGTCCACGACGACCACGTCCGGGGGCCGCTCGGCGACCGCCGCGAGCAGCGCGCCACCGTCGCCGACCGCCGCCGCGACCTCGTGGCCCTCCTCGGCGAGCAGCCGCACCAGGCCCTCGCGCAGCAGCGTGGAGTCCTCCGCCAGCATCACCCGCACGGCAGCTCCGCGGTGATCACCGTGGGCCCGCCGGGCGGGCTGTGCACGGCGAACGTCCCGTCCAGCGCGGCGACGCGCCGCGCCAGCCCGGCGAGCCCGCCGCCGGTCGGGTCGGCCCCGCCCGTCCCGTCGTCCTCGATGCGCACGCCGATCATTGTCCCGGATCCGGCGACCTCCACGCGTACCCGGCGGGCGCCCGAATGCTTCGCGGCGTTCGTGACGGCCTCGCAGACCACGAAGTACGCGGCGGTCTCGACCGCGTGCGGCGGCCGCCCCGGCACGTCGTAGCCGATCGCCACGGGGACCGCGGACCGCTCGGCCACCGACTCCAGCGCGACTTGCAGGCCCTCGCCGTCCAGCGCCGCCGGGTAGACGCGCCAGGTGACCTCGCGGAGGTCCGCAAGGGCGCGCTGCGACTCCTCGTGCGCCTGCCTCAGCAGGTCGGACGCCTTCTCCTGGTCGCCGGCGCGGCGGGCGCGGCCGATCAGCATGCCGAGCGCGACCAGCCGCTGCTGCACCCCGTCGTGCAGGTCCCGCTCGATGCGGCGGCGCTCGTCGTCCACCGCGTCGACGACCTCCGCGCGGGTCACCGACAGCTGCGCGATCCGCCGCTCGTACTCGGCGAGCGGGCTCGGGCCGAGGCAGCGGCGCGCCACCGCCCGCTCCAGCGCCGCCACCCCGACCAGCCCCTGGACTGCCAGGAACAGGAGCACCAGCCCGGCGATCGCCGTGTACAGGACGATCCACCACGCGGGCCGGATGCCGTCCAGGTAGTCGCCGGTGATCCACCAGCTCACCGCGAGTTCCACGCCGATCTCGACGCCGTAGGCGATGAGCCCGATGATCACGCCGCCGAGCAGCCCGACCGGCACCCGCAGCACCAGGTAGGCCAGCGCCCGCAGCGGCCCGTACTCGGCCGCGCCCGTCTCCCCCAGCAGCGCCAGGCGGCGCCGCTCCAGCTCGGTGAGGCGGCGCGCGCCGTCCGCGACGACCCGCGGCACCGCCCGCTGCCCGCGCGAGAAGGCCAGCGCGTACGCCATCAGCAGCGCCGCCGCCGCGAGCAGCACGATCTCCATGACGGCGGTGAACGCGCCGAGGAGCAGCCCGGCGGCGGCCCGCGCCGCCGCGCGCACACCGCGCCGCAGTACGCGCGCGTCGTCAGAAGGGTCGGTCACGTTCGAATTCTCGCGCCTGCCGCTGCTCGCTCGCGCGCCCACCTTCATACGGCCGAGCGTTCCCGTACTGCTGAGCGTTCCCGTACGGCTGGGCGCTTTCGTAAGGCTGGGCGCTTTCGTAAGGCTGGGCGCTTTCGTAAGGCTGGGCGCTTTCGTAAGGCTGGGCATTGGTGAACGGCCGGGCGCTTCCCTGCGGCTGCGGGTTGCCGTACGACTGGGCGTTGCCATACGACTGGGGGTTTCCGTAGGGCTGAGCGCCTTCGTAGGGCTGCGCGCTTCCATAAGGCTGAGCGCCTGAGTACGGCTGAGCGCTTCCGTAGGGCTGGTGGGGTTGCGGGGTCGGGGGCGTCTGCGGGGCGTCGGACGGGGCGCGGCGTGCCTTGACGATGCGGACCGCTACGAAGGCGAGCACCGCGACGGCCACGATCGCGACCACGGCCTTGGAGTAGACGCCGACGTAGTCCTGGACGGACGTCCAGTTGTCGCCGAGCCAGTACCCGGCCAGCACGAACACGGTGTTCCACAGCAGGCTGCCCACGGTGGTGTAGAGCAGGAACGTCGTCATCCGCATCCGCTCCAGGCCCGCCGGGACGGAGATCAGGCTGCGGAAGATCGGGATCATCCGGCCGAAGAACACCGCCTTGCCGCCGTGCCGGGCGAACCACGCCTCCGTGCGGTCGAGGTCGGACAGCTTCACCAACGGCAGCCACGCGACGAGCGCGCGGATCCGGTCGCGGCCGATCAGCGCGCCGATGCCGTAGAGCGCCAGCGCGCCGGCGACCGAGCCCAGCGTCGTCCAGACGAGGGCGGCGGCGAGGCTCATCCGGCCCTGCGCGGCGGTGAACCCGGCGAGCGGGAGGATCACCTCGCTCGGCAGCGGCGGGAACAGGTTCTCCAGTGCGATGGCCGCCCCGGCGCCGGGGGCGCCGAGCTGCTCCATCAGGTGCGTGGCCCATCCGGTGACGCCTCCGGACGGCGCGTCCCCGGCCGCCGCGGACGCCATCGCGTACGTCGTCTCGATCATGCCTTCGACGCTAGGAACCGGGCGCGGCGGCCACCATGGAGCGCACCGCCGGGCCGTCCGGCCGCGCACCGCACCCGCGCCCTGTGGAAAACCGCACCCCCGGCCGCCGCGACAGTGCGGGCAAAGCCGTGAAAACCCCGCCGGGGGCGGCGATTCGGCCTAATCTTGGGCCACCTCGTCCCGCCCCGAACGCGTCCGCCGCGGGGGCCAACGGAAGGAGCCGCACGCGTGGCCGACGAACTCCCGGAGAGCGCGCCCCCCGGCATCGACACCTCCACCCCGACGTTCGCGCGCGTGTACGACTACTTCCTCGGCGGCAAGGACAACTTCGCCGCCGACCGCGAGGTGGCCGACATGGTGATGCAGCTCGTCCCCGAGGCGCCGGTCGTCGCGCAGGGCAACCGGGTCGCGATCGGGCGCGCGGTCGCCTACATGGCGGGCGAGCTCGGGATCGACCAGTTCGTGGACATCGGGTCGGGGCTCCCGACGTCGTCCAACGTGCACCAGTTCGCCCGGTCGGCGAACCCGGACGCGCGGGTGGTGTACGTCGACAACGACCCGATCGTGCTGGCGCACGGCCGGGCGCTGCTCACCGAGCAGGGCGTCGCGACGTTCATCCAGGGCGACCTGTACGAGCCGGAGAAGATCTTCAACGACCCGGCGCTGGCCGGGCTGATCGACCTCGGCCGGCCGGTCGGGCTGATCCTCGCCGCGATCATCCACCACGTCCCGGACGAGCGGGACCCGGCCGCGGTGGTGGGGGCGCTGCACCCGTTCCTGCCGGCCGGCAGCCACGTCATCCTCACGCACCTGCACGACTCGGGCGACGACCCGCGGGTCGAGGAGGCCAAGCGGATCCTGCAGTCGGGGCTCGGCGGCTCCTACTTCCGGCACTCTTCGCGGATCGAGGGGTTCATGGAGGGGCTGACGATCCTGGAGCCGGGCGTGGCGAACGTGACGGAGTGGCGTCCGAACGGTCCCAAGGGCCCGCTGGAGCACCCGCTGCACGCCCAGATGGTGGCCGTGATGGGGCGCAAGGATTGATCAACGGAACTGCACCGGAGGGAGGGCCGGATTCAGCGGAGAGTGAAACCGGCGGCGCCGCCGGCGGGGGCTCCGCGACGCTCGGACGCCCCGATTCCGCAGGCCGTACGGGTTCCGGACGCTCGGCGAGACGGGTTTCGGACACCGGACCGTTCATGATCGCGATGAAGATTCTTTTCTGATCGACTTTTCCGTTAAGAGCCTTTCTTGTACCGTTCGCAGGGTTTTGTGAAGTGAATTCATGATCGGACTTTCCCGCCACAAGATCATGTAAGGACGCCGCGATGCCCCTGGCGACTGGCCTGGCAGCGGCCGCGCTCCTCGGCCTGCTGACCCTGCTGGCCACCGCGCGGCGCTCCAGGCGCCGACACCGACCGCGCGACGAGCACCCCGAGTCGCTGACGGCCGTGCTCGCCCCCGGAGAGGAGGAGTACCTGGCCTGGCTGGCCGACCACTGCTGGCCCGGCGACGAGTACCTCGACCTCGAGCACGAGTGGCGGGACGAACTGGGCCTCCCCGACCCGGCGGAGCACTACGAGTCGCCGCTGTGCCCGCAGTGCGACCGGCGCTGCGAGGACGTCTGGCCGTGCCCGAACTGCGGCCGGCTGCTGCATTCCTCCTGCGGACACGGGATGCGGCGCCGGTGGGTCGACCGGCCGTACCGGGCGCACGGCATGAACTCCGAGGCGGTCATCGCCGAGTGGATCTGCACCGGATGCCTGTCGGTGGTCGGTCTCGACGTCGACCACGGCGGCGAACCGGACGAGGGGCTTCTGCGCTGAACGTCCCGATGTGCCCCAACTTGTCCGGCGGCACACGCGACGAACAGTAAAGAATCCCCCATCCACTTGCATATTTCGGACGAACGGCGGCAGGCTTCCACTATGTCCTTAATCACAGGGACGTTCGTGGAGGAACCCGTGACCGATCAACGCGCACCGTCCTGCCCGCACCAGCCGCCGTGCCCCCGGCCCGACGCGCTGGACCGCGAGGCCGCGAGAACCGTCGCCGCCCACCCGGAGCAGGGCTGGAGCCTGCTCTGCAACGGCATCGTCGTCTTCGAGGACACCGGCGAACTGCTGCCCGACGGCCGCGTGATCGCCCCGCACCGTCCGACGACCGCCGTCTAGCGGCGCCGCGCGGCCCGCGGGCGCCCCGCGCCTCCTCCCCGCACCCGCCCGCAGGGCCGCTACAGCGCCGTTCCGGCGGCCGGCTCCGACGCACGGCGCGCCGGACGGCCGGTCATCCGGCGCGCGCCCGCGCCGGTCAGGCCGGCCCGATCGTGATCGGGACGGCGTTGAGCCGTGCCATCCCGGCCAGCGGCTCCAAGTCCGCCGGATCCGGCGACGCGAGCACGTTGACGTTCGCGCCGCCCGCCGCGTTCGCCGTCCGCCAGCCGCCCCGGTGCCCCCACCCGTGCGGGACCGCGACGGTGCCCTCGGTCATCTCGTCGGTGACCAGCGCCGTCAGCTCGATCGACCCGTGCGGCGAGGTGATCCGGCACGGCGCGCCGTCCTCGATCCCGTGCGCCGCGGCGTCCTTCGGGTTGATCCGCGCCGCCTGGACGCGGCCGCCGCGCATCAGCGCCGGCGCGTTGTGCATCCACGAGTTGTGCGAGCGCATCTCGCGCAGGCCGATCAGCCGCAGCGGGAAGCCGTCCGGCGGCTCCGGCGCCTCCGCCAGCCGCAGCACCTCGGCGGCGATCTCCGGCGGGGCGAGATGCACCCGCTTGTCCTTGTGCAGGATGCGGCGGCGCAGCGTGCCCGTCCGCTGGTGCTCGCCGAGGACGATGCCGTGCGGCGACTTCCGCAACCGGCGCAGGCTGAGCCCGTCGCGCTTGCCGAGAAGGCGGCGCAGCCCGTACCAGTCCCCCGCCGGGCCGGTGCGCAGCAGTGCGTCCGCCAGGGACCGCGGCGACGGCCGGACGCCCAGCCGGTGCGCGAGCCGCTGCAGCGGGAACGCGCCGACGCCGATCCCCATCCGGCGGGCGAGCGCGTCGATGACCTCCCACTCCTGGCGGGCCTCGCCGCGCGGCGCGACCACTGGCTCCGTCCACGTCACGTACGGGGTGAGGTGGTTCTGCAGGAACGGCAGCGGGAGGTCCTCGCGCTCCAGGAACGTGGTCGCCGGGAGCACGTAGTCGGCCTTGCGGCCGGTGTCGGTGACGTAGAGGTCGATGGTGACGAGCAGGTCCAGCTCGTCCAGCGCCCTGCCGAGCGACTCGCCGCCCGGGACGCTCAGCGCCGGGTTGCCGCCGGAGACGATCAGCGCCCGGAGCCGTCCCGGGCCCGGCGTGGTGATCTCCTCGGCCATCACCCCGGCCGGGAACGTGCCGAGGACGTCCGGGTATCCGCCGACCCGTGAGCGTGTCCTGCCGTAGGTGGCGATGCCGGACAGGCGCAGGATCTCGTCCAGCCACAGCGGCGCGGCGCCGAAGACCGCCCCGCCCGGACGGTCCAGGTTGCCGGTCACCAGCGTCACGGCGTCGATGAGGAACGCGGTCAGCGTCCCGTGCCGGCCGAGGCAGGTGCCCGTCCGGCCGTAGACGACCGCCCGCTCGGCCCGTGCCAGATCGCGGGCCAGTTCCCGGACGGCCGCCGCCGGCACGCCGCTGCGGTCCTCGGTCTCCTCGGGCGGGAAGCCGTCCGCGAGCGCCCGCAACTCCGCCACGCCGGACGCCTGGCCCGCGCACGCGGCACTGTCCTGCAGCCCCTCCTCGAAGATCACGTGGAGCATCGACAGCAGCAGCCAGGCGTCCCCGTCCGGGCGGACGGGCAGGTGCTCGTAGGCGCGGGCCGTCTCGGTCCGGCGCGGATCGGCGACCACGACCCGGCCGCCGCGCGCCACGATCGCCGACAGGTCCTCGCGGATGCGCGGCGCGGTGATCAGGCTGCCGTGCGACACCAGCGGGTTCGCGCCGAGCATCAGCAGCAGGTCGGTGCGCTTGAGGTCGGGGATCGGGACCAGCACCGGCGCGCCGTACAGCAGCGCGCTCGCCGCGAACCGGTTGTTGACGTCCTGCGAACCGGCTGAGTACAGGTGCGGCGACTTCAACGCCGCCATGAACCCGTTCAGCCACAGCGGATGGCTGTAGGAGAACGTCGCGGGATTGCCGAAGTACCAGCCGATCGACGACCCGCCGTGCTCGCGGCGCAGGGCGTTCAGCCGCGCGGTGATGCCGCCGAGCGCCTCGTCCCAGCTCACCCGCTCGAACTCGCCGTCCGGACGGCGGCGCAGCGGATGCAGCACCCGGTCCGGGTCGTTCTGGACCTCCGCCATCGCGATGCCCTTCGGGCAGGCGAAGCCCTTCGACAGCGGGTGCTCCTTGTCGGGGCGGATCCGGACGACCGTCCCGTCCTCGACGGTGGCCTCCAGCCCGCACAGCGGTTCGCAGATCCGGCAGTAAGTGGTCACTGACGCCATGCGTCCGATTGTGCCACCGTCACCTGATCACGTGCCGGTCGTACCCCATTTCCACCAGTTCCTCGTACGCCGCCCACACCGCCGCCGGGACCGGCATCGGCACCTGGTACCCCCGCTCGGCGTACACCTCCATCCGCTGGAGGTCGCCCACCATCAGCTCGATGAACCGCCGCTCGTCGTCCCCGTCCGCATATGTCTCGTATCCGAGGTCCGGGCAGGCGGCCGTCCAGGCCACTCCGGGCCACTGTTTGCGCGCCGTTGCCAGTGCGCGCCGGGTCATGTACGGCTTGGCGACCAAAATCCCGCTCCGCAGATCGAGCCGACCGTCAAGCAACCGCCGGGTCGCGGTGATGTTCTCCCCTGTGTTCGTGGCGGTCTCCTCCAGCAGCAGAGCCCCGTCCGGGACCCCGTTCTCGCGCGCCACACGGGCGAAGACCTGCGCCTCCGTCTCCGTCCACGCCGAAGTGATCTTGCCGCGGCCGCCGGTCACGACCACCACCGGAGCCCATCGCGCATGCCAAAGCCTCGCCGCGTGCGCCGCCACCCGCGTGTCGTGGCACCCCAGAGCGAGGATCGCGTCAGCCTTGGAGAGGGGGCCGGTGAGCACCAGGTGGTCCCAGACGACGCGGGCCAGCGCGCGGGCCCGCGCGCCGACCGCTCCATGAGACTCCACCGCGCCATTGTCTCCGGCGGCCCGCATGTCGGCTCCCATCCGAAAGGTCGTCCAGGTAGCGTTCAAGTGTTTTGCTACTTACGCAAGAATCATGTGGAACTCGACCGCGAAAGGACGGGGTGGTGTCGTGATCACAGTCCTGGTCCTGGTGTCAGTGGCCGCCCTGTTCGGCCTGTGCCTGCTCCGTCCCGCGGTGCCCGCCGCCCCGGACGAGGAACCGGCCGCCCCGGACCCCGCGCCGTCCGAGCCCGCCACCGAACCCGCCGCCACGGCCGAACCCGGCGGCGTCCACCCCGAGTCCATGACCGCCGAACTCGACCAGGGCGACGAGGAGTACCTCGCCTTCCTCGCCAACGAACTCTGGCCCGAGGACGAGTACCTAGAGCCCGAGCACACCACCGACGGCGAAGAGGAATCAGGCGGCAGCGACATGCTCCTCTGACGCTCGGACCTCGCACGCACCCGAACCTCGCACGGTGCCGCTCTCCTTGTGAACCGCGACCGCGGCCGGGCCGTCCCAGATAGGTCGAGCGCTCCCCTCGACGGTCCCACACCACGGCGGGACGGAGGCGCAGCGCCGAACCGGCACCTCGTTCCGCCCTGATGCGACGTTGCGAGGAAGCGATGACGGTACAGGAGATCCCGCGGCCGGACTATGTCGGCGTCGAGGTGGACGCTGGCGATGCGGAGCGCAGCCTGCGGCTGCTGAGGCTGTTCCTCCGGGACGGTGAAACGGTCCTGGCCCTCGCGACCACCGTCAAGGCCCTTCCGACGCTCACGCACATCGCCGTCACCGACCGGCGGATACTGGGCTTCTCCGCCGCCGAGCTGGCCAAGGAGGGCCCGCGCCAGGAGACTTCCCTCACGACGGTCCGCGGAGTCGAGACGCGGATGTCGTACAAGCAGCGCTGGTTCTTCGTCGTCACCGACAGTGCGGGGACCGAGACGGACTTCGGCGATGTGCACGACCAGGATGCACCGCGCCTCGCCCGCATCGTCCAGGATCTCGTCCGGCCTGCGCCTCCCGCCGCGGCACCGACCCCGCTCGCGGCTCCCGGCGCGCCGACACCGCCACCCGTCGCACCGGTCATGGCGCCGCAGTGGACCGCCGCCGCTCCCGCGCTGCCGCAACCGGCGGAGTGGCGGTACAACCCGCCGCCCACCTGGCCCGCGCCTCCCGCAGGCTGGACGCCACCGGCCGGCTGGATGCCGGACCCGGGCTGGCCGCCCGCACCGCCCGGCTGGCAGTTCTGGACGCCCGCCGCACCGCTCCCGCCCGTCCAGACCGCACCGCCCTTGCCGGCCCCGCACGCGCCGGCTCCGCCCACGGCCGCCCCGCACGTGACGCCCGCCGGAAGCCGGGGGAAGCCGGCGTTCGGCGCTCGCAAGCAGCGGATCGAGGAGCTCGAAGCGGAGAACGCCGAGCTGCGCCGCTGGCTGGAACGGCTCGGCGGCCTGGACGCGCCACAGGTGGGCGCGGAGATCGAACGCCTGCGCTCCGAAGCCGCCGAGGCCCAGCGCAAGCGCCGCGATCTGCGCGCCGAACTGCGGCGGCTCCGCGGCTCGATCGTGGAGACCGAGGATCTGGCGCTGCTCCAGGAGGCGGGCGTCTACGAGTACCAGCACCCGCTGGCGGACGTCGTCGCCTACAAGGCGGAACTGGCCAAGGTAAAGGACCAGATCAAGTCCATGGCCAGGACGGGGAAGGCGGTCGTCGGAGCGACCAACTGGACGGTGAACGGGTCGGCCGCGCAGGGCGGCAAGATGGTGCGCGACTTCTCCAAGCTCATGCTGCGCGCCTACAACGCCGAAGCCGACAACCTCGTCCGGACGATGCGCCCCTACAAGCTGCAATCGGCCATCGAGCGCCTCGACAAGAGCGCGCAGACGATCGAGCGGCTCGGCAAGACCATGGACATCAAGGTCAGCCGGGCGTACCGGACGGTCCGCGTCAAGGAACTGCGCCTGACCGCGGACCATCTGGCCAAGGCGGAGGAGGAGAAGGAGCGGGTGCGTGCCGAGCGCGAGCGGCAGCGGGAGGAGGACAAGGCCCGCAAGGAGTTCGAGCGGGAGAAGGCGCGCCTGCTCAAGGAGCGCTCGCACGTGGCGGCGGCGCTCGCCCGCCTGGAGGCCAACGGGGACGCCGGCGGCGTCGCCGACCTCCGGGCGAAGCTCGCCGACGTGGAGACGGCGATCTCGGACGTCGAGGGCCGCGCCGCTAACGTCCGCGCCGGATACGTGTACGTGATCTCCAACATCGGCGCCTTCGGCGAGCGGATGGTGAAGATCGGGATGACGCGTCGCCTCGAGCCGATGGACCGGGTGCGCGAGCTGGGCGACGCGTCCGTGCCGTTCCGGTTCGACGTCCACGCGCTGATCTTCAGCAACGACGCGGTCGGGCTGGAGGGCAGGCTCCACCAGGAGTTCGCCGAGCACCGCGTCAACCAGGTCAATCTCCGCCGGGAGTTCTTCTACGCGACGCCCGCCGAAGTGCGCGAGGCCCTCGAACGCCTCGCGGGGAACCACCTGCTCGAGTACAACGAGGTTCCCGAGGCCCTCGAATACCGCGCCGGCCGGAAGGGCTGACCGGGCCGATGGTCAGGGGTGGGGGTTTTCGAAGAGGGCGCTGACGGACTCGCCGTTGTGGATGCGGCGGACCGCCTCGGCGAGGGCCGGGGCGATGGACAGGACGTGCAGCTTCCCGCCGCGCTCGCCCTCCGGGACGGGCACGGTGTTGGTGCAGACGATCTCCAGCACGTCCGGCTCGGCGGACAGCCGTTTGAGCGCGCCCGCCGCGAACAGGCCGTGCGTGCAGGCGATCCGGATCGTGCGGGCGCCGAGCTCGCGGAGCCGGTCCAGGAGCTCCAGGACGGTGCTGCCCTTGGCGATCTCGTCGTCCAGGACGATCACGTCGCGGCCGGCGATCTCGCCGATGACCGAGCTGATCTGCACCCGGTCGTCGGAGAAGCGCTGCTTGGCGCCGGCCGCGACCTGCACGCCGAGCAGCCGGGCGAACGCCGCGGCCTCCTTGGCGTTGCCGAGGTCGGGCGAGACGACGGTGGTGCGCGACAGGTCGTACTGATGGAAGTGCTCGGCGAGCTCGCGCAGCGCGTGCAGGTGGTCGACGGGGACCGAGAAGAAGCCGTGCACCTGCGGGGAGTGCAGCGTCATGGCCAGCACGCGGCTCGCGCCGGACGCGACGAGCAGGTCGGCGACGAGGCGGCCGCCGATGGAGATGCGCGGCGCGTCCTTCTTGTCGGAGCGGGCGTAGGAGTAGTGCGGCATCACGACGGTGATGCGGCTGGCGGACGCGCCGCGCGCCGCGTCGCACATGAGCAGCAGCTCGACCAGGTTCTCCTGGACGGGCGCGACGAGCGGCTGGATGAGGAACACGTCCCGCTCGCGGCAGTTCGCCTGGAGCTGGACCTCGAGGCAGTCGTTGGCGAACCGGGAGACCCGGGCCGGGCTCAGCGGAACGCCGAGATGGGCGCAGACCTCGGCGGCGAGTCCGGGGTGGGCGCTCCCGCTGAACACGGCGATGTCTCGCACGAACCGCTCCTCACGTGGTCGACTCCAGCGGCCTCGCACATGCTATTCGGCGCGGTTCGGCGGCCACGGGGGCGGTCAGGGGGTGAGGGGTTCGCGGCGCGGGCGGACCGTGCGGTGGCGGATCAGCCACCGGCCGCCGTCGCGGACGAGGTCGTCGTCGTAGGTGGCGCTGCCGGAGCCGCGGTCCGCCA
This sequence comes from Actinomadura violacea, assembly GCF_017573465.1. Lineage (GTDB taxonomy): Bacteria > Actinomycetota > Actinomycetes > Streptosporangiales > Streptosporangiaceae > Spirillospora > Spirillospora violacea. The sequence continues at coordinate 366,500 of NZ_JAGEPF010000005.1, forward strand.
GCACGACGATGGCCTTCGAGACGGCGTGCGCGCGGTCCCCGTCGCCGCCGGTGACGACGACGTTGGTGACGTGGTGGGCGAGCGGGTTGCCGTCGCCGAGGTCGAGTGCGGCCTGCTTGAGGGCGGCGCGGCCGTGGATCGTGCCGCCGTCGACCGCGGTCAGGTCGTAGACGACGTCCTCGGTGAACAGTTCGGTCATGCGGTCGAGCTCGCCGTTGTCGGCGTGGTGGCCGTGCAGCGAGATCACGTCGGTGATCGCCAGCCGGTCCTCGGTGGTGAGCGGCATCGGACGTCCTTTCGGGGACATAAACGGGGAGTTCCCCGTTTATGTCCCCGAGCCTAGCCGCCACCCGCCGGAGCGGCAATCGCCTGTCACGGCGCGGGCAGGGTCTCGCCCGTCTCCAGCAGGGTCTTGAGCCCGGACAGGACCTGCGGCCAGCCCTGCTTCACCATGCCGAGCAGCGTGGTCAGCGAGGTTCCCGCGTCGAGCGCGTCGTGCACGACGGTGAGCTTCACCGCCTCCCCGGCCGGCTCGATCTCGAACGTCACCTTGGACCGGCCCTCGGCGGCCAGCCGCTCCCGGACGTCGGCGGGCACTCCGACCGCCTCCCCCCATTCGGGGGTGAACGTGTGCCAGGTGTAGGACAGCCGACTGTAGGGCTCGGCCTCCAGGACGACCTGGGCCGGGTCCTTCGTCACCTGCCCCGCCTGGCGCCAGGTGATCGAAGAGCCCGGCTTCCAGTCGCTCTCCAGGGACAGCCCCCAGTAGCGCTCGGTGAACGCCGGTTCGGTCAGCGCCCGCCAGAGCCGTTCCGGCGTGGTCTTGATGTAGGTGGTGTAGACGAACTCGTCCGCGCTCATCGGTTCCTCCTCCAGTGCGGCCTTGAGATCGGCGAGGGCCCGGACCCGCTCGCGGTCGTAGCGGCTGATCCAGCGGTCGGCGATGGCGTTGATCGGCGCGGCGTTGAGGTAGTGCAGCTTCTCGCGGCCGCGCCGCACCGTCGTCACCAGGCCGGCGCCCTCCAGCACCGCCAGGTGCTTGCTGACCGACTGCCGGGTCATGTCCAGGCCGTCGCACAGCTCGCGCAGGCTCTGCCCGTTCCGTTCGTTCAGCCCGTCCAGGAGCCGCCGCCTGCTGGCGTCGGCCAGCGCCTTGAAGACCTCGTCCATCCCTCGCCCGTCCGACATGCAACCATCTGGCTGCCTTTAAAAATAGGCAACCCAGCGGCTGCATGTCAATCGATAGGACGCCCTCATACGGATGCGCCCCCGGGTCCGGGTGGACGCGGGGGCGCGGTGATGCTGTTCGCGGGTTACTTCAGGAGCTGGCGGGCGATGACCATCCGCTGGATCTGGTTGGTGCCCTCATAGATCTGGGTGATCTTGGCGTCGCGCATCATCCGCTCCACCGGGAACTCCCGCGTGTACCCATACCCGCCCAGCAGCTGCACGGCGTCGGTGGTGACGTCCATCGCCACATCCGAGGCCAGCGCCTTGCACGCCGAGGACACGAACGTCAGATCCGCGATCTTCTCGCCGTGCATCGCCCGCTCGGACTTCACCGCCGCGTGATAGGTCAGCTGCCGCGCGCCCTCCAGCCGCATCGCCATGTCCGCCAGCATGAACTGCACACCCTGGAAATCAGAGATCGGCTTGCCGAACTGGCGGCGCTCCTTGACATACCCGAGCGCGAAGTCCAGCGCGCCCTGGGCGATGCCCAGGGCCTGGGCGGCGATGGTGATGCGGGTGTGGTCCAGGGTGGCCAGCGCCGTCTTGAACCCCGTCCCCTCCGCACCGATGATCCGATCGGCCGGGATCCGCACATCCTCCAGGATGACCTGGCGGGTCGGGGAACCCTTGATGCCCAGCTTGCGCTCCTTGGGCCCGAACGACACCCCCGGATCGGACTTCTCCACCACGAACGCCGAGATGCCGCGGGCGCCGGCGGAGGGGTCGGTGACGGCCATGACGGTGTAGTACTCCGACACGCCCGCGTTGGTGATCCACATCTTGGCGCCGTTGAGGACCCAGGCGTCCCCGTCGCGGACCGCGCGGGTCTTCATCCCGGCCGCGTCCGACCCCGCGTCGGCCTCCGACAGGGCGTAGGAGAACATCGCCTCCCCGCGCGCCACCGGCGCCAGGTACTTCTTCTTCAGCTCCTCCGAGCCCGACAGCAGCACCGGGACCGTGCCCAGCTTGTTCACCGCCGGGATCAACGACGACGACGCGCACGCCCGCGCGACCTCCTCGATCACCACCACCGTCGCCAGCGCATCCGCACCCGCACCCCCATACACCTCGGGCACATGCACCGCGTGCAGCTCATTGGCGACCAGCGCGTCCAACGCCTCCTGCGGGAAACGAGCGTCCTCGTCCACCTCCGCCGCGAACGGCGCGATCTTGGCATCCGCCAGCTCACGCACCGTCGCCCGCAGCAACTCCTGCTCCTCCGACGGCGCGTACGCGGGAAAGTCGCTCATCGTTCCTCCGGGTGGACGGTCGGTCGCGGCCGTTATTTTGACGGCCAATATTTGGACGCCAAAGTAAGCGAGCCGGGCGCGGCCGGTCAAGGCGGCGGCGCCCCCGCGGACGGTGGCCATCGCCACAGTCCCGTCAGAGGTGCTCCAGCAGCCTGGCCAGGGCCGGATTGTCGTTGCCGCGCCGCCAGGCCAGGCTCAGCTCGACCGGCGCCGGATCGGGCAGCTCCAGCGGACGGAACGTCAGGCCCGCGTACCGCAGCCGCGCCGCCGCCTCGGGGACGAGCGCGAGCCCCCACCCGCCGTCCACCAGCGCGAGGATGCTGTGCACCTGGCTGAGGTACTGCGCGTACACCGGGGCGACGCCCGCCCACCGGAACAGCCCGACCAGCAGTTCGTGGAAGTACCGCGCCTCGACCGGCGAGTACATGATGAGCGGGCGGCCGTCGAACGCGTCCAGCGGCAGGGGGCCGCTGCCGGCGGCGAGCGGGTGCCCGTTGGGGACGGCGGCCAGCAGCGCCTCGCGGTCGGCGGGCCTCTCCTCCAGCTCCGGGACGGCGACGGGCGGGCGGACCAGGCCGAGGTCGATGCCGCCCTCGCTGAGGGCGCGCAGCTGGTCGCGGGTCACCATCTCGCGCAGCACGATCTCGACGTCCGGGAGCGCGGACCGCGCCGCGTCCAGCAGCCGGCCGAGCGCGGCGTACGCGCTCGTGGCCGTGAACCCGACCGCGATCCGCCCCGCCTCCCCCGCCGACACGCGCCGCGCCGACAGCGCGGCATGGTCGGCCTGGTGCAGCAGGCGGCGCGCCTCGACCAGGAAAGCGCGGCCCGCCGGGGTGAGCCGCACCGAGCGGTTCGTCCGGTCGAACAGCCGCACCTTCAGCTCGGCCTCCAGCATCTGGATCTGCCGGCTCAGCGGCGGCTGCGTCATCCGCAGCCGCTCGGCGGCCCGGCCGAAGTGCAGCTCCTCGGCGACGGCGACGAAGCTCGCGAGCTGGTTGAGGGTGAACAAACGATTCCCTACGGGTATCAGTGGATCCGAAATTCGTGTTGGACCTGGATCGATCGGCCATCCTAGCCTCGGGTCATGAGCCAGCACGCGCCCGACGAGACCGCCCGGCTGCTCGGCTCCGGGCTCCTGTCGTTCCCCGTCACCCACTTCCGCGACGACCTGTCCTTCGACGAGGACGCCTACCGCGCCAACGTCGCCCGGCTGGGCCACGAGGGGGTCGCGGGCCTGTTCGCGGCGGGCGGGACCGGCGAGTTCTTCTCCCTCACCGCCGCCGAGGTCGGACGGGTCGTCCGGGCCGCCGCCGCGGAGACGCCGGACGGCGTCCCGCTGATCGCGCCCGCCGGGTACGGCACCGCCACCGCCGTCGAGATGGCCCGCGACGCCGAGCGGGCGGGCGCCGACGGGATCCTGCTGTTCCCGCCGTACCTGACCGAGGCGCCGCAGGACGGCCTCGTCGCGCACGTCCGCGCGGTGTGCGAGGCCACCGGGCTCGGCGTGACGGTCTACAGCCGGTCCAACGCCGTCTACCAGGACGGCACCGTCGCGCGGCTGGCCGAGGCGTGCCCCAACCTCGTCGGGTTCAAGGACGGCGTCGGCGACCTGGAGCTGATGACGCGGATCCGGTCGCGGCTCGGCGACCGCCTCGTCTACATCGGCGGGCTGCCGACCGCGGAGACGTTCGCGCTCCCCTACCTGGAGATGGGCGTGACGACCTACTCGTCCGCCATCTTCAACTTCGTGCCGGAGTTCGCGCTCGGGTTCTACAAGGCCGTCCGCGCCCGCGACCGGGACGAGGTCCGCCGCCGCCTCGACGGGTTCGTGCTGCCGTACTGCGAGATCCGCAACCGCTGCAAGGGATACGCGGTCAGCATCGTCAAGGCCGGGATGCGGGCCGCCGGACGCCCGGCCGGGCCCGTCCGCCCGCCGCTGACCGACCTGACCGCCGCCGAGTTCGCCGACCTGACCCCGCTGGTGGAGAAGGTGCTCTGACGTGGTCCCCGCCGGGGAGGCGACCCCCGACCGCGTCGCCTGGGTCGAGCTGTCCTCGGTCACGCTGCCGCTCGCCGTCCCGGTCAGCGACGCGAAGGTGCTGACCGGGCGGCAGCGCCCGATGACCGAGGTCGTGTTCCTATTCGCCGAGATCGGCACCGAGGACGGCCACGAGGGCGTCGGGTTCGGGTACTCCAAGCGGGCCGGCGGGCCGGGCCAGTTCGCGCACGCCGCCGAGATCGCGCCCGCGCTGATCGGCGAGGACCCCAACGACATCGGACGGATCTGGACGAAGCTGGCGTGGGCGGGCGCGTCGGCCGGACGCGGCGGGCTGGCCGTCCAGGCGATCGCCGCCATCGACATCGCGCTGTGGGACCTGAAGGCCAAGCGGGCGGGGCTGCCGCTCGCCAAGCTGCTCGGCGCGCACCGCGACTCCGTCCGCTGCTACAACACCTCCGGCGGGTTCCTGCACGCGCCGCTGGAGGAAGTGCTCGACAACGCGTCGGCGGCGCTGGCGTCCGGGATCGGCGGCATCAAGATCAAGGTCGGCCATCCCGACCATGCCGAGGACCTGCGCCGCGTCACCGCCGTCCGCGAGCGGCTCGGCGACGGCGTCCCGCTGATGGCCGACGCGAACCAGCAGTGGGACCGGCCCACGGCGCTGCGGATGGGCCGCGCGCTGGAGGGGTTCGGCCTCACCTGGATCGAGGAGCCGCTGGACGCCCACGACGCCGAGGGCCACGCGGACCTCGCCCGCGCCCTCGACACCCCGATCGCGACCGGCGAGATGCTGACCAGCATCGCCGAGCATTGCGCGCTGATCGACGCGCGCGCCGCCGACGTCCTCCAGCCGGACGCGCCGCGCATCGGCGGCATCACCGAGTTCCTGAAGCTCGCCGCGCTCGCCGACCACCATCGGCTGCAGCTCGCGCCGCACTTCGCGATGGAGATCCACCTCCATCTCGCCGCCGCGTACCCGTCCGAACCGTGGGTCGAGCATTTCGACTGGCTCGACCCGCTGTTCGACGAGCGGCTCGAGATCAGCGGCGGCCGGATGCACGTCCCGGCCCGTCCTGGGCTCGGCATCACGCTCAGCGAGCAGGCCCGCGCCTGGACGACCCGGCGGACCCGCATAGACACGCCACTATGACGCGCCTCCTGGTTGACCGGACAGGACTCGAACCTGCGACCCGCTGCTTGTAAGGCAGCCGCTCTACCGACTGAGCTACCGGTCATCGCCACCAAAAACGGCCGTGCGCTGTTTGCTGCTGGAGCAGGATTCGAACCTGCACTTTCGTGGTTCAGAGCCACGCGTCCTTCCGTTAGACCATCCAGCATCGCGGGAACGCGTCCCGCGCCGTGCCGCCCGGAGGAGTCGAACCTCCATATCCGGGGTAAGAGCCCGGAGTCCTCCCATTGAACGAGAGCGGCGTGTCCCTCATCGAGCCGCACCCGGGAATCGAACCCGGTACTCCTGGGTGGAAGCCAGGTACCTCAACCATTTCGGCATGTGCGGCCGGGCGGAGCCGGCGGGCTCCGCGGTACCCCTGCCAGGACTCGAACCTGGGCTCCCGCGTTCGTAGCGCGGTGCTCTGTCCACTGAGCTACAGAGGTCTGCGTGGCCATCCGAGGAGTCGAACCTCGTCCTCCCGGTTTTCAACCAGGCGCTCATCCCCATGAGCTTGAAGGCCGTCGGGAAGCACGGACTCGAACCGCGTCTCTCCCGCTCCCAAGGCGGGCGGGGCACCGCATCCCCTTCTTCCCGTGGTCCGCGCGGGCGCGATGCCCGGCGCGGCCGTGGATCGGACCGGACTCGAACCGGCAACCTCCCGCTTGCGGGGCGGGCGCTCTCCCAAGTTGAGCTACAGACCCATGGACCTGCGATTCAGTTGTCAATTCCTCGAATGCGCGCAGCATGAGGAGAACATTCGGCGAATGGTCGGGTGAGCATGAAAAAGGCCGCCGGGTCATTCCCCTGGCGGCCTCCGGCGGAACCTTGCGGCCCTATCCGGGGGCGCCCTGGGGGACGATGAAGCCTCGCCGCGGTCGAGCGGCGAACGCGCGCCCTTGCGGCTGCTGCACCTGCTTGGCGATGCCCGTTCCGATCATCTCCGCGGCTCCCTTCCGGCTCGTCCCGTGCGGTTCGTTACTCATATGGTGCGGGACGCGGAATGAATGCGCAACACCTTTTCGACGTGAATCGCCCCGGGCCCCGGAAAGGGGCCCGGGGCGATCCGGGAATGGACGTCAGGCGCGCCGGCGGGTACGGGCCGGACGGCCCCCTCGGGAGGGGGTCAGCAGCCGGGCCAGGACCCGGAACGGCAGGGTCACGATGTCCACGATGGTGCCGGCGATGGCGCTGAGCGCTGCAGTGATGCGGCGCATGGGGCTCACTCCTTCACGTCGTCCTGGTGGAACCCATACCCTCACGTGGCGTTCTACACGGGACGCGTGCCGACGATCACCGTCGCGGACTGCTCGTCGGACCGCGCGACGGACGCGGTGAGCCCGCTGCGGGCGACGGCGTCCAGGGCGTCCGCGACCTGCCGCTCGCCCGTCTCGAACAGCAGGTGCCCGCCGGGCGCCAGCCACCGCGGCGCCTCCGCGGTCACGCGCCGCAGCACGTCGAGGCCGTCGGAGCCGCCGTCCAGCGCGACGAGCGGCTCGTGGGCCCGGGCCTCCGCCGGCAGCAGTCCGACCTCGCCCGAGGGGACGTAGGGGACGTTGGCCAACAGCACGTCGACACGTCCCCGCAGGTCGGCGGGCAGGGCGTCGAACAGGTCGCCCTCGTGGACGCGTCCGCCCGCCGGGACGACGTTGCGGCGCGCGCACCGCACCGCCGCCGGCTCGACGTCGGCGGCGTGCAGCTCGAACGCGTCCAGGCCCGCGACGAGCGCGACGCCGAGCGCGCCGGACCCGCAGCACAGGTCGACGACGACCGGACGGGGCGGCAGCAGCCCGGCCGCCCGCTCGACGAGGAACTCGGTGCGGCGGCGCGGGACGAACACGCCGGGGCCGACGGCGATCCGCAGCCCGCGGAACGCGGCCCAGCCGACGACGTGCTCCAGCGGGAGCCCGGCGGCCCGCCGCGCGACCATCGCGGCCGCCTCCTGCGGGGTGCGGGCCGTGGAGAGGATCAGTTCCGCCTCGTCCTCGGCGAAGACGCAGCCGGCGGCGCGGAGTTGCGAGACGACGGAGTCGAGCGGGAGCGGGGGTGACGCGTGAGCGGACATGGGGGCGCCTTTCGAGGTGCCGATGGGCGCTCCCCGGCCGCTCTATCGGCGGGCGGCCGCGCGCGTGCGAGGCGGGAGCACCCGGACTGGACTGGCAGGAACGGGACTCACCTCCTCGGTCGGTCCGTCGCGGACCCCGCAACACTACCGCAGGCGGTGCAACCTCCCCGGCCGGACCGGTGTTGACCGGGAAAGGCACGCAACGGACGAAGGGGGCCCGCGGCATGGGCGGCCACACGGAGAGCACCGGCTACGCGGAGAGGGTCGCGGACGGCGACTGGACGGCGATCGGCGGGGAGGTGGACACCCGCGGCTGCGCGCTCACCCCGCCGCTGCTGACCGGGGCGGAGTGCGCGGAGATCGCCGCCCTGTACGACGACGTGAGGCGGTTCCGTTCGACGATCGACATGGAGCGGTACCGCTTCGGGGCGGGCCAGTACCGGTACTTCGCCGAGCCGTTCCCCGGCCCGGTCGCCGAGCTGCGGGAGGCGCTGTACCCCCGGTTGCTGCCGATCGCCCGAGACTGGGCCGCCAAGCTGGGCCGTCCCGCGCCGTGGCCGGACACGCTGCCCGAATGGCTGGACATGTGCCACGCCGCGGGCCAGCGCAAGCCGACGCCGATCCTGCTGCGCTACGGCCCGGAGGACTGGAACGCGCTGCACCGCGACCTGTACGGCGACCTGGTCTTCCCGCTGCAGGTCGTGATCGGCCTGGACGAGCCGGGCGCCGACTACACCGGCGGCGAGTTCCTGATGGTGGAGCAGCGTGCGCGCGCCCAGTCGCGGGGCACCTCGACGCTCCTCCCCCGCGGCCGCGGCCTGGTCTTCACGACCCGGGACCGTCCGGTGCGCAGCAGCCGCGGCTGGTCGGCGGCGCCCGTCCGGCACGGCGTCAGCGTCGTCCGGTCGGGGCGGCGGCGGACGCTCGGCCTGGTCTTCCACGACGCCGCCTGAGAACGGTCACGGCACCGCCCGGGGGGCGCGACAATGGAGCGTTGACCAGGACGGGGGTTCGCGCGGTGCCGGACAAGAGCGCTTTGAAGGCCGACTGCGGGGCGTGCTTTGGGCTGTGCTGCGTCGCGCTGCCGTTCGCGAAGTCGGCCGACTTCGCGGTGGACAAGCAGGCGGGGCGGCCGTGCGGCAACCTGCTCGCCGACTTCCGCTGCGGCATCCACACCGACCTGCGGGAACGCGGGTTCCAGGGCTGCACGGTCTTCGACTGCCTCGGCGCGGGCCAGAAGGTGTCGCAGGAGACCTTCGGCGGGCGGGACTGGCGGCGGAACCCCGAGGTGTCGGGACCGATGTTCCGCGTGTTCCCGGTGATGCGGCAGTTGCACGAACTGCTCTGGTACCTGGCAGAGGCGCTGGAGATGCCCGCCGCCGCGTCCGTGCACCCGGAGATCCGCGGGGCGCTGGACGAGACGGACGCGCTGACCCGCGGCGGCCCCGCCGAGATCACCGCCGTGGACGTCCCGGCCGTCCGCGAGAAGGTCAACGCCCTGCTGCTGCGCGCCAGCGAGGAGGCGCGGAGGAAGGTGCCGGGCCGCAAGCGCAACCACCGGGGCGCCGACCTCATCGGCACGCGGCTGAAGGGCGCGGACCTGCGGGGCGCGAACCTGCGCGGCGCCTACCTGATCGCGGCGGACCTGCGGAAGGCCGACCTGCGGGACGCCGACCTGATCGGCGCCGACCTGCGGGACGCCGACCTGTCCGGCGCCGACCTCACCGGCGCGCTGTTCCTCACCCAGGCGCAGCTCGACTCCGCGCGGGGCGACGCCGCGACGCGGCTCCCGGAGGCGCTCGCCGCGCCGGCCCGCTGGACGCCGCCGTCGGCCTGACCCGGGGCCGCCCATGTCCGTCTGATCTTGTTTAGCCCCTGTTCGAGGGGGCATTTCCCGCTGCGCACGGCATCGGGGGGGCCACGTGATGCGGGTGAAATGGTGGGGAACGGGGCTCGTGGTCCTCGTTCTGCTGATCCTCGGCCTCATGCTCCCCCTGGTCGACAAGGCGCTCGGCAGCAGCGGGACCGCGATCGCGGCGGGCACCGTCATCGCCGTCGGCACCGAGCGGGCCGGGGGCGTCCGGCCGGTGACGTTCACCGTCCCGGCCGCCGGATGGGTGCTGGACGAGGCGCGCTCGTCGCTGACCAACAACGCCGAGCTGTCCCGCGACGAGGTCGTGTTCAACCTGAACGTCGTCATCCCGCTCGGTTCGCTGGACGACCGTCGGCTGTGGAACGGGTTCGGCCGGATCGTGTCGATGGGCGGCGGCGAGCTGCGCGGCGGCCCGGAGCCGATCACCACCGCGCACGGCATGGACGGGCTGACCGGCCCGCTCGCCGGGCACGGCAAGATCGGCAGCGGGACCGTGTTCGCCCGCGACGACCTCGGCGCGGAGATCACCGCGTCCGGCCCGCCGGAGGCGTACCGGCGCCTCGCGGGCCAGGTGCGGGCGATGGTCCTCAGCGTCGAGTTCGCGCCATGACCCGCCGTCCCGCGTTCTGGTTGTGGGCCGTCATGTGCGTGCTCGGCCTCTGGATCGCGGTGAGCGCCATGGACGCGCAGGTCGGCGAGTTCACCACGGGCGCGGTGGCCGGGTTCGCGCTGCTGGCGCCGGTGCTCGCGGCCGGGGTGTGGGGGCTGCGGCGGCTGCATCCGGTCCGCCCGCGCCCGCTCGGGTACGCGCTGATCGCGGTGGCGTGGGGCGGGCTCGCCGCGTTCGGGACCGCGCTGCCCGCCAACGCCGCGTTCCAGGCGATCATCGCCAAGACCGCCGGACCCCAGTTCAATGCCGACTGGGGCGCCTCGATCGCCGCGCCGGTCGACGAGGAGCTGCTGAAGCTCGCGGGCGTCGCGGTGCTGGCGCTGATGGCGCCGCGCGCCGTCCGCGGGCCGCTGGACGGCTGGGGCTACGGCGCGCTCGCCGGGCTCGGGTTCCAGATCGCCGAGGACTTCCTGTACGTGCTGAACACGATCGTGCTGACCGGCGGGACGCAGGACGCGAACGCGGCGTTCTTCACCTTCGGCGGCCGGGTGATCGGCGGCGCCTGGTGGAGCCACTGGGCGATGACGGCGGTCGGCGGCGCCGGCCTCGGCTGCCTGCTCGGGCGGGCGTCGCGGTCCACCGCCGCGCTCGCGTGCGGCTCGCTCGTCCTCGCGATGGCCCTGCACGCCTGGTGGGACTCCCCGCTGCTGCCCGGCGTGGCGCTGCTGCCGGTGAAGGGCGCGCCGATCCTGCTGGCGGCGGTGGTCACCTACCGGCTGGCGCGGCGGCACTACCTCTCCCGGTTCCGGCGGGCGGCGCGGGAGGAGACCGCGCGGGGCGTGCTCCTGCCCGGCGAGGACCGGGTGCTGGCCTTCCGCAGGTGGCGCCGCAAGGAGCGGTGGGACGTGCCGGGCGGGGAGCCGCGGCGCCTCCTCGCCCGGCTGCGGACCGCCGAGCTGGACCTGCTCGAGGACGGTTTCGGCGGCCTGGAGCCGGACCCGCCGGCGGCGGACCGGCTCCGCACGGAGATCACCGTCCTGCGGCGCCGCCTGAACGCGGCCCGCGCGGGCCCGATCCGCCCCGGCGCCGTCCCTCCCGATCACCATCCGGACGCCGCCCGTCCAGACAGCGCCTGACCATCAGCACGTGGGGCGCCGGACGGACGCCGCCGCGAGCGCGGCCGCGCAGACGGCGGCGGCGACGAACAGCGCCCCGGCAGCCTGGCCGTTCCGGTGCCCGACGGCCGCGAACGCGCCCATGATCGCGACACCGAAGGTGGCGCCGAGTTGCCGCGCCGCGTTGAGCAGCCCGCCGGCGGCTCCCGCGGTGCCCTCGGGCGCGGCGGTGACGACGAGGGTCGCGAGCGCCGGCAGCGCGAACGAGACGCCGAAGCCGGTGCACAGCAGGCCCGCGAGCAGCGCCGGATAGGAGGCGCCCGCGGCCATCACGGCGCCGAGCAGCACGCCGGCGGCGGTGAGCAGGCCGAGCCCGGCGAGGACGGGCGGGCGCGGCCCGGTGCGCGCGACGATCCGGCCGGTGACCAGCGGGTTGAACGCGAACGGCAGGGTCATGGGGAGGAACGCGAGGCCGGTCCGGAGCGCCGACATCCCGAGCGTCTCCTGGAAGACCAGCGGGAGCACGAACAGGACGCCGGTCATCATGAAGTTGACCGCCGCGCCCGCGATCAGCGAACCGGGCATTCCGGGCGCGCGCAGGACGGCGGGGACCAGCACGGGCGCCGTGCTCCGCCGCTCCAGCAGCGCGAACGCGACCGCGGCGGCGACCGTCCCGGCCGCCGAGCAGGCGGCGTGAACGGTGGCGCCGGAGCCGAGCGCGATGAGCGCGTCGGTGAGCAGCGCGAGGGCCGCGCAGGCGACGGCCTGGGCGGGCCGGTCGATGGTGCGGTCGCCGCGCGGGCAGTGCACCCGCGGCCCGGCGACCAGGGCGAGGACGACGACGGCGAGCGGTACGTTGATCAGGAAGATCGCGCGCCAGCCGGCCAGCCCGACCAGCGCGCCGCCCGCGATGGGCCCGGCGGCGAGCGCCGCGCCGCTGGTGGCCGCCCACGCCGCCACGGCCTTCGCGCGTTCGGCGGGCACCGGGTAGAGCCGGCTGATCATCGCCATCGAGGCGGGCACGCAGGCCGCGGCGGCTGCGCCGAGCAGCGCCCGCAGTGCGACGAGCGTCCACAGGTCCGGCGCCAGCGAGCTGAGCAGCGACGCGGCGCCGAACACGGCGATGCCGGCGCGGAACGCGCGGTGCGCGCCGTACCGGTCGGCGACCGCGCCGGCCGACAGCAGCAGCGAGCCGAACACGACGGTGTAGCCGGTCACGGCCCATTGCAGGCCCGCGACCGTCCCGTGCAGGGAGCGGGCGAGGTCGGGCTCGGCCACCGACAGGACGGTGGTGTCGAGCAGCACCATGAAGTAACCGAGGGATATGCCGAACAGGGCGGCGCGGCGGCGCGCGCCGGGGGCCGCCACCGGGTCCGGGGAGAGAACCGTGCTCATGAGGCCCCAGTCTCGGAACCGCGGGTCCGGGGCTCCACCGGCCCGCCCGCACGCCGCGTTCGGAATATCCGAACGCTCCGGGCGGGTTGCCGTGGGCATGGAACTGCGCCAGCTGCGGACCTTCGAGGCCGTCATCGAGCACGGCACCGTCACGGACGCGGCGAACGCGCTCGGCCTCGCACCGTCGTCGGTGTCGGAGCAGGTCCGCACGCTGGAGCGCTCCCTCGGCGTCGAGCTGTTCGACCGCGGTCCGAAGGGGATGCGGCTGACCGCGGCGGGCGAGCGGATGCACGGCTGGGCGGGGCGGCTGCTGCGGCAGGCCGAGCAGGCCCGCCGCGAGGTCACCGCCGAGCCCCCGGTCGTGCGGCTCGGCGCGCTGGAGACGATCGCGGCGACGCACGTGCCCGCGGTGCTGGCGCGGGTCGCCGAGCGCCGGCCCGGACTGCGCGTCGAGGTCAGCGCGGACGCGGCCCGCGACCAGCTGCTCGGCGCCGTCGCCGCCGGCGAGCTGGAGGCCGCGCTGCTGCTGGACGCCGGCACCGGGCTCGGCGACCTCGGCTTCGCCCCGCCGCCCGCGCCGCTCGGGTTCGTCGACGTGGAGCCGGTCCCGCTGGCGCTGGTCGCCGCGCCCGACCATCCGCTCGCCGCCGCGCCGCGGGTCACCGCCGCCGACCTGGCCGGCGAGCGGCTCCTGGTGAACGTGCCGGCCTGCTCGTTCCGGCTGGCCGGGGACCGGGTCATCGGGCCCGGCGTCGAGCGGGTCCGGGCGGGCAGCGTGACGGTCATGGCGTCCTGGGCGGAGCGCGGGCTCGGGATCGCGCTGCTGCCGGAGTTCGCCGTCCGGGACCGGCTGGACTCCGGCGCCCTCGCCCGCCTCGCGCTCGACGCGCCGGACCTCAGCCTCCGCCTGGTGTGGCGCACCGACCGGGAGTCGCTGCCCGGCCTGCGCGAGGTGCTGTACGCGGCGAGCGCCTGACCGCCGCCGGCCCGCCGTTTGTGGCCCCCGCCGTCGGGTACCCGCCCAGCGGACAGTCCGCTTGATCAGGAGGAGCGCGATGGCGGGACGGGAACGGGACGGCGGGAAGCAGCGGCTTCCGGCGGGCTGGAAGCTGGTCTACGGGGTGAACGACCGGCTCGGGTCGACCACCTTCCTGCGCACCAACCTGGGCAAGGCGTTCCCGAAGCACTGGTCGTTCCTGCTCGGCGAGATCGCGCTCTACTCCTTCATCGTCCTCATCCTCACCGGCGTCTACCTCACGCTGTTCTTCCGGCCGAGCGGCATGACGGTCCTGTACGACGGCTCCTACACCCAGCTGCGCGGCGTGAAGATGAGCGAGGCGTACGCGTCGACGCTGAACCTGTCGTTCGACGTGCGCGGCGGGCTGCTGATGCGGCAGATCCACCACTGGGCCGCGAACGTCTTCCTCGCGGCGATCTGCGTCCACCTGCTGCGGATCTTCTTCACCGGCGCGTTCCGCAAGCCGCGCGAGATCAACTGGCTGATCGGGGTCACCCTGTTCGCGCTGTCGGTGCTGGAGGGGTTCGCCGGCTACTCCCTGCCGGACGACCTGCTGTCGGGCACCGGGCTGCGCATCGCCGAGGGCATCGTGCTGTCGATCCCCGTCATCGGCACCTACCTCACCCTCTGGATGTTCGGCGGGCAGTTCCCCGCCAGCGAGAGCTTCATCCCGCGACTGTTCACCGTGCACATCCTGCTGATCCCCGGCATCCTGCTCGCGCTCATCACCGCGCACCTGATGATCCTCTGGCACCAGACGCACACGCAGTGGCCCGGCAAGGGCCGCCGCGAGCAGGCCGTGCAGGGCGAGCCGACGTTCCCGAGCTTCATGGCGCAGAGTGGCGCGTATTTCCTCTACACCTTCGGAATCCTCGCCGGGCTCGCGACGTTCGCGCAGATCAACCCGGTCTGGCTGTACGGCCCGTACGACCCGGACGAGGTGTCGTTCGGCTCGCAGCCCGACTGGTACATCGCGTTCCTCGAAGGCTCGCTGCGCATCATGGGCCGGATCTCGACGGACGTCGCCGGGCACACCATCAGCTGGAACGTGCTGCTGCCGGCCGTCGTGCTGCCGATGGTGTTCTTCGGCTCCATCGCCCTGTACCCGTTCTTCGAGCGATGGGCGACCGGGGACGAACGCATCCACCACCTGCTCGACCGGCCGCGGAACGCCGCGACCAGGACCGCGATCGGCGCCGCCGTCATCGCCTGGTACGGCAACCTGTGGGCGGCCGGCGGCAACGACATCCTGTCCAACGCCTTCAAGATCCCGCTGTTCTGGACGACCTGGTTCTTCCGCGTCGGCTTCTTCGTCTTCCCGGTGCTCGCGTTCATCGTCGCCCGCCGCGTCTGCCTCAGCCTGCAACGCCGCGACCTGCAGAAACGCGATGAGGGTGTGGAGAGCGGGCTGATCTCGCTGACCCCGGACGGCGGCTACACCGAGCGGCACGAGCGGTCCGCGCCGGAGGCGGCCGCCATCCTGCAGACCCGGCAGCCCCGAGAGCTGGTCGCGGCCTACCCGCACCACATCATCCCGCTGCCGACGCCCGGCCGCGTCCGCACGCAGGTCCGGACCCGCACCAACCGGTTCTACCTCAACTACCAGACCGAGTCCCACGGCGGCGGGCAGGGCGACCTCAAGCGCGAGGGCGCCGTGGAGAAGGAGAAGAAGGAGACCTCCTAGCGCCCCGAGAACCTCAAGCCGGAGCCCGGCGCACCTTGCGGTGCGCCGGGCTCCGTCGTCGGTTCCGGGGCTCTCAGGCGGGGGGCTGCGGGAGGGCCGGCTCGGACTCCTGCGGGGGCTCCTTCGGCGGGTAGCGCAGGTCGAACGCCGGACGGAAGGAACGGATCCGCGGCATCGTCTCGAAGTTGTGGCGGGGCGGCGGGCAGGAGGTCGCCCACTCCAGCGAGCCGCCGTAGCCCCACGGGTCGTCCACGCCGACGGGCACGCCGCGCTTGTGCGTCCGGTAGATGTTCCACAGGAACGCGAAAGTGGACGCCCCCAAGATGAAAGCGCCGATCGACGACACGAGGTTCAGCGTCGCGAACTGCTTCGGGTAATCGGCGATGCGGCGCGGCATGCCTTCGGCGCCGAGCCAGTGCTGGACGAGGAACGTCGTGTGGAACCCGACGAACAGCGACCAGAAATGGATCTTTCCCCAGGTCTCGTTAAGCTTCTTCCCGGTCATCTTCGGCCACCAGAAGTAGAAGCCGCCGAACATCGCGAACACGACCGTGCCGAACAGCACGTAATGGAAATGGGCGACGACGAAATAGGAGTCGGTGAGGTGGAAGTCCATCGGCGGGGAAGCGAGGATCACGCCGGTGAGCCCGCCGAACAGGAACGTCACCAGAAACCCGATCGCCCACAGCATCGGCGTCTCGAAGGTGAGCTGTCCCTTCCACAGGGTGCCGATCCAGTTGAAGAACTTGATACCGGTCGGCACCGCGATCATGAAGGAGGTCATGGAGAAGAACGGCAGCAGGACCTGGCCCGTGGCGAACATGTGGTGCGCCCAGACGGTCATCGACAACCCGGTGATCGCGATCGTCGCGCACACCATGCCGAGGTAGCCGAAGACGGGTTTGCGCGCGAACACCGGGATGATCTCGGTGACGATGCCGAAGAACGGCAGCGCCACGATGTAGACCTCCGGATGGCCGAAGAACCAGAAGAGGTGCTGCCACAGCAGCGCACCGCCCGTCGCGCCGTCGAAGATGTGCGCGCCGAACTTGCGATCGGCCTCCAGCGCGAACAGTGCCGCGGTCAGCACCGGGAACGCGATCAGCACCATCACGCTGGTCAGCAGCGCGTTCCAGGTGAAGATCGGCAGCCGGAACATCACCATGCCGGGCGCCCGCATCGCGATGATCGTCGTCATCAGGTTCACCGACGTGAAGATCGTCCCGAATCCGGAGACGATCAGGCCCATCACCCACATGTCGGCGCCGAGTCCCGGCGAATACGTCGACGAGGACAGCGGCGAATAGGAGAACCAGCCGAACGCCGCCGCGCCGCCCGGCATCAGGAATCCCGCCAGCACCATGATGGCGCCGAACAGGAACAGGTAGTAACTGAGCGTGTTCAGCCGCGGGAACGCCACGTCCGGAGCGCCGATCTGCAGCGGCACGATCACGTTGGCGAACCCCGCGAACAGCGGCGTCGCGAACAGCAGCAGCATGATCGTGCCGTGAATGGTGAACAGCTGGTTGTACTGCAGGTGGTCCATCACCTGCATGCCGGGCTGCATGAGCTCGGCCCGCATGAGCATCGCCATCAGGCCGGCGATCAGGAACATCGCGAACGAGGTCCCGAGATACAGGTAGCCGACCATCTTGTGGTCGGTCGTCGCGAGAATGTCGCCGACCCTGGTCCCCTTGCGGTGGCGCGCCAGTGCGTCCGCCGTACTGGTGTCCGGCGTGCCCTGCACAGCCGTCATCCGGGCTCCCCTCCTCGTCCACTACCAACGCTTGGTAATGACCGAGGAAAAACCCCTCAAACGCGCGCCCGCGCCACGTGCGGGCGGGCGCGCCCGCGCGGGTGGTGAGCGCGGGCACGCGGTGGCGGGTGAACGCGCGCGGGTGGTTCGTCAGGGGTGCCAGTGGGGGGTGTCGTCGCCGCGGAGCTCGTCCTGGACGGGCGGGCGCTCGGTGTCGCGCATGTGCTCGGCGAGGCCCTGCTTGTTGTGGTGGCGCCGCTGGTAGGCCTGCTCGGCCGCGGTGCGGCCCGGGTCGGGGTCGACGGGCAGCGACCGCAGCACCTCCGCCGCGCTGCCGTAGGTGCCGAGCGGCAGCGACGACAGCGCCCGCTCCTCCTCGCTCAGCGGGCGCTCGGCGTGCGCGTGCTCGACGATCCGCTCCTTGCTGGCCGGGAACGCCAGGTCGCCCAGCAGCTCCTCGACCCGCCTCGTGTCGGCGATCTTCATGGTGTGCTCCCCCCTGTCGCGGCCGGCCGTCATCCGGCGACCTCCAGCGCCACCTTCGTCCAGCCGGGCTCGCGCCGGTCGAACGCCTCGTAGGCGTCGATGACCCCGGGCAGGCGCGCCTGCTGGGTGAGGATGGTGGTCGGGTCGGCGCCGCCCTTGGCGATGCGGCTGAGCAGCCCCGGCACGTACCGGCGGTGGTTGCAGTTGCCCGCCTTGACGGTCAGGTTCCGGTTCATCGCGAGGCCCAGCGGGAAGCTGGTGAAGTGCGGCGGGTACACCCCGACGATCCCGATGGTGCCGGCCTTGGCGACCATGTCCACCGCCCAGCGCAGCGCCTCGCCGGGCGCGTCGCCGGGGCGCCACCGGACGCCGTCCTGGCCGGTGCGCGGCGCGGCCTGCGCCTGCTCGCGCTCGAACTCGCGCCGGTCCTCCTTGGTGATCGCCTCGGCGGCGGGGCCGCTCGCCGGGCTCTCGGCGTCCACGCCGACCGCGTCGATCACCCGGTCCGCACCGATGCCGCCGGTCATCTCCCGCACGACCGCGACCGGGTCCTCGGTGTTGAAGTCGACGGTCTCGGCGTTCTGCAGCCGGGCCGTCTCCAGCCGGTCGGCGTGCCCGTCCACGACGAACACCCGGCCGGCGCCCTGGATCCGCGCCGACAGCACGGCGAGCTGCCCGACCGGCCCGGCGCCGAGCACCGCGACGGTGTCACCGGGGCCGACCTCGGCGAGCCGCGCGCCGAACCAGCCGGTCGGCAGGATGTCGCTGACCATCAGCGCCTGCTCGTCGGTGACGCCGGGCGGGATCGCGACGAGGTTGGTGTGCGCGTACGGGACGCGCGCGTACTCGGCCTGCAGGCCGTCGAACGGGCCGGTCGAGCGCGGGCCGCCGTAGAACGACGACCCGGCGGACGGGCCGTTCGGGTTGGCGACGTCGCACTGGGCGTAGTAGCCGGCGCGGCAGTACGAGCACCGGCCGCAGCCGATCGTGGACGGGATGACGACGCGGTCGCCGGGCACGAAGTTGCGGACGTCCCGGCCGACCTCCTCGACGACGCCGACGGCCTCGTGGCCGAGGACCGTGCCCGGTTCCATGCCGGGCATCGTGCCCCGGACGAAGTGCAGGTCCGTCCCGCAGATCGCGCTGGCGGTGATCCGGACGACCGCGTCCTCGGGGTCGCGGACGGCCGGGTCGGGCACCTCGTCCAGGCTGATCTCGCCGACGTCGTGCCAGACCACTGCCCTCATGGCTCTGCTCCTCCCCTCGCGGGACCCGTCCTTCCCGCCCTTCCCGCAGGTCACCGGACAAACATGGACATTGCAGACACCTGGCGTACCTCGTGCCCGGGGCGCACCGGATAATGGTGTGCCGCACACCGCGATCAGTTCAGGAGACGGCCATGACACGCCCATCCCGGCCCGCGCGGGCCCGCCGGTGAGCGCCCCGCGCGCCGGCGCGTCCCAGGAGGTGCTCGGGCCGCTGACCGGCTCGGCGATCTTCCTGGTGGTGACCGTCGACCCCGGCGGCGAGCCGGTGGTCGCCGAGCTGCTGCCCGACCTCGCCGGCCTCGTCCGCGCGGTCGGCTTCCGGGTGCCGGGCGGCGGGCTGACCTGCGTCACCGGCATCGGCTCGGACGCCTGGGACCGGCTGTTCTCCGGCCCGCGCCCCGCAGAGCTGCACCCGTTCACCGAGCTGAACGGCGACGTGCACACCGCGCCCGCGACCCCCGGCGACCTGCTGTTCCACATCCGCGCGCACCAGATGGACCTCTGCTTCGAGCTGGCCGCCCAGATCATGGAGCGGCTCGCGGGCGCCGTCACCGTGCAGGACGAGGTGCACGGCTTCCGCTACTTCGAGCAGCGCGACCTGCTCGGCTTCGTCGACGGCACCGAGAACCCGACCGGCGAGGGCGCCCGCGCCGCCGTCGTCATCGGCGCCGAGGACCCGGCGTTCGCCGGCGGCAGCTACGTGATCGTCCAGAAGTACCTGCACGACATGCGGGCGTGGAACGCGCTCACCGTCGAGCAGCAGGAGGACGCGGTCGGCCGCCGCAAGCTGTCCGACATCGAGATCCCGGACGGGATGAAGGCGCCCGGCGCGCACGTCGCGCTCACCTCGATCACCGGTCCGAACGGCGAGGAGCGCGAGATCCTGCGCGACAACATGCCGTTCGGGAACCTGCGGGACGGCGAGTTCGGCACCTACTTCATCGGCTACTCCGCCACCCCGGACGTCACCGAGGAGATGCTGCGGAACATGTTCCTCGGCGACCCGCCCGGCGTGCACGACCGGCTGCTCGACGTCTCGACCGCCGTCACCGGGACCCTGTTCCACGTCCCCGCGGCCGACTTTCTCGACGACCCGCCCCCGCTTCCCAGCGACGACGGATCCCTGGGCATCGGCGACCTGAAGAGGAGCGCACCTTGAACAACCTGCACCGCGAACTGGCACCGATCTCCGCCGCCGCGTGGGACGACCTGGAGGCGGAGATCCGCCGCACCGTCACCCGCAACCTCGCCGGGCGGCGGCTGGTGGACGTGCCGGAGCCCGGCGGCGTGGCGCTCGCGGCCGTCACCACCGGGCACCTCGACCCGGTCGACGCGCCCGCCGACGGCGTGCAGGCGCACGTGCGGCGCGCCCGCCCGCTGGTGGAGCTGCGGGTGCCGTTCACCGTGGACCGGCGGGACGTCGACGACGTGGAGCGCGGCGCGAAGGACCCGGACTGGCAGCCCGCCAAGGACGCCGCCCGGCTGATCGCCCGCGCCGAGGACCGCGCGATCTTCGAGGGGTACGCCGCGGCGGGCATCGAGGGGCTGCGCGCCGCGTCCGCCAACCCGGCGATCGCGCTGCCGGAGGAGCCGCGCGAGTACCCGAACGCCGTCGCGCAGGCCGTCACGGCGCTGCGGCTGGCCGGGGTGGACGGCCCGTACTCGCTGGCGCTCAGCGCGGACGCCTACACGGCGGTGAACGAGACGTCCGACCACGGCTACCCGATCCACGAGCACCTCGCCCGGCTGGTCAGCGGCGACATCGTCTGGGCGCCCGCGATCTCCGGCGCGTTCCTGCTGTCCACGCGGGGCGGCGACTTCGAGTTGCGCGTCGGCCAGGACCTGTCGGTCGGCTACGAGTCGCACGACGCGACGAGCGTCCGGCTGTACCTGCAGGAGACGTTCACGTTCCTGACCTACACCTCGGAGGCCGTGGTCGCGCTGGGCTGACGGCCGGCGGGCGCGGGGCCGCACGATCGCACGCGCGCGCCCCGCGCGCACCCACCATCCCGCGCCCGCGCGCCGCCGCACAATGTGCCATGGATTCGCGGCCCATGACTCAATGGACCACGAATAACCGCGCCAGCGCTTGTGAGTACGATGAGGAGATCGACCGCCGACTCGAAGAGACGGGCATGGCTGACTTCCGAATCGACGACCTGGCGCGCGCGGCCGGCACCACCGTCCGGCACGTGCGCGGCTTCCAGGAGCGCGGCCTGCTCCCGCCGCCCCGGATGAAGGGCCGGGTCGGCTTCTACGACGACACCCATCTCGCGCGCATCCACCTCATCACCCGGCTCAAGGACCGCGGCTACACGCTGGCCAGCATCGGCGAGATGCTGTCGGCGTGGGAGCGCGGCCACAACCTGGCCGACCTGCTCGGCCTGGAGCGGGTCATCCACGACCCGTGGTCGGACGAGGAGCCCGCCCGGATGACGCTCGCGCAGGTCGTGCGGCGGTTCTACCCGCAGGTCCCGGAAGAGGCGCTCGAGGGCCGCACGCCCGCCGACTTCCCCCGGCTCCGCCGCGCCGAGCAGCTGGAGTTCATCCGCTGGACGGGCGAGGGCTACGAGGTGCCGAGCCCGCGGCTGCTCGAGGTCGGCGCGGGGCTCGTCGAGGCCGGCATCGAGCTGGACGCGGTCCTCGAGATCGCCGGCCGGCTGCGCGGCGACGTGGACGCCATCGCCCGCCAGTTCGTCCGGCTGACGGTCGAGCACGCCGGGCTGGACGCCCGCCTCGCCGACCGGGACATCCGCGAGGTCGGCGAGGTGATCCAGCGGCTGCGGCCGATCGGCATGCAGGCGGTGCAGGGGCTGCTGGCCCGTGCGCTGCACGCCGAGATCCAGGCCGAGTTCATCCGGCAGATCGAGACCATCGGCCCCACTCCCCCGGCCCCGGACGCCGCCGCGGCCGCCGGTGCGAACGGGAAGGCCGCGCCCGACCTGCCCGTCTGACCCGGCCCTCCCGCGCGTGCGGCCCCGCACCCGGAGACCGGGACGGGGCCGGATCGGCGGCGGGGACCGGTCAGTAGTCGAACCAGCCCGGCAGCTTGGCGCCGAACATCATGTCGCCGGCCAGCTTGATCTGGCCGGTCATGAAGCCCTGCACGCCGTTCAGCCGGCCCGCGCACAGCCGCAGCAGCGTCGGCACCGACAGCGTGA
Source organism: Actinomadura violacea (assembly GCF_017573465.1). GTDB lineage: Bacteria > Actinomycetota > Actinomycetes > Streptosporangiales > Streptosporangiaceae > Spirillospora > Spirillospora violacea. The sequence continues at coordinate 388,578 of NZ_JAGEPF010000005.1, forward strand.
GCGTCACCTTCGGGCCGGCCGGCGCGCCGCGCTCGCCGATGGCGGCGCCGTCGCGGATCGACAGGCCGTAGGACAGCGTGCCGCCGGGCGCGGTGACGTCCCAGCGGATCACGCCGGCGTCGTTCCCGGCGCGCTCGGCGACGAAGTGCTCGCCCATCAGGCCGAACACCTTGTCCAGGACGCCCTCCGCGCCGACGGCGTCGACGAATCCGTCGATCATCGCGTCGTCCACGCCGGGCGTGTCCAGCAGTTCGCGGAGCTGGTCGGGCGAGGCGACGTCCTCCAGCAACGCCTTCAGCTGTTCGGTGTCCCCGAGGTCGGGCACGGTGCTGCTCATCGGATTTCCCTCCGGTCGGTGCGGCGCGTTCTCCGGTCCGAGGATTCCAGGATCGCGGCGGCCGGATAACTGCACCGGTGACGAAATCGCGATGGGCGGCACTCACCTATTCAAAGGTTTATGCGGGGGCGCTCGCGAGGCCGTTCAGAAACCAGTCGGGCTGCCCGTCGGGACGGGTCGTCGCGAGCCAGAGACGCAGCGCCATCAGCAGTTCGACGTGCAGGGACGGGTCGTGGATCTCGGCGCCGAACAATTCGTCGAGTTTGCGCATCCGGAGCCGGACGGTCTGCGGATGGACGCGCAGCCGGACCGCCGCCGCGGAGGCGTTGAATCCGCATTCCAGTACCGCCTGGAGCGTCCGCGCATACTGCGTGCGGCGATTCTGCCGGATATTCAGCAGCGGGTTCAGCCGGCGCCGCGCGGAATGCTCGACGAGGTCGCGGTGGCGCAGCACCACGAGGGTCGGCGCGTGGTCGGCGGCGATGACCGGGCCCCGGCCGGGCGGGTCCCCGGGCGGCTCACCGTCGAGGGCGGCGCCGAGCGTGCCGTCCAGGGCCAGCGCGAGCGCCTGCCGCGCCCACGCCAGCGAGCGGGCGAGCGCGGCCGGTTCGACGGCGGGGCCGACGGCCGCCGCCAGGCCGCCGAGGAGCGGTTCCAGGGTCAGGCGGTGCGCCGGGTCGCGCGGGTCGGGGACGATCAGGCACGGCTCGGCGAGGTGCCGGCCGTCGAGCACCTGCGGCGGGAGCGCGCGCGGGCGGGGCGGCTCGGCGCCGGGGGCCAGCGCGACGGCGGCGGCGCGGCGCGGCAGCGGCCAGCCCGCCTCCCGCGCCAGGCCGGCGATCCGCCGGGGCTCGGTCGCGGGGCGGGCGAGCAGCGCGTCCAGCAGCGCGCGGCGGCGGCGCAGCAGCAGCACGGCGGGGTCGCGGGCGGCCTCGGCGCGGCCCTGCGCGACCGCCACCGTCAGCGCGTTCAGCAGCGGGAAGAGCGCGGAGACGACCTGCCCGTACAGGCCGGACGGCACCTCGGCGTCCAGCGCGTCGGCGACCCGGGACAGGTGCCGGACGACGACGCGGGTCGCGACGTTCGCGGCGTTCTGCAGGGCGCTCGCGGCGCGGCCCTCCTGCACCTCGGCGGCGCCGATGCGGCGGAAGAGGGCGAGGAGGTCGTCCGGCGGCGGGCCTGGCCGGGCGACGAGGTCGGCGAACGCGCCGAGCGTGCATCCGGCGGCGAGCTCCAGCGCGTCCCGGCAGGCCGGGGCGGCGTACTCGACGACGTCGCGCCGCACCTCCTCGACCGTCTCCGCCACGATCGCGGGGACGGCTGCGCGCAGCGCGGCCGCGAGGGCGGCACGCACCTCGTCGTCAGGCACGTCGGGCGCATCGGGGCCGGGCCGTCCGGTTTCGGGGCCGCAGTCCGGTTCGGTGGCGTGGCCGGGAGCCCTCATCGCGCGCGTCCCCTCCCGACGGCCATCGCCCCGCGAGGCACCGTATCGTCGATCTATGTACCGCAAATTAACGGAACAAGCGTGTACGGCTCATGGAAGGAATGTCAAGACACACGGACCACAGAAGTATGTCCCGCAAGTTTACGGGATGGTCGTCCCGGCGATCCCGCGTCACACCGCGAGTTCGGCGACGACACGGGCCACCGCCCGGGCGGCCGCCATGACAGTACGGCGCCCCGGCGATGTCCAAGTCCAGTCTGGATGAGCGTCTGATAGGCGAGCCCGTATCTTCGCGGGTGATCCCGTCCCCCGGGTCCGGACGATCAGCCGGTGCCGACCGCGTGCAGCCGCGCCACCGCCTTCCGCTCCGCGTCAGGCCGGGACGGCCGGACCGGGACGGGGCACGGGTACGGCGCGCCCGCCCGGTCGGCGGCGGTCCCGAACGGCGGCCCCGCCGGGCGCCCGGCGGCCAGCGCTTCCAGCCGGTGCAGGAAGATCCCCTCGCGCAGCGCCCACGGGCACACGTCGAGCCGGTCGAGCGAGAGGACGTCCATGACCGCCTCGGCGACGATGGCCCCGGCGAGGATCTGGTGCGCCCGCGACCGCTTCACCCCGCGCAGCTTCGCGCGCTCCTCGTCCGGCAGCTTCGCCAGCTCCGGGATCCGGCCGTGCAGGTCCGCGCGGGCGAGGGTGCGCGGTGCGTACGGCCCGGCCTTCGCCTTCGGCGCGCCGCACAGCCGGGCGAGCTGCGTGAACGTCTTGGACGTCGCGACCGCCCGGACCGGCGCGGGCCGCTCGGCGAGCCCCGTGGTCGCCTCGTCCAGCACGGACCGGACGTGCGCGCGCAGCGCCTTGCGGGTGCGCTTGCGGACGGGCGGGCGGCTGGGCAGGTGATGCCGGGTGAGCCGGCCCGCGCCGAGCGGGAGCGACAGCGCGATCTCCGGTTCGTCCCCGGCGCCGTAGGCCAGCTCCATGGACCCGCCGCCGATGTCGGCGAGCAGCAGCGGCCCCGCCGACCAGCCGTACCAGCGCCGCACGGCGAGGAACGTCAGCCGCGCCTCCTGCTCGCCGGACAGGAACCCCAGCTCGACGCCGGTGGCGGCGCGCACCTCGGCGGCGACGTCGTCGCGGTTGGCGGCGTCGCGCAGCGCGGACGTGGCGAGCGGCAGCAGCTCGCCCACCCCGGCGGCGGACGCGGCGGCGGACGCCTCCCGGACCGCGCCGATGAGCCGGCCGACGGCGGGACGGCCGATCACGCCGTGCCGGTCGGTCGACTCGGCCAGCCGCACGGCGCTCTTCACCGACCGCACCGGCAGGGGCGGCTCCCCGGGGGCGAGGTCAGCGATCCGCAGGTGGGCCGAGTTGGAGCCGATGTCGAGGACGCCCAGGCGCAGGCGCGCCGCATCGGCCGGGGTGTCCGGAAGCGCGCGGCTCTCAGAGAGGTGGGCCATGGCCGTGGATTACCCGGAATTTACCCGTCCAGTCGGAGGCGCGCGGCGCCGACGTTTCGCGCCGGGGCGCCGGGTAGTGCCGCCCTAGACCCGCTCTAGGAGGAACACGATGAAAGCGCTCACCTGGCACGGCAAGCGCGACGTCCGCGTCGAGGACGTGCCCGACCCGACGATCAAGGAACCGGACGACGCGGTCATCCGGGTGACCTCGTCCGGGATCTGCGGCTCCGACCTGCACCTGTACGAGGTGCTCGGGCCGTTCATGAGCGAGGGCGACGTGCTGGGCCACGAGCCGATCGGGATCGTCGAGGAGACCGGCCCGGACGTGAAGCACGTGAAGCCGGGCGACCGGGTGGTGATCCCGTTCAACATCTCCTGCGGACGCTGCCACATGTGCGAGAAGCAGCTGTACGCGCAGTGCGAGACGACGCAGGTCCGCGAGAGCAACATGGGTGCGGCGCTGTTCGGCTACACCCGGCTGTACGGGCAGGTGCCGGGCGGGCAGGCGGAGTACCTGCGGGTGCCGCAGGCGCACTTCGGCCCGATCAAGGTGCCGGAGGGGCCGCCGGACGAGCGGTTCGTCTTCCTGTCGGACGTGCTGCCGACGGCGTGGCAGGCGGTGCAGTGGGCGGAGGTCCCCGAGGGCGGCTCGGTGACGGTGCTCGGCCTCGGCCCGATCGGCCAGATGGCGGCGCGGATCGCGCGCCATCTCGGGCACCGGGTCATCGGCGTCGACCTCGTCCCGGAGCGGCTGGAGATGGCGCGCCGGCACGGGATCGAGGTGATCGACGCGGACGCCGCCGACGACGTGCCGGACGCGGTCCGGCAGATCACCGGCGGGCGCGGCACCGACTCGGTGATCGACGCGGTCGGGATGGAGGCGCACGGCTCGCCGGGCGCGAAGCTCGCGCAGACGCTGACCGGGCTGCTGCCCGGCAACAGCGCCGCGCCGCTGATGCAGCGGATGGGCGTGGACCGGCTCGCGGCGTTCCTGACGGCGATCGAGGTGGTCCGCCGGGGCGGGACGATCTCGCTGAGCGGCGTGTACGGCGGGATGACCGACCCGCTGCCGATGCTGCAGATGTTCGACAAGGGGATCACGCTGCGGATGGGCCAGGCGCACGTCAAGCGCTGGATCGACGACATCATGCCGCTGGTGGCGGGCGACGGCGACCCGCTCGGCGTCATGGACCTGACCACGCACCGCGTGCCGCTGGAGAAGGCGCCGCAGGCGTACGAGATGTTCCAGAAGAAGCAGGACGGCGCCATCAAGGTCCTGCTGCAGCCCGGCACGTGACGCGCCGGGCCGCGGCAGGACCCTGGCCGGCTACTCGCCCGCGCGGTGGGTCAGTGCGATGTCGAAGTCGTCGCGGCCGGCGCCGGACAGGTCGAGCGGCACCGCCACGGGCGGGTACCCGGACGCGATGACGGTGTAGTCCTCGGGGGCGAGGCCGTCGAACGCGTAGCCGCCGTCCGGGCCGGTGCGCGCGGTGGCGACGACGTTGCCGGCCTGGTCGACCAGCGACACGTGCGCGTCGCCGAGCGCCTCGCCGCCGCGGCCGCGGACGGTGCCGCGCAGCGCGGGCGCGGCGGGCAGCCCGATCTCGACGGGGGTGGGCTCGCCGCCGTCGACCCGCACGGGGCGGGCGGCGGGGCGGTGCCCGGGCGCGCTCACCGTCAGCGTGTAGCCGCCGGGCGCGAGGTCGGCCAGCGCGAACGCGCCGTCGGCGCCGGTGGCCCCGGAGGCGACGACCTCGCCGCGCTGGTCGGTGGCGACCGCGACGGCGCCGGCGACGGGACGGTCCGCCTCGTCGACGACCGTGCCGGACAGGCCGCCGATGCCGCCGAGCACCAGGTCGGCGTCCGCGGGGGCGTCGAGCACGGTGACGGTCGCGGCCTCGGGCTGGTGGCCCTGCGCCGACCCGACGAGGACGTAGCCGCCGGGCTCGGGCACGGCGATCGCGTAGCCGCCGTCGTCCTCGCTGGCGACCACGCCGAGCTGGCGGCCGGTCGCGTCGATCAGCGTGACGGTGGCGCCGGGGAGCGGCGTACCGTCGGGGCGCAGCACCCGGCCGCGCACCGCCGGACCGCCGACCACGCCGGACGGCACGGCGGGAGCCGCGGCCTCCACCGGAGCAGGGTCCAGAACGTCGGCCGCGACATCGGCGGGGGCGGTGGGCTGCGCCGGGCGCCCGGCGTGCCGCACCGCGCGGCGGCCGGACGGCAGGAACGCCGCGAGCAGCACGCCGATCGCGATGGCGCCGGTCGCGATGACGAACGAGATCCGGAAGCCGGTCATGTCCGGCACCTCCGCCCCGCCGAAGTGGACGGTGTTGCGGGCGAGGACGGTGCCGAGCAGCGCGCTGGACACCGAGGTGCCGATGGAGCGCATCAGCGTGTTGACGCCGTTGGCGGCCCCGCTCTCCGACGGGTCGACGGCGCCGAGGATGAGCGTGGGCAGCGCCGAGTAGGCCAGCCCGATGCCGGCGCCGACGATCGCCGAGACCAGCCCCACCTGCCAGACCGCGTTCATCAGGCCCTGCGCCGCGCCGTAGCCGCCGCCGATCACGATCATGCCGAGGATCAGCGAGGTCTTGGCGCCGAACGCGGCGGAGACGCGCGCCGACAGCGGCGAGACCAGCATCATCGCGATGCCCATCGGCGCCACCGTGAGCCCGGCGACCAGCAGCGACTGCCCGAGGCCGTACCCGGTCGCCTTCGGCAGCTCCAGCAGCTGCGGGAACACCAGCGACATGGCGTAGAACGAGACGCCGACGGTGATCGCGGCGAGGTTGGTGAGCAGTACCTGGCGGCGCGCGGTGGTGCGCAGGTCGATCAGCGGGTCGCGCAGCCGCAGCTCCACCACGCCCCACAGCACGAGGACCGCGACGCCGGCGGCGCCGAGGCCGAGCGTGCGCGGGCTCGTCCAGCCCCAGTCGCCGCCCTTGGTGATCGGCAGCAGCACGGCGAGCAGCCCGACCGTCAGCCCGACCGTCCCGATGATGTCGAAGCGGCCCTGCGCCCGCACCTTGGACTCGGGGACGGCGAACAGCACGAGCACGAACGACACCGCGCCGAGCGCGGCGGCGCCGTAGAAGAGCATGTGCCAGCTGAAGTGCTGGGCGATGTAGGCCGCCACGGGAAGGCCGAGCGCGCCGCCGACGCCGATGGACGAGCTCATGAGCGCGAGCGCCGAGCCGAGCCGCTCGCGGGGCAGCGAGTCGCGCATCAGGCCGATGCCGAGCGGGATCGCGCCCATCGCGAAGCCCTGGATCGCGCGTCCGGCCACCACGAGCAGCAGCTCGGAGCTGACGGCGGCGACCAGCGAGCCGATGACGACGGTGCTGATGCTGACGAGCGTCATCCGCTTCTTGCCGTACAGGTCGCCGAGCCGCCCCATGATCGGGGTGGCGACGGCGCCGGACAGCAGCGTGGCGGTCATCGCCCACGTCGCGTTGGACAGCGAGGTGTGCAGCAGCTGCGGGAGCTGCCCGATGACCGGGATCAGCAGGGTCTGCATGACCGCGACGACGATGCCGGCGAACGCCAGGACGGCGATCAGCAGGCCCGAGCCGCGCTCGGCGGGCATGCCGAGACCGGGTTCGCGGCCGGCGGTCGCGGCGCCGGCGGGGGCGGCCGTGCGCGGATGCTGGGCGGTGGCGGGCTGGGTCACGCTGGTACGCCTCCGGGAGGATGGATCGGTCCGTGCGGCGGGGTGGGCACCGCGCTCCGGGCGGCGGCGCACCCCGTGATCAAGACGTTGAGGGGGCGGTTTCATTCCCGGGCGGGGTTCCGCGACGGAGAATGAGACCAGCATCACTCTCCGCGAAGACCGAAATTTACCGATAGAGGCGAAGGGATGAGAAAAAGGAGTCACGCCGGTCAGGTCGGCGTGCCCCCGGCACGTCCGCCGGAGGGTGATCGCAATAGGCTCGGCGGGATGCCGCCCGGAGCGCCGGCGGCCCGAGCACGCACGACACGACCAGGGACGACACACATGGAGGCAGGCCCGATGCACCCCTTCCGCGCGGCCGTCGAGAAGGGCGACCTCGACGCGGTCACCGGCCTGCTGGCCGAGGACGTGCGGTTCCTCAGCCCGGTGGCGTACGCGCCGTACGAGGGCCGGCCGGTGGTGTCGGCGATCCTGCGCGCCGTCACGCGCGTCTTCGCCGACTTCCGCTACGTCCGGGAGATCGGCGGCGGGCGGGACCACGCGCTGGTGTTCAAGGCGCGCGTCGGCGACCGCGAGGTGCACGGCTGCGACTTCCTCCACCACGACGACGACGGGCTGATCGACGAGTTCTGCGTCATGGTGCGTCCGCTGTCGGGCGCGAAGGCGCTGTCGGAGGCGATGGCGGTGGAGTTCGAGACCGTCAAGCGCGAGATGGGGCTCGCCTGACGCGCGTCATCCGGCGAGGCCCAGTGCGGCGTACCCGGTGAACGTGAGCAGCAGGTGCAGCGCGGGCGCGGCGAACGCCAGTGGCACCGCGCCGGTGAGCCCGAGCGAGGCGGTGTAGGTCCGCTCCCCCGGCCGCATAGAGAACACCGAGGTCACGGGCCCGGACGGCCCCGGACGCCAGCGGACGCTCCGGGTGGAACCGCCGGTCGTATCCGACGTCGCGGACGTCGTCCAGCGCCCGCATCAGCAGCAGGTCGGCGAACACCGTGACGGCCGCGACGGCCGTCCCCGTCCCGGGCCGCCACCGCGTGACGTGCGGGTCGAGCGCGGCGAACAGCCCCGTGACGCCGTACGCCCACGCGCCCGCGAGAAGCAGCGACGGGACGGGCGGGCAGCTCCCCGAGACGAACCGTCCGACGCGCCGGAACCAGCCGGTCACCGCCGCGGCCCGCACCGCCAGGTGACGGGAAGCTCCCAGACGCCGCGCACGAACATCCGCTCGCGCCGGCGCAGCCGCGCCGGGTCGACGGCGAGGTCGAGACCGTCGAGGCGGCGGAGCAGCGCCGCGACCGCGACCTGCAGCGACATCCGGGCGCGCGGGGCGCCGAGGCACATGTGTCGGCCATGGCCGAAGCCGAGGTGCGGGTTGGGTGCGCGGTCCGGCCGGAACCCGTCGGGGTCCGGGAACGCGTCGGGTCGCGGTTCGCGGCGTCGGTCAGCGGGACGACGACGTCGCCGCGCCGCAGCACCGTCCCGCCGAGGAGCCCGAAGACGGTGATCTCCTCGGCGGTCAGCCGCCCGCCGGGGTCCGCGAGGAGCGCGGTGAGCAGGTCGGAGCCGGGTTCTCCGGCGGCGGCCGCGGCGCGGCGCGCGTTGAGCAGGGCGGAGAAGTAGCCGGACATGCCGGCGCGGGCCGCCTCGACCTCCGCCGCCGCGACGTGCCCGGCCGACATCATCGCGCCGACCCAGGGCAGCAGCCTGGGGAGGCCGCCTGCGGGCACGCCGAGCATGTCGCCGATCAGCGTGCAGGGGAGCGGCGTCGCGAAGCGGGCGAGGAGGTCGGCGGGCGGGCCCGCGGCCACCAAGTCGTCCAGCAGCCGTTCGGCGAGGGCCTCGGCGCGCGGACGGTCCGCTTCGGCGCGGCGGGCGGCGAACCGCGCCTGGACCGCCCGGCGCCTGCGCGTGGGGGTCGGCGGATCGGAGGCGGCCAGGGCCAGGGACGGGCGTCGCGGGCGAACAGCGTGCCGCCGGTCCACGCCTCGCGGCCGAACCGGTCGCCGGCCAGGACGGCGCGGACGTCGGCGTGCCGGGTGACGAGCAGCGCGTCGTGGCCGCCGGGCAGCCGGACGGGCGTCGGCAGCCGCTCGCGCAGCCGCCGCAGGTGGCCGCCGTCCAGCGGGACGCCGGGGCGGTGCGGCAGGGGGAAGTCCGAGGCCGGTCTCCAAGAGGGGAAGGTCAGGCGCTCAGCGGCGGCGGCAGCGACGCCTCCTCGGCGCGGCGTCCGTCGCGTTCGAGGCCGGCGAGCCGCGCCGAGGTGAGGGCGGCGCGGAACAGCTGGATGCCGCGCGCGGAGCTCGGGTCGATGCCGGACAGGTCGCGGATGCGGTCGAGCCGGTAGTGCAGCGTGCGGCGGTGGATCCACAGCTCGCGGGCGGCGCGCTCGCGGTCGAGGTTGCACGCGAGCAGCACCTCCAGGGTCCGGCGCAGGTCGGTGCCGGCGTCCAGCGGGGACAGCACCGCGGTGAGCCGCCCCCGGATGCCGGGCTGGCCGAGGATCGCCAGCTCGACGAGCAGTTCGTCGGCGCGGTAGGGGCGGTCCTCGGCGTCCGGGATCGCCTTGACGACCGTCAGCACCCGGGACGCCTCCTCCAGCGCCTCGGGGATGCCGCCGGGGGCGCCGCGGCAGGACGCGGCGGCGTGCACCCGCTTGCGGGTCCAGGTGGCGAGGACGGCGACGAACTCGGCGGCCAGCACCTCGGCGCGCACCGGGTCCGCGGCCGGGAACAGCGCGACGAGTTCGGCGAGGTCGCCGGAGTGCAGGACCCCGTCGACCGCCTCCAGGTGCTCGCGGGCCCGCGACCAGTGCGCGGCGGCGGACGCGCCGAGGCCGGGCACCTCGCACAGCAGCACCAGGTAGCAGGGGGCGAGCGCGACCCCGGCGGCCTCCGCGATGACCTCGGCGGGCGCGCCGTCGATCAGCGTCTCGGCGAGCAGCCGGCGCAGCGGCCGGGACCGGGCGCCCTCGCGCGGCGCGTCCGCGTACCCCTGGATGCACGCCTCCCGGGCCCGTCCCGCGAGCCGCGCGGCCCGGCCCGTCGCCTCGGCCAGCTCGGTGAAGCACCCGGCGGGCACCGCCGCCCAGCAGGTCCGGGCGGCCGCGGCGAGCGCGACGTCCCACACCTCCGACAGCACCGGCAGCGGGATGCCCTGCCGGGCCGCCATCACGCCGAGGTCGCGGAACCGGGCGAGGTCGCCCGCGGGCAGCGGCGAGCCCGCCGCGGCGAGGGCGAGCAGCCGCGCGGCGGCCTCCTCCCGGCCGCCGAACAGCGGCCCGGCGGTGCGCCGGATCGGCTGGTGCGCCGGGTGCCCGGCGAGCGCGTCGCCGACCGCCGCGGCGACCCGCGGCGCCTGCGCGGCGAGGAAGTCCGGCAGTCCGCCGGCCGAAGTCATGCGGGGTCCTCCTCTCAGGCCACGGCCAGCCGGAGCCCGGGCAGCCGCCCGGCGGTCTCGTCGACGAGGTCGTGCAGCTCCCGGACGAACGCGGGGTCGCCGCCGAGCAGGCCGAGCAGGTCGTGGGCGTGCCCGATGAGCGGCGCGACGGACGCGGCGTAGCCGTCCAGGACGTCGTCGTCGAGCATCCAGGCGGTCAGTTCGGCGCGCGCGCAGGCCGAGTGGCGGGCGCCGGCGTGCAGCGCGAGCGCCTCGCGGCGCCGCCCGGCGGGCAGCGCGGACAGCAGGTGCGCCAGCAGGTACGTGGCGGTGCCGTTGGCGAGGTCCTCGTGCCGTCCCGACGCGAGGTCGCGCTGGTCGTTGACGAGCTGGCGGAGCACGCCGAGGCGCCGGCCGAACGCGCGCCAGCCGCCGGCCCGGTCGTCGCCGGCGTCGGCGAGGCGCGCCGCGGACGCCGCCGCCATCGCGTACGGCGCGCCCGTCTTGCCCGCATAGCCGCGCAGCACCGACGCGGGCGTCGCGGCGGACGGGCGGTCGGTGAGGTCGCGCAGCCGGCCGTCCACCGCGTCCAGCCAGGCCCGCGACACCTCGCCGGCGAGGCCGCAGCGGACGGCGTCGGGCACCGGCAGGTCCGCGACGAGCCGGGCGGGCAGCTGCCCGCCGACCGCCAGCGCGGTCAGCACCCGCTTGGCGACCGCGGTGTCGCCGGCGGGCGGGGCGCCGGGCACGTCGGTGAGGTCGTCCAGGTAGCGGGCCGCCGCCCACCACAGCAGGTGGACGACGGCGAGCGGCCGGGCGGGGGCCGGGTCGCCGGTCTCCGCGCCGTGCACCAGCATCGGCAGCGCGACCATCCCGCGCATGCCGGGCCGCGAGCCCTTGGCCCGGACGGTCTCGAAGAAGTCCACCAGGAACTCCGCCATCGCTCCGCCGACCATCTCGCGGCCCTCGTCCAGGCCCATCGCCAGGCCCTCGGCGAGCCGCTCGCACAGCCGGCCGATCTCCGCCTCGACCTCGGCGGCCGCCCGCTCCTGCGCGGCCTGGCCGAACGCTCCTTCTTCCACGTGCCGACTCCTCCTTGTTCGCGGGGTTCTCGGGCGGTGCCGGGGTCAGCCGGCGGCGCCCGCCGGGGCGCCGAGGATCCGGACCGTGCCGGACCGCCCGTCCAGCTCGATCCAGGCGCCGTCGGGGATGCGGGCGACGGCGCCGCCGACCGCGACCGCGGTCGGCACGCCGAGCAGCCGTCCCGTGACGGCGGTGTGCGAGAGCAGGGTGCCGCGCTCGACGACCGGCCCGGACGCGGCGATCATCAGGGCGAGCCAGCCCGGGTCGGTCTCGCGGGCGACGAGGATGCGGCCCGCGCAGTCGCCGGGCGGGACGCGCGGGTCCAGCACGACCTTGGCGCGGCCGCGGACCGTCCCGCCGCAGGACCCGAGCCCGCGCAGCGTGCCGTCCGCGGCGGCGGCGTCCTGCTCGCCGGGCGGGCACGCGGCGGGCACTGACCAGCGCATCATGCCGAGCAGTACGCGCAGGACGGCGCGTTTGGCCGGGCCGGGGCAGGATTCGCGCAGCCGGCGCCGCGCGCCCGCCGCCTCCCGCGCCTCGGCGGCCCGGCTCGCGGCGGCCGTGGCGCCCTGCCGGACGAGCGGCCGCAGGACCGCGGCGGTCATCCAGGGCCGCTGCCGCGGCGTGGGCTCGTCGAGCTTGAGGTCGTGCACCGCCCGGTCGCCGCAGCGGCGCAGGTAGGCGCGCGCGGACGCGGCGAGGAACGCGCCGTGCCGGCCCGCGGCGACGTCGTCCCAGACGGCCCGCAGGTGCTCCTCGTCGGTGCGTCCGCCGAGGTCATCGGCCAGCAGCGCCGCCTTCAGCGCGGGCGCCCCGGCGGCGCGCTCGGCCAGCACGAGGGCGGCGCGGGCGGCGGCGAGCGACCGGTTCTCCGGCCCGCCGCACAGCAGCCCGGGCAGCACCTCCGGCCCGGCGCCCGCCCAGCGGCGCGGCAGCGCGGTCGCCGCCCGCATGAGCAGCAGGCCGTAGACGCCGTTGGCGAGGGTGACGCCCCAGCGCACGGACGCCTCGGCCCACACCCACCGGTACAGGGTGATCAGCTCGTCCGGGGTGTACTCGGCGAGCGGCCGGGCCGCGGGGCCGCGGACGTCCGCCATCAGCGCGTCCCACCAGCGCAGGAACCGGACGGTGGCGCGGCGGTGCCCGGCGGCGCGCCAGGCGAGCGCGGGCAGCGCGGCGGCGACGCGGGCGCGCGGCCACCGATGCTCCGCGCGCGCCTCCCGCGCGCGCTCCGGCGGGGCGGCCAGCGGGCGCGCCTGGACGAGATGGACGGCGCCGTCCGGCGTGATCGTCCCCTCGATGTCCTGCGGGCACCCGAACAGCACCTCGACGCGGGCGACGAGGTCGGCGACCTCCCCGGCCTGCTCGCCGGTGAGGACGGGCGGGACGCGCAGTTCGTCCGGGACGCGGACGGTCCGCGGGCCTTCGCCGCCGTCCGCCGGCGGGCCGACCATGCGGTCCTTGGTCACGACCTCGGCCTCCACCCGCCCGGTGCCGGGATCGACGAAGAAGTGGTCGACGTCGGCCTTCTCCTGGACGACGCCCTCCCCGATGCCGTGCGCGGCGGCGATGACGTGCCGCCGCGCCCCGTCCCGGGGGTCGCGGGTGAAGGCGACGAACGAGCGGCCCCCCGGCACCATCCGCTGGACGCCGACCGCGACCCGCGCCGCCGCCGGGTCGAGGCCCCGGAACTCCCGGTAGCGGACCGCCTCGGCCTTGAACGCCGACGCCCAGCAGCGCGCCACCGCCTCCAGCAGCCCGTCGCGGCGGACGTACAGGAAGCTGTCGCTCAGCCCGGCGAACGGGTCGCCGGCCGAATCCTCGGCCGCACCGTCCGGGCCGGGGACGGCGAACGCGCGCACGGCGACCGTCCCGCCGCCTGAGCCGGCGCCGCCGCGCGTCAGCTCGTCGAAGCCGGCGAGCAGCCGGGCGGCGAGGGCGCCGTCCGGGACGGCACCGGCGAGCGCCGACGCCGCGAACCCGCACCACTGCGCGCCCGGGACCGCCGAGCGCGGCGGCAGGGCGCCGCTCAGGCCGTCCAGCGCCCGGTCGAACTCCGACGCGGGCACGCAGAAGAACTCCGGAACGGGGAAGCCCGCGTCGCGCAGCGTGTCCAGCCGGGCGAACTGGTGCCCGACCTCGCCCGTGCTCATCGATCCGGCGGGCACGCCGCTCACCACGCCTTCGGCAGCACGCGCGCCCGTCCGGCGGCGTACGGCGGGTAGCCGGGAACGTCCCACAGTGCCCGTTCCTCCACGCGGATCCGCCACGCGACCGCCGCCACGAGCAGCGCGAACGCGGCCGCGCCGAGCGGGGTGAGGAAGAAGCAGGTGAAGGCGAGGTTGGCCAGCAGCATGCCCGCGTACGCCGGGTGCCGGACGGCCCGGTAGACACCGCCGGTCACGACGCGATGGCCGTACTGCCTCATCACGTGATGCGAGTAGAACCGGCCGAGCGTGCGGATCGCGGACCGCCGCAGCGCGGCCCCGGCGACGAAGACCAGAGCGGGGATCGCGGGCCACGGCGACGACGCCGGCCACGGGGACGGCCCGAGCGCGGCGGACGCGACCAGCAGGGCTCTTTCGCGAAGGGGAGTGTTCATGAGGACCGGGTCCGCTCGTAGCGCTCCTGGTCGACGGCGTACGCCTCGTAGGCCAGCGACCCGAGGCCCGCGCCCGTCGAGGCGTCCGCGAGGACGGCCGCGCACCGCGACCGCGGCCCGGGCACCCGCGCGACCGGCCAGCGCAGCAGCAGCGGGACGGACCCGTCCAGCCGGAACGGGACGTCCATCCGCAGCGACACCCACAGCAGGCGCGCGTCCAGCGGCCTGCCGTGCTCGCTGTGCTCCAGCAGCGTCGCGAACTGGCGGCCCGCCTCGACGATCTCCACGGGGGTCCAGGCGTCCCGGTCCCGGCCCGGCGGCCGGAGCACCGCCGCCTCCACCGCGCCGCGCCCGCGCCGCACGGGCTCGCCCACCAGGATGTTCTCCTGGCGGTGCCGGTGCACGAGGTCCGCGGAGGCGTGCCGGGACGGCGGGATCGCGGCGGGCGGCCGGGCCCGGCCCGGCGGCGCGGCCACGCCTGCGGGTTCGACGCATGGGGCGTCGTCGGTGAACGCGATGGAGCCGGCGCACACCTCGCGGCCGCCCTGCCGGGCGGCGACCGTCCAGGCGCGGTTGCGGCCGGGGATGGGACGGCAGGCCAGCGTGGTGCCGCGGTCGAGTTCGCAGAACCGGGTGAAGTCCAGCCCGGCCGCGACCCGGCCGGCCCGCCGTCCGCGCGACCGCGCCGAGTCCGCGCGGACGGCGAGGTCCAGCACGCCGCTGAACAGCAGCATTCCCGGCACGTGGTCGAGGGGGTGGTCGACGTGGAAGGGATCGGACTCGTCGACGACCGGCTCGCGGAATCGTTCAATGACGGACGCGGCCATGCGCCCTCCCTCCATAATCGGCCCCATGCCCTTGCCCGGCGGCCGGCGAAAAAGCCGCCCGGCGCCCTTACCGGAAGCACAGGAATTTCAGCGGGACGGCCGTCATCTTGCTACAGAATTGCGCCCGGATGAACTGCACCCGTGGGCAGTCCGGGCCGTGCGGGTCTTCCCAGACCGGCAAGGCGCGGCCCGCCGGGCGCGCGGCGGGACGGCCGCACTCCGCCCGGAATCCGCATGTCAGGACCCACTTGCAGGGACGGTCGCGACGTCGGCCCGGCCGCGTCCAGCCGGAATGCGGGCGGAATGCGCGCGATTCCCGCGATTCGGGCCCGCGCGTTTTCGCCGCGAGTCGCACAAGATATATTTTCAGATCACGCTTCCCGCATTCCGCCACCCGCCCGCTTTGTGACGTGGCCCACAATTGATTGGCGGAATGCGGCCACACGCGGCGGAGCCCGGCGCGGCGCCCGCTCGAAGCGTGCCACCGCGCCGGGCCCCTGCCGCGGCGCCGGTCCCGTTACGCCGGGACGTGGTCCTTCTGCCGGCGCCAGTGCCGGTGCTCGGCGATCGCCTTGATCAGCTCGGCGCTGAAGTCGCCGCCGGGACCGCGCCCCGTGACGACGCCGGCGTCCTCGACGGTGCCGTTCCCGGAGGTCTTCACCCCGGTGATCCCGGCCCGCTCCAGCAGCGCGACGCCCTCGTCGAGGGCGCCGATCGCCTTGCAGTGCACGAACGCCTCCGCGACGAAGTGCACCGCGTCGCCGTCCTGCGCCAGCGTCCGCACGCTCGCCTCTCCCCCGGGCACCAGCACCGCGTCGTACAGCACGGACGCGACGGTCGGCATCGCGCGGGTCACCGTGACCTGCGCGCCGTTGGCGGCCTGGACGTGCCCGTCCGCGGCGGCGAGCACGTCGCACACCGCGCCCGCCTCGCCCAGCGCGTCGCCGACCGCGCCGACGGCCGCCGAGTCGACCCCGTCGGCGACCAGGATCGCGACCTTGCGGCCCTTGATCGTGTCAGTGGGCTGGTCGTGCTGGCTCAGCGCGGGCGAGGTGCGCCCGTGGTTGGCGGTCGGGGCGTCCGCGGGCGGCTCCACGCCGATGCCCTCGGCGACCCGCACGGCGAGGTCGTGGTCGACGTGGTTGAGCTGCGCGACGACGCCCTCGCGGACGTGCTTGTGGTCGCACTTGCCGAGCTCGAACCGGAACGCGCCGACGATGTGCTCCTTCTCCCAGTCGGCCATGCTGTTCCAGAACAGCGTCGCCTGCGAGTAGTGGTCCTTGAAGCTCTCGCTGCGCTTGCGGATCTTGTCGCCGTCCACGCGCTCCTGGTAGTGGGTGTAGGAGCCGGGGCCGCCGACGGCCGGGCAGCCGCCCGCCAGCGAGTTCTTGTGGTAGCTGACCTGCCCCTGGTGCACCTTCATCTGGTGGTAGCCGTCGCGCTGGTGGTTGCGGACGTCGGCGACGGGCTGGTTCACCGGGATCTGCGGGAAGTTCGGCCCGCCGAGCCGGATCAGCTGGGTGTCCAGGTAGGAGAACAGCCGGGCCTGCAGCAGCGGGTCGTTGGTGAAGTCGATGCCCGGCACGACGTTGCCGATGTGGAAGGCGACCTGCTCGGTCTCGGCGAAGAAGTTGTCGGGGTTGCGGTTCAGCACCATCCGGCCGACCGGCCGCAGCGGCACCTCCTCCTCCGGAATGATCTTGGTGGGGTCGAGCAGGTCGAACCCGAACCGGTGCTCGTCCTCCTCGGCCACCAGCTGCACGCTCAGCTCGTACTCGGGGAAGTCGCCGTCCTCGATGCGGTCCCACAGGTCGCGCCGGTTGAAGTCGGGGTCCTTGCCGGCGATCTTCTGCGTCTCGTCCCAGGCGAGCGAGTGGGTGCCGAGCTTCGGCCGCCAGTGGAACTTCACGAACGTGGCACGGCCCTCGGCGTTGACCAGCCGGAACGTGTGCACGCCGAAGCCCTGCATCATCGCGTAGCTGCGCGGGATCGCCCGGTCCGACATCAGCCACATCATCATGTGCATCGTCTCGGGCTGGAGCTGCACGAAGTCCCACAGCGTGTCGTGCGCCGACTGCGCCTGCGGGATCTCGTTCATCGGCTCGGGCTTCACCGCGTGCACGAAGTCGGGGAACTTGATGCCGTCCTGGATGAAGAAGACCGGCATGTTGTTGCCGACCAGGTCGAAGTTGCCCTGCCCGGTGTAGAACTTCGTGGCGAACCCGCGGACGTCGCGGACGGTGTCGGCCGACCCGCGCGACCCCGCGACGGTCGAGAACCGCACGAACACCGGCGTCGTCAGCGAGGTGTCGCACAGGAACTCGGCGGTGGTGTACTCGGCCAGCGAGTCGGTCAGCGTGAACTGCCCGTACGCGCCGGAACCGCGCGCGTGCACGACCCGCTCGGGGATCCGCTCGTGGTCGAAGTGGGTGATCTTCTCGCGGAGGTGGAAGTCCTCCAGCAGCGACGGGCCCCGCTCGCCCGCCGACAGCGAGTTGTCGGTGTCGTCGACCCGGACGCCCTGGTCGGTGGTCAGCCCGGCCGACCCCTCCGGGCCCACCCGCCGCCGCTCCAGCTGCTCCTGCTTCCGGTCCTCGTGGCCGGCCGGGTTGGCCATGATTCGGCTCCTCGTGGCTGCTCGGTGATCGCACTCCGTGGGGCCGCTACCCGGCGAACCCTCCGCCATGCGCGCTTTGACCGGAACTTGAGCGCGGCCGCCGCGCCGCCCCCGCACGGCCGCCGCCGCGCGCGGGGGCTTGTCAAACCGCTGACAATCACCGGCTCCCGGCGGTGCGGACGGATGAGTGTCGCGGCCCGGCCCGCATGCCTAGGTTGAGACGACCGGGCGTTCGGTCGAGGAGGTGTCGCCATGACGACGGCTTACGAGGACGCGCGCATCGGGTCCCCGGTGCTGGACGGGCTGACGGAGGAGCCGTGGCGGGACGTCCCCGCCGAGGAGGCGCGCTGGATGCGCCCGCGGCTCCCCGCCCTGCTCGGCCCGATGGTGCAGGGCGTGCTGCGGCACGTCCCGGAGTACGACCGTCCCGGCGACACCGCCTACGTCCGCGTGACGGAGGCCGCGGTCGCGCACGCGATGGAGCACTTCGTCCAGATGATCGCCGACCCGGACGCCTCCTGGAAGGAGGTGTACCAGGTCTTCTTCGACGTCGGGTACGGCGAGGCGGTCGAGGGGCGCAGCCTGGAGCACCTGCAGAACGCGATGCGGGTCGCCTCCCGGCTGGCCTGGCGGCACCTGGCGGTCGAGGCGGACCGGCTCGGCCGCCCCCGCGCCCTGGTCAGCCTGCTCGCCGAGGCGAACTTCGCCTACCTGGACGCGCTCGCGTCCGCGGCGGCGCACGGCTACGCGCGGGCCCGGGAGAAGGCCGCCGGGGAGCGCGAGCAGCGCCGCGGCCGGCTGCTGTCGCTGCTGCTGTCGGACCCGGCCGCGCCGCCCGAGGTCGTCGGCGAGCAGTCCGCGCGGGCGGGCTGGCCGCTGCCGCGCCGGCTCGCGGTGATCGTGCTGCGGCCGCGCCCGGGCAGCGGCGGCGAGGGCCCCGCCGGGCTGCCGCCGTCGCTGCTGACCGGGCTGGACCACGGCCGCCCCTGCCTGGTGATGCCGGACCCGGACGGCCCCGGCCGGATGGACGAGCTGACCGCGACGCTGGCCGGCTGGACGGGCGCGGTCGGCCCGTCCGTCCCCGCCGACCAGGCGCGGACGTCGCTGCAGTGGGCGCGGCGCGCCCTCGGCCTCGCGCCCGAGCCGGCCCGGCGCCGCGGGGGCGGCGGCGCCGCGGGGCAGGCGGCCGGCGCGGGCCCGCGGGGTGCGGGGGGCGGCGGGGTGGGGG
>NZ_JAGEPF010000060.1 GCF_017573465.1 Actinomadura violacea
GATCTGGCCGGGCGCTGTGGACGGGCTTTCCCGTCGGTCACACATCCACAACACGGTCAAGCCACCCCATATTTCGTCAAGCACGCCCCAACACCCGCCCCGACCTGCAAAGACCACCCAAAACCGCGCCCACGCAAGGCCTCAAGCCCAGTCCACCCCAACCCAAAAAAGTTCGAAACGATCTCCAGGAGGCTGACCAGACGGGCACCGCAGGGCTCTCTCAGGCGCGATGGGATAGGCGCTCAGCGGCCCCCGGTGGGCAACGGCGGGCCTTCGTCAGGACGGGCCGTGGCAGCCCCGAGGGCGCCCCTGGCGGGTCGGAGCAGGGCCTGGTTCCTAGTGTTCGAGGATGGCGGAGAGTGTGGCGTCGGCGGCCTGATCGGCGGTGCCGGCGCCGGGGACGGTGCTGTTCCATCTTTCGGCGAAGGTGTCCGCGGTCTCGCGGAACGCCTGCTTCAAGGCCGGGCCGGACAGCACTCCGGCGACCGCGACCAGATGACGCGCCCAGGCGCGTCCTTCGACGGCGGCGGTGATCGCCACCGTCCATTGCCCGTCCTCGTCGGCGACGCGCTCGACGGCGAGGGTCGCCCCGCCTACCGGGATCTCGACGGTGCCGGTGAGCAGTGAGCCCGTGCTCCACCAGCGCTGGAGGTCCGCTTCGGCCGCCGCCATGACGGGGATGCCGCTCGTGGACGTATCGGTGAACCCGGCGCGGACGAGGGTGGGTCTGCGGGCGCTGTCGATCTCGACCCACCCGGCCTGCGCATCGTCCGGTCTGGCGAACTCGATGCGGTTCGGCCCGTCGAGCTCCCACGCCGTGACGTGCAGATCAAGTGGCTTGCGCTTGTCCTTGGAGGTGGAGGACGGCGGGGCGAAGGTGATGCGGTACCTGGTGCCCGGCCTGATGTGCTTCCCCTTGAGAAGCCGCACGTCGTAGGTGCTCTCAGGGCTCTTGAAGAGGTGGCGCTTGTCGAAGACCAGCCCCTCGGTTCCCTGGTGGAGTTCGGCCACATACGTCTCGGCCCATTCGCGGGGCACGGCCTTGAGGGAGATCCGGTGCTCGAACTCGAGACGCTCTTGCAGGCCACGTTTCGCCATGCGGGGCACCTCGGCGTTCCAGGCGGTCGCCGCCTGAGCGAGGCCCTCGTCCAGCTTGCGCAGGATGCGGGCCCGGTTGGCGGCGAGCCACACCGCCGCGAGAGGACGGAGGAGGGAGCGTCCACCGAGCCGCGTCGTGGTCCGGACGGACCAGCGTCCACGCTTGCCCTTGCCCCGTGCGATCCGCACTTCGGCGATGGCGAACCGGTGCACGACCCGCAGGGAGAGCGGGGGCGTCTTGGCGCCGGGCGCGGACCACCATTCCTCGGCGCGCAGGTGCCCCTCCCACCGCACGCGCCGCAATCCGCGGAACGGCTTCGGCCCCTGGTAGTCGCCGGTGATGCGGACGGAATGAAGCCGTCGTCCGGACATGCGCAGGTCCAGCCGCAGGTTGACCGTATGACCACCGGAGACGCCCGTGACCTCGATGCGCGACCCGCCGTCCCGGTCCCAGGCGGGGACGTGCACGTCGATGGTCAGCCCGTCCTCTTCCCCTCGGTAGCGGGCTCCGGCGGCGAGGTGCCGTCCCTCCACCAGCCGCACGCCGTCGATGATCTCGTCCCCGAACTCGAAGCCGCTCTCGGTGATCGGCGCCTCCTCCACCGCGTCCAGCAGCGCGCCCACCACCTGGTCCAGCAGCTCGCGGGGAAACGGAGCGACCTCAACATCACGTCGATAACGGCCCATACCGCCGAGTCTCTCAGCCAGTGGCGGCCCGGTTCCGGCCATCGTGGTTCCGCGCCGTTCTGGTGATCGGCTCGGTGGGTAGCCTCGCGCCCCTGCGCCGGCGCCGGACGTCCCGGTGTTTCGGCCGTCCCGTGGCCGCTGGGTCGCCTTGAACGTCCTGCTGGTGGCTTACGTCGCGGTCATCGTGCCCGCTTTCGCCTTCCACGTCCTGTGGCTCATGCCGCTGTTCGGGCTGCTGCCCCTGGTATTCGTGCAGCTCTTCGCCATGGGACGGGCCGCGCCGTGGGCTCGGACGTGGGTGGACGGGGACGGCGTGCGCGTGCGGTCCGGCCGCCGCGAGGAGATGATCCCGTGGCAGGAGGTGGCGAAGGTCGCCTTCCTGCCACGCGTCGGGGGCGTGCCCGGATACGAGCTCTCCCTCACCAGCGTGCGCGGTGGGGTCCGCCGGCTGCCGCATCGCGCACTCTCCCCGTTCGCTCGGCGCCGCCGGATGGCGGCCTTGGTGGACGACGTGCTCGCGAGGTCCGGCCCGTACCGGTCACGGATCCGAACGTCGGTGCCCGGACCCATCGGCCGGACGGGGCTGGGCATCGCGACCGTGTTCATCGGCGCCGTCCTGGCCGTGGTCGTGGTGTTCGTCGTCGGCGGGTGGAGCCCGTGGACGCGGCCGTGGTGGCCAGGGCGCACCGAGGCGAGCCGGCTGCCGGACGCGTGCGGCGTGTTCGACCAGGCCGCACTCGCCCGCGACGTCCCGAACGCGCACGGCCGCGGCGAGGGCGACTCCGGGCGTCCCGATGACCGATCGTGTGCGTGGGGAGCCGATCGTCCGCCACCGGAGATGAGCGTCCGGCTGGAGCGGACGCGGCGCCAGTACGGCCCAGGCGGGGGCGCCTCGGAGATCGCGCACGGGTTCTTCGGCGGCCGCGTCGACAAGGACTGCCCGTCGCGCGTCTCCGGCCTCGGTGACGAGGCGTGCACCGGGGTCCGGGACGAGGGGGACGGCTCGCAGCGCGCCCGCGTCGTCGTCCGGCGAGGGAACGTGCTGGTCACCGTCGACTACCGGGCCGCCGCCCCCGCCGTGCAGGTCTCCGCCGAGGCCCGCCGCCTCGCCGCCCGCGCCCTGTCGCGGGTCGCCTTCGAGTGAGTCAGCGGGCGGATGACGAGTTCGCGGCCAACATGTCGAGCCGGTGGCCGTTCCATCTCCACAGCGTCTTTCCCGTGCCGGCGTTCAGGGTCGCGATCGTCGGCTCCTCGGTGACCTCGATGCTGCGCCGACGTTCCCTCCCGGTGTGCACGTCGAAGCCTTGGACGGTGGCCGGCGCGGGTCGGGCGACGCACACGGTCCGGGCATCGCAGACCGGCGAGGTGGTGCTGAACTCACCGGGGTAGGGCCGTCGGTGCGGCCGGTGGGGAGCGGAGGGGCGGACGGGAGGGACCGCCCCTCCGCTGGTCTTCAAGCGGTGTCGAGGACGGCGAAGACGACCTTGCCGGTGTTGCCGGCGAGGGGGCGGACGCCCCAGCAGCGGCAGAACTGGTCGACGATGAACAGGCCCCGTCCGGCCTCGCTGATGGTGTCGGCGCGCTGCATGCAGGGCAGGTCGCAGGTCGCGTCCTGGACCTCCATCCACAGCGCGCCGTCGTCGGTCCGTCCGATCCGGAACGTCACGTCGTCGTCGGACGCGGACGCGTAGCGCAGGGCGTTGGTGACCAGTTCGCTGGCCACCAGGCACGGGATGAAGTCGTCCATGTCCCACTGGCCGGTGACCAGCCGCACGAACCGCCGCACCTCCGCGACGACCGCGAGGTCATGCTTCACCACCATCTCGTTCTCCCGCCCCGCCGCCTCGTCCATGATCCCTCTTCTCACTGTGTGTGGCGAACACCACACAATTAGCAAGGTTGCGGCCTAACATGGTGTTGCCAAGTCACCTTGGCGACGACTGGCAACAGGTGTGCCCTCCTGGCGAGGTGTCAAGGAAGGAAACTTCGCGCTCATGCCCCCCAAACGGCAACGTCCCAAGGAGTCTCCCGCGCTGATCGCTTTCGGTGGCCAGATGCGCCGGATGCGCGAGGCGAAGGGCGTCACGCAACAGTCCATCGCTGATCACACGAACATCAGTAAGGGGCAGGTGAGCCGCATTGAGAACGGCACCAGGCGTGCCACTCGGTCCTTCGTTGAGAGCGTGGATCGGCTACTCGAAGCCGACGGGGCCCTGATCAAGCTCTGGGAGGACCTAAACAGAAACGGCCATCCGGTCCCTATCTGGTTCGACTGGCCCAAGATCGAGGCGGACGCGGCAACGCTGGTTTCCTGGGAGCCCATGCTGATCGCCGGGCTCGTCCAGACCCCGGCTTATGCGTCAGCTCTCCTGCGCGGCAACGAGGAAGCCATAGAGGCGCGGCTCAGCCGCCAGGACATCATCAGCGGCAATGAGAAGCGGGTCCCCCCGAACCTTGTCCTCCTGGTCGATGAGCAGGCGCTCTACCGCCCCGTAGGCACACCTGAGACGACCAGGGGACAACTCGAGCACCTCATCGAGATGAGCATGTTGCCCAACGTCACGGTTCAAGTAGTGTTGGCAAGTGGCGAGCATGACGGCAACATGGGCGCGTTCGTGGTCGCGACGATGGACGACCGCAGTGAAGTCGCTTATGTCGAGACGGCCATACGAGCGCTCACGACGGACGACCCCACGGACCTGGCAATGCTCACGCGAACCCTGATCGCGCTTCGCTCCCGGGCGCTCACCGAAGACATGTCGCGCGACCTGATTAGAAAGGTCATGCAGGAGAGATGGACCTGACAAACGCGAAGTGGCGCAAGAGCAGCTACACCGGTTCCAATGGCGGCAACTGCGTCGAGTTGGCGGATGCGGCCGGTGCGGTGGCGGTGCGGGACAGCAAGGACCCGAACGGCCCGGTCCTCCTGGTCACCCGCGCTGCTCTGCGCAGCGCCGTGGACTCCGCCCGCGCGACCCGCTGATCCTCCGCAAGCGTCCCCCGCCTTCCACAAGCCTGAGTCGCGGCGGGCCGTCCGCCGACCCCGTCCCGGATGGCCCGCCGCGCGCCGCCATTTCCTGACGGTTGAGTTCTCATGATCACTCGTACGGCTCTGCGCAGCGCCGGTGAACTCCGCACCCGCGAGAGGCTGACCGTCCTGCAACCGTCCCCCGGCCTCCCCCAAGCTTGAGTTGCAGCGTCCATCCACCCGATCCCTCCCGGGCGGCCCGCTGCGCATCGCCAGGCCTCGGACGTCGCGCTCTTCTAGGCACCCGTGCGGCTCTGTGCGGCGCCGCGAACTCTGCCCGCGTGACCCGCCGGCTTTTCCGCAACCGTCCCAACGCTTCCCGCGAGCCTGAGTCGCAGCGGGTCGTCCACTCGACACCGCTCCGACGGCCCGCCGTGCACTGCCATCCCAACGGGCGCGTAGTCCTGATCATTCGTGGGCCCTGTGTGCGGTGTGAACTCCGCCCGCGCGACCGCTGACCGTTCGAAAACCGTCCACGGCGTCCCGCACTTGGGTTGCGGCGGGCCGTCCACCCCTGCTGAGGTCGCCTTCCGCGGTCCAGTACGCCCTCGCCTCAGCACACCGACGCCAGGGACTTCCCGGTGTCGACCGTGTCGGCCCCGCCCCGGTCTCGCCACCCACCACGCGCCTTCTCTTGGCCGGCCCGGTTGCCTACCGCGTGCAGCATCCAGTCACCCTGCCGCGCCTTTGGCTCGACGGCTGGCCCGTCGATGTCCGTGGACGCGGGACTTCCGCTGGCCGATATTGGACCCGCGACAGCCGCGCCCTTGCGCATGACACTGGCTGCATGGAGTTGAGTGACCTGACGTGGCGGAAGTCAAAGCGAAGCCTGAACAACGGCGGCGAGTGCGTTGAGCTTGCGGGGCTTGCATGGCGCAAGAGCAATCACAGTGCCTCCAACGGCGGGAACTGCGTTGAGTTGGCGGACGCGGCCGGGGCGGTGGCGGATGCGGTGGCGGTGCGGGACAGCAAGGACCCGGACGGTCCCGTCCTGCTGGTCACCCGCGCGGCGCTCCGCAGCGCCGTGGACTCCGCCCGCGCGACCCGCTGACCGGCCCGCAATCGTCCCCCGCCTCCCACGAGCCTGAGCCGCAGCGGGCTGTCCACCCCTGCCGGCTCGTTGACTTGCGGCGTGTCGTCCTTAAGAGCGGCGTTATGAGGACGACACGCCGCAAGTCAACGCAGTGATCCGCGAGCGAAGCCTGAACAACGGCGGCGAGTGCGTTGGACTGGCGGGTCTCGTCTGACGCAAAAGCACTCCAAGCGGGGAGATCGGCGGGGAGTGGGGTGAGTTGGCGGACGCGGCCGGGGCGGTGGCGGACGTGGTGGCGGTGCGGGACAGCAAGGATCCGGACGGTCCCGTTCTCCTGGTCACCCGTGCGGCCCTGCGCAGCGCCGTCAACTCCGCCCGCGCGACCCACTGACGCTCCCGCAACCGTCCCCGCCTCCCGAAAGCCTGATCGTGGTTGGCGGCCGCCTCTGACGGTTCGTTGACTTGCGGCGTGTCGTCCTTAAGAACGGCGTTATGAGGACGACACGCCGCAAGTCAACGCAGTGACCCGCGAGCGAAGCCTGAACAACGGCGCCGAGTGCGTTGGACTGGCGGGTCTCGTCTGACGCAAAGCACTCGCAGCGGGAAGGACTGGGGCGAGTTGGCGGACGCGGCCGAGGCGGTGGTGGACATGGTGGCGGTGCGGGACAGCGAGGACCTGGACGGTCCCGTTCTGTTGGTCACCCGCGCGGCCTGCCCAGCGCCGTGGACTTCGCCCGCGCGACCCGCTGACCGTCCCTCGCCTCCCGTGATCCTGAATCGCGGCGGGCCGTCCATGCGACCGCGCTCGGACGGCCGCCGTACGCCGCTGATCCTGCAGGCGGTCGTTGAGTTCCCAGGTTTGCGGAGCAGGGCTGGGTGGTGCGCCGGATCGGGGCGTGCGGGCGCGGCGCTGGAGTCATGTAGTCGTCATTGATTGCTTGACCGCCTACATTGGCGGCCTCTAGCGTAGGTGGTGTGATTGGTGATGACGCCTACCCGGGTTTGGCTACGGCCCGCCGTCTCCATGTGCTCGGGGACTGGGACCATGCTGCTGCGCTGCTGGTCGATGATGTGAGTGCTGAAGCGCTTGAGTTGAAGGCCGAGATTCTTTACGAGCGGTTCTTGTTCAGGGGCGACGGGATCGAGGCCGCGGCTGCGGCGATAGCGGCGCTTGATCCGGAGTCGGTGCCGGCGCGGCTGCTCGCCGCTCGGCTCGCCTACACGCGTCTGCTCTTCAAGCTCGACCCGCTGCCGGATGACTACGAGACCGCGGAGGCCGGGTACCGGTTCGCTGCCGCCGACCCGAGGACGCACGGGTGGGGCGAGTTCCACTGGGGTGCGCTTCTCGACAACGTCCGCGACGACAGTGCTGGAGCGAAGGCGCATTACGCGGAGGCGCTGCGAGCGTCCCAGGACGAGGGCGACTTGATGCTTGAGGCGATGGTGCTTCGCCACTTGGCCTGGCATGTGCTCGGTGACGGTGAGCGCGAAGAGGGCCTGCATATGCTGCGGCGCTCGCTTCATCTGCGGTCGGCGGCTGGCATGCGGCCGCAGGTCGCCGCGGCGCAGTTGCTGCTCGCCGGTGAGCTGGCCGTGGACGATCCCGAGCGGGCCCTGCTGGTTGAGGCTGCCCGCGGGGCGGCTGACGAACTGGATCTCAGCTGGGTTCGGACGGGTCTGGAGGAGCTGGCCGCCTGAGGGGGCGGGTCAGGTGCGGGTCGGGTGCCATTCGAATACCAGGATGGTGGCGTCGTCGCTGAGGCGGCCGTCCTGGTAGGCGAGGATGTTGTTGACCAGGCGGCGGAGGGCCTCGGGGGTGGGCTCCCCGGCGGCGATGGCGCGGATGATGAAGTCGGTGAAGCGTTCCTGGCCGAAGCGCGTGCCGTCCGGTGCCTCCGCCTCGGTGACGCCGTCGGTGTAGAGCAGGACGCGGTCACCGGGCTGGAGCTGGACGGTGTCGATCCTCCAGGCGTGCGGGGTGTGATCGCCGGCGAGATGGTGGGCGATGCCGAGCGGTAGTTGCGGGTCGCGGTCCAGGGCGCCGGGGACCGGGTTCTGGTCGCGGAGCAGCAGCGGGGTCGGGTGGCCGCAGTTGATCCAGTTCAGCGTGCCGTTGGCGAGGTCGAGGTGGGCGAAGACGCCGGTGATGAACCGGTCAGGGAACCAGGTGGCGAGGTTGGTGTCGACGGTGGCGACGATCTCCCGCAGCGATCCGCTGCTGCTGCGGCGCACGTTCCGGCAGCTGGACATGGCGACCGTCGACGTCAGCCCGGACAGCAGGTCATGGCCCATCGAGTCCAGGACGGTGATGTGCAGCTCCCCCTCGATCAGCGAATGGTCGAAGGCGTCGCCGCCCAGGTCGTAGGCGGGTTCGAGGACGGCGCTGGAGGTGACCTGCTCGGTTCCCATCGTGCGGGGCGGCATGTAGGCCCATGCCATCTCCGCTTCGAGTTTCAGCGGTGCGCTGCGCTGGAGCCGTGAGTAGGCGTCGCTGTGGCCGCCCTTTCCGATGACGGCGAGGGCCAGCAGCGAGGCCAGCGTCCGGCAGACCTGCAGGGTGCCCTGGTCGAGCGTGTCGGTCCGCACTTCCAGGACGCCGATGCGGTCCATCCCGTCGTTCATCGGGAGCCACAGCTGGAGTCCGCCGGCGCGGTGCTCGGACGTCTGCAACTGGCCGGTGCGGTAAGTGCGTCCGGCCTCGGTGTCGTCCACTCCCAGCCGCAGGGACGGCTGGTCGGGCCCTTCCGGGAGGGAGACCAGGGTGTCCTGGCGGAGATCGGCCAGGAAGATGGTCATCGCGCGGACCCCGAGATCGGCCGCGTACCCATTGAAGAACGACGGGAGCCGATCCGGCGACACGAAGTGCATCTTCTCCAGCAGCAGGAGCAGGGCCTGCTCCTGCTGTCGGCCGGCAGCCGCCTCCATGCATGCCCCTGGGTCGTGGGTGCGCCACGTCTGCGCCGTGACAGGGCCACCCTTCCCTCAGCGGGCGGACGCGACCCGCGGGCGCGCTTTCCTTGGCCAACCCCATACGGTCTGGCGGGTCGTCAGTAGCTCTCGAGCGGCATGGAGTTGTAGAGGCGGGCGCTCTTGGTGGTGAGGCGCAGGAGGGCGCGGCTGGGGGCGGCGGGCAGGGCGGAGATCAGGCGGGCGCCCTGGGCCAGGCCGCGGACGCCGAGGCGGGACGTGGGGATCAGGGTCTTCGCCGCGCTCAGCGCGACGGCGCGGCTGCCGCGTACGGGGCCGCTCATCGCGCGTTCGTAGGCGGGGAAGGCGCGGTCGTGGTCGCCGTCCGCGCGTGCCAGTTCCCCGGCGAGGACGTAGGCGCCGACGATGGCGAGGGTGGTGCTGCCGCCGACGGCCGCGCCGGGGCTGTAGCCCGCGTCGCCGACGAGCGTCGTCCTGCCCTGTGACCAGGTGTCCATGTGGAGCTGGGTGATCGAGTCGAAGTAGAACGCGGGGGTGCGGTCGAGTTCGTCCAGCCAGCGGTCCACGTCGGGGTGCATGCCGCTGAACGCGTCGCGCAGGAGTTCTTTCTGCCGGGGCACGTCGCGGTGGTGGTAGTCGAGTTCGCGGTCGCTGCGGAAGAGGAACAGGGCGCGCGCGTCGTCGAGGTGCCGGGCGCCGTACATGCCGACGGTCCGGCCGACGCCGACGTGCATGAGGAGTTCGCCGTCGAGGCCGGCGGCGTTGGGCAGGGTCAGGACCCCGAGGTAGGCGCCGGCGAACGTGCTGAACCGGGACTCGTCGCCGAAGACGAGGCGGCGGACGTTGGAGTGCAGGCCGTCCGCGCCGACGACGAGGTCGAAGCGGCGCGGGGCGCCGTTCTCGAAGCGGACCTCGCCGTCGGGCGAGATCGCGGTGATCGAGTCGCCGAAGACGTACTCGACGTCGTCGCGGGTGGCGCCGTGGTAGATCTCGCTCAGGTCGTCGCGCATGACCTCCAGGTGCCGGTCGGAGGCGCGACTGAAGATCTTGGAGAGGTCGGCCCGGACGGGGCGGCGCGCGCCTTCGGGGCGGATGGTCAGCCGGTTCGTGCCGGTGGCCCGCTCCTCCAGGCGGGGGAGCACGCCCATCTGCTCCGCGATGTCCATCGCGGGACGGAACAGGTCGACGGCGTGGCCGCCGGTCTTGCGCAGGTCCGGCGCGCGCTCGACGACGGTGGCGGAGAAGCCGTGCCTGGTGAGCCAGTACGCCAGTACCGGGCCGGCGACGCTGGCGCCGGAGATGAGGATCCGCATGGCCATGTCTCCTTACTTAACGGTCGGTAAGCGTAACACGATCACTTACCTACCGTTAAGTCAGCTACGCTGGCGGCATGCCTCGCCCCTCCGACACCAAGCAGCGGATCCAGGAGGCCGCCCGCGAACTGTTCGCCCGCAAGGGCGTGCAGCGGACCAGCCTGCAGGAGATCGCCGACCGGCTCGGCATCACCAAGCCGGCGCTCTACTACCACTTCTCGTCGCGCGAGGACCTGGTCCGCAGCATCGTGCAGCCGATCATCGACGAGGAGGAGGCGTTCCTGGCCGCCCAGGAGGCGCTGGACGAGGTGGAGCCCCGCGCCCTGCTGGAGGGCTACTTCGACTTCCACTACCGCAACCGCCAGGGGATCGTCCTCATGCTCAGCGAGCTGACCACGCTCGCCGACCTCGGGCTGATCGACCTCGTCATGCAGTGGCGTGCACGGTTCGGAAGGCTGCTGCACGGCCCCGAGCCCACGCTGGAGCAGGCCACCCGGGCGGCGATCGCCTTCGGCGGCGTCCAGGACTGCACGATCCAGTTTGCGGACGTGCCCGAGGCCGAGCTCCGCCGGGCCGCCGTGGACGGTGCCTGCGCGGCCCTCGGCATCGAGGTCTGACCGTCCGCCGGGCTCGTGTCTGATTTTAGCTGACTTCGAACTTGTGTTCGATATCTGCTGGGCGGTTCGGGGTAGGTCACTGTGCGGAGAGTGTGCCGGTCGGACGCGGTCCGGGCCTTGTCCTGTGGGGGAAAGGGAAGGTGATCTGGATGAGCAAGCCTCACCGTCGCTGGAACTGGCGGCAGGTCGCGGCCTTGGCCGCACTCGGGCGCTTCGCGCTCGAAGCCGCGCGCATCGCCTGGGAGTGGCTGAACGACGACGGGCCGGGGCCCTCCCTCTGACGGCGCCGGCGCGCACGGCGAAGGCCCCCCGTCCGGTGGGCGAGGGGCCTTCGGGGTCCTGCGGGGTCAGGGCCTGGTGGCGGTGAGGTTGAACATCGGCTTGCCGACGAAGAGGGCGGTGCGGCCGAGCATCCCGTTGATGACCCCCGCCGCGGAGGTGTACCAGGCGACCAGGGCGGTGATCACCCCGATGATGCCGCCGACCTTGATCGTCGACTCGTTGGCGGAGAACTCGCCGATGAACAGCACGATCTCGGTGATCTCCAGGGTGAGGAAGACGCCGAAGACCGCCCAGTTCACCTGGGTGCTCCACAGCAGCATGTACGTGTTGAAGATCGCGAAGGCCAGCAGGATCCAGCCGAGGTCGTTGTGCACCTGGTCGGGCGCCGTCGCCTTGGGCGAGACGAGCAGGATGTACAGGCCGAGGCCGATCCAGAAGCCGCCGTACGTGGAGAAGGCGGTCGAGCCGAACACGTTGCGGTTGCGGAACTCCCACATGCCGGCGAGGAGCTGGACGAGGCCGCCGTAGCCGAGCGCGTAGCCGAGCCAGGCGTCGGTGCCGTCGGTCCACTGGGCGTTCTTGGCGGAGAGAAGGAACGTGGTGAGGGCGAACGCGGCCAGCCCGAGGGGGGCGGGGTCGGCGACCGCGGGCGGGGTCTGAGGAGTGGACTCTTGCTCGACGTAGGTCATGTTGCCTCCTCGCTGGAGTCCCCACGTCGCGGCTTGCCCGGGAGCAGGCGGGGATGGACGAGGGAACGCGGGAACAGACGTTCGGAAAGGCCGCACCGGCGGGACAGGATCTCGCCTTGCCGCATGCTGGTCCGACCTCACCGTCCTGCCGTGCATCTGGCGCGAGGTTGGACGCGCGTCAGATGCGCCCAGTAACTGCGGAGACCCGTAGTGTCGCTGGCCTCGAAGCGATCATAACTCCGCATGTGTCTCAGGTCACTGTTCTGTTTCCCGTCGCTTCACCAAAGAATCGACAGAAGATGACGGACGTTCGCCGCCCGATGCGGCGTTCGGACGGCATTGCGTTGAACGTCGCGGAACGTGGCACCTGGACGGGTTCTTACGGCGGGTCGGGGTTCGTCCGCTCGGGTTCCGGGAGCGTGATGCGGACGGTCGTCCCCCCGCCCGGGCGGGACAGCAGCTCTGCGCGTCCGCCGTGGGCGGCGGCGATGGCGGCGACGATCGGCAGGCCGAGCCCGGCGCCGCCGCTGCCCTGCTCGGCGCGGTGGAACCGCTCGAACGCGCGGGCCGCGTCCTCGGGGGCCATGCCCGGCCCCTCGTCGGCGACCTCGATGACGCCGGGCGCGAGCCGGACGGTCACCGGGGTCCCGGGCGGGGTGTGCGCGGCGACGTTGGCGAGCAGGTTCGCGAAGACCTGCCGGATCCGGGCCTCGTCGACGTCCGCGACGAGCGTGCCGGGCGCCTCCAGCCGGACGGGGTGGTCGGGCGAGGCGGCGGTGGCGTCGGCGACCGCGTCCCGCGCGAGCGCGACGAGGTCGGCCGGGGCGGGCTGGACGGTGGCCTCCCGGTCGAGGCGGGCGAGTTCGAGGAGGTCGGTGACCAGCCGGTTCATCCGGCTCGCCTCGTCCTCGATGCGGCGCATCGCGTCCGGCAGCTCGCCCGGGCCGAGGGCGCCGTGCCGGTACAGCTCGGCGTAGCCCTGGATGGTGGTGAGCGGGGTGCGCAGCTCGTGCGAGGCGTCGGCGGCGAACTCGCGGACGCGGGCCTCGGAGCGGCTGCGGGCCCAGAACGCCTGCTCGATCCGGTCGAGCATGACGTTGACGGCGGCCGCGAGCCGCGCGGTCTCGGTGCGGGGGCCGGGGCAGGGCATGCGGGCGCGCAGGTCGCCGCCCGCGGTGATCGCGTGCGCGGTCGCGGCCATCCGGTCCAGCGGCAGCAGCCCGCGGTGGATCAGCCACCGGCCGAGCAGGGTCAGCAGGGCGAGCAGCAGCGCGCCGGTCGCGACCTCGGTGAGGACCAGGTTCCGGACGGCCGAGTGGATCTCGTCCAGCGGCGACGCGACGACGACGGTGCCGTTGCGCCACGGACGGGCGACGGCGCGCAGACCCGGCAGCGAGAACGGTTCGAGCGAGCGCGCGCGGGCGGCGAGGCCGGCGGTGCCGAGGTGCTCGACCTCGCCGACCGCGTGGTCCGGGGGCGGCGCGTCGCCGCTGAGCACCCGGACCTGCCCGTTCTGGCCGACCGCCAGCACCACGAACCGGGCCGGCGCCACGCCCTGCTCGGGCAGCCCCGGCCGGACCAGCCGCGCGATCGCCCGGTCGCGCGTCGCCTGGAGCTGCCCGTCCACCCGGTGCATCAGGTACCCGTGCAGGACGAGCGCACTGACCAGCCCCATGATCGTCAGCCCGGCGAGGGTGACGGCGAGCAGGCCGGCGAGCAGCCGGGCGTTGAGCGTCATGGCCGCAGCGCGTACCCGACCCCGCGCTGGGTGTGGATGAGCGGCGTGCCCAGCGGGTCGAGCTTGCGCCGCAGGTAGCTGATGTAGGTCTCGACGACCTGCGGGTTGCCGTGGTCCCAGCCCCAGACGCTCTCCAGCAGCTGGGCGCGCGACAGCACCATCCCGGCGTTGCGCATCAGGTGCGCGAGCAGCCGGAACTCCGTCGGCGACAGCTCCACCTCGACGCCGCCGCGGCGGACCGTCCACTGGCCCTCGTCCAGCTCCAGGTCGGCGACGCGCAGCACCCCGCCGGCGGGCGGGGCCGTCCGCCGCAGCACCGCCCGCACCCGCGCGATCAGCGCCTCGATCGAGAACGGCTTGGTGACGTAGTCGTCGCCGCCGAGGGTGAGGCCGGTGACCGTGTCGGACGGGGTGTCCCGCGCGGTCAGGAAGATCACCGGGACCTGGTCGCCGCCCGCGCGGAGCCGCCGGCACACCTCGAACCCGTCGAGGTCGGGCAGCATGACGTCCAGCAGGACGAGGTCGGGCCGCTCGTCCGCGGCCGCGCGCAGCGCCCGCTCCCCGGACGCCGCCGTGACGGTGGCGAAGCCGTGGAAGCGCAGCGCGACCTCGATGAGGTCGCGGATGTTGGCCTCGTCGTCCACGACGAGCACCCGCCGGTTCTCGCTCATCCGCTCCCGCTGTCGGCCTCCGGCCGGGCATCGCGCCCGGCCACCGTTCCCTGCCCCGAAACTACCCGCCCGCGCCGACCGCCCCGGCGGACCCGCCCGGGCCGCGAAGATCAGCGCCCCGCGGCCCGGGCGGCCCGGCCGGAGTTCTCCGGGGTCAGCGCTTCTTCGGCTCGCGGACGAGCCTGGCGGTGCGCGTGTCGCCGGAGCGCTCGCCCAGCACGAAGACCTGCGCGCCGTTGGCCAGCGCGGACACCGTCGACTTGCCGCCGTCCTTGCGGACGCGGGTGTCGCCGTTGGTGGTCCACGTCCAGGTGGCGCCGTCGGCGCTGCGGACGGTGAGGGTCGTCCCGGACACGGCTGTGATCTTGCCGCGCTGCCAGTCGGCGAGGTGGAAGCCGTCCTTGCGGCGGACGGTCGCCTCGCCGTGCACGCCGCGGACGCGGCGCAGCGGGGCCAGGCGCTTGCCGTGCCCGTTGTGCTTCTTCGGCGCGGCGGTCGTGGAGGAGGGGGAGGGGGACGGGGCGGAGTTCGCGGCGGCGGGGACGGCGAGGTACAGGCCGAGCCCGAGCAGCCCGGCCGCGCCGGCACCGGCGGCGATGGTCTTCCTGTTGGTTCGCATGGTGGCCATTAGACCGGCGGCGGCTGGTAGGAGTCCGTTGCGGATCCTGGGAGAACCCTGGGAATCGTCTCTGCGTATCCGGACCGCTCAGTGGAAGGTGCGTACGCCCTTCAGCATTGCGGCGGCCAGCTGGACGGCCTGGTCACGGGCCTGAGCGGGGTCGGCGGCGTCGGCGATGGTGAGCGCGAGTTCGGTGAGCGCCCCGTAGACGGCGGCGGCGGTGAGCGGCAGGGGATGGGCGGGGGCGGTGCCGAGGACGGCGGTGAGCCCGTCCTCCAGCAGGGCGCCGAGGTAGCGCTGGTCGAGCTCACGCCAGCGCGGCCAGCCGAGCGCGATGGGGCCCTGGAGCAGGACGATCTGCCGGTAGCCGGGCTCGGCGCAGATGTCGAGGAACGCGCGGACGCCGGCGATCGCGCGCTGCCACGGGTCGCCGCCCGCGGCGGCCATCGCGGCGGCGATCCGCTGGGCGGCCTGGTCCTCGTACTCCTCGAAGACGGCCTGGAAGAGGCCCTGCTTGCCGTCGAAGTGGTGGTAGAGGGCGCCGCGGGTGAGCCCGGCGGCGCGGACGAGCTCCTCGGCGGAGACGTCGGCGAAGCCGCGCTCGGTGAAGTGGCGGCGGCCGGTGTCCAGGAGGGCGGCGCGGGTGCTCTCGACGTACTGCTCGCGCCGGCTCTTGACGTTCTCCACGCGTCATGTATAACACATACATGATGTATGTGTGATCCGATCCGTATGGGAGGGCCCGTGGAAGCGGACGTGGTGGTCGTCGGAGCCGGTGCGGCAGGGCTCGTCGCGGCCCGTGACCTGGTACGGGACGGGCATGACGTCGTCGTCCTGGAGGCCCGCGACCGCGTCGGCGGGCGGCTCCTGAACGGCGAACTCCCGGGCGGCGGGCCGATCGAGGTCGGCGGCCAATGGGTCGGACCAGGCCAGGGCGAGGTGCTCGCGCTGATCCGCGACCTCGGCCTCACCACCTACCCCAC
Source organism: Actinomadura violacea (assembly GCF_017573465.1). Lineage (GTDB taxonomy): Bacteria > Actinomycetota > Actinomycetes > Streptosporangiales > Streptosporangiaceae > Spirillospora > Spirillospora violacea. The sequence goes on from NZ_JAGEPF010000060.1 coordinate 15,687, forward strand.
CTACGACGAAGGCCGCCACATCGCCGAGTTCGGCGGGCGCCGCAGCGAGTACAAGGGACGCATCCCGCGCCTCTCCCCGGCCGCGATCCTCGACATCGGCCAAGGCTCCGCGCACCTCGACCGGATCGCCCGCCGCGTCCCGACCGGCGAGCCCTGGGCGGCCGAGCACGCCGCCTGGCTCGACACCCGGACGTTCGGCACCTGGATCCGGCGCAACCTCCACACGCGCGCCGGCCGCTCCTTCATGCGGCTGATCACGCAGGCGGTGTTCGCCGCCGAACCCGACGACATGTCCGCGCTGTGGGCCGCCTTCTACGTCGCGTCCGCCGGCGGCCTCGACCCGCTGATCGAGACGACCGGCGGCGCCCAGCAGGACCGCGTCTCCGGCGGCTCCCAGCGGATCGCGCTCGCCCTCGCCGACGAGCTGGGCGACCGGGTCGTGCTCGACGCGCCCGTCACCGAGATCGCCTGGACCGACGACTCCGTCCACCTCCGCACGCCCCGCGCGGAAGTGCGGGCACGTCGCGCCGTGATCGCCGTCCCGCCGCCGCTCGCCGCCCGCATCCGGTACGCGCCCGGCCTGCCCGGCGACCGCGACCAGCTCGTCCAGCGGATGCCGATGGGCCGCGTGATCAAGGTGAACGTCGTGTACGACGAGCCGTTCTGGCGCGCGGACGGGTTCAGCGGCCAGGCCAACAGCGACCGGCGCGGCTTCGCCGTCGTCTTCGACAACACGCCGGAGAACGGCGCGCCCGGCGTCCTCGTCGGGTTCCTGGAAGGCCGGCACGCCGACGCTGCGGCGCGCCTCGACCCGGCGGCGCGCCGCGAACGCGTCCTCGCCGACCTCGCCGGATACTTCGGGCCGCGCGCCCGCGACCCGATCGCGTTCATCGAGCGGGACTGGGCGGAGGAGGAGTACTCGCGCGGCTGCTACGGCGCGTTCGCGACGCCCGGCACGCTGACCCGGTTCGGCCCGGCGCTCCGCTCGCCCGTCGGGCCGCTGCACTGGGCCGGCACCGAGACCGCCACCCGCTGGGCCGGATACATCGACGGCGCCGTCGAGTCCGGCCACCGCGCCGCCCGCGAGATCTCCACCGCCCTCACCTGAACGATCAGCGTCATGGTGGGGGGACGACCCCCCACGCCCCCCAGCAAGGGCGGCCTGACCGGCGCCTTCCGCTCCGCTAGAGCTCCGCTCCAGGCGCCGGTCAGGCCGTTTCGGCGAGCGTTTCGAGAACCTGTTCGCCGTACTTGGCCAGCTTGTTCTCGCCGACGCCGTTCACCTTGCCCAGCTCGGCGAGCGAGGACGGCAGCGCCGTCGCGATCTCGCGGAGCGTCGCGTCGTGGAAGATCACGTAGGCGGGGACGCCCTGCTCCTTCGCGGTCGCGGCGCGCCAGGCGCGCAGCCGCTCGAAGACCGGCGCCGCCTCGGCGGGCAGCTCGACGGGGGCCTTGCGGTCCTTGGCGGCCTTCGCCGTCTTCGCCGCGGCCCGTTCCGGCTCGCGGCGCATCGGCACCTTGCGCTCACCGCGCAGCACGTCCGCGCTCGCGTCGGTCAGCACGAGCGTGCCGTGGTTGCTCTCGACCGCGACGAGCCCCTGCGCCAGCAGCTGCCGGACGACGCCGCGCCACTCCGCCTCGCGCAGCTCCGCGCCGATGCCGAACGACTTCAGCGCGTCGTGGTCGAACTGGATGACCTTGGCGTTCTTCTTGCCGAGCAGGATGTCGATGATGTGCCCCGCGCCGAACTTCTGCCGCCGCTCCCGCTCCAGCCGGACGATCACCGACAGCACCTTCTGCGCCGGGACGGTCGCGTCCCACGTCTCCGGCGGCGACAGGCACGTGTCGCAGTTGCCGCACGGCTCGCCCGGCTGCCCGAAGTAGTTGAGCAGCTGGACGCGGCGGCACTCGACGGCCTCGCAGAGCGCCAGCATCGCGTCGAGGTGCTGGGACTGGCGGCGGCGGAACGCGGGGTCGCCCTCCCCGGCGTCGATCATCTTGCGGAGGTTGACGACGTCCTGCAGCCCGTAGGCGAGCCACGCCGTGGACGGCAGGCCGTCGCGTCCGGCGCGTCCCGTCTCCTGGTAGTAGCCCTCCACGGACTTGGGCAGGTCGAGGTGCGCGACGAACCGGACGTCCGGCTTGTCGATGCCCATGCCGAACGCGATCGTCGCGACGATGACGAGGCCGTCCTCGCGCAGGAACCGCGCCTGGTTCGTGGCGCGCGTCTCCGCGTCCAGGCCCGCGTGGTACGGGAGGGCCTCGATGCCGTTCTCGGTGAGGAACGCGGCGTGCTTCTCCACCGAGTTGCGGGACAGGCAGTACACGATGCCCGCGTCGTTCTTGTGCTCGGTCTCCAGCAGCCGGAGGAGCTGCCGCTTGGCGTCGGTCTTCGGCTCGATCCGGTACTGGATGTTCGGCCGGTCGAAGCTCGCCACGAAGTGCCGGGCGTCCTCCAGCCGGAGCCGGGACGCGATCTCCGCGCGGGTCGCCTCCGTCGCCGTCGCGGTCAGCGCGATGCGCGGCACGTCCGGCCAGCGTTCGTGCAGGCCGGACAGCATCAGGTAGTCGGGCCGGAAGTCGTGGCCCCACTGCGACACGCAGTGCGCCTCGTCGATCGCGAACAGCGCGACGTCGCCCCGGTCGAGCAGCTCGACCGCCGCCGGGACGCGCAGCCGCTCCGGCGCCAGGTAGAGGAGGTCGAGCTCGCCCGCGAGGAACTGCGCCTCGACGACGCGGCGCTCGTCGAGGTCCTGCGTGGAGTTGAGGAACCCGGCGTTCACACCGAGCGCGCGCAGCGCGTCCACCTGGTCCTGCATGAGCGCGATCAGCGGCGAGATCACCACGCCGGTGCCCTTCCGGACCAGCGCCGGGATCTGGTAGCACAGCGACTTGCCGCCGCCGGTCGGCATCAGGACGAGCGCGTCCCCGCCGGACACCACATGCTCGATGATCTCCCGCTGCCCGTCCCGGAACGCGTCGTATCCGAACACGCGCCGCAGCGTGTCGAGCGTCTCCGGGGTTTCGAGGAAGTCGGGGGAGGCCATCGGCCCATCCTATGAGCGGTCACCGACAGCCGTCCCCGAGACGGATCAGAGGGCGGCGAGCAGGTCGGGCGTCAGCTCGTCCAGGTCCTTCGCGACGTGCGCGGCGAGCGCGAGCGCGTCGTCGGACGGCGGGTGCGCCTCGCGCGGGATCGCGACCACCGTCATCCCGGCCGCGTGTGCCGAGCGCAGGCCGTTGCCGGAGTCCTCGATCGCGACGCAGTCCTCCGCCGGGACGCCCAGCCGCGCGGCCGCGGCGAGGTAGCCGTCCGGCGCGGGCTTGCCCTCGTCGACCTCCTCGGTGGACACCGCCACGCGGAACAGCACGTCCAGCCTGAGCTGCCCGAGGACCAGGTCGATGAGCGCGCGCGGCGACGAGCTGGCCAGCCCGAGCGGCCGGTACGCGCCGAGCCGGCGGACGGCCTCCGTGGCGCCCGGCAGCAGCGGCGGCCCGTCCGCGTACCGCTGGGACATCTCGTCGATCACCGTGTAGGCGACCTCCTCCGCGGTGACGCCGTCGACGAGGTCGGTCGCGATGTAGCGGGCCCACTCCTCGGTGCTCATCCCCATGAGCCGCTGCTGCGTGTCGGGCAGCCACCGCCCGCCGTGGGACGCGACGTACCCGCGCCGCACCTCCTCCCACACCGGCTCGGAGTCGATCAGCACGCCGTCCAGGTCGAAAACGATGGCCTCCAAAGGCATGGCCCGTTCACTACCCAGCGCGCTCGGCGGGCAACCCCGGGTCGTTGAACCGGACTAATAGCCCCTGACCTGCATTTATCTGGCGAATTCGACATGATCGGCTTCCCGTCTGGCATGGTGGTGCACCTCCGAACCCCCTCCGGAGTCACCGCAGAGGAGATCTGCACATGGCGTTCATCGGACTGCTCCTGCTCGCCGCGGCCGCCGCCGTCGCGGCCGGGATCATCATGGACAACACCGACCCCTCGCACATCACCGCCTTCGGCCAGGCCGTCCCCGGCATCCACAACGAATGGCAGGTCTTCCTCGCCGGCGCGGCCGTCGCCGTCGTCTTCGTCGTCGGCGCGATGCTCACCTTCGCCGGCGCCGGCCGCCTCCTGCGCGCCCGCCGCGACCTGCGCTACCTGCGCGAGGAGCACGAGGAGTCGCTCACCACCCTGGAGATGGAGAAGCGCCGCCTCCAGCGCGAACTCGCCCGCGTCCGGCAGAACGGCGGCGCCGCCGCCCCGCCCCTCCCCCGCCAGGCCCCCGCCCCCGCGCCCACCCCCGCCCCCGCCCAGGCCGGACCGGCGGCGCGCGGCTCCCAGGTCTCCGCCCGCTCCCCGTTCTTCGACCGCGCCGACTGACCCTCGTCCCCCCGGACGTCGCCCGGTCGTTCCGGATGATGAGCGACAGACTCGGCGAATCGCCGCGCAGAGGGATGGATATCGCGATCTCCACCACCATCATCGTGGTGTGCGCATTCTCCTCAAGGTCGTCATCACCGCGATCGCCCTCTGGGCGGCCACCGCGCTGATCGACGGCATCACCCTCACCGGCCGGGACACCGCCCACCGCGCGCTCACAGTGCTCGGCGTCGCGGTCATCTTCGGCCTCGTCAACGCCGTCATCAAGCCGATCGTCAAGACCCTCGGCTGCGCCTTCTACGTCCTCACCCTCGGGCTCATCGGGCTCGTGGTGAACGGCCTGCTGCTCTGGCTGACCAGCGCCCTCGCCGGACGCCTCCACCTGGCGTTCCACGTGAGCGGGTTCTGGCCGGCGTTCTGGGGCGCGATCGTCGTCGGCGTCGTCGGCTGGCTCCTGCACGTCCTCGTCCCCGGGGACGACGACGATGACCGCGACGACCGGCGCTGACCTACCGGCCGTCCTCCACCAGCCGGGGCGCGGCGACGGCGCACCGCGCGAACGTCCCGCGCCCCGGCTCCCCGTCCTCCGCCGGGCCCACCAGCACCCAGCGGGCCGCCCGGACCGCGCCGACCAGGAAGTCCGCGTCGTCGACCGCGCCCACCGCGACCAGCGCGCCGAACCGCTCGCCCGGCACCGCCGCCCCCACGCCCACCGGCGTCCCGGCCACCACGTCCGCATCGGGCAGCAGCGCTGAACCGTCCGCCTCGCCGCCCTGCAGCAACCCGCCCAGCTCCTCGACCCGCGCCATCACCAGCCGCTGACGCTCGCCGATCACGTCCGGATCGCCCGCCGGATCCGCCCCGCACACCTCCCGGACGTTCTCCCGCGCCCGCGCCTCCGCCTCCGCCGCCGACCGCAGCTCCACCTCGCCCGCGGCCGCCTCCGCCTCGCCCTCCGCCGAACGCCGGTCCAGCTCCCCGCGCGCCTCCGCCGCCCGCGCCACCGCCGCCTCCGCGTCCGAACGCGCTCGCTCCGCCGCCGCCAGCGCCCCCTCCCGCGCCGTCCGCGCCGCCTCCGCCCGCTCCTCGATCACCCGCGCGGCCTGCTGCGCGACCCGCGCCTCCAGCCCCGCCTGCGTCGCCCGGTCCACCGACTCCGCCGCACGCCGCGCCTGCTCCCGGTGCTCCGCGCCCGCCGTCTCCCGCTCCGTCGCCAGCCACGCCAGCTCCGTCGTCAACCGCTCCTGCGCCTCCCGCGCCTCCGCCAGCCGCGGCCCGCCCTCCGCGACGAACGCCGCGAGCCCCTGCCGGTGCGCCTCCGCGCGCTCCGCCGCGTCCTTCGCCTCCTGCGCCCGCTTCGCCGCCTCGTCCGCGTCCCGCGCCCGCGCCCGCACCTCCGCCCGGACGCTCTTCAACTGCGACGGCGGCGCCGCCACATGCAGCCGCTGCGGCAGACTCATCTTCCGCCGCACCGCCGACAGCGCCGACTCCGCCGACACCAGCCGGTAGTAGGCCGCATGCCCCTCCGCCGACGCGTCCGCGTCCACGGCGGCCAACCTGTCCGCCTCCTCCATCGCCGCCGGCAACGCCTCCTGCGCGCGCGCCAGCTCGTCCTTCAACGACGCCTCCACCTGCTGCGCGCCCTGCAACTCCTCCTGCGCCGTCCGCGCGCGCTCATCGAGCTGCGTGCACCGCGCGAACGCCTCGTCCGCCACCCGCGTCAACTCGCCCGCCTCCGCGCCCGCCGCGTCCGCGACGGCCTGCAACCGCTCCGCCTCCGCACGCGGCCCCGCCAGCTCCTCCTCCGCCTCCCGCTCCACCGCGACCAGCCGCTCCGCCTCGGCCTCCGCCTCGACGACCCGCTCCTCCGCGCCCTGCGCCGCGTCCCGCGCCTCCTCGATCGTCCCCGCCAGACCCGCCAGCTCCGCGTCCAGCGCCTCCTTGCGCGCCGCCACCTCCGCCCGCACCGCCGCCAGCGCCTCCGCGTCCCGCGGCCACTGCTCAAGCCACATCAACCCGCGCCGCAGCACCCCGCCCTCGGCCCGCCACGCACTCGTCCACCCTTCCCCGACCGGCCGCAACACGGCCCCCACGACCCACGCCTCAGGGGCTCCCTCATCCCCGAGACCTTCAGGCAGCGTGCTACCGGTCTCCCTGCCGCCCGCAACGCCGGCCGGCGCCTCGCCCGCCTCCGACTCGTCCTCGGCATCACCGCTCGAAGCCCCTCGCGCCCCTGCGCCCCCGCTAACGCCACCCGTCCCAGCCTGGTCCGCCTGCGCGCCATGCCCCTCGCCCGCACGGACGGGCAACGCCTCCACGGAGTTAGCCGCGGCCACGCCTTCAGCCACCGCCCCGGGCTCTTCATCTGCGAGAGCGGGCAGCGCCTGCGTCTGCGTCGTGTCCACTGCGGCCACGCCTTCGGCGCGCGCGCTCGGCTCGTCTGCGGGACGTCCGGTCGGCGTCACGTTGGGCTGGACGTCGCCTGCGCCGTCGGACGGCGTACTGGCCGCGTCCGGTTCCGGCGCGGTTCCAGGGGGTGCGCTGGGCTGTTCGTCGTCGATGCTCGGCAGCGACTCGGCTCGCGTCGCGTCGGCGGCATCTGCCGCAGGGGTCTCGGGCTCGTCGGGGAGGGTGGGCAGTGCTCGTGTTTGCGTCGTGTCCGGGCCGGTGGGCTCTTCGGGGGTCGGGAGCGGTTCGGCTCGGGTCGCGGCCGTGCCGGGGTCGGGGAGGCCGGTCACGGGCTTGAACTCGACGGTGCCGTGGGAGCCGGAGTCCCGCCGGGGCGGGGCCTCGGGCGGCTCGGGCTGGGGGGCGACGTCCGGGGTGAGGGGTTCGGCGGGCTTGTCCGGCGACGACGGGACGGTCTCGATGAGGAGGGCGCGGATCTCCGGGTCGTCGTTGACGGCGCCGAGGACGGCGGCGGCCTGCTCGGGGGTGGGGGCCAGGAGGAGGGTTCGCTCACCGGCGGCCTTGAGGTCCCGGAGGAGGGAGCGGACGGTCTCCGGCTCGTCCGCCGTGCGGACGAGCCGGACGGCGTCGGACGTTTCGAGGGTTCCAGGAGCGACGAGGAGGCGGGCGAGGATCTCCCAGTCGCCGGCGACGTCTCCGGTGCGGAGGGCGCGGAGGGCGGCGATCTGAGCCGTCCAGCCGACCGCGTCGCCGGTGAGCCCCGCCTGGAGCCGCTCGTACCGGTCGGTCAGCGGCGCGTAGGCGGCCTCGACGAGGTCGCGGCCGCCCCACGGGACCTGTTCGACGCCGAGGGGCGGGGTCTCCTCGGCGGACGTCTCGGTGAGGGGCAGTGTCTCCAGGTCGGGGCGGGCGTCGAGGCCGGGCTCCGGCGCGCCGTCCGGCTCGTTGGGTTCCGTTGAGTGGTTCACCGACGCCATCCCGTCCCAGTTCGACCCCGGGGCCGTACATGTCCCCTTCTGCCCCTGTCTAACGTCTCACATGGAAACGATCACGCGTGATGATCATCACGCGGGTCAGTGCGGGTTGGTCGCGAGGAGCTCGGCCAGCAGGTCGTCGAGGGTGACGATGCCGGTGAACTCGCCGCGGTCGCCGTTGACGACGGCGAGCTGGGCGCGGGCGCGGCGCATCCGGCTGACGGCGTCGAGGACGGTGGTCCGCGCCGTGAGGGCGGTCGCCGGGTGGGCGAGGTCGCCGGCGCGGCGGTCGCCGCCGGGCTCGGTGATGGCGGCGCGGACGTGCACGATGCCGGTGGCGGTGCCGTCCGGGCCGCGGACGAGCAGCCGGCTGTGGCCGCTGGCGGTCGCGGTGCGGCGGATGTCGGCCGCGGACGCCCCCGCGTCGATGGTGGTCACCGACGAGGCGGGGATCACCAGGTGCCGGACGGTCGCCTCGCGTGCCGAGATGGCGCGGCGGAGCAGCTCATGGTCGTGGCGCCCGATGAGGCCGAGGCGCCGGGACTCGCCGACGAGGTGGCTGAGCCGGGCCGGGTCGGTGTGGCTGTCGAGCTCGTCGCGGGGGGTGACGCGGACGAGCCGCAGCAGCCCGTTGGTGATGGCGTTCAGCGCGGCGAGGATCGGGCGGGACACCTTCGCGAACGCGCGGAACGGCAGGGCGAGCAGCACCGCGGAGCGCTCCGGGTTCACGATCGCCCAGGACTTCGGCGCCATCTCGCCGATGACCATGTGCAGGAAGGTGATGACGCCGAGGGCGCAGGCGAGGGCCGCGGCCCTGGCGCCGGCCTCGGGGACGCCGATGGCGTGCAGCGGCGGTTCGAGGAGGTGCTCGAACGCGGGCTCGGTGACGATCGCGAGGCCGAGGGAGCACATGGTGATGCCGAACTGGGCGCCGGCGAGCATCAGCGAGAGCTCGCGGACGCCGGCGACGGCCGCGGCGGCGGGCCGTCCGCCCTTGGCGGCGGCGCGTTCGAGCTGGGACCGGTTGGCGGCGACGAGCGCGAACTCCGACGCGACGAAGAAGCCGTTCCCGATCAGCAGCAGGACGGTGATGAGCAGGGAGGTCAGCGGGTCCATGACGCCTCCTCGCGCGCCGGGGCGGCGCAGGGCGGGTCGGAGACCTCGGGGCGCCCGGACGGCGCCGGCGGCGCGGCGGCGGTCCGGATCCGGATCTTCTCGGCGACGCGGCGGGCGACGCTGACGACCTCGAGCTCGGCGTGCCCGGACGCGCCGTCCAGGGCGACGGTGAGGCGGTCGCCGGGGCAGGGCAGGCGGCGCAGCTCGGCCATGACGAGGCCGCCGAGGGTGTCGTAGGCGTCGCCTTCGGGCAGGTCGAGGCCGGTGAGGCGGCCGACCTCGTCGATGCGCATGCCGGCGTCGACGAGCCAGGACCCGTCGGGGCCGGTGGTCGGGGCGTCCTCGCGGGCGTCGGTCTCGTCGGCGATCTCGCCGACGAGCTCCTCGGCGACGTCCTCGAAGGTGAGGATGCCGGCGAGGCCGCCGTACTCGTCGACGACGCAGGCGAACTCCTCGCCGGACTCGCGCATCCGCTCGATGACGCCGTACAGCGGCTGGCTGCCGGGGACGAGCAGGGCGGGCCGGGCGATCTTCCCGATGGGGGTGGCGGGGTCGAGGGCGTCGTCGGCGACCTCGCGGACGCCGGCGACGCCGATGACGTCGTCGACCTCGCCGTCGTAGACGGGGTAGGCGCTGTGCCCGGTCTCCCGGATCAGCGCGATGAGGTCGGCGGCGGGCGCGGTGCCGGGCAGCGTCCTGACCTGGGGGCGCGGCACCATGACCTCGTCGGCGGTGAGGTCGCCGAACGACAGGGCGCGGTCGAGGAGGCCGGACAGGTCGGCGGGCAGGTGCCCGGCGCTGTGCGACTTGCCGATGATGTCGCCGAGCTCTTCGAGGGTGGCGCCGCTGTGCAGCTCCTCGACGGGTTCGACGCCGACGGCGCGCAGCAGCCGTTCGGCGGCGCGGTCGAACAGCCGGATCAGCGGCCCCGCGACGGCGAGGTACACGAGGGTGGACGCGGCCAGCGCGCGCGCCAGCGACTCGGCGCGGGCCAAGGCGAGGTTCTTGGGGAACAGCTCGCCGAGCAGCATCTGGATCAGCGTGGCCAGGACGAACCCGGCGGCCAGTGCGATCGCGCCGGTCGCGCCCTCAGGGACGCCGATGCCTTCCAGCAGCGGACGGATCAGCTCGGCCAGGGCGGGCTTGGCGATGAACCCGACGACCAGCGTGGTCATCGTGATGCCGAGCTGCGCCCCCGACAGCATGAACGACAGCCGGCCGATGACCTTGACGGCCCGGCGGGCGGACGCGTCGCCGCGCGCTGCGGCCTGTTCGAGGGACGCGCGGTCGGCGGCGACGTAGGCGAATTCCTGGGCGACGAAATATCCGGTGGCGGCGGTGAGAACGATCACCGCGAGCAGTCCCAGCGCCGCGCTCAGCACGGGGCACCGGGTCTATGACTGGGGTCCGACACCGCGGACTCACCACTCCTCTCATCTGGGCCTACCTGCGTAACGCCGCCCCGGGCGGCGAGGTTCCCGGCGCACCAGGGTACGGGCCCGCGCCGATCGTCCCACCGGCGCGGTGCCCTGTCCGCCGGGGACAGGCGCTTGTGTCGCCAAGTGTCACGGATCACACTTGTTGGAGAGCGCGTGCCCGATACTTGAGCGGTCCTTTGCTCCCAGGCCGCCGGAACGGGGGCGTGCACGGGGACCGAGAGAACCGAACGCGGGGCTGAGGTGGACGAGAGCGGGGCCGGGGCCGCCGCGCCCATGAGCCGGGAGGGGGTCGACCATGCCCTCCGGACGCTCGGCGCTGAGCGGGAGCGGATCGCGGCGTCCCTGCTGGAGCTCGACGGCCACACCGGCGTCCGGCTGCTGAAGGGCGCGCGGCTGACCGGGGAGACGTGGCGGCGCTGGGAGCGGGTGCGGGCGCGGCTGGCGCTGCTGTGGCGGGTCTTCGACGGTTACCAGCGGGTGCTGGACGCGGCGTGCGCGCTGCGCGGCCGGGCGGCGCGCCCGGACGTGGCGACGCTGGTGGAGCTGACCGGGATGCTGTCGGGGCGCTCGGTGGAGCTGCCGGACGGCGAGATCCCCCTGGAGGACCGGACGCTGCTCGGCCCGCAGGAGAAGCGCGCGACGCTGGACGAGGCGGTCGGGATGATGTCCGACGCGTACGCGTTCGTGGCGAAGGAGGTCGCGGCGGCGGACGCGGCGTGGTCGGCGCTGCTGAAGCCGCTGGAGGATGCGGAGGAGGGCTGGCAGCGGACGGCCCGGCTCGCGCACTCCCTCGACGGCACCCGGCATCCGGACCTGGACCGGCTGGGCCGCGAGCTGACGGCGCTCGGCCGGCTGGTCCGCACCGATCCGCTGTCGCTGTGCCCGGACGGCCGTCCCGACACCGCGCGGCTGGACCGGGTGCGGGCGTCGCTGCGGTCGATCGGCGACGAGCTGGCGGGGGTGGCGCGGCTCCGCGACGAGTACGCCGAGCTGGTCGCGGGCCTGACCGCCGCGATCGGCCGGGTGGAGGACACCGAGCGGCGGGCCCGGGAGGCGTACGCGACGGTGCTGGAGAAGATCCTCGCGCCGAACGTGCCGGAGCCGTCGCGGGGGCTCGGCGCCGGGCTGCGGGACCGGCTCGCGGCGCTGGAGCGGCTGCGCGAGGCGGGCCGCTGGGTGGAGATGGCGGGGAGCGTCGCGGCGCTGGAGCGGGCCGAGGCGGAGGCGCTGGAACGGGCCCGCGATGATCTGCGTCTCAGCGAGGGGCTCCTGGAGCGGCGGGGCGAGCTGCGCGGGCGCCTGGAGGCGTACCGGGCGAAGGCGGCGCGGCTCGGGCTCGCCGAGGACGCGGCGCTCACCGAGCTGCACGGGCGGGCCCGCGAGGTGCTGTGGACGGCGCCGTGCGACCTGCGCCGGGCGACCGCGCTGCTGGCCGAGTACCAACGCGCGATCAGGTCGCGCGAGACCGACGGGACGGGGACCACATGACCCGATGCAACCAGCCCGGCTGCACCGGCGAGGTCGGCGACGACGGCTTCTGCGACGTGTGCGGGATGGCGCCTCTGGCGGAGCCGCCGCCCGCGGACCCCGGCTCGGGCCCTGCCCCTGCTCCGACGCCACCGCCCGCTCCAACTCCGGCTCCGGTGACGGTCGTGAACGCGCCCGCCACGTCGGTCGAGCGGCCGGCATCCTCGGCGACGGGCGGGCCGGGCGTGGCCGCGCCACCAGGGACGCGGCCATCAGGCACGGGCGCGTCGGGAACGGGCGCGTCGGGCACCGGGCCGGGCTGGGGGACCGGGCCGTCGGCCCAGTCGGCTCAGTCGGCTCAGTCGGCTCAGTCGGCTCAGTCGGCCCAGTCGGGGACGGGGTCGTCGGGCGGGTCGGGCAGCGAGCCGACCAGCGGGTCCGGTGGCTCGGGCCGCACCGCGTCGCGCGGCGGGACGCGCGGCACGGGCTCCAGCGGGTCCGCCAGGCGCGGGATGCTCGGCGCCGGGCTGGTCGAGGTGCCGCCCGTGCCGTTCCGCGACCCGGCGTCGGCGATCATGGAGAAGCCGGAGGTCCCGGAGAACCGGCGGTACTGCAGCCGGTGCGGGGAGAAGGTCGGCCGCGGCCGGGACGGGCGGCCGGGCCGCACCGAGGGGTTCTGCGCGAGCTGCGGGCACCGGTTCTCCTTCACCCCGAAGCTGAAGCCCGGCGATGTGCTCGGCGGGCAGTACGAGGTGCTCGGCTGCCTGGCGCACGGCGGGCTCGGCTGGGTGTACCTGGCGCGCGACCACAACGTCAGCGAGCGGTGGGTGGTGCTGAAGGGCCTGCTGGACACCGGCGACGCCGACTCGCTCGCCGCCGCGGCGGCCGAGCGGGCGTTCCTCGCCGAGGTCGAGCACCCGAACATCGTCAAGATCTACAACTTCGTCCGGCACGGCGACTCCGGCTACATCGTGATGGAGTACGTCGGCGGCCGGTCGCTGAAGGAGATCCTGCTCGCGCGCCGCGACGAGGAGGGCGACCAGGCGGCGCTGCCGCTCGGGCAGGTGCTCGCCTACGGCCTGGAGGTGCTGAGCGCGCTCGGCTACCTGCACGGTGTCGGCCTGCTGTACTGCGACTTCAAGCCGGACAACGCGATCCAGTCCGAGGAGCAGCTGAAGCTGATCGACCTCGGCGGGGTGCGGCGCGCGTTCGACGTGGACAGCCCGATCTTCGGCACGCCCGGCTACCAGGCGCCGGAGATCGGCTCGACGGGCCCGTCGGTCGTGTCGGACCTGTACACGGTCGGCCGGACGCTCGCCGTGCTGAGCTTCCCGTTCCGCGGCTACACCAGGAAGCATCTGCGCAGCCTGCCGCCGCGCGAGGAGGTGCCGCTGTTCCAGCGGCACGAGTCGTACCACCGGCTGCTGCGGCGGGCGACGCATCCGGACGAGGCGCGCCGGTTCCAGAGCGCGGCGGAGATGGCCGAGCAGCTGACCGGGGTGCTGCGCGAGGTGCTGTCGGCGGAGGACGGGAAGGCCCGTCCGGCGCCGTCGCCGCTGTTCGGGCCCGAGCAGCACACCGCCGGGACCGACATCATCGACCCCGATCCGGCGCGGAACGGGTCGGCGCCGGTGCTGGCGCCGCTGGATCCGGCCGCGGCGGCGATCGCGCTGCCCGTCCCGCTGGTGCACGGCTCGGATCCGGCGGCCGCGTTCCTCGCGGGGCTGACGGCCCGCGACCCGGGCGACCTCGCGGCGGCGCTGGCGGCCGCGCCGGTGGCGTCGCGGGAGGTGCGGTTCGCGCTGGTCCGGGTGCGGATCGAGCTGGGCGACCTGGAGGTCGCGGGGCGGCTGCTGCAGGAGCTGGACGCCGAGCAGCCCGACGACTGGCGGGTCGACTGGTACCGGGGCGCCCGCGCGCTGGCGGACGGCCGGGCCGCGGACGCCGCCGCCGTGTTCTCCGACCTGTACGACCTGATGCCGGGCGAGCAGGCGCCGAAGCTCGCGCTCGGCTTCTGCAAGGAGCTGCTGGGCGAGCACGTCACCGCGGGACGCTTCTACGCGACGGTCTGGCGCACCGACCCGACGCACGTCAGCGCCGCGTTCGGGTTGGCCCGCGCATACCTGGCGGGTGGCGACCGGGGCAGCGCGGGACGCGTCCTGGACTCGGTGCCGCGGATCTCCAGCCACTACCTGGCGGCGCAGCTCGGCGCGGTCGGGGCGGCGGTGCGGGGGCGTCCGCCGGCGGAGCTGAACGCGGCGGCGCTGGTGGAGGCGGGACGGCGGCTGCGGTCGCTGCGGCTGGACACCGAGCGGTACTCGGCGTTCGTCGCGGAGGTGCTGGAGGCCGCGCTCGGCTGGCTGCGCGCCGACCGGACCCCGGCGCAGCTGCGGCCGGAAAAGGACATCCTGGGCATCCCGCTGGAAGAGCCGCGACTGCGGGCGAAGCTGGAGGAGACTTACCGGGTGCTCGCCAAGCTCGCGGACGGCCCGGACCACCGCCACGCGATGGTCCGGCGCGCCAACGCCGTCCGCCCGAGGACGCTGTTCTGACGATGAACCGGGACAGGAGCGCGGACGCGCGCGCGCACGGGGGCGGCCACGGGGAGGCCGCCTGCCGGGACTGCGGGAGCTGGGCCGTCACGGCGGACGGGTTCTGCGGGGCGTGCGGGCTGCGGCAGCCGGGCGGCGACGAGCACGCCGAGGCGCAGCTGGTGGTGGACGGGCGGCCCGCGCTCGGCGCCGGGATCAGCGATCCGGGGCTGCGCCGCGTCCACAACGAGGACGCGTTCGCGCTGGCGGCGCTGCCGCGCGGGGCGTGCGCGGTCGTGTGCGACGGGGTCGCGACGGCGCCGGGGTCGCGGGAGGCGGCGCGGGCCGCGGCGCAGACGGCGTCGGGGGTGCTGCTCGACCGGATCGGGGCGGGCGCGGACCCGGACGAGGCGACCCGGCAGGCCGTCCGGCGGGCGGGCGAGGCGGTCGCGGCCCTCTCGGGCGGCATGGGCGGCGCCGGCGGCGGGCCCGGTCCGGCCTGCACGTTCGTCTCGGCGGTCGTCGCGGCGGGACGGGTCACGGTCGGCTGGCTGGGCGACAGCCGCGCCTACTGGCTGTCGGCGGCGGACTCCTACCCGCTGACCACGGACGACTCGTGGGCCGTGCAGGCGGTCGCGCGCGGCGAGGCGACCGCGGCGGCGGCGCGGGCGGACCGCCGCGCGCACATGCTGACGGCGTGGCTGGGCGCGGACGCGGGCGCGTTCGACGCGCACCTCGCCGCGTTCGAGCCGGACGGCCCGGGACTGGTGCTGGTCTGCAGCGACGGGCTGTGGAACGACCTGCCGGACGCGGCGGCGCTGGCGTCGGTCGCGCTCGGCGGGCCGGACGGGGAGGCCCGGGAGGACGGGCCGCTGGGGGCGGCGCGGCGGCTGGTGCGGGCGGCGCTGGACGCGGGGGGACACGACAACGTGACGGTGGTGGTCATCGAGTTCCCGCCGCCCGACCCGACGAGGGAGCCCGGCAGATGAGCGAACGTCCCGAGTTCACGATCCGCGTGGACCAGAACCCCTACCTGCCTGCGGGCGGGCGGGAGATGCACGCGATCGTCACCGTCGAGGCGGGCACGGGCGAGGCGGGCAGTGCGGAGGCGGCCGCCGATGCGGACGCCGCGGAGGTCATCATCATCGACACGTCCGGGTCGATGTCCTACAGCGGCAAGATGGCCGCGGCGCGGCGGGCGGCGAAGGCGGCGGTCGGGGTGCTGCGCGACGGGGTGCGGTTCGCGGTCGTCGCGGGCGCGAACCGGCCGCGGATGATCTACCCGCAGGGCGAGCGGCTGGTCGAGGCGAGCGCGGCGACGCGGCGCAGCGCGGCCGACGCCGTCGCGCGGCTGGACGCGGCGGGCGGCACCGCGATCGGCTCGTGGCTGCGGCTCGCCGACCGGCTGTTCGAGGGGCGGGACGGCGCGGTGAAGCACGCGATCCTGCTCACCGACGGCAAGAACCAGCACGAGAGCGACGAGGAGCTGGACGCGGCGCTGCGGCAGTGCTCCGGGCACTTCCTGTGCGACGCGCGCGGCGTCGGCACCGACTGGGAGGTCGCCGAGCTGCGCAAGATCACCTCGGCGCTGCTGGGCGGGTTCCTGGACGTCCCCGACCCGAAGGACCTGGAGGCCGACTTCCTGGCGATGACGCGGGCGGCGATGGGCAAGCAGGTCGCGGACGTGGCGCTGCGCGTGTGGACGCCGCAGCACGCCGAGCTGCGGTTCCTCAAGCAGATGGTGCCGACCGTGGACGACCTGACCGGCCGGCGGGCCGAGTCGGGGGCGCAGACCGTCGACTACCCGCTCGGCGCGTGGGGCAGCGAGAACCGCGAGTACCACCTGTGCGTGGCGGTCGAGCCGGGCGACATCGGCCGGCAGATGCGCGCGGCGTGGGTGAAGCTGATCGCGCCGGGGACGGGCGGCGGGGCCGAGCGGGTGCTGGCGTCCGGGAACGTCCTCGCCGAGTGGACCGACGACGAGGCCCGCTCCACCCGGATCAACGGGCGGGTCGCGCACCACACCGGGCAGTCCGAGCTCGCGGACGCGATCCAGGAGGGGCTGGAGGCCCGCCGCGAGGGCGACGAGGACACCGCGACGGCCCGGCTCGGCCGCGCGGTGGTGCTCGCCCGCGAGGTCGGCAACGAGCAGATCGCGGGCCTGCTGGACAAGGTCGTGGACGTCGTCGACCAGGCGACGGGCACCGTCCGGCTGAAGGCGGAGGTGTCCAAGGCCGACGAGATGTCGCTCGACACCCGCTCGGTGCGCACCGTCCGCACCGCCCGGACCCGCACCCCGACGCCGCCGACGACGCCCGGCGCGACCCCGCCGGCGAAGCCCGCCGAGCCGCCGTCCGCACCGCCCGGCACGCCGCCGGACGAGGCCGGGAGCTGAGGTCCATGCCGGTCTGCGGGAAGGGGCACGTGTCCGCCGCCGACGACTACTGCGACGTGTGCGGCGACCTCCTGGAGGGGGCGCCGCGCGCGGAGTTCACCATGGTCGAGCGCGGCGCCGTGGTGATCGCCGATCCGCCCGGGGCGGGCACGGCGCCCCCTCCGGCGCAGGAGGAGCCGGCCCCCGAGGAGTGCCCCGACTGCGGCACCCCGCGCAGCGGCCGGTTCTGCGAGAACTGCGGATACGACTTCGCGACCGGCACCGCCCAGGCCCCCGAGGAGCCCGGACCCGAACCGGGGCCGCCCGCCGCCCGCTGGTCCGCGGTGATCACCGCGGACCGCGAGTACTACGCCTCGGTGATCGCGCAGGAGGGCCCCGACTCGGCGTCGCTGGAGTTCCCGCCGTACTGCCCGGAGCGGCGCGTCCCGCTGGCCGGCGAGCAGATCAGGATCGGCCGGCGCAGCGGGTCCCGGCGCAGCGTCCCCGAGATCGACCTCGGCGGCCCGCCCGAGGACCCCGGCGTCTCGCACCTGCACGCGGTGCTGCTCGCCCGGCCGGACGGCGGCTGGCTGCTCGTCGACCCCGGCTCCACCAACGGGACGACGGTGAACGGCGCCGCCGACCCGGTCGCCGTGAACACGCCGGTGCCCCTCGGCGACGGCGACCGCGTCCACGTCGGCGCCTGGACGACCATCACGCTGTCCCTTGAGGAAGGCCCGCCATGACGATGACGCCCGCGCGGCCCGCGGCGCCCCCCGCGGCCGTCCCGCCCGCCCCCGGCGCCG
>NZ_JAGEPF010000061.1 GCF_017573465.1 Actinomadura violacea
GTGTTAAGCACGCCGCCAGCGTTCGTCCTGAGCCAGGATCAAACTCTCCATCAAGGTCCAAACGACCACCCGGGGGGCGAACCCCGAAGCAGCCAAACCTCAGAAGAAAATCCCAGCAAACAATCCCGAAGGATCGTATTGCCTCAAAGAAATCCCCACCACCCCCGAAAACGAGGATGGCCACGGGGTTGGTCCGGCCATGCCGGCCGAACCAATAAAGGCACTGGCTTTTAACACGCTGTTGAGTTCTCAAGAAACGGACACCCACCGCACCAGACCCGCTTCCGCGGCCCTCGCTCCGGGGCAACCCTTCAAGCCTACCCGATCCGCCCGCTTTGTCAAACTCTGGGCGGTTGGGCCCTCAACATCCCTTTTGGGCGCGGACAAGTCCGTCTCAGCCGATCTGTGGAGGTTCCCCCGGGGCCGGCCGCCTTGTCGGCGTCCCGCTCCCCCGTGGGGCGTGTAGAACATTAGGTCCCCGGGCGAGGACCGTCAAATCGATCGCCCGCCCGACGTTTAAGCAGGTCAGAAGGCGTTTTTTGGCCCTGGAAAGCCCTAGGGACGGCTCCCCGTGACCGCACTGTGACGTGCGTCTACCGAACTTTTCCTTCCGCATGACGAGCGCCCGCCCGGAAGACTCCGGACGGGCGCTCGTCGCGCGCGGTTCAGGACGCGGTCACCTCGACGCCGCCGACGTTGCGCTTGCCCCGCCGCAGGACGAGGAAGCGGCCGTGCAGCAGGTCACCGGGCGCCGGCGCGGCGTCCTCCGACTCGACCTTGGCGTTGTTCAGGTACACGCCGCCCTGGGTGATCGTGCGCCGGGCCTCCGACTTGCTCTTGCACAGCCCGGACGCCGCCAGAAGATCCACCACGGGCGGGAGCTCGCCCGGCGGGACCTCCGCGCGCGGCACCTCCGCCAGCGCGGACCTGAGGGTCCGCTCGTCCAGCTCCTCCAGTGCGCCCTGGCCGAACAGGGCCTTGGAGGCCGCGACGACCGCGGCCGTCTCGTCCGCGCCGTGGACGAGCGTGGTCATCTCCTCGGCGAGGGCGCGCTGCGGCACGCGGGCAGCGGGCCGCTCGGCGCCCTGCTTGACCAGGTCCTCGATCTCCTCCCGGGAGCGGAAGCTGAAGACCTTGAGGAACTTCTCCACGTCCCGGTCGTCGGCGTTGATCCAGAACTGGTAGAACGCGTACGGCGAGGTCAGGTCGGGGTCCAGCCAGTACGTCTCGCCGCCCGCGGTCTTGCCGAACTTCGTCCCGTCCGCCTTGGTGAGCAGCGGCGTCGTCAGCGCGTGCGCGGCGCCGCCCTCGACGCGGCGGATGAGGTCGACGCCGGCGGTCAGGTTGCCCCACTGGTCGCTGCCGCCGGTCTGCAGCACGCATCCGTGCCGGCGGTACAGCTCCAGGAAGTCCATCGACTGAAGGAGCACGTAGCTGAACTCGGTGTAGCTCATCCCGGTGGTGTCGAGACGGGCCTTCACGGTCTCGCGGGCGAGCATCCGGTTGACCGGGAAGTGCTTGCCGATGTCGCGCAGGAACTCGATGGCCGACATGGGGCCGGTCCAGTCGAGGTTGCTGACCATGGTGGCGCCGGTGGGACCTTCGCCGAAGTCGAGGAACCGCGACACCTGGCCGCGGATCCGCTCGACCCACCCGGCGACGGTCTCCTCGGAGTTCAGCACGCGTTCGGCGCTCTTGCCGCTGGGGTCGCCGATGAGGCCGGTGGCGCCGCCGACGAGGCCGAGCGGGCGGTGCCCCGCCTTCTGGAACCGCCGCAGCATGAGGATCTGGATGAGGTTGCCGAGGTGCAGCGAGGGTGCCGTCGGGTCGAACCCGCAATACAGCGTGACCGGCCCCGCGGCGAGCACCGCCCGCATCTCGTCCAGGTCAGTGGACTGCGCGATCAGGTCGCGCCACGCGAGGTCGTCCAGGATGTCGGTCACGTTCTCCCTCGTCTCAGCCTTGCCGTCCGGCTCTTTCCACCAGACTGCCCGATGGGCCGGAGCCCACGCCAACGATATTCGGAGGTCAGGCCCGGCCCGCGGCCTTCCGCCGGACGCGCGGGACGTGCGCCCGGTACGGCGACACGGTCGGGTCGCCGTCGACGTAGAACCGCCACGGCACCTCCTTGGCGCCGTTGACGCCGGTCCGCGGCCCGCTGCGGATCAGCGCGGGGTCGGCGGGCTCGCCGCGCAGGACGGTCATCTCCCCGCCGGGGGTGCACACGTCCAGCCCGTTCTGGTCCCGGACGATCCCGAGCGCCTGGCACAGCCGGGCGGGGCCGCGGGCCAGGTCGCGGACCGTGGACTTCGGCCGGCGGGCCCGGGCGAGGTCCTCCCCCTCGATGATCTCACCGGCGCGCAGCAGCACCGCCGAGGACGTCCCCTCGGGGCCGCAGACCAGGTTCATGCAGAAGTGCATGCCATAGGTGAAGTACACGTAGACGTGCCCGGGCGGCCCGAACATCACGGCGTTGCGGTCGGTCCTGCCCCGGTAGGCGTGCGACGCGGGGTCCAGGGGCCCGGCGTACGCCTCGACCTCGGTGAGCCGCGCGGCGACCTCGCCCTCGGGCGTGCGATGCGTGATCACATGCCCGAGCAGCGAGGGCGCCACCTCGTCCACCGGCCGGTCGAAGAAGTCCCGTGGCAGCAACGCTCCGTCCATCGCCTCACCGTGGTCTAGGGGGTGGTCCGCCGGTCGACCAGCCTAGGGGGCGCCGCGGACCGCCCCGGCCTCCGGCCAGTACCTCTGTGGGGGGACGACCCCCCACGCCCCCCGGCAAGAGCGGCCTGACCGGCGCCTTCCGCTCCGCTAGCGCTCCGCTCCAGGCGCCGGTCAGGCGTCGGCGGCCCAGGAGGCGTGGTCGTTGACCTGGGCGCGCAGCGCGGTGATCTGCTCGCGGACGCGGTCGGGCGCGGTGCCGCCGTAGGCCTTGCGGGACGCGAGGGCGCCCTGGACGTTCAGGACCTCGCGGACGTCGGGCGTCAGGTGCGGCGACACCTTGGCCAGCTCGTCGTCGGTGAGGTCGTCGAAGTCCTTGTCGTTGACCTGGCACCAGACGACGAGGTGGCCGACGACCTCGTGGGCGTCGCGGAACGCGACGCCGCGCCGCACGAGCAGTTCGGCGAGGTCGGTGGCGAGCGCGAAGCCGTCGGGAGCGGAGGTCTCGAGCCGCTCGGTGTTGATCCGCATGGTGGCGATCAGGCCGGACATGGCGTGCAGGACGAGCAGCAGCGTCTCGACGGCGTCGAACGCGCCCTCCTTGTCCTCCTGCAGGTCGCGGTTGTAGGTGAGCGGCAGGCCCTTGAGGGTGGTGAGCAGGCCGACGAGGTGGCCGATGAGGCGGCCGGCCTTGCCGCGCGCGAGCTCGGCGACGTCGGGGTTCTTCTTCTGCGGCATGATCGACGACCCGGTGGCGTAGGTGTCGTCCATCTCGATCCAGCGGAACTCCTGCGACGCCCAGAGGCAGATCTCCTCGCCGAGGCGCGACAGGTGCACGCCGACGAGCGCGGCGGTGAAGAGGAACTCGGCGACGAAGTCGCGGTCGGCGACGGCGTCCATCGAGTTGGGCGCGGCGGCGTCGAAGCCGAGCTCGGCGGCGGTGGCCTGCGGGTCCAGCGGCAGCGACGAGCCGGCGAGGGCACCGGAGCCGAGCGGGGAGACCGCGGCGCGCTTGTCCCAGTCGCGGAGCCGGTCGATGTCGCGGGTGAGCGGCTGGACGTGCGCGAGCAGCTGGTGCGAGAACAGCACGGGCTGGGCGTGCTGCAGGTGGGTCATGCCGGGGGCGGCGACGCCGAGGTTGTGCTCGGCCTGCGCGATGAGCGCGGTCTCCAGCTCGACGAGCCGGGAGACGATCTGCCGGGCGTGGTCGCGCAGGTACAGGCGCAGGTCGGTGGCGACCTGGTCGTTGCGGCTGCGGCCGGCGCGCAGCTTGCCGCCGAGGGCGCCGAGGCGTTCGAGGAGGCCGCGCTCGAGGGCGGTGTGCACGTCCTCGTCGGCGACGGCGGGCCGGAACTCCCCGGACCGGCAGGCGGTTTCGAGGTCGTCGAGGGCACCGATCATGCGCTCGAGCTCGTCGTCGGTGAGCAGCCCGGCCCGGTTGAGGACGCGGGCGTGGGCGCGCGAGCCCATCAGGTCGTACGGGGCGAGCCGCCAGTCGAACTGGACGCTCACCGAGAGCCGCGCGAGCGCGTCCGACGGGCCGCCTTCGAACCGGCCGCCCCACAGTCGCGTCGGTGCCTTGGTCACGGAATTCCTCTTCTTCTCGGCGCTGTGCGTTGGTGTATCCGCCATCCCACCATGCCCTGGAGTCCGGGCGCGCGTCAGGCGTCCCGGCGCGGCGGGGCGGGCCCCGCCCGCGGGGCGGGCGGGGCTAGCCTCGTCGTTCCCGGCCGGCGGTGAGCCTGAGGAGCGCCTCGGCGACCGCGTCGCCGCCGTCGGGGTCGCGGGCGATGACGAGGATCGAGTCGTCGCCCGCGACGGTGCCGAGGATCGACGGCCATTCGGCGTGGTCGATCGCCGACGCCAGGTACTGCGCCGCGCCCGGCGGGGTGCGGACGATGACCAGGTTCGCCGACGCCTCCGCGGACACGAGCAGTTCCGCGGCGATCCGGGAGAGCCGGCCGGCGAACGTCTCGGCGGCGCCGGTGCGGGCGCGCCGGATCCGCTCGCCGCCCTCGCCGGGGACGGCGTAGATGAGGCTGCCGTCGTCCGCGCGGAGCTTGACGGCGCCGATCTCGACCAGGTCGCGGGAGAGGGTGGCCTGGGTGACGTCGACGCCGTCGTCCTGCAGGAGCTTGGCGAGCTCGCCCTGCGAGTGGACGGGGTGGCGGGTCAGCAGGTCGATCACCCGGGACTGGCGGGCGGTCTTGGTCATCGGGGTGGTCACCGGGATCGCTCCAGGAGCCAGATCAGCAGCGCCTTCTGGGCGTGCAGCCGGTTCTCGGCCTCGTCCCACACGCGGCTGTGCGGGCCGTCGAGGACGCCGGCGGTGATCTCCTTGCCGCGGTAGGCGGGCAGGCAGTGCAGGACGACCGCCTCGGAGTCGGCGCGGGCGAGGAGGTCCTCGTTCACCTGGTAGGGCTCGTAGAGCGCGGTGTCCTTGCCCTCCTCCCCCATCGAGACCCAGGTGTCGGTGGCGAGGACGTCGGCTCCTGCGGCGGCCTGCGCGGCGTCGCCGGTGACGGTCACCGAGCCGCCGGTCGCGGCGGCGATCTCGGTGGCACGTGCCACGATGGCCGGGTCGGGCGGCAGGGACGCCGGTGCGGCGACGCGGACGTGCATCCCGGCGGTGGCGCAGCCGAGCAGGTAGGAGTGCGCCATGTTGTTGGCGCCGTCGCCGAAGTAGGCGAGGGTCGCTCCGGCGAGCCCGCCCTTGGCCTCGCGGACGGTCTGCAGGTCGGCGAGGATCTGGCAGGGGTGGAACTCGTCGGTGAGGGCGTTGACGACGGGGACGGCCGTCCCGGCGGCCATCTCGTCGATGCGCTCCTGCCCGGCGGTCCGCCAGACGATCGCGGCGACCTGGCGTTCGAGGACGCGGGCGGTGTCGGCGATGGTCTCGCCGCGGCCGAGCTGGCTGTTGCCGGCGTCCATGACGAGGGCGTTGCCGCCGAGTTCGGCGATGCCGGCCGCGAACGACAGCCGGGTCCGGGTGGACGGCTTGTCGAACAGCACCGCGACCGAGCGCGGGCCCTCCAGCGGCCGGTGCGCGAACCGGTCCTTCTTGGCCTGCGCGGCGAGGTCGAGGACCTCGGCCTGCTCGGCGGGCGCGAGGTCGTCGTCGCGCAGGAAGTGCCTGACGGCCATGGGTCAGCTCTCCTTCACGGCGGACGCGGCGGCGTCGAGGATCGAGGGGAACGCGGAGGTGAAGGTGCGGGCCTGCTCCGCGGTGAGGGTCAGCGGCGGGGCGAGCCGCAGCGCGTCCGGCTGGAGCGCGTTGATGAGGAAGCCGGCGTCGCGGGCGGCGGCCTCGACGGCGGGCGCGTGCGGGCCGGTGAGGACGGCGGCGCGCCACAGGCCCCGGCCCCGGACGCCCTTGAGCAGCGGGTGGTCGATCGCCGCGATGCCGGCGGCGAGGGTCTCCCCGACCTCGGCGGCGTTGGCGAGCAGGCCGTCCTTCTCGATGGTGTCGAGGACGGCGAGTGCGGCGGCGGCGGCCACCGGGTTGCCGCCGAAGGTGCTGCCGTGGTCGCCCTTGGCGAAGATCTCGCCGTGCTCGCCGAACGCGACGCAGGCGCCGATCGGCAGGCCGCCGCCGAGGCCCTTCGCGAGCGTGAGGACGTCCGGTCGCGCGTTCTCGTGCTGGAACGCGAACCAGGCGCCGGTCCGGCCGATCGCGGACTGGATCTCGTCGGCGACGAACAGCGCGCCGGTCGCGTCGCAGATCTCGCGGGCGGCGGTGAAGTACCCGTCCGGCGGGGGGACGACGCCGGCCTCGCCCTGCGTGGGCTCGAGGAACACGGCGGCGCACTGCTCGTCCACGGCGGCCTTGAGCGCGTCCGCGTCACCGTAGGGGACGAACCGGACGTCGAGCGCGAACGGCCCGAACGGCTCCCGGATCGACTTCTTCCCGGTCAGCGACAGCGCGCCCATGCTGCGGCCGTGGAACCCGTTCTCCGTCGCGACGAAGTACGTCCGGCCGTTGGTCTTGCCGTACTTGATCGCGAGCTTCAGCGCGGCCTCGTTGGCCTCGGTGCCGGAGTTGGCGAGGAACACCCGGCCGTCGCCGCCGAGCAGGCCGCGCAGCCGCTCGGCGAGCAGCACCTCCGGCTCGTTCAGGAACAGGTTCGAGGTGTGCGCGATGGTCGCGGCCTGCTTCGACACGGCCTCGACCAGCGCGGGATGGGCGTGCCCGAGGGAGCTGACCGCGATGCCGCCGATCAGGTCGAGGTACTCGCGCCCGTCGGCGTCCCACACCCGGCAGCCCTCGCCGCGCGCCAGCGCGACCGGCGGGACGCCGTAGTTCGGCATGAACGCGGCCTCGAACCGCTTCCGCAGATCGTCGGCGCTCATTGGGCTTCCTCCATGACCGGTACGCCGGGGAGGCTGGGCAGCACCATCGTTCCGATCCCTTCGTCGGTGAAGATCTCCAGCAGCAGCGAGTGCGGGACGCGGCCGTCCAGGACGTGCGCCTGCGGGACGCCGCCGCGCACGGCGGCCAGGCACGCCTCCATCTTCGGCACCATCCCGGCGGACAGGTCCGGCAGCAGCACCGCCAGCTCGTCGGTGGTCAGCCGGTCGATGACGTCGTCGCTGTCGGGCCAGTCGGCGTACAGGCCCTCCACGTCGGTGAGCACGACCAGCTTCGCCGCGTCCAGCGCCACCGCGATGGCGGCGGCGGCCGTGTCGGCGTTGACGTTGTACACCTCGCCGTCGTCGCCGCGCGCGACGCTCGACACGACCGGGACGCGGCCGTCGTCCAGCAGCGCCCGGACGGCGCCGACCTGCACCTCGACGATCTCGCCGACCTGGCCGATGTCGACCCGCTCGCCGTCGACCAGCGCGTGCTTGCGCTCGGCGGTGAACAGGTTGGCGTCCTCGCCGGACATGCCGACGGCGAACGGCCCGTGCCGGTTGATCAGCCCGACGACGTCGCGCTGCACCTGCCCGGTCAGCACCATCCGGACGACCTCCATGGCCTCCGGGGTGGTGACGCGCAGGCCGGCGGTGAACGTCGAGTCGATGCCGTTGCGCTCCAGCGCGGCGTTGATCTGCGGGCCGCCGCCGTGCACGATGACCGGCTTCAGCCCGGCGTAGCGCAGGAACACGATGTCCTCGGCGAACTGGTGCCGCAGCGCCTCGTCGGTCATCGCGTGCCCGCCGTACTTGATCACGACGGTCTTGCCGTGGAAGCGCTCCAGCCACGGCAGCGCCTTGATCAACGTCTCGGCCTTGCCCATCACGCCGGCGCGGTTCTTGCGCATCTCCGCGCCGCTCGTTATCGCGCTCACGTGGAGTACGCCGAGTTCTCGTGGACGTAGTCGGCGGTGAGGTCGCTGGTCCAGACGGTCGCGCTGTGCGGGCCGGCCGACAGGTCGGCGGTGATCGTCACGTCGCGGGGGCGCATGTCGACCTTGTCGCGGTCGTCGCCGAACGAGCCGTTCCGGCACACCCAGATCCCGTTGATGGCGACGTTGAGCTGGTCGGGCTCGAACACCGCGTCGGTGGTGCCGATCGCCGACAGCACCCGGCCCCAGTTGGGGTCCTCGCCGTGGACGGCGCACTTGAGCAGGTTGTTGCGGGCGATGGAGCGGCCGACGGTGACGGCGTCGTCCTCGGACGCGGCGCCGACGACCTCGATCGTGATGGCCTTGGACGCGCCCTCGGCGTCCACGAGGAGCTGCCGGTTCAGGTCGGCACACACCTCGGTGAGCAGCGCGGTGAACTCGTCCTCGGCGGGGACGACCCCGGTCGCGCCGGACGCCATCAGCAGGACGGTGTCGTTGGTGGACATGCAGCCGTCGGAGTCGAGCCGGTCGAAGGTGACGCGGGTGGCGGCGCGCAGCGCCCGGTCGAGGGTCTCGGCGGGCAGGTCGGCGTCGGTGGTGACGACGCACAACATGGTGGCCAGGGACGGGGCGAGCATGCCGGCGCCCTTGGCCATCGCGCCGATCATGTAGCCGCCCTCGCCCTGCCGGAAGGAGATCTTCGCGACGGTGTCGGTGGTGCGGATCGCGTCGGCGGCGGCGAGGCCGCCGTCGCCGCGCGACAGGTCGGCGACGGCCTTGTCCATGCCGGGCAGCAGCGCGTCCATCGGCAGCCGCTCGCCGATCAGGCCGGTGGAGCAGACCGCGATCTCGCCGGCGGAGTCGACGAGGAGCTCGGCGGCCTTCTCGGCGGTGGCGTGGGTGTCCTGGAAGCCGGGGGCGCCGGTGCAGGCGTTGGCGCCGCCGGAGTTCAGCACGACCGCGCGGACGCGGCCGCCCCTGAGGACCTGCTCCGACCACAGGACGGGCGCGGCCTTGACGCGGTTGCGGGTGAACACGGCGGCGGCGGCGCGGGACGGCCCGTCGTTGACGACGAGCGCGAGGTCGCGGGTGCCGCTGTCCTTCAGCCCGGCGACGACGCCGGCGGCGCGGAAACCCCGGGGGGCGGTGACGCTCAAGGGGACACTCCGATCGTGGTCAGCCCGAGTTCTTCTGGCAGGCCGAGGGCGAGGTTGGCGCTCTGGACGGCGCCGCCCGCGGTGCCCTTGGCGAGGTTGTCGACGGCGGCGACCGCGATGATGCGGCCGGCCGCCTCGTCCAGGGCGACCTGGACGAGCGCGGTGTTCGCGCCGAGCGTCATGGAGGTGGCGGGCCACTGGCCTTCGGGGAGCAGGCCGAGGAACGGCTCGCCGGCGTAGGCGTCGCCGTAGGCGGCGCGGAGCGTCGCGGCGGTGACGCCGGGGCGGGCCTTGGCGGTGCAGGTCGCGAGGATGCCGCGGCTCATCGGGGCGAGCGTCGGGGTGAACGAGACGGTGACGGGCTCGCCGGCGACGCCGCTGAGGTTCTGCGTCATCTCGGGGGTGTGCCGGTGGGCGCCGCCGGCCGCGTACGCGCTGACCGAGCCCATGACCTCGCTGCCGAGCAGGTGGGGCTTGAGGGCGCGGCCGGCGCCGGAGGTGCCGGACGCGGCGACCACGACGACGTCGGGCTCGGCGAGCCCGGCGGCGAACGCGGGGAACAGCGCGAGGGTGACGGCGGTCGGGTAGCAGCCGGGGACGGCGATCCGCTTGGCGGCGCGCAGGGCGTCCCGCCGGCCGGGCAGCTCGGGGAGGCCGTAGGGCCAGGTGCCGGCGTGCGGGGTGCCGTAGAACCTGTCCCAGGCCGCCGGGTCGGTGAGCCGGTGGTCGGCGCCGCAGTCGACGACGAGCACGTCGTCGCCGAGCTCGGCCGCGAGCGGGCCGGACCGCCCGTGCGGCAGGGCCAGGAACACCACGTCGTGGCCGGCGAGGACGTCCGGGGTGGTCTCCTCCAGGACGCGCCCGGCCAGGGATCGCAGATGCGGCTGGTGCGCGCCCAGTTCCGTGCCCGCGTTGGACCCGGCCGTGAGCGCGCCGATCTCGAACTCTGGATGTCCCGCCAGGATGCGCAGCAGCTCGCCGCCCGCGTAACCGCTGGCGCCGGCGACCGCCGTCCGGATTCCCATGTCCACTCCTTCGGAAGCAACAAGTAAGAGTATGCACGCAACTGGAAACCTATTCAACGTCGAAGAGATGGTCAGCACGATCTGAGACGAGCGACACAGCACCCGCGCGGAGGTGTGGCACGCACGAGATCGTCAACATTGGTTGACACTCCCCGCATGTCAACCTACATTGACATTCATGGCCCGGAGAGTAATTAGGTGTCTAAAGATTTGCCCCCCAACCATCAGGGCTCTAACATCGCCGCCATGGAGAACCTCGGCTACGGCGACCTCAAGGTCCTCGGCCCCATGGAGGAGTGGCCGGTCGGCCGGCTCTTCGCCGCCGCCACCCGGCTGTCGGGTCCCGTCGTCTGGCGGATCGTCGAGCGGCACGGCATCAGCCCCGCGGGGTTCTTCCTGCTCCGCCTGCTCGTCATCGAGGACGGCCTGCGCCCCGGTGAATGCGCGCGGCGGCTGCTCGTCACGCCGGCCACCGTCACCTCGGTGGTCGACACCCTGGAGCGCAACGGCCACGTCGTCCGCGAGCGCTCGCACCGCGACCGGCGCGGGGTGATGCTGCGCATCACCGACTCGGGCCGCCGGCTGGTCGCCGAGAAGTCCGGCCCGATCGGCGCCGACCTGCACGAGCTCTACAACGTCGTCGACGAGGGCGACGAGGCGGCCGTCCGCCGGTTCCTGCTCAACCTGATCAAGCAGTTCGAGACCTACTCCGAGGGCACGCAAGGGAAGGGAGACCGCGCGTGAGCGCACCCCCCGAGCCCGCCGTCCAGACGGTGGAGCTGAAGAAGACCTACCCCGCCGCCGGCCCGCGGCCGGAGGTGCCCGCCGTCCGGGGCATCGACCTCGACGTCCCGCGCGGCGAGTTCTTCGGGCTGCTCGGCCCGAACGGCGCGGGCAAGTCCACCACCATCGGCATGCTCACCACCCTGGTCGTCCCGACCGGCGGCACCGCCCGGGTGTCCGGCCTGGACGTGGTGAAGGACGCCGTCGAGATCAAGCGCCGGATCGGCGTGGTGTCGCAGAACAACACCCTCGACAGCGACCTCACCGCCGCCGAGAACCTGGAGTTCCGCGGCCGGTTCTTCGGGCTGAGCGCGCGCGACGCCCGGCGCCGCGCCGACGAGCTGATGGAGCTGTTCGGGCTCACCGAGCACCGCAAGGGCAACCCGTTCGAGATGTCGGGCGGCCAGGCCAAGCGGGTGATGATCTGCCGGGCCCTGATGCACGGGCCCGAGGTGCTGTTCCTGGACGAGCCGACCGCCGGCCTCGACCCGCAGACCCGCACCAACCTGTGGGAGGTGCTGCGCGGCCTGCAGGCCGGCGGGCAGACGATCCTGCTCACCACCCACTACATGGAGGAGGCCGAGGCGCTCTGCGACCGGGTCGCGGTCGTCGACCACGGCAGGCTCCTCGCCGCCGGGACGGTGGACGAGCTGAAGAACGCCGCGGGCGCCGACACCGTCATCACCGTCGCCTACGACGCGCCCGCGCCCGACCAGATCCACAAGCTCGCCGACCGCGCCGGCATCAGCAAGGTCGAGGTCAATGAGGGCCGGGTCCGTGTCTTCGCCATCGAACCCGGCGACATTCTCGGGGAACTCGTCGCCCTGGGAAATGCGGCTGGCGTCGGTGTCACCGACGCCAGCCAACTGCGGCCCAGCCTGGAGACCGTGTTCCTCGCCCTCACCGGAAGGGAATACCGCGATTGACCTCTCTCCCTGCGGAAGCAGAGAGATTCAACCCTCGCGGATTGAACTTTCTGCTTCACAGACGGCAGCCGACCCGAATGAACGGCGAGGGACAGAGTGCTGCCCACCGGTCTTACGCCAACTCCACAGACGTGACATCCCGCCAGCCCGGCGGTAGGCCCGACCGGCTGATCCCTCAGCCCCCGAGCGACACGCAGCGTATCGCCGCCAAAGCGAAGCGTGGCGATAGCGGAGGAATTCGATGAGTACCACGGTCCTGACGCCCCCGCCGCCGGCGCGGGCGACGATCCCCCGCACGTTCGCCGCGATGATGGCGCGCGAGGCGCGGGTGATGCGCAAGAACTTCCTGTCGACGTTCGTCCGGGTGCTGGTGCAGCCGGTGATGTTCGTGTTCGTGTTCTCCTACGTGCTGCCCAAGCTCGGCGGCGGCGCGATGGCGGGCGGCCCCGGCGGGCCGACGTTCTCCACGATCCTGGTGCCGGGGCTGGTCGGCTCGTCCATCATCATGCAGGCGATGATGGCGGTGATCTTCCCGCTGATGATGGAGCTGAACTGGCAGAAGTCCATCACCGACCGGGCGCTGGCACCGGTGCCGATCCCGCTGCTGGCCGTGCAGAAGATCATCGCGGCGGCGGTGCAGGGGCTGATCGGCGGGCTGCTGGTGTTCCCGGCGGTGCTGCTCATCCACGCCGAGGGCCAGTCCCCGCACGTGCACGTGGGGAACTGGCCGGTGCTGGTCGTGGTGATGCTGGCGGGGTCGCTGCTGGCCGCGTCCGGCGGGCTGCTGCTCGGCACGCTGCTGAACCCGCAGAAGGTGCAGGTGCTGTTCGCGATGGTGCTGCTGCCGATGACGATGCTCGGCTGCGTGTACTACCCGTGGTCGGCGCTGGACCACATCCGGTGGCTGCAGATCCTCAGCCTGTTCAACCCCCTCGTCTACGTCAGCGAGGGGCTGCGCAGCGCCCTGACGCCCGGCATCCCGCACATGCCGGTGTGGGCGTTCCTGCTGGCCATCGTCGGCGGGACGGCCCTGCTCACGTGGGCCGCGACGCGCACGTTCACCCGCCGCGTCCTGACCTGACCGGCGGACCTGCGGCCCGGGAGGCCCCGCGCGGACGTTCCGCGCGGGGCCTTCCGCATCACGGGGCCTTCCGCGTCACATCGGTTCTCCTTCGGCCAGGCCGGTACGGCGGTCCGTGCGCAGCCAGCGGGTGAGGCCGAGCGTCCGCAGGAACGGCAGGTCGTGGCTGACCACGATCAGCGCGCCCTCGTAGGCGGCGAGCGCCTGGCCGAGCTGCGCGGCACTGGCCATGTCGAGGTCGTTCGTCGGCTCGTCGAGCAGCAGCAACTGCGGCACCGGGTCGGCGAGCAGCAGCGACGCCAGCACCGCGCGGAGCCGCTCGCCGCCCGACAGCGTCCCGGCGAGCCGGTCGGCCCTCTCGCCCCGGAACAGGAACCGCGCCAGCCCCTGCCGGATCCGCGCCGGCGTCGCCGACGGCGCGAACGCGCGCACGTTGTCGACGACGCTGCGGCCGGCGTCGAGGACGTCGAGGCGCTGCGGCAGGTACCGGACGCCGTCCACGCCGATCCTCACCGACATCCCCTCCGGCACGCGCTCGCCGGTCAGCGCCCGCAGGAGCGTCGTCTTGCCCGAGCCGTTCGGCCCGGTCAGCGCGATCCGCTCCGGGCCCCGGACGAGCAGCCCGGCCAGCGTGCCCGGCGCCGGCTCGGGCGCGCGCAGCCCGGTGACCTCGACGACCGTCCGGCCGGCCGGGACGCGGGTGGCGGGCAGCTCGATCCGGATCGCGGCGTCCTCGCGCACCGCGTCCGCGGCTTCGGAGAGCCGCGTGCGCGCACCTGCGAGGCGCTCCTCGTGCATGATGCGGTGCTTGCCCGCCGAGACCTGCGCCTCCCGTTTCCGCTGCTTCATGACGGCCCTCGGCTCCCGCTTGGTCTCGTACATCTTGTTCCCGTAGCGCTTGCGGCGCGCGAGCTTGACGTGGGCCTCCTCCAGTTCGCGTTTCTGGCGTCGCAGGTCGGTCTCGGCGACGCGGACCATCCGTTCCGCGGCCTCCTTCTCGGCGGCGAGCAGCTCCTCGTAGGCGGACAGGTTCCCGCCGAACGACCGGACGGCGCCGTCGCGCAGGTCGGCGATGGCGTCGACCCGGTCCAGCAGCTCCCGGTCGTGGCTGACGACGACCAGCACGCCCGTCCAGGACCCGACCGCGTCGTACAGGCGGCGGCGCGCGTCCAGGTCGAGGTTGTTGGTCGGCTCGTCCAGCAGCAGGACGTCGGGCCGGGCGAGGAACAGCGCGGCGAGCCCGGTCATGACCGCCTCGCCGCCCGACAGCGTCCGGACGGGCCGGTCCAGGCCGAGCCTGCCGAGGCCGAGCCGGCCGAGCTCGGCGAGGGCGCGCTCCTCGACGTCCCAGTCGTCGCCGACGGCGGCGAAGTTCTCCTCGGTGGCCTCCCCGCGCTCGATGGCGTGCAGCGCGGCGCGGGCCGCGGCGATGCCGAGCAGGTCCGCGACCGTCGCGGAGCCGTCGAGGACGAGGGTCTGCGGCAGGTACCCGACCTCGCCCTCGACGCTCACGGTCCCGGTTCCGGGGCGCAGCTCCCCGGCGATCAGCTTGAGCAGGGTGGACTTGCCGGACCCGTTGACCCCGGCGAGGCCGGTCCGGCCGGTGCCGAACGCGGCGTCGAGGCCGTCCAGGACGGGGGTGCCGTCGGGCCAGGCGAACGACAGGTCCGAGCAGACGATGGCGAATGACATGAGCGGCCTCCATGGCGGGCGAGCGGATTGCGGACACATGGAGGCACCGCGGAGGACGCGCGACGGGCGGCCGGGCATGGGCAAGCCCGGCGGGAACGAGAGTCCGCTGAGGTCGTGCGCGGGCCGGTGGACAGCCGCTGCGCGGTGCCGGACCTCAGAACTCCAACGGACTCCCCTGCCGGGCGACGGTGTGACGCGTCCACGCTACCCGGATTCTTAACGCGACACAAGTAGCATTAATAAGATTTCCGGTGGATCGCCGGGATCCGTCCCGCCATGCTGAACCCATGGGACCCGTCAGCCCGGTGTTCGCCGGCCGCACCGCCGAGCTGGCCGCGCTGCGCGCCGCCCATGACCGCGCCCGGGCCGGCGAGGCGGCGGCGGTGCTCGTCGCCGCCGAGGCCGGCGGCGGCAAGACGCGCCTGATCGAGGAGTTCACCCGGGACGTGCGCGCCCTCACCGGCGGCTGCCTCGACCTCGGCGCCGCGAGCCTGCCCTACGCCCCGTTCACCGCGATCCTGCGGCGGCTCGGCCGCGACGCGGTCACCGCGCTGATGCCCGCGGCGGCCCTGCCGGAACTGGCCCGGCTGATGCCCGCGCTGAGCGCCGCCGCACCGCCGCCCGACGACGGCACCGGACAGATGCGGCTGTTCGAGCACGTGCTCGCGCTCGCCGAACGGCTCGGCGCCCGCGAACCGGCCGTCCTCGTCGTGGAGGACGCGCACTGGGCCGACGCCTCGACGCGCGACCTGCTGTCCTTCCTGCTCCGCAACCCGCCCCGCCCCGGCGTGCTGCTCGTCGTGACGTTCCGTCCCGAGGAGCCGTCGACCCGCGCCCTGTTCGCCGAGGCGGCCCGGCTCCCGCACGTCGCCCGGCTCGACCTGCCGCCGCTGACCGCCGCCGAGGTCGCCGAGCAGGTGCGCGGCATCCTCGGCGCCGCCGACCACGCGACGGTCCGCGACGTCCACGCGCGCGGGGGCGGCAACCCGCTGTTCGTCGAGACGCTCGCCGCGCACCCCGGCGAGCGCCTGCCCGGCACGCTGCGCGACCTGCTGACCGCCCGCGCCGACCGGCTCCCCGCGGACTCCCGCGCGGTGCTGCGGGCGGCGAGCGCCGCCGGCGACCGGGTCGGCCACGACCTGCTGGCCGCGGTGACCGGGCGTCCGGACGCCGAGCTGAGCGAGGCGCTGCGCCCCGCCGTCGAGCACGGCCTGCTCGTCGCCGGCGGCGACGGGTACGCGTTCCGGCACGCGCTCATCCGCGACGCCGTCCACGGCGCCCTGCTGCCGGGCGACCGGGCGGCCCTGCACCGCCGGTACGCCGAGACCATCGAGCGGACGCCCGCGCTCAGCGACGCCCCGTCCGGTGCCCTCGCCGTCCACTGGGAGGGGTGCGGCGACCGGGCCAAGGCGCTCGCCGCCGCATGGCGGGCCGCCGGGGAACGGCATGCGGCGACCGCCTACGCCGAACAGCTCGCGCTGCTGGAACGCGTCCTCGCCTTGTGGGACGACGTCCCGGACGCCGCCGAGCTGACCGGGACCACCCGCCCTCGGCTGCTGGAGGCCGCGGCGGAGACGGCCGCCGCGGTAGGCGACCCCTCGCGCGGCCTGCCCCTCGTGGAGCAGGCGCTGGACGGCGCCGACCCGGCCCGCTCCCCCGCCCGGACGGCCCGCCTCCTCGCACTCCGCGCGACGCTGCGCGGCTTCCAGGGGCACGGCGGCGAGCTGGACGACCTCCGCGAGGCCGTTCGCCTCGCCGGCTCCCCACCGGACCGGGTCCGAGAGCTCGCGCATCTGGCCTCCCGCCTGCTCGTCCACGGCGAGATGGACGAGGGCGAGCGGCTCGGCCGCGAGGCCCTGGCGCTCGCCGGCGCGATCGAACCGGCGCCGCCGACCGGCGGCCTGCGGTTCATCGTGGCGGCCGCCGCGGCGCGCGACGGCGACGGCGACCCGGCGGAGCTCGAACGCCTCCGCAGCCAACCCGACGGGCTGAGCCTGGGGGTGCGCGTCCGGGTGCTGAACACGCTGGCGCACGGAAGGCTGAACACCGGCCGCCCCGCCGAGGCGCTGGCGCTGGCGGCCGAAGGGCTCGCCATGGCGGAGGACGCGGGGCTCGCGCACAGCGCGGGAGTGGCGCCGGCCGTCAACCAGGTGGAGGCGCTGTACCGGCTCGGCCGCTGGGACGAGGCGGCCGAGGTCCTCGCCCGGTGGCTGGACCGCCACCGCGGCCCGGCCCTCCGCCTTCAGATGATGATCTGGCGGACCGCGCTGCTGGCCGCGCGCGGCGAAGGGCCCGCCCCCGACCCCGAGGCGCTCGCCGTGCCGCTGGACGGCGGCCCGCCGCAGACCGCGCTGCCCCTCGCCCAGACGATCATCGAGTGGCGGCTGGCGGAGGAGGACCGCCCCGCGGCCCGCGCCGCGGCGGGCGCCGTGCTGCGCCACCCGCGCCTCACCGTCCAGCCCTGCTTCCTCTGGCCGCTGCTGGAGGCCGCCGCGCGCGCCGGCGGCCCGTTCCTGCCCGAAATCGCCGACCTCGCCGCGCGCACGCCCGCCGCGACGCCCGTGGCGGCGGCGCACCGGGCCGCCGTGACCGCGCTGACCGGCGGCCCCGCCGACTGGGACGCGGTGGTCGGCACCTGGGAGCGGCTGGACATGCCCTATCCGCTCGCGCAAGCCCTCTTCGACGCGGCCTGCGCCGACCTGGCGCGCGGCGAGCGGCCGGCCGCCGCGGCGCGGCTGGAACGCGCCGCCGGGATCGCCGCGCGGCTCGGCGCCGCGCCGCTGGCACGGCGGATCTCCGAGCGCGCCCGCCGCGCCGGGCTCGCCGGGCCGGCGGGAGGGCCGCTCACCGCACGCGAGTCGGAGGTGGTGCGGCTGCTGGCGCGCGGGCGCTCCAACCGGGAGATCGCCGAGGAGCTCGTCATCTCCCCCAAGACCGCCAGCGTGCACGTGTCCAACATCCTCGCCAAGCTCGGCGCCGCGTCACGCGGTGAGGCCGCGGCGGCCGCCCGCGACCGCGGCCTCGCCTGAGGCGCCTAGGACGGCGCCGGCCGGATCTGAGCCGCGTCCTTATGGCCCGGGCCCGTGCCTTACGGCGACGGTCGAAGCCATGGAACCCGCCGTGCACACCCGCGGGCTGCGCCGCACCTACACGCGCAGACGCCGCGCCACCGTGGTCGCCCTGGACGACCTGACCCTCACCGTCGCGCAGAACGAGATCCACGGCCTGCTCGGGCCGAACGGCGCCGGCAAGACCACCCTCGTCGAGATCCTGTCCACCGTGCTGCTGCCGTCCGCCGGGACGGCCCGCGTCCTCGGCCGCGACGTCGTCGCCGACGCCGGGGCCGTCCGGTCGCTCGTCGGGCTCGTCCTCGGCGGCGACCGCGGCCTGTACGACCGGCTGACCGCCCGCCGGAACCTGCTGTTCTGGGGCGCGCTGTACCGGCTCGACGGCCGGACGGCCCGCGCCCGCGCCGACGCGCTGCTGGAACGCGTCGGGCTCGGCGACCGGGCCGGCGACCCCGTCGAGGGGTTCTCGCGCGGGATGCGGCAGCGGCTGCACCTCGCCCGCGGGCTGCTGCACGAGCCGCGCGTGCTGTTCCTGGACGAGCCGACGTCCGGCCTCGACCCCGTCGCGGCCGCCGCGTTCCGCGGGCTCGTCCGCGACCTGCGCGCGGAGGGCCGCACGTTCCTGCTCGCCACCCACGACATGGACGAGGCGGCGGCGCTCTGCGACCGGGTGACCCTCATCGACCGCGGCCGGATGCTGCTGACCGGCGACCCGGCCAGCGCCGGGCGGTTCCTCGGCGACGGCGAGTGCGTCGACCTCGACGACCCCGGCCCCGCCCTCACCGGGCCGCTGGAGCTGCTGCCCGGGGTGACCGGGGTCGAGCACCGCGACGGCGGGGCGCTGCGCGTCCACACCGCCGGCCGGGACGCCACCCGCCGCGTCCTCGCCTGGCTCCTCGACCGCGACGTCCTCACCGCGCGGCGCGGCCGGCCGACCCTCGAAGAGGTGTACCTGCGGGCGATCGGCGACCGGGGGATGCGGGTATGAGCGCGCTCCGCCTCCTGTGGCAGGCGGTGCGGCTGCAGGCCGCGCTGTCGCGGCGCAGCCCCGAGCACGCGCTCGTGCTGCTCATCGCGCCGATGCAGACGACGACGCTGCTCGCGCTGACGCTGGCGGCGCACCGCGCGGACGTCGTCGCGAACGCCGTCCTGGCGCCCGGCCTCATCGGGCTGTGGGTCGCCTCGCTCGACTACGCCGGCCGCATCGTCACCGAGGACCGCTGGGCCGGCCGGTTCGCCGCGCTGATCGCGGCACCGGTCCCGTTCGGCCTGGTCGTGGCGGGGCGGGTCGCGACGGTGGTGCTCGTGGGCACCGCCGCGTTCGCCGAGTCCTGGCTGGTCGCGGCCCTCGGGTTCGGCCGCCCGCTGACGGTCGCCGAGCCGGGGACGTTCGCGATCGCGGTCGCGGTCACCTGCCTCGCGGCGATCGGGACGGCGACGCTGCTGTCCGCCGTGTTCGTCGTGTCGCGCGCGCGGGACGTCCTGCAGAACTCCCTCGGCTACCCCTTCTACATCCTCGGCGGGATCCTCGTTCCGGTCGCGGCTCTACCGGGCTGGCTGCACCCCTTCAGCCGGGTCGTGTTCCTGTCGTGGAGCGCGGACCTGCTCCGCGGCGCGGTCCATGGCGACACCCGCGGCTGGCCCTGGGCGGTCCTGGCCGTCCTCGCACTGAGCGCGGCGTCGATGGCGGCCGGCCTGTGGCTGACGCGGCGGTACGTCGACCGCACGCGGCGCGAGGGGACGGTGGGGTTCTCGTGAGGTCCGTGCTCCGCATCGTCCGCGAGTCGCTGATCCTCGGGTTCGCCGAGATGAGCGCCGTCTACACGTGGCGGACGTGGACGTTCGGCTGGCTCGTCCGGCTGCTGTGCCAGGCCACCTTCTACGCCCTGCTCGGCCGCTACGTCGGCGACGGCGCCACCATGCGGTACGTGCTCGTCGGCAACATCGTCGTGCTGGCCTGCCTGGAGGCCACCATCGTCGTGATCTCGCTGGCGGGCGAGCGCCGGATCGGGACGCTGCCGCTGCTGGCCATCACACCGTCCGGGCATCTGCCGGTGTACCTGGGCCGCGGCCTGCAGTGGACGGTCACCGGCCTGACCAGCTCGCTCGTCGCCTGGTGCGTGCTGCCGCCCGTGCTGGGTGTACCGCTGCCGTGGCCGCGCGCCGCGTACGCGGCACCGGTCATCCTGCTGATCCTCGCCAGCAGCTACGGGTACGGGTGCGCGCTGGCGGGCGTCGCGCTGCGGACGCGCGGCGTCGAGTGGCTCGTGCTGAACCTCGCCTACGGGATCGTCATGACGTTCGGCGGCGTGAACGTCCCCGTCACCGTCTGGCCCGCGCCGCTGCGGATCGCGGTGAACGTGCTGCCGGTCGTGCACGGGCTCCAGGCCGTGCGCGGGATCCTGGACGGCGCTCCGCCCGGGCACGTCCTGCGGCTGCTCGGCGCCGAAGCGCTCGTCGGGGCCGGCTGGTACGCGGTGGCCGCGCTGTCGATGGAGCGGCTCGTCTCCGCGGGCCGCCGCGACGGGAGCCTCGGCCACGCCGGCTGAGCACGGACGTGCCCCGGGCCCGCACGCAGGCCCGGGGCACGTCCCCGCAGTTCAGGCGCCGCAGTTCAGGCGCCGCGAGTCAGGCGCCGCGCAGCACCGCGCCGGTGCGGTCGGCCGCGACGGCGACCGCGGCGTCGCGGGCCTGCGACGCCTCCTCGGCGGTCAGCGTGCGGTCCGGGGCGCGGAACCGCAGCGAGTAGGCCAGGGACTTGCGCCCCTCTCCCACCTGCTCGCCGGTGTACACGTCGAACAGCCGGATCGCCTCCAGCAGCTCGCCCGCGCCGTCGCGCAGCGCCGCCTCCACCTCCGCGGCGGGCACGCCGGAGTCGACGATCAGCGCGACGTCCTGCGTCGCGACCGGGTACGTCGACACGTGCGGCGCGCGGACCGTCACCGGCTCGCCCAGCCGCCGCAGCTCCAGCTCCATCGCGCAGCTGCGGGCCGGCAGCCCGTACGCCTTGGTGACGCGCGGGTGCAGCTCACCGGCGTGGCCGACGAGCGTGTCGCCCGCGTACAGCGCGGCGCAGCGGCCCGGATGCCACGGCGCGTGCTGGTCGGCCTTCACCGTCAGCTCCACGCCGACCTCGGCCGCCACCATCCGCGCGGCCTGCACCGCGTCCGCCCACAGCGCCGGACGCCCGCCGCCCCACCAGCCCGACGGCTCGCGGTCGCCGGACAGCACGACCGCGACCCGGTGCGGCTGGTCCGGCAGCGCCGCCTCGACGGACGCGACCTCCTCGGCCGTCGGGCCGCGGTCCACCGCGAGGCGCGGCGCCCGCTCCGGCGCGTCCGGACGCGGCCGGAACACCACGCCCAGCTCGAACAGCGCCGTGTCGGGGAAACCCCGCCCGACGTTGTGCGCGAGCGTGCGCAGAAGGCCCGGCAGCAGCGTGGTGCGCAGCAGCGGCTCCTCCTCCGACAGCGGGTTCGCCAGCCGCAGGGTGCGGCGGCGCGCGTCGCCGGCGGGCAGCTGCAGGTCGTCCCAGTCCTTCGCGGAGACGAACGGGAACGCCAGCACCTCCACGTACCCGGCGCCCGCGAGGGTGCGGCCGACCCGGCGGCGCAGCCGCTGCTGGATCGTCAGGCCCCGCCCGGCGGACGGGCGCGGCGCGCGGGCCGGGATGTCCTCGTAGCCCTCGAGCCGGATGACCTCCTCGGCGAGGTCGTTCGGGTCGGTGAGGTCGGGCCGCCACGACGGTGGCGTCACCGTCAGGACGTCGCCCCCCTCGACCGCGCAGCCGACCTGCTCCAGCCGCCGCACGACCGTGTCGCGCCCGTAGGTCACGCCCGCGACCTTGTCGGGGTGCCCCGCCGGCATCGTGATCGTGACGCCGGCGACCGGCGCCTCGGCGTGCGTGACGCCCGGCGCGATCTCCGCGCCGCCCAGCTCCGCCAGCATCCGCGCCGCGCGGTACGACGCGTACAGCGGAAGCTCGCGGTCGACGCCGCGCTCGAACCGGTAGGACGCCTCGCTGTGCAGCCTGTGGCGGCGGCTCATCCGGGCGGTGCCGATCGCGTCGAAGTGCGCGGCCTCGATGACCATGTCGGCGGACCGGTCGTCGATCTCCGTCGCGAGGCCGCCCATCGTGCCGGCCATCGAGATCGGTCCCGACTCGTCGGTGATCAGGATGTCCTCGGGGTCCAGCTTGCGCTCGACGTGGTCGAGGGTCTCCAGGCTCTCGCCCTTGGCGGCGCGCCGCACCACGATCGGGCCGGTGAGCTTGGCCCGGTCGAACGCGTGCAGCGGCTGCCCGAGCTCCAGCATCAGGTAGTTGGTGACGTCGACCGCCAGCGACACCGGCCGCATCCCCGCGCGGTGCAGGCGCACCTGCATCCACATCGGGGTCTGCGCGTCCGGGTCGAAGCCGCGCACCTCCCGCAGGACGAACCGGTCGCACGCCGTCGGGTCGCCGATGCTCGCCGGGTAGGCCTCGCCGTTCTTCGCGGGCAGCTCCACGTCCGCCGGGTCCTTGAACGGGACGCCGTAGGCGGTCGCGGCCTCCCGGGCGATGCCGCGGATCGACAGCGCGTAGCTGCGGTCCGGCGTGACGGCGATGTCGAGGACGTCGTCGCGGATGCCGAGCAGCTCGACGGCGTCGGCGCCGACCGGCGTGTCCGGCGGCAGCACGAGGATGCCGCTGTGGTCGTCGCCGATGCCGAGCTCGGTGACCGAGCAGATCATGCCCTCGGACAACTTGCCGTAGGTCTTGCGGGATCCGATCTGGAACCCGCCGGGCAGCACGCCGCCGGGCAGGATCACCACGACGCGGTCGCCGGCCTTGAAGTTCGTCGCGCCGCAGACGATGTTCTGCGGCTCGCCGGTGCCGTTGGCGTCGCCGACGTCGACCTGGCAGTAGCGGATCGGCTTCTTGAAGCCGGTCAGCTCCTCGACCGCCAGGACCTCGCCGACCACGAGGGGCCCGGAGATGTCGGCGCCGGCCTGCTCGACCGTCTCGACCTCCAGGCCCGCCGCGATCAGCTTCGCGGCCAGGTCCCGGCCGGTCACGCCGGCCGGCAGCTCGACGTGCTCGCGCACCCAGGAAAGCGGGGCCCGCATCAGATCTCCATCCCGAACGGGAGGGTGAACCGGACGTCGCCCTCCACCATGTCGTACATGTCCTCGACGCCGTGCCGGAACATCAGCGTCCGCTCGACGCCCAGCCCGAACGCCCAGCCGCTGTAGCGGTCGGCGTCGACGCCGCAGGCCACCAGCACCCGCGGGTTGACCATGCCGCAGCCGCCCAGCTCGATCCAGCCCTCCGAGCCGCAGGTGCGGCACGGCTCGCCGCCCGGCTCCGCGGACGCGCCCCGGCACACGAAGCACTGCATGTCCACCTCGGCCGACGGCTCGGTGAACGGGAAGTACGACGGCCGGAACCGGGTCTTCAGCCCCGCGCCGAACATGCCGGTGACGAAGGCGTCGATGCCGCCGCGCAGGTCCGCCATGGTCAGGCCCTCGTCGACGGCGAGGCCCTCCAGCTGGTGGAACACCGGGCTGTGCGTCGCGTCCAGCTCGTCGGTGCGGAACGTGCGGCCCGGCGCGACCACGTACACCGGCAGCGGCCGCGACAGCAGCGACCTGATCTGCATCGGCGAGGTGTGCGTGCGCATCACCAGCCCGGACTCCTCCGACTCCACGAAGAAGGTGTCCTGCATGGTGCGGGCCGGGTGGTCGGGCAGGAAGTTCAGCGCGTCGAAGTTGAACCACTCCGCCTCGACCTCGGGGCCCTCGGAGACCTCGAAGCCCATCGCGACGAAGACGTCGGCCATCCGCTCCTGCATGGTGGTCAGCGGGTGCCGGGCGCCGCGCGGCGCGCGGTCCCAGGGCAGCGTGACGTCGACGGTCTCCTCGACGAGGACCCGCTGGTCGCGCTCCTCCTCCAGGACGGCCTGGCGCTCCTTCAGCGCCTTGGACACCGCGCCGCGGGCGGCGCCGATGCGCTTGCCCGCCTCGGCGCGCGCGGCCGGCGGCAGCGCGCCGATCTCGCGGTTGGCGAGGGCCAGCGGGGAGCGGTCGCCGGCGTGCGCCAGGCGGACCTGCTTGAGGGCGTCGAGGTCGGCGGCCGCGGCGATCGCCGCGAGCGCCTCGTCACGGGCCGCATCGAGCTGCTCGGGTTGCAAGGCGGACACCTCGACGGGGTCATAGGACTTGTTGGGTGCAGACATGGTGGTGTGATCGACTCCGGTCGGCGTGGGACGCCCGCAGTCTAGTGCGCGGGCGGTGAACATCCGGAAAGCGTGCGCGTGACGCGCGGCCCGCCCGGAGCCCCTCCGCGGCCGCGGGCCGCGCCCGGAGGGCTCAGCTCGCGTGGTCGGGGGCCCCGGCGGGCACGGTAAATCGGAACTCGGCGCCGCCGCCGGGCGCCCGCCGCACGGTGATCGCGCCGCCGTGCGCCTCGACCAGGCCTTTCACGATGTAGAGGCCGAGCCCGGTACCGCCGCGGCGGTTCCCGCCCGGGCCGCGCCAGAACTGCCGGAAGACGCGCTGGACGGCCTCGGGCGGTATGCCCTCGCCCTCGTCGCGCACCGACACGGCCGCCCCCTCCTTATGCGCGTCCGGCTCCACCACGATCGTGACAGTGCCGGCGCCGTGCCGCACCGCGTTTTCCACCAGGTTGCCGAGAATCTGGTCCATCTTGTCGGGATCCAGCCACATCTCCGGCAGCGCGCCGCGGACCTCGAAGCGGAACCGGTCCTCGGCGTCGCCGGCCGCGACCCGGCCCGCGATCACCTTGCGGACCTCGTCGGGCAGGTCGACGACCTGGCGGCGCATCTCCAGCCGGCCCGCCTCGATCCGGGACACGTCCAGCAGCTCGGTGATCAGCCGGGTGACGCGGTCGGCGTCGGCGTTGACCGTCTCCAGCATGACGCGCTTCTGGTCGTCGTTGAAGCGGTGCCACTTGGCCAGCAGCGTCGCGGTGAAGCCCTTGACGCTGGTCAGCGGGGAGCGCAGCTCGTGCGCGACCGTGGAGACCAGGTCGGCGCGGTCGCGCTCCTGGCGGGCGCGGCGCTGCGCGTCGCGCAGGCAGACCGAGAACCGCTCGACCCGGCCGCCGTCGCCCCGCCGGTAGCCGGCGGTCACCAGCAGCTCCGTGCCGCCCGGCAGGAACAGCGACCGCTCGGGGTGCCGGGTGCGGGTCGGCAGGCCGTCGTAGGGCGCCAAGCACTTCCACCAGTCGCGGCCCTCGGCGTCGTGCAGCGGCAGGACGTCGCGGAAGTCGCGGCCCAGCGCGGCCGCGGCGGCGATCCCGGTCATCCGCTCGGCGGCTGTGTTGAACACCACGACGCGGGCGTCGCGGTCGGCGACCAGCAGCCCGTCTGGCAGGTCGTCGGCCGGGCCGGGCCCGGAGAGAGCGCGCGCGGCCACGCCGGGGGGTTCCTCTCCGCCCACAGCGGCCTCCAGAACACCGGTAGAGCGCGGCCTGTCGAGAAGAGACTCTATCCGCAGTCGGGCCCCTTACGGGACCCGGAGAAGGCCCCGCGGCAAGGCATTTGTAGCCGCCGGGGGGTGTGTCCGGCGGCCTCGCCGCGCCCGGTGCCGGCCCGCGCGGGACGGACCCGGACGATCATGACCGGCGCCGCCGCGGCGTCCTGACCACAGGGTCAGGACCGGCGGGCCGGGCCCGGCCCGCTCAGCGGGAGCCGGTGGGCGAGTCCTGGCCGCCGAGCGCGGCCTCGACGTCCGCGTGCAGCGCGAACAGCCGGTGCAGCCCGGTGATGCGCAGCAGCCGCAGCTGGGCGGGCCGCACGCCGGCCAGCACGATCTCGCCGCCGGACGCGGAGATCTCGTTGTGCGCGCCGACGAGCGCGCCGAGGCCCGCCGCGTCGCAGAACGGGACGGCGGCGAAGTCCAGCACCAGCCGGCGCGCCCCCGCCGCGTGCGCCTTGACCAGCCGGGCCCGCAGGCCGTCCGCGGTGTGCAGGTCGATCTCTCCGGTCACCGTGACGACGCCGGTCCCCGGCCGCCGCTCGGCGACCTCGACCGCCAGGCCCGCCACCGGTCCGGGCGTCCACGCGCCGGTCGCGTCGAGCGCCACCGCGGCGGGGGCGCCGTCGCCGCGCGCGGCCGAGGTCGGAAGAGCGTCGCTGAGGGCAAGGGTGTTAAGATTAGTGTTGATCTCGGCGGCCGCCGCCACCGTCAAAATACAC
>NZ_JAGEPF010000062.1 GCF_017573465.1 Actinomadura violacea
GCCGGCGGCGCCGCCGGCGCCGCGGTGCTGCTGGCCGGCGGCGCGGCGCTCACCGCCACCGGGCTGCTGGGGGGCGGCGGCGCGGAGGCGGGCGCGGCGGACGGCGTCTGGGTCTACGACCCGAAGGGGACATTGAGCGGCGGCCCCGTGGTCCTCGGGGACCTGGTCTTCGCGACCACGGGCATCGGGACGGCGACGCTGCACGCCGTCGACCGCCGCACGGGGCACAAGCGCTGGACGGCGGGCGGTGTGCGGTCCCCGGGCGACCTCTTCCCGCTCGGCGTGGCGGCCTACGGCGGCGTCGTCTACGCCCCCGGCGACGATGAGATCATCGCGCTCGACCGCGGGACCGGCCGCGCGCTGTGGGCCGCGCCGACGCCCGGCGGCTACACCATGGAGGCGCCCGTCATCGGGGCCGGGCTGCTGTTCGCGCCGCAGAGCAACGCGGAGTCGCAGGTGGAGGCGTACGACGGCCGGACCGGCGCGCAGCGCTGGGTGTTCGACACGGGCGGGTTCATCAGGGCGCCGCTGGTGACCGACGGCTCGCTGCTGTACGCGCTGGCGGAGGGAACCGTGTTCGGCGTCGAGACGGTGACGGGGCGGGTGCGGTGGCGGCACGAACTGGGGCGCGACGTCGAGGTCGTGGGCGCGCCGGTGGCGGCCGGCGGCACGCTGTACGTCATCGACGCGAAGAGCGTCCTGTACGCCCTGGACGCGGCGACCGGCAAGGCGCGGTGGACGCAGCGCAAGGGCGGTCCGGGGAGCGCCTCCCCGCAGACCGCGGTGAGCGCCTCGGGCGGGACCGTGTTCACCGGCGACGGGTCCCGCACCGTGTCGGCGTTCCGGGCCCGGGACGGCCGGCCGCTCTGGAGGCACGCGTTCCCCGGCCGGAACCCGGACGGGCGCAGGCTGCTGCCCCTGGTGGCGGGCGGCGTCGCGATCCTCTCCTTCGACGACTCGCTGTACGCGCTGGACGCGGCGACGGGACGGGTGCGCTGGCAG
The DNA here is from genome assembly GCF_017573465.1 of Actinomadura violacea. GTDB lineage: Bacteria > Actinomycetota > Actinomycetes > Streptosporangiales > Streptosporangiaceae > Spirillospora > Spirillospora violacea. The sequence goes on from NZ_JAGEPF010000062.1 coordinate 1,003, forward strand.
GCGGGCGGCCTGACCGGCCCCGACCAGCGGCCGGTCCTCGCGGCCGGTGCGGTGCATCTGGCGAGCTGGGACGCGGTCGTGTCCTACGACCCGGCGACGGGCCGGCTGCTGCACCGCAGGCCCCGCACCGACCTGCAGGCCGAGAACCTGACCGCCGCCGGCGACGTCATCTACTGGACGGACGGGGAGGGCCTGCACGCCGCGAAGGCGCCGCACTGACGTCCGCCGCCGCCTGTTCCCCAGGGCCGTCGCCACGGTATTTCAGATTAAACCAGTAGGAATAGTTGCATAGAAGGGACCCGGCGTGTTCTGATACCGGCATGCGCCTCCGGCCCCGCCTCGTCCGCCGCCGTCACGTGGACCTGCTCCGCGTGACCGCCGCGCGCTGTCCGGCCTGACGACCCGCCCGCGGGCCCGCCCCCCGGCGGTCCCGCCCGCCCGTCCCGTCCCCCCAGGTCCGGCGCCCTTTGCGAGGGCACGAGCCGGCCCTTCGCCCGAGGAACACGCGTTTCCCATGCTCAGAGAACCCCTGCCCAGAAACACGCCGCCCGTCCGGGCCTCGGTCGCCGCGATCGCCGCGGTGGCAGCGCTCGCGCTCACCGCCGCCGGCTGCGGGACGTCCGCGCGCAGTGCCACCGGCACCGTCAAGATCGGCTACTTCCAGGGCGCCGTCGCCGGCCCCGAGGCGGTCGTCGCGGCCGACAAGGGCCTGTCGGCCAAGGTGCCCGGGAAGATCGAACTGCGCCCGATCGACAGCGGCGTCGCCGGCATGGCGCAGCTGCGCGCCGGCGCCTTCCCCTTCGTCGCCGGCGTCGGCAACCCGCCCTTCACCGGCGCCTTCACCAGCGGAACCGACGTCAAGGCGGTGTACGTCGAGGGCATCGACGCCTCCGGCCTCGCAGTCGACGGCAAGATCAAGGCACCGCGCGACCTGAAGAAGGTCGGCGTGCTCGTCGGGTCCACCCTCGACTTCCAGCTGCGCGGCTGGCTGAAGTCGCAGGGCCTCACCGGCACGGTGCAGATCGCCAGCTTCGCCAGCGAGGCCGCCGAGGCCGCCGCCTGGAAGGCGGGCAAGATCGACGCCGTCTACATCAGCCAGTCGTTCCTGCTGGAGCTGCAGAAGCACAAGGCGCGCGTGCTGGTGCGGTCCACCGACATCGCCGCGCTCGGCTACGCGGCGGTCAACATGCTCGCGGTGTCCTCGGCGTACGCGCGGCAGCACCCGGAGGTGGTGCAGGCGCTCGTCTGCCAGCTGTCCAAGGCGGAAGCGCTCGTCAAGGGACCGCAGGCCGACAAGTACATCGCTCCGGCGGCCAAGTTCGTCGGCGTCGCGCCCGCCGACGCGATCGCCGCGACCAGGAGCTACCCGTACATCCCCGCCTCCGAGGAGGGCGCCTGGCTCAAGGGCCCGGACGGGACGGCCGCCACCGGGAAGCTCGCCCAGAACTTCAAGCTGACCGCCGAGTTCCTCGTCACGCAGGGCCGCGCCAAGACCGTCCCCGACCAGGCGCGGATCGCGCAGCACATCGATCCGTCCTTCTGGGACAAGGCCCAGTCTGGAGGCTGCAAGTGAGCACCATCGAGACCCGGCCCGCGATCGCCGGGCCCGTCGCCGACGGCGGCGACGAGCCGGCCGGGGTGCGGTTGCGGGACGTCCGCAAGACGTTCAGCCGGCGGCGCCGTCCGGGCCGTGCCGCGCTGAACGGGGTGACCCTCGACGTGCGGCCGGGCGAGTTCCTGTGCCTGCTCGGCCCGTCCGGCTGCGGCAAGTCCACGCTGCTGAACATCGTCGCCGGGTTCACCGCCGCCGACTCCGGCGAGGTGCTGGTCGGCGGCCGGCCGGTCACCGGGCCCGGCCACGACCGCGGCGTGCTGTTCCAGACGCCGAACCTGTTCCCGTGGCTGACGACCTGGCAGAACGTCCTGTACGGGCCGAAGGCGCGCGGCGCGCTGACGCCGCGGGTCCGCGAGGAGGCCGAGCGGCTGCTGGAGACGGTCGGGCTCGCCGACGCCCGCGACGCCTACCCGCACGAGCTGTCCGGCGGGATGCGGCACCGCGCCGCGTTCGCGCGGGTGCTGGTCAACCGCCCCGGCGTGCTGCTGATGGACGAGCCGTTCGGCGCGCTCGACGCCATCACCCGCGCCGCGATGCAGCGGTTCCTGCTGGAGCTGTGGCAGCGGCACCGCACCACCATCGTGTTCGTCACGCACGACGTCGAGGAGGCGGCGCTGCTCGGCGACCGGGTGTGCGTGCTGTCCGCGCCGCCCGCCGGGACCAAGGACGTCATCGACATCGAGCTGCCGCGACCCCGCGCGTACGAGGACACCGAGACGCTCGCGTTCGTCAACGCCAAGCGCCGCATCCGGGAGGTGCTGGAGCGATGACGGCGACCACCGAAGCACCCGCGGCCACCGCCGCCGCGCCCGGTGCCGCCCACGGCTCGCCGCGGTCGTGGCGGCGGGTGTGGACCGGCGCTGGCGCGATCGCCCTCGCACTGGCGGTCTGGGAGGTCGCCGCGCTGGTCATCGGCGACTCGGTGACCCTGCCGACCGTCACCGAGACCGCCCGCACCCTTGCCGAGTACCTCGCCAAGCCGTACCCGGAGGTGCAGGGCAAGACGCTCGTCGCGGACGCGCTGATCAGCACCGGGCGGATCCTCGCCGGTTTCCTGCTCGGCACGGCCGCCGGGCTGGTGCTCGGCGCCTCCATGGCCGGCGTCCGGGTGGTCCGCGAGCTGGCCGACCCGCTCATCGCGATCATGCGGCCGCTGCCGCCGATCGCGTTCATCCCGCTGCTGGTGGTGTGGTTCGGCATCGGCGAGACCTCGAAGATCGCGCTGATCTTCTTCGGGGTGCTGCCGATCGTCACGGTCGCGACGCTCGGCGCGCTCGACGCCGTCCCGCCCGACCTGCTGAACGCCAGCCGCAGCCTCGGCGCGTCCCAGCTGCGCACGATGCTGCACGTGCGGCTGCGCGCCGCCGTGCCCGGCGTCATCACCGGGATGCGGATCGCGATGGGCGGCGCGTGGACCGCCATCATCGCCGCCGAGATGATCGCCGCCACCGGCGGCGTCGGCTACCTCATCCTGCAGGCCGGCAACTACCTCCAGACGCCGCTGATCTTCAGCGGGATCGCCGAGATCGCCGTGCTCGGCTTCGCCTTCGACGGCCTGCTGCGGCTGCTGCTGCGGCTCGCCGACCCCACCGTCCGCCGCTAGAAAGGGCACGAACCATGACCGAATTCCGCCGCATCGGCGGCCGCATCGGGGCCGAGTACACCGGGACCGACCCGAACGACCTGCCCTTCGAGGAGGTCAACGACGCGCTGCTCGCGCACAAGGTGCTGGTGTTCCGCGGCGCCGGCCTCGACGACGAGGGCCAGCTCCGCTTCGCCGCCCGGTTCGGGGAGCTGACCCGGGCGCACCCGACCGTCCCGTCCGTGGACGGCCAGCCCGACATCCTGCCGGTGAACGGCGAGGAGGGCATCCGGTCCAACAACTGGCACACCGACGTCACCTTCGTCCGGACACCGCCGAAGCTCAGCACGCTGCGCGCGCTGGTCGTCCCGCCGTACGGCGGGAACACGCTCATCGCCAACTCCGCCGCCGCCTACCGCGACCTGCCGGAGCGGCTGCGCGACTTCGCCGACGGGCTGTGGGCCGTGCACACCAACGACTACGACTACGCGGTGCCGCGCAGCAACACCGAGAAGGCCCTCGAATACCGGAAGGTGTTCACCGCGCGCCGCTACCGGACCGCCCACCCGGTCGTGCGGGTGCACCCGGAGACGGGTGAACGCGGCCTGTTCATCGGCGGGTTCGCGCAGGAGATCGTCGGGCTGTCCGGCACCGAGTCGCGCGACATCCTGCGGCTGCTGCAGCGGTACGTGACCCGTCCGGAGAACATCGTGCGGGTCGCGTGGAACCCCGGCGACCTCGTGCTGTTCGACAACCGCATCACCCAGCACTACGCGCCGGACGACTACGGCGACCTGCCGCGCGTCCTGCACCGCGTCACCGTCGCAGGCGACGCGCCCGTGGGCGTGGACGGCGAGTCCAGCCGCATCCTCGAAGGCGACGACGCGGGCCACTACACCCCTGCCGCGGCGGCCACCGCCGCCGCATAGCGCTCCCCGCCGGCCGGGGCCGGGCGGTCCGTTCCGGGACCGCCCGGCCCCGGCCGTTACGGCAGGGTGCGCCCGAACGGTTACATCGTGTCACCCCAAGGCAAGGTCATTGCCTGTTGTAGTCGCCCTGAAGCTGTGAGTAACTGGTTCCGGCCGACCACGCCATGATCCAGCGAGGGGAACGACGATGGACGAGCGCAGCGCTGCCCGCGGACCCGGCTGCGGGACGGACGGGCCGGCGCGCGGGACCGGGGCCGGGGCCGGAACCAGGACCGCGACCGCGGACGGCGGCGCGGCGGCCGAGCGGGTGCGCCGGCTGCTGTCCGGGCCGACCGGGCCGGGCACGTCGGCGGCGCGCCTCCTCGATGCGCTCCGCACCGTCCCGCCGGCGCCGGCCGCGCCGCCCGCGCCCCTCGACGGCGCCGAGGCGCCGTCCGTGCGGGAACCGGACGCCGAAGCGCCGGACGCACATGACCCGCAGGACGTGCAGGACCCGCAGGACGACTGCGCGGCCGAGCCGGAGGCCGCCGTCCCGGTGCTCCCGACGCCGCTGCCGAGCCCGACGCGCAAGGGCGGCCACTTCTCCCCCGGCTACGCCGAACGCGAGTGGGGCGACGGCTCGTACCCCCCGCTGTACTGCCCGCTGACCGCCCGCATCGACGACGACCTCGCGCTCGTGGTCAACGACCGGCTCGTCGAGTGGGCCGGCGAGGTCGGGATCTACGCCGACCAGCTGGACAAGTTCCGCAACACCGGGTTCGGGCGGCTCGCCGTCCTCGCCCACCCCGAGACCGACGACGTCGACCCGCTGCTGCTCGCCGCCAAGATGAACGCCGCCTGGTGGGCGTGCGACGACTACTACGCCGACGAGACCGACCTCGGCGCCGTCCCCACCGAGCTGCCGCCGCGGCTCGCGCTGGTGATGTCGGCGATGGACCCGCCGCCGGACGCGGGCAAGTACACCGCGCAGGTCGAGGAGGCCGTGGAGTCCGACCCCGTCCTGCGGGCGCTGCGCTCGGCCACCGGGCACCTGAAGCGGCACGCCGGCCCGTCGCAGGTCATGCGGATCCTCAACACCACGTTCCAGATGTACGTGAGCTGGACGGCGTACGCGGCGTGGCGGCACCTCGGCGAGCTGCCCCCGGTGTGGCGGTACCTCGCCGCGCGGCAGCACGACAGCTTCTACACCTCCATGACGCTGATCGACGTCGTCGGCGGCTACCAGCTGGACGCGAACCTGTTCTACGAACCGCGCGTGCACCGCGCGGTGATGCAGGCCGGCACCGCCTCGGTGATCGTCAACGACCTGCACTCGGTGGAGCGGGAGGCCGCCGACGACCTGCCGGACTGCAACGTGGTCCTGCTGATCGCCGAGGAGGAGGGCTGCGCGCTGGAAGAGGCGGTCCGGGCGGCCGTGGCGATGCACAACGACTTCGTCCGCGGGTTCGAGGACAGCCAGCGGGAGCTGGCCTCGCTCCCCTCCGCCGAGCTGCAGCGGTTCCTGCTCGGCGTGCAGAGCTGGATGGGCGGCTGCCTGGAGTGGCACGGCGCGTCCGACCGCTACAAGTGACCACCCGCCCCGAGTGACCGCACCGCCCGAGCGCCCAACCCGCCCGAGCGCCCAACCCGCCCGAGTGACCCGCCCCGCCGCAAGTGACCCACCCCTGCCCGATGACCCGAACCCCACGAAAGGATCACCGGATATGACCGCCACCCAGGACTCCCCGGTCCTCGGCAGCCTCTACCAGCACTCGGTCGCCGAGTACTGGAACGCCGAGCGCAACCCGGTCAACCTCCGGCTCGGCGAGGTGGACGGGATCTACCACCACCACTACGGCATCGGCGCCCCCGACTGGACCGTCCTCGACGGCCCCGCCGAGACCCGCGAGCAGCGGACCATCGCCGAGCTGCACCGGCTGGAGAGCGCCCAGGCCGACCTGCTCATGAGCCACCTCGGCCCGGTCAAGCCGTCCGACCGGCTGATGGACGCCGGGTCGGGGCGCGGCGGGTCGAGCCTGGTCGCCAACGAGCGGTTCGGCTGCCGGGTCGACGGGGTGTCGATCTCGGAGTCGCAGGTCGCGTTCGCCAACGACCAGGCCGAGCGGCGCGGCGTCGCCGACAAGGTCCGCTTCCACTTCAAGAACATGCTCGACACCGGCTTCGAGACCGGGGCGTTCCAGGCGATCTGGAACAACGAGAGCACCATGTACGTGGAGCTGGGCCTGCTGTTCGCCGAGCACGCCCGGCTGCTGCGGCGCGGCGGCCGGTACGTGACCATCACCGGCTGCTACAACGACGCCTACGGGCTGCCGTCGCGGGCCGTCAGCGAGATCAACGCGCACTACATCTGCGACATCCACCCGCGCAGCACCTACTTCCGGGAGATGGCGGCGAACCGGCTCGTCCCGGTGAGCGTCATCGACCTCACGTCCGCGACGATCCCGTACTGGGAGCTGCGTGCGAAGTCGACGCTGGTGACCGGCATCGAGCAGGCGTTCCTGGACGCCTACAAGGGCGGCAGCTTCCAGTACCTGCTGATCGCCGCCGACCGCATCTGAGCGCCGGCCGCATCTGAACGCCGGCCGCCTCTGAGCAGGTCCGGACCGAGCGAGGGGGGAATGCCGCGGCCCGCCGGTGGGAGCACCGGCGGGCCGCGGGGTCCTCAGCGGGCGGTCCGGGCGGGCGTCAGCTCGCCAGGAAGGTGCGGACGGCGTTCAGCACCGTCGTGTCGGTGAGGTAGGTGAGGTGGTTCTCGCAGGCCACGTAGTTGTTGGTGGCGCCGCTGAGCATGGTGCTGGTGTAGGGGTTGATGACGCCGTCGCAGGGCGAGTACCAGGTGGCGTACTTGGTGTCGCCGGGCGTCTCGTCACCGGAGGCGAGCGTCTGGATGAACGACGAGCCGGGCGACATCTGCTGGCAGGTCGTGTAGATCAGGCAGGCGTAGGCGGCGGTGGTGCCGTGGTTGGCGCCGGCGAGGGACGCCAGGTGCTTGACGTACTGCTGGCCGCCGAGCTCCTTGATGTACCACCAGCTGACGAGCCCGCCCATCGAGTGGTTCACGATGTCGACCTTCGACGCGCCGGTCTGCGCCCGCACCTGGTTCACGTAGGAGGCCAGGCTGGCGGCGTTGGTCTTGTTGTCGCCGTAGGAGTTGTAGTTGAACGCGAACATCTCGTTGCTGCTGTAGCCGGCCGCGGCGAACACCGCCTCCGCGGTGACCCAGTTGGACGCGTTGCCGGTGTAGCCGTGGATGAAGACCACGGGCGTGTGCCCGGCCGCCTGCGCGGGCGCGCTCACGCCGACGACGGCACCGAGCACGGTGACCGCCGCGGCCAGGAGAGTGCCGAGAATCCGGCGCATCTGCTCCTCCTCGGGGGGTGGGGGTGTTTCGTCACCGAGTGTCGGTGCCGTCGCCGGTCACCGCATCGGCGAAATCACCGGTCTCGCGCGTCCGGTGCGTGCTCGCGCTGGAACGTCGCGTAGAGCCACCAGAGCGACGGCAGGAGCAGCAGCGCGCCGACGCCGAGGGAGGCGAGGCTCGCGACGAGGACGGAGCCGGTGGCCGCCGCCTCGTCCAGGTCGACGCCGGGCAGCAGGTGCGGGTACTGGCCGACGCCCCACCCCCACAGCAGCCCGACGACGGCGAGGGCGGCGGTGGCGCGGACGGCGACGTACGCGCGCCGCCACAGCAGGACCATCGACGCGAGCCCGGCCGCGATCGACACCACGAGCAGCGGCAGCCCGCGCCCGGACGTCAGCTCGGTGAACAGCCGCGGCGCGTCGGCGTGCAGGACGGCGAGGCCGCCGCCCGACAGGACTCCGACGACCGCGCCGGCGGCCAGCGCCCGCCGCCGGAACCGCTCGGCCAGCTCGGGCTGCCCGCCGCGCTCGGCGTCCCGGGTGAGGTAGACGGCGGCGAGGTAGGCGGCGACGCCGACCGCGAGGCCGCCGCTGATCAGCGAGGTCGGGTTGAGCCAGCTGGTCACCAGGTCGCCCTTCGCCAGTCCGGGCGGGACGCGGAAGGAGGCGATCGCGCCGGCCACCGTGCCGAGGAAGAACGGGGTGACGAGCGAGGAGAACGCGAACGTGGCGCCGAACAGCCGCTGCTGCCACAGCGCCGTGCTGGCCTTGCGGAACGCGAACGCGGCGCCGCGCGCGATGATGCCGAGCGCGGCGAGCGTCAGCGGGATGTACAGGGTGGAGGCGAGCGCCGCGAACACCGGCGGCAGGCCCGTCCAGGTGACGACCAGGACGAAGATCAGCCAGACGTGGTTGGTCTCCCACACCGGGCCGATGGAGTGCTCGATCTGGGCCCGCTCCGGCCGGCCGCGCTCGCTGCCTCCGGCGATCAGGTCCCAGACGCCGCCGCCGAAGTCGGCCCCGGCGAACAGCACGTAGGCGCTGAGGCCGATCCACAGCACGGCGAGCAGGATCTCGGCCGCCACGGCTCAGACCACCGTGAACCCGGTGACGTCCTGCTCCTGCGGCGCGATCGGCACCGGCTTGTCGCGGGCCATGCGCCGCAGCACGTACACCGACGCGACGGTGAGCACGGTGTACACGATCCCGACCAGGACGGCGCCCCAGACGAGGCCGGGCGCGGGGTTGACGGCGTCGGCCGTGCGCAGGACCCCGTACACGATCCAGGGCTGCCGGCCGACCTCCGTGACCGTCCATCCCGCTTCGAGCGCGCCGACGGCGGCGGCGCCGGACACCGAGGTGGCGAGCAGGAACCACCGGGTGCGGGGCAGGTCGCGTCTGCGCCACCAGTACAGGCCGAGCCAGAGCGCGAGCAGCAGCATTGCGAACCCGAGGCCGACCATCACCTGGAAGCCCCAGTGCACGATGTTCACCGGCGGGCGGGCCTCGGGCGGCACCGTGTTCAGGCCGACGATCTCGGCGTCCGGGTCGGCGTGCGCCAGCAGCGACAGCCCGTGCGGGATCCCGACCGCGTAGCGCAGCTCGCCGTCGATCGCGACGCCGGCGATGTGCAGCGGGACGCCGCGCGCGGTCTCGAAGACGCCCTCCATCGCGGCGAGCTTGATCGGCTGGTGGTCGGCGACGAACCTGGCCGCCCAGTCGCCGACGACGACCTGCGGCAGCGCGACGACGGCGGCGACGGTGAACGGCAGTAGCAGGCCGAGCCGGTGGTAGCGGTCGCGGCGCCCGCGCAGCATCGCCACCGCGTACACCGACGCGATGCCGAACCCGGCGACCATGAACGCGGCGAGGATCATGTGGAGTGTCTGGGACGGGAAGGACGGGTTGAACATGGCCCGCCAGGGGTGTACCTCCACGATGCGGCCGCGCACCGTCCGGAAGCCGACGGGCGCCTGCATCCACGCGTTCGCGGTGACCACGAAGAACGCGCTGAGCACGCCGGCGACGACGATCGGCACGCCGGACAGCAGGTGCTTCACCGGGCTCAACCGGTCCCACGCGTACAGGTACACGCCGAGGAAGATCGCCTCGATGAAGAACGCGATGCCCTCCAGCGAGAACGGCAGCCCGATGACCTGCCCGTAGACGCCCATCATGCCGGGCCACAGCAGGCCCATCTCGAACGACAGGATCGTCCCGGACACGGCGCCGACGGCGAACAGCACGCCCATCGCGCGGCCCCACCGGCGCGCGAGCAGCCGGTAGTTCGCGTCGCCGGTGCGGTGGCCGCGCCATTCGGCGATCAGGGTGATGGCGGGCATGCCGACGCCGAGGCAGGCCAGCACGATGTGCCAGCCGAGCGAGACGGCCATCTGGGTCCGCGCGGCCACCAGGTCGCCCGGGGTGGCACCGGTCGCCAGCTGTCCCATCACGGTCACGTGCCGCTCCCCCCGGATGCCGTTCGCGCAGGTGTCCGGCGGGGTCGTACCCGGGCGCCGCGCGGCGACGCGGGGGCCGGGACGATCATGGGCCGCCGTTGACCATTCCGGGTGTCAGTCCTGTTCGCGGCGGGCGCGGGCGCGGCGCTTGCCCTCGTGCATGGCCTGGACACGGGCGATGGGGATGGTGTGGCCCTCGGCGACGAGGTCGGCGGGCAGGGGGCGCGCGGCGGGCATCAGCTCCGCCCAGGGGTCGCGGTCGGCGAGCAGCCGGGCCGCCGTCCGGACGGTGAAGGCGTGCGGGTCGGCGGCGTCGATCTCGTCCCACGGGACGGGGAAGGACACCGGGGTGCCGGGCCTGATCCGGGGGCTGTAGGCGGCGGCGACGGTCGCGCCGCCCGCCCGGGTCGAGTCGAGGAACACCTTGCCGGCGCGGTCCTCGCGGATGAACGCCGTGGTGGCGAGGCCCGGGTCGAGCCGTTCGGCGCGGGCGGCGAGCGCGCGGGTCGCCGCCGCGGCGTCGTCGGCGGCCGTGCCGCCGTCGAGCGGGACGAACACGTGCACGCCCTTGGACCCGCTGGTCTTCACGGCGCCGTCGAGCCCGCAGTCGGCGAGCGCGCGCCGCACCAGGTGCGCGGCGCCGACCGCGGCGGAGAACGGGCCGCCGTCCGGCGGGTCGATGTCCATCACCAGGTGGGTGGGGTGGCCGGGGTCGGCGGCGGTGGCGAGCGGCGGGTGGTACTCCACCGCGCGCTGGTTGGCGAACCACAGGAGGGTCCGGCGGTCGTCGCAGAGCGCGTAGGACACCTCCCGCCGCGACGTCTCGGCCCACACCGTGACCCGGCGCACCCAGGGCGGCGTGTACTTGGGGAGGTTCTTCTGCATGAACGGCTTCTGGCCGCGCAGGACGCGGATGACGGACAGCGGGCGGCCCGCCAGCCGCGGGACGAGCCGGCCGGCGACGGCGTCGAGGTAGTCGACCAGATCGCGCTTGGTCGCCTCGGCGCCGTCGAACAGCGGCTGGTCGAGGTTGGTCAGCCGGACCCCGTCCCGCTCCTCTTCGGTGCTCACATCCCCACCTTCGCACGCGCCTCCGACAGGCCGGTCGGGTAGCGTCGGGGCGTGTACATACCCGCACATTTCTCAGCCGGTGACGCCGAGGTCCGCGCGCTGCTGGACGGCTGCGGCCCGGCCGACCTCGTCACGAGCACGCCGCGCGGCCTCGTCGCGACGTTCCTGCCCGTCCTGTACGACCCGGACGCCGGCGAGCACGGCGCGCTGCTCGCGCACGTCGCCCGCAACAACGACCAGTGGAAGGAACCCGCCCAGGGCGAGTCGCTGGTCGTCGTGCACGGGCCCGACGCGTACGTGACGCCGTCGTGGTACGCGTCCAAGGCCGAGCACGGGCGGGTCGTGCCGACGTGGAACTACCTCACCGCGCACGTCTACGGGCGGCTGGTCGTGCACGACGACCCGGCGTGGCTGGAGTCGCTGGTGCGGCGGCTCACCGACAGGCACGAGGCGGGCCGGCCGGACGCCTGGTCGGTGGACGACGCGCCGCCGGAGTACATCGCCGGGCAGCTGCGCGCGATCGTCGGCCTGGAGCTGGTCATCACCCGGATCGAGGCGAAGGCGAAGCTGAGCCAGAACCGGCCGGCGGCCGACCGGGACGGCGTCGCCGCCGGGTACCTCGCCGACGGCGACCCCGCCATGGCCGAGGCCGTGCGCGCCGCGGCCGGGCGCGCCGCGGCCCGGCCGGAGGCGCCGGGACGGTGAACGCCCGCACGGTCAGCCCGGTGCTCGTCGGGCGCGAGCGCGAGTCCGCCGCGCTCGACGCCGCCTTCCGCGCCGCCCGCGACGGCACCCCGTCGGCGGTGCTGCTCGGCGGCGAGGCCGGGGTCGGCAAGACCCGGCTGGTCGCCGAGTTCGCCGCCCGCGCCCGCGCCGAGGGCGCGCGGGTGCTGGTCGGCGGCTGCCTGGAGCTCGGCACCGAGGGGCTGCCGTTCGCGCCGTTCACCGCGGCGCTGCGCGGGCTCGTCCGCGACGTCGGCGTGGACGGGGTGCGCGGCCTGCTGCCGGCCGGCGCGGGCGACGGGCTGGGCCGGCTGCTGCCCGACTTCGGCGACGCGGACGCGGGCGCGTTCACCGCCGAGTCGCGGGCCCGGCTGTTCGAGCTGGTGCTGACGCTGCTGGAGCGGCTCGCCGCGTCCGGTCCGGTCGTGCTGGTCGTCGAGGACGCGCACTGGGCGGACACCTCGACCCGCGACCTGCTGACGTTCCTCGTCCGCAACCTCGGCACGGGCGACGCGCTGCTGGTCGTCGCCACGTACCGGACCGACGAGCTGCACCGCACCCATCCGCTGCGGCCCGTCCTCACCGAGCTGGAGCGCGTCGAGCACGTCGCCCGCGTCGAGGTCGGGCGGCTCGGCCGGGACGAGGTCGGCGACCTGGTGCGCGGCATCCTCGGCGCGGACCCGCCGGCCGGCATGCTCGCGGAGGTGTTCGGGCGCAGCGAGGGCAACCCGCTGTTCGTCGAGGCGCTGGTCGGCTCGGGCGCGGGTGAGGACCTGCCGGAGTCGCTGCGCGACCTGCTGCTCGGCGCCGTGCAGCGGCTGCCGGAGGACACCCAGGAGATCCTGCGGGTCGCGGCGGGCGGTGGCGCGCGGATCGAGCACGAGCTGCTCGCGGCGGTCGCCGGGCTGGACGAGCGGGAGCTGACCCGCGGGCTGCGGCCCGCCGTGGCGGCGAACACGCTGGTGGTGGACGGCGACGGCTACGCGTTCCGGCACGCGCTGATCCGCGAGGCGGTGCACGACGACCTGCTGCCCGGGGAGCGGACGCGGCTGCACGTCTGGTACGCGCGGGTGCTGGAGGAGCGTCCGGAGCTGATGCCGGCCCGGGCGCGGGCGGTGACGCTGGCGCACCACTGGCACGCCGCGCACGACGTCGTCCGGGCGCTGACGGCGGCGTGGCTGGCCGTCGGGGAGACGCGACGGGCGCTCGCCTACGCCGAGGCGCTGCGGATGGCGTCGCGGGTGCTCGGGCTGTGGGAGCGGGTGCCGGACGCGGCGGAGCGGATCGGCGTCCCGCACGTCCAGGTGCTGGAGGAGGCCGTCGAGCTGGCCGACCTCGCGGGCGAGCCGGACACCGGGGTCCGGCTGGCGACGGAGGCGCTGCGGCACGTGGACGCCTCGGCCGACCCGGTGCGGGCGGCCCGGTTCTACGAGCTGCGCGGCATGATGCGGCTGCGGTCGGGCAGCGACAAGGCCCCGGCGGACCTGCGCGAGGCGGCCCGGCTGGTGCCGGCCGACCCGCCGTCGGCCGAGCGGGCGCGGGTGCTCGCGACGCTCGCCACGAAGATCGTCGGCCTGCACGGCACCCGGCCGGAGGCGGACGCGGCGGCGCGCGAGGCGCTGGAGGTCGCGCGGGCGGTCGGGGACACCGAGGTGGAGCTGTCCATCGAGCTGAACGTGGCGTGGCTCGACCTGTTCCACGACGGCGATCCGGAGGCGTTCTTCGCCCGGATCGCGCGGGTCGCCGAGCGGGCCTCCGAGGTCCGGGCGTTCGAGCCGCTGCTGCGCGCGTTCACCAACCACTCCGACGTGCTGGAGATGTACGGGCGGCACGCGGAGGCCGCCGAGGTGGCCGCCGCGGGCATCGCCCGGGCGGAGGAGTACGGGCTGGCCCGGTCGGCGGGCGGGCACCTGTCGGTCAACGCGGCGGAGCCGCTGGTGTCGCTCGGCCGGTGGGACGAGGCCCTCGGCGTGATCGGGCGGACGCTGCCGCGGACGTCGGCGGGCGTCATCCGGGCGGGGCTGCACAACCTGGCGGGGTCGGTGGCGCTCGCCCGCGGGGACCTCGACGGCGCCGAGCGGCACGCGGCGGAGACGCCCGGCCTGATCGCGCGCGGCGCGGCCCGGCGGGCGCAGAACCTGTTCCCGGTGTGCCGGCTGAGCGCGCTGACCGCGCTCGCGCGGGGGCGCCCGGCCGAGGCGCTGGACGCGCTGGACCCGATCCTCACCGACGTCGGCCTGCCCGACGACTCCCGGTACGCGCTGCCGGGGCTCGTGGTCGCGGCCATTGCCTGCGCGGAGTTGGGGCACACCGACGCGCTGGCGAAGGTGCGGGCGCGTGTGGAGGGGCTGCGCGTCTACGGGCCCGTGCAGGAGGCGCACCGGCTGACGTTCACCGCCGAGGCCGCGCGCGCCGAAGGCGTCCTGGACGAGGCGGCGTGGAACGCGGCGGCCGCGGCGTGGGACGCGCTGCACCAGCCTTACGAGACGGCGTCGGCGCTGGTCAGGGCCGGTGAGGCGGGGCTCACCGGCGGGCACCGGGACCGGGCGGGCGCGGCGCTGCGGCGGGCCGCCGACCTCGCGGCCGGGCTGGGGGCCATGCCGCTGCGCGACCGCGCCGCCGACCTCGCGCGCCGCGCGGGGGCGCCGGCCGGCGGCGAGCGCCCCGCCCAGGGGCTCGGCCTCACCCCGCGCGAGACCGAGGTGCTGCGGCTCGTCGCCGCCGGGCGCAGCAACCGGGAGATCGCCGAGGCGCTGTTCATCTCGGTGAAGACCGCGAGCGTGCACGTGTCCAACATCCTCGGCAAGCTCGGCGTCGCCGGGCGCGGCGAGGCCGCCGCGCACGCCCACCGGCTGCGGCTCTTCGACTAGGGGCGGTGCAGGCCGTCAGGCGGCCGGGCGGAGCGGGACGATCCGGGTGGTGACGCGGGCGTGCGGCCGGCCGGCGGCGCCCGGCGCCCGGCCGCAGGTGTGGGACGCGACGTCGCCGCCGACGTGCAGGCCCGTCGGGACGAGCCGGTTCGTGCGGAACGCGAGGGCGGGGTCGCGCAGCATCGGGTTCGACCAGGGGATCAGCTCCGCGAGCAGCGTGAACGTCGGGTCGATCACCTTGGTGACGCCGTCGTCGTCCACCACCTCCACCCAGGCGTGCACGACGTCGGGCAGCCCGACGACCCAGCCGATCCGGGTCGTCGCGGGCACGCCCTCCTCCCGGCATAACCGCTCGATGTAGCGGCTGGCGGCGCCGCAGCCGGCGAAGCCGCGCGGGACCAGGTCCGGGTCGTCGCGCAGGTCGGCGGGCAGCCGGAGGTAGCGCGGCTCGGCGCCCATGAACTCGCGGACGATCGCGCGCAGCGCGGGGGCGCGCAGCACCGGGCAGTCGCCGACCGTCCGCAGCACCGCCGAGATCGCCATCGCGGGACCGGACGACCGCGCGGTCGTCGCGGCCGCGTCCGGCGCCGCGCCCACCCGGCGGCCGCCGCGCCCCGGATGCGCCCGGACGTGCCGGACCGCGCCGCCGTAGGCGCCGGTGCGGGGCCGGGCGAGGGCGTTGTGCGCGTCGGGGTGGCAGCCGTCGGGGTCGCCGCAGGCGACGCCGAGCTCGAACCGGGACACGCGCGGCGCGATGAGGTCCTCGCAGGACGAGCGGGTCCAGCGCAGCAGCGACGCGACGTCCCGCTCGACGGGCGTGCGCCCCGTCCCGGAGTACAGGGCGAGGTTGAACAGGTCGCGCGCGTCGAACCGCTCCCGGCCGGGCTCGCCGGTGGACGGCAGGCCGTGCCGGGCGAGCGCGGTCACCGTCCGGTCGTCGCAGGCGAGCATCCGCGCGGCCTCGGCGCGCCCGGTGTCGGGCCGGTGGTGGCCGGGCGGGATGACGTAGAGGCCCTCGAGCGCGCTCAGCAGCCGGCGGTCGGCGCCGTGGCGGGCGCGGTCGCGGTCGCGGGTCGTGGTCCTGTGTGCGGTGGCCATGTCAGCGCATCACGATCCGGTAGTCGGACGGGTCGAGGGTGCGGGTGCGGCGCCGGTAGCCGAGCATCGAGCCGGGCCAGTTGCTGGCGTTGCGGCGGCGGCCGTCCGAGCCGCCGCCGGAGTGCAGGTACCAGCTGTCGCAGCCGCCGGCGTTCCAGACCGTCCCGTCCAGGCGGTGCTGGAGCGCGGCGTCGAAGCCGGCGAGCACCCCTTCGCGGACGTCCATGTAGAGCACTCCGGGATCGCGCAGCGCGCGGGCCGCCTGCACGATGTAGGAGATCTGGCTTTCGAGCATGTGCACCACCGACCCTGAGCCGACATTGGTGTTGGGCCCGTACATCAGGAAGAAGTTCGGGAAGCCCGCGACGGCCATCCCCAGGTAGGCTCGCGGTCCGTCCCGCCACGCCTCGTCCAGGTCCCGCTCAGTGAGACCTCTGACGCGCATGGGGGCGACGAAGTCGCGGGTGCGGAAGCCGGTCGCCATGATGACCGTGTCGGCGGGGTGCTCGCGTCCGTCGGCGGTGACGAGGCCGTCCGGTGTGGCGCGGACGACGGCGCTGGTGACGACGTCCACCTGCGGGAGGTCGAGGGCGCGGTAGTAGTCGCTGGACACCAGGACGCGTTTGCAGCCCAGCTCGTAGCCGGGGACGAGGCGCGCGCGCAGCCGCCGGTCCTTCACCGACCACAGCGTCGTGCGGCAGAGCGCGCGGACGTGCGCCGACAGCACCTGGCGGCCGCGCGGCGCGATCAGCATCGGGTTCAGCAGCGCCTCGAACCAGACGAACACCGCGAGGCGCGACAGCCGCTGCAGCAGCGGGATCCGCCGGTTGAGCGCGGTGCGCAGCCGCGGGTAGCGGCGGTCCCACTTCCAGCCGACCCACTGCGGCTCGCGCTGGAAGACGGTCAGCTTCGCGGCGCGCGGCGCGATCCGCGGGACGAACTGGACCGCGCTCGCGCCGTTGCCGACGACCGCGACGGTCCGTCCGGTGAGGTCGTGGCCGTGGTCCCAGCGGGCGGAGTGGAACACGGTGCCGGCGAAGTCGCCGAGGCCCGGGATGTCCGGCACCGACGGCACGCTGAGCTGCCCGCACGCGGCGACGAGCAGGTCGGCGCGGTGCACCTCTCCCCCGGCCGTCCGCAGGTTCCACTGCCCGGTCTCCGGGTCGAAGTCGGCGCCGGTGATCTCGCAGCCGAACCGGACGTGCTCCAGGACGCCGTACTTGCGGGCGCAGTGCCGCAGGTAGTCGAGGATCTCGGGTTGCGGGGCGAACCGCCGCGACCAGTCGGGCTTCGGCTCGAACGAGTAGGAGTACAGGTGGGAGGGGGCGTCGCAGGCGGCCCCCGGATAGGTGTTCTCCCGCCAGACGCCGCCGACGTCGCCGGCCCGCTCGAACACCGTCAGGTCGGTGAAGCCGGCGCCGATCAGCCGGATGGCGAGCCCGAGCCCGCTGAACCCGCTGCCCACGATCGCGATCGACGGCCGTCCCGGCATGCCCGTCACATCCCTCACTCAATTGGCGCTACGCCAATAGTGACGGACGAGACGTCAAAAGGAAACGGCCCGCCCGCCGGGGAGGCGGGCCGCGCTCAGCCCTGCGCCGCGGGGCGCCAAGGCGAGTCGGGCTCGGTGGCGCGCGGGCGCTCGGCCACGCGCAGCGCGTAGGTCGGGGTGTCGGCGGCGACCGGGCCGAGATAGGCGTGCCCCGTCAGATGGCACCACGCGGGCAGGTCGATCGGCGCCGCCGGATCGCTGGCGATCAGATGGACGACCGTGCCGGGCTCCAGGCCGGCGAGACGCCCGCGCAATTCCAGCAGCAGGCGCACGCAGGAACGGTCCCCGCCGTCGATGACCACCGCTTCCGAACCCATCCGGCCTCCCCCGCCGCCCGCTGTTGTGGCGACCAATCACCTCATGGGGGAAATATAGGGCTTTAGGGTCTCCGCTTCACCGAGGAACATCCCGCGGCAGGCGATCGTTACAAGCTTCGGGAGAACCCGCCGCACCCCGGTGGACGATCCCGGCCGGAGCGCCGGCGAGGGCGATCGAAAGCCCGTCCCGGCGCGACTTCGGAGCCGATGGCGCCTCGCCGGCGCCGCCCTCGCACGATCCCCGCCGGACCCGCGTCCGCGGCCGGGCATGCGCGCTTCCGAAGCGACGAACACGGAGCAATCGGAAGTGAACGCGGTGATCGACGATATGAGGGAGCAGCGCCCCACTCTTGACCCTCTCTTTCAGGTTTCGTCCAGCTTTGGGGCTTACAGTCGCAGTGAAGCACCCCCAGAAGTCACCCACGTGAGGAACCTGACCTTGGGGCGAGCCATGGAACTCGGAGCAGCGCGAGTGCAGAGCACGGAGACCTGCGGGATCGTGTCCTTCCCCGCCGAGGTCGACCTGAGCAACGGCGAGGAGATCCTCGGCCAGGCCCTCGGGCTGCTCGATTCCGGGGCGCCCGCCCTCATCCTCGACCTCTCCGGCTGCACGTTCTGCGACTCCAACGCGCTGAACGCCATCCTGCGCTCGCAAGTGCGCGCCACCGAGCTCGGCGTGCCGATGTGGGTGGTGCTGCCGCCGCGCGGCATCGTCCGCAGGATCGCCGACGTCGCGGGCCTGCCGCGCCGCGTCGCCATCGCGCCGGACGTGACGACCGCGCGCGAGGCGCTCGCCGCGCCCGTCCCGCACGCCTGACACCCGGGCCGTCCCGGGCCGTCCCGGGCCGTCCCGGGCCGTCCCGGCGGCGGCCGGGCCGCCGGGGACGCGCCGCCGTCGCGTCCGCTCAGCCGACGCGTTCGATCCGGGCGTGCCGGATCAGGAACTTCCCGGCCTCGCGCACCTGCTCGAACGCCGCGTCGTTCAGCAGCACGCAGCTGCCCGACGCCGAGGTGACCACGACCGTGGTGGACTTGCCGTTGTCGAGGTTCGTCACCTTCACCTTCGTCTCGACGGGCAGCCGGTCGCTGGACGCGGCGGGCGCGCCGGCCTCGCCGGACAGCGTCACCGTCGACCCCGCGCACACGACGTCGCCGCCGCCGGACGCGGCGGGCGCCGTGCTCTTCGCGGGCGCCGTGCTCTGCGGGGGCGTCGATGTGGGCGGGGTGCTGGACGACGGTGCCTGGGCCGCCTGCGACCCGCCCGCCGCCGCCTCCTCCTTGCCGCAGAACGACTCGGTGAACGCGTCGACCGTCTCACCCCGCGCCTTCTTGGCGCGCGCGCCCAGGCACAGGGACGTCACCTTGTTCGCGGGCCCGAGCCCGCTGGTCGCGTTGACGGTGTTCGCGAACCGCTCGCGCTGACGGCAGTGGAAGGCCAGCCCGAAGTCCAGCTTCGCGTCGCCCTTCGCGGCCTGCGCGTCGACCGCCCGGCAGATGGCGCTGACCTGCATCGCGGGCTTCTCGCCTTTCGCCCGCGCCGCCTGCCGCAAGTTCTCCAGCCGCGCGAACTGGGTCTGGTCGCAGCGTTCGGCGGCGGGGACGTCGACCGTCCGCCCCGCCGCGATCCGCTGCTGGAGGGCCGCGCAGCCGGACGACTCCGCCGCGACCCGTCCCGCCTGCCGCTGCTCCCCGGCACCGCACGCGCCCGCGCCGAGCAGCGCCAGCAGCCCGGCCGTGCCGAGCGCCGCGCGCACCGCATTCCGCCGCATCATTCGAACCGCTCCTTCCGGTGGTGGACTCGCCTGGGTTACGAGCCCTCCCGGACGGCCGGTTCATAGATCAACTGCGCCTTAAGTCGGCCTGAACTGCGCCCCGGCGCGGCGCCCAGGCGCGCCGCGCCGCCGTGATCTCTTTGCGTGATCTTGTGGTTCGCGGGATGCCCGACGGTCGCGGGCCGGGCATGGATCACGGGGACCGACGCGGACGGGTGTGGGAGCGGAGCGCGATGCAGGTGCAGCCGACGGGCGGACTCGGGCGGATCCCGGTCCTGGATGTGGCGCCGGTGGTCGGCGGGGGCCGGTGGCCGGCGAAGGCCGTGGTGGGCGAGACGGTCGAGGTGTCGGCGACGGTGTTCCGGGAGGGGCACGAGATGCTCGGCGCGGCGGTGGTGCTGCGCGGCCCGGACGGCATGGAGCAGCCGGGCGAGCGGATGTCCGAGGTCGGCGTCGGGCTGGACCGGTGGGCGGCGCTGGTGACGCCGGACCGGGAGGGCGAGTGGTCGTTCCGGATCGAGGCGTGGGGCGACCCGATCGCGCACTGGTGGCACGACGCCCAGATCAAGATCCCGCGCGGCCAGGACGCCGAGCTCATGCTCGCCGAAGGCGCCACCCTGTTCACGCGTGCGGCGCGCGGCGTCCCCGCGAAGGACCGGCGGACGCTGGCGCGGCTGGTCCGCACCCTGTCGGACGGGGACGGCGACGCCCTCGTGCGGCTCGCCGCCGTCAAGCACCCCGACATCGCGGATGTCTTGGAGCGGCATCCGTTGCGGGATCTGCTGACGGTGTCGGACTGGTACCCGCTGCGGGTCGACCGGCAACGCGCCCTGTACGGGGCCTGGTACGAGTTCTTCCCCCGTTCCGAAGGCGCCGGGTTCGACCCGATGGGACGCCGCGGACCGATGTCGGGGACGTTTCGCACCGCGATGAAACGCCTGCCCGCCATCGCCGACATGGGCTTCGACGTCGTCTACCTCCCACCCATCCACCCGATCGGCACCAGCCACCGCAAAGGACCCAACAACACCCTGGACGCCGGCCCGTATGACCCCGGCTCCCCCTGGGCCATCGGCTCACCCGAGGGCGGACACGACGCGATCCACCCCGACCTGGGCACCCTGGCCGACTTCGACGCGTTCGTCGCCTACGCCGCCGACCACGGCCTCGAAATCGCCCTCGACCTGGCCCTGCAATGCTCCCCCGACCACCCCTGGGTCACCGACC
>NZ_JAGEPF010000063.1 GCF_017573465.1 Actinomadura violacea
GGCGTCCGCGGCCTCGCGGGCCGCCGACGCCGCCCGCGCCACGGCGCCGGCGCCGTCCTCGGGGACGGCGGTGAGCCGCGCCGCGACCATCGCCGCGCGGGTCGTGTCGAGCCGGGTCCGCCCCCCGCGCAGCGCCAGGACGTCCTCGGCGT
This sequence comes from Actinomadura violacea, assembly GCF_017573465.1. GTDB lineage: Bacteria > Actinomycetota > Actinomycetes > Streptosporangiales > Streptosporangiaceae > Spirillospora > Spirillospora violacea. The sequence goes on from NZ_JAGEPF010000063.1 coordinate 153, forward strand.
GCAGGAACGCCCGCCCGCACTGGTGCCCGTACTCGCGCAGCGCGGCGACGGCGGGCGGGGCCGCGCCGCCGAACTGCGCGCCGATCCGCGCCGGATACTCCAGCAGCGCGCCGAACACGCGGGCGCTGAGCGCCGCGGCGTCCGCGGCCGTCGCGGCGGCGAGCTGCTCGGCCCGCAGCTCGGCCAGCTCGGCGAGCCAGTCGGCGAAGGACCGCGACGCTTCGGGCGCGGAGTCCGCGACGAGCCGGGACGCCTGCGCCATCAGGAAGTCGCCCGCGAGGACGGTCGAGGTGAGCGCCCAGTCGATGCCGCGCTCCGGCGGGCGCTCGGGCGGCGTGCTGAGGAACGCCAGCGCGCCGAGCGTCGCCAGCTCCACGGCGGCGGCGGTCGTGGCGCGCGCCGGGGCGGGCGGCGTGCCGCCCGCCAGCAGCGCCGCGTAGAACGGGACGGCGGGCCGCAGCCGGTCGCGGGACCGGACGTCGCCGGCCAGCGCGATCCGGGCGAGGAACGGCCACTCGGCCCGGACCGTGGCGACGGCGACCTCGTCGCACGCCACCAGGAACGGGGCCATCGGCGCGGCGTCCCGGCCGGCGAGGCCGAGGCGGTCCGCGCCCGCCAGATCGGACAGCCCCTCCGGCAGCAGGACCGCGCGGCGCGCCTTGGCGAAGAAGGGGTGGTCGTCCTCGGCGGCGGTGTCGAGGACCCGCCGGGTCAGGGAGTGGCGGCGCGACGCGTGCCGCGCCGTCTCGAAGTAGCCGACGAACGAGCGCCGCAGCCGCCGCTCGTAGGCGCGGCCGGCCGCGTCCGGGTCGGAGCGGTGCGCCGCGACGGCCTCCGCCGCGAGCAGGCCGCTCTGGACGGCGTTGCTGAGCCCCTCCCCGGTGAAGGGGTTGACCAGCCCGGCCGCGTCGCCGACGGGGAGTCCGGCCGCCGCCGCCACGGCGTCGGGGGAGAACCCGACGCTGACCCGCCCGCGCACCCGGGGACCGGCCGGGGAGGCGCCGGCGAACCGGGGGTCGGCGGCGAGGTGCGCGTCGAGCTCCGCGTCGAGCTCCGCGTCGTCCAGCCCGTCCGCGCCGACGCGCAGCAGCAGGACGGTGGCGGTGTCGCCGGCCCCGGCCAGCGCCCACATCGCGGCGGGCGGCTCGTTCGGGTCCGCGGTCCGGGGCGGCGGGAGCGTCAGCGACGCCGGGGCGCCCAGCGCGGCGCCGGTGACGCGGAGGGCGTGGACCGTGCCGCCGGACGGCCCGCGCGCCGCGTCCCCCGCGCCGGTGGCGACGATCGCGTGCCGGGCGAGGATCTCGGTTCCCCCGACGGTGGTGCGGTGGCCGCCGGCCGCGGGGGTCACCGGCGCGGCCGTCCCGGTCAGGACCGTCGCGCCGAGGTCGGCGGCGGTGTCGCGGAGGAACGCGGTGAACGCGGCGCGGCCGGCCGTGGCGCCGCCGACGCCGTCGACCGTCCGGACGTGGCCGCCGGCGGAGCGCAGCTCCAGGATCTCCACCGGGCGGGTCGCGGCGAACGTCCCGCCGAGCTGCGCGACCGCGCGCAGCGTCGGGCCGCTGAGCAGCACGTCGTGGTCCGCGACCGGGGCGCCCGCGTCGATCAGGACGGTCGCGACGCCGCGCCGGGCGAGCAGTGCCGCGGCCGCCGCGCCGGCGGGGCCGGCCCCGACGACGACGGCCTCGACGTCGGGAGACGGCGATCGGGGCGTCACGGCCCGTCCTTCCCGGCGAGCGAGGTCATCCGCAGCAGCTCCTCCCGTACGGCGGGGTCGGGCACGTCCTCCAGGGCCGCGACCGCCCGGTCCCGGTGGACCGCGGCGAGCGCGGACGCCTCCGCGAGGCCCCCGTGCGCGCGCACGAGATCGCCGACGGCGGGCATGTCGGCGAGGGAGAAAGCCGGCGAGAGCAGCAGCGCCGCCAGCTCGCCGGTCGTGTCGCGGGCGAGGGCGAACAGCGTGGGTGCGCCGAACAGCCCCAGCAGGTGGTCGGTCCCGGCCGGCTTGCCCGGGCCGCCGGAGGGCCCGCCGGGGCCGCCCGCGAAGTCCAGGCAGTCGTCCGCGACCTGGAAGGCGACCCCGAACTCCCTGCCGAAGCGCTCCACTCCCCGGACGACGTCCGCGTCCGCGCCCGCCTCCAGGGCGCCGAGCGCGCAGCACAGGCCGAACAGGTCGCCGGTCTTGCGCTCGACCAGCTCGCGGTAGTCGGCGATGGGGAACGCGGTGTCGAAGGCGCGCTCCACGTCGAGGATCTCCCCGTAGGACAGGTGCGCGGCGGCGCGGCTCGCCAGCGTCGCGGCACCCCGGCCGAGGTCGGCGGCCTCCTGCCCGGCCAGCGCGAAGCACGCGAGCCCGGCCAGCGACGCCCGCGCGCTGCCGACCACCGTGTGGGCCGCCGGCCCGCCGCGCCGCGTCTCCGCGCGGTCGACGATGTCGTCGTGCAGCAGGGACGCGATGTGCAGCAGCTCCACGACCGCGCCGAGCCGCGCCACGCGCTCGGGGTCGGCGGGGCCGAGGCGGGCGCAGGCGGACACCAGCGCCGACCGGAGCCGCTTGCCGGGCCGCTCGACGAGCGCACGCGCGGACGCGGCCAGCGGCGCGGACAGCTCGCCGCACAGCGCGAGCAGCCGCCGCTCGACGGCGCGGGACCGCTCCTCCGGCGTCGGCCCGGCCGGCGGGGGGTGGATGTGGGTCAGCGCCGCCTCCTCGTCGTGCCCGACCGTACATCGGCCGTCCCCGCCGCGCCATGGGCTCAGCCGGACAGCAGGATGCCCTCCCATTCGGGGGCGGACGTCAGCACGACCAGGTGCTGCGTCGCGCGGGACACGGCCACGTACAGGACGCGCAGCCCGTTCGGCGACTGGGCGGCGACCGTCTCGGGCGCCGCGATCACGGCCGCGTCGAACTCCAGGCCCTTGGCCTCCAGGACGTCGAGGACCTGGACGCGCTCGGGCAGCCCGGCGGCGAGGGTTTCGCGGGCCGCCGCGTCCCACCGCGCGGACGCGATCTCGTGCGGCAGCGGGATCGTGCCCTCGTCGTGCGCCTCGGCGGGATGGAACGGGACGATCACGCCGATGGTGCCCTCGACCTGCGCGAGCAGCTCCTCGGCGGCCTCCCGCGCGGCGGCGGCGAGACCCGCCTCGGGCAGGACGCGCAGCACCGGCGCGATCCCGGACGAGCGGACGGCCCGCGCCGGCCGCGCCTCGGGCAGCGCGCGGGCCAGCACCCGCGCCGACACGGCGGCGATCTCGGTGGAATTGCGGTAGTTCGTCGTCAGCTCGTACTCGTGCCGGGTGCGGCGCGGCGCGGGCTTGCGGCGCCGGTTGCGGCCCCGCGACGGCGGGCGCTCCCCGCTGAGCGCCGCGTCCATGGCGGTGCGGGCGGCGGCGAGGTCCTCCCAGGCGCTCTGCGCCGGGTCCTCCACGACCGTCCAGCTGGCCTGGCGGCCCCGGCGGCCGAGCATCCGCCACTGCATGGGCGACAGGTCCTGCGCCTCGTCCACCACGATGTGCGCGTACTCGGGGCGCTCCTCCACCACGCCGTCGTCCACGCGGCGGGACCGTTCGAGCCGCTCCATGGACGTGGTGAGCTCCTGCATCTCCGGCTCCCAGTCGTCCTCCGCGACCTCCTCGCCGGTGAGGATGTTGACGCCGTCCACGACGAACGGGTCGTCGGCGGACGCGGCCGCGCGGCGGCGGGACGGGCGGGGCGGCGAGCCGAGCAGCGCGTCGATCTCGTCGATCAGCGCGACGTCCTGGTAGCTGAAGAGCGGTTCCCCGCCGCCGGCGGGGCCGGCCCAGGACGCGGCGAGCCGCGCGACGTCGTCGCGGTCCAGGTCGCGGCCGGCGGCGCGGCGCAACCGGGCCGGGTCGCCGAGCGAGCGGAGCACCTCGGCGGGCCGGCGGATCGGCCAGAACGCGACGAGGAAGCCGGCGAACTCGCGCTGCTCGCGGACGCGGGCGTCGAACTGCTCGCGGGGCGTGCCGTTGCCCGCCGGGCTGCCGGGCTGCTCGTCGTCGAGGGCGCCGAGGCCGTCGGCGGCGAGGATCGCGTTCCACAGCCCGGCCTCGGCGCCCTCGGCCTCCCGCGCCGCCTCGGGGCCGCCGAGGTCGTTGAACCGCTGCCACAGGGCGTCCAGCAGCATCTGGGCGACCTGCCGGCGGGCCGCGTTCACGCTGCCGCGGCTGCGCCGGTGCACGTCGCCGCGGATGCGGTCGAGGTGCTGCCGGTCGAGGGACAGGACGACGCCCTTGAACACCACGCGCAGCTCGTCGGGCGCGCCGGGGGCGTGGTCGGCGACGGCGCGCCGCAGCACGGTCGCCATCGCCTCCGCGCCCTTCAGCGCGGCGAGCGCGGGCGTGTCGTGGACGGTCGCGGTGACGCCGTCGACCAGGTCGCCGAGGGAGCGCAGCGTCGCCGAGCCCTCGCCGAGGGACGGCAGCACCCGCTCGATGTAGGCGGTGAAGCGGCGGTTCGGGCCGACCACCAGCACGCCCCGGGAGCCGAACCGGCGGCGGTGCCGGAACAGCAGGTAGGCGACGCGGTGCAGGGCGACGGCGGTCTTGCCGGTGCCGGGGGCGCCGCGGACCAGCACGGTCCCGTCGGCGGGCGCGCGGATCACCTCGTCCTGCTCGCGCTGGATCGTCGCGACGATGTCGCGCATCGCGCCCTCGCGGGCGCGGGCGAGCGAGGCGAGGAACGCGCCGTCGCCGACGATCGTCATGCCGTCGGCGGCGTCGGGGTCGAGCAGGTCGTCCTCCAGGTCGACGACGGTGTGCCCGCGCGAGTGCAGGACGCGGCGGCGGACGACGCCGCGCGGGTCCTCGGGGGTGGCGCGGTAGAAGTCCTCGGCGGCGGGCGCGCGCCAGTCGATGACCAGGGAGTCGTGCTCGCTGGTGCGCACGCCGATCCGGCCGACGTAGCGGACCTCGCCCGTCCCGGCGAGGTCGAGGCGGCCGAACACCAGCCCGTCGTCGGCGATGTCGAGGGCCTGGGCGCGCAGGGCCGCCTGGTGGACCATCGCGTCCCGGTCCACCAGGGAGCCCTTGGTGCCCGCGAGCGACTGCCGGTAGCCCTCGCGGATCATCGCCTGGGCGTCCGCGCGCATCTCCTCCAGCCGCGTGTAGGCGATGTCGACGTACCGCTGCTCGGCGGCGATCTCGCGGTCCTTGACCGTGCCGCCGGGATCGGTCGGCCGCCCGGTGACCTGGGACGACATGCAGGCTGCTCCTCGCGCTCGGCTCACCGGGGAGGGCCCCGGCACCCTAAGGGGCGAAAGAGACAAGCCTATGCGGTCCCCCTGACATTCAGCGCGGCGCGTTCAGCGCGGCGCGGACGTCCCGGCCGTTCCCGGACCGAACAGGACGCGGCGCAGCGGCCCCCGCAGCGGGCCCGGCCGCGGGCCGGGCGCCACGCGCACCTCGCCGGGCCGCGCCAGCGACCGCTCGATCTCGTCGAGGACGAGCCGGGCGGGGGCGCCGGCGGGCGGGCTCGCGCAGCGGAACGCGACGCCGCGGCCGCGGTGCTCGTCCGCGAGGGCCTCGACGTAGGCGCCGGCCGCCGCCGCGGCTGCTGCGGACGCCGGGGACGCGGCGGCCGGGACGATGACGATCACCTCGCCCGCGCCGCGCTCCAGCATCCCGGGGAGCGCCGCGCGCAGGAGGTTCACCGGGCCGAGGAACGCCTCGCGCATCACCTCGTCCACGGGCGGTTCCGGGGCCGCGGGCGGCGGGGGCGGGGCGAGGACCAGCCGGTGCACGGCCCCGGTCACGCCCAGGATGTCCGCGACGTCCTTGGTCTCGGTGATGTCGCAGGTGCGGACGTGGGTGTTGGGCGAGCGGAGCGCGGTGGCCGCGAGCCCGTCCTCGTCGGTGTCCACGGCGACGACGTCCCACGCCGCCGCGGCGAGCCGCCGCGCCGCGAGCGCTCCGATGCCGTTGGCCGCGCCGGCGACCAGGGCCGTCCGCCTCACGGGGCCACCTCCTCGGCCGGGTCGAAGCTCATCGACAGGTGCCCGACCGTAGTGCTGCTCAGCGCGCGCGCCCGGTCCAGGCCCAGCGCGCGGAGTTCTTCGGCCACCGGGTGGTCTCCCAGGGTCACCTTGGCGCCGCCGGGGCGCATCCGCACGTCGGACGGTGCGAGCGTCCACGGTGTGCGGCGGGTGACGCCGTCCAGGCACGAGTAGGCGTCCACCTTGGGCGCTCCGGCGCCGCCGGGCATCGGCGCGCCGGGCCGCACGGCGACCTCGACGGCGGTGCGGCCGCCGACCTGCACGGCGCACCGCTTGACGCGTCCGGCCAGGTCCATCGGGATGTCGGCGAGCTCCTTGGGGAAGCCCCAGATGCTGCGGCCGCACTCCAGGGTGAACTCCTGGTTGACGGGGAGCCAGTGGATGAACGCGCCCACGCCCCGCATGCCGCGCAGCCGCCCGAGCCGGCCGGACGGCGGCGGGGTGCCGGGCGGGCGGACCAGGAACGCGACGGCGAACTCGTGGTACGGCCCGAGGTCGCCGTCGGCGTAGCGGACGAACGCGAGCGAGCAGATCGCCCTGCCCGGCCACGGTTCGGCGATCTCGAGGCCGGAGTAGGCGATGACGGCCTGCGCGGCGGCGGCCGGGACGGCGAACATGGCCGAGGCGACGGCGGCGTCCCGGATCTTGACCGGAAGCGCGACCTCGTGCCCCTGGATCGGATGGACTTGCGCGGCACTTGTCACAACGGTAAGTAGAACAGGTTCTCGTTTTGCTGCCAAGGGCGGCCCCGCGCCTCGCCGCCCGCGCGGCCCGGCCCCCGGCTCAGCCGCGCTCGACGCCCGCCTTGATCCGGCCGAGCGTGGCCCGCATGCCGGTGCGGTTGAGCGCGGCGCGCTCCGCGGCCGGCACGCCGGTGAACACCTTCCCGAGCAGCGAGACCAGCCCGGCGCCGCGGGTGCCGCGCCGCAGGTCCTCCCAGTACTCGGTGAGGCGCGTCCGGGCGGCGTCCCCGCCGACGTCCTCGATCCGGTAGCCCCACAGCGCCACCGGGATGCCGAAGCTGGACACGCGGAAGGCGAACGCCTCGCCCGGGACGGCGACCGTCACCTCGCAGGTGGTGAACCACACCCGCCAGCCGAGCCGGTTGAACCCGACGAACTTCGTGCCCGGGCGCACGGCGCGGCCGCGGACCCAGGTCGAGAAGACCTCCGGGCTCCACTCGCGCGTCCGCCGCAGGTCGGCGACCGCCGCGTAGACCGCCCGCGGCCCGGCCTCGACCGCGACGCTCTCCTCGACCACCCACTCGCGTTCCATGGCCCCGATCATCCCATCCCATGACCGCCTGGTCACTACATGGTCTAGCGCAAGCCGGAGAACGCCTCGCGCCACTCGCCGTACCAGGCCGCGAACCACGGGTGCGGCTCGGCCAGCGGAACGATGTAGGTGACCGTCTCGGCGTAGTAGCGGCGCTGGAAGTCCGGCGGCATCTGGTCGAGCCGCTGGACGTTGCTGACCCGGTCCGCGAGCTTCACCAGGACCGCCTGCGGCGGAGCGTCCCGCAGCCGCCGCAGGTACGCGGACTTCGCGGCGCGCTTCGCCTGCCGCCCCGCGCCGCCCGCCGGCGGCTTGGTGACCCAGTCGACCAGCTCGGTCACCTCCGGCCCGAACGCGGCCTCCACCTCGGCGAGCGTCGCCGGGGTGTCCTCGACCACGTCGTGCAGAAGCACGGCGGACAGCACCGCCGCATCGGTGACGCCCGCGCCCCGGACCAGCACCTCCAGGGCCTCCAGCAGGTGCTCGACGTAGGGGACGCCGGTCGGCCGCAGCTGGTCGCCGTGCCAGCGCTGCGCCGCCTGCGCCGCCGCCGCCAGCGCGCCGAGGTCCAGGCGGGCGCCGTCGCCGGACGACTCCAGGTCCGCGCGGGCGGCGTCCCAGGTGCGCCAGCGGGTGAAGACCTCCACGTTCCCTCCGTTTCCTCCGGCGGTGTCGCGCGGGCGGGCGCGACACGGCAAGGTGGGGGTCCACACTATGCGGCCAGTGGAACGGGAATGCGGGCGGCGGAACAGGGAGGCGGCGCGGGCGTGGGCGGGAGCCGGCGGCGGCCGGACGGCCGGCCGGGGCCGGGAGGCGGCGTCCGCGTGGCCCTCGGCCTCGTCGCGGGCGCCCTCGCCGTCGCGCTGTGCGCCGTCCTCGTCGAGCGGTTCGTCCTGCACGCCGAGTGGTGGCAGGTCCGGCACACCGTCACCCGGCAGCCCGTCGCGCCGCAGATCGACGTCGGCCCGCCGCCCGGGCCGCTCGCGCCGGGCTGGGAGCAGACCACCCGGATCCACCGCGGGTCCGCCGCCGGGTACGACGGCGTCGCCTTCGCCGTGGCGCGCGGGCAGGTGGTGACGGCGTCCGGCGGCGGCCTGGACGTCCGGGACGCGCGCGACGGCGCCCAGCGCTGGAGCTACCGCCGCACCGGGTGGACGCTGCTCGGCTGGACGTCCACCCGGTCCCGGATCGTCGCCTACTTCGAGCGGGACGGCCGCCGCGGCGACCGGCTGCTCGTCGGGTTCGACGAGCTGTCGGGCGCGCAGCTGTGGCGGCACGAGGGCGAGCGCCCCGCGGCGGTGTCGCGCGCGACGCTGCGCTGGCCCGCCGGGGCCGGGGTGGTGCTGACCACCGACGACGGCCGCCGCACCCTGTACGGGGTGTCCGCGCTGACCGGCAAGCGGCTGTGGCGGACGCCGCTGCCGAAGGGATGCCGGCTCTACGAGGGCGCGGCGCAGCCCTCGGACGCCCTCGACCCCGCGGACGCACCCGCTGCCGCGGCCGGCCCCGACCCCGGTGACGCCCTCGCGGCACTGGCGGTGGGCTGCACCGGACGGGACGGCCGGCTGCTGGCCGTCGACCCCGGCCACGGGCGGGTCCTCTGGAGCCGGACGCTCGCGAAGGGGGAGTCGCCCGAGGTGCGGGTGCTGGACGGCGCGGTGCTGGTCGCGGACGGGGCGGCGCTGCGCGCGTTCACCGCCGGCGGCGACCAGATCGCCCGCTGGGACGGCGACCTCGTGTGCGGCGACCAGATGTGCCCGGCCGTCCGCGCGGGCGGGCGGCTCCTGGTCGTCCGCCACCGCGACGGGAAGGGCGCCGGCACGGACCGGATGGAGGCGGTCGACGTCCCGTCCGGCACGGTGGCGTGGTCGCGGGACGTGCCTGGATACGCGGCGCTGGCGCAGGCGGGCGGCACCGTCTACGCGCTGCGGCCGCGCCTGTCCGACCAGCTCCTCCCGGCTGGCGTCGACATCGTGGACCCCGGGGACGGCCGGGCATCGACCGTCCCGGTGCCGTTCGCGATGGACCCGGACCTCCGGGGTGCGCGGCCGTGGCTGGCGGCGGCGGGCGGGCTGCTGTACACGGCGGTCGCGGAGGCGGCGCCGCGTCCGGAGGGCGCGGCCCGGCTGGTCGCGCTGCGCGGCGCGGCGGACGGGCCGGGCCCCGCCGAGCTGGGCGGGGTGCCGGTGCGCGACTGGCCGGACGCCTGCGCGCTGCTCAAGAAGGCCGACCTGGCCGCCGTGCACGCCGACGACCACCGCATGCGGTCCGCGCGGACGAGCGTCGGGGGCGTGACGCTGCCGCACCCCGTGTCCTGCACCTACGAGACGACCTGGAACGAGCCGCCGGGCCACGGGACGCCGGGGAAGCAGCCCGGGAAGGCATCCGGGAAGGCACGGCCGTCGGGCGGACCGGATCCGTCGAAGACGCCGTCCGGCAAGCCGGGCGCGACCGGTGCGAAGGCCGGGACGTCGCCGACCCCGCACGCCTCGGGCGGCGCCAAGCCCGCCAAGCCCGGCGGCAAGCCGGGCGGGGCCGTGCCCGAGCAGGCGTTCCGCGGGCTGACGGTGAGCGTCCGCTGGGTGGCGGAGACGCGGGCGGAGGCGGGGAGGATGCTCGACGCGCTGCAGGAGGTCCAGTCGCAGGCGCGGGAGCGTCCCGACATCGGGGCCGACCGCGCCTACGAGCTCGGCCCCACCGCGGGGATGATCGCGCTGCTCGTCGACCGGGCCGTGGTGGTCGTGGACGTGGACCAGCCGCCCGGCGCCGCGGCCCGCCTCGCCCGGTCCGTCGTCGAGCGGCTGCGCGCGCGGGGGCAGGGCGCCTGACCCTCCGGCGCCCGGCGGCCCCGCGCCGCTCGTCAGTAGTCCGGAACGGCCTCGGGCATCGGCTCCGGGATCGGCTCCGAAAGCGGCCTGCCCAGCGGTTCCGGCAGCGCCTCGGCGAGCGGCTCCGGAGACAGCGCCGGCTCCGGAGACAGGGCCGGGTCCGGCACGACGGCGGTGCTGCGGCCCGCCCACGCCTCCAGCTGCGCGACGAACCGCTCCGCGTGCACCGGCCAGTGGAAGCGCGCGCGGGCGGCGGCGTAGCCGCGCTCGCCCAGGCGGGTGCGCAGCTCCGGGTCGTCGCGCAGCCGCAGGACGGCGGCCGCCGCCGCGGCGGGGTCGCCGAACGGGACGACCAGCCCGCAGCCCGCCGGTTCGACGATGTCCACCGCGGGCGGGTTCGGCGTCGTGATCACCGGGACGCCGCGGGACATGTACTCCACGACCTTCGTCGGCATCGAGTGCCGGTAGTTGGGCTCGTCGTGCAGCAGCGCGAGCCCCGCCATCGCGCCCTCGGCGATCCGCAGCGCCCGGTCGTTCGGGACGAACCCGTACCAGCGCAGCACCCCGGTGCGCTGCGCGTCGCGCAGCGCGGGCCGCACGTCGGGGTCGGCGGAGCCGATCAGCTCGACCGTGATCCCGTCGCGGGCCAGCAGCCGCGCCATCTCGATCATGTCGAGCGCGCCGCGCGCCGCCGACAGGTTGCCGACGTAGACGGCGCGGCGGTCGTCCGGCGGGCCGGGCGGCAGGTCGGAGACGTAGGTGGTGTTCGGCACGACCGGGTGGTCGCCGCGGAACCGGGCCCGGTACCCCTCCTCGGCGAGCAGCAGCTTCAGCCGCCGCTCGCCGCGCCGCTCCAGCCGCCGGACGGCGGGCCGCAGCAGCGGCCGGACCGGCCCCGGCACCCAGTCCTTCGCGGTGAGCGCCGCGGCGGTGTCCTCGTGGACGTCCCACACCACGGTCCGGTCGAGCGCCTCGCGCGGCAGGGAGACCACCAGTTCGGGGTCGTGCAGCAGGATCACGTCGGCGTAGCCGGCGTGCTCGGCGAGGGCCCGGCGGGCCGCGCGCAGCGCCGAGACCCGGCGCCGTCCGGTGGCCCGCGGGACGTCCACCGGGCTGACGTCGCGCCATGGGGTCGCATTGCACGCCCGGAAGGGCGCGATGTAGGTGACCTCATGGCCGGCGTCGAGGAGCGCGCGTATCTGCCGGTGCAGAATGCGCGCATCCTCCGGATGGTGCACCACCGTGCAAACACAGATCCGCATTTCCACTCACTCCGCAAGGTTCCGATAAAAGCGCCTGCTGCTCGAGTCTCGGCCGGGCATGGAAATCGTCAATGAATTCCCCTTGTCCGCGATATGGACGGTCGGGGGCGACTGGTGCGCTCCGCCGCGGGCCCCGTCAAAGGAGTTCGACGGTTTCGAGGTGGACGTCCCGGGTGCGGCCGCGGGTGTCGAACAGCAGCCGGGCGTGCCGGGTGAGGGTCTCGCTGTCGTAGGCCGCGTGGTCGGCCAGCACGATCGCCAGGTCGGCCTCCCGAAGCGCCGCGGGCAGGTCGTGGTCGGCCGGCGGGACCGCGGTCCCGTCCACCTGCCACTCGGTGACGAACGGGTCGTGGAAGGACAGGTCCGCTCCGAGCCGTGCCAGCCGCCGTGCGACGGGTCGTGCCGGGGATTCGCGTTGGTCGGCGATGTCGGCTTTGTAGGTGACGCCGAGGAGGAGGACTTTGGCGTCTTTGAGGGCGCGGCCTTCGCGGTTGAGGAGTTGTTGGGCGCGTTCGGCGACGTAGCGGGGCATGCGGTCGTTGATCTCTTGGGCGAGTTCGACGAAGCGGAAGGGGTAGCCCAGGGAGCGGACCTT
>NZ_JAGEPF010000064.1 GCF_017573465.1 Actinomadura violacea
CGGTGCCGACTTCGCGGGCGACGCGGGTGACCTCGTCGGCGAAGGCCGAGAGGGTGTCGACCATCGTGTTGACGGTGTCCTTGAGTTCGAGGATCTCGCCCTGGGCGTCGACGGTGATCTTCTTGCCGAGGTCGCCCTCGGCGACCGCGGTGGTGACCTGCGCGATGTTGCGCACCTGATAGGTCAGGTTGTTCGCCATCGCGTTGACGTTGTCGGTCAGGTTCTTCCAGACACCGCTCACGCCCCGCACGTTGGCCTGGCCGCCGAGGCGGCCTTCGGTGCCGACCTCGCGGGCCACACGGGTGACCTCGTCGGCGAACGCCGACAGCTGGTCCACCATCTGGTTCACGGTGAGCTTCAGCTCCTGGAGCTCACCGGTCGCCTCCACCGTGACCTTGCGGGTCAGGTCGCCCTGCGCCACCGCCGTCGTGACCTCCGCGATGTCGCGGACCTGCGACGTCAGCCGCGCCGCCATCACGTTCACCGACGCCGTCACGTCCCGCCAGCGGCCGGTCATGCCGCGCGACGGGGCCTGCCCGCCGAGCCGCCCCTCCGTGCCGACCTCGCGGGCGAACTGGGTGACCTCCCAGGTGAACTGGTCCAGCAGCTCGACCATGCCGTTCACCGACTTGGCCATCCGCAGCAGCTCGCCGCGCATCGGCCTGCCGCGCACCCGCAGCTCCACCCGCTGGCTCAGGTCGCCCGCCGCCACCGCCTCCACCACCCGGTGCATCCCGGTGGCCAGGTCGGTCAGCTTGTCGATGATCGCGTTGGAGTCCTCCACGGCCGCCGCCCACGACCCGCGCAGCGTCCCCGGCGTCAGCCGCCCGCGCAGCTGCCCCTCGCGGCCGATCTCGCGCCGCACCCGGGCCAGCCCGGACGCCACCTCGTGGCCGTTCTGCCGGATCTCGTCCAGGATCCCCGCGGCCTCGGCGACGGCGCCCTCCCCGGGCACGTTCAGCTCGGCGCCCGTCCGGCCGTCCCGGACGGCCGCCAGCGCCTTCAGCAGCGGCGCCAGATCGGCGTCGCTGTAACGCGGAGTGGTGTCGCGAGACCCGCCCGCGGGGCGGGCACGGGACGCTGTACGCGGCATGCTCTTCATCCTCCTGGCCCGCTGTCGCCGGGTGCCCGGCACGCCGGGCCGGTCCGTCCGGACCGCCTCCCGGCCGCATCTGTACTCTACGTTGCCGGCCCTCCCCGGACCTGAATCGCACGCTCACGGGTGACAAGCGGCATAGGTCGTGGATCGTGGTCGGTAGCCTTCGTGTTACGGTCTGTCGTGGTGTGACGGTGGGTCGCACACCGAGGTCAGAGGCATCGCGCGGCCCCGGTTCGGCACTCTCGTGGCCGGGTGGCCGCACGGTCTGCCACGATGGTCGGACCCGGGTAATCAGGCTTCGAACGAGGGACGGCAGTTGGATCGGCAGACGGCGTCGGCGACGTTCCCGTCCGCCGCCGCGGCGGTGGCGGACGCGCGCCGCTTCGTCCGGAAGGTGCTCGCCGACTGGGGCATGGAGGAGGCCGCCGACGACGCGGTCCTGGCCACCAGCGAGCTGGCCACCAACGCCGTCGCCTACGCGGGGACGTCCTTCGAGGTCTCGTGCCGCCTGGAGGGCGGCGACATCGAGATCGAGGTCCGCGACCGCCACCCCACCCGGGGCATCGAGATGCCCGGCGTCACCGCCTCCAGCGGCCGCGGGCTGCCGTCGATCGCCCGGCTGGCCGCCTCCTGGGGCGTCTCCTACGACCGCCGAACCAAGGGCGTGTGGTTCCGCCTGCCGCGCCCCGGCGCCGACGACGACACCGCGCAGCCCGGCGCGCCCGCCGACGAGGCGGCCGCCGCGGAGGCCCCGGGCATCGCCGGCGCCGAGCGGGCCGCGCGCGACTTCGCGAGCCTCGACAGGTCCGACGACACCGGGCTCGACCCCGCGGTCCCCGGCGCCCAGGCCCGCGACGACCGCCTCGGCGGCGACCGGCTCGAGGCCGCCGGGATGGGCGAGACGCCCGCCGCCGGCGACCGGCTGCTGCGCTCACCCGCCGCGGTCGAGGCCATGGAGGACGCCGTCGCGGCCGTCCGCGAGGTCCTCGGCGCCGACGGCGCCGCCGTGCTGCTCACCGAGCGCGACGGACGGCTGATCATGGGCGCGTCCAGCGGCATGGCCGCCGAGATGCCGCTCGACGGCCTGACGGTCGGCGGGCTCGCCCCCGCCGTGCGGGCCGGCTCGCCCTGGGTGGCCGCCGACGCCGCCGACCCGGCCGCCGCCGCGCTGCGGGCCGGGTCCCTGGCCGCCGCGCCCCTGGAGTCGCAGGGCCGCCTCACGGGCCTGCTCGTGGCCGTCGCCTCGGCCCCCGGCCGGTTCCAGGACGCCGACGGCGCCCGCCTCGGCCGGCTCGCCGACGAGATCTCGCTGTCCCTGGAGAAGGCCAGGGTCGGCGAGCTGGAACGGTCCTGGCGCGGCTGGCTCAGCTTCGTCGCCGAGGCCAGCGACCTGCTCGCCGGCACCCTCGACCAGGAGCGCACGATGGCGCTGGTCGCCCAGCTCGTCGTGCCCCGGCTGGCCACCTGGTGCGCCGTCTACACCATCACTGAGGCCGAGCCCGCGCGGCTCGCCTACGTCTGGCACGCCGACGAGACCCGCGCCGACGGCCTGCGCGACCTGCTCGACCAGGCCCGCTCCGCCCCGCCGATGGACGCCCCCGGGCCGTGGAACGGCCTCGCCGGCGCCCCGGAGGAGGTCCGCGCCGCCGCCGGCGACACCGCCGACGACCAGGCCTACGCGTTCCCGCTGATCGCCCGCGGCCGGCGCATCGGCAGCATCGTCATCGGCCGCCCCGCCGCCGACCGGTTCCAGCGCAGCGCCATCGAGCTGGCCGAGGAGCTCAGCCGCCGCGCCGCCCTCGCCGTCGACAACGCCCGGCTGTTCTCCGCGCAGACCGCCATGAGCAGCGCGCTGCAGCGCAGCCTGCTGCCGCCCGGCATCCCGGAGATCCCCGGCCTGGAGGTCGCGGTCGTGTACGAGCCGGCGGGGGAGGGCAGCGAGGTCGGCGGCGACTTCTACGACGTGTTCGAGTCGGGCGTGCGGCCCGGCTCCCCGCAGCCCGCGTCCCGCTGGCGGTTCGCGATCGGCGACGTCTGCGGCACCGGGCCGGAGGCCGCCGCCGTCACCGGCCTGGCCCGGCACGCGCTGCGCATCCTCGCCGCCGAGGACATGTCGGTGCCCGGCGTGCTCGCCCGGCTCAACCGGCTGATCCTCGGCGAGGGCGAGCGCGGCCGGCTGCTCACCCTGCTGCACGGCGAGATCGCGGCGCGCCGCCGCCGCGACGGCGTGACGATCAGGCTGACGAGCGCGGGGCACCCGCCCCCGCTGGTGCTCGACCCGGAGGGCGGCGTCCGCGAGGCAGCCTCGCCGCAGCCGCTGCTCGGGGTGTTCGACGGCGTGGAGTTCCACACCGACACCCTCGAGCTGCGCCGCGGCGAGGTGCTGCTGTGCGTGACCGACGGCGTCACCGAGCGGCGCTCGGGCGGCCGGCTGCTCGGCGACGGGCACGGCCTGGAGCGGCTGCTGGCCGGCTGCACCGGGCTGAGCGCCGGCGCCGTCGCCGCCCGCATCCAGCGCGCGGTGCGCGACTTCGGCCCCGAACCCTCGAACGACGACGTTGCCCTCATCGTTCTGCGGGCGTCATGATGGAGACCAACAATCGGTAAGGTGGGGTGGCGTGGGGCTTGCCTTGCACACGACACGACAGGACGGCCGCGCGACGATCGCCGCGCGCGGCTCCATCGATCTGCACTCCTCCGACGAGCTGCGGGCCCGGCTCGCCGAGCTCGTCGACGCCGGTGAGCGCACGGTCGTGGTCGACCTCACCGCCGTCGACTTCTGCGACTCCTCCGGGCTGAACGTCCTGGTCCGCGCCTACAAGCACGCGCGGGCGCAGAACGCGACGCTGACGGTCACCGGCGCCTACGGGCGGGTCGAGAACGTGCTGCGCACCACCGGCCTGGACCGCTTCCTGATCGCGGGCCCGGCGGAGGAGGCGCCCGCCGATGGACGCTGACACGGCGCCGCCCGGACCCGGGCGGCCTGACCGGACGGAGCGGGACGCGATGCGGAACGGCGAGCAGGCGGAGTGACCGATCCCATGACCGAGACCACGCTGCGCGCGGCGCCCCAGACGGAGGCCGTCGAGTACGCGCGCCGGCTCGCCGCCCGCACCATGCGCACCTGGGCGCTGATGGAGCGCGAGGAGCTCGTCACCGCGATCGTCGCCGAGCTGGTCGCCAACGCCGTCCGGCACGCGGGGACGGCGCTGGAGCTGCGCCTGCTGCGCGGCACCGGGCGCGTCCGCGTCGAGGTCCGCGACCGCGCCTCGCAGCTGCCGCGGCTCACCGTCCCCGGCCCCCTCGACGAGTCGCACCGCGGCCTGTTCATCGTCGACCGGTTCGCCACCTCGTGGGGCGCCGACCAGGTCACCGGAGGCAAGGTCGTCTGGGCCGAGGTCAGCATCTGACGCGGCGGCGCCGCCGCTACGAAGATCGTTCGCCACGCCGCTCGCGGCGCATGCCCGGACACGAGAACGGCGCGCCCGCCGCCCGGAGGCGGGGCGCGCCGTGCCCGTCCGCTGGTCAGGACGACTTGCGGTACAGCTCCGCGACCATGAACGCCAGGTCCAGCGACTGGCCGCGGTTGAGCCGCGGGTCGCAGGCCGTCTCGTACCGCTGGTGCAGGTCGTCCTCCGCCAGCCCGTGGCCGCCGCCGGTGCACTCGGTCACGTCGTCGCCGGTGAACTCGATGTGGATGCCGCCCGGGTGCGTGCCGAGCGCCCGGTGCACCTCGAAGAACCCGGCGACCTCGTCCAGCACGTCGTCCAGGCGTCGCGTCTTGTGCCCGCTCGGCGCCTCGTAGGTGTTGCCGTGCATCGGGTCGCAGATCCATGCGACCGGGGCGCCGCTCTGGTGCACCTTCTCGATCAGCGGCGGCAGCACGTCCCGGATCCGGCCCGCGCCCATCCGCGTGATGAACGTCAGCCGGCCCGGCTCCCGGTCGGGGTTGAGCCGGTCGATCAGCGCGAGCGCGTCGTCGGCGCTGGTCGTCGGCCCGAGCTTCACCCCGATCGGGTTGCGGATCCGCCGCAGGAACTCCACGTGCGCCCCGTCCAGCTGCCGGGTCCGCTCGCCGAGCCACAGGAAGTGCCCGGACACGTCGTAGGGCAGCCCGCTGAGGTGGTCGATGCGGGTCAGCGCCCGCTCGTACTCCAGCAGCAGCGCCTCGTGGCTGGAGTAGAACTCCACGCTGTGGAACTCCTCGGGGCTCACCCCGCACGCCTTCATGAACGTCAGCGCCCGGTCGATCTCCCCGGCGAGCTGCTCGTACCGGCGGCCCGACGGGCTCGATGCGACGAAGTCCTGGTTCCAGGCGTGGACCTGCCGCAGGTCGGCGTAGCCGCCCTTGGTGAACGCCCGGCACAGGTTCAGCGTGACCGCCGAGCAGTGGTAGGCCCGCAGCAGCCGGTGCGGGTCGTTGCGGCGGGACTCGGCGTCGAAGGCGAGGCCGTTCACCGCGTCGCCCCGGTAGGCGGGCAGCTCCACGCCGCCGCGCGCCTCCGACGGCTTCGAGCGCGGCTTGGCGAACTGCCCCGCCATCCGGCCGATCTTCACGACCGGCACGCTGGCGGCGTAGGTGAGCACCACCGCCATCTGCAGCAGCGTCTTCAGCTTGTTCTTGACCGCGTCGGCGTTCGACCCGTCGAACGTCTCCGCGCAGTCGCCGCCCTGCAGGACGAACGCCTCGCCGCGCGCGACGTCCGCGAGCCGGGCCTTCAGCTGGTCGCACTCGCCGGCGAACACGAGCGGCGGCTGCGCCGCAAGTTCGGCCGCGACCGCGCGGACCTCGTCCGGGTCGTCCCATTCGGGCTGCTGCAGGGCGGGGAGGTCGCGCCATGCGTCGAGCGCCCCCGCGACGCTGGAAGTACTCACGCGCAAAGGCTATAGGGCGCCGCGCGCGCTCGGCGCCCGCTCCGGGACCGTCCGGGGCATCGGCGGAGGTTCCATCTCCCAAGGGCAGGGCCTGATCACAGGGCCGAATCGGGCCGTAAGCGACGAAACGCCGACCGGGCGGCCCTCAGGCCGCCCGGCCGGCGGATCACGCTTCGCGTTCGGTCGTACGGTGTTCGGTTGTTCGGATGCGGACGGTTCAGGCCGCGCGGCTTCCGGCAGTGGCCCGCACGGGCTCGCCTGCCGCCGGACGCGCCCCCGCCAGCGCCCGCCGCCCGCTCAGGTCGGTCTCGGTCGCCAGCTGCCGCAGCCGCCGCAGCGACCGGTCGGTGATCTGCCGCACCCGGTTGTGGCTCAGGCCGTACCGGGCGCCGATCTGGGCGTAGGACAGCGGCTGGCCGTTGTCCATCCCGAACCGGGCCCGCAGGATCGCCGACTCCCGCTCGGGCAGCCGGTCCAGCAGCCTGCCGAGGCCCTCCAGGTCGTCCAGCGCCAGGATCTCCGCCTCGGGCGTCACCGCGTCCGGGTCCTCCAGCAGGTCGCCCATCGCGGTCTCGCCGGCGTCGTCGACGGTCGCGTCCAGGCTCGCCGGGTCGCGCCGCCAGCGCAGCAGCTCGTCGACGTGCTCGGGCTCGGCGCCCAGCGTCCCGGCGAGCTCGTCGCGGGTCGGTTCGCGGCCGAGCTCGCGGCCGAGCTGGCGTTCGGCGCGCCGCAGCCGGGAAAGCTCCTCCTCCACGTGGACGGGCAGCCGGATCGTGCGGGCGGTGTGGCTGAGCCCGCGCCCGATCGCCTGCCTGATCCACCACGTCGCGTACGTGGAGAACTTGAAGCCGCGCCGGTAGTCGAACTTCTCCACCGCGCGCATCAGCCCCAGGTTCCCCTCCTGAATGAGGTCGATGAGGGGCAACGAGTCGGTCGGGTACTTCCGGGCGATCGAGACGACCAGCCGCAGGTTGGCCTCGACGAAGCGCTGCTTGGCGCGCAGCCCCGCCGCGACCAGGTCCTCCAGCTCCTCGTGGGACGCGCCCGCGGGCGTGCGTCCCTCCTCGAGCAGCTGTTCGGCGTACAGGCCCCCTTCGATCGCCTTGGCCAGATCGACCTCCTCCTGCGCGTCGAGCAGGGGAGTACGGCCGATCCGGTCGAGGTACGCTCCGACAAGATCCTTGTCGGTGCCGTCGACCCTGTCGCCCTTGGTACGGGTTGCAGCCATCCTGACCCTTCTCCGGTGCGATCTCCCTATGAGGTCAACGCTAATTACCGTCCTGTGATTCCCGGCTGAGGAATACTGCGAGGCTGTCAGCCGCTCTATCGTCCTGATACCCCGGCAGAGGAGAAACCGACATGGCGACCGTCACACTCACCACCGACAACTTCGACGAGGTGGCACAGGGGGACGGCATCGTGCTGGTCGACTTCTGGGCGGAGTGGTGCGGGCCGTGCAAGCGGTTCGCGCCCGTCTTCGAGAAGTCCGCCGGCAAGCACGACGACATCGTTTTCGGCAAGGTCGACACCGAGGCCCAGCCCGAGCTGTCCGAACGGTTCGGGATCGCCTCGATCCCCACGCTGATGGCGATCCGCGACGGAGTGATCGTCTTCGCGGAGCCGGGCGCGCTGCCCGAGTCCGTGCTGGAGAACGTGATCGAGCAGGTCCGGGCCCTCGACATGGAGGACGTCCGCCGCCGCGCGGAGTCCTGAGCGCCGGGCCGCCCGGTCCCGTGCGGGTTGCGGGCGGGGGACGCGCAGCCGTCACGGGCGCGGCAGGATGGCAAAGATGCGGGCCGCGCCGCCCGCCGCGGCCCGCCTATGGACGATGATGGACGGATGCTCGCCGATGTCGTCCCGTATTTGGTGTGCCCCGTCTGCGAAGGGGATCTGGCGCTGGCGGAGCGGGGACTGCTCTGCCCGTCAGGGCATGCGTTCGACATCGCGCGGCAGGGCTACGCGAACCTGCTTCCGGGCAATGCTCGCCCGGGAACGGCCGACACGCCCGAGATGGTCCGCGCGCGCGCCGAGTTCCTCGGCGCCGGCCATTTCGAGGCCCTCGCCGGACCCCTCGCCACGAGCGTCGGCCGATCGCTGGAGGGGCACAGCCTCGTCCTGGACGCCGGCGCCGGCACCGGCCACTACCTGAGCCGGATCCTGGACCGGGCGCCGGACGCGACGGGCCTCGCGCTGGACATCTCCAAGCACGCCGCCCGCCGCGCCGCCAAGGCCCATCGCCGCGCCGGCGCGGTCGTCGCGGACCTCTGGCGTCCGCTTCCGGTGCGCGACGGCGCCGCGGCGACCGTCGTGAACGTGTTCGCACCCCGCAACGCCGCCGAGTTCCACCGCGTCCTGAGCCATGACGGGCTGCTCTTCACGGTGACGCCGTCGCCCCGGCACCTGGGCACGCTCGTGGAGTCCCTCGGGCTGCTGTCGATCGACGAACGCAAGACCGAGCGCATGGACGCGGCCCTGTCCGGCTACTTCAAGTTCGATTCACGGCAGCAGATCGAGGGCGAGGCCGTCCTCACCCACGAGGAGGTCGCGACGCTCGTGGGGATGGGGCCCAGCGCCCACCACGTGCCGGCGGAACGGTTGTGGGAGCGGCTCCGCCCGCTACCGGATCCGCTGCCAGTTCCGCTTGCCTTCGTGCTGTCGGTCTACCGCCGGCTCGAATAGCCGGCCCCGGGGGCGCGCAGGAGCCTCCTGGACGAGTTCAAGTACCGCCTGGGGGAACTCGCCGGGCGTGGCCACCTCCCGTACGGCGGGCACGTCCCCGGTCTCGAAGGTGAACGACGCGGATACCGAACGGGCGGTGCCGCTGAGCAGGACCCGCTGGAGAGCCTGCCCCGCCCGCAGCCACTCGGTGCGTCCGTCCCCGGCCGTGGTCAGGACGGCGCGCTGGGCGACACCGTCCGGCGCGGTCGGCAGCGGATGGAGCGCCGCCCCCTCCAGCCGGGCCGCCTCCCGCAGCTCGTTGAGGACGTGCGCGGACGGGCGTTCGCCCGAGGACGAGGTCGTACCGGACTGCGGACGCAGGGTGGCCGCGCAGAGCAGCCGCTCTTCGCGCGTCACCCGGTGGCGCCCCACGAGGCGGACGGTCGCGAGGAGCGCCGGCCGTCCCGCGTCGGGAAGCAGCCGCACCACGGCCTCATGCCCGAGCTGAGCGGCGGTGAGGCGCAGGTTCACCAGCGCGGCCCCGCTCGCGAGGTGCAGGGCCCGGCCGGCGGGATCGCGCAGCCGGCGGAACCGGTCCGGATCGGCGTGCAGTTCGATGAGACCCGCGACGACCTTGAACCGCCAGGCGTGCACGTCATGGACCGTCGGTCCCATCGTCGCGGCGACCACCAGGCGCTCCGCGGAGGCGCGGACGGTTGCGGGGACACTCACGAGCGTTCCTCCTCACCTCGGCCGGCATCGGGGACCGGCCGAACCGGGGGCCGGCCGCCGCCCCGCCGGAACACCGGCGGGCGGGCGGCACGGGTCTGCGAACGGTACCGCACTGTGACCCGCTCCACGAAGGCCGTGAAAAGGGAGGTCAGCGGGCCTGCCGGTGGTGCCCGGACAGCGGGGGGCGGCGGGACGCGAGCGCCCTGATTTGACGGTCCCGCGGGCGGGACCTAATGTCTGTCTCGCCCCGAGGGATGCGGGACGCCGACAGGCGGACGGCCCCGGGGGAACCAGGACTCGGAAAAACGGTTCGGGCACTGCCCGGGCCGGGGTACGATGACTGGGTCAGCCCGAGACGGGATGCAGGACGCCGCAAGGTGGCCGGCCCGGAGGGCACCTCCCGATGAACGATCTTCGCAGAACTCTGTTCTGTCCTGATCGCGACGCGTGGAGAGCCAGGATCACCTTCGACCGTCAAAAAGATCTTCACGGATCAGCTTGACACGGAGAATGAACCTGGTAAGTTAGAAGGGTTGCCCCGGAGCGAGAGCCGCGGAAGCGGGTCTGGCGCGGTGGGTGTCCGTTTCTTGAGAACTCAACAGCGTGTTAAAAGCCAGTGCCTTTATCGGTTCGGCCGGCATGGCCGGACCAACCCCGTGGCCATCCTCGTTTTCGG
>NZ_JAGEPF010000065.1 GCF_017573465.1 Actinomadura violacea
CTTCCCTGTCAAGTCAGCATGTTGAGCTTGGTCCTGCCTCGGACGGAGCCCGGGACGCCCGTCGAGGACCGGGCCGTCTGGAGGCAGCGGTCGTTGATGAGCGGTCAGATCCGCTTCCCTCTCTGGAGACTCTGATGACTACTGAAGCTTTCTCGGCGTTCTCTGTGGAGCCCTTCCCCAGGGTTTCCCCTGGGGACGAGTTGGGCTCTCTCATCGCCTTGACCGTGCGGGAACTAGGCATCTCATTGCGCGAAGGTGACGTGATCGTTGTCGCGTCGAAGGTCGTTTCGGTCTCGGAGGAGAGACGAGTAGATCTGACGTCCGTCACCCCTGGTCCCTCGGCCGTGGCGATATCGGCTCGGACGGGGAAACCGGCTGAGGTCGTCCAAGTCATTCTCGACGAATCTGATGAGCATTTTGTGGTCGGAGACCGTGGACCGATCGTGGCCTGGCATCGACTCGGCTATCAACTGACGTCGGCGGGCGTCGACCGTGACGGGCCGGATGGCGTCTGGCTGCTGCCCGCCGACCCGGACGCTTCCGCCCGCCGGCTGCGCGATGCGATCTCGGCCATGGCGGGGGTCAACGTCGCCGTGGTGATCGCTGACTCGGACGGCCGCGCGGACCGTCTCGGTTCGACCGTGATCGCGATCGGCGCCGCCGGAATCGCCCCGCTCAGGGTCACCGAAGACACCGAGCCGGAGGGCAGGGGCAAGCGGCAGGCCGAGACCGCGGTCGACCTGGTGGCCGCAGCGGCCGGGATCATCCTTGGGCAGCGTGGCCGCGGCGCCCCCGTCGCTGTCATCCGCGGTGTCGAATACCAAGCCAGCGACGAAGGTGTGCGGTCGATCCTGCATCGCGCGAAGAAGTCCGCCGAGCCCGTCGTCCGCTGAACGCGGACGGCTTGCAGCCTCAGGACGGCTTGCGGGGGCTGGGCAAGGGGACGACCCGGTGTCGGGGGCTTCCGAGCTCCTCGCGGAGCTGCTGGTTTTCCAGAGTGAGCTGGTTGACGACCCGGATCAGGG
This sequence comes from Actinomadura violacea, assembly GCF_017573465.1. GTDB lineage: Bacteria > Actinomycetota > Actinomycetes > Streptosporangiales > Streptosporangiaceae > Spirillospora > Spirillospora violacea. The sequence goes on from NZ_JAGEPF010000065.1 coordinate 1,026, forward strand.
CAGGGACGTCGGCGCGGAGCTGTTCGAGCTCCTCGTTCTTGTTGGCGATCGTCTGCTTGAGGTTGGTGATGATCTGGCGGAGGCGGGTCTCGACGTCGGGGGTGGCGCCGCGCTGCTTCACCTGCTCATAGAAGTCGTTTCTGAGATCCGTGTGCCGTTGGGTGAGGGCGTTTCTGGGGACGCCGGCCTCCTGGGCGAGCGCGACGATTGTGAGGGCCCCGTTGGAGTTTTGCGGGGTCCCGTCAAGGATGCGTTCCATCGCCGCCCGGATGCGGTTGCGCTCGTCAAGGGCGGGGATCATGCGAGGTCCTCCGTCGGGGTGATTCTGAAGCGGTCGTGGGCGTCGGCGAACCCGCGGAGTTTGTTCGCGCTGCCTCGCAGGCGATCACCGACGGGCTGCGGAGCCGCGGCAGCGCGTTTGTCGAGGAAGTCGGCGCGGTCACGGAGTTGGGCGGCGTGCCGGTCGGTGCGGACAATGTTTCCGCAGCTGGGAACGCAGTGGTCCAGGCTTGGAGTGTCCCTGACGCCGTCGCGGTGGCAGAGCGCCTGGGCTCGTTTGTAGTGGCAAAGGACGAACGCCTGCGGGTTGTCGAAGATCATGGCGTCCTCGTTGGCGATCAGCCGACGCGCGGTCGTTGCGGTGATGGCCGTGCCTTCGAACCGCGGGGCGGTGGCTGCGGCCCGGATGGCCCGCCGTGCGGCGGGTCCCGAGACGCCGGCACCATCCTCGAGATCGTCGTGCAGGTCGGCGACGGTGTCGGCGACCGCGCGGACGGTCTCGACATCGATGAGCTCGTGGATGCCGTCCCGGCTGCGGGCCCCGTATCCCTCGGAGACAAAGGTGGTGCGCAGATGCCCGTATTGGATGGCGAGTGCCACTAGCCCGCCCGGTCGGCGGGCAATGTGCCAGGCCAGCGTCCTGCGGAAACGCTCGGTGCCGATAGCTCCGCAGGGGTCAGGAGGAATGAGGTCATGGGTTCGCTCGTGCACGGCGGCTTCGGCGTTGGCCCAGACGACGAAGTCCTCGATCCGCGTGCGGAGCGTGCCGAAGCGGAGAGCGCCGGTGTTGGCCCGGCTCGCATGCAGGTCGTGGGTGTTGTGGTCGAAGAGCAGGGCCCCATCGGGGACCATGCGTTCCAGGACTCGGATGGCGTTGACGACCGGTCTGATGGCGACCCAGGGCACTTCGCGTTCCTGGCCCGAGGACAGGTAGTTGCCCTGCTCGTCGGTGGCGATCTTGAACTCGTGCCCTCGGATGAGGTGCCGCCTGGCTTTGCCGTCCTTGCCGGGCTCCGGGTCGGGGCAGCAGCCGCTCCGCAGCCCCAGCACCTCCCCGGGGCGCATTCCAGTCAAATAGGACAGGACGATGAAGGCTGCCGTGCCCAGGTGCCGCATCAGGTCGGCGGCCTCGCCGAAGTCAAGCCTCTTCCTCCAGGGGCGGCCGGCGATCCGTCCGGTCACCGGAGTGTCGAGCGGGCATGGGCCTGGCCGCAGTGTCGCCTTCCGCGCGAGGCCCATCCTCACGATCACCCTGTTCAGTTGCGTCTTCGATGCGCCGGTGATGCCGCAGATGTAGTTGCGGGCCAAGCTCGTCCTGCCCTTGTTCATGACCGTGGGCAGGGGCGTCCGGGTGGCGCTGAGCGAGTCAAGGTAGGTCTGCAGGGCAGCCGCGCCGTCCGGGGTGGCGCGGCTGGTGCGGGCGGTCTGGCGAAGCCGCTGCGACTCGTCCCAGGCAGCAAGAATGTCGTCGGCGAAGTCGTCGATCACGCGTAGGGACCAGATGAGCAGGGGGCCCATGGTCTCCTCGGCCAGGGCCTCGCCGGCGTTCTCACCACCGCTCGTGGACGTCGCTGCCGGCAGATAATCGTCGGCACCCAGCTCGTCCCAGGGCGGGCGCCCGATCCCGGTTGGCCTGGCGGTGAGTTGGTCGTAGGCCCAGAGCCGTGTCAGCGACACAAGGGTGTCGTGCGCGTAGCTGCGGCTGCCGTAGGTGGGCAGAAGATGCTGACCGTATTCGTGCAGGACCCGGGTGTCGCAGTCCGCCAGGGTGGTGATGCCCTGGTCCTGAAGCCATAACGCCAGGTGTATCCACCGCCGCACGGTCTCTGAGATGCCCGTCGTGCTGATGCGGGCCCGCAGGCGTGTGCCCCTTCCCCGCAGGAACGAGGGCCGCAGCTCCCCGTTGATCAGGGTCCAGGCGATCAAGCGGAGCTCCTGCTGGAAGCACCCCGGGCTGTTGGCCCAGTGGATCGCGAGGTTGCTGGAACTGGGGTTCTCGTTCAGCGGGGCCAGCGGCCAAACTGGGGCCGCGTATTCGGCGTTGAGGTGCGCGTGCAGCGCGCGGACGAGGTGGGGCTGGACGACCAGGCTGTCCGGAGCCGGCAGCGGCAGGACGTAAGGGTCGTGTTCAACGGCGGCGGTCACGAGCTGAGGTCTCCGGTCAGCAAGAAGTCGATCATCTCGATGTCGGCATCGGTGACCCGGTCCAGCGCCTGTGCCCACTGGCCCTCGCCGAGTTTGCCCTTGAGGTCTTCAAGACGGGTGTGCGCGTCCTGCCAGTGCTTCTTCCAGTCACGTGGCGGCAGCACCGAGTGCAGGCTGTCCAGAGCGCGATGAAAGTGGGCGAGTCGCGGATGGTGGCCGGGATGGACGCGAGCGTTTTCGCAGCCCAAACACATCAGGAACGACGCCCCGCAGCCGCCCTCCGGAGCGGGGAAGGGGCCGTCGTCGTAGTCGCGGCAGTCGGTGGTGGCGGTCTCGGTGTCACCCGGGACGGGAGCGTTCCGCAGCTCGGCGACCAGGACTGCCTCGTGGGCCCGGCCGGCGGCGTTCTCGGCGCCGGCCGCGATGACCTCGACGGCCTCGGCCTGCACTCGCTTGTCGACCAGGACGTAGTTCCGGTCGTGTGTCTCCTGGGTGTTCTGCCCCGGCTGGCGGCGGTCGAGCGCGTTGACCGTCCGCCGGCCCCGGCGGAAGGGTGACCCGTCCAACCCGTGTGCTTGGCCCCATCTCTTCGCCATGGTCGAGCTGACGCCGAAGTGGAACCGGCCGACCGGCGCAGGGCGGTCCATGTCGGACTGTGTCTGATTCGACTTGGTGTTGTGCCAGACCACCAGCAGATCGGTGCCCGGGGCCAGGTCTTCGACCACGGCGCGGGCGCAGCGGGTGGCCTCCAGCACTTCGCTGATCAGCCGGCCCGGCGAAGAGGCTCCGTCGTCGGTGACGTTACGGGTTTCGAAGTGGTGTCCGGCGCCCCTGCGTCGCTTCTCCAGCGGAATCCGGTAGGTCGGATGCCCGTCCTCGCCCGGGTCCGGGGTGGCCCGCGGAACCTCAGCCCGGTCGATCACCGCCAGGTTCCACCCGTATTCGGCCATCAAGAGCACTCCCATCGCCGCCGCCTCCATGCCGGAGAGAAACAGCCGCTGCCAGGTCACCTCGCCTCGCGAGCCGCCCAGGGCCCGCCGGTAGCGGCGCGGGAGGGTCGCCGTGCCGCAGGGATGCACCGTGACCGGGAGGCCGCCGGTGCGCGCCAGGAGGTCTAGGACCTCACCGATCACCCACTCCTGGCTGCCCTCGGCGATCTCACCCGCCCGCCACCGCTCCAGACACTCGGTGTTCTCGCGGATCCGCAGCAGGGCCGCTCGGAACACCCGTCGAGCGGCGAGCTTGATCTGCTCCAACTCGTCCTCGGCATAGGACTGCGTGGTGCTCTTCGGACGACGGACACGAACGGCCAGCTCATCGGCGACCGGCCCCGCTTGAAGCCGGGCATCGCTCCTGAGGAGGCTGGTGAGCTTGTGGACCGTTTCGAAGCCCCCGCCTGTCGGCGGCTGGTTCAGCCGCCACCGCTTCACCATGGCCGCGGTCACCCCGTCCAGATCCCGCGGCGGATCTTCCAGCCCAGATAGGAAGTCCGCGAACTTCTTCGCCTTCTCCCAGTACGACTTCGAGGTGCCGTGCGAGCTCCAACCATGAGGGGTGCAATGAGCAGCGACCAACCTCGCCAGCGAGCGCTGCATCGGCTCGGCGACCGGCAGAGCGGAGAAGTCATACTCCTTGACGTAGCCCGCCGCGTTCGTGTGCCGCACTACCAGGCCCTCATTGACGAGCGGTTCCGGACCGACGTGATCAGCAGGAGGCAGGGACGCCCGGCGTCCGCGCGGGCTCACCAAGCACCCGCTGCTGCCTGCATACGGGCATCGACATCCTGGATGCCTTGCGACTCCCGGGCAACCCGGGCGAACAGCGCATCCAACTCGGGCATCGGCGCCTCAGCCGGATCATCGTCAGCAGTGGCGAGCATCGCCCGTAGCTGCAGGTCAGCAACGGGCGCGAGATAGTGCTTGATCGTCGTGTCCCTCGATGCGTGCCCCAACAGATTCTGAACCATGAACCACGGATCGCCATAGAGCAGCCGAAAATCCCGCCGCTCCTCCGGCGACAGGCCGAACCGCTCGTCCATCAGATAGTTCAGAACCACCAGCATGTAGAGGGCGAAGGAATGACGCCCGGAGTGCGGAGTCGCATAGGGCGCGTAGACCTTGTGCGGGTCCATGCCCAGACGCTTGGGCGGGGTCAGCACTCGCTCGCAACGCTGGTTCGCGGTGCGGAAGACCCCCTCCCACGAGTGCGGCAGGAAGGGCAGCCCCTCCTCATTGAGCCAGAGCCAAAGCGGCTCCGGACCATGCGGCCCCTCGGTGAACAGCAGCGTCCGCTCCTGCCAAGTCAGCTTGTCGAGCTCGCGTTCCCCTGGCGCACCGTCTAGGTCGCGCCACCGGACCTTCGGTCTGTGGCCCCGGCCGACCCCGGTGACCAGTCGCATCTCCGGCAACCGCTCGTAGCGGCCGGCCCGCTGGGCCCTCCGCACCGCCCAGGCCCGCGAGGACTCGACGTAGGCCTCGACGTCCCCCACCGCGTCCGAAGCGACGTAGAAGGTGCGCTGCTTCTTCGACCGGGTCACCTGGGCGGCCACCTTGCCCCGGTAGTAGCGGCCGCCGCCGAGCCGCCGCTGAGGGACCTCGAAGGTCAGCAGAGACGCACCTTCCAGCAGCCGCAGACCCGACGAGACGAGAGTCCGCGTGAACGCGACGTTGCGGTCCTCCAGACGGCCCACCCAACCCGGCTCTGGAACCCCTTCGCGGGTGTGCCCCCGCAGACCGACGTCGATCCACCGCCGCCAGGTCCTCGGCGTCAACCAGTGCACGTTGCTCAGCCGAGCGTCCTGCGCCCTCTGCTCAGGGACGGAGACGAACTCCCCACTCCGCCCGAGCACCTGCTTCATCACGACCGGGCTGTGCGTCAGATAGCCAGCCTTCTTGGCCCACGAGTACAAGCTCGTAAAGGCGGCGAGCTCGCGGTTCCACTTCGACCCGCCGATCCGGTTCGGATTCGCCGCAGCCAGCCGACGCCAGTCCTCGTAATCCTCAAGATCTTTGGGTGTCGCGTCCAGCCACGTCTTTCCACGACGCCACAGAGCCGTCAGCAGCAGAGCGATATCCGTCGCATAGTTCCGCTTCGTCTCCGCCGTGTATTGACGGAACCGGCGCGACTGTCCGTACAGCGCCAACAGCGGATCCACCCGGTGGTCGGGCGAAAGGAAGATCGGGTCGCCAGCCCGTATACCTACCGCGTCCTCCCGCACGGAGAGGTCCTCCCACCCCGCCAGCACCGCCTCCCGCACGCCGCTCCGGACCGCATCCTGCGGCACCCACCGCACCCGCCAACTCAACCTGGAGCACCTCTCTCGATCAGCTACGACAGGCTAAGTCAATAGGGAA
>NZ_JAGEPF010000066.1 GCF_017573465.1 Actinomadura violacea
GGCGGACGGCGACGTCAGGGTGGTCGGGGCCCAGGACCGTCTCGGTGATGGCCAATGCCCGCTCGGATATCGGCAGTGCCTCGGCGGGCCGTCCCAGATCGGCGTAGGTGGCGGCCAGGTTGCCCAGCCGGATGGCGACGGTGGGATGGTCGGGGCCCAGCGCCGTCTCGGTGATGGCCAACGCCCGCTCGAACAGCGGCAGTGCCTCGGCGGGCCGTCCCAGATCGGCGTAGGTGGCGGCCAGGCTGCTCAGCCGGACGGCGACGTCAGGGTGGTCGGGGCCCAGGACCGTCTCGGTGATGGCCAATGCCCGCTCGGACATCGGCAGTGCTTCGGCGGCCCGTCCCAGAGCGATGTGGGTGGTGGCCAGGCTGCTCAGCCGGACGGCGACGTCAGGGTGGTCGGGGCCCAGGACCGTCTCGGTGATGGCCAACGCCCGCTCTTCCAGCGGCAGTGCTTCGGCGGCCCGTCCCAGATCGCGGTGCGTGGTGGCCAGGTTGCCCAGCCGGGTGGCGACGTCAGGGTGGTCGGGGCCCAGCGCCGTCTCGGTGATGGCCAATGCCCGCTCGGACATCGGCAGTGCTTCGGCGGCCCGTCCCAGAGCGATGTGGGTGGTGGCCAGGCTGCTCAGCCGGACGGCGACGTCAGGGTGATCGGGGCCCAGCACTGTCTCGGTGATGGCCAATGCCCGCTCTTCCAGCGGCAGTGCCTCGGCCACCCGCCCCAGATCGGCGTAGGTGGCGGCCAGGCTGCCCAGGCTGATGGCGACGTCAGGGTGATTCGAGCCCAGCGCCGCCTCGGTCATGGCCAATGTCCGCTCGAACAACGGCAGTGCTTCGGCGGCCCGTCCCAGATCGCGGTGAGTGGCGGCCAGGTTGCCTAGCCGGATGGCGACGTCAGGGTGGTCGGGGCCCAGCGCCGTCTCGGTGATGGCCAACGCCCGCTCTTCCAGCGGCAGTGTCTCGCCGGGCCGTCCTAGATCAGCGTAGGTGGCGGCCAGGTTGCCCAGCCGGATGGCGACGTCAGGGTGGTCGGGGCCCAGCGCCGTCTCGGTGATGGCCAACGCCCGCTCCTCCAGCGGCAGTGCTTCGGCCGCCCGTCCCAGATCGCGATGCGTGGCGGCCAGGTTGCCTAGGCTGATGGCGACGTCAGGGTGGTCGGGGCCCAGCGCCGCCTCGCTGATGGTGGCTGCGGTGGTGAGCATGGTATGGGCACGCTGATATTCGCCCTGTGAGCGTACGAAGAGGGCGGTTTGGTTGAGGACGCGGCTGAATTGCTCGGACTGTTGGGCTGGTGAGTGGTGACGGGTGATCGCTTCGGCATGTGGGACCAGGGAACGCCTGAGAGGCCAACCGTCCACATCGGTGGCGGGGTCGCCTGGCGGAATGGCGTTTTGGAGCCAGGTAAGCGCGGTTTGGCAGGCTCCGTCGTCGGTGCGGTCACCGGCTTGGTGCAGTCGGTTCAGAACGGCGGCTTGGGTGAGACGGTGCATCGTCACCGCCTGGTCGGTCCGCTCGACCATGCTGTGGGAGGCCAGCACTCCCAGCGCCTCGTCGGCTTCCTCGGTGGCCTCGTCATCGCCACCGCCCAGCACGCTGCGGGGGATATCGTCCGGGGCGTAGTGGGCGATGACCGCAGCGAGTTCCACTGCGTGGGGGGCGTCCTGGGTGAGGGTTTCCAGGGTGATGTCCCACAGGCGAGCGATGGTCGCCTGTGCCTTGTCTCCGTCGGCGGCCTTGGCGTAGTAGCGGGCCGGGCGGCGTCTCAGCCGTTGCAGGTAGACGGCCGGGGGGATGCCGGTCTGGCGGATATAGGCGGCGGCCTGATCCAGTGCCAGCGGCAGATTCCCCAACTCCTCGGCGATGGCCAGCGCCGCCTCATGGTCCGCTGGGCTGGTGCGGCCGGTGACGGTGGTGATCAGTTCGGCGGACGCGTCCGGGGCCAGCAGGTCCAGGCGCACGGTGCTGGTGTGGCCGGGCCAGCGCACGTCCCGGCGGCTGGTGATCAGAACATGTCCGCCTTCCAGCCGCCCCAGCAATCCGGCGGTGTGGGCGGGGTCGGTGACGTCGTCGAGAACCAGCAGCCAATCCGGATGCGCCCGCAGCCATCCGCACGCCCATGCGGCGGCGTCCTCGGTCGTCGCCGTCCGCGCCGAGTCTGGGACCAGATTGCGTGCTAGCTCGGCAAGTCCCGCGTCGATCTGCTCGGGTGCCTCGGCGGTGACCCACCACACCAGGGTGTAGCGGCTGCGGGCCTGCTGGGCGTAGTGCAACGCCAGCTCGGATTTGCCCACCCCGCCCATCCCGATGACCGCCTGGGACACCACCACCTCAACGGCCGCCGACAACGCCTGCTCCACCTGCCGTAAGGCGGTGTCGCGGCCGACGAACACCGGCGTCGCCGGCCGCGGCAAGCCCACCACCCGCGTTACCGGCCGCACCTCTGCAGGGTCGGGGAAGGGCACCGCCTGAGTCAGGGTGACGTTTGCTTTATCGCCGGTGACGATCGTGCCGTAGTTGGCGCCGATCGCAGGGGACCGGTCGCCGTGAGTCTCCACGTGGGCCGCTGGGGACGAGCTGACGCGCTTCTCCTCGGGGCCCGCCGGGCGGGGCGTCACCCGGTTACCGGGTGAAGGTGTTGTCGTCGCCAGTGGCGATGATGCCGTGATTGGTGCCCGTCGCCGGCGACCGATGACCGAACGTCATCACCTGCACCCCCGCCTGCTGGGCTTGCGCCAGCAGTTCCGCCACCTCTGCCGCCAGGCCCGCATCGGCGGCCAACGCCTTGCGGATCGCTTTGCGCAACGTCGCCTGGTTGTCCTGGTCATCAGGATCGTCGATCACATCGGCCAGTACCTCCGGTATTGCCTCGGCCCCCTCAACCGCATCGTCCCCGGTGCCGGTGGCCTCGTCGTCCTGGGTGCGCGCGCCGAAGATTCGCTGTGCCAGCCGCCGTCCGAACCCGACCGCGGCATCGGCGGTGGCCTCGGTCGCCTGGTCGCGCACGCGCGTCAGCACCGCGGCCCCGTACGCGCCCGCCGCCGCCGTCACATACGGCGTCACCTCAGAGGCCAACTGCACTGCGTCTGCGGACATCCGCCCCTCCCGTCTGCTTGATCACGCCGTGCCGGACAGGAAACTCAGCGTCACAGCGCACGTTAGACGCAGCATCACAAGAACTGGCCGCAAGCGTTCCTCGTCGTCCGGAAACGGCCGCGCCACTCGTCCTAGCGGCGGACCGGACCGCGCGCCGGTGACGGCCGTTCCGGGGTGCTCGTTCTCGCGAACGGCGCGCAATGTGTGACAGACCGTTTCGCGCGAACGAGCACCCCGGCTCGCGGGGGACCTGGGGGGCTGCGAAGCCCCCGCTTCAGGCATCCTCAAGACGGCGTCCAAGGGGCTTAGGATCTGGTTACCGTGCCCACACGCACTGTCTTGATGGCAGGAATCTTGTGAACAGGGGAAGGTGATCTAACAGTGGAATCGAGGTCATCTGTCCCCGAATCAACCTGGACATGCCCTGATTGTGGCGTTGTGGTCGCAGGTCGGTTCTGTCCCCACTGTGGTGCCACCATGGAGATTTCTGCACGGGGCGTTACGATCCAGGTAACAGGAAGCAACCCCGGCGAAGTGGCTGAGGTTGCGAGCAAGCTCGCGAACGACGTCGTGGCGCGACAGGATATACGGGCGCTGCGCACGCCGTGGGTCTCCGGGTCCTTCTACCTGGCTTGCACTGTCACCTTAGGGGCGTTGCTGCTGGTCGCTGGCCACGTGCTACCTATATGGGGTCTTCCGCTAATGATCGCAGGGGCCGTCCTTTTGGTGGCTGTGATCGGCGCCTTGCAACTTCGCCAAGACGACAAGCTCAGCGAACGCGGGTTCCTAGCGCTCATGCGTGACGCTCTGCGTCGGTTGCCGCGGGCTGTCAGAGAGTCTCCCGCTACGGACCCGGATGCAAAGAACTAAACGCTGCCTACATACCTGCCTACCGCTTGGGGCGGACGGCCGACGGCGCGCGAAGCGGACGCCCTTGAAGACGTAGAGATAGTCCTCGTCCGGCCCAGACATCACACCTGTGTCCTGTCCCGGGAGATGCTTGACACCTCTGTCCCATCACATGCTTGACGGGTGCCTGTTCGGCTTGGCTGTCGCGTGTTCGTTTGCGGGCGTCGCGCGT
>NZ_JAGEPF010000067.1 GCF_017573465.1 Actinomadura violacea
CCGTCCGCCCCGGCAGCGAGGAATACCGCGATTCGGAGAAATACCAGTACCGCCCCCGCGACTGGGAAGCCGCCGACCGCGACAACACCACCATCGCCCCCCTCATCACCCAGCTCAACACCCTCCGGAAACTGCATCCGGCCTTGCAGCAGTTGCGCAATCTGCGTTTCCACCACGTGGACCAGCCCGAGCTTCTCGCCTTCTCCAAACGGCAGGGCGACGATGTCGTGCTGGCGATCGTCAACCTCAATCCACATCAGCCGCGCGAGGCGACCGTCCACCTCGACCTCGCCGCACTCGGCCTTCCCAACGACCCGGAGAAGTCGTTCACCGTCATCGACCAGTTGGACGAGGCCGCCTACACGTGGCGGCAGGCGAACTACGTGCGGCTCGATCCGCACGCGCGCCCGGCGCACGTGTTCACGATCCAGCGCGACGAGGCACGTCCGAGCGCGAAGAACGAGGAAGCGCCCGCGAACGAGGAAGCACCCGCGGCTTCGTCCGGCACCCGCGCCGCCGGCAGGACGGGCACGAGCCGCCCCGTCCGCGACTCCCTGCGCGCCGCGCGCGACCGGCTGCGGCCGGGCGGCGGGAGCTGAGCGGACGAGGCGGCCCCCACGCAGTCGCGGCGGGTGGCCGGCCGGTCAGGCCGGTTCCGCGCCGAGCCGTCCGCCGTCGACGGACCGGCACGCGGTGAACACCGAGCCGAGCCCCTCCCGGTCGATGACCTCGCGGAGCCGGGCGGGCAGGCCGGGCAGCGACAGGCAGCCGCCCTCGGCCGCGACGCGCCAGCGGATGCCGAGCAGCACCGGCAGCGGGTCGCAGCGCACCCCGAGCCGGTCGCCCATCCGCACCATCAGGTGCCGCAGGTTCCCCTCGACCAGCGAGGTCAGCGTCTCGCCGAGGCGGTGGACCGTGACGGGGTCGAGCACCCCCGACAGGTGCACGACGGTGTGGTCGCCGTCGCCCGCCTCCGCCGTGGTGATCGTCAGTTCGGGCGCCGCGGCGGCCGGCGTCGGCGCGAGCCCCGCGTCCGCCGGGTGCAGGGCCCGGATGGCGTCGAGCACGTGTCCGGTGTCGACGTCCGCCGCCTCCCGGGGCGCCACGGGCGCCGCGACCGCCTGCGCGACGTCCTCGAACACCGGGACCAGCCGGGACAGCCCGGTGAGGTGCAGCGCGCGGCGCACGGGCGCGGCCGTCGCGGGCACGACGGCCCGCAGCGGGCAGCCGAGCAGCCGGCCGCGGGTCTCGGTGCGGGCGAGCAGGACCAGCCCGGATGCGTCCAGCAGGACCGAGTCGCCGAAGTCGACGACGACGCCCTTGCGCGGCCGGGCCGGTACGGGGCCGCCTGGCGCGGCGTCGCCGGCGGCCAGCGCCAGCGCCCGCGACACGCCCTCCCTGATCCCGGCGTAGTTGCGCCAGCTGATCTGCGCGGGCAGCCGCAGCACGATGAACCCTCGCCGGGTGTCCGTCCGCAGGCCCGGCACGGTGGTGTCCTTCATCTGTCACATCCCGATCGGGGTACGCGCGGCGGCGCGGGCCGGGGCGGGCCCGCCGGTGGACGGACGCACGGGGGCGGGCGCGGCGGCGGCGCGGCCCGGCGGCACCGGTGCGCGCTCGCCGTCCGGGTAGGGCGGCCGCGCGCCGCGGACCACGCCCGTGAGCCGGGACGCCGCGAGGCGCTCGATGGCCCGGGCGTCGGGCCGCACACCGAGATGGGTGCAGCAGCACCACAGGTCGTCCACGCAACGGCGCACGCTCTCCGCCGGAATGTCGGCGAAGCGAGCGCGCAGCCGGGCCACGAGGTCGTCGCGCGTCGGTACGACCGATGGCGACATCTCCCAGCGCTCCACTGTCCCTCCGATCGCTCTGGACGAGACGACGAGGTCGCCCGTCCGGGCTGGTCGTCAGCTGCCCGCGCGGCAGGTTCCGAGCTTGGAAACGACCTACCCGGGGCCCGCGGCGGAAACGGCGCCGACCCTAAAGGTCCGGGCATGACACGCCCGCCGCGCAGCAAGTCCCGGGGCGGCCGCGGGGCACGGTCGCGGCGGTGCGGGGAGCGCAGCCCCGATTACGGAGAGTACGGAGATTTTCACGAATGGTTGCCTGTCGCGCACGTCCTGCCGACGGGCGGCGGGAATTGCTGATCTAGATGTCGCCGACACTCCGGGATGGCCCATGCACGAGCAGTCGAAGTACTTCACCTGCAGCACGTCCGGCCAGGTCACCGACCCGGAGGCCGAGCCCGGCCCCGTGCGGGCGGGGCGCGCCGCGGAGTCCGCCGCGCCGGCGGCGGGGGCCGTCCCGGACCGCTTCGCCGAGGACGCGCCACACACTCCGCACTGGTTCAAGACGGCCGTGTTCTACGAGGTGTCGGTACGCGGGTTCTGCGACTCCAACAACGACGGCTACGGCGACCTGCGCGGCCTCATCTCCAAACTCGACCATCTCGAATGGCTCGGCATCGACTGCCTCTGGCTGCTGCCGATCTACCAGTCACCGCTGAAGGACGGCGGCTACGACATCGCGGACTACACCAAGATCCTTCCGGATTTCGGCGAGCTGGGCGACTTCGTCGAACTCATCGAGGAGGCGCACGCCCGCGGCATTCGCGTCATCGCGGACCTGGTGATGAACCACACCTCGGATCGGCACCCGTGGTTCCAGGCGTCGCGGACCGATCCCGACGGGCCGTTCGGCGACTTCTACATGTGGGACGACACCGACGAGAAATACCCCGACGCCCGCATCATCTTCGTCGACACCGAACAGTCCAACTGGACCTACGACCCCGTCCGCGGCCAGTACTACT
>NZ_JAGEPF010000068.1 GCF_017573465.1 Actinomadura violacea
GCGGAAAAGGCTTAGGGCCGTCAGACCGGTTGGTCTGACGGCCCTGTTCGGCCACCTCACGGTTTAGGCCTTGTTGTAGGTGTGTTTGGCCCACAGGTAGGAGGCGGCGCCGATGGTGATGCACCAGGCGGTGGCGATGGCGGCGTTGTTGCCGATGTGGGTGCCGAGCAGGAGGCCGCGGAGGGTTTCCATGATGGGGGTGAAGGGCTGGTATTGGGCGAACCAGCGCAGGAGGGTGGGCATGGAGTCGGTGGGGACGAAGCCGCTGCCCAGGAAGGGCAGGAACACCAGTGGCATGGGGGCGTTGCTGGCCGATTCGGGGGTGGGGGACTTGATGCCGAGGGCGACCGCGAGCCAGGTGACGGCCAGGGCGAACAGGGCCAGCAGCCCGGCTGCGGCGGCCCATTCCAGGGGGGTGGCGTTGGGGCGGAATCCGATCGCGACCGCGACGGCGATGACGACGGCGATGCCGAGGAGTTGCTGGATGACGGCGCCGATGACGTGTCCGGTCAGGACGGAGGCGCGGGAGATCCGCATGGTGCGGAACCGGGCGATGATGCCTTCGGTCATGTCGGTGGCGGCCATCACGGCGGTTCCGGTGGCGGCGGTCGCGACGGCCATGAGCAGGATGCCGGGGACGACGTAGTTGATGTAGGCGTGCCTGCCGCCGCCGCCGCCGCCGCCGTGGGTGAGGCCGTTGCCGAGGGTGCCGCCGAAGACGTAGACGAACAGCAGCAGGATGATCACCGGGGTGATGACCAGCTGGACGGTCATGGAGGGGTAGCGGATCAGGCGCTTGAGCTGCCGGCGGGTCATGGTCGCCGAGTCACGCGCGGCGAGGGTCAGAGCGCTCATCGGACGGTCTCCTTGTCCTGGTCCTGCTGCTGGTCGTCGTCCTGCTGGGGCTGGTCGTTGTGGGGCTGGGTGTGGGTGTTGGGGCTGCCGGTGAGGGTGAGGAAGACGTCGTCGAGGTCGGGGGTGTGCACGGCCAGGTCGGCGGGTTGGACGCCGGCGGTGTGCAGGTCGGTGAGCAGGTCGCGCAGGGAGGCGACGCCGCCGTCGGAGGGGATGTTCAGGGTGAGGCGGTCGTCGTCGGCGGGGTCGATGAACCCGCGGCCGAGTGCGGCCCGGGCGGTGTCAAGGGTGTGGTCGTCGGTGAAGCGCAGCGAGACGTGTCCGCCGGGGATGAGGCGTTTGAGCTGGTCGGGGGTGCCTTCGGCGATGAGGTGGCCGTGGTCCAGGACGGCGATGTGGTCGGCGAGCCGGTCGGCTTCTTCCAGGTACTGGGTGGTGAGGAAGATCGTGACCCCGCCGGCGACGAGGTCTTGGACGATCTGCCACATGGCGCGGCGGCTGCGGGGGTCCAGTCCGGTGGTGGGCTCGTCCAGGAAGATCACTTCCGGGTCACCGACCAGGGTCATCGCCAGGTCCAGCCGGCGCTGCATGCCGCCGGAGTAGGTTCCGGCGGGTTTGCCGGCGGCCTCGACCAGGTCGAAGCGCTCCAGCAGTTCGGCGGCCTTGCGCCGTCCGTCGCGGCGCGGCAGGTGTTTCAGGTCGGCCATCAGCAGCAGGTTCTCCTCACCGGTCAGCAGCTTGTCGACCGCCGAGTACTGCCCGGTCACCCCGATCGCCCCCCGCACCTCATCGGGGGCCCGGTGCAGGTCGTGGCCCGCGACCTGCACGGTCCCGGCGTCGGGGGCGATGAGGGTGGACAGGATCTGCACGGTGGTGGTCTTACCGGCCCCGTTCGGGCCGAGCAGGGAGAAGATCGTTCCTTGCGGGACGGCCAGGTCGATGCCCTCCAGCACGACCTTCTCCCCGTCCTTGCCGCGGTAGGACTTGCGCAGCCCGCTCACCGCGATCGCCAACTCGCTCATCACAAAACTCCTCAACAAAATGGGGCAGGGGGTGAAGGGGGTGGCCTGTCAGAGGCTGCGGGCGGTGATGTCGCCCTGGGAGGTGGTCGCGCGGACGAACAGCCGCGGGTTCCCGTCGTTGGTCAGGGTGTTGGTGATGCGGCCGTGGGCGGTGCCGGCGTCCAGCGCCGCCGCCACACCCGCCGCCGCGCCGATCGCGATGTCGCCGGAGTGGGTGGACAGTTCCACCTCGCCGCCGGTGGCCTCGCCGATCCGGATGCTGCCGCGGGCGGTGCTGATCGCGGCGGGGCCGGTCAGCCGGCCGACCTCCACGTCCCCGTCGGCCGCGGTCAGCCGCATCCCGGCGGCCTCGTCGACCTTGATGTGGCGGTAGGCGCCGTCGAACACCACCTCGCCCAGGCGCCCGACGCCGCGCAGTTCGGTCGCCGCGGCCGTGCCCTGCACCCGCGACCCCGCCGGCAGCTGGACCGTGACCTCGACCGACCCCGAACCGGTGAGCGCACCGCCCTCGGGGGCCCGCACCTGCAGCGTCCCGTTGGTGAACTCGATGGTGGTGTTCTCGGCGGCCTTGACGTCGCGGCCCTTGCCCGGGTCGGCGGGGCGGACCTGCACGGTGGCGTCGGTGCGGTCGGCGGCGATCAGCTGCACCCGCCCGGCCGGGACGTTCAGCACCGCGGTGATCGGGGCGGTGATCTCGGTGCTGGTGGCGAAGGTGTTCATCGTGGTGTTCATCGTTGTGCTCCTTGCGGTTCGCCTTGCGGCTCGCTCTTTCTGACATCGCAAACGCTACGTTGCCTTCAAGGTTCAGGCAACACACCTGTTGCGACTTACGAGC
>NZ_JAGEPF010000069.1 GCF_017573465.1 Actinomadura violacea
TGGTGATGGCGTGCCTTTTGAAGAATGAGCCTGCGAGTTATGGTGTGTGGCGAGGTTAACCGGTGGCGGGTAGCCGTAGCGAAAGCGAGTCTGAATAGGGCGATTTAGTCGCATGCTGTAGACCCGAAGCGGGGTGATCTAGCCATGGGCAGGGTGAAGCGCCGGTAAGACGGTGTGGAGGCCCGAACCCACCAGGGTTGAAAACCTGGGGGATGACCTGTGGTTAGGGGTGAAAGGCCAATCAAACTCCGTGATAGCTGGTTCTCCCCGAAATGCATTTAGGTGCAGCGTCGCGTGTTTCTTGCCGGAGGTAGAGCTACTGGATGGCTGATGGGCCCTACCAGGTTACTGACGTCAGCCAAACTCCGAATGCCGGTAAGTGAGAGCGTGGCAGTGAGACTGCGGGGGATAAGCTTCGTAGTCGAGAGGGAAACAGCCCAGATCATCGGCTAAGGCCCCTAAGCGTGTGCTAAGTGGGAAAGGATGTGGAGTTGCTGTGACAACCAGGAGGTTGGCTTAGAAGCAGCCACCCTTGAAAGAGTGCGTAATAGCTCACTGGTCAAGTGATTCCGCGCCGACAATGTAGCGGGGCTCAAGCACACCGCCGAAGCCGTGGCATTCCAGCTTGCTGGGATGGGTAGGGGAGCGTCCTGCAGCCGGCGAAGCCGCCGAGTGATCGAGTGGTGGAGGCTGTGGGAGTGAGAATGCAGGCATGAGTAGCGAATGGAGAGTGAGAAACTCTCCCGCCGGATGACCAAGGGTTCCTGGGGCAGGCTAATCCGCCCAGGGTAAGTCGGGACCTAAGGCGAGGCCGACAGGCGTAGTCGATGGACAACGGGTTGATATTCCCGTACCCGCTGGTATGCGCCAACGCTGAATCCTCTGATGCTAACCATCCGAACCGCCTTCGTTCCCTTCGGGGAGTGTTGGTTGGGGAGCATGGGGCCCGAGGGGGTAGTAGGTGAGTGATGGGGTGACGCAGGAGGGTAGCTCAGCCCAGGCGATGGTTGTCCTGGGGTAAGCATGTAGCCCGTGCCATAGGTAAATCCGTGGCGCGTTAAGGGTGAGATGTGATGCCGAGCCGTTTTAGGTGAAGTGAGTGATCCCATGCTGCCGAGAAAAGCCTCTAGCGAGTGTACCGGCGGCCCGTACCCTAAACCGACTCAGGTGGTCAGGTAGAGAATACCAAGGCGATCGGGTGAACTGTGGTTAAGGAACTCGGCAAATTGCCCCCGTAACTTTGGGAGAAGGGGGACCATGCCCGGTGACGGCACTTGCTGCCTGAGCTGGGGGTGGTCGCAGAGGCCAGGGGGAAGCGACTGTTTACTAAAAACACAGGTCCGTGCGAAGTCGTAAGACGCTGTATACGGACTGACGCCTGCCCGGTGCCGGAACGTTAAGAGGACCGGTTAGATCTCTTCGGGGGTCGAAGCTGAGAATCTAAGCGCCGGTAAACGGCGGTGGTAACTATAACCATCCTAAGGTAGCGAAATTCCTTGTCGGGTAAGTTCCGACCTGCACGAATGGCGTAACGACTTCCCCGCTGTCTCAACCACAGGCCCGGTGAAATTGCAGTACGAGTAAAGATGCTCGTTTCGCGCAGCAGGACGGAAAGACCCCGGGACCTTCACTACAGCTTGGCATTGGCGTTTGGAACGGTTTGTGTAGGATAGGTGGGAGACTGTGAAGCCCGCACGCCAGTGTGGGTGGAGTCATTGGTGAAATACCACTCTGGTCGTTTTGAGCGTCTAACCCGCGCCCGTGTATCCGGGTGGGGGACAGTGCCTGGTGGGTAGTTTAACTGGGGCGGTTGCCTCCTAAAGAGTAACGGAGGCGCCCAAAGGTTCCCTCAGCCTGGTTGGCAATCAGGTGGCGAGTGCAAGGGCACAAGGGAGCTTGACTGTGAGACGGACGTGTCGAGCAGGTGCGAAAGCAGGGCCTAGTGATCCGGCATCTACGTGTGGAAGTGGTGTCGCTCAACGGCTAAAAGGTACCCCGGGGATAACAGGCTGATCTTCCCCAAGAGTCCATATCGACGGGATGGTTTGGCACCTCGATGTCGGCTCGTCGCATCCTGGGGCTGGAGTAGGTCCCAAGGGTTGGGCTGTTCGCCCATTAAAGCGGCACGCGAGCTGGGTTTAGAACGTCGCGAGACAGTTCGGTCCCTATCCGCTGCGCGCGTAGGAGAATTGAGAGGGTCTGTCCCTAGTACGAGAGGACCGGGACGGACGAACCTCTGGTGTGCCAGTTGTCCCGCCAGGGGCACGGCTGGTTGGCTACGTTCGGTCGGGATAACCGCTGAAAGCATCTAAGCGGGAAGCCTTCCTCGAGATGAGTTCTCCCTCCC
>NZ_JAGEPF010000006.1 GCF_017573465.1 Actinomadura violacea
CCCGCCGCCCCTCGGCGGGGCGGCGCGCCGACCCCCGCGCTCGCCGCCGCCCCGCCGCGCCCACCGGGGTCACCGTCGGGCCGCTCGTCGGGGCTCCTCGCCGCTCGTGCCCCCGCCTGCCGTGCCGGTGCCGGGGCCGGTGCCGCCGCCGCGTCCGCCGCGGCCGAAGCCCGCGGCCAGGGCCCGGGGCGGCACGCCGACCAGCAGCGCCTGCCCGCCGCGGACCCGCACCTCCGCGCGGCGCGGGCCGCCGGCCAGCTCGCCCGCCGCGCCCGCGAGCCGCCCCGTCAGCTGGTGGATCCGCTGGTTGGCGCTGCCGCGCAGCCCCCGGTCGTCGTCGCGGGACCGCACGTACCGGCCGTCGATCAGGACGTCCACCTCGGCGAGCAGCGCCTCGGCGTCCTCCCGCCCCGCCAGCTCGGACCTGCGGAACCCGGTGAAGCAGATGACCGACACGTCGCGCTGCGCGCGCGCCGCCCGGACCATGGCCGCGAGCCCGTCCGCCTGCGCCATCGGCTCCCCGCCCGACAGCGTGAGGCCGGTGACGTCCGGGTCCGCCAGCAGCTCGTCCGCCAGCTCGTCCGGCGCCGCCCGGCGCGCCTCGCGGAACGGGATCCACTCCGGGGCGAGGCAGCCCCGGCAGCGGAACGGGCAGCCCTGCACCCACACCACCGACCGCAGCCCCGGGCCGAGCGCCCGCGTCCCGACGCACGTCTCCGCCACGTTGATCACCGGTTCCGGCCCTGCCGCCAGTTCGTCAGCGGCCCGAAGATCCGGTCCCGGTGCGACCGGCGCGTGCCGTCGTCCAAGAGGCCCTCGTAGCCGGACGGCCTGAGCCGCGGCTGCGGCGCGACGTCGGGGCCTTCGCCGCCGGCAAGGGGGTTGCCGTACGGGGCGGGGTCGCCGTACGGGGCGGGGCTGCCGTACGGGCCGGGGCTGCCGTACGGGGCCGCGTTGCCGTTCGCGCCGGCATTGCCGTTCGCGCCGCCGCCGTACCGCGGGTCGCCAGGCTGGCCGTTCACCACGCGGACGTTCGACGGCCCGCCACCCGCGAAACCGCCGTTCCCGGACGGCGCCGGACGGCCACCGTCGGGAAAGCCGCCATTGCCGGGGGCGGCGCCCCCGTGAACCGGCGGGTCGAACGCGACGCCGCCCGGGTTCGCGGGCGGCATCGGCGGGCCGAACGCCATGCCCCCCGGATTCCGCGGCGCCATCGGACGGTCGTAACCCGGCTCCGACCGGACGTACTGGTCGAGGTCGGCGGGGATACGCGCCATCTCGCGACGCTTCCACTCCTCCAACGCGGCCTCGCCGACCTCGCCCTCGGCCATCGCCGTCCGCTGCGCGAGGCTCTCCAGCATCGCGCGGCGCGCGTCGTACACCAGGCCCGCGTACTTGACGTCGTCGGCGGCGCGGACCCGTGCGACGTCCGCGTCGCGCCGCGCGAGGTGCGCGCCGGTCTCCCGGTTCTCCCGCTCGTGCGCCGCGACGAGGTCGTCGTACACGGTCGGCGGCCCGAGGATCTGCAGCATCTTCACCAGCACCGGCAGCAGCTCGATCGCGATGAACATCAGCGTGACGAACAGGTGCGCGGTGCCGATCGTGCCGTTCTTCTGCGACAGCCGGTTGAGGGCCTCCAGCCGCAGCGCCATCCCGTCGGAGTTGCGGGTGTCGGCGGCGTGCTGGGCCTGGAGCGCGGACTGCTGCTTCTTCAGCCGCGTCAGCTCGGCGTTCACGCCTTCGGCGCCGCCCTGCCCGGTCAGCTCGTTCTGCGCGTCCTGCACGCCCTTGGTCTTGAGCTGCGCCATGTAGTTCTTGAGCTGGGTGTCGGCGGTGTCGAAGTCGCGCTTGGTGTCGTCGTAGTCCTGGATGCGCTTGCGGGCCTCGGGGCCGAGGCCGGCGCGGCCCGTCCCGCACTTGCCGAGCTGCTCGCAGGTCAGCTTCTCGCGCCGCTGCTCGAGCTGCTTCTGCAGCTCGTCGCGCTTGTCCTGGAGCTGCTTGAGGGTGGGGTCGGCGTCCGGCGTGGCGGGCAGGCCGCCGGAGGTGACCTGCGCCTCGAGTTGCTGCTTGCGCTTCTCCAGCCAGTCGATGCGCTTGCCGACCTGGTCGCCCGCGGTCTGCGCCTGGTACTTGGACTCCGCCTCGGCGTGCAGGACGTTGACCTCCTGCGAGATCTCCGGCGCGAAGATCTGCAGGACGATCGGCATCGACAGCACGAAGCCGAACAGCAGCGCGAGCAGCAGCCGGGGCAGCGCCAGGAACAGCACGCCGGCCTTGCTGGCGGTGCGGGTCATCGAGGCGACCAGCCAGCGGTCCAGCGACAGGATGCCGAGGAACCAGCCGGCCGTCAGCAGCACGATCACCGGCCACGGCGCCTTCAGCGCGATGTGCAGCGCCGCCGCCATCGACACCCCGGCCAGCGCGGCGGTGAAGATGACGACGCTGCCGAGGCCCTGGAAGCGCGTCTTGTCGGTGGGGGACCGCCGCAGGATGTCGCGGTTGACGCCGGACGCCCACAGCAGCGGGGAGAACCGGGGCCCGTCGCGCCGGGGGGCGGGCGGCGGGGGCGGGGTGCTCGCTTCGGTCATGTGCTGGGCCCTCACTGGACGTTCGGTCGGGGGGACGGGCCCGGTCGGGGAGAGGGGCCCGCGCGAAGGAACAGGGGGGATCCGGTCCGCGGTGGGAGGGGGGTTCGGCCGCAGGAGCGCGCGCAGCCGGCCGGGCGCGCGGCGGCGGAGCACGCCGTCGCGCAGGGGCTCGGCGCGCTCGTCCAGGTCCTCGATGGGGCGGCCGGGTGCGCGGGCGCCGGCGGTGGGGGCGTGCGGCGGCAGGACCCGGGCGCGCGGCCGGGCCGCCCGCGGGCCCCGCTCGCCGGCTCGTTCCCACGCCATTCGCACCTCCGCCGTGGCGTTCGGCCACCACCGGTCCGCCGGACATCCGCCGGACGGCAGGGCGGACCCGCGATGCCACCGGCCTTCAGTTGTGACGCATCCCTTACCGAGAGAGTTCGTCAAATACTGGCAGTTATTGAGAGGACCTTGTGAGTCTCCTGACACACATGGGAGAAGTGACCGCAATTGGCCGTATATGGCCGGTTTCGGAATTCCGCAGGGGTTGCGCACCGGCGCCCCGCGCGCCGGTCCCGGCCGCAGACTGGACGGGCCCAGGCCGTGCGACGGAGAGGAACGGCACGCCCGATGAGACCGCTCCGGCCCACCGACCCCCGGCGGATCGGCCGGCTCGGCAGCGGTGGCAGCGGCCAGGTGTACCTGGCGCGCTCGCCCGGCGGCCGCCCGGTCGCCGTGAAGGTCGTGCACGGGCACCTGGCCGCGAGCGAGCGGTTCCGGACCCGGTTCGCGCGGGAGGCCGCGGCGGCGCGCCGGGTCGGCGGGTTCCACACCGCCCAGGTCGTCGACCTCGCCCCGGACGCGGACCCGCCGTGGCTGGTCACCGCGTACGTGCCGGGACCGTCGCTGCGCGACGCCGTCCAGGAGCACGGCCCGCTGCCGCCCGCGATGCTGACGGCGCTCGGCGCGGGCCTCGCGGAGGGGCCCGCGGCGGTGCACGCCGCGGGGCTGGTGCACCGCGACCTGAAGCCGGGCAACGTCGTCCTCGCGGCGGACGGCCCGCGCATCATCGACTTCGGGATCGCGCACGCGCTGGACGCGTCGGAGCTGACGGCGTCCGGCGCCGTGCTGGGGACGCCCGCGTACATGTCGCCCGAGCAGGCGCGCGCCGAAGCCGTCGGCCCGCTCCACCGAACCTGGCGGGCACGAGCCTTCCAAGCCCTCGCCCGCGCCGCCTAAGCCCGTGGAGAAGTGCCGCCCCTATGTGCCGGTCAAGCGCGCGGGCGGCCATCGGCCCGTGCATGCGCACGGCCCCGGAGTGTGCGGCCCCTATACCCACCTCCCGTCCAAGGCCGGGACCTACCACGTCGCCGCGAGCGCATCGGCCGTGGACGCCGCCCTCCCGCCCGAATGGCCGCCGCGCCGCGTCAGCCGGCGACGGCTGGGACAGCGGCGGGCTCCTCACCGCATGGACGGCCCGCTGGCGCGCCCTCGGCGACGCCCCGCCGGACGACGCGCCGCCCGACGACCTGCCGCCGGGCAACCTGCGGCCCGCGCTGACCAGGTTCGTCGGCCGCGAACGCGAGCTCGCCGAAGGCGCCGCGCTGCTCGCCGCCGGCCGGCTCGTCACCCTGACCGGCGTCGGCGGCGCCGGCAAGACCCGGCTCGCCCTCCGGCTCGTCTGGCCGGCCGAACTCGCCGGCCTCACCGAGCCCGGGATGGCCGCCCGCGCCGTCGCCGTCGCCGCCGCCGCCGCCCTCGGCGTCCAGGTCGACGCCGGCCGCGACCCCCTCGACGCGGTCGCCGAGACGCTCCGCGGCCGCCCCGCGCTGCTCGTCCTCGACAACTGCGAGCACCTGCTCGCCGAGGCCGCCGCGCTGACCCGCGCCCTGCTGCGCGCCGCCCCCGCCCTGCGCGTCCTCGCCACCGCCCGGGAACCGCTCGCCATCGCGGGCGAGCGGCTCCTCGCCGCCGGCCCCCTCCCGCTGCCGGACGGCGACGCCCGCTCCGCCGCCGTCGACCTGTTCACCGACCGCGCCACCGCCGCCGTCCCCGGGTTCCGGCTCACCGACGCCAACCGCGCCGCGGTCGTCCGGGTCTGCCGGATGCTGGAGGGGCTGCCGCTCGCCCTCGAACTCGCCGCGCCCCGGCTGCGCCTGCTCACCCTCGAGCGACGGTGCCCTCGACGGTCGCGACGAGATCGGCGGAGACGGCGCCCTCCGCCGTCGCGGCGAGGGTCTCCGCCTCGACGGGCCCGAGGATGGCCGCGGCCTCCGCGGAGTCCAGCGCGGCGCCCGCCACGTCGGACCCGCCGCCGGTCACGGGGGTCAGCAGGCCCGCGACGAGGCTGGTCAGGCCGACGGCGATGCCCGCCTCGGCGAGCTTGCGCTCCACCTCGGAATGCGCGTGGTCGATCACGCCGGCGAAGTGGTCGCATGCGGTGGCGATCTCCCGGCACAGCTCCGCCAGCCCGCCCAGGAGCGTGCGGCTGTTGCACGATCCGTAGATCCCGCTCCAGTAGTCGGAGATGGCGGGGGACTCCCGGCTGCGGTTGTCGGTGATGCCGTGGACGGTGGTGGACAGCCGCGTTCCGATGCCGTCCACGTCCGTCGCGGCGGTGCGCCAGGCGGAGGCGGCGGCGCGGAGCCTCTCCTGGTGGCCGTTGGGCCAGTACTTCGCGAGGACGTCCGGCAGGAACGAGTCGCCGGGGCCGACCGGGACGGTCGTTGCCCGCCATGCCGGCGGCGTGGTCCAGTGCCACCTGGAGCCGCATCCACGCCGTGCCGACGTCGCCCTGTGCCCGGGCGAACCGGCCGGCGGCGCCGATGACCTGCTCGGGCGTGATGTCGACGGTCGTCATTTCCCACGCCACATGCGCAGGTTGGCGTCCGTGGAGATGCCGAAGTCGCCGTGCGCGTGCCGGATCGCCGCATGGAAGGACGCGATGGCGTCGGCCATGCGCCGGGCGTCGGCCATCCAGCGGTCGTGAGCCTTCTCATAGGTCTCGCTGGCGTCGCCCGTCCACTCCGGAAGAGTGCCGCGCAAGCGGAGTGGCGGGGGTGTTGCGGGGGTGGGGTGGGTGGGGGTCGTATGGGGGTGTGGGCAGGTATTTGCGGGTCGAGGACGACGTGGTCGGGGCGCGGGTGCGCTTGACAATGAGTGGGTACTCACTCAGGCTAGGAATGAGCGCACACTCAGTCAGGGAGGCATCGATGTACCCGGAGCTCAACGGCAAGGTCGTCGTCATCACCGGCGGATCGCGCGGGATCGGCGCGGACACCGCACGGGCGTTCGCCGAGGAGGGCGCGCGGGTCGCGGTGCTCGGGCGGGACCGGGACGCGCTGGACCGCGTCGCGAAGGAGACCGGCGGCATCGGGATCGTCGCGGACGTGACGGACCTCGCCGCGATCGAGGACGCGCGCCGCCGCGTCGAGGCGGAGCTCGGGCCCGCGGACGTGGTCTGCGCGTTCGCGGGCGGCGGGATCGCGCGGCCCGGGCCGACCGCCGCCATGTCGGAGGAGGAGTGGCACTCGGTCGTCGACGGCAACCTCACCGCGACGTTCCTCACGCTGAAGAGCTTCCTGCCGGGCATGCAGGAGCGCCGCGCCGGGGCGATCGTCACGATGTCGTCGTCGGCGGGGCGGATGCCGTCCAACCTGCCGAGCGCGGGGGGACGGGAGATGGGCAACCCGTGGGGCGCGCCGGTCGCCTACGAGGCGGCGAAGGCCGGGATCCAGGCGCTGACCAGGCATGTCGCCGCGGAGGTCGGCGGCGACGGGGTGCGGGTGAACTGCGTCGCGCCGGCGGCGATCCGCACCGAGCGCACCGAGCGGTTCATGCCGCGGGAGGTGCAGGACTTCGTCGCCGCGTCCCACCCGCTCGGCCGCATGGGCGAGGCGCGCGACGTCGCGTCGGCCGCGATGTTCCTGGCCTCGGCGCAGTCGTCGTGGCTCACCGGCCTGACCCTGGACGTCGCCGGCGGCAAGATCATGCTGTGACCCCGGCGGGGGCGCCGGCGCGCGGCGCCCCCGGGGGGAGCGGCGTCAGTCGTCCTCGCCGCCGTCCTGCTTCCCGTCGTCCTTCTTGCCTTCGTCCTGCTTCTTGCCGTCGCCGTCCTTCTTGCCGTGGTCGTCGTGCTCGGCCTTGTTCTTGGTGACCGTGCCGGTGGCGCCGTCGACGAGCAGCTCGTGCTCGGTGCCGTCCTGCCCGGCGACCTCGACCTCCCACGCGGGCTTGTCGCCCTCGTGCTCCAGCTCCACGGAGGTGACCGCGCCGGAGGCGGACTTCAGCGCGGTCGCGGCGGCCTGCTGGGCGGTGACCTTGGTGTTCTTCAGGCCCTGCGCCTCGGCGGCGTCGGACTCCTTGCCGGTCTGGTCGGCGGTGACCTTGGCGTTCGAGGCGTCGATCTTCACCTCGTGCCAGGCGCCGTCGCCCGCGAGGACGTCGATCTCCCAGGCGCCGTCGTCGAGGTCGGCCTCGCCGACGGTGCCGGGGACGGCCTTGAGCGCCGCGCCCATCGCCTGGTCGGCGGTGACGGCGGGGGCCTTCTCGGGACGGTCGCCGTCGCCGTGCCCGCCGCCGGCGGCGAGGGCGGTGCCGGCGGTGCCCGCGGCGACGGCCGCGGCGGCGATGCCGGTGACCAGCAGGCGCTTGCCGGTCATGAACTTGCGCAGATCGGGCTTCATGCTTCTCCCCGTCGGATGGTCTGTCGGACGTCACCCACCATGCGGGTACGAGGCTGAAGGGACCCTGAAGCTTCCTGAAGGGCGCTTCAGGTGCGTTCTGGCAGGCTGGAGGGCATGAAGCTGCTGGTGGTCGAGGACGAGCGGCGGCTCGCGCGGTCCCTGGCCGCCGGGCTGTCCGCCGAGGGGTTCACGGTGGACGTCGCGCACGACGGCGTCACCGGGCTCCACCGGGCGGTGGAGGGGGAGTACGACCTGGTCGTCCTGGACATCATGCTGCCCGGCCTGAACGGCTACCGGGTGTGCGCGGAGCTGCGCGCCGCCGGGTCGGAGGTGCCGATCCTGATGCTGACGGCCAAGGACGGCGAGTACGACGAGGCGGAGGGGCTGGACACCGGCGCCGACGACTATCTGACCAAGCCGTTCTCGTACGTGGTGCTGCTGGCCCGGATCCGCGCGCTGCTGCGCCGCCGGACGCGCGGCGGCGCGCCGGAGATCGTGCTCGGGGACCTGCGGGTGGATCCGGCGTCCCGGACGGTCCGGCGCGGCGAGGAGGAGGTCGAGCTGACCGCGAAGGAGTTCGCCGTGCTGGAGCACCTGGCGGTCAACGCGGGCCGGGTGGTGCCGAAGACGGAGATCATCGAGAACGTGTGGGACTTCGCCTTCGACGGCGATCCGAACATCGTCGAGGTGTACGTCAGCGCGCTGCGCCGCAAGCTGGACGCGCCGTTCGGGCGCCGGTCGATCGCGACGGTGCGGGGCGCGGGCTACCGGCTGAGCACCGACGGCGGCTGACGTGCCGCGGGGAAGAAGGCCGTTCGCGTCCGTGCGGTCGCGGGCGGCGCTGGCGGCGACGGCGGTGGTCGCGGTCGCGCTGGTCGCGGCGGGGCTGACGGTGCTGCTGACGCTGCGGGGCAGCCTGGCGAGGCAGTCGGACCTGCAGGCGGAGATCATCGCGCGGGAGGTCGCGGCGCAGGTGGCGGTGGGGACGCCGGTGGCGCGGCTGGACCTGCCGGACTCTGAGGACCATCCGGTGCAGGTGGTGGACGAGCACGGCCGGGTCCTCGCGGTCACCAAGGACCTGGACGCGATCAGCGGCACGGGGTCGCGGTCGGTGACCCCGTCGGGGGCGCGCACCGGCAAGGACGACGACCACGGCGGCGACGACGATCCGCGCCGCGGCGAGGTCTCGACGGACGTCCGGTACAGCGGCGGCCGCGCGACCGTCGATCATGACGCGGCCGACTACCGGTTCGCGGCGGTGGAGGCGACGCCGCCGGCGGGCGGGACGGTCGTCGTGTACGCGGGGGCGCGGCTCGCGACGCAGGCCGTCGGGTCGGTGACCCAGGCGATGCTGCTGGGGCTGCCGCTGCTGCTGGTGGTGGTCGGCGGGGTGACGTGGCTGGTGACGCGGCGCGCGCTGCGTCCGGTGGAGGCGATCCGGGCGGAGATGGCGGCGATCACGTCGGCGGGCGACCTCGCGCGGCGGGTGCCGGTGCCGGGGTCGCGGGACGAGGTGGCGGGGCTGGCGGAGACGACGAACCAGACGCTCGGCGCGCTGGAGCGGTCGGTGGAGCGGCAGCGCCGGTTCGTCGCGGACGCCTCGCACGAGCTGCGCAGTCCGCTGGCGTCGCTGCGCACGCAGTTGGAGGTCGCCGCGGCGCACCCGCATCTGCTGGACGTGGACGGTGCCGTCCAGGACGTCGTGCGGCTGCAGGATCTGGCCGCCGGCCTGCTGCTTCTGGCCCGGCTGGACGCGGGGGAGCGGCCCCGGCACGACCGGGTGGATCTCGGTGAACTGGTCCGCGAGGAGGTGGCGCACCGCGCCGCGACCGGCCGGGTGCCGGTCGAGGTGTCGGGGACCGGCGCGTTCGAGGTGCTCGGCAGCGCCGCGCAGCTCGACCGGGTGCTGGTCAACCTGCTGGACAACGCGCAGCGGCACGCGGCGTCCGCGGTGCGGGTCGGGCTCGCCGCGGCCGGCGGGCGGGTGACGCTGCGGGTGACCGACGACGGCCCCGGCGTCCCGCCCGCCGACCGGGAGCGGATCTTCGAGCGGTTCGTCCGGCTGGACGACGCGCGCGCCCGCGACGAGGGCGGCGCAGGCCTCGGCCTCGCCATCGCCCGCGGCGTCGCCCGCGCGCACGGGGGCGACCTGACCGCGGGCGAGGCGCCCGGCGGCGGCTCCGCGTTCGAGCTGTGGCTGCCCGCCGGCTAGCTATATGGCGAGGTTGAGGGCGAGGACGAACGCCAGCCCGCAGACCGAGATCACCGTCTCCATCAGCGACCACGACTTGATCGTCTGCCCGACGCTCAGCCCGAAGTACTCCTTGACCAGCCAGAACCCGGCGTCGTTGACGTGCGAGAAGAACAGCGAGCCGCTGCCGACGGCGAGCACCAGCAGCGAGGTGTCGCCGGTGCTCAGCCCGGTGACGAGCGGCGCGAGGATGCCGGACGCGGTGACGGTCGCGACGGTCGCCGAGCCGGTCGCGAGCCGGATCAGCACGGCGACGAGCCAGCCGAGGACGAGCACGGACACGCCGCTGCCGTCCACCCAGTCCGCGATGGTCTTGCCGATGCCGGTGTCGACGAGCGTCTGCTTGAAGCCGCCGCCCGCCGCGACGATCAGCAGCACGCCCGCGATCGGCGGCAGCGACCTCTCCAGCGTCGTGGTGATCGTCCGGCGGTCCATGCCGGCGCCGCGGCCGAGCGTGAACATCGCGACGATCACCGCGATGAGCAGCGCGATCAGCGGCGTGCCGAGGTTGTCCAGGACGGTGTAGAGCTCGGAGCCCTCGTCCAGCACGATGTCGGCGAACGCCTTGAGCAGCATCAGCACGACCGGCAGCAGCACGGTCGCGAGCGTGAGCGCGAACGAGGGGCGGCGCTTGCCCTCCTCGTCCTCCTCCTGGTCGGTGGTGAACAGCTCGGGCGGCTGGACGTCGACCCAGCGCGCGGCGAACCGGGCGAGCAGCGGGCCGGCGATCGCGACGGTCGGGACGGCGACGAGCACGCCGAGGCCGAGGGTGACGCCGAGGTCGGCGTGCAGCGCGTCGATCGCGACGAGCGGCCCGGGGTGCGGCGGGACGAGCCCGTGCATCGCCGACAGCCCGGCGAGCGCGGGGACGCCGACCGCGATGATCGACTGCCCGGACCGGCGCGCCACCAGGTAGATCACCGGCATCAGCAGCACGAGCCCGATCTCGAAGAACATCGGCAGCCCGATCAGCGCGCCGACCAGCGCCATCGCCCAGGGCAGCGCGCGCCGCCCGGACCGTCCGACGATGGTGTCGACGATCTGGTCGGCGCCGCCGGAGTCGGCGAGCAGCTTGCCGAACATCGCGCCGAGCGCGATCAGCGCGCCCACGCCGGACGCGGTGTCGCCGAAGCCCTTGCCGAAGCTCTTCACGGTGTCGGCCATCGGCAGCCCGGCGATGGCCCCGACCAGCAGCGAGCCGAGGGTGAGGCTGAGGAAGGGGTGCACCTTCAGCCAGGTGATCAGTACGACGATCAGCGCGATGCCGGCCAGCGCGGCGGGCACGAGCCGCCCGCTGGACGCGTGCGGCGCCGCGGCCAGCACGATCGAGTGCATGTGCGGTCATCCTCCTCGGTGGCGGGCTGGGGGACCCCTGGGGGTGGGGGACGGGGTGCCACCTCCGCCGAGTGCACCTCATTAACCAGCCGTTATCAAGAGGTCGAGTCGAAAAAACATACCTTTGACATCTGGGTGTGCCTGCATCGAAGCAATCGTGTGATGATTGACGCCATGGGGCGAGACAACCGGGCCGGGTTGCACGGCAGCGTCGTCGACCGGCTCGGCGTGCAGATCACCGCGGGCGACGTCGCGGCCGGCGAGGTGCTGCGGATCGAGCAGCTGGAGGCCCGGTTCGGGGTCTCCCGCTCGGTCGTCCGCGAGGCGATCAGGGTGCTGGAGTCGATGGGGATGGTGACCAGCCGCCGCCGCGTCGGCATCACGGTCGCGCCCCGCGGCGGCTGGAACCTGTTCGACCCGCAGATCATCGCCTGGCGGCTGGACGGCCCCGGCCGCGACGAGCAGCTCCGCGAGCTCGGCGAGCTGCGCCGCGGCCTCGAACCGGTCGCCGCCCACCTGGCGGCGCTGCGCGCCACGCCCGCGCAGTGCGGCACGCTGACCGGCGCCGTCATGCAGATGGCGGTGCACGGCAAGTCCGGCGACCTGGAGTCCTACCTGGAGGCCGACGTCCAGTTCCACCGGACGCTGCTGGAGGCGTCCGGCAACGACATGATGGGCGCGCTCAGCGGGGTCGTCGCCGCCGTCCTCGCGGGCCGCACCCACCACGACCTGATGCCCGCGCACCCGGAGCCGGTGGCGATCCGCTGGCACGCGGAGGTGGCCCAGGCCGTCCAGGCGGGCGACGCCGCGGCCGCCGAGCGGGCGATGCGCGACATTGTCGACGAGGCGACCCGCGCCATGCTCGGCCCGCCGGACGTGCTCGACCCCTCCGACACGCTCGACCCCTCCGGCGCCTGACCGGCGCCCCCGCGGCCGATACTGGGATCATGACTCTTCCGCTGAGCCCGGACGAACTGCTGACCACCACCCGGACCGTGCGCAAGCGCCTCGACCTGGCCCGTCCCGTGCCGATGGACCTCGTCCGCGAGTGCCTGGAGATCGCCGTGCAGGCGCCGAGCGGGAGCAACCGGCAGGGCTGGCACTGGCTCGTCGTCACCGACACCGAGAAGCGCAAGGCGATCGGCGAGTACTACCGGCGCTCGTTCGCCGCGTACGCCGCGTCCGGCGGCACGTCCGCCGGTCAGTACCAGGACGACCCGGACCGTGCGGAGGTGCAGCGCCGGGTCGGCGACAGCGCCTCCTACCTGGCCGAACGCATGGGAGACGTGCCGGTGCTGGTGATCCCGTGCCTCCGGCTGCACGGCGGGAAGCTGCCGGACGGCAACCAGGCGGGGCTGTGGGGGTCGCTGCTCCCGGCGGTGTGGAACTACGCGCTGGCGGCGCGGGCGCGGGGCCTCGGCACCGCGTGGACGACGCTGCACCTGGCGTACGAGCAGGAGGTCGCGGACGTGCTCGGCCTGCCGGCGGACGTGCGGCAGGGCGCGCTCGTCCCGACCGCGTACTACACGGGCGACACGTTCCGCCCGGCGCCGCGCGTCCCGCTGGACGAGATCCTGCACGTCGACGGCTGGTGATCCGGCGCCCCGCGCGGGGCGAGCACCGGCGATCCCCCTCGGCCCGCCGGGAGTCTCGCCCCGCGGGTCGCGGGGCGCGTCGGAGCGGCGGCGGACGGACGCGCCGGACCCGCCGGAGGCGCCGCGCCGCCGGCGGTGTCAGCGGGCGGCGAGCCCGGCCGGGTCGCGGTCGCGCCTGCGGACGTCGGCGAAGATCGCCTCGGAGATGGCGGTGGCGGCCCGCTCGGGGTCGGCGGCCGGGCAGAACGGCTGGAACCAGCGGGCGACCGGGCGGCCGTCGCGGTCGCGGCGCGGCCGCTGCCAGTGCCAGTACAGGTCGCCGTCGGCGGCGGGCTCCCCGCCGGGCGGCGTCAGCAGCCAGACGGTGCGGCCGACGTACGGTTCGACCTGCACGCACTGCGCGGAGACGGCCATCACCGACGGCGCGCTCTCGTGCGGCGCGCGCCGCCCGGGGCCGTCCCACGGGCCGGAGGCGCGCAGGCCGAGGGCGTCGAGGCGGTTCATGAGCCGGCGGGCGTAGTCCACCAGGTCACCGGGGCCGCCGTCGCCGGGAGCGGTGTCGTCAGGGCCGGGAGCGGTGTCGTCGGGGCCGGTGCCGGGGGTGCCGCCGGGAGCGCCCGCGCGGCCGGTCGTCCCGGGCGGCGGGGGCTCGGCGAGGGTGGAGATCGTCATGCGGGCTCCCGGGACCGGTGGCGGTGTCTGACAGCCAGGTCGGGCGACGCTGACTCCCTGCGAAAGACGTTCCTACGCGTGCAGCAGTGTGTCAAGCGCTTCATGTCAATTTACATGGCGCAGGTCGCGGAATGATCATTTGCGCCGGATGAGGGCCGCGCGGCAAAAGCTGCATTATGCGGGTTGCATGGTGTGATGGCCGCGGTGTAGACACGGAGCATGACTCCCGGTGACGACGGGCCGGTGCTGTCGGGATGGCTGCTCGGCAACGCCCTCGCGAATGCCCGCAAGGCGTCCGGTGAGTCGGTGGCGTCCATCGCGCGGGATCTCGGCGTGCATCCGCAGACCGTGCGGCGATGGGAGAACGCCGAGGTCACACCCAGCGTTCTCGTTCTGCGCGGGCTCTGCACGCATTACGGAGTCGCGCCCGACAAACAGGACGAACTGGAAGAATTGCGTGAACGGGCGAGCCGGCCGGGCTGGTGGAACGGCAGCGGCGACTGGCCCGACGCCACGGCCGAACTGCTCGGCATGGAGATGGCGGCCGTCCGAATTCGCGCTTGGGACCTGACCGCAATTCCCGGGCTCTTGCAGACGCCCGAGTACGCCCGGCAGGTCATCCAGGCCGTCGACCCCAGCGTCTCGCCGCCCCGCGTCGACTCCGGCGTCGAGCTGCGGATGGGCCGCCAGGCCGAGGTGTTCGGCGGCGCCGTCCGCGAGGCCGTCTTCATGATCGACGAGAGCGCGCTGGCCCGGATGCCCGGCGGCCCCGCGCTGCGCCGCGCCCAGATCGCCCGGCTGCTGGTCCCGCCGCCCGCGGTGACCATCCAGGTGATGCCGTTCAGCGCCGGGCCGCACCCGGCGCTCGGCTCCTTCATGGCGTTCGACTTCGACTCCGAGGTCATCAGCGCGGGGGTGTTCGTCGAGGGCTCGGTGACCGGCCGCAGCCGTGTCGAGACCGGCGCGGCCGTCGCCCGCTACGAGCAGGTCTGGGCCTGGCTCCAGGCGAAGGCGCTGACCCCGAAACAGACGACGGAATTCCTCGAGAAGATGATGGAAGGGATAGCCCCGCAATGAAGAACCGTGATCTTATTGCTCCCGGAACCTGGCGGAAATCGTCGCGGTCGAACGCCGCGCAGGACGCGTGCGTGGAGATCGGCGGCGGCGAACGGGTCATCGGAGTCCGCGACACCAAGGACCGCGACGGCGGGACCCTGGTGTTCGGCGGCGAGACCTGGCGCGAATTCGCCGCGCAGGTGAAGGCGGGCCGTTTCGACCTGTGAGCGCCTGAAGGCGGACGAAGGGCGGCCGGTGGCCCTGCGCCGGGCGCCCTTCCCCCCTTTCCCCCGACCTCTGCCCAAGGAAGACGATGGACGATCACCCCCACCCCAAGGGCGCATTGAAGAGCGGACCCGGCGTCGCCTCCGCGGGCCGCATTTACGACTACTTCCTCAACGGCCGGCATCACACCCCGGCGGACGAGACCGCCGCCCGAAAACTCCAGGAGAAAGTCCCGGAACTGCACTACATGGCGCAGGCCAACCGCATTTTCCTGCAGCGCGCGGCGGCCGTCATCGCGCGCGCTGGCGTCGACCAGTTCATCGACCTCGGCTCCGGCATCCCGACCGCGTGGAACACCCACGAGGTCGTCCAGGTCGTCCACCCGCGCGCGAAGGTCGTCTACGTCGACAACGACCCCGTCGTCCTGGACATGTCGCGGGACATGCTGCGCCGCAACGGCGAGACCGACGTCGCCTACGTCGACGCCGACATCGCCGACCCGAAGTCGGTCATCGAGGACCCCGAGGTGCGGCGACTCATCGACTTCTCCCGGCCCGTCGGCTACATGCACGTCGCCATCTGGCACTTCGTGAACCCCGAGCAGGACCCCTGGTCGCTGCTGCGCCAGTACCTCGACGCGGTGCCGTCCGGCAGCTACCTCGCCCTCTCGCACGTCACCGCCGACGGGCAGCGGCCCGACAAGATCGAGCGGTTCAACGAGGTCTACAAGAACGTCACCGCGCGGCTGAACTTCCGGACGTTCGAGGAGATCGACCGGTTCTTCGACGGCTGGGAGTACCTCCCGCCGCACGAGGACGCCCCGGCCGGGCTGTCCTACGTCGACATCTGGGGCAGCAAGAACCCCGCCGAGGCCGACCCGTCGCACACCTGGATCCCCGCCGGCGTGGCCCGCAAGCCCTGACCGGCAAGGCCGCCCGGGCCGCGCGCCGGATCCGGCGGCGTCCGGTCAGAGGCCGAGTGACGCGGTCAGAGACCGAACGACACGGGCAGCACCATCAGCAGCGCGGGCAGCACGACGGCGGCGCCGACGGACCAGCCGAGCAGCCAGCGGAACACCCGCTTGTGGTCGCCGTCGTCCACGTTCGCCAGCACGAGGCCGCCGCCGAGGTGCAGCGGGCTGATCGCGACGCCGCCGATGGTGCCGCACACGGCGATGAGCAGCGCGGTGAACTGCGCGGACGTCTGGTGCGGCAGCACGGCGGCGGTCAGCGGCACCACGACGCCGAGCACCGCGACGGTCGAGGACTCCACGGTCGCGAACAGCGCCGCGACGTAGGCGATGGCGAGGGCCGCGACGACCGGCGCGCCGATGCCGCCGAGGTGCCCGGCGATCGTCTTCAGCGTGCCGGCCGCCTCGAGGTCGCCGACGTAGACGAGGATGCCGACCGTCAGCATGACGACGCCCCACGGGATGTCGGCGATCACCCGGCGGCCGTCCGGCCGGAACACCAGGTGCAGGACCAGGCCGACGGCGAACGCCGCGAACACGATGTTCAGGTCGAGGACGAGCACCGCCAGGACGAAGACGCCGAGGCCGGCGAGCGAACCGATCTCGTAGGGGGTGATGCGGGACGCCCCCTGCACGGCCTCGGCCGGACGGCCGCCCGCGCCGGTGCCGGCGGTGCTCCCGGCGGCGTCCCCTTCCGTGCGGCCGCGGCGGATCAGCGGCAGACCGCCGAGCGCGAAGAAGAAGACCGCGGTGCTCAGCACGTCGAATCCGGCGAGCCCGAGGAACAGCAGGTTCTCCGAGTAGTGCACCCCCGACTTCGCGGCGAGGTCCTTGACGATCGCGGCCCACGGGGACATCGGGGAGAAGCCGCCGGCGCCCGCGCCGTGCGCCGCGACGATCGCCATGAGCACCGGGTCGATGTTCCGGTTGCGGGCCACCCGCATCGCGACCGGCAGGACGATCGCGACGGTGGCGCTCGGCAGCGTGCCGATGCCGCTGAGGACGGCGCCGACCGCGAACAGGCTCCACGGCAGGACCCAGTCGCGGCCGCCGGAGACCCGGACGATGCCGTGCACCACCCGGTCGAACGCGCCGCTGCGCTGGGCGTGCCCGAACATGTACATGACGCCGACGATCAGCGCGACGATGCCGGCGGGGAAGCCGGCGAGGATCTGCTCCTTGGGGATGCCCGCGATCCCGCCGAGCAGGAACGCGGCGGGCATCGCGACGAGGCCCACGTTGACGTCGCGCCAGATGGCGAGCGCGAACACGGCCACCAGCAGGACCAGCGACAGGATCTCGGGACCGGACATGGTCAGCTCTCCCGGGGGTGGAGTTCGGCGAGGATCTCGGCGGTGTGCTCGCCGAGGGCGGGCGCGGGGCGGCGGAAGGTGGCGAGGCCGGCCCCGAACCGGGTCGGGAACCGGATCTGCGGCCGCCCGCCCGCGGCGTGGACGAGGCCGCGGGCGGCGACGTGCGGGTCGCCGAGCAGCTCGTCCGGCGTGCTGACGACGGGCGCCCAGGGCAGGTCGAGGCCGGTGAGGACGCGGTCCCACCAGGCGAGGTCGCGCGCGGCGAACGTCCCGGTGAGGATCTCGTGCACCTCGCGGCGGCGGGCGGTGCGGTCGGCGCGCCGGTCGAACGCGGCGGTGTCGAGCGCGGGGAACGCGGGGCCGAGCGCGGTGCGGAACGCGATCCAGAACTTGTCCTCGAACGTCGCGAACGACAGCCGGCGCCCGTCGGCGGTGGTGAAGACGTCGTTGTCGCCCATGACGAGCGCCCCGCCGCCGGGGGCGCCGGTTCCGGACGCGTCGCCGGGGGCGGCGAGCGCGGGGCCGCCGGCCCAGGCGGTGGCGGCGTCGTGCAGCGAGATGTCCAGGTGCTGGCCGGTGCCGGTGCGGCGGGCGCCGGTGACGGCGGCGGCGAGGGACAGCGCCGCGTACATCGCGCCGATGAGGTCGGCGGCGCGGACGCCGGGACGCGTCGCGGCGCCGTGCACGCCGGGCGGGAGCGCGAAGAAGCCGGACAGGCCGAGGAAGTTGAGGTCGTGGCCGGGCCGGCCGGAGTACGGGCCGTCCTGCCCGTAGCCGGTGAGCGAGCACAGCACGATGCGCGGGTTGGCGGCGCGCAGCCGCTGGTAGCCGATGCCGATCCGGTCCAGGACGCCGGGCCGGAAGCTCTCCACGACGGCGTCCGCGCGGGCGGCCAGCCGCAGGAACGTGTCGCGGCCGTCCGCCGTGCGCAGGTCCAGCGCGATCGACCGCTTGTTGCGGTTGGACGCGGCGAACCGGTCCGCGCCGAACGCGCGCAGCGGGTCGCCGCCGGACGGGTCCTCGACCTTGACGACGTCGGCGCCGAGGTCGGCCAGCAGCATCGTGGCGAACGGGCCGGGCAGCAGCCGCGACAGGTCCAGGACGCGCGTCCCGTCCAGCCCGGACCACGCGACGCCGGACCGGGCGGCCCGCGGGTCCGCGGGCGTGTCCTCCGCCATGGGCGCTCCTCTCAGTTAATGAACTACTTGTTCATTAACGTGCAAAGTGCCCGGTAATATACGTCACACCGGCAGGGGTGGCAAGAGGTGCGGCGAGGCGTCCGCAGGGACCGTGAGACCCGGTTCGCGGGCATGCCGAAGCCGGCCCCGCACCGGCGGGACCTGCGGAGACGTCGAAAGCCGCCCGCCGGCGGGCGGCCGGGCGGCCGGGCGGCCGGGCGGCTAGGCGGGCAGGCGGCTAGACGGGCAGGTCGAAGCCGCTGGCCCAGTAGCGGCCGTGGACGGCGAGGTCGAGCAGCATCCGGGTGACCTCCTCGGCGGGCATCGGCGGCACGTCGTGCTCGAGCCACCAGCGCAGCACCGCGATCTGCTCGCCGACCCACGCCCGCGCCAGCAGCTCGGGGTCGATGCGCGGCTCGACGCCGTTGCGCTCGGCGCGGTCGCGGAACTCACCGGTCGTGCGCCGGACGAACGCGTCGGTGAAGTCCCGCAGCGGCCGGCCGTCGCCCTCGCCGCGCAGGATGATCCGGTAGAGGTCGCGCTCGTCGAGGGCGTGCCGGAACAGCTCCAGGACGGGCTTGCCGGTGAACCCGACCGACGACCCGGCGACGACCGGGCTCAGCCGCGCCGACAGCTCGTCCAGCAGCTCGGTCGCGACCTGGGCGAACAGGTCCTCCTTGTCGCGGCAGTGGCTGTAGAAGGTGGCGCGCGCGATGTCGGCGCGGCCGGTGATGTCGTCCACCGTGAGGGCGGCGTAGCCGCGCTCCAGCACGAGGCTCACCAGGGCGTCGCGCAGTGCCCGCCTCGTCCGCCTCGTCCGCCTGTCCTCGGCCATCGCCCGCCTCCCGTCCGGAGCGTCCCAGCATAGGGAACCCTTGACAGTCTCTCAGTTAATGAACAATCTGTACGGAAACAGCCGGTAAGTTCGGCAGACATCGTTCGAGAACTCTTGGGGGCGGTCGATGAACCTCGGCATCTACCTCGCACGCAGCGCCCGGTACTGGCCGGACGAGCGCGCCGTCGTGTGCGGCGAGCACGTGTGGACGTTCCGGGAACTGGAGGCCGAGGCCGACCGGCTCGCCGCCGCGCTCGTCGCGCGCGGGCTGCGGCCCGGCGACGCGGTCGCGAGCCTGGCGTGGAACCGGGGCGAGCTGGTCGTCACCGAGTTCGCGCTCTACAAGGCCGGGCTGACCAGGGCGCCGATCAACGCGCGGCTCGGCCGGTCGGAGATCGGGCACATCCTCGGCTACGCGCCCGTGAAGGCGCTGCTGTTCGACGCGGCGCACCGCGAGGACGCGCTCGCCGCGCTGGAGGCCGCCGGCACCGGCTGCCTGGCCGTCCAGTACGACGGCGACGCGGGCGGCGCCCTCGGCTACCGGGACCTGCTCGCCGAGGGGAACGGCGGGCCCGTCCGCGTCGAGGTCGCCGACACCGACCCGGCCGTCCTGAACTTCACCTCCGGCTCGACCGGCGCGCTGAAGGCGGCGACGCAGACGTTCGGCAACCGGCTCGCGAACATGCGCAAGCAGCTGATGAGCGACGAGTCGCGGCCCCGGCCCGGCAGCCGCTACCTGGCCTGCGGCCCGATCACGCACGCCGCCGGGATGGGCCTGCTCGCCGGGGTGTTCGGCGGCGCGACCGCGCACATCCTGCCCGCGTGGGACGTCGAGGCGTTCCTCGACACCGTCGAGCGGGAGCGGATCACCGCGACGTTCGTCGTCCCGACGATGCTGAACCTGCTGATGGCGCATCCGGGGCTCGCCGAGCGCGACCTGTCCAGCCTGACGAGCCTGCGGATCGGCGGCGCGCCCGTGTCGCCGCGCAGGCTCCGCGAGGCCGTCGCGGTGTTCGGGCCGATCATCGCGCAGGGCTACGGGCTCGGCGAGACGACCAGCGTCGTCGCCGGCCTGAACAGCGCGGAGATCGCGAACGCCGTCGAGAACGACCCGGAGCTGCTCGCATCCTGCGGCCGCGCCGCCTACGACACCGAGATCCGGGTCGTGGACGAGGACGGCGGAGAGCTGCCGCCCCGCGAGGTCGGCGAGATCATCGTCCGCGGCCCGGACTGCGTCACCGAGTACTGGCGGGAGCCGGAGCTGTCGGCGCAGACGTTCCGCGACGGCTGGGTGCACACCGGCGACCTGGCCTGGATGCGCGAGGACGGCTACCTGTTCATCGTCGACCGCAAGAAGGACATGATCATCTCGGGCGGCTTCAACATCTACTCGACCGAGGTCGAGGCGGTGCTGTACGAGCACCCGGGCGTCCGCGAGGTCTGCGTCGTCGGCGTGCCGGACGAGCGGTGGGGCGAGGCCGTCAAGGCGGTCGTCGTGCCGTCCGCGCCCGGCGCCGTCACCGGCGACGAGCTGATCGCGTTCTGCGCCGAGCACCTCGACCGGTTCAAGAAGCCGCGGTCGGTCGACCTCGTCGACGCCCTCCCGCACAACCGCAACGGCAAGGTCGACCGCAAGGCGGTCCGCGCGCCGTTCTGGGCCGGCGCCGACCGGCACGTCAACTGATCGGTCTGGAGACCCCGATGACCTTCTCCCTGCGGCCGTCCTACGACGGCGACCCGGAACTCGCCGCGCTGGTCGGGCGGCTGCGCGGCTACCTCGACGGCGAGCTCGCCGACTACGAGCGCGAGCACGGCGTCGACCGGACGACCCCGATCAGCCGCGCGCTCCTCGAACCGGTGTGGCGGCGCAGCCGCGAACTCGGCTTCTACGGCATCCACCTGGCCCCGGAGTTCGGCGGCCAGGGCCTCACCCACACCCGGCTCGCCGCGCTGAAGGAGGAGGTCGCGGCGGCCGGGCGCGTCCTCGGGCACAGCGTCCTCGGCGAGATGGGCGGGCCGCTGCGCGCCGGCGACGTGTTCCGCACCGCGACCCCGCACCAGCTCGGCACCTACCTGCTGCCGGTCGCGCGGGGCGAGCGCGCCTGCTGCTTCTCGCTCACCGAGGCCGACGCGGGCTCCGACGTCCGCGCGATGAGCACGACGGCGGTCCGGGACGGCGACGGGTACCGGCTGACCGGCCACAAGGTGTTCAGCAGCGCCGGGCCCGTCGCCGACTTCGCCATCGTCATCGCCCGCATGGACGGCACCGAGAAGTCGTTCTCGGCGTTCATCGTCGACCTCGACAGCCCCGGCTGCGAGGTCGTGGACGGCGCGACGCCGATGTCCGGCGAGCACATCGAGAGCGACGTCATCCTGAAGGACTGCCTCGTCCCCGCCGCGAACCTCATCGGCGCCGAGGGCGACGGCATGAAGATCGGCCTCGGCCGCGTCACCGTGAACCGGCTGCTGCACTGCCCGACGCTGCTCGGCATGACGAGGCGCGCGCTCCAGCTCACCCTCGACCGGGCGCGGACCCGCGTCGTCCACGGCGGCCCGCTGATGCAGCTGCAGGCCATCCAGCACAAGCTCGCCAACATGGCCACCGGCTTCTACGCGGCCCGGTCGATGACGTACGCGGCGCTCGCCGACCTCGACGCGGGCACCCCGCCGCGGCTGGAGGCGTTCATGTGCAAGCTGTTCGTCGCCGAGACCGCCTTCGACATCCTCGACGAGGCCGTCCAGATCCACGGCAAGGAGGGCCTGACGCAGGGCAACGAGGTCGAGTACCTGTTCCGGAAGGTCCGGATGTTCCGGGTGCTGACCGGGACGTCCGAGATCCAGCGCAACGGCATCGCCAAGGGCCTCGCCATGCTGCCGTGAGCGGGAGGCGGCCCAGGTGGACGTAAGGTGAACGCGTGTCGGACTCATCGCCGCGCCGGCTGCCCAGAGGGCGCTCCGCGCTGTCACCGGAGGAAGTCGAACGCATCCAGCGGTCGCGGCTGTGCGCCGCGATCGCCGAGGTGATGGCCGAGAAGGGATATGTCGCCACCTCGGTGGCGGACGTGCTGCAGCGGTCGGGGGTGTCGCGGCAGAGCTTCTACCAGGTGTTCGACAGCAAGCTCGACTGCTTCATGGCCGCGTTCGACGTGGCGCGGGAGCTGCTGCTGCAGCATCTGATGGAGATGGTCGGCGGCGACGAGCACGGCCTCCTCGCCGACGCGGCGCGCGACCCGATGGACCGGTTCGAGCAGGCGTTCACCGCCTACCTCGAGGCGCTCGCCATCGAGCTGCCCTACACCCGACTGTTCCTCATCGAGGTGTACGCCGCGGGACCGGAGGCGATCCGGCGGCGCGCGAACCTGCAGGACACGATCATCGACGTGCTCGGCGACCTGCTCGGCGTCCGCGACGACGCGGGCCGCTTCACCTGCCGGATGGTCGTCGCCGCGACGAGCACGCTGGTGACGAACGCGGTCGCCGACAACGACCTGGACGCGCTGCGCGCGGTCGGCCCGCCGCTGGTCCGGAACGTGCGCACGCTCTGGGAGGCCGGGGCGTTCGGGAACCGGCCGGTCCCGGACCCCTCCGCCTGACCCGGACCCCTCCGCCTGACCCGGACGCGCCCGCCTGGCCCTGCCGCGTTCAGTCGTCGCCGGACGACTCGAGCGCGCGCTCCAGCTCGTCGACGTGCAGGAGGGCGCGGTCGACGTGGCCGGTGCGGTACGCGGCGCGCCCGACCAGGTGCGCCGCGACCGGGACGGTGATGATCTGCAGCAGCGCGACCAGCACCAGCGAGGTGA
Source organism: Actinomadura violacea (assembly GCF_017573465.1). Classification (GTDB taxonomy): domain Bacteria; phylum Actinomycetota; class Actinomycetes; order Streptosporangiales; family Streptosporangiaceae; genus Spirillospora; species Spirillospora violacea. The sequence continues at coordinate 22,483 of NZ_JAGEPF010000006.1, forward strand.
GCACCTCGATGGTCGGGAACCGGACTCCGACGCCGGCCAGGACCAGCAGCAGCCCGACGGCCTGCGACTTCGTCGCGGCGTGCATCCGGGTGAACAGGTCGGGCAGCCGCAGCAGGCCGAGCCCGGCGCTGAGCGAGGCGCCCGCGCCGAGCAGCAGGAACGCCGCCGTGAACGCCGTCCTCACGCGTCCGCCCCCTGGTCCGGTTCGTCGGGGCGGGGGACATGGTGGGTGAGGAACCGGGCGACCGCGACCGAGCCGACGAACGCGACCAGCGACAGGGCGAGCAGCGTCGGCATGACCCAGGTGACGCCGTCGGCGACCGCGGACGTGCCGAGCCCGGCCATGATCACGGCGAGCAGGACGTCCAGGGCCATGGCGCGGTCGAGCATCGACGGGCCGCGGACGATCCGGACGAGGGTGCACGCGGCGGCGAGGAACAGCACCGCCGTCACCGCGTCCAGCACGATGGTCATGACCGGTCCTCCCTGAGGGCGCGCAGGTCGGCGGGGGTGCCGAAGGCCCGGACCGTCCGGTGTTCGAGGGCCTGGACGTCCCGCCGGGCCTTCTCGACGGCGGCGTCGTCGGCGGCGCCGAGTACGTGCAGGAACAGCGTCGCGTCGGAGTGCCGGACGTCGAGCACGAGCGTGCCCGGCGTCGCCGACAGCGAGATCGCCATGATGGTGAGAATCAGGTCGGAGCGGGTGCGCAGCGGCACCGCGATGACCGAGTTCCGCTTGGCCCGGCCGCGCCCGCCGGCCGCCTGCCAGGCCAGCGGACCGGCGCTGTGCAGCAGGTCGGCGGCGGCGCGCAGCACGAAGACGATGAGGCCGGCGGGCCGGAGCCGCAGTTGCGGGCCGATCGGCGGGAGCGGGAACACCAGTTGCAGCAGCACGGCGAGCGCCAGCCCGGTGAGCAGGTTCGGGACGGACGGCCGGTCCCACAGCAGCATCCATACGAGCGTCAGCCAGACGACGGCGGGCAGCCGGATCGCGCGGCGGCGTCCGACCCGGATGGTGAACTCCCTCAAGTGGCGCCTCCCGACGGGAACACGGCCTGGACGTAGGTCTGCGGGGCGAGCAGTTCGGTGGCGGCGCGCTCGCACAGCGCGTAGAGCGGGCCTCCGGCGGCGGTATAGGCGAGGCTGAGGACGACCAGGGCGGCGCTTCCGGCGACCATCGCGATGGGCAGCCGCCCAGCGCGCGCGCCTTCGGGCATGTCTTCGGGCGGGGCGCTCCAGAACGCCTGGTTCCACACCTTCACCAGCGAGTACAGGGTGAGCAGGCTCGTCACGACGGCGCCCGCGACGAGGGCGTCCGCGAGCGGCCCGCCCTGCGCGAGCCCGGCCCGCAGCAGGCCGAGCTTGCCGAGGAACCCCGACAGCGGCGGGATCCCGCCGAGGTTCATCGCCGGGACGAAGAACAGCACGCCGACCAGCGGCGCGGTGCGCGCGAGCCCGCCGAGCCGGGCCAGGGACGTCGCGCCGCCGCGCCGGTCGATCAGCCCGGCGACCAGGAACAGCGTGGTCTGGATCGTGATGTGGTGCAGGACGTAGAAGACGGTCGCGGCGAGCCCCGCCGCCGAGTCCAGCCCCACCCCGAAGATCATGTAGCCGATGTGGCTGACCAGCGTGAACGACAGCAGCCGCCGGACGTCGATCTGCACCATCGCGCCGAGCACCCCGACGAGCATGCTGAGCAGCGCCGCGACCAGCAGCACCCGGCGCAGGTGCCCGCCGGGGAACAGCAGCGTCTCGGCGCGGATGACCCCGTACACGCCGATCTTGGTGAGCAGGCCCGCGAACACGGCGGTGACCGGGGTCGGCGCGGACGGGTAGGAGTCGGGCAGCCACATCGACAGCGGGAACACCGCCGCCTTCACCGCGAACGCGGTCAGCAGCGTCACCTCGGCGATGCGGGCGACGGGGCCGGGCAGCTCGGCGATCCGCCACGACAGCTGCGCCATGCTGACGGTGCCCGTCGCCGCGTACAGCACGGCGATCGCGACGAGGAACAGCATCGACGACAGCAGCGCGACGATGATGTAGGTCGTCCCGGCGCGGACGCGGGCCATGGTGCCGCCGAGCGTCACCAGCACGTAGCTGGCCATCAGCATCATCTCGAACCCGACGAACATGTTGAACAGGTCGCCGGCGAGGAACGCGTCGCAGACGCCGGCGGCGAGCAGCAGGTAGGTGGGGTGGAACACCGACATCGGCGTGTCCCGGTCGCGTTCGGCGGCGTCCTGCCCGAACGCGTACACCATCACGCACAGGGTGACGGCGGACGAGACGACGAGCATCACCGCGGACAGCCGGTCGGCGACGAGCGTGATGCCGACCGGCGCGGGCCATCCGCCGAGCTGCACCGCCTGCGGGCCGTCCCGGTCGGCGCGGACCAGCAGCGCGATCGCGACGCCGAGGACGGCGGCGAGCGCGGCGACGCTGATCGCGCGCTTGAGCAGCGGGTGCCGCGGCCCGATGACGATCTTGACGCCGGCGGCCAGGACGGGCAGCAGCACCGGCAGCGGGACCAGCGCGTTCACCGGCCGTCCCTCCGCGGCCGGCCGTCCCTCCGCGGCCGGCCGTCGCGGGGGACGCCGCCGGGGAAGTCGCTGTCGGGCTCCTCGCGGGCGCCGAGCTCGGACGGGTCGGCGACGGCGCGCCGCTCGCGCTCGGCGCGCAGCCCGACGTCGTCCTCGCTCTCGCGGCGGACCCGCAGGTCCTCGATGTCGTCGCGGACGTCGTCGTCGCCGCTGAGCCGGCCGCCGCGGTAGGCGATGGCGAGGGCGAACGCCGCCGACGCCAGCGAGATCACGATCGCGGTGAGGATCATCGCCTGCGGCAGCGGATCGCTCAGCGCGCGGTGCGGGCCACCGTGCGGGCCGCGGGAGGCGAGGATCGGCGCGGCGCCGGCCGGGCCGCCCGCCGTGAGGATCAGCAGGTTGACCCCGTTGCTGAGCACCAGCACCCCGACGACCAGCCGGGACAGGCTGCGCTCCAGCAGCAGGACGACACCGGCGGCGACGAGCGTCCCGCCGGTCGCGGCGAGCACCAGCGACGGGCTCACCCGGGCACCCCGCCGCCGGCCCGGTCCGCCTCGGTCTGCCGGTCGACCTCGGCGCCGAGCACGTTCAGCACCGTCAGGACGAGCCCGACGACGATCAGGTAGACGCCGATCTCGAACAGCAGCGACGTGACGAGGTGGACGTGCCCGAGCACCGGCACGTGCGCGCCCACCGACGTGCTCTGCAGCACCGCGTGCCCCCAGCCCAGGCCGCCGAGCGCGGTCCCGGCGGCGACGACCACGCCGCCGCCGAGCAGCGCGCCCGCCGGGACGGGCGCGGCCTCGCGCAGCTCGAACGGGCCGCCCGCGAGGTAGCGGACGGCGAGCGCGAGCCCCGCGACGATGCCGCCGGAGAACCCGCCGCCGGGCGCGGAGTGCGCGGTGAACAGCAGGAACAGCGAGTACAGCAGGACGGTGTGGAAGATCGTCCGGGCGACGACCTCGAACACGATGGAGCGCCGTTCGGCGGCCAGCGTGGACCCGGCGGCGAGCCACCCGCCGCCGGGCGGCGCCTCGTCCAGCGCGGTGATCTCGTCGACGCCCCAGACGGTGGTATCGGGGCCGGGCGGGGGCGGCGCCGACAGCGGCCGCCGCGCGAACACCATGCTGGTCACGCCGAGGGCGGCGAGGGCGATGACGACGCTCTCGCCGAGGGTGTCCCAGGCGCGCAGGTCGACCAGCGCGGTCGCGACGATGTTGCTCCCGCCCGCCTCCTTCGCGGCGCCGGGGTAGGCGGCGGAGACCGGCACGGTGCGGCGGGCCTGCGCGGCGAGCAGCGTGACGACGGTGGCCATGAGCCCGGTCAGCGCGCCCACCGCCAGGTGGACGGTGCGCTGCGCGGGGGAGCGCGTGGAGAACCGGGCGGGCAGCCGCCGCAGCACCAGCACGAAGACGATCAGGCTCGCGGTCTCGACGAGGAACTGCGTCAGCGCCAGGTCGGGGGCGCCTTGCAGGACGAACAGCGTGGACACCCCGAACCCGGACGCGCCGGACAGCACGACGGTCTGGCCCCGGTCGCGGGCCCGGATCGCCATGGCCGCCGCGACGACGGTGAGCAGCGCGACGAGCGCCTGCGCGGGGCCGTCCCAGATCCGTTCGCCGAGCGGGTCCGGCCACGGCAGGCCCGTCACGACGGCGCCGCCGGCGAGCCCGGCCGCGACGAGCAGGATGATCAGCAGGTAGTTGGGGAGGGATCCGCGCTGCACGGTCCCGGTGAGCTGCAGCGCGAACGTGTTGAGCCCGTGCATGAAGCGCAGGTAGACCTCTTCGGGCTCGAAGAACTGCGGCGCGCGCGCGATGCGCCGCCCGAGCACGAACAGGGCGACACCCACCGCCAGCGACACGGCGGTGAGCAGCAGCGGCAGGCCGAACCCGTGCCACGCCGACAGGTGGTAGCCGCCGTGGCCCTCCACGGGGAACGGCGCGGCCTCCCGCCCGATCGGCGCGTCCAGCCGCGCGGCGAGCAGCCCGACGACGACGCCCGCCGCGGCGAGCAGCACCACCGGCGCGAGCAGCAGCGCTCCGGGACGGTGCACCTCGCGCGGCGCGACGCCCTCCTTGCGAGCGAACGCGCCCCACAGGAACCGCAGGCTGTACGCGGCGGTCAGCGCGGACCCCACCGCGAGCAGCACCGCCAGTCCGACGTCGCCGCCGAGGAACGCCTCGTAGGCGGCCTCCTTCCCGGCGAACCCGAGCGTCGCCGGGACGCCCGCCATCGACGCCGCCGCCGCGATCGCCGCGCCGAACAGCACCGGCGTGCGGCGCCCGAGCCCGGACAGCTTGCGCAGGTCGCGCGTCCCCGTCGAATGGTCGACGACCCCGACCGCGAGGAACAGCGCCGACTTGAACAGCGCGTGCGCGAGCAGCACCGTGAACCCGGCCAGCGCCGCGACCCGGTTCCCGGCCCCGACCAGCACGAACATGAACCCGAGCTGGCTGACCGTCCCGTAGGCGAGCAGCAGCTTCAGATCGTGCTCGCGCAGCGCCCGCCACCCGGCGAGCAGCATCGTCGCGATCCCGCAGCCGAGCACGACGGGCCGCCACCCGGGCGTCCCGGCGAACGCGGGCGCGAGCCGCGCCACGAGGAACACGCCCGCTTTCACCATCGCGGCGGCGTGCAGGAACGCGCTGACCGGCGTCGGCGCCGCCATCGCGCCCGGCAGCCACAGCCCGAACGGGACGAGCGCCGACTTCGACAGCGCCCCGGCCAGGATGAGCGCGACCGCAGCCGTCACCGCGCCGCCGCCGGGCGGCGCCGCGAGGATCGCCGACAGCCGGTAGGTGCCCGCCGCCTGCCCGAGCAGCAGCAGCCCGACCAGCATCGCCAGCCCGCCGGACGTGGTGATGACGATCGCCTGCGTGGCCGCCCGCCGGGCGATGCCGCGCTCCGCGTCGTACCCGATGAGCAGGTACGACAGGACCGTCGTCAGCTCCCAGAACACGTACAGCAGGACGATGTCGTCGGACAGGACCAGCCCGAGCATCGCCGCGCCGAACCCGACCAGCTCCCCGGCGAACGCGCCGAGCTTCGGCTCGGAGCCGGTGAAGTAGCGGCCGCAGTACAGCACGATCAGCGCGCCGACGCCGCCGACGATGACCATCATCATCCAGGTCAGCGGGTCGGAGCGCAGGTACAGGTGCAGGCCGAGGCCGGAGATCCACGACCACGACTCCGTCCGCGGCGCGCCGCCGCGCAGCCACGGCCACGCCGCCCACCCGGCCGCCGCGGCGAGCACCGCCGCCAGCGGCGCGAACGCGGCCCGCCCCATGGCCCGCACCAGCACCGGCGCCGCCGCGGCGGCCGCGCAGTACGCGGCGAGCAACGGCAGCAATGAGGCCCCAGCAGAAGTGGACGGCGAACCGGCGGTCACGCATGGTGATCGGATCGTGCTGGTCCGTCACCCTAGTGCCGCGGGAAGGCGCCGCCACGCTCCCCGGCGCGCCCACACGATTGCTTTACCCGCGGGGTTCAGGCGCTCAGGCCGGGTGGCGGCCCGGCCGCCGGCCCCGACAGCGGGACGCGCGCGGCGAACGGCACGCTCACCAGCGCGAACGCGGCGGCCAGCCCGAACGCCGCCAGCCAGCCCGCGCGCCCGGAGCCGACCAGGATGAGGATCGCGGCGCTCGCCTGGCTGCCGAGGCCGCCGCCGACCCGCCGGACGGTGCTGTTCAGCGACGTCGACACGCCCGCGTGCTCCTCGTCCGCCTTCACGCTGACGAGCGTGCCGCTCGCGCTGATCGTCAGCCCGGCGCCGCAGCCGACGACGAACGCCGCCGCGAGGAACCCGGGCCGCGACGACCCGCCGATCGCGCCGCACGCCGCCGTCCCCGCCGCGAGCAGCGCCATCCCGGCCGCGAGCGGGCGGCGCGGCGTCCCGCCCTTCTGCAGCGTCCGCGCGGCGGGGCCGCCGAGGATCTGCCCGGCCGCGAGCGGCAGCAGGTACAGCCCGACCGTGCCGGTGCCCGCGCCGAAGCCCTCCTGCCCGTTCCCGACGAGCTGCGGGACCAGGTAGAACGTCCCGAACAGGGTGTAGCCGATCGCGAGCGTGACGCCGTTCGTCCACACCTGCGCGGGGGACCGGAGCGTCCGCAGGTCGATGAGCGGCTCGGCCACCCGGTTCTCGCGGCGGAACCAGACGGCTCCCGCCGCGAGCCCCGCGGCGATGAGCCCGCCGGGCAGCGCCCACGTCGCGCCCTTCGCCTCCGGCAGCAGCGTCAACCCGACCAGCACCAGCGCGAGGACGGCGCTGAGCAGCAGCGCGCCCGGCACGTCCAGCGCCCCGCGCGACGGCCCGGGCCGCGCCGGCACCCACCGCACCACCAGCGGCATCGCCAGCGCCACGACGGCGGCGCCGACCGCGAACACCAGATGCCACGACACCGCCTCGGTCAGCGCCCCGGACGTCGCGAAGCCGAGCGCCGTCCCGATCCCGAACGCGCCGGTCAGCACCCCCGTCGCGGACCCGACCCGGTCGCCCGGGAACTCCTCGCGGACGATCGACAGCGACAGCGGGAACACCGCGCCGCCGATGCCCTGCACCGCCCGCGCCGCGATCAGCACGACCGCATCCGGCGCGACCGCCGCCGCGACCGACCCGAGCAGGAACATGCCGAGGCCGAGCAGCAGCATCGCGCGCCGCCCGTGCCGGTCGGCGAGCCGTCCGAGCACCGGCGCCGCGACCGTCGCGACCAGCAGGTACCCGCTGAGCAGCCACGCGCCCCACGCCTGCGCGACGCCGAGCTCCTTCTCGATCACCGGGATCACCGGGACGACCGCCGTCTGCTGGTAGGCGAACGCGACGTCCGCCAGGACCAGCGCGGTGAGCGCCCTGCGGTGCCCGCCCAGGCCCCGCGCGGCGCCCGCGCGCTCCGAGGCGGCCCGGCGACCGGCTGCGAGACGTCCCATCCCCGCATACCTGCCCGCCGCCCCGCGATCAAACGGACCGCGCCAGGCCGTCCGCCGTGCCGGTTCGCGTTCCTGTCCGTCCGCGGCGTCTGAGTAGGTACCGCACCCCGAGATGAGTCGAAGCGCCCTGATCCCCGGCCGCCCGCGACGGCGATAGTGCTGCTCAGAGCCGAACGACGAGCAGCAGGAGGACACCGTGACGACGCAGCCGGCCTACGCGGCCCCGAACGACCACGTGCGGCCGGTCACGCCGTTCGTCCTGTCCGCCGCGATGCTCGTGAGCTGGGCGATGGCGCTGTTCAACCTCTTCGTGTCCGCGATGACGGAGGCCGGGCCCGACTCCTGCGGCGAGGTCTCCTGCCACGGCGACGGCAAGCTCGCCCTGGTGTTCCTGGCCGCCGCCGGCCTGGGCCCGCTCCTGACCACGGCCGCCTGGTTCTTCATGCGCCCGTCCCGCGCGGCGGTCCGCCACACCCTCGTCACCGCGGCCCTGGTCGTCCCGCTCCTGGTCGACGCGTTCTTCGTCCCCCTCGTCTGACCGCTCAGGACGGCGCCGCGTAGCGCGCGGCGATCGCGGCGGCGCGGTCGCGCAGGGCGTCGCGCAACCACTGCGGGGCCAGGGCCTCCGCGCCCGTGCCGAGCTGCCACAGCGCCCATTCGGCGTGCCTCCGGTCCTGGAAGGCCACCTCCAGCCGCAGCCGCCCGTCCGCGTCGGCCTCCTCGGCGAGGACGGCCAGCGCGGTGCCCGCCAGCTCCTCCCGCCGCCTCGGATCCAGCCGGACCAGCACGGTGACCTGGTCGCCGCCCGTCCGGAACCGCGTGCTGCGCTCCTGCCAGGCCCGGTCCAGGTCGACGCGGTCCGGCCGCTGCGCGGGCTCGTCGAGCTCCTCGGCGGCCAGGACGCGCGACAGCCGGTAGGTGCGGTCCTCGCCGGACCGCGTGGCCAGCAGATAGCCCTGGTCGCGCACGGTGACCAGGCCGATCGGGTCCACCGTCCGCCACTTCGGGTCCTGGCCGAAGGCCGCGTAGCGGATGCGCAGCCGGTGCCCGGCGAACACCGCCCGCCGCACCGCCGCCACGATGGCCTCCGGCACCTCCTCGGCGTCCGCCCGGCGCGAGAGGAGATCGGTCTCCGGGTCGATGAGCAGCCGCTCGACCGCGCCCGCCGCGGTGTCCCGATGCCCTTCGGGCAGCGCGTCGACCACCTTGAGCATGGCCGAGGCGAGCGCCGACCCGAGCCCGAACGCCTGCGCGCCGCGCCGCGACCCGGCGACCAGCAGCGCGAGCGCCTCCTCGTGGTTCAGCCCGGTCAGCTCCGTCCGGAACCCGGGCAGCAACGCGAAACCGCCGTGCCGGCCGCGTTCGGCGTAGACCGGGACACCGGCCGCGGACAGCGCCTCGATGTCGCGCAGCACCGTACGGGTGGACACCTCGAGTTCGCGCGCCAGCGTGGCCGCGGACAGCCGGCCGTGCCGGCGCAGCGGCAGCACCAGCGAGACCAGCCGGTCGGCGCGCATCCCGGAAACGTACCGAAATACACGACAAAGGGTGTCGTGATTCGTTGCCAGGCTCATCACCACGGCGCCGAGCCGATCGGCGCGCGGACCGAAGGGACTGATGAAGCCATGGAACGAACCGCGGTCAACCCGTGGGCGTGGTCGGTGGACATGGGATACGACCAGGGGACGCTCGTCTCCGGGCCCGCCCGCACCCTGTACTGCGCCGGCCAGGCCGCGATGAGCGGCGACGGCAAGCCCCTGCACGCCGGTGACATGGCGGCGCAGCTGGCGCTGAGCCTCGACAACCTGGAGGCCGTCCTCGGCGAGGCCGGCATGTCCCTCGCGAACCTCGTCCGGCTCAACGTCTACACCACCGACGTCGACCTGGTGTTCCAGCACTACGGCGTCCTGGCCGCACGCCTGGGCGCCGCCGGCGCGACCCCGTCCACCACCATGCTCGGCGTCACCCGCCTGGCGCTCCCCGACCTCATGGTCGAACTGGAAGGAACCGCCACCGCCTGAGACCGCGCTCGCGAAGGATTCCTCGTCGGCCGGTGCGGTCAGGACGGCGTCATCGCGCCGGTCTCCCTCTTGAGCCGTGGTGAAGTGCCGACCCCAGCGGTGGGCTGGGGTCGGCGTGTGGTCACCTCACGGGTGCCCGGTCTTCACACCGGGAGTGTGGGCAGGTACCTGGGCTGCTTGCGTGCCCGGGTCGCCTGCTCGAAGGTGTAGGCGAGCCCCAGGAGTTCCTCGTCGTGGTTCCTGCGGCCGATGAACGAGACGCCGAGCGGGAGCTCGGCGTCGGCGTAGCCGGCCGGGACCGTGATGCTCGGAAACCCGCCGATCGCCGGTGGGCTGTAGGAATGCACCCACGGGTGGTCGCCCGGGTCGAGGATCTCGTGGGCCCGGCCGTTGGAGGGAGCCATGATCGCGTCCAGCCGGTGCCGGTCGAAGACGCCATTGATGCTCCGGCGTGCCTCTCCGGTGATCCGCTCGCGTTCCGCCCGGTACTCCCGCGGCGAGCGGACGGTGTCCGAAAGCTGGGCCTGCTCGAACCTGGCCAGCCCGATGTCGGGCACCCGCTCGGCGGGATCGCCCCGGTGGAAGGCGATCAGCTCGGCGAGGTCGCGGGGGTGCTCGCCACCGGCCGAGTCCAGGTAGGCGTTGATGGCCTCCTTGAACTCGAAGGGGAGCGCCCCGTCCTGAGCGGGTACGGGCACGTCCACCTCGACGGTGGTCGCGCCCAGATCACGCAGCTTCGCCGTGGCTTCGGCGAGAACGCGATCCACCTCAGGGTGGCTTCCCTCTGTTCTGATCCCGCTCCACACACCGATCCTGGCGCCGGGCGGAAGGCCCGGTTCCAGGCGGACGGCGCGGCGCGGGACGGCGATCACCGCGAAGAGCGCGGCGGCGTCGGACACGTTCCGGGTGATCGGCCCGGCCGTGTCCTGCCACGGTGAGACCGGGACGAAACCGGTCCCGCCGACCCGCCCGTGGGACGGCTTGAAGCCGACGACGGCGTTCGTCGCGGCGGGCGAGATGATGGAGCCGGACGTCTCGGTCCCGATGGTCACCGGGGCCAGGCCCGCGGCCGCCGCGACCGCGGAACCGCTGGACGACCCCCGCGGAGTCCGATCCAGGACGTACGGGTTCCTGGTCTGACCGCCGACCGGGCTCCAGCCTCCCGGTGCTCCGTCGGCGCGGTAGTTGGCCCACTCCGACAGGTTCGTCTTGCCCAGGATGATGGCGCCGGCCCGGCGTAGCCGGGACACCAGTTCGGCGTCGCGGCGCGGGAAGGCGCGGCGTAGGGCCTCCGACCCCGCCGTCGTGGGCAGGCCGAGGGTGTCGATGTTGTCCTTCACCAGGATCGGGATTCCGGCGAGCGGTCCCACCGCGTTGCCCGAGGCCCGGAGGCGGTCGATCGCACGGGCCCGTTCCGGCGCGTGCGAATCCACCGCGATGACCGCGCAGAGCGCGGGGTTCAGCCGCTCGATGCGTGCCAGGCACCGGGCGGTGATCTGTGCTGAGGTCAGCTGACCGGTCGCCATCGCCTGAAGCAGGTCGCGAACGGTCATCTCCTCGGGAAAAGCCGATTCCATCGGCCCTCCTTGGTCTGGATTGGGTCCGCCGTGAGGCGGGGTCGCCTTCGGCGACCAGGGGGGACCGTCCGAGTAAGGCGCGGATTGTCCAGATGGACGATGGGAGCGGCCGGCGTCCAGGGGTCGTCGCGGGCGGTGGGGTGGACCGCGATGACGAAGGTGCCCCGTCCGCGCGAGGTGCCGGTGAGCCCGTCCCGCCGCAGAAGGCGCACGGCCGCGTCTGGGCCTACACGTCGTGGCGGCGCCCGGTCGCGGAGGCGGACAGCATCGGCGATGTCGTGACGGTGGTCAAGGCGCCCATGAATGGTGCAAGTAATTACTCATATGTGAGCATGAAGTCATGGAGAACGCCACGAGCGGAATTCGCGGCCGCCTTGGCGAGCTATGGCCGTTCCGGTATATCTCACGGCTCAAGCGGCATTAGAAAAGTAGATCGGGAAAGTCCAGGATATGGGCATCCGAACGACTCCCCTTCTACGGAGGCCACGCATCATGGGCGTTGCACGCAAGGTCATCACGGGCGGCCATGTGATCACGATGGATCCGGTGCTCGGCGACCTGCCGGACGGCGCCGTCCTGGTCGAAGGCGACCGGATCGCGGCGGTCGCGCGCGACGCCGGTGAGTTCGCCGGAACCGACGCCGAGGTCGTCGACGCGTCCGGCGGCATCGTCCTGCCGGGGATGATCGACAGCCACCGGCACACCTGGATGGCGCTGATGCGCGCCGTTTCCGCGGACGAGTCGCTGCCGCAGTTCCTCGCGGGCACCTTTTATGGAACCGGATCCTTTCTGGAGGCCGGCGACCTGGGTGCGGCGAGCCTGGTCGGCGCGCTGGAGGCGCTGGACGCGGGCGTCACCACGATCATGGACTGCAACGACTGCGTGAACACCCCCGAGCACGCCGACGCGAACGTCGACGCGCTCCAGGCCGCCGGAATCCGCGCCGTCTACAACTACGGAATGCAGGCGTACGAATTCCCGCGCGCGTTCGCCTCGCACGGCGACCGGCTCAAGGACGCGGCGCGGCTGCGCGGCGAGCGGCTGCCGTCCGACGACGCGCTGGTCACGATGGGGATGCTGTTCACCGACTTCGGGATCCTGCCGTTCGGGGAGATCGCCGAGGAGATCCGGCTGGCCCGCGAGCTGGGCGTGCTGCGCGCCTCGCACACCGCGGCGGCGACGACGTCGATCCTGCTCAAGGGGCTGCGCGAGCTCGCCGACCACGGCCTGCTGATCCCCGGGCACGTGCACATCCACTGCCCGGCGCTGAACGAGCAGGAATGGCGGCTGATGGCCGAGCATGACCAGCGGGTCACCATCGCGCCGGAGACCGAGATGCAGATGGGCATGGGGTTCCCGCCGTTCCGCGCGGCGATCGACCACGGCCTGCGGCCGGGCGTGTCCACCGACATCGTCTGCGTGGGGTCGGGCGACCTGTTCTCGCAGATGCGGCTGGGGCTCCAGACGCAGCGCATGCTCGACAACGCGAAGGTGCACGCGACCGGCACCATGCCCTGGACGATCGACCTGACCACCCGCGACGCCCTGGAATGGGCGACGGTCAACGGCGCCCACACGCTCGGCCTCCAGGACCGCATCGGGTCGCTGGCAGCCGGCAGGAAGGCCGACGTGATCGTGGTCAGGCCGAGAATGGACCTGGTGCGCCCGAGCCACATGACGGGCGCGGTGGTGCTCCAGTCGTCGGCGGCGGACGTCCACACCGTGCTGGTGGCCGGCGAGTTCCGCAAGAAGGACGGCCGGCTCGTCGGCCACGACCTCGCGGCGGTGCGGGAGCGGGCGAACGCCGCGCTCGACCGGATCCGCGAGGGGCACGCGAAGCTGCCGAAGCCGGGGCCGGAGGAGATCGCCGGCTGGTTCGGCGCCGCCGAGCGGATGGCGAGCCGCAACTTCAGCGACGCCTATGCCGACGGCATCCCGGGCTGACCAGGGAAGGCGCCGTGGCCGCGGGCCGGAGGGAGCCCGCGGCCACGGCGGCTCAAAACCGATCATTGATCGGTTTTCGTGTTAGCCTGCGGGCGGGCGGGGAGGGCTCGCTCTGCTCGTGGGAGGACGCGATGACCGCTGCGCCGTTGCTCGTTCGTCTGGCTCGTGGTGGGGATGCGGAGGAGGTTCGGCGGATTTATGAGATCTGCTTGCGGACCGCCGCGCTTGGGCGGGACGCGTCCGGGTTGGTGGGGGATCCTCGGTTGCTCGGTGACGTCTTCGCCGGGCCGTATCTGGCGCATTCGCCCGATCTCGCCTGGGTTCTCGCGGGTGAAGGGGGCGAGGCGGCCGGCTACATCCTCGCGGTTGCCGACACCGTGGCGTTCGAGCGGGAGCTCGATCGTGTGTGGTGGCCTCGGGTGCGTGCGCGGGTGGCGGGGCCGGTCGAACCGGGGAGCCCGGACGCCTGGTTGCGCTCTTACGTCGACGACCCGCCCCATACGCCGGAGAGCATCACCGGGCGGTATCCGGCGCACATGCACATCGACCTTCTGCCGGAGGCGCAGGGCGGCGGGAACGGGCGGCGGTTGTGCGTGACCGTGATCGAGGCGTTGAGGGAGCGTGGTGTGCCCGGTCTTCATCTCGGGGTCAATGCCCGGAACACGAATGCGCTGGGCTTCTATGAGCACTTGGGCTTTGAGGTGCTGGACGACGGGCCGGACACGAAGATCCTCGGCATGCGCATGACGCCGTGACCGCAGGGGTCCTGCGGTCACGGCGTCGCGGGGTCAGGCTTCGGCCGGGTTGGGGACGGCGGCGCGGGGGTCGGACGACGGGACGGACGCCCGCGAGCCGGCCCGGGTGAACAGGCAGAACGCGACGGTGACGGCGCTGACGACGGCGAGGAACGTCCACGCGGCGGTGTAGCCGGGGCCGTCGGTGATGAGGCCGAACGCCCACGGCAGGACGAACCCGCCGACGGCGGAGATGGTGAGCATGAGGCCGACGGCGGTGCCGATGTTCTCGGGGGCGAGGCCGCGGATGCCGCCCGGGACGGTCTGCCAGATCGCGAACACGAAGTTGAACATGAACCCGACGCCGAACGCGGGGATCCAGAAGGTGTGCGGCCCGGACAGCGGGACGCAGGCGAGGGACACCGCTTCGAGGATCGCGCCGGCGGCGAACAGCAGGCGGGGGCTGAGGTAGCGGTCGGCGAGCCATCCGGCGGCGATGCTGCCGGGCACGCCGGCGACGCCGATGAGGAAGGCGGCGGCGCCGACCTGGCCGCCGGGCAGGTGCCGGTCGTCGCCGTAGCCGGAGATCAGCTGGGACGCGCCGAGGTAGGAGCCGTAGGCGCCGAAGAACGCGAGGCCGTACAGCCAGATGTCCTTGTTGAACAGGGCCTGGCGGAGGCCGTCGCGGGTGATCTGGACGCCGGCGAGGGACCCGGCGCCGCGCGGCACCCGGAAGAACACGGCGCTGACGGCGGCGACGGCGAGGCACAGCACGCCGCCGGCGACGACGGACGTCCGCCAGGTGGTGGCGTCGGTGAGGTCGGCGAAGGCGTACAGGCCGAGGGCGGTGCCGACGCTGAACGCCGCCGACGAGATGCCGAGCGCCAGCGCGTGCCGGTGGTCGCGGAACCAGATGCTGACGGCGGCGATCCCGACGGCGGCGAACACGGACGCGCCGGCCCCCGCGACGGCGCGCCACACCACGAGCTGCGCGAACGAGGTGGAGGTGGCCGACAGCAGCGAGCCGGCCGCCTCGATCGCGAGCCCGAGCGCGAGGGTGCGGCGCAGCCCCCACTTGGTGGCGAGCAGGCCGCCGGGGATGTGCAGCACCCCGTACGCCGCGACGAAGATGGAGATGAGGAACGCGACGTCCGGGATCGCCTTGCCGTACTCCTTGCCGATGGCGTCGAAGCCGGTGGAGATGTCGAACCAGTTGACGGTCATCGCGACGAATCCGGCGGAGACGATCGCGAGCATGACCCACTTCGTCGCGGGCGGGTCGTCGGTTTCGGGCATGACGGGACCTGGATCGCGCATGGCGAACTCCTTGCAGGGGGTGGGGCTGCGTTGTGCGGACGTCCGCCGTGCGGGCTGCGGGTCAGCCGAGCCGGTCGCGGATCTCGGCGGCGACCTTGTCGGGGACGTCCAGGGTCGGGAAGTGCGTGGGGCCGCCGAGGGTGCGGTGGTCGAACCAGGGGTGCCCGGCGCGGAAGTCGATCTGGGCCTGCTCGTAGGCGGGGTCGGTGGGCTGCGAGAACAGGTGGGTGACGGGCCGCTGCTCGGTGAGGCCGGCCATCCGGTCGAGGGGGGAGCCGAACTCGGCGTACGCCTCGGCGATCACGCGGCAGGAGCGCGCCCACATCTCGAAGTCGAAGCCGGACATCTCCTCGTCGAGGTGGCGCTTGACGCGTTCGTGGTCCTGGCCGTTGAGCCACACGTCGTAGAGGCCCTGGCGGCCTTCGATCCAGGTGGCGGGGTCCTGGATGGCGGCGAGGCCGGCGGCGAACTCGGGGGCGGGCGGCGTCATCAGCCAGTCGACGACGATGAGCCGCGGCGCGCGCGCGGCGCCGACCCGTTCGGCGATCTCCAGGTTGGCCCAGCCGCCGTGCGAGTGCGACAGCGGCAGGAACCGGTCGACGCCGAGCTCGTCCAGGACGGCGATGGTGTCGGACGCCTGCTCGCGGTAGCCGAAGTCGGCGACGGGGGTGCGGTCCTCGCCGTGCCCGCGCCAGTCGATGCACAGGACGCGCAGGTCGCCGGCGAGGTATGGGACGAGCTGGTCGAACAGCCGGTGGTCGTGGCACCAGCCGCTCATCAGGACGACGGCGGGCGCGTCGCGCGGCCCGAGGTCCTGGTAGGTGATCGGGTTGCCGCCGATCCGGAGCGTCTTCAGGTCCGTCATGTCTTCCTCTCAGCGGGCGGACGCGCCGGCGAACCGCCCGGAGCCGGTCGGGGTCGTCAGGGCGGCGCGCAGCCGGGACGCGCCGAGCCGCGGCAGCCGGCCGCAGCCCTTCAGCAACGACGCGCGGGCGGCGTCGGGCACGTAGTTGAGCTGCCCGAGCCGGTGCGACCAGCGCTGGGTGTGCTCGATGGTGGGCCGCTCGGCGTACTCCCAGTCGCGCAGCCGCTGGTCGACGGGCGCGTCCGAGCCGCTGAGGGCGTCGGCGAGGCCGAGGGCGCTCATCATCGCGCAGCCGCCGCCCTGCCCGAGGTAGGGCGGCTGCGCGTGCGCGGCGTCGCCGAGGAACGCGAGCCGGCCCATGGACCAGCGGGTCAGGGTGAGGAACTGGAAGGTGTCCCAGCGGCCGGGGACGCCGGCGCACGCGCTCAGCAGCTTCTCCAGGTGCGGGAACGAGCGGATCCACGCGGCCGTGTCGACGGGGATGCGGCTCGCGGGCCGGTCGTCCTCGTCGGCGACGAGCGCGACGTAGAGGCTGGTCTCGCTGCTCGGCGTGTAGAGGACGCGGCGCCGGCCGCTGAAGTACTCGATGTACTTGCCCTGGTCCTGGGCGGGGACGAAGTCGGGCGAGCGGGGCACCGTCAGCCGGGTCGCGCCCTGCCGGGCGGGGGCGCGGTGCGCGACGACGTCGAACTGGCGGCGGATCCGGGAGTTCACGCCGTCCGCGGCGAGCACGACGTCGGCGCGGGACGTCTCGCCGGAGCGCAGGATGAGCCGCCCGTCGGGGCTCGCCTCGGTGACCTCCGAGCCGGTGCGGATGTCCACGCCGGCCTTCTCGGCGCCGCCGATCAGCGTGTTGATCAGGTGGTCCCGCATGATGGTGAGCACCCGCGCCTGGCCGGGGCCGTTGATCGGCACCTCTTCGACGACGCGGTCGCGGTGGTCGCGGGACTCCAGGACGGGGCCGACGTGCGCGCCGCGCGCGGCCTCCTCGTACAGGCCGAGCGCTTCGAGGGTGGCGAGGCCGTTGCCCCACACGTAGATCCCGGCGCCGATCGCGCGGATGTCGGAGTCGCGCTCGTGCAGGCGGACCGTCCAGCCCCGCTGGGCCAGCGCGGTGGCGGCGGTGAGCCCGGCCAGCCCGGCTCCGATCACCTCCGCGGTCTTGCTCGGCGCCACGGTCGTTCCTCTCGGTCGCGTCGGGTGGTGCGTCGTTCCGGCTACAGGGGCCGTGCGACCATCTTGTGACCTGCACCCATACCTGGCTAATGCTTGTTCCGACGGAGGTGATAACTAGTTGGTTATAGCCCTGCCGGGGTCGGGGCGGAGGGCGGCGCCGGCGGACGCGGCGCAGACGCAGCCGATCGCGAGCCACTGCGTCCAGGCGAGGTGCTCGCCGAGCAGGACGAGGCCGGCGACGGCGCCCGCGGCGGGTTCGAGGCTGACCATGACGGCGACCGTCCGCTCCGGCAGGCGCCGCAGCGCGGCCTGGTCGAGCGACCACGGCACGGCCGCGGACAGGACGGCGAGGCCGAGCCCCGCCGCGAGGACGCCCGGGCTGAGCAGCGCGCCGCCCGCGGCCGGGGCGAGCGGCAGGACGAGCCCCGCGGCGATGACGACGCCCCAGGTCAGCGTCGATCCGGGCCGGGCGCCGGCGCGCTTGTTGAGCACCAGGTAGGCCGCCATGCAGGCGCCCGACGCCACCGCGAGGACGACCCCGGACGGCGAGACGTGCGCGCCGCCCGGGCCGTCCATCAGGAACACGCCGGTCCCGGCGAGCGCCGCCCACAGCAGGTCGGCGGGCCGCCGCGCCGTGACCAGCGCGAGCGTGAGCGGGCCGAGGAACTGGAACGCGGACGCGACGCCCACCGGCAGCCGCTGCATCGCCGGATAGATCAGGTGCATGCCCGCCATCGCCGCGCCCAGCGCGAACGCGAGCCCCGCCGACCCGCGCGGGAGCGGCGGGCGCCGCAGGACCAGCAGGACGGCCGCCGCGAACCCGAGCCGCAGGACGACCACGCCCGCGGTGCCGGCGACCGCGAACATGCCCTTGCCGCACGCCTGGCCTGCCTGGATGGTGACGACGCTGCCGAGGATCAGCAGCGGCGCGGGGACGGCGGCGGACCGTCCGGCGCGTTCGGTTCCGGTGGCCATGCGGCCAGTCTGCGATCACCGCTATGTGCGGGTCCATCGAAAGATTCCGTTTAGAACCGTGTTGAATGGCCGAATGATCGATCCCCGGTTGCGGACCCTCCGGGTGCTGCGGGAGCGCGGCACCGTCACCGCCGCCGCGCAGGCGCTGCACCTGACGCCGTCCACGGTGTCGCAGCAGCTCAGGCAGCTCGCCCGCGATCTCGGCGTCGAGCTGCTGGAGGCGGAGGGGCGCCGGGTTCGGCTCACCCCGGCCGCGCGCACCGTGCTGCGGCACGCCGACGTCCTGGACGCCCAGTGGGAGCGGGCCCGCGCCGACCTCGCCGAGCACCGGTCCGGGACGTCCGGCCAGGTGCGGTTCTGCAGCGTGTCCAGCGCCCTCGCGGCGCTCGTCGCCCCCGCCGCGGCGCTGCTGCGCGCCGAGCATCCCGGGCTCGCCGTCCACATGTCCGAGAAGGACAGCGAGGACGCCGCGCACCTGCTCCTGTCGCACCGCGCCGACATCGCCGTGGTGATCCCCAGCGAGCAGGTCCCCGGTCCCGACGACGCCCGGTTCACCCGGACCACGCTGCTCGACGAGCCGCAGGACCTGCTCGTCCCGGCCGGTCACCCGCTCGCGTCCGCCGGGACGGCGCGGCTCGCCGACGCGGCGGGGGAGTCGTGGATCGGCTGCCCCGACCGGCCCGACCAGCACCAGCTGCTCCTCGCCGCCTGCGCCGCCGCCGGGTACGTGCCGCGCATCGCGCACGAGGCGAACGAATGGTTCGCGGTGTCGTCGCTGGTCGCGAACGGATTCGGGGTCGCGCTCGTGCCCCGGCTGGCGCCGCTGCCGCCGGAGGACGAGGCGGTCCGGGTCCCGCTGCGCGGCGGCGCGGTGCCGAAGCGCCGCCTCATCGCGTTCGTCCGGCGCGGCAGCGAGCGCCAGCCGCCGATCGCCCGCGGCCTGGACGCCCTCCGCCGCGCCTCCGGTCGACGGTGACGCGGCAGGCGAACAACGACAATTACGACAAAAGTGAAATAAACCCTTTTAGTGGATCAAAAGGGTAATGTAAATCGAATACATTGATCAGCGCCAAAGCCTGTGCCACTCTTTCCCGGGTGCCCCTCCCGGCAGAGGGCCGCGGCCCCGCGCTCGCGGGGCCCGCGCGCCGCTGCCGCGCCGTCCGGTGCCGAGACTTAGGTGAAGAAGGCTGCTTTGACGAAACGCCGTGTGTCCTGCGGCGCACACCCGCAGGCGGCGGAGACCGGAGCACGCCGGTGAAGTGGCGGAGGCGTACCCAGCAGCCCCCGCATCCGCCGGCGCCGCAACCCTCACCCATGTACCCGCAGCCCACGGCTCAGCCAGAGGCCGCGTACCGCCAGGCCGCCGCGCAGCAGCAGGCCGCCGCGCAGCAGCAGGCCGCCGCGCAGCAGCAGGCCCAGCACCCGCAGGCGCAGCACCCGGCGGCCATGCAGCCGCATCCGCAGGCCGCGGCTCCGAGGGACGCCGCGTACCGGCAGCCCGCCGAGCAGATGCAGGACGGCGCGCGGTCGCAGGCCCC
The DNA here is from genome assembly GCF_017573465.1 of Actinomadura violacea. Classification (GTDB taxonomy): domain Bacteria; phylum Actinomycetota; class Actinomycetes; order Streptosporangiales; family Streptosporangiaceae; genus Spirillospora; species Spirillospora violacea. The sequence goes on from NZ_JAGEPF010000006.1 coordinate 42,098, forward strand.
GCACTCGCAGGCCGGGCCTCAAGCGCAGGTCGGGCAGCCGCAGGCTCAATACCGGCAGCCCGCTGCGCAGCCGCAGGCCCAGCACCCTGCCGCCATGCAGCCGCACACCGCGGCTCAGCCGGAGGCCGTCTTCCACCAGGCCGCCGCCCAGCCGCAGACCCAGTACCCCGCGTCCATGCAGCCGCAAGCGCAGCAGCGGGCCCAGCAGGCGCCCGCGCAGCAGCAGGCCGCCGGGCAGGGGCGGCAGGCGGCGGCCGGCGCGCAGGCGGCGCCCGGGCCCGCGGGAGTGGCCGATCCGGACGTGTGGCCGGACCTGTGCGAGCGGTTCTGCCTGCAGTTCCTCGTCCTCGCGGAGAAGATGCGCCCCGCGATGGACCTGCTGGAGCGGCAGGAGGAGGACCCGGACCGGCTGGAGGCCCTCTACGAGATCGACCACGGGGTGACGCGCATGCGGCGGGCCGCTCGCGATCTGCGGGTCCTCGCGGGACGGGACGGCGAGGAGGCGTCCGGCGCCGACACCTCGCTGCTGGACGTGATCCGGATGGCGGAGTCGTCCATCGAGCAGTACCGGCACGTGACGATCCTGCGCGTCGTGGAGCTCGCGGTGCCCGCGTACGCGGCCGAGGACCTGGCGTCCCTGGTCGCGGCGCTGCTGGACAACGCGACCCGGTACTCGCCGTCGCGGGTGACCGTGAGCGCCCACCTGCTGGACAACGGCGCGGTGATGCTGCGGATCGAGGACGCGGGCATCGGCATGTCGGCCACGCAGCTGGACGGGCTGAACACGGCGCTGGCGGGGCCGGTGCCGCCGATGACGGACGAGACGTCGCGGCAGACGGGCTTCCCCGTCGTGCACCGGCTGGCCCGCCGGCACGGCATCGGCGTCCGGCTCGCCGGGCGGACGGGCGGGACGGTCGCGATGGTGACGGTCCCGCCGGCGCTGCTCTGCGAGATCCCCCCGGACGAGCCGCACACGGTCGGGGCGGGCGAGATGCCGTCCGGCATGGCGCATCTGGCGATGGCGCGGCGGGTGGAGCGCCCGTCCGGGGGCCCGGCGGAACGTTCCGAAGGGCGTCCCGCGCGGCCCGCGGCGGGCGGCGACCCCGACCTCGGCGGGCTGCCGCGCCGGGAGCGGGCCAGCCTGCGCCCGGTCGCCGCGCCCGCACCGGACGCGCCGTCCGACACCGACACCGATACGGGCACCGGCGCCGGCACGGACACGGGTGCGGACGCCGGGAGCGGCGGCGGGTCGTCGTTCGCCGCCGACCTGGACGCCTTCACCGCCGGAGCGCGCCTCGCCGATCCCGCGCCGGAGGCCGATCCCGCGCCGGGCGCCGAAGCCGCGTCGCACGACCCGGAGGAAGGACGGCAGTGAACAACGCCTCCACGGGCCCGAGCGGCCCCCAGGAGTTCGGGTGGCTGCTCCGGCAGTTCGCCTCGTCCACCCCCGGCGTGACGTTCGCGCTGATCGTGTCGTCGGACGGGCTGGCGCTCGTCGAGTCGGGCCCGATGCCGTCGGAGTTCACCGACCCGATGGCGGCGCTGACCAGCGGGATGATCAGCCTCGGCAACAACATCGCCAAGCACGTCGGGGCCGGCGGCTGCGACCAGGTGATGCTGAAGTTCGCGTCCGGGCACCTGCTGTTCATGGGCATCGGGCAGCTCGCCGGGCTGGTGGTGCTGGTCGGCGAGGGCGCGAACCTCGGCGCGGTGGCGCACGAGATGACGAAGTTCGTGCACGGCGCCGGGCACGTCCTGACCCCGCAGATGCGCGACGACCTGCGCCGCATGACCGAACAGGCGATGCCGTGAGCGGCCGCCCGGTCCGGCCCGGGCCGCGAGGAGGAGGGACATGACGGCCAATCCGTGGGTGCGGCCGTACGTGCTGACCGGCGGGCGGACCCGGGGCAGGCGGCACCTGTTCGTGCACACCGTGGTGACCGGCGCCGGGTACGACGCGGCGTTCGCCGAGCGGCTGCTGCCCGAGGCGAGGGCGCTGTACGAGCGCGCGCACGCCGCCGCCGAGTCGGTCGCCGAACTGTCCGCGCACTGCGGGGTGTCGCTCGGCGTCACCCGCGTCCTGCTCGCCGACCTGGCCGCGGGCGACCGGATCGCGATCGCCGCGGAGGGCGCCTCGCCGTACGACCCGCACGTCCTGGAGAGAGTGATCGATGGTCTACGCGAGCTCGCCTGACCGGGGGCCGGGGGCGGGCACGGGGCGTCCCGCGGCGCCGCGCACCTCGGTCAAGATCGTCGTCGCGGGCGGGTTCGGGGTCGGCAAGACCACGCTGGTCGAGGCGATCTCGGAGATCCCGGCGGTGAACACCGAGGCGTGGATGACGCAGGCCGCCCGGACCGTCGACCCGCTCGCGGACGCCGGCGGCAAGACGACCACGACCGTCGCGATGGACTTCGGCCGCGTCACCCTGGCCTCCGACCTGGTGCTGTACCTGTTCGGGACGCCGGGCCAGCCGCGGTTCTGGCCGATGTGGGACGACCTGTGCCGGGGCGCGAGCGGCGCGGTGGTCCTGGTGGACACGCGCCGGCTGGACGTGTCGTTCGCGGCCGTCAACTACTTCGAGAACGACTCCGACGTCCCGTTCATCGTGGCGGTGAACCTGTTCGACGGGCGGCGCACGCACCCGCTCGACCAGGTCGCGGAGGCGCTCCGGCTGGATCCGGGCGTCCCGGTCGTGGCGTGCGACGCCCGCGACCGCGGATCGGTGGTGCAGACGCTGACCGCGACGCTCGGCCACACCCTCGACCGGACCGCGGGCCGCGGGAGCGTCGCGGCCCGCTGACCCCGGGAGCCCCCCGCCGCCCCAAGAACGCCCTGCACAAGGAGGAAGCGTTGCGAAGGATCCTGATCGTCGGAGCGGGGCAGGCCGGCCTGCAGCTGGCCCTCAGCCTCCAGTCGGCGGGCTACGAGGTCACCGTCATGTCGGCGCGGACGCCGGAGGAGATCCGCACCGGCCGGATCATGTCGACGCAGTGCGTGTTCTGGCCGCAGCTGCAGATCGAGCGGGACCACGGGCTGAACCTGTGGGAGGACCGGACGCCGCAGATCGTCGCGCAGCGGGTGACGGTGGCGGGGCCGCCCGGCAACCGCGCGTTCCAGACCCTCGGCCGCTGGGACCGCTACGCGCAGTCGGTGGACCAGCGGGTGAAGATGTCGGGCTGGCTGGAGCTGTTCGAGGAGCGCGGCGGCAACGTCGTCTACCACAGCGTGATGACGTCCGACCTCGAAGGGCTGAGCGCGCTGTACGACCTGACGGTGATCGCCGCGGGCAAGGGCGAGCTGGTGGAGCTGTTCGACCGGGACGCGAGCCGGTCGCCATACGACCGTCCGCAGCGCAAGCTGTCGTGCATCTACCTGCACGGGATGACGCCGTGGCCGGACCACCCGGAGCCGCATGTGCGGATCACCGCGACGCCCGGGGTCGGTGAGCTGTTCTTCATGCCGGGCTACACCAGCACCGGGCACTGCGACATCATCCTGTGGGAGGCGGTGCCGGGCGGCCCGTTCGACGTCTGGGACGACCGTCCGGACCCCGCCGGGCACCTCGCCCGGACGCTGGAGATGATGCGGCAGTACGCGCCGTGGGAGTACGAGCGGGCGGTCGGCGCCGAGCCCACCGACGCGCGCTGCACGCTGTACGGGGGGTACGCGCCGGTCGTGCGGCATCCGGTGGGGCGGCTGTCGGAGTCGGCGCTCGTGCTCGGGATGGGCGACGTGGTGGTCGCCAACGACCCGGTGACGGGCCAGGGGTCCAACAACGCGACGCGCTGCGCGGAGATCTACTACCAGGAGATCCTGCGGCACGGCGACCGCCCGTTCGACGCGGACTGGATGCAGCGGACGTTCGAGGCGTACTGGGAGTACGCGAAGCACCCGACGGCGTACACGAACATGATGCTGGGGCCGCTGCCGGAGCACGTCCAGAAGGTGCTGGCGATCGCGGCGGAGAACGAGGCGGTGGCGTACCGGTTCGCCTACGGCTACGCCAATCCGGGCGACTTCTCGAACTGGCTGCTCGACCCGGTGAAGACCGAGGAGTACCTGGCCACGGTCACCGGCTGATCCCGCCGCCGGGGCGGCCCGCGCGCGGCGCCGTGCGCTGAATCACCATCCCCCGTCTTGCATGACCATGCATTGGGGTGCATACTTCTACTCATGTCCAAGGTGCTCACCTCTCTGCCTGTCGGCCAGCGCGTCGGGATCGCCTTCTCCGGCGGACTCGACACCTCGGTAGCGGTCGCGTGGATGCGCGAGAAGGGCGCCGTGCCCTGCACCTACACCGCCGACATCGGCCAGTACGACGAGCCCGACATCGCCTCGGTGCCGGGCCGCGCCACCGCCTACGGCGCGGAGGTCGCCCGGCTCGTCGACTGCCGTGAGGCGCTGGTGGAGGAGGGGCTCGCGGCGCTCGCGTGCGGAGCGTTCCACATCCGCTCGGCCGGCCGCGCCTACTTCAACACCACCCCCCTCGGCCGCGCCGTCACCGGCACCCTGCTGGTCCGCGCGATGCTCGAGGACGACGTGCAGATCTGGGGCGACGGCTCCACCTACAAGGGCAACGACATCGAGCGGTTCTACCGCTACGGCCTGCTCGCCAACCCGTCCCTGCGGATCTACAAGCCGTGGCTGGACGCCGACTTCGTCGGCGAGCTCGGCGGCCGGACCGAGATGTCGCAGTGGCTGCTCGAACGCGGCCTGCCCTACCGCGACAGCACCGAGAAGGCCTACTCCACCGACGCCAACATCTGGGGCGCGACCCACGAGGCCAAGGCCCTGGAGCACCTCGACGCGGGCATCGAGATCGTCGACCCGATCATGGGCGTCCGGTTCTGGGACCCCGAGGTCGAGATCCTCACCGAGGACGTCACGATCGGCTTCGCGCAGGGCCGCCCGGTGACGATCAACGGCAAGGAGTTCGCCACCGCCGTCGACCTGGTGCTGGAGGCCAACGCCATCGGCGGGCGGCACGGCATGGGCATGTCCGACCAGATCGAGAACCGGGTCATCGAGGCCAAGAGCCGCGGCATCTACGAGGCGCCCGGCATGGCGCTGCTGCACGCCGCCTACGAGCGGCTCGTCAACGCCATCCACAACGAGGACACCCTCGCCACCTACCACAGCGAGGGCCGCCGCCTCGGCCGGCTGATGTACGAGGGCCGCTGGCTCGACCCGCAGGCGCTGATGCTGCGCGAGTCGCTGCAGCGCTGGGTCGGCACCGCCGTCACCGGCGAGGTGACGCTGCGGCTGCGGCGCGGCGAGGACTACTCGATCCTCGGCACGTCCGGCGCGGCGTTCAGCTACCACCCGGACAAGCTGTCCATGGAGCGCACCGAGGACTCCGCGTTCGGGCCGGTCGACCGGATCGGCCAGCTCACCATGCGCAACCTCGACATCGCCGACTCGCGCGCCCGCCTGGAGCAGTACGCGGGGCTCGGCATGGTCGGCGACGCCGCGCACCCGGCGCTGATCGGCGCCGCGCAGGCCGCCTCGACCGGGCTGATCGGCGCGATGGCCGCCGGCGGCGCGCAGGCGATCGCCTCGCGCGGCGAGACCACCACCGGCGAGGAGCTCCTCGACGCCGCCGCCATGGAGTCCGGCACCGACTGACCCGCCCACGCGCACACGTTGACTTGCGGCGTGTCGTCCTTAAAAAGGCTTGCTTAAGGACGACACGCCGCAACTCAACGAGGAGGCGTCAGGACCGGGCCTTCGCGGTCTTCCGGTTGTTGGCCTTCTCGATGGCCTTCACCAGCTGCTTCTTGTTCATGGTGGAGCGGCCCGAGACGTCCAGCCGCTTGGCGACGTCGTACAGGTGCTGCTTCGAGGCGTTGGCGTCCACCCCGCCCGCGGTCTTGCGCGAGGTGTTCACACCGCCCGCGGCCTGCCGGTCGGACGGGCCCTTCGCGCCCTTCGCCTTCGGCTCCCAGTGGTCGCCGACCTTCTCGTGCGTGTGCTTGAGCGCGGAGTAGGCGACGCGGTGCGCCCGCTGCCCCTCCCCGTACTCGTCGACGGCCGAGTCGTGGGCCTTGGCGAAGGTGCGCTGCGCCTTGGCGTCCGAGCGCTGGACGGGGCCGGGAAGCTCCTCCTTCTTGACCTTGCCCCTGCTGGTTGTCATCGGCATGGTGCTGCTCCTCCGTACGCGTATCGCGTCCTTACGGACGGCGTACCCACCCAGAACGGACATCCACATCGTCCGGGCGCCGTCCGCCGGGACCCCTGCCGCACCGAAGCGGGACCCCTCCCGCGCCCGCGCGGTTAGCGTGGCCCCGAGGACGCGGCGCGGAAAGGGACAGGGGACATGACGGTGACTGCGCACAGGCCCGCGAGCAAGGTGCAGATCCTGCCCAGGGAGCTCGGGAGCCTCGCGGCGGGGCTCCCGCCGGCCGAGCCCGGCACCCTGTTCGTCATGGGCCCGAAGGGCGGGATGCGCGTCGCGCCCGACGCGGGGTTCGAGCTGGTGTTCGGCCGCTGCGAGCCGGACGTGCACGTCTGCGTCGGCGGCGCCGACGGCCACGTCAGCCGGCTGCACGGCCGCATCGCCCGGGAGAACTCGCGCTGGATGCTCTACAACTCCGGGCGGCTCGCGATCCGGCTGCGCGGCGCGCCGCTGCTGCTCGGCGGGCACCGGACGGAGCTGCCGCCCACCTACACGGCGCTGTTCATCGTCGCGCCGAAGCAGGAGCACCTGCTGGAGGTGCGGATCGCCGCCGGGCCCGGATCCGGGTACGGCCGGTACGAGGACCCGACGGTGGACCCCGGCCTGTACGGGCTGGACGAGCGGCAGAGGCTGGTGCTGACCTGCCTCGGCCAGCGCTACCTGCGCCAGGAGCCCTGGCCGCAGCCCCTCACCTGGGACCAGGTGGCCGACGAGCTGCGCGCGCTGCGCCCGCGCGAGGGCTGGAACGCCCGGCGCGCCGCCCGCCTCGTCGGGAAGCTGCGCGAGGAGCTCAACCCGGCCGTGGGCGGCGGGCTCATGGAGGAGGACGTGCCGAAGCCGCTCGGCAACACGATCAACCACAACCTCGTCACGGCGCTGCTGCTCAGCGCCACCCTGACCGTCGAGGACCTGGCGCTGCTGGACGGCCCGCCCCGCTGACCCGCCGATGCGGCCGCGGGCGGGCGCCGGGCCCGGTCACGTGCGCAGGGCGGCCGCCGCCGCGCCGGCGAGGGTCGTCCCGAGCGAGCAGAGGCGCCGCACGGGCAGGTCGCCGTTGACCTCCAGGTGCAGCAGCTCGGCGATCTTCCCGTCCGGGCCGCGGTAGGTCCGGGCGACGACCTGCACGGTGCACGTCCGGTCCGAGCCCTGCCCCTCGTCCGCCTGGACGAAGGCCGGGTGGCCGGCGAGCCGGGTGGGCCGCCCGGCGTGCGCGTCGAGCGGCTGGCCCTGGTCGAACCGCAGGGTCGCGCCGAGGCTCTGGGTGGTGCTGTCCCAACCGCACTCCCACCGGCCGAACCCGGTCTCCGGGGACGTGGCGTTGACGCCCGGGATGTCGTCGAGCGCCTGCGGGGACAGCATCTGGCAGGCGTCGCGCTGCGCGATCGACGCGGCGGGCAGCGGCGGGTTGCGGCGCGGCACCGGCCCGCGGTGCAGGATGCCGGCGGCGCTCGTGGCCGCGGTCCCGGCCATCGTGCACAGCGGCGCCTTCCCGCCGTCGGACTTGGCGGTGACCTCGATGGCGGTGGCCTGGTCCGGGGCCGGGAGCAGCACCTTGCGGGAGCACGACTCGGCGTCCTCGCCCGCGGGGACGACCCCGAACCCTCGCACGTACGTCACCGGGCCGGCCGTGCCGGGATCCGGCGCGGGGATGAGCTGCGTCTCCACGTCGATGTAGTCGTCCGGCCCGCCCCGCGTCACGAGGACGTCGCACCGGTTGAAGTTCCCGTAGTGCGCGTCGGTCTGGGGGTCGCCGAACGCGCGGAGCGCGGCGGGGTCGGTCAGCGCGCAGGGCTCCAGGGTCCGCTGGTCGCCGATGAGGGACACCGGGGCGTCATGCGAGGGCGGCGCGGGCCGGTGCCCGTGGTCTCCCCACGGCGGCCTGATGATCGCAAGCGCCACGGCCGCGGCCAGCACCACCCCGCCCACCGCGGCCGTCGGCCCGCGGTGCGCCCGGACGAAGGCCCGCGGCCCCCCGGCCCGGGAGCCGCCGGAACGCACCCCGCCCACCCCCGGGTCGGGGAGCTCGTCCTCGTCTCCCGCCGCGCCCGGGGCCGGGGCCGCCTCGGGACCGCCGAGCGTCGCGTCGCGGAAGCCGGGCGTCTCGATCCGTCCCGGGTCGGCCGCCGCGTCCAGCAGCCGCCGCACCTCCGCGGGCGCGGGACGGGCCGCCGGGTCGTGCTGGAGCATCGAGGCGAGGAGATCGCGCAGCGGGCCGGTCTCCGGGGCCGGGACCTCCCCGGTCCCGTCGGCCGGCGCCAGACCGGTGATCAGCTTGTGCAGGGTGGCGCCGAGCGAGTACACGTCCGACGCGGGCTCCGGCCGCCCGGCCTCGACCTCCGGGGCGGCGTAGCCGGGGGTGCGCCGGATGCCGCCCGGGCACGGTTCCGGCGGCAGGTCCGCCGGCCGCACCGCCGCGCCGAAGTCGGCGAGCTTCGCGGTCCCCTCCGCGGTGACGACGATGTTGCCCGGCTTGACGTCGTTGTGCACGATCCCCTCGGCGTGCAGCGCCTCCAGCGCGGCGGCGATGTCCGCGCCGATCCGGGCGGCCTGCCCTGGCCGGACAGGAGGGCGGTTCGCCAGGCTCCCGCCCGGGACGTACTCCATCACCAGCCAGTGCGCGACCCGCAGGAACCTGCGCTGCGCCACCCGGTCGTGCAGCACGACGACGTGCGGATGGTTGAACGACGCCTGCGCGAGCGACTCGGCATGGACGAGGGCGGACGCCGCGGCGCCGCGCCGGTCCGCCGGCACCCCCTTGAGCACGACCCTTCGGTGCTTGAGGCGGGTGTCCTCGGCGAGCCAGACCTCGCCCATCCCGCCGTGCGCCGGCCCGCCGATCAGCAGGTAGCGCCCGGCGATCTTCTCTCCCTCGTGCACCCGTGCCGTCCTTCCGCGCCCGGCGACCGACGTCGCGCGGACGAACCTACTGCTGTGACCTGACGGTCACACACCGTTTCCCGGACGCCCGGACGGCGCTGCACCGAACCTCTTCGCATACCGCGACGTAACGGCGCGAATACGCGCCCGTGGCCACATGCGGCCCCCTCGCACGGGTCTCGACCCGCCGGGGCGCGCGTGCCAGGATGGGCGCGAGTCCGGAGACGCCGTCAGGGCGCTTCGAGATGAGCGAGGAGAACCGTCGTCATGACGCGTATTTCGCATGCCCGCACGCAGGACCGGCCGTCCCTCTACGGGGGCGAGTTCTCCCGGCGGGTCACCGTCCGGGACATCGCCGCCGCCAAGGCGGACGGCGAGAGATGGCCGATGCTCACCGCCTACGACGCGATGACCGCGTCCGTCTTCGACCAGGCCGGCATCCCGGTGATCCTGGTCGGCGACACGATGGGCGCCTGCCACCTCGGCTACGACTCGACCGTCCCCGTCACCCTGGAGGAGATCCTCGTCCTGTCGGCCGCAGTGGTCCGCGGCACGTCCCGGGCCCTGATCGTCGGGGACCTGCCGTTCGGCACCTACCAGGCGGGCCCGGAGCAGGCGCTGCGCAGCGCGACCCGGCTGGTCAAGGAGGCCGGGGTCGGCGCGGTGAAGCTGGAGGGCGGCGAGCGCAGCGCCCGCCAGATCGCGATGATGGTGTCCGCCGGGATCCCGGTCATGGGCCACCTCGGGCTGACCCCGCAGTCGGTGAACGCGTTCGGCGGCAACCTGGTGCAGGGCCGCGGCGAGACGGCGGCGCGGCGGCTGCTGCAGGACGCCCGCGCCGTGCAGGACGCGGGCGCGTTCGCGGTCGTCCTCGAAGCCGTCCCGGAGCGGCTGGCCACCGAGATCACCGCCGCCCTCGACGTCCCGACCGTCGGCATCGGCGCGGGCCCGGACTGCGACGCGCAGGTCCTGGTCTGGACGGACGCGATGGGCCTCACCCCGGGGCGCCTCCCGCGCTTCGTCAAGAAGTACTCGGCCCTCCGCGACACCCTCGACGAGGCCGCCCGCACCTTCGCCGACGAGGTCGTGACCGGCGCCTTCCCGGCCGCCGAACACGCCTACCGGTAGACGCCGGCGAGCCGCGGGCCCTTGGGCGGCGGGGGCGTCGTCCAGGCCGACCTGTGCGAGCCCGCGGAGGTGCTGGACGATCCCGCGGTGCGCGGGCTGATCGGCTCCGGGCGGCCCGTGTGCGTGCTGTTCGTCGCCGTCCTGCACTTCGTCCCGGACGAGCGGGACCCGGCGGGGATCGTCCGGCGGTACGCCGAGGCGCTGCCGGCCGGGAGCCACGTGATCGTGTCGCATGCGGCGGCGGAGGAGCGGCGCAACCAGGGCGTCGGCGCGGCGTACCGGGCGCGGTCGGCGGACGCGTCGCTGATCGCGCGGACCCGCGAGGAGGTCGCCGGGCTGCTGGACGGCCTGACGCTCCTGGAGCCGGGCGTCGTCCCGCTGCACGGGTGGCGGCCGGACGGCGGCGAGTACGTCACCGGCGCCGGCTGGACGGCCGTCGCCCGCAAGGACCGCTGGCGGCTAGCGCGCCGACTCCAGGCGCGGCAGCTGGCCGCTAGGGCCGGAGACGAACGGCGCCATGCTCATCGTGTCGGCGCCCTGGCCGCCGATCCGGCCGGGGCCGATGCTCACGTCCCCGGTGGGGCCGGACGACACCTGCTGCAGGCTCGCCGACAGGTCCGCCTCCACGCCGCCGGGGAGCTTGAGGCGGACCAGGAGCGGCAGCACGAACCCCAGGGCCACCAGGCCGACCAGCACCGGAGTGAGCGTGGCGAGCACCGTCGAGCTGATCCGGTGCGACTGGAAGAACCCGATCCACAGGGCGGCCAGCAGCGCCGTCGCGATCGACATGAGGATCACGCTGCCCGCGGCGCCGCCGCGGGCGGTCCGCGCGCTCTCCTCGGCGAGCAGCAGCAGCCGCCGCCCCTCCACGTGCCCCGCGTCGCGGCGGACGCATTCCTTGAGGTAGCGGACGGCGCGGTGCCGGTAGAACGGGCGGGCCCGCACCTCCGCGCCCGCCGCGGCGGTCTTGTACGTGGCGACGCCCGCCACGAAGTAGGCGTCCGCGTCCCCCGCCGCCCGCTCGATGGCCTCCTGCGCCGTGGTCACCGCCTCCCGGTACAGCTCGGGACGCTGCGTCGCGTCGCCCCGCTCGATCAGCAGCCGGGCCAGCGCGAGCAGCAGCTTCGGACGCGACGGGCCGTTCCCCGCGCGGTCCACCGCGTCCCGCAGCACGCGCTCGGCGGCGAGCAGGTCCCCGGGGACCCGGGCGAGCCCGATCGCCAGCCCGATCGCGGCGGGGCCGCTCGCCGGGCTGAGCGTCAGCGCCTGCCGGAAGTGCCGGACGGCCCGCCGGGCCCGCACGTCGGCCTCCGCCTCGTCCGCCTCGCACTGCAGGCACAGGTTGCCGTACTCGATGTGCGCCTGCGCGTCGTAGCCGTCGCGCTGCAGGGCTTTGCCGAGCATCTCCTCGGCGTCCTCGAAACGGCCCAGGCGCACGTACAGCGAGCCGAGGTCGACGTAGCCGCCGTCGTACGGGTCGAGGTCGATCGTCCGCTTCAGGTGGTGCTCGGCGGCCGCGTACTCCTCGCGCCGGAAGTACAGCACGCCCAGGCAGGTGTGGGCCATCAGGTTCCCCGGGCGCCTGCGCAGAAGGTCCAGGCAGAGCCGCTCGGCCTCGTCCCAGCGGTCCCGGTCGCCTTGGCCGACGAGCGTCCAGGCCAGGCCGACCTGCCAGTCGCCGGGGCCCTCGTCCGCCTCGCCGGCGGCGCGGAAGTGCCGCTCCGCCGCGGCGTGGTCGTCGTCGGTGAACGCGGTCCAGCCCAGGCCGGCGCACGCCTCGGCGCGGCGGCCCGGACTCGTCGCCTCGTCGCGCAGGCCCTCGAACACCCGTCGCGCCTCCGCGCCGCGGCCCTGGTCGCGGTGGATCCAGCCGAGCTCCATGCGCAGCCAGGTGTGGTGCGGGTAGCGCTCGACGGCGGCCGAGACGAGCCGCTCGGCTTCGGAGAAGCGCCGCAGCGATCGCAGCGTGGACGACTTGGCGATGACGGCGACGTTGAAGAGGGGGAGCAGCTCCAGCGCGCGGTCGAAGTCCTCCAGGGCCTCGACGTACTCGTTCCGGTCGTCGAAGACCCTGCCTCGTGCGAGGGCCAGGACCGCCATCCCCGGCATGCGCGCCAGGGCCTCGTTCGCGGCCGCCTCCGCCTCGTTCGGCTTCTGCTGGAGCCGCAGGATCCTGATCCGCGTCTCGTGAGCCCGGGCATAGAACGGGCCCAAGTCGATGGCCTGCTCCGCGGCCGTGAGCGCCTCGCCGTACCGCCCCAGGTCCTCGTAGACGTCCGCCAGCTCCACCCATGTCTGGGCGTAGTTCGGACGGACCGCGGTCTCCGCCCGGAGCAGGGACACCGCCTCTTCATGGCGGTTCAGCCTGCACAGCGCGGCCGCGCGCCCGTAGCAGGCGTCGCGGGTGGGCTCCATCGCCGACGCCTGCCCGAATTCGGCGAGCGCGTCACCGTACTTGCCCTGGTCGTAGAGCAACCAGCCCAGTTGCCAGTGGAGCCGCCCGTTCCCCGGGTGCAGAGGCATCGCGTCCCGGAGCATCCTTGCCGCCTCGTCCTGCCGGTCGAGGTCGTCGAGGACGTCGGTGTGCTGAACCAGGAAAGCCACGGACCGGGGGAAGGACGCCAGCAGGCGTTGCGATTCGAAGAGTGCGTCCTCGTATCTTCCGAGCCACTGGTAGAGGCCGAGCAACGCCTGAAGGACGCCGGGGTCTTCGGGGAAGCGGCGCAGAGCGTCCCGCAGCACGCCTTCGGCCTCCACATGGCGGCCCCGGTCCGAATGGACCTGCGCGAGTTCGAGGCGGTGCCGCACGATGTCGGGCCGCCGTTCCACCGCGTCGAGCGCGAGCGCCTCGGCCTCTTCGAACCGCCTCGCCGACCGGAGCGTGGAGATGCGCAGGTCGGTGATGTCCGTGACGTCACCGTGGTCCGCCCTGGTCAGCTCCTCGTAGGCCGCGTCGTGGCGGCACTGGGCCGTCAGGACGCCGGCGAGCGCCTGCGTCAGCTGCACACTGTCGGGTCTCTTGCGCAGCGCGTCACGCAGGAACGACTCCGCCTCACGGAACCGGCTGAGCCAGAGCAGCGCATTGCCCACGTCGACCTGGTAGTACGGGTCGACGGGGCTCAGCTCGACCGCCTTGCGGAACGCCTGCAGCGCCTGCTCGTCCATGTCCCTCGACGCGTGGACGTGGCCGAGCTCGCGTCGCAGCAGAGGATCGTCCGGGAACCGGGAGATCGCCTGTCCGGCGGCCTCCTCGGCCTCGTCGAGCCGTTCCGACCGCCGCAGGCAATCGATGATCAGCGCGTGCGCCCAGGCCTCGGTGGGATCGAGTTCGAGCGCGCGCTGGAAATCCGCCAGAGCCTCCGGATACCGCTCCTGGTCCTCGTGCAGTCTTCCCCGTTCGAGGAAGTTGCCCGCCGAGGGGACCCGCTCGAGTGCGGTTCGCGCCGCCTCCTCCGCCTCCTCGTAGCGGCGCAGGTAGCGCAACTCGGTCACCCGCCGGCGCAGCGCGAAGTCATCGAGGGGGTCCGCCTCCAGAGCCTTCTCGAACTGCTCCAGCGCCCCGGCGTACCGCTCCTGCTCGTCCAGGAGCAGCCCCCATTCATTGCGGAGCCGGGATGAGAAGGGCACAAGCGCGACGGCTCCGGCGATGGCGGCCTCCGCCTCCGGGAAGCGGCGCAGGTCCCGCAGGGCGGTGGCGCGGCCGTCCAGAGCCCCTGGGTGCCGAGGGTGGAGGGCCAGCGCGCGCTCCGCCATGGCGAGCGCCGTCTCGTCCTGCTGAAGCGTGCGGTAGTGCCAGGTGAGGGCCACGAGGAGAGGGGCGGATCGGGGATGCGCCGCGATGGCCCGTTCGACGGTCTCCTCGGCGTCGTCGTAGCGGCGGAGCTTGCGGAGGACGTCGATGCGCTGTCCCAGCGCGTCGAGGCGGTTCGGCTGAAGCCGCAGTGCCGCGTCGGCATCGTCCAGCGCGTCCGCAAGACGATCTTCGTCCTCGGCGAGATAGCTGCGGTGGACGAGCACGCCCGGCGACCGCGGCAGCAGCCGGACGGCCTCCTCCGCGGCGGACCGTGCCTCCTCATACCGGCCGGCGTGGCGCAGCACCCTGATCCGGTCGCACAGCATCACCCTGTTGTCGGGGTAGGTGCCCAGGACCTTCTCGTAGCGGTCGAGCGCGGCGTCGAAGCGGTGCTGCTTCCGGTAGATGTCGGCGACGCTCTCGTTGATCCTGGGCGACTCGGGATGGCGGGCCAGGGCGATCTCCGAGACGCGCTCCGCCTCGGCGTACCGCCCGAGCCCGGCGAGGATCTCGATCTTCCATTCCAGCGCGTTCTCGTCGTCCGGATGCCGGTCCAGGACGTGTTCGAGCCGCGCCAGCGCCTCGTCGGGGTACTCCATGGCGTTCAGCAGCCGGGCCAGCGCCACATTGATCGTCGGGCTGTCCGGGAAGCGCGCCAGGCCGTCGTCGGCGATGCCGCGCGCCTCGTCGAAGCGGCACAGGTGCTTCAGCGCGGCCACCTGCCAGCCGATCGCGTCCTGCGAGCCGGGGGCGAGGGCCGCCGCCTCGGCGAACCGGGCCAGCGCGGCGGCGGGGTCGTCCCGGTCGAACTCCAGCCGCCCCCAGGCGAGTTCGACCGCCGGCCCGTCCGCGCCCGCCGCCGCGGCGGCGGCCAGTTCGGCTTCCGCCGCGTCGAACTCCTGCCGCCGGCGCAGCCGGTCGGCGTTGGCCAGATGCACCTGTCCGTCGGCCACTGCCAGTCCGTCGGTCACTGCCACGCACCCGCCCTCGCCTCGCAAACCCCGGCAGTCCGGATGGTAGACAAGAAGCGCCGACTTGTTCGGCCTCGGAACACACTTCGCAGGAGATCCATGAGCCGCCAACCCGCCGCCGAGCCGTTGCCGCCGCCGGGGGCGGGCGAGACCGCGCCGGAGCCCGCGCCGGACGGCGGGCCGCCCATGTCGCGGGCCGCCGTGGTGAAACTGCTGGTCCTGGGCGCGGTGCTGCTCGGCGTTGGCGTGCTGGTGGCGGTCGCCGGCGGCGCGGTCTGGGGCGACGTCAGCGCGTGGGTCGACTCGCTCGGCTGGTGGGGGCCGCTGGTCTTCGCGCTCTGCTACGCCCTCGCGGTGACCGCGCTGGTGCCCGGCTCGGTGCTGAACGCCTCCGCCGGGGCGCTGTTCGGCGTCGCCGTCGGCGTCGGCTCGGTGCTCGTCGGGGCCACCGCGGGCGCCGCGATCTCGTTCGCGCTGGCCAGGGCGCTCGGACGGCCCGCCGTGGCCCGCTACGCCGGGTCCGGGCGGCTCGCCCGCCTGGACGCCTACCTGTCGCGCCGCGCGTTCGAGTCGGTGCTGGTCCTGCGGATGGTCGGGCTGTTCCCGTTCGGGGTGGTCAACTACGGGGCGGGCGTCGCCGGGGTCCGGTTCGGGCCCTACATCGCGGGCACGTTCGCCGGGATCATCCCCGGCACCCTGGTCTACACCGGGCTCGGCAAGGCGCTGCGCGAGCCCGGTTCCCCCATGGTGTGGATCGCGCCCGTCGGGCTGGTCCTGCTCAGCGGGTTCAGCTGGTGGCTGTCGCGGTTCGTCAGGGCCCGCGGCGAGCGCGCCGAGGCGGCCGCCGTGCCCGCGCCGGCCGCCGCCGACGACTAGCCGTACCGATCACGGAGGTTGACCTTCACACCGGTGTGAGGCTCTAGCGTCGCGGTCGTCGAAGGGAGACGAGATGCCGGGAGCAGTGGTCATCGGGGCGGGGCCGGGGATCGGCGCGGCCGTCGCGCGGCGGTTCGCCCGCGAGGGGATGCCGATCGCCCTCATCGGACGGAACGCCGGGAAGCTCGCCGAGATCGAGGACGCCACGGCGCCCGTCGTCCGGCTCGCCGCCGACGCCGCCGACGAGACGGCGCTGCGCGGCGCCCTCGACGCGGCGGCGGCCGAGTTCGGCGTCCCCGACGCCGTGGTCTACAACGCGGCGCTCGTCCGGCCCGACCGGGTCGGCGAGCTGTCCGCGCGCGAGCAGCTGGACGCCTGGGCGGTCAATGTCGGCGGGGCGCTGACGGCCGCCGCGCACGTCGCCCCGGGCATGGCGCGGCGCGGGAGCGGCACGTTCCTGGTCACCGGCGGCATGCCTGAGCCCAAGCGCGAGTACGTCAGCCTCTCGCTGGGCAAGGCCGGGGTGCGGACGCTGGTCGCCCTGATCGACCAGGAGTACGGGCCGTCCGGCGTCCACGCGGCGAGCGTGACCGTGGACGGCCCCGTCGCGCCGGGGACCTTCTTCGATCCCGACCGCATCGCCGAGCATTACTGGCGCCTGCATGTCCAGCCGAGCGGCGAGTGGCAGCAGGAGATCGTCCATACTCCCGCGTAGGCGTACGCCGGGTCGTCCGTCAGGGGCTGGCGAGCTCGGGGCCCTTGTCGGGGTCGGCCTTGGTGATCCCGCCCGGCGGCCGCTCCAGGCGCGTCGTCGCGGTCGCGCCCGCCTTGGTGCCGGCCACGGTGCTCGCCGCCGGTTCGGCGGGAACGGGCGCCTCGCCGTCCGCCCCGCCGGGCAATGCGTCCGCCCCGCCGGGTAGGGCGTCCGCCGCGCCGGGCAGGGCGTCCGCCACGTCCGCGGGGTCGGGGACGGGCGCGGGGCGGTTGCGCTTGATCAGCTGGCCGGCCGCGTAGGTCGTCCCGTTGCCCGCCCAGACGAGGCCGGTGCCGAAGAGGGCCGCGCCCGAGACGGCGACGCCGGCGATCACGTCGAGCACGTAGTGGTTCGCGGTGATCACGACGACGACCGCGGTGACGATCGGGTGCAGCATGGCGAGCCAGCGCACGCGGTGGCGGGGGATCAGCGCCATGATGACCACGGCGACCCACACCGCCCATCCCATGTGCAGGGACGGCATGGCGGCGAACTGGTCGGCCTCGACGCCGCCGGGGCTGTGCACCGTCCCGAAGCCGGCCAGGGCGACCGAGTCGATGAACCCCGCGTCCGGCAGCAGCCGCGGCGGCATCACCGGCAGGACGAAGAAGACGACGAGCCCGGCCAGGTTGGTCAGGACGAGGGCGTTGCGCGCGGGCCGGTAGACGCCGGGGCCCGCGAGGTAGCACAGCAGCAGGATGCCCATCGTGAAGCCGGTGTGCATGTGCTGGTAGATCCAGACGGCGACCTCGGACAGGTCGTGGTGCCGCGTCAGCCAGTGGTTGGTGCGCAGCTCGATGTCGATGCCGAGGTGCTTCTCGATGCTGAGGACGTCGTGGCCGTGGGCGCGCGCCGGCCCGTACCGGGTATCGGCCAGTGACCGAATGTAACCGTAGACCTGCAGCAGGACGAAGACGATCGCCAGCTCGCCGATCAGCCACGGCCGCTTGCGGCGCGGTCGCTGGACGTCGGTGTCTCGGCCGATGCGGCGCCCCTCGGGGCGCAGGAGTAGCGCGCGGACGGCTCAGCCCTCTTTTCCCCACGACGGCCCTGCGGGACCCTGCGCGAGCCGCTCAACGGCCGACCGTACATCCCTTCCGCCCCTCGTGGCACACCGGGGTCTGGTCATTTGCCCGAGTATGTCCTTCCCCCGCCCGGTCGCATGGGGGTCCGGGGCGTACCAATGAGCGTCCCGTCGCAGGTCAAACAGGGTAATGGGGCTCCAGGGGTGGCGGTGACGGCCGTCCCGCGCGAGTCAAAACCGTATAACGATCGGTTTTCTCGCCCGCAGGCATTGACGGACAGAAACCGATCAGATTACGGTTTTCGCCAATCGACGGACCGCGTCCCGCCGCGGCGCCGTCCCGGACGTCCCGCCGGCGACGCTGGTCCCGGCCCTCCAGACGGAGAGATCATGAAGAGGTACTCCACCCGGATCGCGGCCTCGGCGGCCTGCGCCGCCGCCGCGCTGGTGCTGTCGGGCTGCGGAGGCGGCGGCTCGGCGAGCGGCGGCGCGTCCGAACTCGACATCGCCACCCTGACGGCCGCGCAGAGCCTCGACCCGGCCGACGCGATCGGCAGCGCCCTGCCGTTCTTCCAGGCGGCCTACGACACGCTGATCAAGCGGGACCCGGACGGCTCGTACAAGCCGATGCTCGCCACCGAGTGGTCCTACGACAAGGACCGCACGCACCTGTCGATGACCCTGCGCACCGGCGTGAAGTTCGACGACGGGACCGCGTTCGACGCCGCGGCCGTCAAGGCGAACATGGAGCACTTCAAGAACGGCGGCGGGGGCGGCGCCAAGTACCTGAAGTCGCTCAAGGACGTGAAGGTCGTCGACCCGGCGCACGTCGTCCTGGAGCTGTCCCAGCCCGACCCGGGCCTGGAGTTCTACCTCAGCGACGCGGCGGGCCTGATGGCGAGCCCCGCCAAGCTCAAGGACGGGAGCCTGAAGACGGCCCCGGCCGGCACCGGGCCCTACGTGCTCGACAAGGGCAAGACCGCGGTGGGCAACAAGTACGTCTTCACCCGCAGGAACGACTACTGGGGCGACAAGGCGAAGTTCAAGACCCTGACGATCAGCGTGTTCGACAACGAGACCGCCGTCGTCAACGGGCTGAAGACCGGGCAGATCGACAGCGCCGTCCTGCAGGACGCCGACCAGCAGACCGCGGTCGCCTCCGACGCGAACCTGACCAAGACGCCGTTCACCTTCGACTTCCAGGGCCTGCTGCTGTTCGACCGGGGCGGCGTCCGCACCCCCGCGCTGAAGAAGCCCGAGGTCCGCCAGGCGATCAACTACGCCCTGGACCGCGCGACGATGCTCGACAAGATCCGCCAGGGCCACGGCGAGATCACCGACCAGGTGTTCGGGACGGAGACCAAGGCTTACGACAAGAGCCTCGACACCTACTACCCGCACGACCCGGCCAAGGCCAAGAAGCTGCTCGCCGACGCCGGCTACGCGGGCGGGTTCACGCTGAAGCTGCCGCGCGTGCCGTCCATGACCGACGCGCTGGTCTCCTCGATCCAGACGGACCTCGGCGCGGTCGGCATCAAGGTCACCTGGGACCAGCTGGACGCCGGCGGCGCCGTCCAGAAGGTCTACCGCGACCGCGCCTACTCCGCGATGGTCATGAACATGGGGCAGTCGTCGATCGACTGGCTCACCGACCAGGACCTGGTGACGCCCGGCGCCTTCAACATGTTCGGGACGACCGACCCGACCGTGACCAAGCTGCTCGGGCAGGTGCAGGCCGGCGACGAGGGCCAGGCGGCCGCCGCGTCGAAGGAGCTGAACAAGCAGCTGGTCGAGCAGGCGTGGTTCGCGCCGTTCTACCGGCTGCAGTACCAGCTGGTCTCGTCCAAGGACGTCAAGGCCGTGACGCAGTCCGGCATGGCCGTCCCGTCGATCTACGACTACTCGCCCGCTGGGTCCTGACGGGCCGGACGGGGGAGCGGGAGCACGCAAGGGCATGGCGAAGCGGGGGCCGTACGAGAAGGGCCAGGCCAAGCGCAAGGAGATCCTGATGGCCGCGCTGGAGGTCTTCGCGGCGGAGGGCTACCGGGGCACCTCCCTGCGCAAGGTCGCGGACCGGTGCGGCCTCAGCCTGCCCGGCCTGATGCACTACTTCGCGTCCAAGGAGGACCTCCTCACGCAGGTCCTGCGGATGCGCGACGAGACGGCCCGGCTACGGCACCCGGACCACACCCCGGAGACGTACCGGCGGATCGTCCGCGAGGGGACGGCCACGCCCGGCCTCGTGGAGCTGTTCGTGTCGATGGCGGCGGCGGCGGGCGATCCCCGCCACCCCGCCCACGACCACTTCGCGGAGCGCTACCCGGTGATCCGCGAGCAGGTCGCCGCGTTCCTGCGGGTCCGCATGGACGAGGGCCGGATGCGCTCGGACGTCCCGCCCGACCGGCTCGCGGCGCTGTTCGTCGCGGTCGCCGACGGGATCCAGATGCAGTGGCTGGTGGATCGCTCCATGGACATGGAGCAGCCCATCGGGGACGTGATGCGGCTGCTGCGGCCCGGCGTCCCCGCGGAAGGAGAGGGCCGATGCTGAGGTTCGTCGCGCGGAGACTGGTGTCGGGGGCGGTGCTCCTGCTCGTCATCTCCCTGCTGTCCTACCTGCTGCTGTCGATCCCGGACAACGACGTCGGGCGGCAGCTGCTCGGGCAGAGCGCCGACCAGTCCGCGGTCGACGCCAGGAACGCCGCGCTCGGCCTCGACCGGCCCGTGCTCGTGCAGTACTTCGACTGGCTGGCGCACGCCGTCCGCGGCGATCTCGGCACGTCCTGGTTCACCAGCGAGGACGTCACGCAGACGATCGCGAACCGGCTGCCGGTGACGATCAGCCTGATGCTCGGCGTCACCCTCGTCACGGCCGTCGTGTCGTTCCTGCTCGGCGTGTGGGCCGGGGTGCGGCGCGGCGCCGCCGACCGGTTCGTGCAGGTGCTCGGCGTCGCCGGGTACGCGCTGCCGGGCTTCCTCGTGACGCTGATCCTGGTGCTGGTGTTCGCGGTGAAGCTCGGCTGGTTCCCGGCGATCGGCTACACGCCCATCGAGGAGTCGCCGGGCGGGTGGCTGTCCACGATCACGCTGCCGGTGGCGTCCCTGTCGGTCGCGTCCGTCGCGGGCGTCTCGCAGCAGGTGCGGGGCGCGGTGATCGACGTGCTGCGCCAGGACTACATCCGGACGCTGCGCGCCCGCGGGCTGTCCATGCCGCGGATCGTGTTCAAGCACGTGCTGCGGAACGCCTCGGCGCCCGCGCTGGTGCTGCTCGGCCTGCAGTTCATCGGGCTGCTCGGCGGCGCGGTGCTGGTCGAGCAGATCTTCGGGCTGCCCGGCATCGGCGGCATGACGGTCTCCTACACCGCCCGCGGCGACGTCCCGGTGGTGATGGCGCTGGTCATGCTCACGGTCGTCGGGGTCGTGCTGATCAACCTGCTGACCGACATCCTGATCGGCTGGCTGAACCCGAAGGCGAGAGTCTCATGAGCGAAGCGAACCGGGGGGTGTGGGGGGTCGACCCCCCACAGGGGACACGCATGAGCGAGAGCGTTCAGGGGGCGGCGGCCGCCCGCCGGCGCGGCGCGTTCCGGCGGCTGCTGCGCAACCCGCTCGGCGCCGCGTCCCTGCTGCTGCTGGCGCTGCTGGTGCTGGCCGTGGCGCTGGCGCCCGTCCTCGCGCCGCAGGGCCCGCAGACCGCCTCGCTCGGCGACGCGTTCGCCGGTGCGAGCGGCGCGCACCCCCTCGGGATGGACTCGGCGGGCCGCGACATCCTGTCCCGCATCCTGTACGGCGGGCGCAACACGCTCGGCGGCGCCGTCCTCAGCGTGGCGATCGCGCTGCTGCTCGGCGTGCCGTCCGGGCTGTTCGCCGGCTACTACGCGGGCAAGTTCGACTCGGCCGCCACCTGGGTCGCCAACCTGGTGATGGCGCTGCCGGCGATGGTGGTGCTGCTGGCCTCGCGGGCGATCCTCGGCTCGAACCCGTGGATCCTGATGATCGTCCTCGGGTTCCTCGTCGCGCCGCAGTTCTTCCGGATGGTGCGCGGCATCGTCGCGGACGTCCGCGGCGAGCCGTACGTGGACGCGGCGCGGGTGTCGGGGCTGCCGGACGTCCGGATCGTCGCCCGGCACGTCCTGATCGTGGTGCGCGGGCCCGTCATCATCCAGGTCGCGCTGGTCGCCGGGCTCGCGATCGGGCTGCAGGCCGGGCTGGAGTTCCTCGGCGTCGGCGGCGGCGCCACCGCGACGTGGGGCGCGATGCTCAACGAGGCGTTCCAGAACATCCAGCGCGCCCCGATCCTGATGCTGTGGCCGGGGCTGGCGCTCGGTGCGACCAGCGGCGCGCTCGTCCTGCTCGCCACGGCGCTGCGGGACGCGCTGGAGGACCGCGCCGGGACGCCGGCGGCGGCCCGTCCCGCCGAGCGCCGCGCCGCCGGCGAGGCCGAAGCCGGGGTCGCGGGAGGCGAGCGCGCCCAGCTGCTGTCCATCCGGGGGCTGGCGGTCGCGTACGCGCGCCCCGACGGCACCGACGCCGAGGTCGTGCACGGGATCGACCTGGACGTCCGGCCCGGGGAGATCGTCGGCCTGGTCGGGGAGTCGGGCTCCGGGAAGACGCAGACCGCGTTCTCGGTGCTGGGCATCCTCCCGGACGGCGGGCGCGTCAGCCGCGGCAGCATCATCGTCGCAGGTCAGGAGGTCGCGGGGCTGCCCGAGAAGCGGCACCGTCGGCTGCGCGGGACGACCGTCGCGTACGTCCCGCAGGAGCCGATGAGCAACCTCGACCCGGCGTTCACCATCGGCAGCCAGCTCGTCGAGCCGATGCGGCACGTCGTGGGCCTGTCCCGCAAGCAGGCCGCCGAACGCGCCCTCGAACTGCTGCGGATGGTCGAGATCCCGGAGCCGGAGCAGGTGCTGCGCCGCTTCCCGCACCAGATCTCCGGCGGCATGGCGCAGCGCGTCCTCATCGCCGGGGCGATGTCGTGCGACCCGGAGCTGCTCATCGCCGACGAGCCGACGACCGCGCTGGACGTCCGCGTCCAGGCCGACGTCCTGGACCTGCTGCGCCGCCTGCAGGCCGAGCGCGGCCTCGGCGTCCTGCTCGTCACGCACAACCTCGGCGTCGTCGCGGACCTGTGCGACCGCGTCGCGGTGATGAACGAGGGGCGGATCGTGGAGACCGGCGCCACCGACCGGGTCCTGCGCGACCCGCAGGACCCCTATACCCGCCGGCTGCTGGACGCCGTCCTGGACGACGCGCCCCCGCGCGCGCCCTGGCGGCCCGTCGAAGCGAGGAGCGAGACCGCGTGAGCACCGCATCACCGCAACACGAGGCCCTGCTGTCGCTGCGCGACGTGCACGTGTCGTTCCCCGGCAGGCGGCGGCGCGCGCGCACGGAGGTGCTGAAGGGGATCGACCTGGACGTCCGGCCCGCCGAGACGCTCGGCCTGGTCGGCGAGTCCGGCTCCGGGAAGACGACGATCGGCCGGGCGATCCTCGGCCTCGTCCCGGTCGCGTCCGGCACGGTCACGTTCGACGGGGAGCGCATCGACACCGCGACCGCGGCCCGCCGCCGCGCGCTCAGCCGCGACCTCCAGGTGATCTTCCAGGACCCGTACACGTCGCTGAACCCGTCGCTGACCATCGGCGACACGCTCGCCGAGCCGCTGATCGCGCAGGGCGGCGAGGCCCGCGCCACGCGCGCCCGCATCGCCGCGCTGCTGGACCGCGTCCGCCTGCCCGCCGACGCGGCGCACCGGCTGCCGCGCGAGTTCTCCGGCGGGCAGCGGCAGCGGATCGCGATCGCGCGCGCCCTCGCGCTGCGGCCCCGGCTGATCGTGTGCGACGAGCCGGTGTCGGCGCTCGACCTCACGACCCAGCGCACCATCCTCGACCTGCTGCTGGAGATCCAGGAGGAGACCGCCGTCGCCTACCTGTTCGTGTCGCACGACCTGTCGGTCGTGCGGACGATGAGCCACCGCGTCGCGGTGATCCATGAGGGCCGGATCGTGGAGACGGGGGAGGCCGCGCGGGTCACCGAGGCGCCCGAGCATCCGTACACGCGCACGCTGCTGCTGTCGGCGCCGGTCGCGGACGTGGCCGAGCAGCGGCGCCGCCGCGCGCGCCGCGCCGCCGCGGCGGCGGCGGAGTCCGCGCCGTCCCCGGATTGTTAGAACACGTTCTTGTCTTGCGCGGGCGGACCGGTCAGGCTGTCTCGCATGGACCTGGAAGCCCTGGAAGAGATCCGCCGGCTCAAGCACCGCTACCTGCGCTGCGTCGACCTCAAGCAGTGGGACGAGTTCGCCGGGCTGTTCACCGCGGCCGCCGTCGCCGAGTACGACACCCCCGTGCTCGGCAAGACCCTCCGCCTGGAGGGACGGGACGCGATCATCGACTACATGCGCGCCAACCTGGGCGCCGACAAGATCAGCGCGCACACCGCCGGCGCCCCGGAGATCGACATCGACGGGGACCGGGCGACCGGCGTCTGGTCGCTCGACGACACGATCATCATCCCGGAGCACCGGCTGCTCATCCGCGGCGCCGCTTTCTACCACGACGTCTACCGGCGCGGCGAGGACGGCCGGTGGCTGGTCGAGAAGACCGGGCACACCCGGACATACGAGTACATGGTGTCGCTCGACGACGTCCCGAGCCTGAAGTTCACCACCCCGGTGCCCGGCTCCCGGTGATCGGGACCCGTGCGTTGACCCGGACATAGAACGCGTTCTACCGTCCGGTCCCGATACGCGCGAGCAGCGCCCCGCGCACGCGCCGATCCCGCGTCCCCAGGAGAGCCCGGTGGCCACCGACGCAACACACCGTCCCGACGCCGCGACGCGCCCGTTCGCCGACGCCGTCGTCGAGGCCGAGCAGATCATCCGCAACGCGCCGTTCGTCAAGACCGACCAGGACCTCGCCGAGGGCCTGGACTACCTCGCCGGCAGCATCAAGGCGTCGCTGCACATGGTCGGCGCCTACCAGCACGACCACCCGTACTTCGCCTCGTCCACCGGCCCGTACACCAAGCTGGGCCTGGACAACCCGGACACGCTGTACTTCCACGCCTACATCAGGGACGACGCGGAGTACGTCGTCACCGGGCGCCGCGGCACCACCGCCGACCTCAGCTTCCAGATCATGAACGGCGACTACTCGCCGACCCAGTCGCCCGACAGCCTCACCGCGTTCGACGACCGGAAGCTGAACATCGCCGAGGACGGGACGTTCCGGCTGACGTTCGGCCCGCCGAAGGAGAACGCCGGCGACGACCACGTCGCGTTCACTCCCGGCTCGGCGATGCTGATCGTCCGCGAGGTGTTCAGCGACTGGGAGAACGAGCGGCCGGGGGAGATCCGCATCCACCGCGCCGACACGCTCGGCACGTCCCCGGAGCCCGTCCCGTCCGAGCGGATGGCGCGGCGGTACGCGGTCGCGGGGAAGATGCTGGTGTCCAGGATCAAGACGTTCCTGGCGTTCCCCGAATGGCACTACCTGCAGCTGCCGGTCAACACGATGACCGAGCCGCGGCCGACGCCGGGCGGGCTCGCGACGCAGTTCTCGTCCGTCGGGCACTACGACCTCGACGACGACGAGGTCATGGTGATCACCGCGCCCGCCGCGGACCCGTCGGTGGCGCCCTACCAGGGCTTCCAGCTCGGCAGCATGTGGTACGTCTCGCTGGACTACATCAACCACCAGACGAGCCTCACCCGCGACCAGGCGCGCGTGGACCCGGACGGCAAGATCCGCTACGTGCTGAGCGAGCGCGACCCCGGCCTCGCCAACTGGATCGAGCGGACCGGCCACCGCCGCGGCTACCTGCAGTTCCGCTGGCAGCGGCTCACCCGCGACCTCACCGCCGAGGACGGCCCCACGGTCGAGATCGTCAAGTTCGACGAGCTGCCGCGCGTGCTGCCGCACTACGAGAGCCAGCGCGTCGATGCGACCGAATGGTCGGAACGGATCGCGGCCCGGCAGGTCGCCGTCGCACGGAGGATGCTCGGCTGATGGGCTCGGAACTGCTCAAGGACAAGGTCGTCGTCGTCTCCGGGGTCGGTCCCGGCCTCGGCCGCGGCCTCGCGCTCCAGTGCGCCAAGGCGGGCGCCGACATCGTGCTCGCGGCCCGCAACGAGGAGCGGCTCGCGGAGGTCGCGAAGGAGGTCGAGGGACTCGGCCGCCGCGCCGTCACCGTCCCGACCGACATCAACGACGCCGCGGCCTGCGAACGGCTCACCGAGACGGCCCTCGCGTCGTTCGGACGGGTCGACGGGCTGGTCAACAACGCGTTCGCGACGCCGCCGCTGCGCGACCTGATGAAGGTCGACCTCGACGGGGTGCGGGCCGGGTTCGAGACGAACGTGCTGGCCGCGCTGCGGCTGACGAAGCTGTTCGTCCCGGCGCTGGAGGAGCGCGGCGGCTCCGTCGTGATGATCAACTCGGCGGTGCTGCGGCACTCGCGGCGCACCTTCGGCGCCTACAAGATGGCGAAGGCCGCGCTGCTGGCGATGACGCAGAACCTGTCGACCGAGCTCGGGCCGCGCGGCATCCGCGTCAACACGATCGCGCCCGGCTACATCTGGGCCGACAACCTGCAGTGGTACTTCAACCACCTCGCCGAGAAGCGTGGCGTCCCGATGCAGCAGGTCTACGACGAGAACGCCGCCACCACCGACCTGCGCAGGCTCCCCGAACCCGACGAGGTCGCCGACGCCGTCGTGTTCATGCTGTCGCCGCTCGCCCGCGCGGTCACCGGGCAGTGCCTGGACGTCAACTCCGGCGAGTGGCACCACTAGGAAGCGGGGAACGATGAGCGCAGGCCGCGAGAGCGTGGGGACGGTCGAGGACCTCCACGCGTCCGCGAGCAGGGTCACCGGCATGACGGAGTTCGGTGACGACGACTACCTCGGCGGGCTCACCGTCCTGCTGGACTCGCTGGCGAAGGACGCCGGGCTCACCCCGCTCGGGAACAAGGCGCAGCGCGCGATGCTGCGCGGCGCCCTCGCCGCCCGGCAGTTCTCCGAGGCCGCCTGGAAACGGCATCCCGAGCACGCGGACGTCCCGGTCGAGCGGCCGATCTTCGTCACGGGCCTGCCGCGCACCGGCACCACGGCGCTGCACCGGCTGCTCACCGCCGACCCCGCGCACCAGGGCCTCGACCTGTGGCTGGCGGAGGTCCCGCAGCCGCGGCCGCCGCGCGAGACGTGGGCGGACGACCCCGTCTTCCAGGCGATCGACGCCGGGTACCGCCGGCACCACGTCGAGAACCCGGAGTTCATGGGCGTCCACTACATCTCGGCGGACTCCGTCGAGGAGTGCTGGCAGCTGCTCCGGCAGAACATGCTGTCGATCTCGTTCGAGTGCCTGGCGCACCTGCCGACGTACTCGTCGTGGCTGGCCGAGCAGGACTGGACGCCCGCCTACGCCCGGCACCGCCGCAACCTCCAGCTCATCGGCCTGAACGACGTCGGCCGCCGCTGGGTGCTGAAGAACCCGAGCCACCTGTTCGCGCTCGACGCGCTCCTGGAGGTCTACCCGGACGCGCTGATCGTCCAGACGCACCGGACGCCGCGCACCGCGATGGCGTCCATGTGCAGCCTCGCCGCGCACGCCACCGACGGCTGGTCGGACGTCTTCACCGGCGCGACGATCGGCCGCGACCAGCTCGACCTGTGGAGCCGCGGCCTGGAGGCGTTCCGCGCCGAGCGGGCCCGGCACGACCAGGCGCAGTTCGCCGACGTGTACTACGACGACTTCGTCCGCGACCCGATCGGCACGGTCGAGGCCGTCTACGCGCACTTCGGGCTGCCGTTCACCGGCGCTGCCCGGACGGCGATGGCGGACCTGCACGGCGAGAGCACCGCCGGCGCCGCCAAGCCCGCGCACCGCTACTCGCTGGAGGACTTCGGGCTGACCGCCGCCGAGGTCGACGAGCGGTTCGCCGACTACGCGAGCGGCCTTCGGGCCTGACAGCGCGTCGCGACGGGGGGCGGGGCCGCGTGCGGCCCCGCCCCCGCTCGCGTCTCCGGGAACCTTCCGCTGATTACTACAGTTGTAGGAGCAGGTGCGGACGGTCCGCACGGCGACGGAAGGGACGCGATGGCTCTCTGGAACAGGCTCCGCGAGTCGACCCAGACGATGCAGACGCAGCTGCTCAGCAAGAAGAACGAACTGACCAGCGGGGCGTTCCGCGACGCGAGCATGGCGATGTGCGCGCTGGTCGCGGCGGCCGACGGCAGCGTCGACGCGGCCGAGCGGCAGCGCACCGCCTCGCTGATCATGGGCAACGAGGTGCTGCAGAACTTCCCGGCCGACGACCTGCAGCGCCGCTTCAACGACTACGTCGCCAAGCTCACCGCGGACTTCGACTTCGGCAAGGTCGCGGTGCTGCAGGACATCGGCAAGGTGAAGAAGAAGCCCGCCGAGGCCCGCGCCGTCATCCAGATCGGCATCGTCATCGGCGGCGCCGACGGCGACTTCGACGCTGCCGAGAAGGCCGTCGTCCGCGAGGCGTGCTTCGCCGTCGGGCTGCCGCCCGCCGAGTTCGAGCTGTAAGTCACCACACGGGCGGCAGTGCGGCCAGCGCGTGGTCGAGCTGGAGGGCGACCGCGGCCAGCGAGCCGGTGAGCAGGGCGTCGCCCAGGAACAGCAGCGGCCCCGCGACCGCGTTGCGGGCGGGCGGCGCGCCGAGCAGCGCCTCGACGCGCCGCACCACCCCAGAGTCGGCGAATCCCGGGGCCGGGCCGGGCGCCGCGGGCTGGGCGAGCGCGACCTTGGCGATCGTGCGGGCGACCAGCGCCCGGTCGCCGACCGCCTCGGCGGCGTCCTCGTCCGCCCACCGCTCCACCGCCAGCCGCAGCGCGCCGTCCAGCCGCCGCAGCGGCAGCAGCGCCGCCGCGACCGCGCCCGCCGCCAGGTACCGGTGGTGGCGGTGCCGCAGGTGCGAGCCCTCGTGCTCGAACACCACCCGAAGCTCCTCGGCCGCCAGGCCGCGCAGCAGGCCCCGCGACACGAGCACCCCGCCACCCCGTCCCGGCACGGCGACGGCCATCGGCACCCCCGTCTCCAGGACCCGGCCTGCGCCGTCCCTCGCCGCGCGCAGTTCCCGCACCCACCGGACGGCCGTCCGTCCCGCGACCGCGAGCCCCGCCGCCGACAGCAGCACCGCCGGCACCCCCACCACGTCCGGCACCGGACGGTCGTCCCCGAACAGCGCCCACTCCGGCAGGCGTGCCGCCGCCGCAGGCGCCAGTGTGGCCGCGTAGTTCACCGCGACGAAGAAGCCGGTGCCGAGCGCCGCCACCGCCGTCATGCCCGCGGTCGTCGCCAGCACCCGCGCGCACCACACCGGATGCAGCGGCAGCCGGACCCGGCCCAGCACCGCGCTCAAGGCCGCCATCAGCGCGAACGGCAGGACGGTGAACCAGGTCACTCCGCACCGCCGAGGAGCTCGCGCAGCTTCCGCTCCTCCTCGGGGGTGAGCGTCCGGACGAACCGGCTCAGCACGCTCCCCGGATCGCTGGCGTGCCGCAGCTGGTCGCGCATCCGGTCGGCGACCAGCGCCGACTCGTCCACAGCGAGCCGGTACCGGTACTGCCGGCCGTCCCGGACCCGCGTCACGATCCCCTTGCGGTACAGCCGGTAAAGGATCGTGCCGACCGTCGTGTACGCGGGCTCGCCGTCCAGCCGCGCCGTCAGCTCGGCGGTCCCGGCGTCGCCGCCGAGCCCGGCCAGCGCGGCGAGGACCTCCGCCTCCAACTGCCCCAGCGCCCGACGCGACACGTCCCTCACCCTCCGGTCGCCTCCACCCTAGTGAAGCCGGGCGCCCACGGCTCGTCCGCGATCTCCAGCGCGTTGATCAGCTGGCTGATCGTCCGGTACCAGCCCGCGAGGACGAGCAGCTCCAGCAGTTCGGCCTCGTCGTAGTGGCCGGCGAGGCGCGCCCACGTCTCCGGCGCGATCCCCGCGGACTCGTGCAGCTCGTCGACGGCCCGGACGAGCGCCGCCTCCCGCTCCGTCCAGGGCTCGGGGTCGCCGGTGACGGTCGCCTCGACCTGCCGCGCCGTCAGCCCGGCGGCCTCGCCGAACACCGCGACGTGCACGCCCCACTCGTACGAGCACCCGGCCCGTGCGCACGTCCGGTCGATGACGATCTCGCGGTCCCGCGCGGGCAGCCGCCCGTGCGCGAGCAGCCCGGCGCCGAGCACCCGCATCCGGGACGCCAGCTCCGGGTTGCGGTGCAGCGTGCGGAAGAGGACGAGCGGCTCGTGCGCCGCGCCGGGCGGCATCCACTTGCGGAGGGCCTCGCCGATCTCGGCTGCGTACGGGGGGTCGAGCGGAGCGATGCGTGCCATGACGCCTCCCTTGTGCTTCGTTATCAGAAGCATCATCACGCTTCGGAAAACGAAGCACAAGGGTCAGTGGCCGTCCTCCAGCGCCGCCGCCCACCGCTCCGACCATCGGGACAGCGGGCCGAGCGCCTCCCGCGCGTCCTGCCCGAGCGGGCTCAGCCCGTACCGCCCGTCCTCGGTCTTGAGCACGAGCCCCGCCTCTTCCAGCTCGACCAGGCGCTGCCGGAGGACGCTGGACGACATCCCGTCGCAGCGCTGCTGCAACGGCCGGAACCCGAGCGGACCCTCGTGCAGCTCCCAGACGATCCGCAGCGTCCACCGCCGCCCGAACAGGTCGAGCGCCGCCATGATCGGCCGGCCTGTCGCCGAACCCCGGACGGGTTTCCCCGGTGTCGCCATGCACCCTCCGCGCTTCGATTCCCGAAACGCTACCGCCCGGGTCAGCGGTCGGCGGGGTCCCACCAGGTGAGGTTGGCGTGGGCGGCGGCGACCGGCTCGATGATCTCCCACGCCTCGCTGATCAGCCCGCCGTCGACCCGCCAGATGTCGACGACCGCGATCTCCGGGCCGTCCGGCAGCCGCCGCCGCGTGTGCAGGACGACGTGGTCGCCGTCGGCCAGCAGATGCCGGATCTCGACCTGCATGCCGGCGAGCGGGACGAGCGCGGCCTCGACGGCGGCGAGCCATTCCGTCTTGGTGGAGGAGGTCGCGTCTGGCCGGTGGTGGACGAAGTCCTCGCCGAGCAGCGGTTCGAGTCCCTTCGTGCTGCCCGTCGTGATCAGTTCCGAGAGTGCGTGCTGAACGATGTCCTTGTTCGTCATGCGCCGCAGTGTTTCCGCGGCGACCACGGATTGTCGATGAAATGCCATTTCATGGCGTTCGGCTCCGCGATGAGTACGCTCGGGGATCATGCACACGGTCGGGGAGTTGTTGCGGCTGTGGCGGCACCGGCGGGGGCTCAGCCAGCTCGACCTCGCGATCGCCGCCGACGTGTCCGCCCGGCACGTCAGCCTCGTCGAGACGGGCCGGTCCAACCCGAGCGCCGCCATGGTCCTGCGGCTCGCCGACCAGCTCGACGTGCCGCTGCGCGACCGCAACCGGCTGCTGCTCGCGGCCGGCCACGCACCCCGGTACGCCGAACGTCCGCTCGGCGACACCGCGCTCGCCGCCGCCCGGAACGCCGTCGAACGGGTGCTCCGCGCGCACGAGCCGTACCCGGCGCTGGCGTTCGACCGCCGCTGGGACATTGTGATGACCAACCGCGCCGTCGACCCGTTCCTCGCCGCGGTCGACCCCGAGCTGCTCCGTCCGCCCGTCAACCTGGTGCGGCTCGGCCTCGACCCGCGCGGCCTCGCCCGCCTCGTCGTCAACCTCGCCGACGTCCGCGCGGTGTTCCGCTCCCGGATCAGGCGCCAGCTCGCCGCCGCCCCCGACCCCGGGCTCGCCGCCCTCTACGAGGAACTGCTGGAGCCCGAGGCCGAGGGGCCGTCCGTCGAATCCGACGTCCTGATCCCGATGATCGTCCGCCATGGCGGCCGCGAGCTGCGGCTGTTCTCCACCATCACCACGTTCGGCACCCCGATGGACATCACCCTGGACGAGATCGCCGTCGAGTCCTACTACCCGGCCGACGAGGAGACCGCCGCGTACTTCGAGGACCCGGCCGCCGGCGCGTGATCCGCGTCAGCCGAGCTGCGCTTGGAAGACCCGCTGGTCGAAGTACGCGCGCGCCTCGCGGATGAGGCCGTCCCCGTCCAGCTCGTAGACGTTGATGCCCGACCAGTTGACGGGCGCCCCCGACAGCGACACGGCCGCGCCGCGCCAGAAGACGGCGACGGACGCGCCGACCGTGTGCGCCTCCACCGGCGTCAGCCCGAGGAACGGCCGGAACCGCGGCAGGACCGAGGCGATGAAGTCGCGGATCGCGTCCCGGCCGACGATCGGCGGCTGCCCGACCGGGTCGTGGAACGCGCCGTCGGTGGCGAAGGCGGACGCCCAGGCCGCGGCGTCGCCCTCCTGCGAGGCCGCGAAGAAGCGCAGGACGGAAGCGGGCATGGCGGGGAAGGTCATGAGATTCCTTTCGAGTCGTGGCGCCGGACGGCGGGGACGACCGCCAGCCCGGCGAGGGCGAGCAGGGCCTGCACGGTGCAGACGCCGCCCCATCCGTACGAGCCGTAGACGGCGCTCGCCAGCGCCGCGGACACGGCGCCGCTCAGGAACGCCGCGACCATGTAGACGGTGTTGGCGCGGCTCCGCGCGTCCGGGATGTGCGCGAAGATGCGCGCCTGGTTGGCGATCTGGCTCCACTGCACGGCGAGGTTGCCCAGCAGGACGGCCGCGACCATGCACGCCAGGACGGCGCGTC
Organism: Actinomadura violacea; assembly: GCF_017573465.1. Taxonomy (GTDB): domain Bacteria; phylum Actinomycetota; class Actinomycetes; order Streptosporangiales; family Streptosporangiaceae; genus Spirillospora; species Spirillospora violacea. The sequence continues at coordinate 74,405 of NZ_JAGEPF010000006.1, forward strand.
CGGCCGCGTACGCTCCGGCGGCGGCGAGCGTCAGCACGGCCGACGCCGCCATGATCGGGACCGGGCCGCGCCGGTCGACGAACCGTCCGGCCCACGGCGCCGCCACCGTCCCGGACAGCCCGAGCAGGCCGAACAGCCCGGCCTCCGCGGTGCTGTAGCCGTACGGGTCGTGCGTCAGGACGAGGACCAGCGTCGTCCAGGTGGCGGTGTAGGCGCCGAACAGGGCGCCGTGCAGCAGGCAGGCGTGCCGGAGCGCGGGCTCCCGCCGCACCAGTCCCGGCAGTGACGCCAGGAGGCGTCCGTAGGCCGCGCCGCGGTGCTCGGTCTCCGCGGGCAGCAGCCACACCGTGACCGAGCCCGCCAGCGCGGTGAGGACGGCCGCCAGCACGTAGACGGACCGCCATCCCAGCGCCTCGCCGACGACGCCGCCCACGACCCGCGACCCGATGATCCCGGTCATCAGGCCGATCTGGACGCCGGCGACGGCGCCGGCCCGCCGCTCCGGCGGCGCCAGCTCGGCGGCCAGCGGGATCAGCACCTGCGGCACCACCGTCGCGCCGCAGGCCACGGCCGTCGCCGCGGCGAGCACGCCGAGGCCCGGCGCCGCCGCTGCCGCCAGCAGCATCAGCACGGTGACGGCCAGCAGCGCGGCCAGCAGCGGCCGGCGGCGGCGCGCGTCGCCGAGCGGCACCAGGAACAGGATGCCGCCCGCGTAGCCGAACTGCGCGCAGGTGACGACGGTCCCGGCGGCCGCCGGCGAGACGCCGAGCCCGCGGGCGAACAGGTCCAGCAGCGGCTGGGCGAGGTAGACGTTGGCGACGGTGGCGCCGCTGCACACCGCCATCGCCGTGAACAGCGCCGGGCGTGCCGCCGGCGCTCGTACTGCGACCATCCGGCCTCCAATCGAACGAACCAGTTGGTTCGATCTTGCGCCATGACCGTGCGCCGCGTCAAACGAACCGGTTCGTTAGAATGCGGGCATGGCCTACGACTCAGCCGCGACCCGGGAACGCATCCTCGCCGCGGCGTCCGCCGAGTTCGCCGAGCACGGCGTCGCCGGCGCCCGCGTCGACCGCATCGCCGCGAACGCCGAGGCCAACAAGCGGGCCATCTACGACTACTTCGGCGACAAGAACCGGCTCTTCGCCGCCGTCCTCGAACGCCTCATGACCGACCTCGCCGCCGCCGTCCCGGTGGACGGCGGCGACCTCGGCGCCTACGCCGAGCGGCTGTTCGACTACCACCGCGACCACCCCGAGGCCCTGCGCCTGCTCCTGTGGGAGGCGCTCGAACTCGGCGACGGCCCCGTCCCCGACGAGGAGGCCCGGACCGCCCACTACCTGGACAAGGTCGAGGCCGCGGTGTCGCCCTTCGGCGACCCGGCCACCCTGATGCTGTTCACGCTGGGCCTGGTCGCCTGGCCCCTGGCGATGCCCCAGATCAGGCGCATGCTCCTCGGCCCCGACCACTCGCTGGACGCCCTCCGCCCCGCCATCGCCGACGCCGTCCGCACCCTCGCCGCCCGTTGACTTGCGGCGTGTCGGCCTTAAGACGGCTCGCTTAAGGCCGACACGCCGCAAGTCAACGAGTCCTCAGAAGGGTGCGCGGTGCCTGCCGACGTAGCGGGCGCGCCGGGGGATCGCCAGCGCGGTCGCCGAACTCGCCAGCACCGCCGCGGCGATGGCGATCGCCGCCGTCACCAGCGCGGTCACAGGCCCGGCGTCCCGTCGAGCAGGCCCTTGATCGCCAGGACGGCGTCGGTCACCTGGTCCGCCTCCGCGAGCGGCTGCCGCCACCCCGTCCAGAACCACGGCCGCCCCGCGTCCTCCGCGCGCGGCGCGACGGTGATGACGGCGCACGGATGGACGGTGCAGCAGCCGTCCGCGTCCGGGTTCTCGACATGAAGGCCGTCCAGCGTGAACCACGCACTCATCCCGTGCGCGCGCAGAACGGTCCCGAGCGCCTCAAGCCGCGCTCTAGCATCGGGTGTCATGGGTCGTTCGCCTCCCAGGGCGTCCGGTCCTAGCCCCGTCCAGACGGTTCCAGCGTCCGGGCGGGGCGTTTTTGTGACCCCAGCTTAAGCAACCTACGCACGCTGTGCAGCTTAAGCGAGCTAAGAAGCATACGCAATTTCGGCATACCGTTGGATCATGGTCGAGCTCGACGGTGATGCGCCCCTGCGAGTGCAGCTGGCGGACCTGGTCGCCGCGCGCATCGCGGACGGGACCTACCCGCCCCGGACGGCCATTCCCTCCGGGGCCGAGCTGGCAGAGGAGTGCGACGTCTCGCCGCGCACGGCGACGGAGGCGGTCAAGATCCTCAAGGAGCGCGGCCTGGTACGCGGCGTGCCGGGCAAGGCCGTCATCGTGAAGGCGGATGCGCTCGACGCTCTGAGGCGAGCCGCGCGGGAGTCCGGGTAACGGCGCACGCCCCGCGATGAGTTCTGGGGGCGGGGATGGTCTGTTGTGGGTGGAAGGCCGGGAAGGATCCGGCCGAACCCGTTCCGCGCCAGACCCTTGGAGACCCCAGATGCGCACTCTGATCAGCACCGCCTTCGTCTCGCTCGACGGTGTCGTCGAGGGGCCCGGCGGGGAGCCCGGCTACCGCAACTCCGGGTGGACGTTCAAGGACGTCGAGTTCCTGCCCGAGGCCTACGAGATCAAGGGCCGGGAGCAGCAGGAGGCCGGCGCGATGATGATGGGCCGGCTCAGCTACGAGGCGTTCAGCCCCGTCTGGCCGGGCATGGCGGAGTTCGCCGACTACAAGGTGATGCCGAAGTACGTCGTCTCCACCACCCTCGGCGATGACGACCTGGTCTCGGACTGGGGCGAGACCACGATCCTGCGGTCGCTGGACGACGTCGCCGCGCTGAAGGAGACCGAGGGCGGCCCGATCATCGTGCACGGCAGCGCCTCGCTCGTCCGGGACCTCGCGGACGCGGACCTGGTCGACCGCTACCACCTGCTGGTGTTCCCGCTGCTCCTCGGCGCGGGCAAGCGGCTGTTCAGCGCCACGGACAAGGACGCGCAGAAGCTCCGGCTCGTCGAGCACGAGGCGTACGCGAACGGGATCCAGAAGAACGTCTTCGACGTCGTCCGCTGACACCGTCCCCTCCAGACTTGCCCGAGATGACGTGCTTGTTGTTATCTGCGGTGCGTCAGGAGGTCTCCAGAGGATCGGGGGCGATCCGCTGGAGGGACGGTGACGCGCGTGGGCGAGGACGTGGACCTACTGGTCCGGGCGGCGCAGGACGGCGACCGCGAGGCCAGGGAGCGGCTGGTCGCCGAGCACCTGCCGCTGCTGTACAACGTGGTCGGCTGGGCCCTCGACGGCCACGCCGACGTGGACGACGTCGTCCAGGACTCGGTGCTGCGCGCGCTCGGCGGGCTGCACGGCCTGCGCGAGCCGCGCCGGTTCCGGTCGTGGCTGGTGTCCATCGCGATGAACCAGGTGCGGCGCCGCTGGTCGGCGCTGCAGCGCGGGACGCCGATGGACCCCGAGTCGCTGGCGCGCGTCGCCGCATCCGAGGCCGACTTCGCCGAGGCCGCCGTACTGCGGCTGGAGCTGTCCGGGCAGCGCCGCGAGATCGCCGAGGCGACCCGCTGGCTGGACGCGGGGGAGCGCGAGCTGCTCGGCCTGTGGTGGCTGGAGGCGTCGGGGCACCTGAGCCGCAGCGAGCTGGCGGACGCGCTCGGGGTGTCGGCGGCGCACGCGGCGGTGCGGGTGCAGCGGATGAAGAAGCAGCTCGCGACGTGCCGCGGTGTCGTCCGGGCGGTGGGGGCGGAGCGGCGGTGCGAGGGCCTGATCCCGGTGCTCGCGGAGTGGGACGGGCGGCCGTCGCCGCTGTGGCGCAAGCGCGTCGCCAAGCACGTCCGCGGCTGCCGGGCCTGCGCGGCCCGGCAGCGGGACCTGCTGCCGCCGGAGGCGCTGCTCGCGGGCCTGGTCATGGTGCCGCTGCCCGCCGCGCATCCGCTGCACGCGATCGCGGCGGGGTTCGCGGCCGCGCCGCCGGCGGCGACGTCCGGCGCGAGCGCGGGGGCGGGTGCGGCGAAGGGGGCTGGTCTCTCCGCGGCGAAGTGGGTGGCGGGCGCCGCGGCGGTCGGCGTCGCGGGCGCGGCGGTCGTCTTCTGGGGCATGGGGGACGGCTCGCCGGACGAGCCGCCGCGCAGAAACGACCCGCCGGTCGCCGCACACCGGACGCCGTCGCCCACGCCGACGACGCCGCGTCCGGGCGCCACGTCCGTCAAGGACCACATCGCGCCGCGCCCGGCGAAGACCGCGAAGCCGACCGTCGAGCAGCAGGTCGTCGCGCTGGTCAACCGGAACCGGGCGAAGGCCGGATGCCGGCCGCTGCGCGTCTCGCCCGCCCTGCACAAGGCCGCGCAGGGACACGCGGAGGACATGGCGTCCCGGCGCGCCCTCGACCATCGCGGCGCGGGCGGCAGCGACCCGGGCGACCGGATCACCGCCGCCGGTTTCCGCTGGAGCGCGTGGGCGGAGAACATCGCGCAGGGCCAGGCGTCGCCGCCCGCCGTGATGTCGTCCTGGATGAACAGCCAGGGGCACCGGGCCAACATCCTGAACTGCCGGCTGACGATGATCGGGGTGGGCGTCGTGCGGGGGGCCGGCGGGCCCTGGTGGACCCAGGACTTCGCGGCCCCCGCCTGACGGTCAGCGGCTCGTGCCGAAGTCCTGCGTCCAGTAGGGGCCGCCGCTCAGCACCACGCCGACGCCGATCTCCTTGAACCCGCAGTTCAGGATGTTCGCGCGGTGGCCGGAGCTGTGCATCCACGCGTCCATCACGCTCGCGGGCGTCGCCTGGCCCTTGGCGATGTTCTCGCCGTAGGAGGACCAGCGGTAGCCGGCGGCGGTGATGCGGTCACCCGGGTCCTTGCCGTCCGGGTCGGTGTGGTCGAAGAAGTTGCGGGCGCGCATGTCGGACGAGAACGCCTGCGCGGCCCGCGCGAGCTTGGTGTTGACGGTCAGGGCGCGGCAGCCGTGCTTGGCGCGCTCGGCGTTGACCAGCGCGACGACCTGCGAGGCGTACCGTCCGGCGGTCCCGCCGACGGGCGCGGCGGGGGTCTTCGGTTTCGCGGGCGCCGTCTTGGCGGGACGGTGGTGCGTCGTGCGCGGCGTCGGCTTGTGCGACGGCTTGGCCTTCTTGTGCCGCTTCGGCTGCGCCTTGCGGGTCGGCGTGGGCCGCGGCGCGTCGGCGACGGCGCGGGACGGCGCGGCGCTCGGCGACAGCGACGAGCCGCTCGCGGCGGGGGAGCCGTCGGCGCCGCCCCCGAACGCGCCGGCGGCCGTCCCGGCGACGCCGCCGATCACCAGCAGGCCCGCCGCCCCCGCGGCCGTCCAGGCGGCGACGCGGCGGGACGCCCGGCGCGGCCGGCCGGGGCGCGGCCCGGACGGGCGCGGGCGTCCGGTGCCGCGGGCAGGGGGGTAGCTCATGGCGATGCCACATCCTTCTCGTCGGGGGTGCGAACACGCAGCAGACCCCGCGCGGGACGGCCGATAACCGAAAATCCAGGGCTTCTTCAGCGGCGCCCCCGGCGCGGCGCAGGGCCCGGCCAAGAAAGGGGCAAGACCGCATGTCGGGCGGCACGTGCACGCCGGGCGGGCTCTCTGATTGACCACCGGAGGGCACAGCGCCCGCCTGGTCCGGGCAACCGAGGAGTCACGCCGTGAAGAGAAGCTGGAAGGCCGCCATCGCCGCCGCCGGGGCGACCGCCATGACGACCGCCTCCGTGGCGTGGCCGGAGCCCGCCGGGAACGCGTCCGCCGGGGGCGCGGCGAGCGCGTCCGGCAAGGGCCGCTGGGTGCTGATGGACGCGGAGAACTTCAACCGTCCGCTGCACGTCGACGGCGCGAAGTGGCGGCTGGACCCGCAGGGCAAGCGCAGCCCGTGGAACGTCGACGCGTTCGACGACGACGGCGAGGCGTGGACGAAGATGAGCGGCCCGCTGTTCAAGAAGCAGATGGCGACGCTGAACGTGTACCGCAAGCGCGTCGCGTTCGGCAGCAAGGGATGGCTCACCGCCGAGGTCGCCGCCGTCGACAAGAACCACGACGGCCGCCCCGACTCCCGCCCCGGCCTGTCGACGGTCACGCTGCCCGGCGGGCAGCGGGCCGCGCGGATCTCCGAGCCGAGCTGGGACGCGGGCGTGCTGATCCGGCCGACGCACCCGCTGCCGCGCCACTACCGCGTCGAGATGACGCTGCGCGGCATCGACTTCGGCGGGAAGCGCAACGGCACGTTCGACTACAACGGCCGGCACAACGGCTACACCAAGGAGCCGTGCAAGACCCGCTACCCGTGGACGTTCACGGGTGCTCTCCCCGGCAAGTCGCGCTGCCAGTACCCGGACGTGACGCGGGAGAACGGCTTCTACTACATGACGATCCTCGACTACGCGACGCCCGCGCCGCACGGCAACCCCGACATCCACTTCCGCCGCAAGGTCATCATGGACGGCTACTACAGCGACCTTCCGCGCTGGCAGCACGCCGCGACCTGCAACCCGAAGACCCGCAAGATGTACCGGACGTTCGACGGCACCTTCAACGGCGTGAACGCGCTGTTCGCGCGCGGCGACAAGTTCATCGGCGGGCCGGACAACAACATCAGCAACGAGTACTACGCGAAGACCCGCTGCGGGAACGCGTCGCTGGACAAGCACTACGGGCCCGGCAAGCGGTTCGAGGGGCACCTGACCAGCGCGGAGCTGCAGCCGCAGCTGCTGCCGAAGGCGTCGTACCGGTTCGCCGTCGAGCGCGACGACACCGGGTACACGCTGGAGATGAGCGGGCCGTTCCGGTTCATCGGGCAGGCGACGCTGCGCGTCCACCACGACTTCATCGAGCACGGCCGCCCGATCTGGCACTACAACCAGACGCCCGGCGAGTACGACGGCCGCTTCGACCGCAGGCTCGTCCACAAGGGCCCGGACGGCACCTACGTCACGAAGCACACCTGGCCGAAGGGCTCGGCGTACCCGGACTCGTTCATCATCGGCGACCCGCACCTGAACTACTACGAGGGCGAGGCGGTCGTCGACGACATCCGCCTCTACGTCCCCCGCAACGACAAGTAGGTCCGGCTACTCGCGGGCCCGCTGCTTGCGGGCCCGCCGGCGGGGGCGGCGGGCGGCGCGGCGGGACGGCGGCCGGGACTCGGTGCGCAGCCACAGCTCGATCTGCGCGCCGCCCAGCGCCGCCTCGCCGATCTTCAGCGACCCGCCGGTCGACTCGGCGAGCCGGCGCGCGATGTCCAGGCCGAGACCGGTGGAGCCGGTGCCGCTCGCGCCGCGCCGCAGCGCCGCCTCCGCGTCCGGGATGCCGGGCCCGGCGTCGCCGACCAGGAGGCCGGTGGAGTACCGCCCCTGGTGCAGCGTGACCGACAGCGCGGTGCGCTGCCGGGTGTGCCGGAACACGTTGCCGAGCAGCGCGTCCACGGCGGCGACGAGCTCGTCCTCGCCGACCGGCACCCGGACCGCGCCGTCCGGGACCAGCACCTCGCAGTCGCGGCCCTGGTCGGCGGCCAGCGCCGACCAGAACTCCATCCGCCGCCGGACGACCGCCGCCGCGTCGCAGGACGGCCGCTCGGCCGCGGGCCGCCGCGCCGTCGCGATGATCTCGTCGACGGTCTCCTCCAGCCGGCTCAGCGCGTCCTGGCTGTGCGCCATCCGGGCCGGGTCGGCGGGGTTGGCGGCGAGGCCGTTGAGGTTCACCCGCAGCGCGGTCAGCGGGGTGCGCAGCCGGTGCGACAGGTCGGCGGCCGACTCCCGCTCCGCCTCCAGCAGCCGGACGAGCCGGTCCGCCATCCGGTTGAACGCGGTCCCGGCGGCGCGCAGCTCCGGCGGCCCGCCGGGCGCGACGCGGGCCTCCAGGTCGCCGTCGCCGACCCGGGTCACCGCGTTCGCCAGCCCGTCGGCGGCCTTCACCACCCGGACCGCGAGCCGGTCGGCCATCGCCACCGACACCAGCACCAGCGCGACCGCGACGAGCCCGAGGATGGTGCGCGACCGCGCCACGCCCCGGTTCAGCTCCGCGTCCGGCACGTACACCTCGATGACGGCGACGCGGTCGGAGTCCAGCAGCGCGGGGGTGAGCAGGACCGTCCCGCCGGCCGCGGCGGCGGTGAACGCGCGGCGCAGCGCGCGCGCCCTGCCGACGTCGGCGTCCGACGCGTGCGCCGACCCGATCGCGGGGCCCTGCGCCGGGTGCAGCGCGAGCCGCCCGGCGGCGCCGGCGGGGGTGGAGCCGACGGCGTCGGCGAGCGAGGCGGGCGCGGCGGTGACGGTCAGGACGGGTTCGAGGGAGGCGGCCTGCTGCGCGGCGGCCGACAGCGCCCGGTCGTGCGCCATCTGCCCGACCAGGAGGCCGAGCGGGACGACGAACGACAGCGCCACCATCGCCGTCACCGCGGTGGCGATCCGCGCCAGCGCACCTCTCATCGACTCTCCCCCCGGCCCTGCGTTTTGAGTTGGTCTATGGGCGAACCGCCACTGGTTTCGGAGATACTAGGCCAATGCGGGTTCGTTTTCGTTTCACCGTCGTGTGGGTGGCCACGACGGCGGCCGGCATGGCGATCAGCTGGGCCGGGGTCGGCCACGCGCTGCGCGGCACGACGCTGCAGGCGCCCGACCTCGCGGCGAACGTCCCCGTCCAGCGCGGGCGGCCGCCTACGCCGCCCGCCGGGCCGTCCGGTGCGTCGCCGACGGTGTCGTCCTCGGCTCCGCACCGCACCGTCGCGCCCTCGACGTCGCCGTCCGCGTCCGCTCGGACGAGCGCGCCGGCGTCGCCGACGTCCGCTCCCTCGACGGACGCCGGGGCCGGGAAGGTCCGCACCTACGTGGTGAAGCACGGACGCGTCGTCCTGTCGCTGACCTCCTCGTCCGCGCGGCTGGTGTCGGCCGTTCCGGACAGCGGGTTCGAGGTGAAGACGTGGCGCAAGAGCACCTGGCTGCGCGTCGACCTCACCGACGGCGAGCACGGGTCGGCGGTGTTCGCGACCTGGAACGGCCACCCGACGCTCGTCCAGGTCTACGAGTACTGAACCGCCCCGGCACCGGACCGCCCGGCCCCGCTCACTCGGGGCCGACGAGCATCACCCCGACGCCCCGGACGGTGTGCAGGTAGCGGGGCGCGGCGGCGTTCTCGCCCATCTTGCGGCGCAGCCACGACAGGTGGACGTCGATGGTCTGGTCGTCGCCGTAGGGCTGCTGCCACACCTTCGCGAGCAGCTCGCGCCGCCCGACGACCCGTCCGGCGTTCTCCGCGAGGTAGCCGAGCAGGTCGAACTCGCGGCGCGACAGCCGCAGCGGCGCGCCGCCCATGGACGCCTGCCGCCGTTCGAGGTCGACGCGCAGCTCGCCGAGCACGACCGCGTCGCGGTGCGGCTGCGAGCGGGCGCGCCGCAGCACCGCCTCCAGCCGGGCGTGCAGGTGGTCGGCGGAGAACGGCTTCACCACGTAGTCGTCGGCGCCCGCGCCGAGCAGCCGGATGATCTCCGCCTCGCCGTCCCGCGCGGTCGCCACGATCACCGGGACGTCGGACACCGCGCGCAGCATCTTCAGTGCCTCGCCGCCGTCGAGGTCGGGCAGGCCGAGGTCCAGCACGACGGCCTCGGGCGCGGTGGCGGTGGCCTCCCGCAGCGCGTCCAGGGCCCGTCCCGCGCTGCGGACCGAATGCCCGAGGTCGGTCAGCTCCCGGATCAGCGCACGCCGCACGTGCTCGTCGTCTTCCACCAGCAGGATCGAGGCCACGGTTGGACCATAAGGCATCGCGCGGGCCCGCGGAAAACGAACGGCGCACTCCGGAAGGCGGCCGGGAAGCGTCCGCCGGCCGCGCTTAACACTCGATCAGCACTTGATTAAGGGTTCCCTAAGGGCCGCTTCCGCCGGCCGTTATCGGCGCTTCGGGAATGGCTCGCACGCTAATCTCATTATCGAAAGGTCACGGGGGCGGAGACCGCTCCGCGCGGTTTCTGGGGGGCTGATGGTCGCCGGCACCGGGATACGGGGGCGCTCCGCGGGGGGGATGCGGCGGCGCCATCAGGGCCGGCGCCGGCGGGGACGCGGCCGGCACGCGGGCGCGCCGCATGCCGGCCGCGCTCCGGCGTGGCTGAACCGGCTGGCCAAGGCGGTCTGGCTCGCGGACGGGGCGCTCGCCGTCGCGGCGCTGCTGACCGCCGTGCTTCTGCGGTGAGAGGCTATTCGACGACGGCGGGGTTGAATTCCGGCGGGTCGCCGAGCATTCCGCGATGCGACCGCGGCTTGCTCCCGTCGATGTCGGTGACGCCGAGTTCCTCGCCGAGTTCCGCGCCGATGAGGACCCGCCCCGTCCATTTCATCGGGTCGTCGGAACGGGCGAGCGCGTCGATGACGCGGCCGCTGAACTCCGGCGACTCGGCGCCGGCGGCGAACGAGGCGTACTTGTCGGGGACGCCGTCGAAGAGGGCCTTGTTCCGCTCGGTCTTCAGCAGCCCCATCCACAGCGAGATGACCGCGACGTTGTAGGGCCGGAAATCGACCGCCATGTCGTGGGCCATCTTGTCCACGGCGGCCTTTCCGGCGCCGTAGGCGGGGCCGTGCATGTAGCACCGCCCGCCGAACGACGAGGTGTTCACGACGAGGCCGCCGTCGCCGCGGACCAGCAGCGGCGCCGCGTAGTACGTCGCGACGTACGCCGACCGCATCCCGACGTCGAGCATGCTCTGCAGCGCGAGCGGCTTCTCCCAGAACGGGCCCTTGCGGGTCAGGCCGTCCGGGATCGTGAACGCGTTGTTGACGAGGACGTCCAGCCCGCCGCGCTCCCGCCCGACCTGCTCGAACAGGGCCTTGACCTGCTCGTCGTCGGAGTGGTCGCAGATCACCGGGACGCCGGTGCCGCCGCGCTCGTCGATCTCCTTCGCGGTCGCGTACACGCTGCCCGGCAGGTCGGCGTCGCCGTCGGCGCGGGTGCGCCCGGTCACGTACACGGTCGCGCCGGTCTCGCCGAGGGCGAGCGCGATGCCCTTCCCGGCGCCGCGGCTCGCCCCGGTGACCACCGCCACCCGGTCTGCGGTCAGGCCCATTCACCGCTCCTTCCGAGGAATTCCAGCATGGTCGCGGTCGTCTCCTCGGGCCGCTCCATCTGCATCATGTGGCCCGCGTCCTTGAGCATCCGGACGTCGCGGACGTCCTCGTGGTGCTCGTGCAGCTTGCTCAGCGGGTCGTCGCCGTGCCAGCCCTCCAGGTCGGCGTCCTGCTCGCTGCCGATGAAGTAGAACGGCACGGGGTTCTTGCGGCCCGCGTACGCCTTGCGGTGCTCCCAGGACAGGTCCATCGCGCGGTACCAGTTCAGCCCGCCGGTGAAGCCGCTGCGGCTGTAGGCGTCGACGTAGAACTCCAGCTCCAGGTCGCTCATCCACCGCCACGGGAGCGGCGGCGCGTCCGGCAGCGCGTCGATGTAGGTCGTCCCCGGCGGCTTCCGCCACACGTCGAGGTAGTGGTAGTCGCTGGACAGCGCGTAGAACACCCTGCGCAGGAACTCGCGCGGCGCCGCGGCGAGGTCGCGGTCGGCCACGCCCGGCTCGGCGAAGTAGTGGATGTGGTTGAAGTGCCGCTTCGCCTGCCGCGCGGCGAGCGTCAGCGGCGACTCCTCGCTCGGGGTGAAGAACGGGTTCTCCAGCCCGATGATCGCCGCGACCCGCTCGGGGTGGCGGTGGGCGAGGTCGTAGGCGGCGAACAGCCCGAAGTCCAGGCCGCTGAACACGGCCCGCTCCGCGCCGAGGTGGTCGAGGAGGCCAGCGACGTCGCCGACGATGTGCTCGACGCCGTACTCGCGGTGGCCGGCGGGGCCGCTCGTCCCGCCCATGCCGCGCATGTCGGGCGCGACGACCCGGAAGCCCGCGTCGGCGATCGGCCCGATCTGGTGCCGCCAGCTGAACCACAGGTGCGGGAAGCCGTGCAGGAGGACGACGAGGGGGCCCTCGCCCTGCTCCACGTAGTGGACGTCGAGGCCGTTGACGCGCGCGTACCGATGACTCCAGCGGGCCATGCTGCGGTTCCTTCGGGACGAGGGACCTGACCCTCGGACTGTGCAGGACGGCGCCGCCGATGGCAGCGCGGTGTCTCGCTCAGTGGGAAACCGCCCGGCCGCGCAGCGCGGCCTTGTCGATCTTCCCGGTGGGCAGCAGCGGCAGCTCGGCGATGATCTCCACGCGCTTCGGCACCTTGTAGTTCGCCAGGTGCGCGCGGGCGTGCGCGGTCAGGGCGTCGGCGGTGAGGCCGCTGCCCGGACGGACGACCGCGAACGCCGCCCCCACCTCGTGGAACACCGGGTCCGGGACCGGGACGACCGCCGCGGCCACCACGTCCGGGTGCTCTTCGAGCGCCAGCTCGACCTCCCGCGGATACACGTTGTAGCCGCCCGACTTGAACATCTCCTTCAGCCGCCCGACCAGCGTGATGTTGCCGTCGGGCCGCTGCACCGCCAAGTCGCCGGTGTGCAGGAAGCCGTCGGCGGTGAACGCCTCCGCCGTCGCGTCCGGCATCCCGAGGTAGCCGGTCATCAGGCACGGGTTGCGGAGCTGGATCTCGCCGGGCGTCCCCTGCGGGACGGGCGCGCCTGCCGGGTCGGCGATGCGCAGTTCGAGCCGCGGGTCGGGACGGCCGATGGTCGTCGCGAGCGTCTCGTCGTCGGCGTCCGGGTCGTTGTAGGCGACCGAGACGCAGCTCTCCGTCAGCCCGTACACGGTGCTCAGCCGCGCGCCCGTAGCGCGCAGCCGCGCCACCAGGTCGCGCGGCATCGGCGCGCCGCCCCAGCCGATGTGCCGCAGCGACGAGGTGTCCGCCGCCGCGAACTCCGGCCGCACCACGACGAGCTGGAACATCGTCGGGATCTGCCCCCACAGCGTGACCCCGGCCCGCTCGATCTCCGCGGGGATCGCGGCCGGGTCGAAGTCCTCCATGAAGCAGACCGCGCCGCCCATCGCGATCGGCACGCACACCACGTCCATCACGCCGCCGACGTGGTTGACCGGCAGGTTCGCCAGCGCGACGGCGGGCGCGTGGTACTGCCGGCTCGCCTGCAGCCGGCAGCCCTCCGCGAACGCGCGGTGGCTGATGACCGCGCCCTTCGGGCGGCCCGTCGTCCCGGACGTGTAGATGATGAGCGCGGGGCCGTCCGGATCGGTGGCCTCCGGCGCCGGCGCGCCGTCCGAACGGTCGAGGAACGCGGCGAACGGCACCGCGCCCGGCAGGCCGCCGGTCAGCGCGACCGTCTCGCGGATCGACGGCGCCGCGTCCCGCAGCGCCGCGACGTCACCGGCGTACGCACGCTTCCCGTGCTCGGCGAGCGCCATCAGCAGGACGGGCGCGCTGTCGGTCACCGCGTGCAGCAGCTCGTCCCGCGTGTACCGCGGGTTGAGGCCGACCCACGTCGCGCCGATCTCCGACAGCGCCAGGAACACGGTCAGGAACTCCGGGCGCGGCGTCGTCAGCACCGCCACCCGGTCGCCCGCGCCGACCCCCGACGCGCGCAGCGCCGCGGCGCAGCGCGCGACGTCGGCCGCGGCGTCGCCGTAGGTGCGGCGCGTGCCGCCGAGGTCGTCGAACGGGGCGTGCGGGTCGCGCCCGGCCCAGTGCCGCAGCAGGTCCGCCGCCCGCTCCGCCGCCGGGACGATCCCGTCCCCGGGCAGGTCAGGCATCCGCGGCCTCCTTCGCACCGGCCTCATCCTGCACGAAGAACGTGATCCAGTCGGCGACCATCGCCGGGGAGTCGGCGCCCTCGACCTCCAGCACGTTCCGGGTCAGCACCCGCGTCCCGGCGTCCTTCTCCTGGACGTCCTGGAGCGTCGCCCGGACCCGGACGCGCTGCCCGGTCAGCACCGGCCGCAGGAACCGGACCTTGTCGACGCCGTAGTTCAGCCCGTACGCGCCGCCGGAGTTCAGCTTCAGCTCCCGCTTGTGGAACGCGACGAGCATCGACAGCAGCAGGAACCCGGACACGAGGCGCTCGCCGTAGGGGTCGCCGTTGGACGGCGGCCGGCCGAGGAAGTCCTCGCGCAGGAACGTCGCGTGCCCGAACGCCTTCTCGTCCTCGTTGCCGAGGGGCACCCAGTCGGAGCAGAACAGCTCCTTGCCGACCAGGTCCGGGAAGTCAGCGAGAGAGTAGGTCATTCGAGTCGTCCTTTCGCGGTGCGGTGGGAGCGGGCGCGTCGGTCAGGGAATGGCCGATTCTCGCGTACCGCTGGGGAGCCGAGCCGCGCAGCCACAGCGCGTAGAGCAGCGCCAGGACGGCGGCGGCGATGACGATGTAGGGCAGCGCGTTGATGAACGCGCCGTCGGAGTCGGCGAGCGTGTCGAAGTTGGCGAGCAGCAGGACGGTCGCCGCGACCAGCCCGACGCAGCCGACGAGCGGCGCGACGAGCGACCGGCCGTAGCGGCGGTCGCCGCGCCGCCGGAAGTGCACGACGATCGAGATCGCCGCGAACGCCTGGAGCAGCACGATCCCGAGCGTCGACAGGCCGCTCATGATGCTGACGAGGTTGCGGTACGGGTCGAGGCCCGCGACCGCGAACGCCGCGACGACGACAAGGGTGAACGCGGTCTGCGCGAGGCTCGCCGTGGACGGCGACCCGTGCCGCGGATGCACCCGCCCGAGCCGCTCCGGGACGAGGCCGTCCCGCGCGAGCGTGAACAGGTACCGGCCGGCGGCGTTGTGCGCCGACAGCAGCGAGGCGAAGACGCTGGTGATGACGAGCAGCCCGAAGACGGCCTTCATCCCGGAGCCGAGCAGGTCGCCGGTCAGGTTGAGGAACAGGTCGCCGCCCTGGTCCTCGGCGGCCGCGCGGGCGTTCCCGGCGCCGATCGCGCCGACCGTCATCCAGCTCGTCAGCGTGTAGAACAGGCCGATCACCAGGACGGCCGCGTACGTGGCGCGCGGGACGGTGCGGCGCGGGTCCGGGGTCTCCTCGGCGTACAGCGCCGCCGACTCGTACCCGGCGAACGACCCGAACGCGAACATGAACGCGACGCCGGGCGCGCCGGACAGGACGGTCGACGGCTCGAACGACGCGGCGCTGAACGCGCCCCCGCCGTGCCGCGCCAGCACCGCGATGTCGAACACCAGCAGAACGCCGACCTCGCAGGTCATCAGGACGGCGAGCACCTTGGCGGACACGTCGACGCTGCGGTAGCCGAGCGCGGCCATCGCGGCGATGCCCGCCGCGCTCCACGCCCACCACGGGCCGGGCAGCCCGGCGGCGCTGCTCAGGAAGTATCCGATGCCGCCGCCGAGGGCGGCGACGAGCGCGTTGTAGGCGATCAGGGCGAACACGCCGCCCGCCGCCGCGACGGGGCGGCCGAGGCCGCGGGCGATGTAGGCGTAGAACCCGCCGCCGCCCGTCACCGTGCGGGCGACCGCCGCGTAGCCGATGGAGAAGCACAGCAGCGTCACCGTGGCGACCAGGTACGCGCCGGGGACGCCGGCGCCGTTGCCCGCGCCCATCGACAGCGGGACGGTGCCGGCCATCGCGACGAGCGGGGCGGCCGCGGCGACGACGAGGAAGACGATCTTCGGGGTGCTCAGGGTGCCGCTGAGCGCGCGGTCGGTCATGCGCACTCCCAGGAGGAGGAGTAGGAAACCTAAAACTGATTCAGTTTCAGGTTTCGCACGATACCCTTCGGATCCATGACCGGCAACACCTCGCGGGAGACGGCGACCTCGATGCGGCGCACGCCCACCCAGCGCCGCAGCAGGGAGCGCGTCCGGCAGATCCTCGAGGCGTCCGCCGAACTGCTCGAGGCGGGCGGGCACGAGGCCCTCACCACCTCCGCGATCGCCGAGCACGCCGGGATCTCCGTCGCGTCGATCTACCAGTTCTTCCCGAACGTCGACTCGATCGTCGCGACCCTCGCCGAGCAGTGGACCGAGGGCTTCTACGGCGTGCTCGACGGCGTCGAGACCGGCGGCCCGTCCCCGACCCCCGGCGAGGCGAGCGACCGCATCATCGACGCCTACGTCGCCTACTTCCGCGAGCGCCGCGGGTTCCGCGCCGTCTGGTTCGGCGGCGCGCTGCGCGGCGCCGCCCGCCGACTCGACCGCCGCAGCAACGAGGTCCTCGCCGAGCGGCTGCTCGCGCTCTGGGCCCGCTGGTACGGCGTGCCGGACCGCCCCGAGGCGCTCCCGGCCGCCCGCACCGCCGTCGCGATCGCCGACGCGCTGCTCGCCATGGCGTTCCGCGAGGACCACGACGGCGACCCCGTCCTCATCGCCGAGACCAAGCGCGCCGTCCGCGCCTACACCGCCGACGCCGTCGCCGCCCTGACCGCCTGATCCGTCCCATATCGGGGGAACCGGACGATCATCGTCCGCGTCCGATGTGTACGCGGGAACGGACCGCACACTCCGACCCCGGGGACTCCTTCCCGCGAGAGGGGAGCACGGTGCCCGGCTTTCTCGAGACCCTTCCGCTCCACACGATCACCGCGGTGTACGGCGAGGCCGGCCTCCGCGACAGGTTCTCCCGCGAGATCCTCCGCTTCGCCGAACCCGACTGGCGGCGCCTCAGCACCGCCCTCGCCCTGGCGAGCGACCTGCACCGGCAGGATCGCCGGGTCAGCGAGCCCACGGTCAACCACCTGCTCCGCGTGGCGCTGCGCGTGATGTGCCACTACAAGGTGGACGACGTGGACGTCCTCGTCGCCGCGCTGCTGCACGACTCCGTCGAGGACCACCCCGCCGACCTGGCCGGCGACACCTCCGGCGACCCCCGCGAGGCGGCGCTCGGCGTGCTGGAGGCCGAGTTCGGGCCGCGGGTCGCCGGGCTCGTCTCCGCGGTGACGAACCCCGTCTACGACCGGAGCGGCGACGTCCACGCGCAGTACCGCGCGCACGTCGCCGAGAGCCTCGACCGGCACCCGGCCGCGCGCATCATCAAGGTCTCCGACTTCACCGACAACGGCGCCGGCCTGATGCACACCACGGGCCCGAAGGTCCGCAAGCTCGCCCGCAAGTACCGTCCGCTCGTCCCGCGGCTCCGCGAGCTGGTCAACCGCGCCGACACCCCGCTCGCCGCCCCGGTCAAGGAGCACATCACCGCGCAGCTCGACCGCGCGGACGAACGCTTCGCCGCGATCCTGCAGACCCACAACCTCCAGGTCCGCGCCGCGTCCTGACCGCCCGCCGGAGCGTTGACTTGCGGCGTGTCGGCCTTAAAACGCGGTCTTCAAGGCCGACACGCCGCAAGTCAACGTGGCGTGGTGAAGGAGGTGAGGAGGGTGGCGAGGGCTTCGCGCAGTTCGGGGGCCGGGAGGGGGGCGGGGCCGGCCACCTGGTCGTGCAGGAGCCCGTCGAGGCAGGCGATGAGGGCGGGCACGCGCCCGGCGGGGACGGGAGCGCCCGCGGCGGCGAGGATGTCCCCCATGAGGGCCCGGTGCCGGGCCGCCGCCGCTTCCAGGACGGTCCGCAGTTCCGGACGGCGGGTGGACTCCAGGACGAGTTCGTAGCGGGCGAGGACGCGGTCCCGCCCGGCGCCCGCCCAGTGGGCGATGAGGGCGGCCGCCTGGCCGGCGACGTCGTCGAGGGTGGCGGGGCGGTCCAGCGGCGGGCGTTCCGCCATCTCCGCCAGGTCCGTTTCGGCGAGGTGCTCCACGGCGGCCTGGAGCAGCGCCTGCCGGGTGCGGAAGTAGTAGGAGCAGGAGCCGGGCGGCAGCCCCGCGGTCTCGTCGACCGCGCGGTGCGTGAGGCCGCGCGTCCCCGCGCGCGCCAGCGTGCCGATCGCCGCTTCGGCGAGTACCCGGCGGCGGTCCGCCCCCTGGCCCGGTGTGGTGTCGGTCACGAGCGGCCTCCCTTCGGCTCTACAAGTGTAGAGTGGCGCTCGCCTCTACGGCTGTAGAGGTCTTCGCAGGAAGGGGATCCCCCATGCCCGACGAGCTTCCGGACGCCGCCGACGTCCTGATCGTGGGCGCCGGACCGGTCGGCCTGGCCCTCGCCACCGCCCTCGCCCGCGCCGGCGTCGACGCCGTGCTCATCGACAAGGCCGCCGAGGGCGCGAACACCTCCCGCGCGGCGGTCGTCCACGCGCGGACGCTGGAGGTGCTGCGCGACATCGACGCCACCGCCGAGCTGGTCGAACGGGGCGTGATCGTGCCCCGGTTCACCGTCCGCGAGCGCGACCGGGTGCTGCTGAAGGTCGACTTCGGCTCGCTCCCGACCGACTACCCGTTCACGCTGCTCGTCCCGCAGAACGTCACCGAGGAGGTGCTCGGCGACCGGCTCCGGAAGGCCGGCGGACGCGTCCTGCGCCCGTACGAGCTGGAGCACATCGGGCAGGACGGCGACGAGGTCATCGCGACGATGAAGGGCGGCCGGACGGTCCGGGCCCGGTACGCGGTCGGCGCCGACGGCATGCACAGCGTCGTCCGCGACCGGACCGGGATCGCGTTCACCGGCGACACCTACGCCCAGTCGTTCGTGCTCGCCGACGTCCACCTGGACTGGCCCGACGTGCCGAACGAGGTGATGCTCTACTTCTCCGCCGAAGGCGTGACGGTGGTGGCGCCGCTGCCCGGGGGCCGGCACCGCATCGTCGCGACCGTCGACGACGCGCCCGAGGCGCCCGACCTCGCGCACGTGCAGGCGCTGCTGCGCGATCGCGGCCCGCGCGCGCATCCGGTGACCGTCACCGACCTGGTGTGGAGCTCGCGGTTCCGGGTGCACCACCGGCTCGCCGAGCACTATCGCGCCGGACGGCTGTTCCTCGCCGGCGACGCCGCGCACGTGCACAGCCCGGCCGGGGGCCAGGGCATGAACACCGGCGTGCAGGACGCGCTCGCGCTCGCCGCCAGGCTCACCGCCGTGATCCGCGACGGCGCGGGCGACGCCGTCCTCGACGAGTACGAGGCCGAGCGCCGCCCGGTCGCCGAGGAGGTCGTCGCGTTCACGCACAAGATGACCCGCGTCGCCACGGTGGGCGGGGGCCCGCTGCGCGGCATCCGCAACACCGCGCTGCGCGCCCTCGACTTCATCCCGGCGATGCACCGGACGATGGCGATGAACCTGTCCGAGCTGGCGAGCGACCCTGCCCGCCGCTGACCCGGCACCCCTCGTCAACGGCCTTCGCGCAGTGCGGTCTTGACGACCTTGCCGGTGGCGTTGCGGGGGAGCGCGCCGGTGAACTCGACCGTGCGGGGGCACTTGAAGTGCGCGATCCGGGTCCGGATCCAGGCGATGAGGTCGGGCCCGGACGGCGCGGCGCCGGGGACGGGGACCACGACGGCGTGGACGGCCTCGCCCCAGCGCTCGTCGGGGACGCCGATCACCGCGACCTCCGCCACGTCGGGATGCTCGGCGAGCGCGGCCTCCACCTCGGCCGGGAAGATGTTCTCCCCGCCGCTGATGATCATGTCCTTGGCGCGGTCGACGACGAACAGGTAGCCCTCGGCGTCGATCCGGACGACGTCGCCCGTCCGGTACCAGCCGTCCGGGGTGAACGCGGCGGCGGTGGCGTCCGGGTCGCGCCAGTAGCCGCTGGTCAGCGAGTCGCCCCGGATCAGCAGCTCGCCGGGCTCGCCGGGCGGCACGTCCGACCCGTCGGGGGCGACGACGCGGACCTCCCAGCCGAGGGTGACGTTCCCGGCGCTCGGCAGGTGCGGGCCGTCCGGGACGTGGTCGTCGGGGTGCAGCAGGCTGATGAACGACTGGCACTCGGTGTTGCCGTAGATCTGCCGGAACCGGCAGCCGAGCGTGTCGAGGGCGGCGCGCAGCGACGCCGGGGTGATCGGCGCGGACCCGTACTGGATCTCGCGCAGCGACGACAGGTCGGGCCGGACGGCGCGGCCCCGCACCTCGGCGACCAGCATGTCGATGAGCGTCGGCCCGGCGGTGAAGAACTCGACGCGGTCGGTCTCGATCGCGTCGACGACGGCGTCCGGCTGGAACGCGCCGTGCACGATCAGCTCCCCGGCCGTCAGCACGCACTGCATCGCCTGCGCCCACCCGGCGAGGTGGAACAGCGGCATGAGCTGCAGGTGCCGGGACCCGGGGACCTGGTCGCCGATCTCGATCGCGAAGCCGGACAGGCTGCGGATCAGCGAGGCGTTGTCCAGCGGGATCGCCTTCGGGCGGCCGGTCGTGCCGCTGGTGTGCATCAGCCCGAACACGCCCGTCGCGGACAGCCGTTCGGTCGGACGGGGCGGCGGGGGAGCGTCGAGGCCGGCGTCGGGGAACCAGCCGCCGTCCGCGGTCCCGATCGCGACCCGCGCGCGCAGGCCGGGCGCGGCCGCGTCGACCGTGCCGGCGAACGCGGGGTCGGCGACGGCGGCGACCGGGGTGAGCAGCGCGCACAGCCGCGCCAGCTCGGGCGCCGCGAGCCGCCAGTTCACGAACGCGGGGATCGCGCCCGCCCGCATCAGCGCGAGCGCGTGGACGAGGAAGTCGGCGCTGTTGCGCGCCATGACCGCGACGACGTCGCCGTCGCCGATCCCGAGCGCGGCCCAGCCGCCCGCGCGCCGCTCCACCGCGTCCAGCAACTCCCCGTAGGTGAGGCGGGCGCCGCGGTCGTCGCGGACGGCGGTCCGGTCGCGGTGCGCGGACGCGCGCCATTCGAGGACGTGGATCCAGCTCTGCACGGCCGGTGCCCCGTCAGCCCTGGAGGGGCGTGTCGCGGTCGGCGGCGGTGCGCGGTTCGTGCGCGACGTCCTCGGGGGTGAAGTCGCGCAGCCAACACGCGAACTCCAGCAGGATGCCGTCGGGGTCCTGGAAGTAGAAGGACCGGACGTAGACGCCGGGGTGCATCTCCCGTGCGACCTGGGTCTCGCTGTCGTCGTGGTTGACGATCGGCGCGACCTTGACGCCCTTGGCCTTCAGCCTTGCCCGGTACTCCTCGAACATGTCGGGCGGGACGTCGAACGCGACGTGGTTGAGCGACCCGATGCCGCTGATCCACTCGCCGAAGCCGGGCACGGTCACCGGCGCGGCGACGCCGGGGCTGGCCTCCGGGGAGTTCGGGAACCAGAAGAACGCCAGCGAGTTGCCGTTGCCCGCGTCGAAGAAGAAGTGCTGGCCCATGCCGTCCGGCAGGTCCAGCGTCTTGATCAGCTTCATGCCGAGGACGCCGCTGTAGAAGTCCACGGTGCGCTTCATGTCCGAGCAGACCAGCGCGACGTGGTTGAAGCCGCGGATGCGGAAGGCCGGCTCGCCGCCGGCGGTCGGTGCGCTCATGCTCACTCCTCGGGTGCGGGTAATCTAATGCTAACGTCAGATTTATATCCTCCCTCGCGCGGTCCCGGCTGTAAAGGCCCGGGGGACGCGCCCGGGAGGGGCGCACAGCGTCCCGACCCGAGGAGAAACCGGTGTTAGGTTCAGGTGTGGAGAAGGATCAGACCACGCGTCCGACCGTGCGCGGGCGCAGGACGCTCGCCGCCATCGAGGCCGCCGCCCGCCGGATCATCGCCCGCAAGGGCTTCCTCGCGATGACGGTCGCCGACATAGCGCAGGAGGCCGGCCGCTCGCCCGCCTCGTTCTACAACTACTACGACTCCAAGGAAGACCTGCTCGCCCACTGGGCGGACGACTTCCGCGCCGAGGCCAAGGCTCGCGCGGTGGTCGCCTACAAGCACGGCGTGCCGCCCCGCGAGCGCGTCATGGAGTCGGCGCGCGCGCACTGGATGACCTACCGCGAACGGCTCGCCGAGATGGTCGGCGTCTTCCAGCTCGCCATGATCAACGAGGAGTTCGCGGGGCACTGGCGCGAGCTGTGCGACGACGCCGTCGCGAGCATCACCGAGAGCGTCCGCCGCGCGCAGCGGGAGGGCTACTGCCCCGGCGTGGACCCCGGCCTCACGGCCGCCGCGATCGTCGCGATGCTCAACCAGTTCTGCTACGACCGCCTCGCCGGCGCCGGTGAGGACGCCGACATCGACGACGAGGCCGCGATCCGCGCCCTCGGCGAGATCTGGTACCGCGCGATCTACTGGCGGGCCGACGACCAGGGCTGACGACCTCGGGGGCGGGGGGTTGTCAAACCTCGTGCGCTTCTAACATGATTCCAACGTCAGATTTATATCTTGCAGAGGAGGCCGCATGGGGACGGACGGATCTCCGGCGGGGATGGTCCGGCACTGGGCGCGCACGCGCCCGGACGCCCCGGCGGTGTCGACGGGCGGCGGCCGCTCGCTGACGTTCGCCGAGCTGGACGCGGTGAGCTCCCGCCTCGCCCGCGCGCTGCTCGCCGCCGGCGCCGCGCCCGGCGACCGCGTCGCCTTCCTCGGCCGCGACGCCACCACCTGGGCGGTGACGCTGGTCGGGGCGTCCAAGGTGCGGGCCATGGGGGTGCCGCTGAACTGGCGGCTGTCCCGGCCGGAGACGGCCGAGGTGATCGCCGACGCCGAGCCCGTCGCGGTCGTGTGCGAGCCGGAGTTCCTGCCGCTGCTCGGCCTTCCGGCCGTCGAGGGCGCCGAGCCGCAGGTGGTGGTGGACGGCGCGGCCGTCCCGCTCGACGCGTGGCTCGCCGGCCACGACGCCGCCGACCCGGGGCTTCCCGCCGAGCCCGGCGACGTGGCGTTCCTCTTCTACACCTCCGGCACGACCGGCCGCCCGAAGGGCGTGCAGCTCGCCAACCGGAACATCGCCGCGAACCTCGCCAAGCCCGCCCCCTGGACGATCGGCCCCGGCGACACCGTCTTCGTGCCCGCGCCGACCTTCCACGTGTCCGGCAGCGGCTGGCTGTTCCTGTGCCTCGGCGTCGGTGCGCACGCCCTGTACGTCCGCGACATCGTGCCCGCCGACGTGCTGCGGCTGCTGGAGTCGGAGCGGGTGACGCACGCGCTGGTCGTACCCGCGCTGCTGCAGATGCTGGTCCGCCACCCGGTCGCGCAGGAGATCGACTTCTCCCGGCTCCGGACGCTGATCTACGGCGGCTCGCCGATCGCGCCCGCCGTGCTCGTCGAGGCCCGCGAGCTGCTCGGCTGCGACCTCGTCCAGGGCTACGGCCTCACCGAGACATGCGGGCCGATCACGTTCCTCGGCCCCGCCGACCACGCGCCCGGCGCCCCCGAGCACCGGCTCGCCTCCGCCGGGCGCGCGGTCGAGGGCGTCGAGCTGTCCGTCCGCGACCCGGCGACCGGCGAGCCGCTGCCCGCCGGGGACGTCGG
The DNA here is from genome assembly GCF_017573465.1 of Actinomadura violacea. GTDB lineage: Bacteria > Actinomycetota > Actinomycetes > Streptosporangiales > Streptosporangiaceae > Spirillospora > Spirillospora violacea. The sequence continues at coordinate 97,546 of NZ_JAGEPF010000006.1, forward strand.
CGAGATCTGGACGCGCAGCGACATGGTGATGGCGGGGTACCGCAACCGGCCCGCCGAGCAGGACGCCGCGATGACCCCGGACGGCTGGTTCCGCACCGGCGACGCCGGCTACCTCGACGCCGACGGCTACCTGTTCGTCACCGACCGGGTGAAGGACATGATCGTGTCCGGCGGCGAGAACGTGTACCCGGTCGAGGTCGAGAACGTGCTGATGAACCACCCCGCGATCGCCGACGCGGCGGTCATCGGGGTGCCGCACGAGCGCTGGGGCGAGACGGTGAAGGCCCTCGTCGTCGCGCGGGGCGGGCCGCCCGCGCCGGACGAGGTGATCGCCTACTGCCGCGAGCGCCTCGCCCACTACAAGTGCCCGACCTCGGTCGACGTCGTGGACGACCTGCCCCGCAACCCCAGCGGCAAGATCCTCAAGCGCGATCTGCGGGCCGCCTACTGGCCCGCCCACGGAAGGAGCGTCGGATGACCGGGCCGGGGCGCGGGAACAGGGTGAAGCGGGCGCTGTGCGGCGGGGAGGTCGCGGTCGTCGTGGCCGGGCACTCCGCCTCGTCCGACACCGCCGACTTCGTCGGGCAGCTCGGCTTCGACGGGCTCTGGCTGGAAGGCGAGCACGGCGCGGTCACCTGGGACCGCATCGGCGACCTCACCCGGGCGTGCGAGCTGTGGGACATGGCCGCCATGTACCGGGTGCGGACGCTGGAACCGTCGCTGGTGGCGCGCGCGCTGACCCTCGGCGTGCACGGCATCGTCGTCCCGCAGGTGAGCACCGCCGACGAGGCGCGGCGGCTCGTCGCGGCCGCCAAGTTCGCGCCGCAGGGCGCGCGCGGGGTGTCGCGTGGGCGCCGCTCCTATGGCCGTCCCGGGTTCCTGGACGAGGAGAACGACCAGACCGTCCTCGTCGTCCAGCTCGAAGACCCGGACGCGCTCGGGAACGCGGAGGAGATCGCCGCGGTGCCCGGCATCGACGTCGTGTTCGTCGCGCCGAACGACCTCGCGCAGGCGATGGGGCACCAGGGCCGCCCGGACCACCCCGAGGTCGCGGGCGCCATCGACGCCACGCTCGCCAGGATCGCGGCGGTCGGCGCGGCGGCGCCCGGCACGCTGTGCCCCGGCGACCAGATCGACCGGTTCGTCGGCCTCGGCGCCCGGTTCCTCTACACCTCCTACGACGCCTGGATCACGGCCGGCGCGCGCGACTTCCGCCGGACCCTGGACGCGGCCACCGCACGGCGCACCGCACGAACGGATGGAGCAGCATGACGATCGAACGCACCTTCGTGGGCCTCCCCTCCCCGGTGATCGGCCGGGCCGGCGCGGGCGGCCACCCCTGCCAGGGCCTCTACCACCGGCGCGCCGGGACGAAGCCGAAGATCGCCTTCATCGCGACGCACTACCAGATCGACTTCTCCGAGCACTACCTCGCCGACTACCTGGCCGAGCGCGGCTTCGGCTTCCTCGGCTGGAACACCCGGTTCCGCGGCGACGAGAGCCACTTCCTGCTGGACCACGCGCTCGTCGACATCGGTGTGGGCGTGCGGTGGCTGCGCGAGGTCGCGGGCGCCGAGACCGTCGTGCTGCTCGGCAACTCCGGCGGCGGCTCGCTGATGGCCGCGTACCAGTCGCAGGCCGTCGAGCCGAACGTCACGACGCTGCCGGGCCTGCGCCTCGCCGCCGGCGTCGACGACCTGCCCGCGGGCGACGCCTACATCTCCGTCGCCGCGCACCTCGGCCGCCCCGACGTGCTCACGTCCTGGATGGACGGCTCGGTCACCGACGAGTCCGACCCGGTCGCGACCGACCCGTCCCTCGACCTGTTCAACCCGGAGAACGGCCCGCCCTACAGCCCCGAGTTCCTCGCCCGGTACCGCGCCGCGCAGGAGGCCCGGAACCGGCGCATCACCGCGTGGGTGAAGGACGAGCTGGCCCGGCTGTCCGCCGCCGGCTACCACGACCGCCCGTTCAGCGTGTTCCGGACGTGGGCCGACCCGCGCATGGTCGACCCGACCATCGAGCCGACGAACCGGCGCCCGAACAGCTGCTACCCGGGCAAGCCGGAGCGCGCGAACCGGTCGGTGTTCGGCATCGCCGCCGCCTGCACGCTGCGCACCTGGCTGAGCCTGTGGAGCCTGGACGACTCGCAGACCCGCGCGCACCCGCACCTCGCGCGGATCACCGTGCCGTCGCTGGTCGTCAACGCCGACGCCGACACCGGCGTGTTCCCGAGCGACGCCGCCGCGATGTACGACGCGCTGGCCGCGCCGGACAAGGAGCGCCACGACCTGTCCGGCGACCACTACTTCCTGACGCCCGACGGCGCGCGCGACGAGCTCGCCGACCTGATCGCCGGCTGGCTCGGCAAGCGCTTCCGATGACCGCGGACGTCCCCGCGGAGATCGCCGCCGGGCTGCGGCGGCTCGGCCTCGCCGGCCCGGAGCCGGTCCGCGGCGAGCCGCTGACCGGCGGCGTCTCCTCGGACGTGTGGCGGGTCGACCTGCCGGACGGGCCCGTCTGCGCGAAGCGGGCGCTGCCGCGGCTGAAGGTGGCGGGCGACTGGCGGGCGCCGACCGAGCGGTCCGGGTGGGAGGCGCGCTGGCTGGCGCTCGCCGCCGGGCTGGCGCCCGGCGCGGCGTGCCGCCCGCTCGGCTACGACGCGGACGGCCATGTGCTCGTCCTCGAATGGCTCGACCCGTCCGTCCACAGGGTGTGGAAGGAGCGGCTCGCGGCCGGCGACGTGGACGCCGCCACCGCGGCGGAGGTCGGGCGGCGGCTCGCCGTCCTGCACTCCGGCGCCGCGCACGGCCCGCTGGACGAGTGGGAGCCCGCGCGGGAGCTGTTCGCGACGCTGCGGATCGACCCGTACCTGACCGCGACGGCGCGGGCGCACCCCCGGCTCGCGCCGCGGTTCGAGGCGCTGGCCGAGGGGCTCGCGACCGCCGCGATCACGGTGATCCACGGGGACGTCAGCCCGAAGAACATCCTGATCGGCCCGGACGGGCCCGTGCTGCTGGACGCCGAGTGCGCGAGCCCCGGCGACCCCGCGTTCGACCTGGCGTTCTGCGCGAACCACCTGCTGCTCAAGGCCGTCTGGCTGCCGGACGGCCGCGACCGCTACATCGAGGCGGCGCGCGCGCTGGCCGCCGCCTATCTCGGCGGCGCCGGCTGGGAGCCGGCCGCGGGCCTGGAGACGCGGGCGGCGCGGCTGCTGCCCGCGCTGGCCCTCGCCCGCGTCGACGGCCTGTCCCCGGTCGAGTACCTCGACGAGGACGGCCGCCGGACCGTCCGGCACGCCGCCGCGGACCTGGTCGAGCGCCCGCCGGACGGGTTCGCCGACCTCACCGCCCGCTGGCTCGACCTCACCTCCGGAGTACACGCATGAGCACCGAGATCACGTCCGTCACCGGCCACCGCCGCTGGGACTCGCGCGCCCGGCCCACCGTCGAGGTCGTCGTGCGCACCGCCGCCGGTACCGGACGGGCCCTCGCCCCCGCCGGCGCGTCCACCGGCTCCGGCGAGGCCGTCGACCTGCGCGACGGCGGCGACGCGTTCGGCGGGCACGACGTGACCCGCGCGGTCGCGGCCGTCAACGCCGACATCGCCGACGCCCTCACCGGCATGGACGTCACCGACCAGGCCGCCATCGACCACCGCCTGGAGGAGCTCGACGGCACGCCCGGCTTCTCGCGGCTCGGCGGCAACGCGGCGGTCGCGACCTCGATGGCCGTCGCGCACGCGGCCGCCGCGTCCCGGGGCGTGCCGCTGTGGCGGCACCTCGACCCGGCGGCGACGCGGCTGCCGCTGCCGGAGATCCAGGTGTTCGGCGGCGGCGCGCACGCGCACGGCCGCCTGGACATCCAGGACCTGCTGGTCGTCCCGCTCGCCGCGGGCTCGTTCGCGCAGGCGCTGGACTGGGCCGCCGAGATCCACCGCAGCGCGGGCCGCTGGCTGGACGAGCGCGGACGGCTCGCCGGGACCGCCGACGAGGGCGGCTGGTGGCCCGCGTTCGACTCCAACGCCGAGGCCCTCGAAGCCCTCGTCGCCGCGATCGAGGGCGCCGGCCTCACGCCCGGCGCCGACGTCGGCATCGCGATCGACGTGGCCGCGACCCAGTTCGGGTCCGGCGGCACGTACCGGCTGGCCCGCGAGGGCCGCGAGTACGACCGGGACGGCTGGGGCGAGGTGCTGCTCGGCTGGCTCGACAGGTTCCCGATCGTGTCGGTCGAGGACCCGTTCGCCGAGGACGACCCCGACGGCATGGCGCTGATCACCAAGGCGGCCGGGGACCGGATCCAGATCGTCGGCGACGACTTCCTGGTCACCGACGCCGAGCGGGTGCGGGCCGCCGCCGCGCAGCGCACCGCCAACACCGTGCTGGTCAAGCCGAACCAGGCGGGCACGCTCACCCGCGCGCGCGCCGCGCTGGACGCCGCCGCCGAGAGCGGTCTCGGCGCGATCGTGTCGGCCCGGTCCGGCGAGACCGAGGACGTCACGATCGTCCACCTCGCGGTCGGCTGGGGCAGCGGCGGCTTCAAGGTCGGGTCGTCCGCGCGCGGCGAGCGCACCGCGAAGTGGAACGAGATGCTGCGCGTCGAGGAGGAGCTCGGCGACGCCGCCCGCTACGCCGGAAACGCCGGACTCGGGCCCGCACTGTGACACCCCAGGTCCTCTGCCACCTCGCGCCCTCCGCGCCGATGCGCGCCCGGCTGGAACCGCTCCTCGACGGGCTCGACGTGCACTGGTGCGCCGAGGACGACGAGGAGCGGTTCGCCGCGCTGCTGCCCGCGGCCGACGTGCTGTGGCACGTCCTGCGGCCGATCACCGCGGACGACCTGGGCCGCGCCCCCGGCCTCAAGCTGATCCAGAAGCTCGGCTCGGGCGTGAACACCATCGACCTGGACGCGGCGCGCGCGCGGGGCGTGACCGTGGCGAACATGGTCGGCGCGAACGCGCCCGCCGTCGCCGAGGCCGCGCTGACGCTGATGCTCGCCGCGCTGCGCCGCGTCGTCCCCCTGGACGCGGCCACCCGCGCCGGGCACGGCTGGCCGCTCGACACCGCGCTGTCCGACCGCGTCGGCGAGATCGGCGGACGCGTCGTCGGGCTCGTCGGGCACGGCGCGATCGCCCGGCGGCTGGAGGCGCCGCTCACCGCGCTCGGCGCGACCGTGCTGTGGCACAGCCCGTCCGGCACGCCCGACGACCCGTCGTGGCGGCCGCTGGACGAGCTGCTCGCCGCGTCCGACATCGTCTCGCTGCACCTGCCGCTCACCCCGGCCACCGAACGGCTCATCGACGCCGGCCGGCTCGCCGCGATGAAGCCGGGCGCGATCCTCGTCAACACCTCGCGCGGCGGCGTCGTCGACGAACCGGCGCTGGTCGAGGCGCTGCGCACCGGCCGGCTGGGCGCGGCCGGGCTCGACGTGTTCGCGTCCGAGCCCGTCGATCCGGCGAACCCGCTGCTGGCGCTGGACAACGTCGTCGTGCAGCCGCACGTCGCGTGGCTGACCGGCGAGACCCTGGAGCGCTGCATCGCCATCGCAGCCGCCAATGCCCGCCGCCTCGCGTCCGGGGAGACACTGGAGAACGTCGTCCAGGGAGCGGAACCATGACAACGCTCGCCGACAAGGTCTGGGACCGCCACGTCATCGAACGCGGCGACGCCGACCTCCTCTACATCGACATGCACCTGCTGCACGAGCTGACCTCGCCGCAGGCGTTCGAGGGGCTGCGGCTCGCGGGACGGCCCGTCCGGCGGCCCGACCTCGCCGTCGCGACCGCCGACCACAACGTCCCCACCGGGCCCGACCCGCTGTCCCTGCTCGACGGCCTCGCCGCCCGGCAGCTGCGCATCCAGCAGGAGAACTGCGCCCGGCACGGCATCGAGCTGCACCCGCTCGGTTCGCCCGGCCAGGGCGTCGTGCACGTCATCGGCCCGGAGCTCGGCCTCACCCAGCCCGGCATGACGATCGTCTGCGGCGACAGCCACACCGCCACCCTCGGCGCGTTCGGCGCCGTCGCGTTCGGCATCGGGACGAGCCAGGTCGAGCACGTCCTCGCCACCCAGACGCTCCGCATGCCGCGGCCCCGGACCATGGCGGTCACGTTGCGCGGGACGCCGCGTCCCGGAACGTCCGCCAAGGACCTCGCGCTCGCGGTCATCGCCCGGATCGGCACCGCCGGCGGCACCGGCGCCCTCATCGAGTACCGCGGCGACGCGATCGCCGCGCTGCCGATGGAGGGCCGCATGACCGTGTGCAACATGGCCATCGAGTCCGGCGCGCGCAGCGGCATGATCGCCCCCGACGACACCACGTTCGGCTACCTGGAGGGCCGCGAGCGCTCCCCGCGCGGACGCCTCTGGGAACGGGCCCTCGACGACTGGCGCACCCTGCGCACCGACGACGCCGCCGACTTCGACCGCGAGGCCGTCATCGACGCGGCGGCCATCGGCCCGCAGGCGAGCTGGGGCACCAACCCGGGCCAGACGACCGGCATCGACGGCACCGTCCCCGACCCGGCGTCGTTCGCCGACCCCGCCGAGCGCGCCGCCGCCGAACGCGCCCTCGCCTACATGGACATCGCCCCCGGCACCGCCCTCCGCGACATCGCGGTCTCGACCGTCTTCCTCGGGTCCTGCACCAACGGGCGCCTCACCGACCTGCGCGCCGCCGCCGAGGTGCTGCGCGGGCGCCGCGTCGCGCCGTCCGTGCGGGCCCTCGCCGTCCCCGGCTCCACCCGGGTGAAGCGGCAGGCCGAGGAGGAGGGCCTGGACGAGGTGTTCCGCGCCGCCGGGTTCGAGTGGCGCTCGTCGGGCTGCTCGATGTGCGTCGGGATGAACGGCGACGTCGTCGAGCCCGGTGCGCACAGCGCGTCCACGTCCAACCGCAACTTCGAGAGCCGCCAGGGGCCGGGCGCCCGCACGCACCTCGTCTCGCCGGAGTCCGCCGCGGCGTCGGCCGTCCTCGGGCACCTCGCGAGCGCCGCCGACCTGGAGGACTGATGGACCCCGTCACCCGCGTCACCGGACGCGCCGTCCCGCTCGACCGGTCCGACGTCGACACCGACCAGATCATCCCGGCCCGCTGGATGAAGCGCGTCGAGCGCACCGGCTACGCCGGCGGGCTGTTCGAGAAGTGGCGCCGCGACCCGGGGTTCGTGCTGAACGATCCTGCGTACGCCGGTGCGTCGATCCTGGTCAGCGGGCCGAACTTCGGGTGCGGCTCGTCCCGCGAGCACGCGCCGTGGGCGCTGCGCGACTACGGTTTCCGCGCGGTCGTCGCGCCGAGCTTCGCCGACATCTTCCGCGGCAACCTGCCGAACAGCGGCCTCGTCCCGGTGCAGGCCGCGCCGGACGTGGTGGCCGCGCTGCTCGCGGCGGTGACGGCCGACCCCGCCACCGAGATCACCGTCGACGTCGCCGGACGGCTCGTCCGCTGCGCGGCGATCGGCGAGGCGCCCTTCGCGCTGGACGAGTCGGCGCACCACCGGCTCGTCCACGGCCTCGACGAGATCGACCTGACGCTGGCGAGGAGCGACGCGATCGCCGCGCACGAGCGCACCCGCCCGCCCTGGATGCCCACCGGCCGCCCCTGAACCGCGCCGGCAATAACGGGCGGGAATTGAGGACGCCCGAAAAGAGGAATGCGAGCCGGATACCGCCGGGAAACTTATGATCGCCACGTGCGGTCGCCGGGGCCGCCCGTGGCGAGGGAGAATCCTTGACACCGGAGCACGCGCCTGCCGAGATCGACGTCCGCCAACCCAATGTCGCGCGGATGTACGACTTCTATCTGGGCGGCAAGGACAATTATCCGGCCGATCGCGAAGCGGCGGAGAAGGTGCTGGCGGTGGCGCCGCGGACGCCGGCGATAGCGCGCGCCAACCGCGCCTTTCTGCGGCGGGCCGTTCGGTACATGGCGCAGGACGCCGATATCGGCCAGTTCGTCGACATCGGCTGCGGGCTGCCCACCCAAGGGAATGTGCACCAGGTCGCGCAGTCGGCCCGCGACGACGCCAAAGTCGTGTACGTCGACAACGACCCCGTGGTGCTGGCGCACGCGCGGGCGCTCCTGGCGACCGACGACGACACCGTCGCCGTCCAAGGCGACCTGGTGCGGCCCGACGAGCTGCTGGCCGAGCCGCGGCTGCGCGGGCTGATCGACCTGGACCGGCCGGTGGGGCTACTGCTGATCTCGGTGGCGCACTGCGTCTCCGACGACGCCGTGCTGAAGGACGCGGTCGCGACCTGGTGCCGGGCGCTGGCGCCCGGCAGCCACGTCGCCGTCTCCCACATCGCGCTGCCGACGTCCGGGCCCGACCAGTTGGACGTCGCCCTGCGCGGCGCCCGCGTCTACGGCGAGACGAAGGCCAACACGGCGATGACGTTCCGCGACCGCGCCCAGATCACCGAGATGTTCGGCGGGCTGGACCTGCTGGAGCCCGGGCTGGTCGACCTGCCGGACTGGCGGCCGGACGGGCCGGCGGCGTCCCCGGCGCCGATCCCGCTGCCCGGCGGGCACGACGACGGGCCCGGGTTCTACCTGTGCGGCGTCGCGCGCAAGGGAGAGGACCGATGAGCCACCCGCGAATCGACTTCGACCCGTTCGGCGACCCCCGCCCGGCCGGGACCACCCACCCGATGCTGGACGGCCTCCGCGAGCGGTGCCCCGCCTTCCACACCCCGGCCCAGCAGGGATTCTGGGTCCTGACCAGGCACGCCGACATCCTCGCCGCCTACCAGGACACCGCGGTCCACTCCAGCCGGGCCGTCGCCGTCATCGACCCGAACCCCCGCTACCGGTGGATCCCGGTCATGCTGGACCCGCCCGAGCACACCATGTGGCGGCGGCTGCTGCGCCCGCTGTTCACCCCGGCCCGCGCCGCCGCGATGGAGGGCGCCGTCCGGCGGCGGTGCGCCGAGCTGGTCGACGACCTCGCCGCGCGCGGCTCGTGCGACTTCGTCGAGGACTTCGCCCGCCGCTTCCCCTCGGCCGTCTTCCTGGAGTTCATGGGGCTGCCGGTCGGCAGGCTCGAGGAGTTCCTGGAGTGGGAGTACGCGATCCTGCACGCGCCGTCGGCGGGGTCCGGGCGCGCCGAGGCGATGGGCAGGGTGGCGGCGCTGTTCCAGGAGCTGATCGCCGAGCGGCGCCGGGACCCGCGCGACGACGTCGTCAGCGCCGCGCTCGCCTTCGAGCCGGACGGCAGGCCCGTCACCGACGACGAACTGCTGCAGCTGTGCACCCTGCTGTTCCTCGCCGGGCTGGACACCGTCACGGCGCAGCTGTCGTACTCGTTCTGGCACCTGGCCCGCCACGACGCCGACCGGGCCCGGATCGCGGCGGACCCGAGCATCGTGCCCGACGCCGTCGAGGAGCTGCTGCGCGTCTACTCACCGGTGCTGCCCGCCCGCAGGCTCAAGGCCGACACCGAGGTGCACGGCTGCCCGATGAAGGCCGGCGAGATGGTGATGCTGCCGCTGGCCATGGCCAACCGCGACCCCCGCGCGTTCCCCGACCCGCGGACCGTCGACTTCGACCGCGAGCAGAACCGGCACATCGCCTTCGGCGCCGGGCCGCACCGCTGCCTCGGCTCCCACCTGGCCCGCCTGGAACTGCGCGTCGCGCTGGAGGAGTGGCACCGGCGCGTCCCCGACTACCGGATCGCGGACGGCGCCACGCCCACCGAGCACGCCAGCCTCATCCTCGGCCTGGACACCCTGCCCCTCACCTGGACGGCCTGACCGAACCGCGTTCACTTGCGGCGTGTCGTCCTTATGGCGCGGTCCATAAGGACGACACGCCGCAAGTCAACGGGTGGGGCGGTAGGGGTCCAGGCAGCGGCTCTGCGCCGGGTCGAGGTACTCGTCGAGGCGGGCGATGCGGTCGTCCTTCACCGTGACGATGAAGCAGGCCCGCAGCGCCAGCTCGTCGCCGTTCGGGACGACGCCGCGCAGCACGTGCTGCTGGACGTAGCCGTCCGGCGTGAGCCGGCGCTGAATCTCGGTGTAGCGCATCTCGCGGAGCGTGCCGGTGAGCCAGCTCAGCACCCGCAGGTTCTCCTCCGGGCCGATCACCTTGTCGTCGGTGTTGTGCCAGATCTCCGCGTCCGGCGCGTAGAGGGACGTGCGGATCGCGTCCAGGTCCCCGGCCTCGACGGCGGCGACGAACTCGTCCGCGAGACGGTCGATGGATCGTTCCACAGCCCTCAGCCCTTCTGCCCGCGCAGCGGCACGGTCATCAGGTCGTTGCCGACCACCACGGGCCCGCTGAACGACTTGCGCGCGCCCTGGTACCAGGTGCGGTCCGGCACCATGCTCGGCTTGGCCGGGCCCAGGTGGCTGAGCACGAGCCGCCGCGCCGACGCCCGCCGCGCCACGTCCCCGACCTGCGTGACGTCGGTGTGCGCCTCCTTCAGGTGCTCGATGAACGCCTCGTTCTGGTTCTTGTCCTTGTAGTAGTCGACGCTCACCGCCTCGTGGACCAGGACGTCGCTGCGGTGCGCCAGTTCGATGATGTTCTCGTGGTACGCGGTGTCACCGGAGAAGGCGATCACCCCGTCCGGCGTCTCGACCCGGAACCCGAACGCCGGGAACACCAGGCCGTGCGCGCCGAGCGTCGCCTGCACCCGGATCCGGTCGTCCTCGAACACCGTGAACGGCCGGATCCGCGGCGCCCGGTTCTTGATCGGGTCGGCGCCGGTCCGGGACACGTCGATCTCGGTGAGGTTCAGGATCGACTCCGGATGGATCGGCGTCGCGCCCTCCCGGCCGTAGATGTTGAACGTGTAGGCGTTCGCGTCCAGGCTGCCGTTGATCAGGTCCTTCAGGCCCGGCGTCGGGTTGGCGGGGTTCGCGTTCGGCACCGGGCGCGGCCCCGCGAACGGCGGCCCCATCCCGCCCGCCGGCCCCGGCCCGAGCACCTGCACCGGCGCGACCAGCGCGTCACCGTCCGGGCTGGCCTGCGCCAGCATCAGGTAGTTGAACAGGTCGGCGGTGTGGTCGGCGTGCAGGTGCGTCACGAAGACGGCCCGCAGCGACTTCAGCGGCAGCCCCGCCCGCACGTACTGGCTGGCCGAGCCGCGCCCGGCGTCGAACAGGTACGTCCGGTCGCCGACGACCACGGCGCTGGAGATCCCGAACCGCTCGGCGATCGGCACCGGCCCGCCCGCGGTGCCGAGCAGCACCAGCCGCGTCCGCGCCGAACCCGGCCGGCCGCGGTCCGGCGCCGGCGCCGCGAGCGCCCGCCCCGGCATGCCGACGGCGCCGAGCGCCGCCACCCCCGCCACCGCCGCCGACCCGATGACGGCCCGCCGCGAGGGCCGCGCCTCCGCCGTGCCGTCCGCCTGCCCGTTGCACATGTCCGCTCCGATCCGTCCAAGGATGAAGCTGACATTAGGTTCATAAACTGGTGATGTGCAATACCCCGGCGCGCTCCAATAGTGGGCCGTCCTTAAAAGCTTGACACTTGATATCTTGGTTTCAAGATATCTACCGAGGAGGCCGAGGCGATGGGTGCGGACGAGATCCTGGTCGGCGGGGTCTGGCGGCGCGGGTCCGGAGCGGTCATCGAGTCGCTCAGCCCGCTGGACGGGTCGGTGATCGCGCGCCTGCACGGCGCCGGCGCGGACGACGTGGACGACGCGGTCCGCGCCGGCGCCGCCGCGGCGGCCGACCCCGCCTGGCGCGACCTGCTCCCGCACGAGCGTGCCCGGTACCTGGCCCGGATCGCCGACGGCATCGCGCGGGAGGCCGAGTCGCTGGCCGCGCTGCAGACCCGCGACACCGGCAAGTCGATCAACGAGACGCGGGCGCTGGTGCGCAGCGCCGAGGCCACCTTCCGCTACTTCGCGGCCGCGCTGGAGACGATGGAGGGCGCGGTCACCCCGTCGCGCGGCCCGTACCTGACCATGAGCGTGCACGAGCCGATCGGCGTGGTCGGCGCGATCACCCCGTGGAACTCGCCGATCGCCAGCGACGCGCAGAAGGTCGCGCCCGCGCTGGCCGCGGGCAACGCCGTGCTGCTGAAGCCGGCCGAGTGGACCCCGCTGGTGGCGCTCGCGCTCGGCCGGGTGATCGAGGAGTCCGGGCTGCCGGCCGGGCTGCTGTCGGTGCTGCCCGGGCCGGGCGGCGTCACCGGTGACGCGATCGTCCGGCACCCGGGCGTCGGCAAGGTCTCCTTCACCGGCGGCACCGCGACCGGGCGCGCCATCGGGGCGGTGGCCGCGCAGAAGATCATGCCGGTGTCGCTGGAGCTGGGCGGCAAGTCCCCGACGATCGTGTTCCCCGACGCGGACATGGAGCGGACAGTGGCGGGCCTGCTGTTCGGCGTCTTCTCCTCATCCGGGCAGAGCTGCGTCGCCGGCTCCCGGGTGTTCGTCCACGCGTCGATGTACCGGCAGGTCGTGGACGAGCTGGTGGCGCGCGCGAGCGCGCTGCGCGTCGGGCCCGGGACCGATCCGGCGACACAGGTCGCGCCGCTGGTGACGCACGCCCACCGGGACCGGGTGGCCGGGATGGTCGAGCGGGCCCGGCAGGAGGGGGCGCGGGTGCTGTGCGGCGGCCGGGCGCCCGAGGGCGAGGCGTGGGCGAAGGGCGCCTACTACCTGCCGACGGTGCTGGAGGGGCTGCCGAACGGCTCGGCGACCTGCCAGGAGGAGATCTTCGGGCCGGTGCTCGCCGCGCTGCCGTTCGAGGACGAGGACGACCTGGTCGCGCAGGCCAACGACACCGTCTACGGGCTCGCCTGCGGGATCTGGACCGGCGACCACCGGCGCGCCTGGCGCGTCGCCCGGCGGATCGACGCGGGCACGGTCTGGATCAACACCTACAAGCAGTTCAGCATCTCCACGCCGTTCGGCGGCGTGAAGGAGAGCGGCCTCGGCCGCGAGAAGGGCCGCGACGGGATCTTCGCCTACATGCGGCAGAAGAGCGTCTACTGGGACATGTCCGAAGGCCCGATCCCTTGGGCCTCGTGAACGGCGGCCCCGGTGCCGCGGCCCGGCGCGGGCCGGCGCGGCATCGGGGCGGCGCCGGTGCCGCGGGCTTGCCGTCAGGTGGTGCTGCGGGTCGCGCGGCGCGGGCGGCGCGGCGGCGCGACGGCCCGGTCGGCGATGGCGGCCTCGATGGACCGCTGCAGCAGGATCAGGCCGTCGGCGACCCGGGCGCGCTCCTCCGCCGACAGCCCGGCGAGCAGCCGCTCCTCGTTCGCCAGGTGGCGGGCGAAGACGTCGTCGATCAGCCCGAGGCCGACCTGGGTGAGCTCGGCGAACATCACCCGCCGGTCGTTCGGGTGCGGGCTGCGGCGGATGAGGCCCTGCCGCTCCAGGGCGTCCAGCCGGCCGGTCATGGCGCCGCTGGACAGCAGCGAGGACTCGGCGAGCTCGGACGGCGTCTTGCGGTAGGGCGGTCCGCCCCGGCGCAGGTTGGCCAGCACGTCGAAGGACTTGGGGGTCAGCTCGTAGGGGGCGAGGAACGCCTCGAGCTCCTGCCGCGAGAGTTCCGCGACGTGGCGCAGGCGGCCGAACACGCCGATCGGCGAGGCGTCGAGGTCCGGCCGCTCCCGGCGCCAGTCGTCCAACGCCGTGCCGACCGTGTCCATTGCACCGTCGTCCATTGCACCGTCCGTGTGATGAGTGGGGCCGATCGCTGAGAGACCGTCTGAAACAGTAGCGGAGCCAAGATACCTTGACACAAGTAATTTAGTTCCCAGATACTTCGACGCGAACCAACCTGCCGTCGAGCCGCCTCGGGCGGGCACCAGCTCAGGCGGCCCCGGACACCCCCCTCGGACGGCCGCCCGCCGCGTTCCCCGAGCCAGCTTTCACACGAGGTCAACGATGCACACACCTTTCGCCACGGTCCGCAAGGCCGGCCGGAGCCGCTGGGCCCGCCGGGCCCTGCCCGGCGCCGCACTGGCGCTGACGGCGGCACTCGCCCTCTCGGCATGCGGGGACTCGGGCTCCGGCAAGGACGCCTCCGGGCGCACCAAGGTCACCGTCCGCACCGACGTCTTCTACACCGGCGCGACCCTGCCCCTGATCGTCGGCGTCGAGAAGGGCATCTACGCCAAGCACGGCCTGAACGTCACCCTGAACCCGGGCAAGGGGTCGGCCACCACGCTCCAGACGGTCGCCAACGGCTCCGACGACATCGGCTACGCCGACGCCGGCGCGCTGGTGCAGGCCGTCGGCAAGCACATGCCGGTCCAGATGGTCGCCGGGATGGTGCAGAAGTCCCCGCTGGCGATCTTCGCGCGCAAGGACTCCGGGATCCGGACCGCCAAGGACCTGGCCGGCAAGACCGCCGGGTTCACCGCCGGGTCGGCCGCCGAGACGGTCTTCCCCGCGTACGCGAACGCGGCCGGCCTGAACCCGGACTCGGTCAAGTTCAACAAGGTCGACGTCCCGACCCGCGACAGCCTCTTCGTCCAGGGCAAGACGCAGTTCACCTTCGGCCTGCTGAACGTCACCGAGCCGAACATGAAGGTCAAGTGCAACTGCGACCTGACCGTCCTGCCCTACGCCTCCTCGGGCCTCGACGTGCTCAGCTCCGGCATCGTGACCTCCAAGAAGTTCGCCGACCACGACGGCGCCGCGCTCCGCAAGTTCCTCACCGCGACCGCCGAGGCCGTCAACACCACGAGCACCGACCCCGACGGCGCCGTCGAGTCCTTCTTCAAGTACGTCAAGACGACCAGCCTGTCCAAGGAGGTCGTCAAGCAGCAGTGGCTGGCGTCCGAGGGGCTGCTCACCACGGACCGCACCAAGGGCCAGCCGTTCGGCTGCACCTCCGCCGACGACTGGAAGAGCACCATCCAGGTCATGGAGCAGCACGGCGGCGTCGACGCCGGGAAGGTGACGCCGGCGGACGCCGCGTCCAACGCCTTCCTGTCCGGCTGCTCCGACGCGCTCGGAGGGAAGTAGCCGATGGCCGCCGCGAGCGCCCCCTTCATCGAGTTCGACGCGTTCACCAAGTCGTTCGACGCCGTCACCGCGGTCAGCGAGATGTCCTTCGAGCTGGAGCGCGGCGAGTTCCTGGCCATCGTCGGGCCGAGCGGCTGCGGCAAGAGCACGCTGCTGATGGCCCTCGCCGGGCTGACCCAGCCGTCCACCGGCCAGGTGCGGGTGCAGGGCGAGCCGGTGCTGAAGCCCTACACCGACCTCGGGTTCGTCTTCCAGGGCGCCGAGCTGCTGCCCTGGCGGACCGCGCTGCAGAACGTCCTGCTGCAGAGCGAGATCCGCCGCGCCCCCAAGCAGGAGTCGGAGCGGCGGGCCAGGGAGCTGCTCGGGCAGGTCGGGCTCGACGGGTTCGAGGACAGCTACCCCGACGAGCTGTCCGGCGGGATGAAGCAGCGGGTCGCGCTGTGCCGCGCGCTGCTCCACGACCCGGAGATCCTGGTCATGGACGAGCCGTTCGGCGCGCTCGACGCGCTCACCCGCGACCAGATCCAGATCGACCTGCAGCGGATGTGGATGGAGCGCCGCAAGACGGTCGTGTTCGTCACGCACAGCATCGACGAGGCCGTCTTCCTGGCCGACCGCGTCCTGGTGTTCTCGCCCCGCCCGGCCCGCATCGCGGCCGAGTTCCGGGTGCCGCTGGAGCGCCCCCGGCACCTGAGCGCGCGGACGGGCCCGGAGTTCACCCGCCTCGTCGGGGAGATCCGCGGCGTCTTCGAGACCCTCGGGGTCCTGAGGGAGGAGCGCAAGTGAGCGGCACCACTCAGTCAAAGCAGGCGCAGTCCAAGCACGCGCGCAGGACCGGCCGCGGCGCGGCTCCCGCGAACCCGCCGGCGTCCGGCGGCGGCGCGGCCCCCGCCCGCCGCCCGTCCGGTGCCAAGCGGTTCCTGGAGTCGCGGCTCGCCGACTGGGTGCTGCCGCTGGTCCTCGTGGCGATCATCGTCGCGGTCTGGCAGGCCGTCTGCGCGTCCGGCGCCGTGGAGGAGTACGTGCTCCCCGCGCCGGGGGACGTCCTCGGCAAGATGTTCGGCGACTTCGGCACGTTCGCCGACCAGTCCGTGCCGACCATCGTGGCGATCTTCGTCGGGTTCGCGCTGGCCGTGGTGGTCGCGCTGCCCATCGCGGTGGCCATGGTCTACAGCGCGATCGTGCGGCGCGCGATCTACCCGCTGCTGATCATCGCGCAGGTGGTGCCGAAGGTGGCGATCGCGCCGCTGTTCATCATCTGGTTCGGGTTCGGCCAGCTGCCCAAGGTGCTGATGGTCGCGCTGATCTGCTTCTTCCCCGTGGTGATCGACTCGCTCGTCGGGTTCCGCGCGGCGCGCCCGGAGAGCCTGATGCTGGTGCGCTCGATGGGCGCGAGCCGGTGGCAGGCGTTCTGGAAGGTCCGCTGGCCGTGGGCGCTGCCGAGCATCTTCGCGGGCGTCAAGGTCGGCATCACCCTCGCCGTCGTCGGCGCCGTGGTGGCCGAGTTCGTCGGCGCCGACAAGGGCCTCGGCGTCCTGCTGATCACCGCGCGCGGCGACATGGACAGCCTGACGGTGTTCGCCTCGATCGCCTGGCTCACCGTGATCGGGTTCGTCCTGTTCGTCGCGGTGGAGGCGCTGGAGCGGATCCTGCTGCCGGGCAAGCGCGGCGGCCGCTCCCACGAAGCGTCGGGCTCGCTGTGACCGCCTGCGGTGCGCCGGTGGCGTCCCGCACGGGCGCGTCCGGGAACGGGACGCAGCGCGCCGTCGTCTACGCGGGCCCCGGACGGGCCGCGGTCGGCGACGCGCCGATGCCCTCCCTGCGGACGCGCGCGGCGCCCGGCGTGCTGCCGCGCCGCTGCGACCACGGCGTGATCGTGCGGACGCTGGCGACCTGCGTCTGCGGCTCCGACCTGCACACGCTGCACGGGCCCGGCGCCGTCGAGGGCATGGTCCTCGGCCACGAGCTGACCGGCGTCGTCGTCGAGACGGGCCGGGACGTGGAGCGGGTCAAGGTCGGCGACGTGGTCTCGGTGCCGTTCAACGTCGCCTGCGGCCGGTGCGCGAACTGCCGCGCCGGCAGCACCGGGCACTGCCTGGCCACCAATCCGGCCAGGCCCGGCGCGACCTACGGGATGGGCGAGGGCTTCGGCGGCTGGGCGGGCCTCCAGGCGGAGTACGCGCTCGTCCCCTACGCGGACTTCAACCTGTACGTCTTCGCCGACCCCGACCAGGCCCGCGAGCGGCTGCTGGACGTCGCCCTGATCGGCGACATCCTGCCGACCGGCTACCACGCGGCCCGCTCCGCCGGCGTCGGCCCCGGCTCCACCGTCTACATCGCGGGGGCCGGGCCGGTCGGCCTTGCCTCGGCGGTCGCCTGCCGGATGCTCGGCGCCGCCGCCGTCATCGTCGGCGACTTCAACCGGGAGCGCCTCGAACACGTCCGCTCCCTCGGATTCGCCGCCGCCGACCTCGGCGACGGCGACCTGGCCGGGACGGTCGCCGGCACCGTCGGCGTCCCGCACGTGGACGCCGGGATCGACTGCGTCGGCGTGTCCGACGCGGCCGTCGCCGGAGCCGGCGCGGACGGCGCGACGCCGCGCGCCGCGGCGCTCAACGACGTCATCGGGGTGGTGCGGCACGGCGGCGCGATCTCCGTCCCGGGCGTGTACCCGGCCGGGGCCCCCGGCGCGCGCCCGCCCCTCGGGGTGTGGCTCGGCGGCATCTGGTCCAAGGCCATCACGGTCAGCACCGGCGCCACGCCCGCGCGCCGCTACCAGGACGAACTCGCCACCGCCGTGCTCCTCGGCGGCGTCGCGATCGCGGACGCCGTCCGCGCCACCGCCGTCCCGCTGGAGCAGGGCGCCGAGGCGTACGAGCTTTCGGGGGCGGGCGCGAGCCGGAAGTTCGTCCTCACCCCGTAGGGCGCGAACACGCCAGACGGCGCCGGGACCACTGCGGTCCCGGCGCCGTTTCGCGTTCACGGACTGGTCCCCGCGGCGGGATCGGGGCAAGGCGAAGGGCCCGGTTCCGGACCGCCGTCCGGGACCGGGCCCTTTCAGATGTGCCTGTTCAGCGCGTGACGCCGTGCATCGGCGAGGTCACCGGGTAGGTCGGCAGCTGCGGCTTCTGCGCGCCGATGATCACGCAGAACAGCGCCTCGCCGTCGCCCACGTTCCGCAGGCTCCGCGGCACGCCCGCCGGCACCCGGATGAGGTCCCGGTAGCCGAGCACGCGGCTCGCCGTCCGGGTCCCGTCCTCGACGTCGTGGACGGTCACCTCCAGCTTGCCCTCCAGAACGAAGAACGCCTCCTCCACGTCGTGGTGGGTGTGCTCGGGCCCCACACCGCCGACCGGGAGCCGCATGTTGGAGAACGTGAAGTGCTCGGACGGGAGGATCCGCGAGTCGGTCTCGTGGTTGCCCGTCGCGCCGGAGCCGATGTAGCGGATCTGGGCGCGGCGGAACTCCTCGCCGGCCTTGGCCTGGAAGGCGAGCGTGTCCCAGTCCTCGTAGCGGGACTCGCGGCCGGCGATGCAGGAATCGATCAGCTGGTCCAGGTCGGTCGCCGTCTTCTCCGTCATGTTGGGGTCTCCTCTGAATCGGTGTGGGGAACAAGGAAGTCGCACACGGCGCGGGCGAACGCCTCGGGCCGTTCGATGTGGGCCAGGTGGCCGGCGCCGGGGACCTCGGCGTACCGGGCTCCGGGGACGGCGGCCGCGATGAGCCGGCTCTCCGCCGGCGGGCAGACCGCGTCGTGCTCGCCGACGAGCACGAGCGTGGGCGCCGCCACGGCGGCGAACGCGTCCTCGTGGTCGGTCGCCGCCATCGACTCGGCCGCGTAGCCGTAGCCGGGCAGCCGGATCGCGGCGGCCATCGCCTCGGCGACGCGGGCGATGTCCGCGGGCGCGGCGCCCGGGGAGAGCAGCCGCGGCGCGCGGGCGCGGGCGAACTCCGCCGCGCCGCGCTCCGCCAGCTCCGCACCGCGCGTCCGCATGGCCGCGGCCTTCTGCGGGCTCGTGCCGGAGCCGCGCGTGGAGTCGGCGAGGATCAGGGCGTCCACGCGGCCGGGACGGCGCAGCGCGAGCCGGGTCGCGATCACCCCGCCCCAGGAGGTGCCGAGGACGGTCGCGCTGCGGATCCCGAGCCCGTCGAGGACGCCTGCGGCGGCGTCGGCGTACCCGTCCATGCCGGGCGCGGCGGCCGGGTCGGCGGAGGCGGCGTATCCGGGGGCGTCCCAGGCGATGATCCGGAGCCGTCCGGCGAGCAGGCGCGCGACGGCGTCGAACCCCGCTCCGCTGGACCCGATGCCGTGCAGGCACAGGATCGGCGGCGCGTCGCCGCCGGTGTCACGCACGGCGATCCCGCCGATCGTCACGGCCCGGCTCACGCGACCCGCCACGCGGCGCCGGGGACCAGGTCGGCCAGGGACCGCAGCACCGCGTGGGCGACGAGCCCGCTGGTCGCCGGGTTCGCCGGGTCCGGGAGGTTGCCGAGCTCGAAGCGGTACTCGCCCACCGGCCCGGCGAACTCGACGACGTGCCTGGTCAGCGGGGTATCGGGGTCGGCCAGCAGGCGCACGCGCACCGACGCCCAGTCGCCGGCCGCCAGCGCCACGGTCGCCGCGACGTTGGCGTTGCGGGGGAACCGGACGGCGGCCTCGCGGGCGTCGCCGTCGAACACGGTGACCGGGGGGTCGCCGGGACGCAGCGACCTCAACCGGTTCGCGGCCGGTTCGTCCATCCAGGGCTGGACCAGCGACGCGGGCGCCTTGGACGAGGTGAGCCGCACGCGGGTGAGCGGCCCGGCGAGGGCCGCGGCGCGCAGCGCGTCGAGGCCGCCGAGCGCGCCCGGGCACACCAGCAGCCGGCCGGAGCCCGCGGCGGTCAGCCGGGTGAGCTCGCGGAACAGGTCCTCGTCGGCGAGCGCGCCGACCGACACGGCGAGCAGGTCGCGCCCGGCGGCGAGCACCGCGGGGCCGTGCTCGCGGAGCGCCGGCCCGCCCGCGGCCTCGACGACCACGTCGGCGGAGGCGAGCAGCCCGCGCATGTCGGGCACCGACGCCGGGACGGCGCCGTCGGCGCCGCGGGTCAGGACCCCGCCGAGCGCGGCGCCGGGCACCGCGCCCTTGCACAGCGCCCCGGCCACGTTCGCGCCGATCGCCCCGTGCCCGAGGACGCCCACCCGCAGCACGGCACCGTGCACCGCCGTCACCCCGTCTCCAAGTATCTTGGTTATGAAATACTTGCTCTAAAGATATCTGCAGCGCGAGCGGCCGCGCAAGCGTGCGTGCCGGCGGCGGGACTCCTCGGGCGCCGCGGAGTCCCGGAACACGCGAACGGGCCCGGAATCCCAGGGGATTCCGGGCCCGTGCGGGGGCGGCGAAGGATCAGTAGTTGGGGTTGTTCGTGGTGGGGATCTGGATGCTGATCGGGTAGTTCGCCCCGGACAGGACGAGCAGCACGCCCTGCCGGATGATCTCGTCGAACACCCAGTAGAACTCCCGCAGCTCCTTCGGGGCCTTGGTGATGTCGAGGATGCCCTCGCGGACCGCGACGAACGGCGGCCAGAGGTCGGCGAACACCTGGTCCCAGACCGGCTCCTTCGGGATCTTCAGCCAGGTCGCGATCTCGTCGCCGAGCACGAAGCGGGTCAGCGCGCCGAGGATGTGCTTGGTGAGGATGCCGCCGTCGATGAACGCCGCGAGGTTGAGCAGCATGTCGGCGAGCTTGATGCCCTCGGCGGTGGGCGCGAGGACCGGGTCCAGCACCTGGGCGGCCTGCGCGTTCGCCTCGTCCCAGGACTTCGGGATGTACTCGTCCTTGATGCCGAGCATGTGCGCGGCGAGCTGCCACGAGTGCAGGAACGCCGCGGCCTCGTCGGCGGGGACCGCCACCTTCCACTTGGCGAACTGCTTCATCACCGTCGTGGGCAGACTGTGCCAGGTGACCATCATGTCGGCCTGGCTGATCGGGATCTTCTCGTCGGCGGTCTTGGTCCAGTACGCGGACTTGGGCAGCAGGTTGCGGACGCCGGCGTGCGCGAGCCGGGTCTTGACGCAGGTGACGATCATCTCGCCGTCGGGCTGGAACGCCTTCTCGGTGCCGATGTCGTAGCCGAGCTTGGCGGTCTTGGTGATGCGGTCGCGCATGTCCGCGCCGCCCTTGGAGTAGTAGACGGCGCGCGCCTCGTGCGGGATCGCGGTGCTCATCATGCCGCTGGCGAAGCCGTAGGTGACGCCGAGGTACAGGCCGCGCTTCTGGTTGAACTCGAACGCCTTGGCGAGCTTGTCCTGGTCGGTCCAGGAGGGCAGCTGCCGGGCGCGTTCCAGGAAGTCGCGCAGGTCGGCGGGCAGGCCGGCCGGCAGCGCCTGGCCGTTCTTCGTCCAGGTCTTCAGCAGCTCGTTGACCTTGGGCACGTCGCCGCGCTGGAGCAGGGCGGCGACCAGGTCGTCGGCCTCGGGGTCCCAGACCCACCGGGGGTCGGCGCCCTGGCCGGCGCCGACGACCGAGCCCTTGGGCGACCACGTCCACAGGGGACGCGCCTGGGCGGGGGACGCGACGGTCAGCGCCCCGAGCGCGCCGATCGTCCCGCCCGCCAAGAGCACGCTGCGTCTGCTGGGTGTCTCCATCCTTCGCCTCCTCGTGGCCGGGAGCGCCGTGCCGGTGCGCCGTGACGCCCCGAGGGGCACCTTAGACGCTTATTGGCGTCCCGCCAATAGTTGTTGGCAACGCGGTGGCCACGGATCGCCGCGGGGCCGCGGCGATCCGTGCGAGGAGGTCCGGTCAGGAGCCGGCGCCGCCGGCGAGGATCCGCAATGCCTCGGGAGTCAGCTCGCCGCCCGGGCTGCGCTCGCGGCCCTCGGCCAGCAGCCCGCGGCGGCGCGCGAGGCGGACCCAGTTCGCCGCGGCCCGCCACGTCGACCCGCAGGATTCGGCGATCCGCTGGACGGGGTTCGAGTGGCGGTTGTCGATGTTCCATATATAGAGGGCCGCCACCAGCGCGAAGAATTCGTCCGGCCGGCCTTTCCTGCCGGGCGTCGGATCCCGTTCGGTGGCGGCGCGGATGCGATCGGCGACGACATCGGCCGGTTCGCCGGTGCCGGGGACGAGGCCGCCGTCGTGTTCGGCATCGAGCGCCGCCCTCATCTTCTTGGTCAGCTTGTTCAGCGGAATGGAGCGCAGGACGGTCGAGGTGATCCCCTGGGCGGTCTGGAAGGGGTCGGCGCCGGGCCTGGGGGCGATGGTGATCTCGGTCGGCCCGCCGCGTCCCGACGCGGGCCAGCGCAGCGTGACCTGCCAGGAGCCGATCTCGAAGGCGTCGGTCAGCTCGGGCGCGGGGCCGCCGCGGGCGGGCCTCGCGCGGGCACCGAGCCGTTCCTGCCGGGGGCGGCCGCGGGGTTGGTGCTCGTGCATGTCGACTTCACTTTGCGGGGAGGGTCAGATCGGTTGTCGAGGGGACGTTAACGCATGGTGATCATGCGGTGAAGCGGGGGACCGCGGGTCGCGTTCCGTGACGGTGCCGCAGCCCTATTGGACGGCCCGGTAATTGCAGCTGGTGGCGCCCCTGCGAAAGGGGTTGTCAGGGCGAAGGTAAAGGTTCTTTTAACGTCCGTTCGAATGCGCCCCGGCCGGGCGCGGTGCTCGTGGCGGCACCCGGCCGGAGCCCGTGGGTCGTCCGCGCCGGGTCAGCGCTCGATGGCCCTCAGCACGTCGTTGGCGATCATCTCGTCGATCCGGCCGTCCGGCGCGCCGCCCACCCCGATGCCCGCGATCGGGAAGCCCTTGAACTTCACCGGGACGCCGCCGGGCAGCGTCAGCGTGCCCGGGATCTGCTTGATCGTCTCGTTCCCGGACAGCGCGCTGGTCGGCTGGCCGAACGCCACCGCCGTGTACGCCTTCCGCTTGGCGGAGATGAAGGTCTGCGGGCCCGACTTGCGCGTCCGGACCACCAGCCGGATGGTGCCCGCCCGCTCCATGATCACCATCGTCACGCGCTGGTTCCCGTGCCGGCGGGCCGACTCCACGAACTCGTGCGACGCGCGGACGAGCGCGCTGTTCGACAGCACCCGCTCGGGCGCGGTGGCGCGGCCGTGCTTGCCGTGCCCGTCATGCCCGCCGTGCTTGCCGTGCCCGCCCTGCACCGCGATCACGGTCGCGGGCGCGGCGGCGGCCGACGCCGTCCCCGCGACGCCGACCGTCCCGGCGGCGACCGCGCTCAGCGCGACGGCGCCGCCGATGAGATGTCTGAACGACATGTTTCCCCTCATCCTCCGACATTCGACTACATGAAGTGACCCTTCAGATTCGGACCGTAGCCATGATCGAGCGTCGGGGACAACGCGCGGAGGACAGCGACCGGGCAACACTCGGCAAAACCCGTCGCCGTCGCGGCGCGGCGCCGGGGCGGTGGACGCGGCGCTCTCGCCGCGGTACCGGTCGCCCGTCCCCTCAACGGCCGCCGCCGTGCGAGCAGCGCCCCGTCCCCTGGCACGTGCCGCACGTGCGGCCCCCGGACAGCGTCCCGCTGCCCCCGCACGTGGGGCATCCGGGGCAGTCGCACGCCAGGACGGCGCCTAGGACGGGGACGGCGTGGGCGGTGCTCGCGGTGTCGTGCATGGGGGTCTCCTAGGGCGCGGTTCGCGGTGATCGAGAGAGTCCGGCCGCCGAGGCACGGCGGTGCAATTCTCCTGACGCGGTGACTTTGCGTTGATGATGCGCGACGCTTCGTTTGCCACCTCGGCGCCATAGAGCCGTCCCCTGCCGGCACCGGGGCCGACCGCCGGCGGCTGTTGACACCGACCGCGAACCCCGGCGCGCGGCTGTCCGTCCCGCCTGAAGGCGCGGGTCCCGGACGTCCGGGACCCGCGCCTTCCGCGTTCACGGGCCGTCAGACGTTCGGTCCGTAGCCGGTGCACTGCGGCGTGAACCCCGGCTCGTCGGGGCCGAGGGCGTTGAGGACGAGCTGCATGATCGGGCCGTCGAGCGTCATCCCGGAGTGGCTCACCGGGTCGTCGGGGCACAGGTCCTGCAGCAGGATGTTGGTGGAGTCGCCGCCGTGCAGGAACGAGTTCGTCAGCGGCGTGACCGTGGTGTCGTGCGAGGTGGCGATCGTCAGGTAGCGGACACCGGGGACGGTGTCGCCGTCGGCGAACAGCGCCTTCTGGAAGTCCGAGCCGTCCTCCTGCTCGGGGTAGGTGGGCGCGCCGATGAACCGGTACGCGTCGTTCACCAGCCCGAGCACCTGGAGGGACCGGCCGATGTTGACCAGACCCTGCATGGTGGTGCCGTGGTTGGTCGGCGCGAGACCGATCATCGTGCGGACCTTGGACGCGCCGCCGAGCCGCTTGATGTAGTAGTTCGGCATCATCCCGCCCTGGGATCCGCCGATCACGTCGACCTTCGAGGCCCCGGTCGAGGCCAGCACCCGGTCGACGAACGCGCTCATGGTGCGGGCCGACTCCGCGACCTCGCCGAGCCCGTAGACGTGGCCGAGGGTCAGGGACGTCTCGCCGTAGTTGAACCCGTAGACGCAGTACCCCGCGTTGGCCAGGGTCGGCGCCATCATCGCGGCGGCGGAGCCGAAGTTGGACGTCGTCCCGTGCACGATCACGACGGGATAGGGGTGCTCGGGGGACGGCCGGCAGGACCAGATGTTGGCCCCGGCGGCCGCGTCCGGGCTGAACAGGAAGTTGCTGATCGAGGTCGCCAGGTCGCCCACCGGGTAGGTCGTCCGCGCCTCGGCGGGGGCGGGCGCGACGGCGGGGGCGGTCAGGGCGGCGCACGCCGCCAGCGCGGCCGCGGTGAGGCGGCGCCGCATGCGGTGCCTTCGCGTGCGTGTCATAAGAACAACGGTATCTATTTGAAAACGGGCGCGCTACGCACCCGGATGACAACGCACCGGGCGCCACTCCGTCGCCGGCGACGTTCCGGACAGGTCGCCGAGCAGCCCCGCCCACCCCCCCCGGTTCCACCAGGCCGGCTGCCAGTCGGCGGCGAACACGGCGACGGCGACGTCCCGCTCGGCGGCCGGTTCGTCCGGATCGACGTCACCGACGACGCGTCCGTCGCCGCCGACCCCGGTTACACGGCGACCGATCTCAACGGCCACAGCGGCCCGCAGTCGGTCACGGAGGGCACCGACGCGATCGTCCGCCTCGCCACGGAAGGGCCCGGCGCGGGCTCGGGGCGGTTCATCGACCGCTCCGGCCTCTCGCTGATCTAGCGCTCCGGGCGCGTCCGGTCGGGGGACCGGTCGGCGGGCTCGTCGCGCGGCGCGCCGTCCGGCAGGGCGGCGGCCTCGTCGTCGAGCGTGGCGGCCCAGCTGGCGAGGAGCCGCACGGCGTCGTGGCTGGACGAGTCCGGGGTCGCCGTGTACACGGTCAGGTTCAGGTCCCCGTCGGCGACGAGGTCGATCGACTCGTAGTCGAGGGTGAGGTCCCCGACGGCCGGGTGGTGGAACGTCTTCGTGCCCGCGTGGTGGCGGCGGACGTTGTGCCGGGCCCAGCGCGTCCGGAAGTCGTCGCTGCGGGTGCACAGCTCGCCGATCAGGTCGGTGAGCTCCCGGTCGTAGGGGTCGCGGCCCGCCTCCGTGCGCATCAGCGCGACGGTGATGTCGGCGGCGGTGTTCCAGTCGGGGAAGAAGCCGGGCCCGGCCGGGTCGAGGAACTGGAACCGCGCGATGTTGGGGGGCCGCTCCCCGCCGCGCCCGGCGGACGGGCGCGGGCTCTGGAAGACCGGCCAGTACATGGCGCGGCCGAGCCGGTTGGCGGCCAGGATGTCCATCCGCCCGTTGCGGATGATCGACGGCGCGTCCGTCATCGCGTCCAGCATCCGCTGGAGCCCCGGCCGGACCTTCGGCGCGGGACGCCGGACGCGCTGCCCGGTCCCGGCGGCGCGCGCCAGGTCGAACAGGTGCGCGCGCTCCGCGTCGTCCAGCTGGAGCGCCCGGACCAGCGCCTCCAGGACGCTGTCGGACACGCCGGACAGATTCCCCCGCTCCAGCCGGATGTAGTAGTCGACGCTGACGCCCGCGAGCATGGCGACCTCCTCGCGGCGCAGCCCGGGAACGCGCCGGTTCCCGCCGTAGGCGGGCAGCCCCGCCTGCCGCGGTGTGATCCGCGCGCGGCGGGACGCCAGGAAGTCCCGGACCTCGTTCCTGCTGTCCATGCCCTCCACGCTAAACGGCATGACCGCGGCGAGGGGGGTACTGCCGTTACCTGAAACGACCGTGCCTGTCACCGGTCTCTGAGCAGGGGTTTCATGGCAGACGGCAGAGGAGGGGACCATGGAGATCCTGAAGAGGCGGGCGTCCGGCAAGGCGCCGGCCGACTGGTTCACCGGCGACGTCTGGTGGGACGTGATCTACGCCGGGGGGGAGCCGTCGCGCGCCCGGCTGAACCTGGTGCGGTTCGCGCCGTGCGCCCGTACCGACTGGCATTCGCATGCGCTCGGCCAGACCCTGCACATCGTGTCCGGGGTCGCGCTGCTCCAGGAGCGCGGCGGCCGGATCATCGAGGCCCGGCCCGGCGACACGGTCTACACCCGGCCAGGCCAGGAGCACTGGCACGGCGCCGCACCCGACGCGTTCATGGAGCACCTGGCGCTGTGGGAGGGCACCGGCGACCCCGGCGTCCCCGAGACCGTCTGGGGCGACAAGGTCACCGACGCCGAGTACGGCGGCCCGCGCGCCTGACCGCGTTCACTTTCCCGAACACCTAGGAGATTCCTTTCATGCTTGGAGCCGTCCTGCACGCCCCCGGCGACGTGCGCGTCGAGGAGCGCGCCGACCCGGCGATCATCGAGCCGACCGACGCGGTCATCCGGCTGTCGGCGACCTGCATCTGCGGGTCGGACCTGTGGCCCTACCGGGGCGTCGAGAAGCCCGGCGGGCCCGTCCCGATGGGGCACGAGTACGTCGGGATCGTCGAGGAGGTCGGCGCGGACGTCCGGACGATCAAGCCGGGCCAGTTCGTGATCGGCTCGTTCTGGGCGTCCGACGACACCTGCGAGCTGTGCCGCGCCGGCTACCAGAGCTCGTGCGTGCACCGCGTGCTGATGGGCACGATCGGCACGCAGTCCCAGCTCGCCCGCGTCCCGCTCGCCGACGGCACCCTGGTCGCCACGCCGGAGCCGCCGCCCGCCGACCTCGTCCCGAGCCTGCTCGCCGCGTCCGACGTGCTCGGCACCGGCTGGTTCGGCGCCGTCGCCGCCGAGGCGGGGCCGGGTAAGACCGTAGCGGTCGTCGGGGACGGCGCGGTCGGGCTGTGCGGCGTGCTCGCCGCGCGGCGGCTCGGCGCCGAGCGGATCATCGCGATGAGCCGGCACGCTCCGCGCCAGGAGCTCGCGCTCGCGTTCGGCGCGACCGACATCGTGACCGAGCGCGGCGCCGACGGCGTCGCGAAGATCAAGGAGATGACCGGCGGGCTCGGCGCGCACAGCGTCATCGAGGCGGTCGGCACGCAGGAGTCGATGACGCAGGCGATCCGGTCCACCCGCCCGGGCGGGCACGTCGGGTTCGTCGGCGTCTCGCACGGCGTGGAGCTGCCCGGCGAGGAGCTGTTCTTCTCCCAGGTGCACCTGCACGGCGGGCCCGCGCCCGTCCGCCGCTTCCTGCCCGAGCTGGTCGACCTGATCTGGCGCCGCGAGATCGACCCGGGCCGTGTCTTCGACCTCACCCTGCCGCTGGAGGAGTCCGCCGAGGGGTACCGGGCGATGGACGAGCGCCGCGCGATCAAGGTCCTGCTGACGCCCTGACGCGGGTCAGGCCACCCAGGACGGGACGATCCGGCCCAGCCGCGCCGGGTCGGTGAGCCCGCGGATCGCGGTCACGGCCCCGTCCTCGACCGTGAACGCCAGGACCGTGACGGGCCGTCCGCCGACGGTGATGAGCACGCCCGGACGGCCGTCGACGAGGACCGGATGGCCGGTCGCATTCGGCCGCGCGAACCGGCTCGCCTGCGCCGCCACCTCGGCCGCCCCGCGGACGACCACGCCCCCGCCGGGGCCGTGCGCCCGCAGCTCCACGTTCGGGGCGAGCACGGACAGCAGGCCCGCGACGTCGCCCCGGCCCGCCGCCGCCAGGAACGCCTCGACGACGTCCCGGGCCGCGGCGCCGGAGCCGGCCGCGGGCGCGGGCGCGCCCGACCGCAGCCGCCCGCGGGCCCGGCTGGCGAGCATCTTGGCGGCCGGGGTGCTCCGGCCGAGGACCCCGGCGATCGCGTCGAACGGCACGTCGAACACGTCGTGGAGCACGAACGACACCCGCTCCGCCGGGGTCAGCGCGTCCATGACGACGTACAGCGCGAGGCCCACGGACTCGGCGAGCAACGCCTCCTCCTCGGGATCGATCCGCGCGTCCGCGGACGCGTCGAGGGGGAGCGCGCCGAGGTCGAGTTCGAGGGGCTGCTCGCGCCGCGTCCCGCGCCTGCGCAGGGCGTCCAGGCAGATCCGGCCGGTCACCGTGGTGAGCCATCCGCGCAGGTCCGCGATGCCGGCGGCGCCGGTCCGCGCGAGCCGCAGCCATGCCTCCTGGACAGCGTCGTCCGCGTCGGAATGGGAGGCGAGCACGCGGAACGCGACCGCGTGCAGGTAGGGGCGGTGGGCCTCGAACTGCGCGGCGAGCCGCTCCTCGTCGGTCACGGTCCTCCTCGGTGGACGGCGGTGTGTCACTACCAGGACGCATCGGGCCCCGGTGAGGTAACGCCGCGGTGGCCGCGTTACCTCCCGGTGCGTCCGGTCGTCGTAGTGGCGTTCACCGATCGGCGAGACGTTCCCAGGAGGAGCGATGAGGGCAAGGATCCACGAGCGGCCGACCCATCCCGACGTCATGAAGGGCGTCCAGCTGCTCTTCGGGCGCGTGTACGCGGGCGGGGTGCCGCGCGAGACGCTGGAGCTGGTGCACCAGCGCGTGAGCCAGATCAACGGCTGCAGTGCCTGCCATGACGCGGGCGCCGCGGGCGCGGCCGGGGCCGGCGTCTCCGCTGAGAAGCTGCTGGGCGTCGCCGCCTGGTACGAGGACCCGCGGTTCGACGAGGCGGAGCGGGCGGCGCTGGCGCTCGCCGAGGCCGCGACCCGGCTGGCCGACCGGCCCGGCGCCGTCACTGACGAGATCTGGGCGGAGGCCGCGCGGCACTACGGCGAGCGGCAGCTCGAGTCGCTGGTGCTGATGGTGTCGATCACCAACTTCTTCAACCGGATCAACACGACCTTCCGGATCCCCGCCGGGACCAGGTGGGACTGACCTCGCGGCCGGACGCACCCCGCGGCCGGCGTGGCAGGATCGTGGCACGCCGAGTATGCGGGGGTATCCGAGATCGTGGAAGGGCGCGCGCTGGGGCCGCGGCTGATCGTCGGGGCCGTGCTGGCGGCGTTCGCGGGGGTGTACGTGCTGGCCGCGCCCGCCCGGACCGCGGGCGCCGGCCGGGTGTCGGCCGCGGTCGCCCTGGTGGCGGTCGTGCTGGGCGTCCAGATCGTCCGGGTCGTCTCGCGGGACGGGCGGTGGCGCTGGGCCATCCCCGCGCAGGCCGCGGCGGCCTACGCGGGCGTGCTGGCGTTCGGCACGTCCCTCGCGACCCTCGGGTTCGTCGTCGGTTCGCTGCTGCTGGCGGGCGTGTGGCCGGTGGCGGTGGTGGTCGTGGGGAGCGCGGCGGTCCTCGGCGACGCCGACGGCACGATCAGCTGCCTGCTCCTCGGCCTCGTCGTCTACGGGCTGGTGCGCCTCGCGGACCGGGCGGACGACACGGCGGCGGCGCGGCTGCCGCTGACGATGGCGGCGGTGGCGCGGGAGCGGCTGCGCATCGCGGCGGAACTGAACCGCGGGCTCGGCGAGGGCCTGCGGGCGATCTCGGACGGGAGCCGGCGGGCGCTCGGGCGGCCCGAGGCGATCGGCGACGTCCTGGAGGTCGCGCGCAGCTCCCTGAACGAGGCCAGGGCCGCCGCGGCGGACTTCCGCAGCATGTCGCTGGCGCCCGAGGCGTCCGCAGCGCGCGCGCTGCTGGAGTCGGCGGACATCGAGGCGGCGGTGCGGACCGGCCACAGCGAACCCCTGGGCCCGGCGGGCGCCCTGCTCGCGATGGCGCTGCGCGAGGCCGTCACGGACGTGGTGCGGGTCGGGACGGCGCGCCACTGCGTCATCGAGACCTCCGAGCGGGACGGCTTCGTCCGGCTCCGCGTGGTGAACGACGGCGTCCGGACGGCCGAGCTCGGCGAGGACGGGCTGGAGAGCGCGGCGCGCCGGGTGCGGGCGGCGGGCGGGTCGTTCTCCACCGGCCTCGGGGAGGACGGCAGGTTCGCGGTCGAGGCGGCCGTGCGGGCGGGGGAGCGGCCCGTGAGCCTGCCGGACCGGACCGCGTACCGGCTGTCCATGGGGCTGCTGGCCGCCGTGCTGGCCGGTCTGTCGGCCAAGGGCCTGCTCGTGATCCCGTGGGGGCCGAAGTGGGCCCTGGCCGCGGTGCTGCTCGCCGTCATCGGCGCTCTCCAGATGCTGTGGACGGCCCGCGGGCGGCCCCGGGCGTGGGTGGCGCTGCTGGCGGTGCTGGCCGTCGTCCCCGTCCCGGTGGTCGGGAAGATGTGGCTGGGCGTCGCGGGGTTCCTGGTCGGAACGCTGCTGGTGGGCGTCCGGCGCGGCGTCGCGGTCCCGTTGACGGGGGTGACGATGGCGGGCGTCGGCGCCGCGGCGTGGGCGCTCGGGCTCGGGCCCGCGGCCGTGACGAACTGGGTGGTCAGCACGCTGGTCACGGGCCTGCTGGTGTACGGGCTCGTCCGGCTGGCGCGGCTCGTCCGGGACCTGCGGGCTGCGGGGGAGGAGCTGGCGCGGGCGGCGACGGTCCAGGAGCGGCTGCGGGCGGCGCGCGACCTGCACGATCTGCTGGGGCACAGCCTCGCGGCGATCCTGCTGAAGTGCGAGCTGGCGCGGCGGCTCGCGGACGTCGATCCGGCGCGCGCGCGGGCGGAGCTTGAGGAGGTCGTCGCGATGGCGGAGCGCGCCGGCCGGGACCTGGAGGCCGCGACCGGCGGCGACGCCGGGCTGTCCCTGGACGGGGAGGCGCGTTCCGCGCGGTCGGTGCTGACGGCGGCGGGCGTCGAGGTCGAGATGGACCTCGCACACGGAGAGGTGGAGGACGGGACGTCGGCGGTGCTCGGCACGGTGCTGCGCGAGGCCGTGACCAACGTGCTCAGGCACAGCGCCGCCACGCGCTGCGTCATCATGACCGCGCAGGAGGACGGTGTGGTCCGGCTGGTCGTGGAGAACGACGGGCTGGATCCGGCGGCGCCGCGTACGGCGCCCGGGTCGGGGATCGGGAATCTGACGACGCGGATGGCCTCGGCCGGAGGGACGCTCAGCGCGCGCGCCGACGGCAAGGGCGGCTTCCGGGTGGAGGCCGTGGTCGGCTAGAGCCGGCCGGAGGGCGAGGCGGCTAGAGCCAGCCGGCCTCCTGCGCGATGCGGGCCGCGTCGGTGCGGTTGCGCGCGTTGAGCTTGGTGACGACGGCGGTCAGGTAGTTGCGGACGGTCCCGGCCGACAGGTGCAGCCGCTCGGCGATCTCCGGCGCCTCGGCGCCCTCGGCGGCCAGCCGCAGCACGTCCGTCTCGCGCGGGGTGAGCGGGTTGTCGGCCAGGTCCCAGGCGGTGAGGGCGAGCTTGGGGTCCAGGACCCGCTCGCCCGCGGCGACCTTGCGGATCCCGGCGGCGAGCTCGTCCGGCGGCGCCGTCTTCAGCAGGAAGCCGCGGACGTTCGCCGCGAGGGCGCGGCGCAGGTGGCCGGGCTTGCCGTGCCCGGTGAGGATCAGCGTCGCGACGCCCGGGAGCTCCTCGCGCAGGGCCGCGGCGGCCGCGAGTCCGTCCATGCCGGGCATGTCGACGTCCAGCACGGCGACGTCCGGGCGGGCGGTGCGGGCGGCGGCGAGCACCTCGTCGCCGCGGTCGACCTCGGCCACCACCGTCAGGTCCGGTTCGAGCGACAGCAGCGCCGCCAGCGCGCTGCGCACGATGTGGTGGTCGTCCGCCAGAAGCAGTTTGATCACGGCTCAAGTCTGCCAGTGAGCGCGTCACGGGCCGGACCATGACGAGGTCACATAGGACCGGTGATGTGCTCTCTGGCCCGTGAAGCCCCAGGTCAGAAGACTTGTCCCCATGAACGAAGCGGTGCGGACGGACGCGGTGAGCATGGACCGGGTGAGCAAGGTGTACGGCAAGGGGAGGGGCGCGGTGGCGGCGCTGCGCGAGGTGTCGGCGGGCATCCCGCGCGGCCGGTTCACCGCCGTGATGGGCCCGTCGGGGTCGGGGAAGAGCACGTTCCTGCACTGCGCGGCGGGCCTGGACACCCCGACGTCCGGCAGCGTCCGGCTGGGCGAGACGGAGCTGTCGTCGATGAACGAGACGAAGCTGACGGAGCTGCGCAGGCAGCGGGTCGGTTTCGTGTTCCAGGCGTTCAACCTGGTGTCGTCGCTGACCGTCGAGCAGAACATCACCTTGCCGCTGAGGCTCGCCCGTACGCGGGTCGACCGGAAATGGCTGGACGAGGTCGTCGGGAGGGTCGGCCTTAGCGAACGCACAGGGCACCGCCCGGCGCAGTTGTCCGGTGGGCAGCAGCAGCGCGTCGCCATAGCGCGCGCACTGGTGACGCGTCCGGAAGTGGTGTTCGGGGACGAGCCGACCGGCGCGCTCGACACGATGACGGCCCGGGACGTCCTGGCCCTGCTGCGCGAGACCGTCGACGCCATGGGGCAGACGGTCGTGATGGTGACCCACGACCCGGTCGCCGCGTCCTACGCGGACACGGTGCTGTTCCTCGCGGACGGCCGGATCGTCGACACGATGGACGCGCCGTCCAGTGACAAGGTGGCGGCCCGCATGACCCGGCTGGGGGCGTGGAAGTGATGCTGGAGATCGTTCTTTCCACGGTGCGGCACCGCAAGGCGGGGTTCGCGGGGGCGTTCGTCGCGCTGCTGTGCGCGGCGGCGCTGGTGTGCGCGTGCGGGATCCTCCTGGACACCGGGCTGCGCGGCTCGGTCGCGCCGCAGCGGTACGCGGGGGCGCCGGTGGTGGTGACCGGCGACCAGTTCGTCCACCAGACGAAGGTCAAGAAGAAGGGCAAGGTCAAGCACAAGGCGAAGGCGATCGCCGAGCGCGCGTGGCTGCCCGCGTCGGCCGCGGAGAAGGTCCGCGCGGCGGGCGCGCGCAACGTCGTCACCGAGGTGGCGTTCCCCGCGGAGATCGGCTCCGGGGCGGGCGAGTCGTGGGGGCACGGCTGGGAGTCGGCCGCGCTGACCCCGTTCACGCTGCGGGAGGGCCGGGCGCCCGCCGTCCGCGACGAGATCGTCGTGGACGCGGCGACGGCCCGCGCGAACGGCCTGCGCGTCGGCTCGCGGGTGCGGGTCGCGTCCGCCGAGCCCGGCGAGTACCGGGTGTCCGGCGTGACACGGGAGGCGCTGAAGGACCAGGCGGCGATCTTCTTCAGCGGCGCCGAGGCGCGCCGGCTGGCCGGGCACCCCGGCATGGTCACCGCGATCGGCGCGACCGGCTCGAAGGCCGCGATCGCCGGCGCGCTGCGCGGCGTCCGCGCCACCGTGCACACCGGCGCGGACCGCGGCCGGGCCGAGTTCCCCGGTGCGGAGCGGTCCCGCATCAAGCTGATCAGCATGGGCGGCGCGCTCGGCGGGACGGCGCTGCTCGTCGCGATCCTCGTCGTGTCCGGCACGTTCGCGCTCTCGGTGCAGCAGCGGCAGCGGGAGATCGCGCTGCTGCGCGCCGTCGCCGCGACGCCGCGGCAGGTCCGCCGGATGCTCGGGCAGGAGGCGCTGCTCATCGGCCTCGCCGCCGGGCCGCTCGGCGCCGCCGCCGGGGTGCCGCTGGCGTTCTGGCTGCGCGACCGGTTCCGCGGACTCGGCGCCCTGCCCGCCAACCTCGACCTGGTCGTGAGCCCGTTCCCGCCGGTCGCGGCGGGGGCCGCGGCGATCGTCGCGGCGGTCGCGGCGGCCCGGGTCGCCGCGCGCCGCACCGCGCGGATCCGGCCGGTGGAGGCGCTCGGCGACGCGGCGCTGACCCCGCCGCGGCTCGGCGCCGTCCGCACCGTCGCCGGGCTGCTGGTCCTCGCGGGCGCCGTCGTGCTGACGGTCGTGCTCGGCGGCCTGCACACCGAGGCCGCCGCGAGCCCCGTCACGATGCTGGCCGCGATCGTGTGGACGGTCGCCGCCGCGCTGCTCGGCCCGGTCGTCGCCCGCGCCGCCGTCGCGGTCCTCGGCGTCCCGCTGCGCGCGTTCCCGGTCGGCGGGCACCTCGCCGCCGCGAACCTCGGCGCGGGCGCCCGGCGCCTCGCGTCCGTGATCACGCCGCTGACGCTGATGACCGGGCTCACCGCCACGATCCTGTTCGCCCAGACGACCACCGGCCACGCCGCGGTCCGGCAGGCCACCGAGGGCACGCTCGCCGCGCACGTCGCCGGCCCGAAGATTCCGCACGGCACCGCGGAGGAGATCCGCCGCGCGCCCGGCGTCACCGCCGTGACGGAGGTCGTGCGCAGCACCGTCCGGGTCGGGCTGCAGAACTACGGCGTGCAGGGCGTCACCACCGCCGGGCTCGGCGCGACGATGGACCTCGATGTCCGCAGGGGCGACATCAAGGACCTGGACGCCTCGTCCGTCGCGGTCAGCACGACCGCCGCGTCGCGGCTGCACGTCGGGCCCGGCGACACGCTCCGGCTCACCCTCGGCGACGGCACGCCCGCCGCGCTCAAGGTCGTCGCCGTCTACGGGCGCGGGCTCGGCTTCGGCGACCTCACCGCCGACCACGACCTGCTCGCCGCGCACGTGGACGACCCGCGCGGCGCCGTCCTCATCGCCGGCACGCCGCCGAAGGGCCTGCCGACCGTCAGCGCCGCGACGCTCGCGCAGGACACCGCGTCCGCGAACGCCGAGGTCAACTACATCGCCATGGGCCTGATCATCGCGTTCACCGCGATCGCCGTCGTCAACACGCTCGCGATGTCGACCGCCGACCGCGCCCGCGAGCTCGCGGTGCTGCGGCTCGCCGGCACCACCCGCCGGCAGATCATGCGGATGCTCGGCTGGGAGACGCTCGCGGTCGTGCTGATCGCCGGCCTGCTCGGCACCGGGATCGCGCTCGCGACGCTCACCGCGTTCGCGCGGGGCATGACCGATGGCGGGCCGTCCGTTCCGCCGCTCGCCCACCTGGGCGTCATCGCCTGGGGCGCCCTTCTCGCCGCGGTCGCGACGGCGCTGCCCGCGCGGCTGGCGATGCGGGCCCGTCCCGCCGACGCGGTCGGCGCCCGCGAGTGACGCCCGGGCGCGCCCGCCGGCGGGACGGCCGTGAGCCCGCGCTCACCGGCCGTCCCGAGGGCGGACGCGCCCCCCGCGCCCCCGGCTCAGGGGGTGTCGAGGCGCTGGTTCGACTCGCCGAACACCCACGGCGACGTCTGAGCGATGAACCCGGAGGGGAACGCGGGCGCGAACCCGGTGGCCTCCTCCAGCCGCCCGGCCGCCTCGGCGGGCAGCTCGACGTCGAGCGTGCCGAGGTTGTCGGCGAGCTGCCCGGCGCTGCGGGCGCCGATGATCGGGTGGACGGCCCGCGACCGCGACCGCACCCAGGCGAGCGCCACCTGCGACGGGGTGGCGCCCAGCTCGTCCGCGACCGCCTGGACCTCCTTGGCGACGCGGTGGTCGTGGTCGCTGATCCGGGCGGCGTCGAGGCGGCCGCCCTGGGCGGGTGAACCGCCGGTGTACTTGCCGGACAGCACGCCCCCGCCCAGCGGGCTCCACGCCGCCACGGACATCCCGAACGACTCGGCCATCGGCAGCAGCTCCGTCTCGATGTCCCGGTTCAGCAGGCTGTACGGCACCTGCAGGCCCGCGAACGGCGTCCAGCCGCGCCACTCGGCCAGCGTGTTCGCGCGGGCGGCGACCCAGGCGGGCGCGTCGGAGATCCCGACGTAAAGGATCTTCCCGGCGCGGACGGCGTCGTCCAGCGCGCGCATCGTCTCCTCGACCGGGGTGTGCCGGTCCCACATGTGCACCCAGTAGACGTCGATGCGGTCGGTGCGGAGCCGCCGCAGGCTCGTCTCCAGCGACGCCGTGAGGTTCTTGCGGTGGTTGCCCGCCGCGTTGGGGTCGGCGCCGTCGCGCGACACCGTGTACTTGGTGGCGAGGACGAACCGGTCCCGGCGCCCGTGCAGCAGCTCGCCGAGGAACTCCTCGCTGGCGCCGCCCCGGTAGTTGATCGCCGTGTCGACGACGTTGCCGCCCGCGTCGGCGTAGGCGTCCAGGATCCGGCCGCATTCGGGCAGCGGCGCCCCGACGCCGCCCTGCTCGCCGAACGTCATCGCGCCCAGGAACAGCTCGGAGACCCGAAGGCCGGTCCGGCCGAACAGTCGGTAGCGCATTATCGTCCTCCTTCACGCGACCGCTCGAGATGGGTCGCTTCCACCGGACCGACGAAATGGGGCGGCCGGATGTGACGGGTCTGGACAACTCGTCGCGCCGGTTCTACTTTGAGGACCGGTTCACTTTGACGGCGATCGCGCTCGGCGGCCGATGATGCGGCGGAGGACAATGGTGGGTTGAGATCGTGGCGATGACACGGGCACATCGATCGCAACGCACCCCGAACTTGGGCTCCCGCAATGGCTGACGAATCGGTGAACGACCCGCCTCTCCCGGGTTACGGAAAACTGACCTCGCATTCCGGTCTGGGCCGGTGGCATGGCGCGTCGTGAACGCCCGCTGGACCCGGCGGCCGGGCCGCTGGAGTCGTTCGCGCATGATCTCCGCGCACTGCGGGTCGCCGCAGGCGAGCCGACCTACCGACAATTGGCGCAAATCGCCGGATACAGCGCCTCGACATTGTCGGAAGCCGCCAGCGGAGTCCGGCTGCCGACGTTATCGGTGACGCTCGCCTTTGTCGGCGCATGCTCGGGCGACACCCAGGCGTGGGAGCACCGGTGGAAAGAGGTCAACGAGGCCGTCCGGGCGGCGGGCGGAACGGCGCCCTGCCCCGCCGACGAGGGCGGCGAATCCCCGGC
This sequence comes from Actinomadura violacea, assembly GCF_017573465.1. Taxonomy (GTDB): domain Bacteria; phylum Actinomycetota; class Actinomycetes; order Streptosporangiales; family Streptosporangiaceae; genus Spirillospora; species Spirillospora violacea. Next base: position 134,503 of record NZ_JAGEPF010000006.1, read on the forward strand.
CGAACGGGAGATCCTCGAACCGGACGTGCCGGACGGGCCCGCCCCGCCGCCGGTCCGGCGTGAATTCCATCCGATCATCATCGGCCCGGCCCGGGCCGGCCGGACCAGGCGGAACATCGCCGCGATCACCGCGGCCTGCGCCCTCGCGGCGGGCCTGTTCGCCGTCGGGCTGAACCTCGGCGGAGGCGGCGGGCACGGGCGCGCCGGCGGCTGCCCCGCCCTCGCCAGGAACCCGAGGTTCACCGCCACCGCGTACGGCGACGGCGCGCACGTCCTGGCCGGCGCCGGGCCCGACCGGCCCGAGGTCGCGACGTACCCGGCGGGATGCGTCCTCGGGTTCACCGGCTTCTGCATCGGCGCCAAGGTCACCGACCGCACCGCGGGGATCCCCGACACCCGCTGGTTCATCCTCCCGGACGGGCACGTCGTCGCCTCCGCCGCCGTGCACGGCAACCCGCCGGCGCGCCTCGCGCCGTCCGCCTGCGCCGGCGCGCGGCCGGCGCCGGAGCGGCTGTCGCTGAAGGCCGCCGGCGCGCCGTCGCCGGACCCCCGCGTGGTGCTCACCGCGGCGGGCCCGAACGTGCAGATCGTCGGCTTCGCCGCCTACTACGCCGCCGATCCGGCCAGCCCGGAGCTGCGCCTGTGGCACCAGATCGGGATGATCGGCCAGGCCACCCCGAGCCTGTCGGTCACCTGGCGGCCCGACCGGCTGCCGGCCCCGCTGCGCGGCGGCGACCGCGTCCTCGTCGCGGCGGTCGCCTGCCTCGGCGGCGGCGACTCCGGCTACGCCGCGTCCGTCGCCTCGCTGCGGCTGCCCGCCCCGCGGGCCGGCGCGTCGCTCGCGTCGCCGTCCACGACGGTCGACCAGTCGGCGCGCCAGGCGGCCTGCAAGTACCCCAGCGCGTCCTGACGGGAGCGGCCCGCCGCGCCGCCCCGGTCCTCCCGGCGCCCTTCCACGCCTCTGGCGTCCTGAACAGGCTCTGACCTGCCCGAACAGGCACTGTGTACGGACCTGATTGATCCCCTTCGGCAGGTGTGTCGATCAATCAATGCGGCCGGTAGCAAGAGGGACGGTGAGCGGTCGACCCGGCTCCGGCCGGCCCGCGAACAGACCCCCCGCCCCACCGGAAGGAACCACCGCATGACGATGACGAGGACCCGGGCCGCCTTCACCGGCCTGCTCGCGGCGTTCGCGGTCACGGGCGCACTGGCGGCAGGCGCGGCGCAGGCGTCGGCCGCCCCGGCAGCGCCCGCCCAGCCCGCCGCGCTGCCCGCCGTCAACATGGAGGCCACCGTCCTGGCCGCGCAGATCGACCCGCGCCGCGCCGACGACACCCTGACCCCGGGCGCGAAGGCGTCCGTGCTCGCCGTCGAGCAGGCCCTGCAGGCGAAGAACCTGCTGGACGCCCGCTGGGTCGACGGCTACTTCGGCACCGAGACGATCTCCGCGTACGCGGCCTACCAGCGCTCCCTCGGCTACAGCGGGCTCGCCGCCAACGGGCTGCCCGGCGCGACGTCGCTCGCCGAGCTCGGGCAGGGCCGCTACACCGTCACCCACAAGATCGGCCCGGGCGCGAAGGTCCAGCGCGACGGGTACACCGTCGACGCCCGCACGCAGGCGATGCTCACCGAGGCCGAACGGCTGCTCGGCTTCAAGCTCGTCCTGTCGCAGGGCTCCTACAACCCCGGCGGCGACCCGAGCTCGGCCGGCACCCACGACGGCGGCGGCGTCGTCGACATCAGCGTCACCGGGATGTCCGCCGCGACCCGCACCTCCGTGGCGCGCGCGCTGCGCCAGGTCGGGTTCGCCGCGTGGGTCCGCAACCCGAACCAGGGCGACTGGCCGTGGCACATCCACGCCGCCGCGATCAGCGACACCGACCTGTCCAGCCAGGCCCAGCACCAGACCGGCGACTACTACCTCGGCCTGAACGGCCTGGCGAACCGGGCCCCGGACGACGGGCCCCGCATCCCCATCCAGACCTGGGAGGAGTACCAGCGCACCCACTGACCGGGCGCCTCAGGCACCCCCACCCCCTCGATCACTTCGGAGAGGAAAACATGCCGCATCTGAAGAAGTCCCTCACCGTCGCCGGCGCCGCGCTGGCCCTCACCGCCCCCCTCGTCGCGACCGGTTCGCCCGCCTACGCGGCGGCCCGCGACGGCGCCTGCGACGGCGGCGAGTTCTGCTACTACTACAACAGCAACGAGGCCGGCTCGATCTCCGACTTCACCACCTCGATCGGCGACTACGGCACCACCCAGCCGTCCTGCTACGACTTCAAGGGCGCCGGGAACGGCAAGGGCCTCTGCGTCAAGAACAACGCGGCGTCGGTGTGGAACCGCACCAGCCACACGGTGCGGGTCTACTACAACAGCAACTACGGCGGCGCGCACCAGGACTTCGCGGCCGGCGCGAAGGGCAACCTCAACTCGACGCTCAAGAACAACAACGCCTCCCACCAGATCCTCGACGGGTCGGGGCAGGCGCCGCGCAACGACTACGACGGGAACGCGCGCGGGTTCGCGCAGAACAACTGCACCGCGTTCGCGGCGTGGCGGATCGCGAGCCGGCTCGGCGTCCCGAGCTTCAGCAACTCGTGGAAGACCACCTGGGGCAACGCCGGCACCTGGGACGACGCCGCCCGCCGGGTCGGCGTGACCGTCAACAAGACGCCGTCGGTCGGCGCGATCGCCGTCAACGACGTCCACAAGGTCGGCCACGTCGCCTACGTCAACCGGGTCTACTCCGACGGCTCGTTCGACGTCGAGGAGTACAACTGGAACAACCCGCTCGCCTACGGCACGCGCTCGCACGTGCACGTGAGCAACGCCCAGGCCGACTTCCAGTGGATGCTCCACTTCTGAGAGGCGGCCGGACATGAGCGTTCGCGCAAGGGTGATCGGCGCCGTGACCGCCGTGGTGACGGTGCTCGCGGGAGTCGTGGCGGTGGCCGGGCCGGCGTCCGCCGCGTCCCGTGACGGCTCCTGCGACAGCGGCGAGTTCTGCTACTACTTCAACAGCAACGAGGCCGGGTCGATCTCGGACTTCACCGGCTCCCTGGACGACTACGGGACGACCCAGCCGACGTGCTACGAGTTCAAGGGCGCGGGCAACGGCAAGGGCGTCTGCGTGAAGAACAACGCGGCGTCGGTGTGGAACCGCACCAGCCACACGGTGCGGGTCTACTACAACAGCAACTACGCCGGCTCCTACCAGGACTTCGCCGCCGGGGCGAAGGGCAACCTCAACGCCACCCTGAAGAACAACAACGCCTCCCACCAGATCCTGGTGTCGCAGCCCAGCGGCTGCAAGACCGACGGATCCAACACCACGCTCCCGTCCTCGATCCTGGTGTACCGGGTCGGCCTCGGCCGCGTGGACCGGGTCGACTTCAAGACCTACGTCAAGAACGTCCTCCCGAACGAGTGGATCTCCAGCTGGCCGAGCGCCTCGCTCGACGCCGGGGCGATGGCCGTGAAGAGCTACGCCTGGTACTGGGCGCTGCACTCGACCCGCAAGACCTCGGGCGGGGCGTGCTACGACGTCCGGGACGACACGGGCGACCAGGTGTACCGGCCGTCGTCGGCGGTGTCGTCGACGTCCGCCGCCGTCGACCGCACGTGGTCGACGCGGATGACCCGCAGCGGCAACATCCTGATGGCCCACTACTGCTCCACCACGACCGCCTGCGGCGCGTGGGTGGACGGGAACTGGATGTCGCAGTACGGCTCGCGCGACATGGCGAACGCCGGCTCGGACTTCCGGGCGATCCTCCGCCACTACTACCGGGACATCGTCCTGTCCTGACGGTCCCTCCCCGCAAGGCGGGGTGCCGGGCGGCCCACCCGGCACCCCGCCGCCGCATGCCCGCTTAAGGGCGGCCGGTGGGGTCAGGGCGCGGACGGGGCGCCGGAGCCGGCGGTCGGGGTCGGGGCGGGCGCGGTCGGGGGGCTCGCCGGCCGGTCGTCCTCGGTCGGCTTGGGGCCGGCGAAGAGCACGACCTGGCCGGGCGCCCAGAGGACGGCGTCGTGCACGTACCAGTTCCCGGGCACCTGCCCCGGGTAGCGCGCCACGCTCTCGTTGCCCACCATGACCCGGTACTCGGGCACGGTGATGTGCCGCTGCTTCAGCGCGGCCAGCACCTCCGACACGGGACGCTTGCGGAACACCATCCCGTGCATGGCCTCGCCGCGCGCGTCCGCCCGGTTGCTGCTCTGGTACTGCTCGCCGGGACGCGCCGCGCGCCCGAAGACGATCTGGGCGCTGCCGGTGTAGCCGATCCGGATCCGCACCCCCACCGTGCAGTCGTCCCCGCCGCTCGCGACCTCGCAGGCGCCCTTGACCCGGATCTCGGAGACGTCGCCGGGGCGGGTCCCCTCGCTGGTGCCCTCCATCACGACGGTGCCGACGACCGTGGGCGAGGAGGGCACCAGCTTCAGGTCGACGTCCAGGCCGTGCGCGGCGAACTCCTTCCTGTACCGCGCGGGGTCGGCGTACGGGTCGCGGATCCGCACGTCGATGTAGTGGCCCTTGCGGGTGAAGGTGAGCGCGGCGGCCAGCTGGACCCGCGGGTGCGCGCCCCCGGACGGCGCGTGCCCTCCCGGGTCGCCGGAGCCCCCCGGCCGGGCGACGAGCACCGCGGCGACGGTCGCGGCGGCGACGCCGGTGGCCAGCAGCGGCAGCCCGATGGCGAGGCGGCGGCGCGCCCGGCGCGGGGCCGGGACGGCGGCGGTGTCGGCGGGCTCGGCGGTGTCGGCGGGTGCGAGCATGATCCGCCCGGCGAGGTCGGCGGCGGTGTCGTCGGTGAGCAGGTCGGCGGCGGTGTCGTCGGTGACGGGGGCGATGCGGCCGACGAGCCGGTCGATGTCGTGGTTCATGCGCGTTCTCCGTTGATGGCCGCTGCGGGCAGTGCGTGGGCGTGCGGGACGGGCGCCTCGTGCCGGTCGAGGGCGCGGGCGAGCCGGCGGCGGGCCCGGTGCAGCCGGATCCGGACCGCGTTGCGCGAGCAGCCGAGCACGGCGGCGATCTCGGCGCGGTCCAGGCCCTCCCAGCCGACGAGCGCCAGCAGCTCCCGGTCGTCGTCGGACAACTCGCCGAACGCCGCCGCGATCGCCGCGAGGTCCCCTTCGGGCGCGGCCGGGCGGTGCGCGGCGAGGTCGGTCCGCAGCCGCCCGGCGAGGTCGCCGACCAGCGCGGACCTGCGGCGCTCGCCCCGGTGGTGGTTCGCCAGGACGCGGCGGGCGACGCCGTACAGCCACGGCTTCGCCGCGTCGCCGGGCGGGACGTCGTCCAGCCGCCGCCAGGCGATCAGGAAGGTCTCGGCGAGCACGTCGGCCGCGTCCTGCGGGTCGGCGGTGCGCCGCAGCGCGTAGCCGAGGATCCGGGCGCGGTGGGCCGCGTAGACGGACTCGAAGCGGTGTCGCCGTTCGTCGGGTGGTCGTGGAGCCTCGGGGCTGGGCGGCACGTGACTTCCTCTCGCCGTGGGGGGACCGGACGACCACCACATGTCCGCATAAGGCCGAGCATTTCACCGCCGCGCCCCGGCGCCCGCGCGGCCGCGGCGCCCGTGCGGCCGCGGCGCCCGTGCGGCCGCGGCGCCCCCTAGAATTCCGCAGGTGGCCGCCTATCACGATCATGATGCGTTCGAGGGCCTGGACACCTCGGCCCTGCCTCCGCGCCAGCAGCGGATCCTGGTCGCGATCCGGGACTGGGTCGTCCGGTACGGCTACCCGCCGAGCACCCGGCAGATCGGCGACGCCGTCGGGCTGCGGTCCGCGTCGTCGGTGTCGCGGCACCTGGCGAGCCTGGAGGACAAGGGTTTCCTGCGCCGCGGCGCCGCGGTGGCCCGCCCGATCGACGTCCGGTCGTTCCTGCGGGACGGCCCCGCCGAGGCGCCCGCCGGCGACTCGGTGCCCGTCCCGGTCGTCGGCGACATCGCGGCGGGCGTGCCCATCACGGCCGAGCAGCACGCCGACGACACCCTGTCGCTGCCCCGCGAGCTGGTCGGGCGCGGCAACGTGTTCGCGCTGTGGGTGCGCGGCGACTCGATGATCGAGGCCGCGATCTGCGACGGGGACACCGTCGTGGTCCGGCAGCAGCCGGAGGCGCACTCGGGGCAGATCGTCGCCGCGATGATCGACGGCGAGGCCACCGTCAAGGTCTACCGGCGCCGCGACGGGCACGTCCTGCTGGAACCCCGCAACCCCGCCTACGAGGTGATCGACGGCGACCGCGCGGTCATCCTGGGCATCGTCGTCTCGGTCCTGCGCAGCGTCTGAGCCGTCCCGCCGCCGCACGCCGCCGGATCAGCCGGCGGGCGGGCGGCGCGCCCCTTCGGCCAGCCGGCCGGCGAGGCCGAGGACGAGGTCGCGGAGCTCGTCCGGCCGCTCGATGGCGAAGGGCCGGTCGAGCGAGGCGAGGAGCGCGGGCAGCCAGTCGAGCCGTTCGGCCCGCAGCTCGACGCGGTGCCAGCGCTCGTCCGCCGGGTCCTCTTCGCCGGCGGGTTCGTCCAGGGTCGCGATGGACGCGGGGATGCGGGCGCGGATCTGCTCGGCCGTCCCGTGGATCCGCAACGTCACCTCGTGCCGGTAGGGCGCCGTGGCGAACCCGGACAGGACGCGTTCCGCCGGATCCGGCCCGGCGGGCGCCTCGAAGGAGCCGGGCAGCGTGCGGGCGTCCGTGATGCGGTCGAGGCGGAAGGTGCGGTTCTCGCCGATCCCGGTGTCCTCGCCGGTGACGTACCAGCGGCCCGAATGGCTGACGATCCCGTACGGGTGCAGGGTGCGGTCGGTGCGGCGGCCCTCCCGGTCGCCGTACCGGAACGAGACGGGACGGCGGTGGCGCACGGCGTCGGCGAGCGTGAGCAGCGTCCCTGTGTCGGGCGCGGCGGTCCCGCCGGACGGCCGGGTGAACGCGAGCGACTCCTGCACGGCGTCGAGCCGGTCGGCGAGGGCCTTGGGGAGCACCCGACGGATCTTTGCCGCCGCCGTCTCGCTCGCGGTACCGGCCGCGGTGGTCAGGCCCGCGCGGCGTCCGGCGACCAGGCCGAGCAGCACGGCGAGCGCCTCGTCGTCGTTGAGCATCAGCGGCGGCAGCCGGTGCCCGCGGGCGAGGCGGTACCCGCCGTAGCGGCCGCGCACCGCCTCGACGGGCACGCCGAGGTCCAGCAGCTGGTCGACGTACCGCCGGACGGTCCGGCCCTCGACGCCGAGCCGGTCGGCCAGCTCCGCGATCGTCCGGGTGCCGCCGGACTGGAGCAGTTCGAGGAGCGTCAGCACGCGGCCGGTGGGTCGGGACATGTTTCCGAGCTTATGGCGAATAGTGGACCGATTCTGTCCACTATCCCCTCTAGCGTGCGAAACACCACGGCACCGCGAACCCAGGAGGAACCGCCATGGACTTCGTCTCGATCCGCGTCATCACCGAGGACGTCGCCCGCCTCGTCGAGTTCTACGAGAAGGTCACCGGCGTCCAGGCGAGCTGGGCCACCGAGGACTTCGCCGAGATCCGCACCCCGCACGCGACCCTCGCGATCGCGAGCACCCGCACCGTCCCGCTGTTCGCGCCGGGCTCGTCCCGCCCCGCCGACAACCACAGCGTGATCATCGAGTTCCTCGTCGACGACGTGGACCGGGTGCACGCGGACCTGACCGGGTACGTCGGCGAGTTCGTCACCGAGCCGACCACGATGCCGTGGGGCAACCGGGCGCTGCTGTTCCGCGACCCCGACGGCAACCTCGTCAACTTCTTCACCCCCGTCACCCCGGAGGCGATCGCGAAGTTCGGCCGCTGACCCCGGCGCCCGCCGGGACGGGCCGGTCAGGCGGACGCGACGGTGCGCGCCCAGGCGTAGTCGGGCTTCCCGACCGGGGTGCGGCGCACGGCGTCCACGAACCGGTAGACGCGCGGCACCTTGTACCCGGCGAGCCTGGCGCGGCAGTGCGCGGTGAGGGCCTCCTCGTCGGCGGGCGTCCCGTCCGCCCAGGCCAGGACGGCGGCGACGCGGTGGCCGAACCTCGGGTCGGCGACGCCGACGACCACGGCGTCCGCGACGGACGGGTGGGCGCGCAGGGCCGTCTCGACCTCCTCCGCGAACACCTTCTCGCCGCCGCTGTTGATGACGAGCGAACCGCGGCCCAGCAGCGTGACCGTGCCGTCGTCCTCGACGCGGGCGTGGTCGCCCTGCAGCGCCCATCGCCTGCCGTCGCGGTCGCGGACGAACGTCGCGGCGGTCTTCGCGTCGTCGCCCCAGTAGGCGAGGGGGATCGGCCCGGTGCGGGCCACCAGCCCCTCGGCGCCGGGCGGCACCGGGCGCAGGTCGTCGCCGAGCACCGCGAAGCCGGGGGCGAGCCGGAACCGGCCGTCGCCGACGCTGACGCCCATCGCGCCGGTCTCGGTGCCGCCGAGGTTGTCGGAGATGTACACCTCCGGCAGCGCCGCCCGCAGCCGCTCCTGCACGGCGGACGACAGCGGCGCGCCGCCCGACCCGAACCCGACGATCTCCAGATCGCGGTGCGCCCCGGTGGCCAGCTCGTCCGCGACGGGACCGGCCATCCCGTTGCCGACCAGCATGAACACCTGGCTGTGCTCGCGGGCGGCGAGCTCCAGCGCGGCCCGCGCGTCGAAGTGCCGGCCCGTCCACAGGATCGCCGTGCCGCCGGTGGTGAGGGAGATCAGCGTCATCCACTGGCCGCCGCCGTGCATCAGCGGCGCGTGCACCTGGATGCGCAGCGGCGGGCGCCCGGCGCATCCGGCCAGCTCGTCCGGGGACGTGACGACCGAGCCGCCGCCGTAGGCGCCGCCGCCGAGGGCCGCGAAGAACAGGTCCTCCGACCGCCAGAGCACGCCCTTGGGCAGGCCGGTGGTGCCGCCGGTGTAGAGCAGGTAGGGGTCGTCGGACGAGCGCGGCCCGAAGTCCCGGTCCGGGGACGCGGCGGCCAGCGCCTTCTCGTACTCGTTGTCGGCGGACGTCCCGTCGCCTTCGCCGCCGACGCCGTCGTCGATGGCGACGATGTGCCGCAGCGACGGCAGCCGGGCGCGGTCGACGCCGCCCAGCAGCGACCGCTCGGCGACCAGCGCGACGCACCCCGCGTCGCCGAGCAGGTGCGCGAGCTCCCCGGCGACGTACCGGTAGTTGACGTTGACGGCGGCGGCGCGCAGTTTGAAGCAGCCGAGCATCGTCTCGACCCATTCGGCCCGGTTGTAGGCCAGGATCCCGACGTGGTCGCCCGGCTCCACGCCGGCGCCGGCCAGGTGGTGCGCCACGCGGTTCGCGCGCGCGTCCAGCTCCGCGTACGTCAGCCGGGACGGCCCGGCGACGAGCGCCGTGCGGTCCGGGCAGGCGTCCGCGACGATCTCGAACAGGTCCGCGAGGTTGAACGACCGCTCCGCGTCCGGCCCGGTCATGCACGCGCTCCGCGCACCAGCCGGCCCGGCAGCTCGCCGGTGTGCTCGCCGTCCGCGAAGACCTGCGTCCCGGAGACGAACGTCGCGAGGTACCCGTCGGCGCGCTGCACCAGCCGGCGCCCGCCCGCGGGCAGGTCGTACAGCACCTCGGGGCGGCGGTTCGCGACGCGGTCGAAGTCGATGAGGTTGAGGTCGGCCTTCATGCCCGGCGCGATGACCCCGCGGTCGCGCAGCCCGTACAGGCGGGCCGTGTCGCGGGTCATCAGCCGCACCACGTGTTCGAGCGGCAGCGTCTCGCCGCGCCGCCGGTCCCGCGCCCAGTGGCTCAGCATGGTCGTGGGCAGCGACGCGTCGCAGATGAAGCCGCAGTGCGCGCCGCCGTCGCCGAGCCCGAGCACCGCGCGCGGGTGGGTGAGCATCTCGCGGACCGGGTCGAGGTTGCGTTCGGAGTAGTTCAGCAGCGGCAGCAGGAGCAGGTTGCGGCCGTCGTCCTCCAGCAGCAGGTCGTACAGCATCTCCAGCGGGTCGCGTCCCGTCGCCGCCGCGCGGGCCGCGACCGACTCGTCCGGTGCGGGCTCGTAGTCGGGACGGTCGTCGTCCAGCGGGAACAGCCGGTCCAGGCAGCCGCGGACCATGGCCGCGAGCAGGTCCTCCTCGGGCGGGCGCTCGGCGAGGATCCGCGCGCGGACGCCCGGGTCCCGCATCCGCGCGACCCGTTCCGGCAGCGGCAGCAGCGCCAGCTCGGCGACGTACGTCGGATGGTCGCCGAACGCGTGCAGCGTCTCCAGCCCGATCAGCATCCCGAACGGGCGGCCCGCCACCTGCGGATGCAGCTGCGCGTCGGTGCCGGCCGACAGCTCCATCAGCTCCCGCCACAGGTCCGGCGCGGCGTCGACCTGCAGCAGCGCGAACGACACCGGCCGCCCGATCGCCTCCGACAGCCGCCGCATCCAGCGGACCTCGTCCGGCGGCGCGTTGACGTCCTCGCCGGCGGCCCCGGCGGGCGCGATCTCGTACACGCCGGTGCCCAGCTCGCGGAGCGCCTCGCCGATCCCGAACAGCTCGTCCTCGGCGGCGAACGTGCCGGGCACCGGCTCGCCGTCGATCGCCCGGTGCGCGAGCGTCCGGGAGGTGGAGAAGCCGAGCGCGCCCGCGGCCACGCCCTCCTTGACGATCGCCTTCATCGCGGCGATGTCCTCGGCGGTGGCGGGCTCGTTGCGGGCGCCGCGCTCGCCCATCACGTACGCGCGGACGGCGCCGTGCGGCACCTGCGTGCCGAGGTCCATGGTGCGGGGCGTGCGCTCCAGCGCGTCGAGGAACTGCGGGAAGCTCTCCCACTCCCAGGTGATGCCCTCGGCGAGCGCGCTGCCGGGGATGTCCTCGACGCCCTCCATCAGCCCGATCAGCCAGTCGTGCCGGTCGGTCCGGGCGGGCGCGAACCCGACGCCGCAGTTGCCCATGACCGCCGTGGTGACCCCGTGCCAGGACGACGGGGCCAGGATCGGGTCCCAGGTGGCCTGCCCGTCGTAGTGGGTGTGGATGTCGACGAAGCCGGGGGTGAGCAGCGCGCCGTCCGCGTCGACCGTGCGGCGGCCGGGGCCGGCGCCGCGGCCGACCGCGGTGATCCGGCCGCCGGTGACGGCGACGTCGGCGGGGTAGGGGGGCGCTCCGGTGCCGTCCACGACCCGGGCGTTCCTGATCACCAGATCATCCATCGGGGTCACTCCTCGCGGCGCGTCCTGAGACTTATGTCTAGACGAGCGTCTCCGACCGAACAAGCGATTGGCCGCTACCTGCCATCGTGACCCCGCGCCGCACCCCCGGCAAGCGGCCCCGGCGCGGCGGCGCGGACGGCCCGCGCCACCCCGTCCGGGTGCGTGAGCTGGGGATGGCCGCCCGCGCCCTCGATGATCGTTACGGTGACCTGCGGAAACGCGGCCATCAGGTCGGCGGCCGGCGGATCGTCGGAGCCGGCGATGACGTGCACGGGCCCCGGATACCGGCGCAGCGCGGCGCGGAGATCCGTCCGCCACCCCGGCCGCGCCGCTGCGGTGAGGAGCCGGGCGGCCTCGGCGGCGGTGCCGCGCCGCAGGTCCGCCGCGCTCGACTCCAGCGCGGCCGCGTGCGCCGCCGTGCCGGTGAGCCGCTCGGCCAGCGCCTTCGGCGACGCGCGCCGCAGGTACCGGTGGCCGCCCGTCACGTTCGTGGCGCGGGCCTGGAGGAAGAACGGCGCCACCAGCGTGAGCCGGTCCACCGCCCCCGGACGGGCGGCGGCGGCCTCGACGGCGGCGGCCGCGCCGATCGCATGGCCGACCAGGTGGCGGGCGCCGGTCTCGTCCACGAGCGCGGCCAGCCATGCCGCCCAGTCGCCGCGTCCCCCGGCGCTCATCCCCAGGCCCGGCAGGTCGACGGCGCGGGCGTTCCCCAGCGCCGCGACGACCGGGGCCCACGTGTCGGCGTTCACCGGCAGGCCCGGAAGGACGACCGTCGGCGCGCCCGGCTCGCCGAGCTCGAACGTCCGGAACCCGCCGGGCGCGGTGAACCGCCGGCCGGCGGCGGGCGCGTCCCCGAAGCGGTGCGCCGCCAGGTGGTCGGCCCAGCGGCGGATCGTCGCGGCGGTGTCCGGCACGGCGAGCCCGTGCCGCGCCTCGAACGCCGACGCCGAAGCGGTCGGGTAGCGGTCCTCCGACAGGAACGTCAGGGTCTCCGGATCCGCCTTGGTGAGCCACCGCGGCAGGCGCCTGACCAGGGAGACCGGGATCCGCACCCGCGGCGCCCCCACCCGGTAGTGCTCCGCGACGAGGCGGAGCAGGTCCGGGAGCGCGGGTGTGGCGTCGTCCAGCAGCCAGTACGCGGTGCCCTCGGCCTCCTCGTCCTGCGGAAGGAGCGCCATGAACCTGGCGAGGTGATCGACCGCCACCACCGGGACGAACGTCCGCGCGTTCCCCGGCACCGCCGGGAGCGCGCCCTGCCAGACGTCCCGCACGGTCGCCGCGAGCCCGAGGTACTGGTCGGACTCGCCGGTGCCGCTGTCGCCGATCACGCTGGACGGGTTGACGATCGTCCATGGGACGCCCAACCGCGCCGCCTCGGCCTGGAACAGCGCGTCCGCCTCCGCCTTGGACGCCTCGTACGGGCCGAGCGCCCGGTAGGCCGCCCGCCTGCGCTCCGCGCTCCACACCGCCGGGTCCTGGCCGCCCACCCGGTACCCCGAGACGTGGACGAGCCGGCGCAGGCGCGGCAGCCGCGCCGCGAACGCGACGACCGCGCGGACGCCGTCGACGTTCGCGCGGCGCGCCTCGTCCGCCGCCATCCCGAAGCGGTACGCGCCGGCGCAGTTGTAGACCTCGGTGACGTCGCCGCACCCGTCGTCGGCCAGGGGGAGCGGCGCGGTGAAGTCGGCCCGCAGGTCGGCGGGTGGCTCGCCGTGCCCGTGCTCGGCCAGCCATCGGGCGAGCCGCCGGTGGGACGCGGCGCTGCGGTTCGCCGTGCTGACGCGCACGCCGGCGCGGCCGAGCGCGAGGACGAGGTGGCGCCCGATGAAGCCGGTGGCGCCGAACACCAGCGCGTGCCGGCCGCCGGCGGCCGGCGCGGATTCCGTGGTTGCGATCACGGTCGAGACAATAGACCGGTCTACCTAGTTCGTCGAGCGCGACGGGGCGGGCGACCACGGCGACACCCCGCCGCCGAACGTCCGGAAATCCCCGACCCCGCCCGATCGCGGGAAACAAAAAAGGCGAGGAGTTCGCGAACTCCCCGCCACTATCAACATATAGCGCAGAGGGGGGCTTGCGGCAAGACCCCCGTCATGCCGCAGAATCTCCGGCTGGCGCCGGAACCCCGCGGAGAACGATCAGGTGCGCATGCCCGAATCCGCGGCGGATCCGGCGGAAGAAGATGCCGGAGAACGGGGGAATTCATGGTCGACGTGATCATCATCGGTGCCGGGCCGACCGGGCTGATGCTGGCAGGCGAGCTGCGGCTGCACGGGGTGCGGGTGCTCGTGCTCGACAAGGAGGCGGAACCGGTCACGTTCATCCGCGCGCTCGGAATGCACGTCCGCAGCATCGAGGTGATGGATCAGCGCGGCCTGCTGGAACGGTTCCTCGCGCACGGGCGGAAATACCCGCTCGGCGGATTCTTCGCCGGCATCCGCAAGCCCGCGCCCGAAGGGCTGGACACCGCGCACCCCTACGTCCTCGGCATTATGCAGCCCGTCACCGAGCGCCTGCTCGCCGAGCACGCCGCCGAGGCCGGCGCGGAGATCTGGCGCGGCTGCGAGCTCACCGGCCTGAGCCAGGACGAGGAAGGCGTGACCGCCGAACTGGCCGACGGCACCCGGCTCCGCGCCCGCTACCTCGTCGGCTGCGACGGGGGCCGCAGCACGGTGCGCAAGCTCGCCGGCATCGGCTTCCCCGGCGAGCCCGCCACGGCCGAGACGCTGATCGGCGAGATGGAGGTCACCGAGGCCCCCGAGGTGATCGCCGAGATCGTCGCGAAGGTCCGCGAGACCGAGCTGTTCTTCGGCGCCATGCCGCTGGAAGGCGGGGTGCACCGGCTCATCGTGCCCGCGGACGGCGTGGCCGGCGACCGCGATGTCCCGCCGACCCTGGAGGAGTTCGCCGGCCGACTGCGGGCGTACGCCGGCACCGACTTCGGCGTCCGCGCGCCGCGCTTCCTGTCCCGGTTCGGCGACGCCACCCGGCTCGCGGACCGGTTCCGCGACGGCCGGGTGCTGCTGGCCGGCGACGCGGCGCACGTCCACCCGCCGATGGGCGGCCAGGGCCTCAACCTCGGCGTCCAGGACGCGTTCAACCTCGGCTGGAAGCTGGCGGCCGAGGTCGCCGGATGGGCGCCGGATGACCTGCTGGACACCTACGAGGCCGAGCGCCGCCCGGTCGCCGCGGACGTGCTGGACAACACCCGCGCGCAGTCGGTGCTGATGTCGTCCCAGCCCGGGCCGCGGGCGGTGCGCCGGCTGGTCGCGGAGCTGATGGACGTCGGCGAGGTGAACCGGCGCCTCACCGAGAAGATCATCGCGATCGGCGTCCGGTACGACCTCGGCGAGGACCACGACCTGGCCGGCCGGCGGATGCGGGACGTGCCCCTGGAGACCGGCCGGCTCTACGAGCTGATGCACGAGGGGCGCGGGCTGCTCCTCGACCGGACCGGCCGCCTCTCGGCCGACGGGTGGAAGGACCGCGTCGACCACGTCACCGGCCTCGGCGCCGAGCCGGACGTGCCCGCCGCGCTCCTGCGGCCGGACGGCCACGTCGCGTGGATCGGCGACGACCAGCGGGAACTGCTCGTCCACCTGCGCCGGTGGTTCGGGGTCAGCGGCACAGATCGGCGATGAGCTCCGGGAACCGCGGGAACTCCGCCTGCGCGGCCTCGACGATCTCGGCGGGGGAGCGCTCGCGGCCGGGCGCGTGGCGTTCGGCGATCGCGCGGAACGCCTCGTTCGGCTCCGCCGTCCCGTCGGGGCCCTCCAGGGCCTCGGCGGGCCCGAGGCCGGCGGCGAAGATCCAGAGCAGGTCGCCGAGGTCGCGGGCGACCACGGCGCGGTCGCCCTCGGAGCCGACGTAGACGACGGGCTGCTCGACGACCGGGGCGCCGGGGCGCACCAGCCAGAAGCCGGTGTAGTCGCCGCCCCCGGTCGTGCCGAAGAAGCGGAACTCGGCGCCGTCGACCTCCTTGTTGCCGGTCCACAGCCGGAACCACCAGGCGGTCCGTTCGGGCTCCTCGAACCGCTCGTACAGCTCGTAGTCGCAGCCGCGGGCCTCGTCGGTCTCGTCGTCGTACTCCCACTCGAAGCCGATCGCGGCCACCTCGGCCAGGGCCGCGGGCAGAGCGAGGTCGTCAGGTGCGTTCGCCACCCGCGAAGACTAAACGATCAGCCGCGCGGGCCGTCCCGGAAAGTACTTGACGGATTGGAAAGTAGAAAGTACTTTCCATCATGGCAAGTATTTGACGAGGCAGACAGGAGTCCCCCCATGGAGCAGCCCCCGGCCCCCGCCGACGCCCTCGCCGAGATCCAGCGGACCCAGCGGCAGGCCATGGCCGCCCAGCGGCTCCCGGTCTGGTACGCGCCGAGCGTCGTGGCCCTGGGCACCGCCGCCGCGGTCGGCGCCGAACTCGGCGGCACCGCCCAGAAGGCCCTCACCATCGCCGCCGCCGCGGGCCTCGCCGCCCTGACCGCCGCGCTCGCCGCCCGCGTCCGCGTCAAGTGGCGGGCCTCCACCTGGACGCTGAGCGCCGGCACCCGGATGGCGCTGTGGATCGTCTCGGTCCTCGCCGTCTGGGGCGTCGTCCCGCTGATCGCCGGCACGGCCACCGACTCCGCCGCCTGGCAGAAGGCCGCCGCCGGGCTCGTCACCGCGCTCTACGCGGCGGCGACGACCCGCTGGATCGAGAAGCAGGTGCAGGCGCACAGCGGCGGCCGGGTGGTCCGGTGAACCTCGACCCGGTGATCCACGCCCCCGCGCGCCTGCAGATCGTCTCCCTGCTCGCCGCCGCGACCGAGGCCGAGTTCGCGTTCGTCCGCGACACCCTCGAGATCAGCGACTCCGTCCTGTCCAAGCACGCGAGCGCCCTGGAGAACGCCGGCTACGTCGAGATCCGCAAGGGCCACGTCGGCAAGCGCCCCCGCACCTGGCTCAAGCTCACCCGCGAGGGCCGCCGGGCCTTCACCGCCTACGTGGCCGACCTCCAGCGGATCGTCGGGCAGCCCCTCACCCCGCCCGGCCCCCTGCCTCCTGACAGCCGCTGCCAGTAGAGTTCTGGGATGGCCGGTGAACGCTTCGAGGTAATCTGCGAGATCGAGCCGCCCGTGCGGCCGGAACTGGCGCGGGTGCGCCACCAGATCGGCGTGCTGAGCCCGGTCGCCGACTCGTTCCTGATCCCCGACAACCACATCGGGCGCGCGACGGTGTCGAGCGTCGCGGTCGCGCACGAGGTGCAGGCGATGGGCGCGTCCGGGATCGCGTGCCTGAACTCGCGGGACCGCAACCTCCTCGGTTTCCGGCGGGACCTCCTCACCGCCGCCGCGTACGGGGTCGACCGGTTCCTCTTCGTCTACGGCGACAAGCCCACCGCGGGCGGCCGGACGAGCGAACTGACGGTGCGCGCCATGATCGAGGAGGCGCGCGGCGCGGCCGAGGACCCGGTGTTCGCGGGCTGCGGGCCGTTCCGGGCCGGTGTCGCCACGGGTCTGCGCCCCGTTCCACCGTGGAAGGCGCAGGCCGACTTCGTCTTCGTGCAGGTCAGCTACTCGCTGGAGGCCCTGCTGCGGTGGCGGGAGAGCGTCCGGCTGGACGTCCCCGTCTACGCCGGGGTGATGGTGCTGGCCAGCGCCGGCATGGCGCGCAACCTGGCCGCCAAGATCCCCGACATCGCGATCCCCGACGACCTGGTCGCGGCGGTCGAGCGGGACCGGGACGCGGGGGTGGACGCCGCGTGCGAGCACGTGCTGGCCATCCGCGACAGCGGCGCCTTCGACGGCGTGCATCTGGTCCCGGTGAGCAGGTACCGGCAGGTGGCCGCCCGCTTGGAACGGGATCTCTGAGGCGCGTTCACGGGCGGTGGTCGCCTGGCGGGGTGCCGTAGGCGGCTTTGAAGGCGCGGTTGAAGGACGAGGCGTCCGGGAAGCCCCAGCGCGCCCCGATCTCCGCGACGGTCGTCCTCGCGAGCCGCGGGTCCGCCAGATCGGTGCGGCAGCGTTCCAGGCGGCGCGTCCGGACGAACGCGCCGAGGCTCTGGCCGTCCTCGTGGAAGAGGTGGTGGAGGTAGCGCACGGAGATGTGGTGCGCCGCGGCGACCGTTGAAGGCGACAGGTCCGGCTCGTGCAGATGTGCGAGGACGAACGCCTTGATGCGCAGGACGAGCGCCTCCTGCCGCGTCGGCGCCGGGACGGCGTCGTCCGCGTCGGCGAGTCCGGCGAGGAAGGCCGTCGCGAGACCGGAGGCCGCCGACCCCAGATGGGGAGCGGCGCCGCCGTCGAGCGCCGACGCCTGCTCCGCGCACCCGGCCAGGAAGCCGGCGAGGAGGTCTCCCGCCCCGGACCGCGACGGCAGCGGCCGCGCGACCAGGCCGCGCAGCTTCCGGTCCGGGAGCGGCAGCGCGTGCCGGGGGAGATGCAGCATCACCACGCCCGCCTCGCTGCGGCACGCCTCCGCCTCGAACGGGTGGGACGTGTCGTAGAGGACGAGGTCGCCGGCGTGGAGGCCGGCCTCGTTGCGGTCCTGCTCCAGGCGCAGGAACCCCGTGCGGACGAGCGCCACCACCCACCATTCCGGGTCGGAGTGCCGGATCAGCCGGCGCGTCCGGGTGGAGCGCAGCGCGGAGAAGCGCAGGATCGACGCCTGGACCGCGCCCATCTCCAGCCGGTTCGCGGCCGCGTGGAAGTCCGCCTCGGGATCGGCGGCGATGCGGGTCGGCACGAGGTCGCGGGCCGTGAGGTCGCGCCACCAGTCGAGGCGCTCTCCGGGCGGCAGGTCGGAGCTGCGCATCTCCATGTCGCACTCCCTCGGCGGTATTGCGCTGAAAGTCGATTATCTCTGCGCTCGCGGCCGATGACACGCCCTCGCCGCGGTGCGATCATCGGCCGGACGGCCGCTGCCGAAGGGAGATCACGCGGGTGCCGGAACAGGGTGGCCCGAAGACGGCGGAGGCGCTCGGCGCCGGCGATCCGTCGCGGATCGGGCCGTACACGCTGCTCGGCGCGCTCGGCGAGGGCGGCATGGGACGCGTCTACCTGGCCAGGACGGCGGCGGGCCGGCGGGTCGCCGTCAAGACGATCCGGCCGGGGCTGGCGGCGGAGCCGCGGTTCCGGGAGCGGTTCCGCAGCGAGATCGCGGCGATGCGCCGGGTCGGCGGGTTCCACACCGCGCCCGTCGTCGACGCCGACCCCGACGCCGATCCGCCCTGGCTGGCGACCGCCTACATCCCCGGGCCGTCGCTGCAGGACGCGGTCGTCGCGCACGGCCCGCTGCCGGAGCCGTCGCTGCGCCTGCTGGGCGCCGGGCTGGCCGAGGCGCTGATGGAGATCCACCGGAACGGGCTCGTCCACCGCGACCTGAAGCCGTCCAACGTCCTGCTGCTGGAGGACGGCCCGCGCGTGATCGACTTCGGGATCGCCCGCGACCTCACGGGCACCTCCCTCACGGCGACCGGGGCCGTGCTGGGCACGCTCGGGTACCTCGCGCCCGAGCAGGCGCGGGGCGAGCAGGTGGGTCCCGCCGCCGACGTGTTCGCGCTCGGTGCGCTGCTTGCGTTCGCGGGCGGTGCGCAGGGCTTCGGGACGGGCCCGGCGGAGGCGATGCTCTACCGCGTCATCCATACCGAACCGGATCTGGACGGGCTCCCCGCGTCGCTGCGGCCGCTCGTCGCGGACTGCCTGGCCAAGGATCCGCGGCGGCGTCCCGAGGTCGGCGCGATCCTGCACCGCCTGACCGGCGAGGCCGGGGCGCCGGACCCCGGGACGGCGTGGCTGCCCGGCCCGACGCTCACCATGGTGCGCGAGTTCCCGACCACGCCGACCGCACCGGCGGCGCCGCCCGGGGCGAGCGGGCCGACCGGGCCGACCGGGGCGGGCGCGCCGGCGGCGTCGGGGAGCGTGCAGGTCCTCGACCTCGAGCGCGGCCGGGCGCCCGTCATCGTTCCGCTGGGCGGGCTGCTCGACGCCCGCGGCGGTGCCGTCGTCCTGCGCTACGCGAAACCCCGGCGCCCGCATTGGGGACTCGCGATGTTCATCGCCATGCTGGCAGCCTGCGGAATCCTCGTCGCGGCGGGCCACGAGGGTCTGATCGCCCTCGGGCTTCTCCTTTTCTCCTTCCCTTTTCTGGCCGCCTGGATCCAGGCCCGCCAGGCGTCGCCTCCCGACACCGTGCGCATCGACTCGGAAGGGATGTACGTGCTCAGGGGCGGTGCGTGGTATCTGATCCGCTGGCCGATGGTCAGGCGGGTCCGGCCGGTCTCCGGCAAGGGCGGCTTCGATCTGGAACTCGGCCTGAAATACGAGCTGCCGCTGATCATTCAGGTCATCCGCCGGTTCGGTGTCTCCGTCGACGGGCTGGGCACTCAGGCCGCGGTGCGGACCCTGCGGATCTGCCCTTATGGCCGGGACGGTTTCGACGCCCCCGAAATGCGCGCCGCCCTGCACCGCTTCGCGCCCGACGGCGTGCTGGACGCGACGATCTGAGCGAACGCGCAGGTCAACGGCGGCCGGACCGGTGGCGGCCCGGGGTGGTGCCGACGATGTCGGTGAAGGCCGCGATGAAGCTGCTCGGGTTCGCCCAGCCGCAGGCGTGCGCGACGCGGGTCGTGTCGTGGCCGTCCGCGAGCAGGACGAGTGCGTGCGAGATGCGGAGTTGCGTGCGCCATTCGTAGAAGGTCATGCCGAGTTCGTCGTGGAAGAGCCGGCTGAGGGTGCGGGCGCTCGCTCCGATCCTCTTCCCCAGGTCGGCCAATGGGGTGCTGTCTTCGGGATGGTCGTAGAGCATCTGGGCGACGGCCCGCAGGCGGTCGTCGCGCGGCTCCGGCAATTGCAGCGGCTGCTCGTGCGCTTCGCGCAGTTCGTCGATGAGGACGCGGCGGAGGCGGGCGCGGGCGGCGCGGTCGTATTCACGGTCGGAACGCTCGTAATTGTCCGGGCCCGTGAGGACGAGCAGGACCTCGCGTGCGAGGTCGGACACCAGATAGACGACGGGGCGGTCCGGTATGAGCCGGGCCAGGGACGCGGGCAGGAACACGATCCGCATGTCGGTGTCGCCGTGCGCGCGGTGGTAGTGCGAGAAACCGGCGGGGATCCAGGCGGCGCGGTTGGCCGGGACCACCGACGTCCCGCGGTCCGTGTGCACCGACAGGACGCCGCGCGCCGCGTACACCAGGTGCCCGCGCGGATGGGAATGCGCCGTGCTCGTCCCGCCGGACGGCCACAGATGGGCCCCGCCGGACGGCCACAGATGCGACGTCGAAGCTTGGCGGCCAACGGGCATAACTTGGCAGCCTACCGGTGGCAGGCCACCTCGCCTCCTGGCGACAGTGGACGCATGAGCGAACTGATGCGAGCAGCGGTCTGTGTGCGGGCGGGCGGCCCGGAAGTGCTGGAGATCCGTGAGCTGCCGGTGCCGGCGGTCCGGGACGGCTGGAGCCTGGTGCAGGTCAAGGGCACGGGCCTGAACCGGTCGGAACTGCGGACCCGGCAGGGGCATTCGCCGAACGTGGTGTTCCCGCGCGTGCTCGGGATCGAGTGCGTGGGGATCGTGGCGGCCTCGACCGACCCCGCCCTGCCCGAGGGGACGACCGTCGCGGCGATGATGGGCGAGATGGGCCGGGAATTCGACGGCGGCTACGCCGAGTACGCGTTGCTGCCGAACTCGCTGCTCATGCCGCTGTCGACCACGCTGCCCTGGGACGTCCTCGCCGCGCTCCCCGAGACGTACCTGACCGCGCAGGGTTCGCTGGACGCGCTGGGGATCGCGCCGGGCGACGGGGGACGGCTGCTGATCCGGGGCGGAACCTCGTCGGTCGGGATGGCCGCCGCGTCGATCGCCGCGGGCTACGGCCTCACGACCGCCGCCACGACCCGCCGGAAGGACAAGGCCGAAGCGCTGACCGCCGCCGGCGTCGACCACGTCCTCATCGACGACGGCGGGTCGCCGCTCGCGTCGAGCGTGCGCGAGATCTGGCCCGAAGGCCCGGACCACGTCCTCGACCTCGTCGGGGCGAGCACGGCGGCGGAGTCGCTGCGCCTGGTCCGCCGCGGCGGGACGGTGTGCGTTTCGGGCTCGCTCAGCGGCTGGCTGATCCCGGACTTCCAGCCGATCGCGATGATCCCGTCCGGGACCAGGCTCACGTCGTTCCACAGCGACGACTTCAAGGGCGGCGCGGGCGCGCCCGTGCTGCGGCGCGTCGTCCAGCAGGTCGAGGCGGGCGTCCACCGGCCCAACATCGACCGCGTCTTCCGCCTGGACGACGTCGCCGCGGCTCACGAGTACATGGAGCAGGACCGGGCGACCGGGAAGGTCGTCGCCCTGCCCTGACCTCCGGGTCAGTGGTCGGGGAGCCAGTCGCCGTGGAAGCCCGTCGGGACGCGGACGGGCAGGTGGACGACCGCGACGGGGTCGCCGGTGAAGTCCTGCGCGGAGATGATGACGAGGTCGCTGGCGCCGCGTTCGGTGTCGTAGGCGAGGGTCATCAGGTAGCCGTCGTCCTCGGCGGCGCCGGGCGCGGACGGGACGAAGACGGCCTCGCCGACCGAGGAGCCCGCGGAGAACGGCCGGATCTCGGTGCGGCCCGTCCGGTAGTCGCGCTTGAGGAGCCCGTCGCCGACGAGCTCGCCGACGGCCGGCCCCGAGGTGACGGTGTAGCCGTAGCGGTGCGGCAGGGACGTGAGCCGCTCGTCGACGCGCGGGAACTCCTGGGCGCGGTCGTCGAGGGTCTCCTGCGCGAGGGTCCCCGCGGCCGGGTCGATGGTCCACCGGTCCAGGACCGGCGGCTCGTTGCCCTCCAGACGGCCGTCCCGCAGGAAGCTCGGGAACTTCACCACGTCCAGCACGACGCGGTCGCCGTCGTCGTAGGCGTTCATGGTGTGGAAGACCCAGCACGGGTCGATGCCGATCCACTGCACGTCGGACGCGTCGCCGTTGCGCGGCAGCAGGCCGATCCGCGCCGGGTGCGCGTCGTTCCACGCGTAGGGGAGGGCGGCGCCCTCGGCGGCCAGCTCCATGGAGAAGGTGACGGGCAGGTCGTAGACGATGACGTACTTCTGGGTGAGGGCCAGGTCGTGCACCATCGGGCTGTCGGAGACCGGGATGTCCACCTCGCGCGTGACGAGCCCGGCGTCGTTCAGCACCGTGTACTGCAGGTGCTCCCAGCCGAAGTAGTAGGCGACGGCGTGGAGCTCGCCGGTGGCGGGGTCCTTCTTGGTGTGGGCGGAGTAGCCGCCCTTGAGGGTGCCGCCGAAGTCGCACGGCCCGAGGGTGCTGAGGTCGTGGGCGAGCTCGTAGGGGCGGAACCCGCCCTCGATCAGCGCGAACGTACGGCCCGCGTGGCCGATCACGTTCGTGTTCGGGGCGATGTCGAAGTCGTCCAGGGCCGGTCCCTCCGGCCACTGCTCCCCGAGTTCCGCGGCCACCCGCCGGGACCGCACCCAGCGGTTGCGGTACCACTCGGCGCGTCCGTCGCGCAGCCGCACGCCGTGGACCATGCCGTCGCCGATGAACCAGTGGTAGGACTCGGGGTCCTCGATGCCGAGCGGGTTCGGGCCGATCCGCAGGTAGCGGCCGTCGAGCCCGGCCGGGATGCGCCCGGTGACGGGCACGTCGTGGGCGGTGACCTCCTCGGTGACGGGGGCGTACGGGCCTTCCAGGAACGTGCTGGGCATCAGGGGCCTCGTCTCTCTCCGGTGGAAGGGATGGTGAACAGGCCTTTCCCCATGGCGAGCAGGGTGGCCTCGAAAATTTCGCCGTTGTCGCGGGGCAGGTGGCCGGCCATCTCAAGGCTGACCACGCCGTGGATGGCGGCCCAGAGCGACGCGGCGACGTGGCGCGGGGAGCCGCCGGACAGCAGCCCGGCGTCGGCGCAGGCCTTGATGGCGTCCTCCAGGATCGTGAAGGTCGCCGCGGCCCGCACCAGCGCCTCGTCGCTCGGCTGGAACCCGGGAATGGGCTCGCCGAACATCAGCCGGTAGTAGTTGCGTTCGGCCAGGGCGTGCTCACGGTAGGCGCGCCCCAGGTCGGCGAGGTAGGCGAGCGGGTCGGGCTGCTTGCGCACCGATTCGAGCCGCCGCCGGAACCGGTCGAAGGCCTCGACGTACAGCGCCTCGATCAGCCCCGCCTTGCCCTCGAACATCCGGTACAGGACGGTCGTGGAGCAGCCGACCTCCGCGGCGATCCGCCGCAGCGCCAGCGCCCCCGGCCCCTCGGCCGCCAGCAGCCGGCTCGCGGCGTCCAGCAGCGACGTGCGGATCGCCTCGTCTCCCTGCCGCTGGGCCAGCTCGTACGCGCTCGTTTCCATACCGTCCTCAGTAACAACGTTTTTCAGCGATAACACCGTTATTGCACGCGCCGGAGAACGCGTCAACCCCTTCAGGGAACCGGCGTCCGGACGGCCGAGGCCCGTCCGGACGCCCCCGCAGGTCAAGGCACCATGCGCGCCCAGATCCACTTACCGCCGCCCGGATCACGGGTCGCGCCGCAGCGCGCCGCAAGGGCCTGGACGATGTGCAGACCCCAGCCGCCGTTGTCGTCGAACGCCTCCTCGGACAGATCGAGGTCTTCGAGCGTGAGCCGCCGCAGCGGCTTCGCCCGGGGAACGCCGACGCCGGAATCCCAGACGGCGATGATGACCCCTTGCGCGTCCCGGCTGAGCTGAAAGCGGATCTCCTCGCCCGGCGTCTCGTGGGCCGCATTCGTGACGAGTTCGGAGACGACCAGAAGTGCATCGTCGAGAATATGAAAATAGTCCCATTTGCGCATCCAGGCGTCCGCCAGAGTGCGCGCGAGCCCCACCGTCGCCGACGTCCCGAGCAGGGGAATGATCAAATCCCCCGTCTCCGTCATCACCATCGTCCCCGTCCTCGCCTTGGTTTCCGTTTTCCTGTGGCAAGGATCACCGCGTCGACTTACGCTTTTCCTGTTATCGAAACAACGCCAAACAGGAGGACCGATGCCAGAGGTGCGCGCGCCCCTCAACCCCAAGATCGACCTGTGGCACTTCCTGGCCTTCTACCTGCGGTTCCTTCGCGAACGAGAGGGACTTTCGCTGACCCAGTGCGGCAAGATCATCGGAGTGGCGCGCTCGACTGTTTCGAACATCGAAGCCGGAAGGCAGCGTCCGCAGGAAGACCAGCTGGTCAAGCTCGACGAAAGATATGGCACTGGCACCCTTTTGCAGGTAATGCTCTGGTATGCCCGAAACGCCCATGACCCTGACTGGGGTCGGCAGTTGATCAGGTATGAGGAGCGCGCCGATGCGATCAGGCTCTACCACGGCAAGTCGATCCCCCGGCCTTTCCAGACCGAGGAGTACATGCGCGCTCTCGCCGTAGCAGGTAATCCTGAAGATACCGATAATGCCGTTGCTCGACGACTGGCCCGTCAACGCGCGCTACTTGAGCGTGAGAAGCCGCCGTTCTTGTGCATCATCTTGGATGAAGGTGTTCTCGGCTCCTGCGTCGGTGGGCGGGAGGTCATGATGGCGCAACTCACTCACCTCAGGGAGATGATGGGCCTCCCGCACGTCATTATCAGGTTCCTCCAGCCTTCAGCGGGTGCCCACGAGGGCTTTGACGGACCCTTTCAGATCATCAGCCTTGAAGGCCGCGACGTCGCGTACTCCGGTGCTCAGTACGGCGGACGGCTGATCGAGGACCCAGGCGAAGTTAGGGGTCTTTGGGCTACGTTTGATCGCATAGGCGCGAAGGCTCTTCCTGAAGACGCCTCTCGTGCCCTCGTCGAGCAGTATTTGGAGCAGTACACATGAGCGTGCAGTGGCGCAAGAGCACCCACAGCAGCGGCGTTAACGACGAGCACTGTGTTGAGCTGGGACGGCTCGGAGCGGGGGTCGGCGTCGGCGTTCGGGACTCCAAGGACCCGGACGGCGGGCACCTCACGCTCACCTCTACGCAGTTCACGGACCTCATCACTCGGATCAAGCAGGACGCATGAGCGTGCAGTGGCGTAAGAGCACCCACAGCGGCGGCGTTAACGACGAGCACTGCGTGCAGTTGGGGCGCCTAGACCAGGCCATCGGCGTCCGGGACTCAAAGGACCCGGACGGCGGGCACCTCTCCCTCACGTCGGCGCAGTTCGCGGACCTCATCGCTCGGATCAAGCAGGACGCATGACAGTCCACTGGCGCAAGAGCTCTCACAGCGGTACGGCGACCGATGAGGTCTGCGTGGAGTTGGGGCGCCTTGACCAGGGCATCGGCGTCCGGGACTCAAAGGACCCGGACGGCGGCTACCTCACCTCACGTCTGCGCAGTTCGTTGACCTCATCGCTCAGATTAGGCAGGACGCATGACTGTCGAATGGCGTAGGAGTTCGTACAGCGGCGGAGCCAACGACAACCAGTGCGTTGAGCTGGGACGGCTTGCGCCGGGGGCCGGCATTGGGGTTCGGGACTCCAAGGACCCGGACGGCGGTCATCTCGCGCTCACCTCTGCGCAGTTCACGAACCTCATCGCCCGGATCAAGCAGGACGCATGACCGTCCACTGGCGTAGGAGCCTGTTCGGCGCCAAGTTCGCGCTGGCGGTCGAGCGGGGGCTGCTCGGAGACGATATCGGGCTCGGCGGCCGGTCGAAGTCAGCGCGGCGGTCGCGCATGCCACCTCGGCCGAGAGCCGGCGCCACCGCGCCGTCGTCTGCCCAGCCGGCCTGATCGAGAACTGGCTGCAGTTTTCTTCAACCGTTCCGCCGAGGGCGGACACGTGGTGCGTCGGCTTACCGCCGCTGCCGCACCCCAGCCACCGCTGAGCTCGTGGAGGAGAACGGCGCGCCGCCGGACCCCCGTGGCCGCCTGGTTGAAGTCCTGGAGGCCCCTTCACAACGTGATCCACGGGATACAGCCGGAGAGAAAAGCGATCGCTTCGCCGATGCCGGGGTGAAACGGTTGCCGCATGCCTCAACCGATCTTGCACACCGAGCGTCTGCTGCTGGTGCCCCTGGCCGATCGGCATCTCGACCTGGAGGTCCACCTCGACTGCGACCTCGAGGTGCTGCGTTATCTCGACGCGAGGACGCCGACCAGGGACGAGGTGGTCGCAACTCACCAGCGGCGGATGGCCGCGGCAGGCAAGGTGGACGGGCTGGGCTTCTGGATGGCCCACCTCTCCGATGGAGGAGAGGAAGGTGAGTTCGTCGGCCTCATGATGCTGCCGCCTGCGCACGGTCCCGATCAGCCCGACGATCCCACCGTCTGCGATCTGGGGTACCGGCTCGTCCGCCGGTACTGGCGGCAGGGCCTGGCCAGTGAAGCGTCCCGCGCCCTTCTGCGGCACGCCTTCGACACGGTCGGGCAGAGCCGTGTCATCGCGCAGACCATGGCCGCCAACGCCGGATCCATAGGAGTGATGCGGGCCATCGGCATGCGGTACGTGCGCACGTACCACCCGCAGTTCGACGATCCGCTGCCGGACGCGCACCTCGGCGAGGTCGAGTACGAGATGACCCGCAACATGTGGGAGGAGATGCGCTGAGGCGGCACACGGCCTCGGATCCCGCTCCGGCACGAAGACGAATACTCCCGCGCCCCTGAGGGCCCGGGATCTTGCTGGCGCAAGCGACACCTCAAGATCGACTCAATGTGGGTTCTGTGCTCATGCGGGCTGGCGGCCCTTGTAGGCAGTGCTGCGGCCCCCGCCGTGACCGGCTACGGGTGCCGAGGTGGAATGGTCAACACGGCGGCTGAGGGATCCACCTCGGGAACATGGGACAGGACTGGGAGGTCGGCATCGGGCAGGCCGTTGAGTGCCTGTTCCCGAACCTGAACTGTCCGCCTGAGCGGTGGGTCAGCGGCTGGGCTGGGGATATTCAGTGGTGTGGGCAGGGCCGCGCACCAGCCCGCTCACCGCGTCCCGCGCCCGAGGCATGCGCCATCGCCCACTCACTCGTCCAAGGCGCGACACCTTCGCCCATGCAAGCACCGACAGCGCGATCCCATCCAGCTCAACCTTCTCACCGGCCGGCCGTCGACCACTCGCCGACAGCCGGTCCAGAGAGATCAGCGCTGGTTACGTTGACACACCCAACTGGCGCAGGAAGCCGCGGTTGTCGGTGCGCACCCATTCTTCGATGAGGCGGCCCTGGTCGTCGAACCGGAAGATGTTGATCAGGTCGAACACGACGCGTTCGCCGTTGGGCGGCAGCGGGCCGACCGGCGACTGGGTGAACTCGCGGACGAAGGTGCCCTCGATCCAGGTCTGGCAGGCCATGTGGTCGCCCTCGGCGACCACGATGCCGCGCCGGATCGACCGGTCGTCGAAGGCTGCGCGCACCGCCGCGAAATAGGCGTCAAGGCCGGCGAAATCGGATTCGAAGCCGTCGGGGCCGTGGAAGCGGAAGCTGTCGGTGTCGAAGTAGGTCGCGGCCTCGGCCGGGTCCTCGCCCGATACCTCCAGCTCACCGGCACGGACCAGGCGCGCCACCAGCTCATCTCGAGTGAATCGCTTTGTCATGGCTTCAGCGTGCCTCCATTCGGGCATGCCGTCCAACGATGCTTTCGCACTCATTCCATGAGCTGAACGCATGGTAGGTTCCGGGAATGGCCGAGTTCACCCTCACCGGTCTGCGCATCGTCCACCAGGTGGCCACCGCCGGATCGTTCACTCGGGCCGCCGAGATCCTCGGCTACACCCAGTCGGCCGTCTCGCGCCAGATCGCGGCGATGGAGGCCGCGGCCGAGGCGCCGCTGTTCGACCGCAGCCGCCGCGGCGTGGCCCTCACCCCCGCGGGTCAGGTGCTCGTCCGCCGCGCGGCCGAGGTCCTCGCGGGCCTGGCGGCGACCGAACTGGAGCTCGCCGGCCTTCGCGACCGGCTCGCGGGCCGTCTGACGATCGGCGCCTACCCCACCGCCGCCATGGCACTGGTTCCGCGAGCGATCGCGCAGGTGACATCCGGTCATCCGGGGCTCGCCGTGGTCCTGGACGAGGCCGCAACGCCCGCCCTGCTCCGGCGGCTGCGGGCCGGCCGCCTGGACGTGGCGGTCATCGGGGTCGGCCAAGGCCTGCCCGACTACGACCTGAGTGATCTGCGGCAGACCACCGTGCTCCGAGGCGACCTGCTGATCGCCGTCCCCGACGCCCATCGGTTCGCCGACCACACCGCCATCACGGTGCCGGACCTGGCACAAGAACACTGGATCACCGGGGACGGCGCGGCCGGCGAGCCGCAATTCGGTGCCTGGCCCACCCTGCCGGACCCGCACATCGCCCACACCTCCCGCAACTGGTCGACACGCCTCGGCCTGGTCGCGGCCGGCCTCGGAATCACCGTCATCCCCCTCCAGGCCCGCCCCGCCCTACCGGCCGGCGTACGAGCCGTAGCCGTCACCGACAGCCACTGGACAGGCCGCGCCACCCTCGCCGTGACCCGACCACACCCGTCCGCGCAAGCACAAGCGATGGTCACGGCCCTGCAAGACCAAGCCGACGACCTCCACAACGCCTAAGAGTTCGTACACCGGCGGAGCCAACGACAACCAGTGCGTTGAGCTTGGGTGGCTTGGGCCGGGGGCGGCATTGGGGGCGGACGTGTGCAGGGCGGGCTTGAGGCGGGGTCTTTAGTCCTCCTCGGCTGTCACCTCGGGCGTGGTCGGGGTGCTGTCCTGGCCTGGCCATGTTTCCGGGGGGTCGCCGAAGGCGCGGCGGCTGGCTTTGACGGCCAGGGCGGCTATGGCGGCGTTGGCGCCGCCGCCGATGACGGCGCCGATGCCGAACGGTGCCACGCGGCCGAGGACGATGACGCCCTGCTTCGTCCCGTACTTCGTGATGAAGTGCCTGCCCAGGACCTTGTTGATCTGGCGCAGCGCGTCGGCGGGCACCTTGGCGACGACCTGCTTCGCCCAGTGCTTCCCCGTGACCTCGGCGGCTTTGGAGATGGTGCCGGAGCCGGACCCGCCGAGCAGGATCCCCATGACGATCGTCCGGCGGCGTTCCAGCTCGTCGATGGGGACTCCGTGGACTTCGGCCACCGAAAGCGCGAAGAGGACGCTCAGCTCCAGCGATGAGAACGTCTCGCCCGCCGTCAGCGCCAGGGCGACTCCCGTGCCGACGCCGGGTGCGGCCGCGGTTCCTCCGACCGCGGCGCCCGACCCGGTCAGGGCGCTGACCTACATCCGCTCCAGACTCCGGATGACCTGCGCCGGCGACGCCTCGGGGTTCCGCTGGCGGGCCCGGGCGATGTTCTTGCGCACCAGCGGGCTCTGCAGGTCGATCGCCTTGTCCAGGAGGTCGAGGACTCGCTGCCCGCGCCCGGCAGGCTCCGGAACCGGTTCGGCGAGCGCATCTGTCGTCATGCCTGGAACTCCTCAGATCGTCACCCGGCGGCGGGGGGCTCTTACTCAAGCAGCCGAGTGGATCTTGCACCAGGCGAACCAGGCCGGCGGAAAGGCCGAAGGCGGCCAGCCGGGGTCGCGTTGAGTTGCGGCGTGTCGGCCTTAAACGGCCGCGTTTAAGGCCGACACGCCGCAAGTCAACGAGGTGGGGTCAGCCTTCGATGCGGTGTTGGGTCCAGAAGGACGTCAGGTCGGTGGTGGTGGCCGCCTGGGCGGCCTTCTTGAACTCGGCGGTGGTGGAGATGCCGTACCAGTGGCTCTTGGCGTAGGTCTTGAGGAGGTTCGCCATGGCGGAGTCACCGATCACGCGCTGCAGGTCGTGCAGGGCGCACTTGCCGTAGTCGTAGACGACGGTGGAGTAGCGGGACGAGTGCGCGTCCCAGTACGCCATCGAGTTGGTGATCTTCTCGTCGGACGACGCCCACGACACGCTGTTCCAGCAGCCCGCGCCGCTGATGCCGCGGTACAGGTCGGTGGAGTAGTCGGCGAACGCCTCGTCCAGCCAGGGGTGGTTGTACTCGTCGTCGCCGACGATCCCGTACCACCACTGGTGGGCCAGTTCATGGGGGAGGGCGACGTTGCTGACCAGGTCGAGGACGAAGCCCGGGTACTCCATTCCGCCGAACCAGAAGTTGTTGTCGAGGATCGCGTCGACCTCGCCGTACGGGTAGGCGCCGAAGCGGCCGGAGTGGGCGTCGATCGCGTCGGTGGCGAGCGACAGCATCTGCTGGGCGCTGGACTGGCTGATGCCGCTCACCCAGTACATGTTCACCTTGACGCCGTTCGGCGAGGTGGCGGAGAGCTTGGAGAACGGCCCGGCGCCCCACGCGAACTCGCGGACGTGCGCCGCGGTCGCCGTGGTGACCGTCCGGCCGGACGAGCCGGGCGTGTCCACGGACGTGCCCGTCGCGGGGACGGCCAGGGAACTGGGGTGGTCGAGCGTCACCTTGTAGTCGCTCGCCAGCCCGTAGAACGACTCGCCGTTGTTGGTGTACGGGTCGAGGTGCCAGCCGTCGCCGTCGTGGACGGCGAGGACGGGCAGCGCGTTGCCGAGGAAGTTGTACGCCCCGTCGCGCCCGAACCGGTCGGCGCCGGACGGGACGGCGATGCCGAGGTCGAACGCGACGGTGGCGCTCTGGCCCTGCGGCAGCGGGTTCGGCAGCGTCACCTTCATCGCGGTGCAGCCGACCGAGAGCGCGGACGCGGTCCCGCCCGTCACGTTGGTGACGCTGATGGGGGTGCTGGACGGGCAGCTGCCGTGGGCGTTGTCCCACAGCCGCAGGTAGACCTCCGACAGCGGCGCGGAGTCGGTGTTGGTGAACGCGACCGACTCGTGGCCCTGCCAGTTCGCGCCGGACGAGTCGCTGGTGAGGTTGACGGTGTAGGACTGCGAGTCGGGGGTGCGGGTGCCGTTGCCCGTGGGCGGGGGCGTGGTGCCGCCGCCGGAGACGTCGAGGGCGACGTCGTCCAGGACGAAGCTGGTCTGCGCGCCGGAGTCCTCCGTCCCGGTGAAGGAGAGCGTGACGGTCTTGCCCGCGTAGGCGGACGCGTCGAAGCTCTTCTGGACGTAGCCGGAGTTCGCGTCGAGGTTGGAGTAGGTGGCGACGGTGTCGCCGCCCATCTTCACGGTGAGCTTGTCGTAGGCGGTGCCGGGCGACTCGTCGGTGTCGACATGCAGGTAGAACGACAGGGTCGCCTTGCAGCCGGCGGGCAGCGTCACCGACTGGGACGCGGTGTCGGTGTGGGACGAGCCGTAGCCGTCCAGCCAGGCGAAGTGCGTGCCGGAGTGGGCGCTCTCGCCGCTGCCGTTCGCGGACACGACGCCGGACGAGGTCGTCCACGGCGACGTGCCGCTCTCGAAGCCGCCGTTCGAGACGACCTGTGCGGACGAGCAGTCGGTGAGGGTGCGGGCCGGAGGCGCCGCCTGCGCGGGCGGGGCCGCGTGTGCGGGCGGGGCCGCGTGCGCGGGCGCGACCGCCGCGGCGAGGCCGGCCGCCGCGGTCGCCACGGCGGTGGCGGCGGCCAGGAGTCTGCTGGTCATGGTGCTCCTTGCTGACGACTGTCGCCGGCCCCCGGGGGCGGGGACCGGCGACAGAGCGGGGTTGTCGGGGCGTCAGCCGGCGGTCACGGCCACGTCGTCAAGGACGAAGCTGGTCTGGAGGTAGGCGTCCTCCGTGCCGGAGAAGGAGAGCGTCACGGTCTTGCCCGCGTAGGCGGACAGGTCGACGCTCTTCTGCGCGTAGCCCGAGTTGGCGTTGACGTTGGAGTAGGACGCGACGGTGGTGCCGTTGGCCTTGACGGTGAACTTGTCGTAGGCCGTGCCGGGCGCCTCGTCGGTGTCGATGTGCAGGTAGTAGGTCAGGGTGGCCTTGCAGTTCGCCGGGATCGTCACCGACTGCGTCGCCGAGTCGGTGTGGGACTGGCCGTAGCCGTCGAACCAGGCGAAGTGGGTGCCCGAGTGCGCGCTCTCGCCGCTGCCGTTGGCCGACACGACCCCGGACGAGGTCGTCCACGGCGTGGTGCCGCTCTCGAAGCCGCCGTTGGACACCTTGTCGCCGGGCGCGGTGCAGCCGCCGCCACCGGGCGGGTTGACCGTCCAGTTGAAGGTGGCCGTGCCGGTCTGGCCGGAGGTGTTCTTGGCGGTGACCGTGACGGTGCTGGTGCCCGCCGTGGTCGGGGTGCCGGAGACCACGCCGCTGCTCGCGTTGATCGACAGCCCGGCCGGCAGCCCGGTCGCGCTGTAGCTCAGCGTCTGCCCGTTCGGGTCACTGGCCTTGATCTGCACGTTCACCGCCTGGCCGACGGTGCTCGTCTGGTCGCCGGGGCTGGTGACGGACGGGCCGCCGCCCTGGCCGGGGCAGGTGCCCGGGACGGGGTCGGAGCCGGTGACGCTGACCGCCGCCCACGCCGCGTTGATCGTGTTGTACTCGGTGCAGTGCGTGCCGTACAGGTCGGCCGCGGCCTTCAGCGAGTCGGTCCGCGCCTGCGCGTAGTTCTCGTTGCTGTTGGCGTAGGACGCGAGCGCCTTGTACCAGATCTTGGCGGCCTTGTCGTTGCCGATGCCCGTGACCGTGGAGTTGTTGCAGGTCGGGCTGTTGCCGTACCCGTGGTCCCCGCTGCCGACGGCGGCGAGGAAGAACCAGTGGGTGAGCGGGCCGAGCGAGTAGTGCGGGTCCAGGCTGCCGTTGTTGCTGTCGTAGCAGTTGGGCGAGTTGCCGTCGAGCGACGGGTTGTACATCCAGCGCAGCGGCTGGTTGTCGCCGTTGATGTTGATGAGCTCGCCCATGGTGTAGTCGGGCGTGTCGACCGGGTTGTTGGCGTAGAACTCCACCATCGTCCCGAAGATGTCGCTGGTGCCCTCGTTCATCCCACCGGTCTCGCCGTTCTCCTCCCAGCCGGTGAGGGCGCCGCTGACGCCGTGGCTCATCTCGTGGCCGGCGACGTCGATCTCGACCAGCGGCCGGGCGTTGTTCTCGCCGTCGCCGTAGGTCATCTGCGTGCCGTCCCAGAACGCGTTCACGTAGGCGTTGCCGTAGTGGGTGCGCGAGGGGACGCCGCGTCCGTCGCCGAAGATGCCGCTGCGGCCCTGGACGTTCTTGTAGTAGTCGTACGTCATCGCGGCGCCGTAGTGGGCGTCGACGCCGGCGGACGCGGGGTCGCTGTTGGAGCCGTTGCCGAACGTCCCGGTGGTGTTGCTGAAGGTGGTGCCGGTGCCGGACGTGGCGTGGTTGAGGTTGGTGGTGTAGCCGTTGCCGTGGGACGGGTCCTTCATCGTCCACGTGCTGCCGGACTGGGTGAGGTCGAGGTTGACGGTGCCGACGTAGATGCCGTGGCCGGACCCGGTGGTGAAAGCGGTCTTCGGGGCGGCGGGAGCGGCGGGGGCGGCGGCGTGGACGCCGGCGGGAGCGATGGTGTCGATCTCGTCGCTGCTCTGCACGACCTTGCCCTTGCGGGCGTCGACCATGACGTGCAGCTTGCTGGGCGTCTGGTCGGCCTTGACGCCGGACACGACGGTCTCCCAGACCAGCGTGGCGGAGCGGCCTTCCATCTTGATCGCCAGCTTGGGCGCGGAGACCGACGACACCGTGCCCTTGAGCTGCTTGCGGGCGAGGGCGGCGGCGTCGCGGGAGCCGATGGCGGGGGTGGTGCGGATCGCGCCGGAGGTGTCGGACGCGGTCTCCAGCGTCCGGTAGGAGCCGTTGGGCTTGAGGTGGACGATGAGGTCGCCGCCGTAGACGGGGAGCCCCTTGTAGGTCCGGTCGAAGCGGACGTCGGCCGCGCCGTCGTGGCTGACGGCGACCGTCCGGACCTTGAAGGACTGCCCGCTCGCGCGGTGCGCGCGGGTGCCGTGGGCGTCGAGGGCCTTCTGCGCGTTCTTGATGGCCTTCTTGCGCGTGGACGGCGCGGGGTTGAGCGTGAAGTCGGCCTTGGTGAAGGCGTTCGGGCCGGCGGGCTGGGTCTTGGCCTTGGGCGTGGGCCGCGGGGTCGCCGCGGCCTGCGGTGCGACCGCGACGCCGGTGAGGGCGATCAGCGCGGCCGCCGACGAGGCGATCGCGATGGTCCGTTGGGACATGGGGGTGGTCGTCCTTTCACCACTGAAGCGGGTATCCCGTGGTGACGGGGGTGGACGTCCGGATGCCGCGGCATCCGCTCCCTTCACTGCGTTTCGTGATAAGTGGGGCATCACGGACAAGCGCGAGTCTGTGGATTATTGAGGGTTTGCAGAAGCCTCACGGCGAACGCATAGGGATATCCCTATGCCGCCGGGCGAGCCGCATGGACGAGCCCGAAAGGAACAGAGAATCCCCAGGTCAGCGGCCGGACACCGCGACCCGCGCGACGTCCACCCGGGAGCGGACGCCCAGCTTGCGGAACGTCCGGGTGAGGGCCGCCTCGACGGTCTTCACGCTGAGGAAGAGCCGGGACGCGATCTCCCGGTTGGTCGCGCCCTCGGCGACCAGGACGGCCACCTCGCGCTCGATGTCGGTCAGCACGTCCAGGGGGTGGGCGCCCGCGGGCCGGCGGGCGGATTCGCGGCGGTCGGGCCTGCCGTGCTCCGGGGCGGTGTGCTCGTGCCTGCTGTGTTCGAGGGCGCGCAGCTCGTCCTGGACCCGCTCCAGCCAAGGCCGCGCCTGCGCCCGGGCGAAGATGGTGCGGGCGCGCAGCAGGTCGGCCCGTCCCGTCTCCGCGTCGCCCGTGCGCGCGCGCAGCGACCCCAGCTCCAGCCAGGCCCGGCCCTCCTCCAGCCGGTAGGGGAGCGCCTGCGACTGCTCCACCGCGCGGACGAGCCCGTCCAGCGCGGCGCCGTAGTCGCCCTCAGCCGCGCGCACCAGCGCGGACGAACGCTCCAGCACCGCCAGCACGCTGCGCCGCCCGAGCCGCGCCGCCTGCGCCCTCGCCTCGGCCACCACCTCCGCCGCGTCCTTGGTGCGCCCGACGCCGACGAGGGCCTCGGCGAGGTCGGCGTGCCAGCGCCGCACCGCCGGGTCGCCGAGCCCCTGCGACGTCTCCATCAGCCGGACCCGCTCCAGGATCCGCGCCGCCGCGGCGGCGTCGCCGAGCCGCAGCCGCACGTGCGCCTCCGCGTGCAGCGCGCGCGGCAGGAACAGCAGGTCGCCGTCGCTCTCGCTGTGCTGGAGCGCGTGCTCCGCCGCGGCCAGCGCCCGTTCGAGGTCGCCGCCCGCCGCCTCCGCGAGCGCCAGCGCGTACCACGACGGCCCCTGGCTCAGCCCGGAGTCCTCGGCGAGGTCGAGGCTCTGGCGGGCCAGCGTCAGCGCCTGCGGGCAGCGGCCCCGGTGGATCTCCACCTGGCTCATGCAGGACTGGCTCAGGCACAGGCTCTCGGCCACGCCGCGCTGGCGGACGCCGTAGATCAGCGTCCGCAGCTCGTTGCGGGCCTCCTGCAGCCGGTCGTGCAGCAGGTGGTGCCGGTGCTTGAGGAAGACCGGCCCGTTGTGGTGCCACATCACGGGCGGCTCCTGCGGGTCGGCGAGCGCGCGGCGCAGCGTCTGCTCGCCCTCGGGACGGCCCAGGAAGAACTCGATGTTCGCCTGCTTGGTCAGCGCCAGCAGCTCCGTCGCCCGGTCACCGGCGACGGCGGCCAGCTCGGCGGACCGGCGCGCGTGCTCCAGCGCGGCCTCCGCCGACCCCAGCACCATCCACGCCCGCCAGCTCAGCCGGTAGTGCAGCGGCGCGAGCAGCTCCGGCTCGCCCCGCGCGTCCTCCATCGCGCGCGGGAACACCTCCTCCACCTCGGCGAGCGCCTGGCCGGAGGAGTCCATCACCGCCATCCAGGCGCGCACCCGGTCCCGCGGCGGCGCGGTCGTCTCCAGCACCAGGTGCGCCAGCCGCCGCGCCAGCGGGTAGTCGCCCGCGGCGACCGCGTCCTCCGCCGCGCGCAGCCGCCGCCCGGCCTCGGCGTCCCGCTCGGACTCGGGCGTGTGGTCGGCGGCCAGCTCGCCGAGGTGCGCGGCGGTGGACAGGCCGCCGCGGCGGCGCGCCACGGCCGCGGCGTCCTCCAGCGTCCCGGCGATCCGCCGGTCCCGTCCCGACGTCAGCTTCGCCAGGTGCAGGGCCCGCTCCACCGGGTCCCGGACGGCCTGCGACAGCGCCGCGTGCGCCGCCTTGCGCTCGGCGGCCTCCGCCTCGGCGTAGATGACGGCCGACAGCAGCGGATGGGTGAACCGGATCTGCCCGCCGGCGTCCACGTCCACGATGCCCTGCCGCTCGGCCTCGGCGAGGTCCGCGCCGCCCGCCCGGCGCAGCAGCTCGACCGACGGGCGGCTCGCCGCGCTCGCCATCAGCAGCGCCTCGCGGGTCGCGCGGGGCAGCGCGCTCACCCGCTTGTGGATCAGCACCGACAGGCTCTGCGGGATCGGCAGCGCGCGGCCGTCCTCCAGCGCGCCGCTCTCCGCCGCGCTGCGCGCCAGCTCCACGGCGAAGAACGGGTTCCCGCCGCTCACCCGGTGGATGCGGGCCAGCTGCGAGCGCGGCCAGGACCGGCCGAACCGGTCCGCCAGCAGCGCCGCGAGCTCCGCCGCCGACATCGGCGGCACCTTCACCGTCAGCACCGGCTTCGGGCACAGCCCCGCCGCGTCCCGCCACTGCCCGGCCGGCCCGCGCGGGTCGCCGAACGACGCCCGGACGGAGGCGACCATCCGCAGCGGCGGGACGAGCCGCCCGGCCCGCCGCGCGACGAACGCCAGCAGCTCGCCGGTCGGCTGGTCCAGCCACTGCGCGTCGTCGACCAGGACGAGCCCGGGCCGGTCGGCGCACAGCGTCCGCAGCGTGTGCAGCACCCCGAGCCGCAGGCACAGCAGGTCCCGCTCGCCGATCGGGACGTCGTGCAGCAGCAGCGCGGAGCGCAGCGCGCGCCGCTCCGGCTCGGGCAGCCGCTCGACGACCTCGTCGGCGCCCTGCGCGAGCAGGTCGATGAGGCCGAGGAACGGCAGGTGCCGCTCGGTCTCGGCGGGGCAGCACGCGAACACCCGGTGCCCGGCCGCGGCGTACTCGTCGGCGAGCGTCGACACGAGCGTGGACTTGCCGATCCCGGTGGGGCCGACGAGCAGCGCGCCGCCGCCCCCGGCGAGGTGCCCGCGCACGTCGGCCAGCACGCTCGCCCGGCTCGGCGCCGGAGCGCCGCGGACGCGGCGCAGCCGTTCCCCGTCTGTTCCCGGAGGACGCGCAGGTGGGACGATGCCCATCGCGTCACCGCCGGTCGGCCGGATCGCATGCCTCATCGCGTGGCCTCCGCACCGCCTGGGTCGGCGTGTGAACCCGTCGCGGACGGTAACCCGCCCCGCAACGGCAGTCAAGATCCCGGTGGCGGCCCGCCGCGGCCGCCCCCGCCGACCTCCCCGAACGCCCCGGGCCGCGACCATGACCTCAAGTCAATACGTCCATATGTAAGAACAAAGTATTGACTGACCCCCGCGCTGCGGATACAACTGTGCCCCAAGCCACATGCAGATGACGAGAAGGTGAACAGAGGGTGAACACCCGCTGAACACCACGTGACGCGTCATCCCCTCGACCGGGCCATTGGAGGCACACCATGCGGGTCGGACTGTTGGGCGCGGGACGGATCGGGGCATGGCACGCCCGGTTCCTGAGCGGTCATCCGCTGGTGGCGGAGCTGGTGATCGGCGACGCCGACGCCCGCCGCGCCGAGGCCCTCGCCGGCCCGCTCGGCGCCCGCGCCGCCGATCCGGACGCGGTCCTCGCCGCCGGCCTGGACGCGGTGCTCATCGCGACGCCCACCGCCACCCACGCCGACCTGCTCGTCCGGGCCTGCGAGGCGGGCGTCCCGGTGTTCTGCGAGAAGCCCGTCGCCCCCGACCTGCGCACGACCCTGGAGGTGCGCGACCGCGCCGCCAAGACCGGCGTGCCCGTCCACATCGGCTTCCAGCGCCGCTTCGACGCCGGGTACGCCGCCGCCCGCCAGGCGGTGCTGGACGGCCGGCTCGGCGACCTGCACCGCGTCCACCTCGTCACCGCCGACCCGGCGCCGCCGCCCGCCGAGTACGTCGCCTCGTCCGGCGGGATCTTCCGGGACTGCCACATCCACGACTTCGACATCCTGCGCTGGGTGACCGGCCGCGAGGTCGCGTCGGTGACGGCGGTGGGCGCCAACCGCGGCGACGGCTACTTCGCGGACGCGCGGGACGTCGACACCAGCGCGGCCGTCATGGTGCTGGACGACGGCACCATCGCGACGATGCAGGGCTCGCGCTACAACGGCGCCGGCTACGACGTGCGGATGGAGCTGTCCGGCACCGCCGGGACGTGGGTGGTCGGGCTGGACGAGCGGGCGGCGCTGCGGTCGGCCGAGCCGGGCGTCGACTGGCCGTCCGGGGACGCGTGGACCAACTTCTGGGACCGGTTCGAGCCCGCCTACGCGAGCGAGATTGGAACGTTCCTAGACGTGGCGCGCGGGCACGCCGACAGCCCCTGCACCATCGACGAGGCCCTCGAGGCGCTGCTCGTCGCCGAGGCCGCCACGCTCTCCCTGCACGAGGAACGCCAGGTCAGGCCGGCGGAACTGCGATGATCTGGGCCATCGCGTTCGGCGCCGTCGCCCTCGCCTTCGTCTGGGTCACCGGCGTCAACGACGGCGCCGCCCTCCTCGGGCTGAGCGGCCGCTACCCCCGCTCGCCCGCCCCGCTGCTGATGCTGCTCGTGCTGGCGCCGCTGGTGCTCGTCCCGCAGCTGGTCGGGACCGCCGTCGCGCGGACCTTCACCGAGCGGCTCGCCGACCTCGGCGACCGGCACGGCGCGGTCGCGTTCCTGCTCGGCGTGACCGTCGCGCTCGGCGTCGTCGGGCTGCTGTCCCGCAGGGGGCTGCCGACCAGCCTCACCCTCGCCGTCCTCGGCGGCATCGGCGGCGCCTGCCTCGGCCTCGGCCTGCACGTCTCCTGGGCCGGCCTCGCCACCGTGCTGCTCATCGGCGCGGCGGCGCCGCTCGTCGGATCCGCCGTCGGCTACGGCCTCGGGCTCGCGTCGCGCCGCGTCCCCTCGTTCGCCGGCATGCCGCGCGCCGTCCGCACCGCCCACGTCGTCGCCTACGGCGCCCAGTGCGCCGCCTACGCCGCCAACGACGGGCAGAAGATGCTCGCCGTCGTCGGCGTCGCCCGCCAGGTCGTGGCGGCGCGGCGGCTCGGCGCCGTCGGGCCCGTCCAGCCCGCCCCGCTGATGCTGCTGCTGATCGCCGTCGTGTTCTGCGCCGGGGCGCTCAGCGCCGTGCACCGCGTCGGCGAGCGGCTCGGACGCGGCCTCGTGCTCGCCCGCCCGCTGCACGTCGTGTCCACCGAGGCGGCGGCCGCGGCGTCGGTCACCGCCAGCTCGCTCGCCGGCGCGCCGGTCAGCATGACCCAGTCCGTCACCGCCGGGGTCGTCGGCGTCGCCGCCAGCGAGGGCGCGTCCCGGGTGCGCTGGCAGCACGTCCTCGGCATCGGCGCCGCCTGGCTGTTCACGCTGCCGCTGGCGTTCGCCGCCGGCGCGGCCGGCGGCCTCGCCGCGAGGGCGCTGTGAGCGCCGCGGTGCGGCCCGCGCGCCGCTTCCGGCTCGTCTGGGACGACCTGCGCGGCCGGTCCGGGAACCGGGTGATCGACCAGGTCGGACGGCAGCTCCGCGCCGTCCGCGACGGCGCCGGGCTGGCCCGCGAGATGGCCGCCGGACGCACCTGCCCGGCCGACGCCCGCGCCCGGATGGCCGAGATCGAGCACGCCGGCGACGCCGAGCGCGCCGCGCTCGCCGCGCTGCTGCGCGACGTGCTGGCCACCCCCATCGACCGGGAGGACCTCTACCGG
This sequence comes from Actinomadura violacea, assembly GCF_017573465.1. Lineage (GTDB taxonomy): Bacteria > Actinomycetota > Actinomycetes > Streptosporangiales > Streptosporangiaceae > Spirillospora > Spirillospora violacea. The sequence continues at coordinate 174,274 of NZ_JAGEPF010000006.1, forward strand.
CTGTCCCGGTCCATCGACGACGTCCTGGACAACCTCCGCGACTTCGTCCGGGAGGCCGACCTGTTCGGCCCGCCCGACCTCGGCTTCACCCTCGCACCGCTGGACGCCGTCCTCGACGGGCTGACCGCCCTCGACGGCGCCGTCCGGAAGGTCCTCGCCGAGCCCGCCGCCGTCACCCTCGCGGCGCTGGGCGCGCGCAAGGCCCGCAACCGGGTCCGGGAGGCCAGGCAGGCCGAGCTGGCCCGCCTGTTCGCCGGACCTCCCGGCACCGACGTCCTGCGCTGCCGGGAGCTGCTCGCCCGGCTGGACGCGGTCGGCCGCCGCCTCGGCGAGGCGGCGGACGCGCTGTCCGACGCGATGCTCAAGAGAAGTCACTGATGCCGACGCAGTCGAGCTGGGGGCGTGGGGGGTCGTCCCCTCTCGAACGGCGCTGACCCCGCGCCACGCAGAAGAGCCGCAGGTCGGGGGCCCGCGGATGCACACCGAGGAGAGAGCCCACATGATCCGCACCATTCCCGCCGGCCGCCGCGCCAGGGCCGGCACCGCGGCCGCCGCCGCCGTCGCCACCGCGCTGCTGAGCGCCTGCGCGCCGTCCACCAGCGGCCAGGCCGGCGGCGAGGGAACGCCGCTGCCGTCGGTCACCGTGCAGGACGCCGCGTCGTTCGATCTGGACGACCTCGTCGCCGCCGCCAAGAAGGAGGGCAGCGTGCTCGCCTACGACGGCAGCGGCGACGTCAAGGACATGGCCGCGGCGTTCACCAAGAAGTACGGCATCAAGGCCGAGGGCGTGAAGTCCAAGGCCGCCGACACCGCCGAGAAGATGACCCGCGAGTCGCAGGCCAAGAACGTCACGATCGACGTGAACCTGTTCGAGGACGGCCCGATGCTCGTCGGGCAGCTCCTCCCGCAGAAGATCGTCCAGACCTGGATCCCGCCGGACCTCGCGCCGCACATCAGCGAGGCGAACCGCAACCCGCTGATGATGATCTCCAAGGCGTACGTGTTCGTCTACAACTCCAAGCTCAGCCCGCAGGGCTGCCCGGTGAAGAACATCTGGGACCTCACCGACCCCAAGTGGAAGGGCAAGGTGATGCTGCAGGACCCGCTGGGCAAGGAGGTCTTCACCCAGTGGTTCACGCAGATGGCCGCGCAGAGCGGCGACAAGCTCGGCGCAGCCTACGAGCAGCTCGGCAAGGGCAAGCTCAAGCTGTCCGAGGACGACCCCGCGCACGAGTGGGTGAAGCGGTTCGCGCAGAACTCCCCGGTCCTCACCACCGAGGACGAGGACGTCGCCGCCGGGGTCGCCGCCCCCAACCAGACGCAGCAGCGCATCGGCCTGTTCTCCATCGCCAAGTTCCGCGACGTGGAGGAGAAGGGCTACCAGATGAAGGTCTGCGAGGGCATGAACCCGTGGGCCGGGTTCGCCTACCCGAAGTTCGCCACCATCGCGACCGGCTCCAAGCACCCGAACGCCGCCAAGCTCTTCGTGCACTTCGCCATGGAGAAGGAGGGCTTCGACCTGGAGGCCCATGCGGGCGGCGTGTCCGGTAACGACGCGGTCGGCGTCAGCAGGAACAACCCGCCCGGGCTGACCGACTGGAACAACCAGCTGTACCGGTTCTCGTCGAGCCAGCTGATCGCCGACTTCCGCGCCCGCCAGGACATCAAGGACTTCTGGCGGCTCAACCACCACTGACGCCCTCCGGCGGGTCACCAGTGGGTGGCCCGCCGGCCCCCTCACCCCCGGAGGAACCTTCCATGGCGGTCGCCGCCTCCGCACGGCCGGCGTCACGTGGCCGGCGCGTGCTCTACCGGGCCCGCGTGCTGCTGCGCGATCCCACCGTGCTGCTCGGCATAGTGATGAGCCTCGTCCTGCTGTATCTGGTCATCGCGCCGCTGGTGTCGGTGATCTCCGACGCGGGCCGCGTCCAGTACGGGGACGAGGCCCGCTCCGGCCAGGCCCCCGGCTCGTGGACGAGCTACTACCTGTGGCGGGTGTTCCGCTCGCCCGTCAGCAAGCTGCTGTTCTGGGAACCGCTGTGGCACACCCTGTTCGTCGCGGTCGGCGTCATCGTGTTCGCGCTGGTCGTCGGCGGGTCCATGGCGTGGCTGGTGACGCGGACGAACGTGCCGGGCCGCAAGTTCCTCGCCGGCGCGCTCGTCGTGCCGTACATGCTGCCGTCCTGGACGTTCGCGCTGGCGTGGCTGACGCTGTTCAAGAACGAGCGCTCCGGCGGGCAGGTCGGCTACCTGCAGGGCGCCGGGATCCACACCCCCGACTGGCTCGCCTACGGCCCGCTGCCGATCATCGTCACCCTGGGCCTGCACTACTACCCGTTCGTGCTGCTGCTGTTCGGGAACGCGCTGCGCCGCATCGACTCGCAGCTGGAGGACTCGGCGCGGATCCTCGGCGCCGGCGGCCGGACGGTGCTGCGCCGCGTCACGCTGCCGCTGATGATGCCGGCGCTGTCGTCGGCGGTGCTGCTCGTCCTCGGCCGCGTCCTCGGCACGTTCGGCACCCCGTACATCCTCGGGCTGCCCAGCGACTACAACGTCCTGTCGACGAGCTTGTACCACGCGATCCGGGACCGCAGCACCGGCGTCGCGTCGACGCTCGCCGGCGTGATCGTGCTGGTCGGCGTGATGGTGGTGCTCATCGACACCCGGCTCGTCCGCGAGCAGCGCCGGTTCGTCACCGTCGGCGGCAAGGGCGCGATGGACCGGCGCAGCGACCTGCGCGGCTGGCGCTGGCCCGCGTTCACGGCCGGCATGGCGGTGTTCGCCGCGAGCGTCGTCGTGCCCGTGCTGACGCTGCTGCTGTCCACGATCACCAAGACGCCCGGCGTGTTCAACGCCGGCAACTTCACCCTCAAATACTGGTTCGGCAGCCACATCCCCGGCGCGGTCGGGTTCCCGCACGGCGTGCTGCGCGGCGGCGAGCTGTGGGAGGCCGCCTGGAACAGCCTGCGGATCGTCGGCGTCGCGTCCCTGGTCTGCGGCCTGCTCGGCCTGCTCATCGGGTACGTGGTGGTGCGCAGCGACGGCAGCCGCGTCTCGACGTTCCTGCGGCAGGTGTCGTTCCTGCCCTACCTCGTCCCCGGCATCGCGTTCGCCGCCGCCTGCCTGTCGCTGTTCGCGGTGCGGCGCGGCCCCGTCCCCGCCCTGTACGGGACGATCACGCTGCTCGTCGTCGTCCTGGTGATCACCCACCTGCCGTACTCGTCCCGGTCGGGGATCGCGGCGATGATGCAGCTCGGCCGGGAACCGGAGGAGGCCGCGCAGATCAGCGGCGCGCGGTGGCCGACCCGGATGGTGCGGATCATCATCCCGATCCAGCGCGGCGCGCTCGTCACCGGCGTGGTGCTGCCGTTCATCTCCGGCCTGAAGGAGCTCAGCATCGTGATCATGCTGACCACCTCGGGCACCCAGCTGCTCACCACGCTGTCGATCGGCCTCGTCGACTACGGCTACACCCAGCTCGCCAACGGCGTCGTGCTCGTCATCGCGCTGGTCTCGTTCACCATGACCTACCTGGCCCAGCGGCTCACCAAGAGCAGCCTGGCCTCGGGCATCGGAGGTTGATCAATGCCGACCATCACGCTCAGCGGAGTGGTCAAGAACTACGTCAGCGGGCACGCGGCGGTGAAGGACCTCGACCTCACCATCCCCGACGGCTCGTTCACCTGCCTGCTCGGGCCGTCCGGCTGCGGGAAGACGACCACGCTGCGGATGATCGCCGGGCTGGAGCAGCCGACCCTCGGTGAGATCACCGTGGGGGACCGGGTGCTCGACTCGGTGGAGAAGGGCGTCTACGTCCCGCCGGAGAAGCGCGACATGGGGCTGGTCTTCCAGAACTACGCGCTCTGGCCGCACCTCACCGTGCGCGGCAACACCGAGTTCGGGCTGCGGATGCGCAAGGTCCCGGCGGAGCGGCGCAAGGCCCGCGCGAAGGAGGCGCTGGAGAAGGTCCGCGTCGCCGACTGCATGGACCGCTACCCCTCGCAGCTGTCCGGCGGGCAGCAGCAGCGCGTCGCGCTCGCCCGCATGCTCGCCGTCGACCCCGACGTCCTGCTGCTGGACGAGCCGCTGTCGAACCTGGACGCGCGGCTGCGGCTGGAGATGCGCACCGAGCTGAAGCGCATCCACGACGAGACGGGCGCGACGGTCGTGTTCGTCACCCACGACCAGATGGAGGCGATGACGATGGCCACGCACATCGCGGTGATGTGCGACGGGGAGCTGCAGCAGGTGGCGCCGCCGATGGAGATGTACGAGCGGCCCGCGAACCGGTTCGTCGCCGAGTTCGTCGGCAGCCCGCCGATGAACATGGTGCCCGCCGAGCAGGCGGGGCTCGCCTCGTCGCTGCAGCGGTTCGCCGAGAAGCGCGGCGACTTCGGCGCGGTCGGCTGCTTCGGCGTCCGCCCCGAGTCCGTGCGGCTCGTCCCGCAGGGCGGCGAGGTCCCGGACGCGGCCTGGTCGGAGGACGCCGTCGTCGAGACCGTCCTGCCGACCGGCCCGAGCTGGACGGTCGAGCTGCGCGCCCACGACACCCGGCTGTTCGCGATCACGCACGAGGACCCGGGCGCCGGCCCCGGCGACGCGCTGCGCTGCTGGGCGCGGCCCGAGCACCTGCACCTGTTCGGCCAGGACGGCGCCCGGACCACCGCCTGGGACGAGGCCGTCGCGCCGGTCCGCGGGGCCGCGCGGTGAGCGACGCCCTGAACAGCCGCGGCGACCTGGACCGCCGGAGTGACCTGAGCCGCCTCTCGGACCGGACGATGCGCAGGCCGCGGGCGCTGCTGCTGGACTTCGGCGGCGTGCTGGTCGAGACGTCCCGCAAGCCCGGGTGGTCGGCGGCGCTCGCCAAGGAGGTGCACGCGCTGCTGACCCGCGCCGGCTGCCGCGACCTCGACGCCGCCGCCGTGGAGACCGACATCAAGGCGGGCGCCGCCGCCGACAAGTGCTGGAAGGACGCGATGTCGCGGCCGTACGCGCCGCCGGAGATGACGCACACCGCGTTCTGGGGCGACTACGTCGCCGCGGACTGGCCCGCGTCCGCTCGGCAGCTCGTCGTCGCGCACGCCACCCCGCTCTGCAAGCGGATGGGGGAGCTGCGGCAGGACCGCGCCACCCGTCCCGGCATCCCCGAGCTGCTGGACGGCGCCGCCGCGCTCGGCATCCCGGTCGGCATCGTCAGCAACGCCCTGTCCGGGGCGGTGCACCGCGACTACACGCAGGCGACGGGCCTGGCGGAGAAGCTCGCGATCGAGGTGTACAGCGACGAGGCCGGCGTCCGGAAGCCGAACCCGGAGATGATCTGGATCGCCACCCGCGCCCTCGGCGTCGACCCGCAGGACGCCTGGTACGTCGGCGACAACTTCGACCGGGACGTGGTGTGCGGGCACCGCGCCGGCGTCGGCGGCAACGTGCTGATGGTCGCCAAGGGCACCTACGACGTCCCGTACGAGGTCCGCTACCGGCCCGACGCCGTCGTCGACGACGGCCACGGCCTGCTGGACCTGCTCACCACCGCTGCCGAAGGAGACGAATGAACAGCAGGGACATCGACGTGCCCGGGTCGCGGGAGCTGGCGCGGATCGCCGAGACCGCGGCGCGCGCCACCGGCGACCGGCTGCGCGGCGCGTTCCGGTCGCGTCCCGAGGTCGCGCTCAAGCGCGACTTCCACGACCCGGTCACCGTGCACGACAAGGCCGCCGAGGAGACGATCCGCGAGGTGCTCGCCGAGCACGCGCCGGGCAGCGTCGTCGTCGGCGAGGAGGGCGGCGTGCAGGGCGGGGCCCAGGACGAGGCCGGGGACGTCCGCTGGTACGTCGACCCGATCGACGGGACCGCGAACTTCGCCGCCGGCCTGCCGTTCTTCTGCACCTCGATCGCGGCCGTAGCGGGCGGCGAGGTCGTCGCGGGCGTCGTGTACGACCCGGTCCGCGACGACATGTTCACCGCCTCCCTCGACGGCGCGACCTGCAACGGCGAGCCGATCCGCGCCGCCGGCGCGGCCGCGGACCGGACCGGCGTGATCGTCACCGGCTACCCCAACGCGCGCGAGCTGAAGCGCGCGGGCGACGCGGCGCTGCGCAACTACGCGCGGCTCGTCGAGTCGTTCGCCACCGTGCGGCGCCCCGGCAGCGCGGCGCTGTGCCTGGCGCACGTCGCGGCGGGCTGGTCGGACGCGGCGTACGGCACGTCCGTCAACGCCTGGGACGTGGCGGCCGGGCTGCTGCTGGTCCGGCAGGCCGGCGGGACGTACCTGCCGCTCGGCGGCGCACCGGGCGGCGACGACTGGGACGCGCCCGGCTACGTCGCGTGCGTCGGCGAGTTCGACCTCGCCGGGTCGGTGCTGTCGGAGATCGCCGGGCTCGCCCCGGCGGCCGGCCGGTGAGCGCCGCCGGCGTGCGGACCGCCGAGTGGATCGTCACGGACCTGGACGGCACGCTCGTCGGCCGCGACCTGCGGATCGTCGAGGCGAACCTGGCGGCGCTGCGCCGCTTCACCGGCGCGGGCGGCAGCGTGGTCGTCGCGACGGGGCGCAGCGAGGAGTCCGCGCTGCCCTACTACCGGGAGCTCGGCCTCGCGACCCCGGCGATCCTCTACAACGGCGCGCGCATCGTCGACCTGAGCACGGGCGCGGTCCTGTACCGGCGGTGCCTGAGCGCGGCGGCGTGGGCGCGGCTGACCCTGCTGTTCGACGGGATGCCGGACGGGGTGTGGCCGGTCGTGTTCAGCGGCGGCCGCGCCCACGTCCGCTCGGAGTCCGCGGCGCTCGCCGAGTACGCGCGCCGCGACCGCATCGGCCTGGCCCGGATCGGCGCGTGGGCCGAGCTGCCCTTCGACGAGATCATCAAGGTGATGCTGATCTGCGACCGGCCCGGGCTCGTCGACGCGATGCAGACGGGCCTCGCCGACTTCGCCGCCGACCCCGGGGCCGGCGTCACCCTCGTCCGGTCGGAGGCGACCTACCTGGAGGTGCTGCCCGCGGGCGCCACCAAGGGCACCGCGCTGCGCGAGCTCGCCGCGCTGCGCGGCGTGCCGATGGACCGCATCGCGGCCATCGGCGACAACCCCAACGACCTGGACATGATCCAGGCCGCCGGGCTCGGCGCGGCCGTGGGCGACGGCGACCCCGCCGTCCGCGCCGCCGCCGACGTCGTGGTCGCCGGCTGCGCGGCGGGCGCCGTCGCCGACCTGGTCGCCCGGGTCATGCCGTGATCCTCACCGTCGTCGGCTGCGCGGGCACCGTCCCGGGGCCGGACGCCGCGTGCTCCTGCTACCTGCTGGAGCATGCGGGGTTCCGGCTGCTGCTGGACCTCGGCACCGGCGCGCTCGGGCCGCTGCAGCGCTACGCCGACCCGTGCGCGATCGACGCCGTCGTGATCAGCCACCCGCACCGCGACCACTACTCGGACCTGATCCCGCTCGCCTACCTGCGGGACCGGCGCGGCGCCCCGAAACGGCTGCCCGTCACCGCGCCCGCCGGGACGTCCGCGCACGTGGTGAACCCGGCGGCGCCACCCGCGCACGCGGCCGCGCTCGACTGGCGCACCCCGCCCGCCGAGCCGCGCCCGTTCGGGCCGCTCACCGTCACGACGGCCCCGGTCGTCCACTCGGTGCCGGGCGTGGCGGTGCGGGTCGAGGCGGGCGGGGCGAGCCTCACCTATTCCGGTGACTCCGGCGAGTGCGAGGAACTGCTCGACCTCGCGCGCGGCACGGACGTGCTGCTGTGCGAGGCGGCGGCGTCGGTGCGGACGCCGGGTGCGTCCGAGACGCACCTGACGCCCGTCCAGGCGGCCGGGCTGGCGCGGGAGGCGGACGCCGGGCACCTGGTGCTCACGCATCTGCGGCCGTGGGCGGACCCGCTCGCCGCGCTCCGCGACGCCCGCGAGGTCTACGCCGGGCCGATCTCGCTCGCCGTGCCGGGGCTGCGCGTCATCGTCTGAGTGACAGGGGCGTGATCGCCCTGGTCAGGGCGTGATCGCCCCGGTCGTGGCGCGTTCGGCCAGGACGGGAGGGACGGTGACGCGCCGTCCCTCCCGGGCCGCGCCGCCGTCGCCGATCCGGTCGAGCAGCGCGGCCATCGCCAGCCTGCCCAGCTCGGCGGCCGGCGCCGCGACCGTGGTCACGCCGTTGACCTCCGCGCCCGGCGCGTCGCCGAGGACGACCAGCGACACCTCGCCCGGGACGTCGAGGCCCGCCCGGTGAAGGGTGGTCAAGGCGGCCGTCCCCGTCGCGTCCCCGGCCGCCACGACGGCCGTCGCCGCCCCGCCGGGCCGCCACAGGACGTCCTGATCCGGGGCGAGCCCGGCCTCCGCCAAGGCGGCCTTGAAGACCTGCTGGACGCGCGGGCGGCCCGAACCGAGGTCCATGCAGGCGATGCGCCGATGCCCGAGCTCCACCAGCCTCGTCACGGCCCGCGCCATCGCCGCCGCGTCGTCACCGGTCACGCAGTCGACGCGGGACGAGCGCACCGGCCGCCCCACCACCGCGACCGGACAGCCCGCCGCGGCCCGCTCGATCTCGGCCGCCGCGATCCTCGGGCCGGCGAGGAGCAGCCCGTCCAGCCGCAGGTCGAGCAGCTCGCCGAGGGCGGCCCGCTCGCGCGCCGGACGCCCGCCGCCGCTCGCCAGCAGCAGCCGCACGCCCCGCCGCGCCGCCTCGTCCGCCAGCCCGTCGTGCACGGACGCGAACAGCGGATCGTGCAGGTCGGCGGCCAGCACCCCGGCCATCCCGGTGCGTCCGGCGGCCAGGCCCCGCGCCATGATGTTCGGCCGGTAGCCGAGCTCGTCCGCCGCCTTCAGCACGGCCTCGCGGCGCTCCTTGCCGACCTTGGGCGAGCCGCGCATCACCAGCGACACCAGCGCACGGGACACCCCGGCACGCGCGGCGACGTCCTCCAGGGTCGGGTGCGCCATCAACGCTCCTCCAAACACGATCGGGCGGACTCAGCCGATCCAACCAGCAGCCCGCCCCTAACGTTCACTTGCGGCGTGTCGGCCTTAAAGCGCCGTTCATAAGGCCGACACGCCGCAACTCAACGAAGGGGTCAGTCGCGGGGGTCCCAGGCGCCGGGGGTCACGTCCAGGTCGAGGGGCTCGGCGACGTCCTTCCAGTCGACGAACTTGAAGTTGGTGTTCGTGCGGACCTCGCCGTCGGGGCCCGTCTCGTCGGGGGCGTTGAAGCCGTCGTGGACGACCAGCAGGCCGTTCTTGAAGCCGCCGACGCGGGCGCTGGTCACCATGGCGCCGTCGCACTCCTCCGAGCCGTCGGCGTTCGGGCCGGGCGCGACGCGGAAGTGGCCGAGGTACTTGTTGGAGCCCTCCCGGTCGTAGACGACGAAGGTGTCGTCGCCCTGGCTGGAGGCGAGCAGGTAGCCCTCGCCGTCGTCCTTGCGGTAGATGGTGAGGCCCTCGGCGTCCGGCGTGATGTGCCTGCCGCCGGCGCCCGGGTCGGGGCCGGTGACCTCGCACTCGTCGGTGTCGGGGTTGTAGGTGGCCGGGACGCCGAAGTCCTTGACCTTGTCGACGAGCCGTGGTGTGCCGCCGTCGAGCGGGATCCGCCAGATGCCGACGTCCTCCTGCGCCGCGTACAGCACGCCGTGCTCCTCGTCGGCGACCATGCCCTCGACCTGCGGGCCGCGGCCCGGGTCCTCGCAGGGCGACCAGCTGCCGCCGCCGGGCAGCGCGAACGACGACGGCAGGTCGACGTCCCGGACGTGCCGGTAGGTGATCTTCCCGCCGGCCGTCGCCTCCAGCCGGACGATCCCGACGCGCGGCGTGTGGCGGCGGCTCAGCGCGGCGTACGCGGCGCCGTGCCCGTCCTTCCAGGACGCGATCCCGTACGCGGTCTCCTGGTCGTTGACCTGGTCGAGGGACGTGGAGAACACGAACGGCGCGGCGGCGTCGGTGACGTCGGTGAGCGGCGCGACGTGCTTCAGGGCGGCGCGCGGGTCGATGGCGTAGGCGCGGACGGTGTCGCGGCCCCGGTCGGACACCACGGCGAGGTCGACCTTCCGGTCGCCGAGCCGGAAGCCGTAGACCAGGTCGACGTTGTTGAAGCGGCCCGGCTCGTCGCCGTCGCGGGGCGGCGCGGGCGCGGCGAGCCGCTGGATCTCGTGCCCGGACGCGTCGTAGACGGCGAGGCCGGCCTGCTTGAGGGTGGTGATGACGAGGTCGCCGCCGTGGTCGCTCGGGTGGTTCCAGATCGCGGGGTCGTCGGCGTTGGCGTTGCCGCCCGCCGCGTCGTCGAACACCGCCGGGGTCTCCAGGCGGGCGTGGACCTGGGCGAGTTCGTCGTCGTCGGCGGACGCCGGAGCGGCGGACAGGGCGGCGGCGGCCAGCGCCGCGGTCACCGCGGCGGCGGCGAGGCGGGGGCGGCGGGGACGGAACGGTGCGAAGGGCATCGGGTTCCTCCTGATGCGCTCGTGGGGGATGCCCTGCACCGTAAGTGTTAGAGCGCTCTAATTCAATAGAGCGCTCTAATCGATCAAGTCGGCCGCGGTGGCCGCGGCGGCCGCGCCGGCGGCGCGGTTCAGCGTTCGACGAGGGTGAGCGCGTAGGAGTAGCGGCTCGCCCGGTACACGTGCCGGCCGAACTCGATCGCCGCGCCCTTGTCGTCGTAGGCGGTCCGGGTCATGGTGAGCATCGGGACGCCGCGCCGCTCGTCCAGCAGCCGCGCCTCCTCCGTCGTGGCGCGGCGCGCGCCGATCGACTGGTTCGCGATCCGCAGGTTCACGCCGCTCGCGCGCAGCAGCTCGTACAGGCCGTGCCGGACGAGGTCGTCGGCGGTGACGGCGAGCAGGCCCTCCGGCAGGTAGTTGGTGAGCAGCGCGAGCGGCTCGCCGCCGGTGCGCCGCGTGCGGCGCATCCGGAGCACGGTCTCGCCGACCGCGACGCCCAGCTGCTTGGCGACGGTGTCGTCGGCGGGCACCGGGCCGAACTCCAGCACGTCGGTCCGCGGCTCCTGCCCGCCCGCCGCGAGGTCGTCGTGCAGGCTGGTCAGCTCCACCGGGCGGCGGACCTCGGGCAGCACGACCTGCGTCCCGACGCCGCGCTTGCGCACCAGCAGCCCGCGGTCGACCAGGTGCTGGATGGCCTGCCGGACGGTCGGCCGGGACAGCCCGCAGCGCTCGGCGATCTCCAGCTCGTTCTCCAGCCGGGTGCCGGGCGCCAGGCCGCCGGACTGGATCGCCTCCTCCAGCTGCCTGGCCAGCTGGTAGTAGAGCGGCACGGGGCTGCTGCGGTCCACGATCACGCGCGGTCGGTACACCCCGGCTCCCTCCGGGCCCGGCGTCCTCGCCGGGGTCCCGGAACGGATGATACTCCGGGATTGGGCTGAACCTCCTTACCTCATAATGTCATGACAAAGCCTTGACATGGATCGGCCGGCTTCAGCAGACTCGGCGGGGCCGGCCGCGGCGCCGGCGTCGCCTTTCACCGGGATGGAGTGCCCATGATCAAAGACCGCGTCGCGGGAGCGCCGATCTCCTGGGGGGTGTGCGAGGTGCCCGGCTGGGGCCACCAGATGGCGCCCGCCCGGGTGCTCGCGGAGATGGGCGCCCTCGGCCTGGCCGCCACCGAGTTCGGCCCGGACGGCTTCCTGCCCGCCGGCGCCGCCGAGCGCGCGGACCTGCTCGCCGCGCACGGGCTGCGCCCGCTCGGCGGGTTCGCGCCGGTCGTCCTGCACGACCCGGACCGCGACCCGCTGCCCGGGATCCGGCGGACCCTGGCCGCATTCGGCGTGGAACGTTCCAACACCCCGGGCGGCGGCGGTGCGGACGGCGGCGCTGCGGGCGGCGGTGCTCCGGACAGCGGTCTGACGCTCGTGCTCGCCGCGGTGCACGGGCTCGACGGCTACGACGAGCGGCCCGCGCTCGACGCCGCCGGCTGGGCCGCCCTGCTCGCCAACCTCGACCGGATCGCCGCGCTCGCCGCCGAGGCGGGCGTCCGCGCCGTGCTGCATCCGCACGTGGGCACGATGGTCGAGCGCTCCGACGAGGTCCAGCGCGTCCTGGACGGCTCCGGCATCCCGCTCTGCCTGGACACCGGCCACCTTCTGATCGGCGGCGTCGACCCGGGCGAGCTGGCGGCGCGCGTCCCCGAGCGGATCGCGCACGTCCACCTCAAGGACGTCGACGCGGGACTCGCCGCCGACGTCCAGGCCGGCCGGACCGCCTACACCGACGCCGTCCGCAAGGGCATCTACCGGCCCCTCGGCGGCGGCGACATCGACATCGCCGGCATCGTCGGCTCCCTCGAAGGCGCCGGATACGGCGGCTGGTACGTCCTCGAACAGGACACCATCCTCGACCGCGAGCCGGACGAGGGCGCCGGTCCGGTCGCGGACGTGCGCGCTTGCCTCGACTTCCTCGCCGGGATCCCGGCATGACCGGTGCGCCGGCGTCCCTGGACGTCATCACGATGGGCCGCGTCGGGGTCGACCTGTACCCGCTGCAGTCCGGCGTCGCGCTCGACGAGGTGGAGCGCTTCGGCCGGTTCCTCGGCGGCAGCGCCACCAACGTCGCGGTCGCGGCGGCCCGGTACGGGCGGCGCGCCGCGGTGATCACCCGGACCGGCGCCGACCCGTTCGGCCGGTTCGTCCGCTGCGCGCTCGCCGGGTACGGGGTGGACACCCGGTTCGTCGCGGACGTCCCCGGCCTGCCGACGCCCGTCACGTTCTGCGAGCTGTTCCCGCCGGACGACTTCCCGCTGTACTTCTACCGCTTCCCCAAGGCCCCCGACCTGGAGATCTGCGCCGACGAGCTGGACCTCGCCGCGATCGGGTCCGCCGGGGTGCTGTGGGCGACGGTCACCGGGCTGTGCGCCGAGCCGTCCCGGACCGCGACGCTCGCCGCGCTCGGCGCCCGGCCGCGCGCCGCGCTGACCGTCCTCGACCTGGACTACCGGCCGATGTTCTGGGAATCGGCGGCGGAGGCGTCCCGCTGGGCGGGCGAGGCCCTCGGGCACGCGACGGTCGCCGTCGGGAACCTCGCCGAATGCGAGGTCGCGGTCGGCGAGTCCGACCCGGTGCGGGCCGCCCGCGCGCTGCTCGACCGGGGCGTCCGGCTCGCCATCGTGAAGCGCGGCCCGGAGGGCGTGCTCGCGGTCGCCGCGGACGGCGAGGTCGTCGAGGCGCCGCCCGTGCCGGTCGAGGTCGTCAACGGCCTCGGCGCGGGCGACGCGTTCGGCGGCGCGCTCTGCCACGGCCTGCTGGCCGGCTGGGACCTGCCGCGGACCATCGCGTTCGCCAACGCCGCCGGCGCGATCGTCGCGTCGCGGCTCGCGTGCGCGGACGCCATGCCTGAGCACGGCGAAGTGGCGGCGCTGCTGGACGGGGTGCCGGCATGAGCATGGACGCACGAACGGAGTCCCCGGCGCGCGCGCGGATCGCGGCTCTGACGCAGACGCGGGTGCAGCGGCCCGAGGCGATCGCCGAGGCCGCGGCCCGCCGGGTCCGCCGCGCCACCGCGCCCGGCGCCACCGGACGGCTGATGATCGTGGCCGCCGACCATCCGGCGCGCGGCGCGCTCGCCGCCGGCGGCGACCCGTTCGCGATGGCCGACCGCGGCGACCTGCTCGACCGGCTCTGCACCGCGCTCGGCCGCCCCGGCGTGGACGGCGTCCTCGCCGCCCCCGACATCGTCGAGGACCTGCTGCTCCTCGGCGTGCTGGAGGGCAAGGTCGTGATCGGCTCGATGAACCGCGGCGGCCTCGCCGGCACGTGCTTCGAGATCGACGACCGGTTCACCGCCTACAGCGCGGACGCGATCGCCGCGTCCCGGCTGGACGGCGGCAAGATGCTGCTGCGGGTCGACGACGACGACCCCGCCACCGCCGACACGCTGGAAGGCTGCGCGCGCGCGGTGTCCGGACTCGCCGGGCACGGGCTGATGGCGATGATCGAGCCGTTCATCTCGCACCGCGTGGACGGCCGCGTCCGCAACGTGCTGACGCCGGAGGCGATGATCCGGGCCGTGTCGATCGCGTCCGCGCTCGGCACCACGTCGGCGCGGACCTGGCTGAAGGTCCCGGTCGTCCCGGACATGGAACGGGTGATGGCGGCCTCGACGCTGCCCGCGCTGCTGCTCGGCGGCGAGGTCGCCGACGACCCGCGCGCAGCGCTGGACGGGTGGCGCAAGGCGCTGCGGCTGCCGACGGTGCGCGGCCTGGTCGTCGGCCGGTCGCTGCTGTACCCCCGGGACGGCGACGTCGCGGGCGCGGTCGACGCGGCGGTGGACGCCCTGTGAGCGGCGGAGTGAACGGTGAGGGGGGCGCTGTGAAGGAGAAGAAGACGATGAGGTTGACGGTCGGGCAGGCGCTGGTGCGCTTCCTGGCGGCGCAGTGGTCGGAGCGCGACGGTGAGGAGCAGCGGTTCTTCCCGGGCTGCTTCGGGATCTTCGGGCACGGGAATGTCGCGGGGGTCGGGCAGGCGCTGCTGGAGTACGGCGAGGAGCTGCCGTATTACATGGCCCGTAACGAGCAGGCGATGGTGCATGCGGCGTCGGGGTTCGCGCGGATGAGCGACCGGTTGTCGACGTTGGCGTGTACGACGTCGATCGGGCCGGGTGCGACGAACATGGTGACGGGTGCTGCGCTGGCGACGATCAACCGGTTGCCGGTGCTGCTGCTGCCGGGGGATGTGTTCGCGACGCGTCCGGCCAATCCGGTGTTGCAGGAGTTGGAGGACGCGCGGTCGTATGACGCGTCGGTCAACGACTGCTTCAAGCCGGTGTCGAAGTACTGGGACCGCATCAACCGGCCGGAGCAGCTGCCCAGTGCGCTGATGGCGGCGATGCGGGTGCTGACCGATCCGGTGGAGACGGGCGCGGTGACGTTGTCGTTGCCGCAGGACGTTCAGGCGGAGGCGTACGACTGGCCTGAGGAGCTGTTCGCGCGGCGCGTGTGGCGCATCCCGCGCGCGCTTCCCGAGGCCCGCGACATCGAGGACGCGTGCGCGATCCTTCGAGCGGCCGAGCGTCCGCTCATCGTCGCGGGCGGCGGCGTCATCTACTCAGGCGCCACCGACGCGCTGCGGACGTTCGCCGAGCGCACTGGCATCCCTGTGGCGGAGACGCAGGCGGGCAAGGGCTCGCTGGCCTGGGACCACCCGTCCGCCGTCGGCGCGATCGGGGCGACCGGCTCCACCGCCGCCAACGCGCTCGCCCGCGACGCCGACGTCATCCTCGGCATCGGCACCCGCTACAGCGACTTCACCACCGCGTCGCACAGCCTGTTCGCCGACCCGGACGTGCGGTTCGTCAACGTCAACGTCGCCCGCGCCGACGCGTTCAAGCTCGGCGGCGTCAGCGTCGTCGCGGACGCGCGGGAGGGGCTCGGCGCGCTCGACGCCGCCCTCGCCGACTGGACCGTTCCAGAAGCGCATAAGGAGAACGCGCGCGACCTCACCGCGCGGTGGAACGCCGTCGTCGACGCCGCCTACGGCCTCGACCACGGCGACCCGCCCGCGCAGTCGCGGATCCTCGGCATCGTGAACGAGGAGTCCGGCCCCCGCGACGTCGTCGTCTGCGCGGCCGGCTCGATGCCCGGCGACCTGCACCGGCTCTGGCGCACCCGCGACCCCAAGGGCTACCACGTCGAATACGGCTACTCGTGCATGGGCTACGAGATCGCCGGCGGCCTCGGCGTCCGGATGGCCGACCCGTCGCGCGAGGTCATCGTCATGGTCGGCGACGGCTCGTACCTGATGATGGCGCAGGAGCTCACCACCGCCGTCGCCGAAGGGATCAAGCTCGTCGTCGTGCTCGTCCAGAACCACGGCTACGCCTCGATCGGGAACCTGTCCGAGACCGTCGGCGCCGACCGGTTCGGCACCCGGCACCGCGTCCGCACCGGCACCGGGCTCGACGGCGCGCCCATCCCCGTCGACCTCGCCGCCAACGCCGCCAGCCTCGGCGCCGACGTCCTGCGCGCGTCCGGCGCCGAGGAGTTCCGCGCCGCGCTGCGCAAGGCGATCGCCTCGCCCCGCACCACCGTCGTCCACGTCGAGACCGACCCGCTCGCGCCCGCCCCCGGCAGCGACGCCTGGTGGGACGTCCCCGTCGCCGAGGTCTCCGCGCGCGCGGCGACGCGCGACGCCCGCGCCCGCTACGACGACGCCAAGAAGGCCCAGCGCCGCTACCTCTGAAAGGAAATCATGAGCCTGATTCAGCACCGGATCGGCGGCGCCGAGGCCGGCGGGGGCGGCACCGCCCCCCTGCACGACCCCGCGACCGGCGAGCGGACCGGTGAGGTCCTGCTCGGCCGCGCCGCCGAGGTGGACGCCGCCGTCGGCGCCGCCGCCCGCGCCTTCCAGACCTGGCAGGACGTGTCGCAGGCCCGCCGCGCCCGCATCATGTTCGCCTTCCGCGACCTGCTCGAACGGCACGAGGACGAGCTGGCCCGGCTGATCACCGCCGAGCACGGCAAGGTCCTCGACGACGCGCGCGGCGAGATCGTCCGCGGCCGCGAGGTCGTCGAGTTCGCGTGCGGCATCCCGTCCGCCCTCAAGGGCGAGTACTCCGACCAGGTGTCCTCCGGCATCGACGCCTTCTCCTTCCGGCAGCCGCTCGGCGTGTGCGCCGGGATCGTCCCGTTCAACTTCCCGGTGATGGTCCCGCTGTGGATGCACCCCATCGCGATCGCCACCGGGAACACGTTCGTGCTCAAGCCGAGCGAGCGCGTCCCGTCCGCGTCCGCCCTCATCGCCGACCTGTACGCCGAGGCCGGGCTTCCCGACGGCGTGTTCAACGTGCTGAACGGCGACCGCGAGACCGCCGACGCGCTGATCCGGCACCCGGACGTCGCGGCGGTGTCGTTCGTCGGGTCCACGCCCGTCGCGAGGCACGTCCACGAGACCGCCACCGCCTCCGGCAAGCGCGTCCAGGCCCTCGGCGGCGCCAAGAACCACGCCGTCGTCCTCCCCGACGCCGACCTCGACCACGCCGCCGACCAGATCACCGCCGCCGCCTACGGCTCGGCCGGGCAGCGCTGCATGGCGATCTCCGTCGTCGTCGCCGTCGGCGAGGCCGCCGACCCGCTCGTCGCCCGGCTCGCCGACCGGGCCCGCGCCATCAAGGTCGGCCCCGGCACCGAGCCCGGCACCGAGATGGGCCCGCTGATCAGCGCGGACGCGCTGCGCCGTGTCACCGGGCACGTCGACGCCGCCGCGGCCGCCGGCGCCAAGGTCGTCGTCGACGGCCGCGGGCTCGCCGGCCCCGGCCACTTCCTCGGGCCGTGCCTGCTCGACGAGGTCGCCACCGACCTGCCCGCCTACGCCGAGGAGATCTTCGGGCCGGTGCTGATCGTGCTGCGCGCCGGCAGCCTCGACGAGGCGATCGCCCTGGTGAACGCCAACCCGCACGGCAACGGCACCGCGATCTTCACCTCGTCCGGTGAGGCCGCCCGCCGCTACCAGCGCGCCGTCCACGTCGGCATGGTCGGCGTCAACGTGCCGATCCCGGTGCCGATGGCGTTCTACTCCTTCGGCGGCTGGAAGGCGTCCCTGTTCGGCGACACCCACGTCCACGGTCCCGAGGGCGTCCGGTTCTACACCCGCGCGAAGGCCGTCACGTCGCGGTGGCCCGAGCCGCAGACCGCGTCCACCGCAGGCGAGATGGCCTTCCCGACCGCCACCTGACCCGCGCACGCCGCCCCGGCCGCTGCGCCGGGGCGGCCGCGGCGGCGGACGACCGAACCCAGGAGGAGCACACGTGCTGGCAGGCCAGGGTCTCGTGCAGATCGGCGAACTGTTACTGGCCCTCGTGCTGTCGGCCTCCATCGGCCTCGAAAGAGGCGTCCGCAACAAGAGCGCGGGCCTGCGCACCCACACCCTCGTCGGCGTCGGCGCGGCGCTGTTCATGCTGGTCAGCAAGTACGGCTTCCAGCACGCCCCCGGGCCCGTCGCGTTCGACCCGTCCCGCGTCGCCGCGCAGATCGTCTCCGGCATCGGCTTCATCGGCGGCGGGCTCATCTTCGTCCGCCGCGACGCCGTCCGCGGCCTCACCACCGCCGCCGTCGTCTGGGTGACCGCCGCCGTCGGGATGGCCGCGGGCGGCGGCCTCTGGCTGCTCGCGATCGCCGGCACCGCCGGGCACTTCCTCGTCGTCTACGGGCTCAGCTCGCTCACCCGGCGGCTGCCGCTCGACCGGTTCCGTCCCGCAGACCAGACCCGGATGCGGCTGGTCTACCGCGACGGGCGCGGCGTGCTCCGCCTCGTCCTCGTCGAATGCACGCAGCGCGGCTTCGCCGTCCTCCAGGCCGACGTGGAGCGCGAATACCTCCCCGACGACTCCGACCGGGGCCGCGACCGCGACGACTCCGCGCACCGCCGGGCCCCCTGGAACGCGGTCGTGACCCTCGTCCTCGAAGGCCCCGGCTCGATCCCCGACCTCACCGCCGTGCTGAGCGAGCTCCCCGACGTCGTCGCCGTGACGGCCGGCTCCGACCGCGACGACGAGTGACCGGCCCCGCCCGGCGGGCGCTCAGGAGTCGGCCGGGAAGGTCGAGATGACCTTGCCCTGGGCGTTCGCGGCGAGGTAGCCGCCGCCGTAGTCGTCGCTGAAGTAGACGAGCATCGTCGGCCGGTTGCCGTTGAACGTCCAGGACGCCTTGATGATGAGGTACTTGTTCGTCGGCTTCGGCACCTTCAGTGTGCGCGCGGCGCGGGACATGAGGCCCGGCAGGGCGTTCCAGTTGAAGGTGTTCAGGTTCACCTTCGCCTTGTCGATGACGCCGATGCTGGGACGCCCCTTCACCGCCGCGTCGGCGCCCTTCTCGTAGGTGTAGTTGTCGAACGCGCCGCGGCGGCCGCGGACCGGCGCGTCGGCGGACGCGTGGCCCTCGTAGACCGACATCCCCGCGAACTGCTTCGAGCCCGACGCCTCCTCGAACTTCTTGATCACGTCCCGGACGGCGGCCGGGGTGAGCAGGGTCTTGGGCGCGGCGGCCGCCTTCGGGGTCGTCCCGGACCTCTGGTCGCCGCCGGCGGGCAGGGCGTCGGACGGCGCGTCCACGCCGGCGTCCACGCCCCGCATCCCATCGAGCATCTTCGGGACGAAGACGAAGGCCGCCACGAGCAGCACCGCCGCCACGCAGGCCAGCGGGACGAGGATCGCAGCGATGATCAGCCCGGTCCGCCGCTTCGGCGCCGGCGGCGGCGCCGAAGGGCCGGTCTGCTGGTACGCGCCCGGATTCGTGCCGGGGCCGGCGGGCGGGACCGGCGCTGGCGGCGCCACGCGGCCCGTCTGCGCGCCCGCAGCCTGCGCCAGCAGATCGTCCAGCCGGGACGCGGTCGGACGGGCCGCCGGATCGGCGACCAGCAGCGCCCCCAGCGCGGGCGCGAGCGGACCGGCGTGCTGCGGCGGCGGTATCCGCGCCGCCATCACCGCCGCCAGCGTCGCGGCCGCCGTCGGACGCCGCACCGGGTTGCGGCCCTCGACCGCCACGTACAGCATCAGCCCGAGCGACCACAGGTCCGAGGCCGGATCCCCCTCGCGGCCGTGCAGCCGTTCCGGCGCGATGTACTCCGGCGAGCCCACCAGCCCGCCGGTGGCCGTGACCCGGGACGCCTCCTCCAGCACGGCGATGCCGAAGTCGGTCAGGACGGCGGTGCCGTCGGTGCGCAGCAGGACGTTCGCGGGCTTCACGTCCCGGTGGCAGATGCCCGCCTCGTGCGCTGCGCGCAGCGCCGCCAGGACGCCGCGTCCGATCGCCGCCGCCTCCGCGGGCGGCAGCGGACCGTCCACCAGCCGCTCCTGGAGGGACCGCCCTTGGACGAGCTCCATCACGAGCCACGGGTGCGGCATGTCGGGCGAGTCCACGATGTGGTGGATCGTGACCACGTTCGGGTGGTGCAGGCGGGCGAGGGCGCGGGCCTCGCGCATCACCCGCTCGCGCATCATCTCCGCGACCGCCGGATCGTCCTGCGCCGCGTCGCTCCCGGCGAGCCGCACCTCCTTCAGGGCGACCTCGCGGTGCAGGGCCAGGTCGAACGCGCGCCAGACCGTCCCCATCCCGCCGCTGCCGAGCCGTCCTCGCAGCTCGAAGCGCCCGTCGATCACTATCTGCCCAGAGGTCACGACGCACAGCCTAGAACCACGTAGCGACAGGAAACGGGTGAAGCGGGCGAGATCGCCGGGGGCGTGGCCCATGATGGAGAGGTGGACTTCGAGCCGTACCGGGGCGAGCTGGTGGCGTACTGCTACCGGATGGTCGGCTCGTTCCACGAGGCCGAAGACCTGGTGCAGGAGACGATGCTGCGCGCCTGGAAGGCCAGGGAACGGTACGACCCGAACCGCGCGTCCGTGCGGACGTGGCTGTACCGGATCGCGACCAACGTGTGCCTGACCGCGCTGGAGGGACGCGCGCGCCGGCCGTTGCCGTCCGGGCTGGCCGCGCCCAGCGACGACCCCGGCGCACCGCTCACGCCCGCCCTCGACGTCCCGTGGCTCCAGCCGTTCCCCGACGCGCGGTTCGACGTCGGCGTGCGGGCCGACATGCGGCTCGCGCTGGTGGCGGCGATGCAGGTGCTGCCGCCGCGGCAGCGGGCCGTGCTCGTCCTCCGGGAGGTGCTGGAGTTCAGCGCCGCCGAGGTCGCCGGCCAGCTCGGCACGACGGTCCCGGCCGTCAACAGCGCCCTGCAGCGGGCCCGCGCCGCCGTCGCGGACGCGGGCGACGCCGGCGAGGTCGCCGAGCCCGGCGACCCGGAGGTGCGCGCGCTGATCGGCCGCTACATGCGGGCGTTCGAGGCGGCCGACGTCCCCGCGCTGGTGCGGCTCCTCGCGGACGACGCCGTCCTGGAGATGCCGCCGGTGCCGCTCTGGTACCTCGGCCGCCGCGACTACGGCCTGTTCATGGACCGCGTGTTCGCCATGCGCGGGACGGGCTGGGCCGTCACGCGCCTCACCGCGAACGGGCAGCCCGCGCTGGCCGCGTACGCGCCCGAACCAGGCGGCGGCCACCGCCTGCACACGCTGCAGGTCCTCACCGTCGCCGGCGGACGCGTCGCGCGCAACGCCGTGTTCGCCGATCCGGCCGTCCTCGGGGCCTTCGGCCTGCCCGAACGAATTTTCCCGGAAGATTCCGCCGGGACGCGATGAGTCCGGCCGGTGCCGCCGGTACGTACGGGTGAGCACCGACCGAAAGGGACATCCGATCATGAGCGTCACCGTCATCGAGTTCATCACCCTCGACGGCATCGTCACCGACCCGGACGGCCGGGGGAACACCCCGGGCGGCGGCTGGGCGTTCCGGCACGGCCCCGAGGCCGTCGCCGGGGACAAGTTCCGGCTCGGCGCCGTGCTGGACGACGGCGTCATGCTGCTCGGCAGGGCGACCTGGCGGCTCTTCGCCGGCCTCTGGCCGCAGCGCGACGACCCGTTCTCCGCCCGCATGAACGCCGTGCCGAAGCTGGTCGCCTCCCGCACCCTGACCGACACGTCGGCCTGGACGAACTCCCAGGTCATCGACGGCGACCTTGCCGCCGCCGTCCGGAACGAGAAGCGGGACGTGGTCGTCGCGGGCAGCCTGAGCGTCGTGCGGGCGCTCATGGCGGCGGACCTGATCGACGAGTACCGCCTCCTGACCTTCCCGACGGTCCTCGGCACCGGGGAGCACCTCTTCCCCGCCGGCGGGCCGCCCGTCCACCTGGAGTGCCTGTCCGCGGAAAAGATCGGCGCCGCCGTCCTCACCCGCTACGCACGCACCACCTGACCGCCATCGGGCACCGGCGTCCTGCCGGTGCCCGGTGGCCCCAGGCTCAGCCCGGCAGGGGAGTGGCGTGCTTGGGCGCCGTGTCGGTCCAGCCCGCCTTGATGAGCGCGGACCACCCGACGACCTTCGCGTGCGCGCCTTCGCCGGAGAGGTCTTCCCGGGCGAGCAGCCGGCCGCTGGACGGCTCGATGACCATCCCGGTCCTGTAGTCCCCGGACTCCGCGAGGGCGATCTCCACGCCGGGACGTCCCAGCGGGTCCTTCACCTGGCGGGAACGGGCGTCCGGCAGCGCGGCGAGCATCCGGTAGGCGGCCGCGCGGACCGGCGCGGGGATCGGCTCGTCCACCAGCAGGACGCCGACGCAGTCCAGCAAGTACTGCGAGTCGGACTGCCCGTCCTGCCGGTTGCGCTCGTTCGCGTCCGGATGGTTCAGCAGGTACCGCCGCAACCCCTCGGGGTCGGTCGGCAACTCGCGCAACTGCTGGAGCGACCCGTCCGGGAAGGCGGAATTGAACGCGGTCTCCTCCTTGTGCACCTTCCAGGGGGTCGCCTTCGCGTCCAGCCGCTCAGTGGACCCGCCGGGGATCGGTGCGCTGAACGTCGAGGGCGATCCGTCGCGCTTCCACGCGGCGACGTCCGAGGCCTCCGCGGGGCGGGCCCCGAGGTCCCGCTCCGCCCAGTAGTGGGTCGTGGTGCCGCCGCGCCCGGCCTTGGTCTCCGCGTCCGTCCGGTGGGGGCTGTGGGCGTTCGTCCAGTCCCTGACCTCGGAACGGTTCACGACCGTGTACGAACCGTACTTCCCGGTGACGGTGCGAAGCTCTCCCTCCTGCGACTCGGTGAACCAGTAGGTGCCGTCGGACGAGGGGATCCGCGCGGACGACGCCGCGGCCGTCAGCAGGACCTGCCTGGCCGAGACCGGTGCGGGCTCGGACGGCTCGGACCCGCCCGGCTGCGTGGCCGCGAACACGGCGGCCGCGGTCGCGGCGGCGGCCAGACCGAGACCCGACACCGTCCAGCGCGCGCGCGGAACACGCCGCCGGGCGCCCGTGGCCCGGCGGCGGGCCCGGGCGGCGACCTGGGCCGACGGGGGAGCGGGCTCGGCGAACAGCTCGCGAACCGACTGCAGTTCATCCATGGGTGGGTCCTTCCTGATCGAGCATGGGATCGACTCCGCCCAGCGCCTCGCGCAGCTTCTTGCGGGCCCTGCTGAACCGGGAGCAGACGGTGCCGTACGGCACGTCGAGCGCCTGCGCGACCTCCTCGTAGCCGAGCCCGGCCAGCACGACGAGCAGCAGCACGTCCCGGTGCTCGTCGGACAGCCCGCCGATGACCCGCGCGAGCCGTCCCTTCACCTGCTCGGCGCTGACCTGCGCCGCGACCCGCTCGTCAAGGCCGTCGGCGGCCCGGTCCCGGCCGAGCCGGCCCAGCGCGCGGAGCCGCCGGCGCTCCGCCCGCCGGTGCTTGGCGATCAGGTTGCTCGCGATGCCGTACAGCCAGGGCCGCGCACTGTCCCTGGACACCTCGAAGGTCGCACGGCGGCGGAACGCGACATGGAACGTCTCCGCCGCGATGTCGTCGGCGGCGTCCGCGTCGAGCCGCCGCGCGACGTACCGGTGGATCTCCGCGAAGTACGCGTCGAAGATCTCGCCGAACCGCTCGGGTTCACGCCAGGACCGCTCGATCACCTGCCCGTCGTCGCGGACGTCCGGTCCGACGTCGGGGGGAGCGGCCATAGGGGCTCCTTCATCTCGTGCCTCGTCTCAGGCCTGGAAGCTGGTCACCCCTCTCTCCCCCGCAACCCCCGCACCCCTTCCATGGGGATCTCGGACGTCCAGCCCGGCTCAACGCACGCGCCGTTCCCGCGGGCCGACACGGCGCCGGCCCTGCACCCGTTCGTCAGCGGCCGTCCGTTCCCGGCCTCGCCATGGTCCGGTATCGCGGTGAGTTATGCCGGGCCGTCGCGGAGCCAGGCCAGGACCGCCATGACGCGGCGGTGGTCGTCCGCCGAGGGCGGGAGGCCGAGCTTGTCGAAGATCGCCGAGATGTGCTTCTCGACGGTGCCGGCGCTCAGGTCGAGGGTGCGCCCGATCGCGCCGTTGCGGCGGCCCTCGGCCATCAGCGCCAGGACGTCGCGTTCGCGCGAGGTGAGCCCGGCCAGCGGGTCGCGGCGGCGCCGGTGGGCGAACAGCGCCGCGACGACCTCGGAGTCCAGGACCGTCTCGCCGGCCACCACGCGGGCCAGGGCGTCCGACAGCTCGGTCAGTTTCGCGACCCGGTCCTTGAGCAGGTAACCGACCCCGCCGCCGCCGGCCAGCAGGTCCTCGGCGTAGCTCTCCTCGACGTACTGCGACAGCACCAGGATCGCGGTGCCGGGCAGGTCCCGGCGGATGCGCAGGGCCGCCTGCAGCCCCTCGTCGGTGAAGGTGGGCGGCATGCGCACGTCGACCACCGCGACGTCGGGACGGTGCGCGGCCGCCGCCTCGACCAGCGCGGACCCGTCGCCGACCGCGGCCACCACCTCGCCGCCCGCCTCCTCCAGCAGGCGGACGAGGCCCTCGCGCAGCAGCAGCGAGTCCTCCGCCAGGACGATGCGCATCAGTCGTCCGTGAGCGGGACGGCGGCGGTCAGCACGGTCGGTCCTCCGGGCGGGCTGGTGATGTCGAGCGTCCCTTCGACGGCGGCCAGCCGGTCGGCGAGCCCGACCAGGCCGTGGCCCTTGCCGGGGTGGGCGCCGCCGCGGCCGTCGTCCTCGACCCGGACGTGCAGCGCGGCCCCGCCGGACGTGACGGCGACCGAGCACCGGGTCGCCTGGGCGTGCTTGGCGATGTTGGCCAGCGCCTCGGTGACGACGAAGTAGACGGTGTTCTCGGCGATGGCGGCATAGCGGCGGCTCGCGAGGTCCACTTCCAGCGACACCGGGACCGGGCAGCGGCCGGCCGCCGCGGACAGGGCCGCCGCGAGCCCGCGGTCGGCGAGGATCGGCGGGGCGATGCCGCGGGAGAGGGCGCGCACTTCCGACAGCGCCTCGCGGCTCTGCTCGATCATGTCCTCGACCAGCGGCCTGGCGCGTTCCGGGTCGTCGTCCAGGCGCCGCGCGACGGTCTCCAGGTCCATGTTGAGCCGGACGAGCCGCTGCTGCGGCCCGTCGTGCAGGTCGCGCTCCAGCCGGCGGAGCGTGTGGGCCTCGGCCGCGACCGCGCTGCGGCGGCCCGCCGCGAGCTGCGCGGCCCGGGCCTGCAGCGCGGCGGTCTGGTTGGTCAGCAGCGCCCGTGCCAGCGCGGTCTGCAGGGCGGCGAGCCCGTGCACGACCGGGACGGCGGTGGCGAGCAGCACGACGCCGACGCCGGTGTTGAACGCGATGTCCGCGCCGCGCGAGGAGATGCCGAAAGCCAGGTCGAGCACGCCGGTGTTGTCGGCGTCCCGGGGGATCGGCCACGACCACGCCGCGTACACCGTCTCCGCGGCGCCGCCCACCGTCCAGGTGATCGCGACGCAGAAGGTGATCAGGCGGACGGGGAACGCCACGACCATGTGGACGAGGTCGCGCCACGACTGGGGTTCGCGCAGCGCCCGCAGCCATCCGGCGAACCCGGTCTCCCCGGCGTCCCGGTAGTGGTGCGGCGGCAGGTCGCGTCCGGTCGCCCGCTCCGCCTGGCGGCGTTCCAGCCGTGCGAACGCCCGCGCCGCGGTCAGCGTCCCCACGAGGATCGGCAGCCCGAGGAGGACGACCAGGGTCGAGGCGCCCGCGGCGAGACCGGCGATCGCGACGGCGAAGGCGGCGGCCCCTACGGGCAGCCCGGACAGCAGGTATACGAGTTCACGGCCGAACCGGGCGGGCGCGCTCGACGGACGGGTTGCAGGGGGTGAAGCCAGGGATACTTCGCTCATGCCTCTACCCTTCAGCCCCCCGACCGCGCCGCCCACGGTGCGCGCCCGCTGATCATGGTAGGGCAAACCCCCAGAGAAGACCCGTCTCGCCACGTGCGAAGCCAGGCCGTACGGCCCAAAAACACCAGTGTCCACTGGGGTGGTCGGTGGTCAGGGACCGAGCGCGACGCTGAGGCCCTCTTCGGCGGTGAGCACGTTCGCGCCGAACTCCGCGCGTGCCGCGGCCGCCGAGGCCGTCCGGTCGTTGCCGGGCCAGAAATGGGTGAGCATGAGCCGCCGGGCGCCCGCCCGCCTGGCCCAGCGGCCGGCTTCGGCGGACGTCATGAGGTTGCGCGCGGGCTGCCGCGTCTCGCCGTCCCGGTCGGTGGCCTCGACGATGAACAGGTCGCTGTCACGGCCGAGTTCGGCGAGCCGCGCCGTGGGGCCGGTGTCCCCGGAGTACGCGACGGCGATCTCGCCGGCCTGCAGGCGGATACCGGCATTGGGCACATAGTGCGGCAGCGGGACGCCGGTCAGTTCGAACGGGCCCACGCGGTAGGCGCCCGGAAGCGGATGCACATCGAAGACCGCATGCAGATCGACGTCGGGTTCCAGCCCTTGGAGACGGTCGAGCACCCCGGGCGGGCAGTACAGCGGGATCCTCGTTCCCGCGGCCTCGCCGTAGAACCGCATCCGGAACAGCCCGTGCAAGTCGACGCAGTGATCCGGGTGCTCGTGGGTGATGGCGACGGCGTCCACGCGTCCGTCCGGCCAGTGCGCGAGCAGCCGCGGGAGCGTGGCATAGCCCAGGTCCAGCACCAGCCGGTAGCCCTCCCAGTCCACGGCGAAACCGCTGCAGGCGCGCCCGGGCTCGGGAAAGGCGCCGCAACTGCCCAGCACGGTGACTTCTCGTCGCATCTTCAGGGCCTCCCTGCCGATCCGTGGTGCGGGCGGGTCAGGCGGTGCCCGGCACGACGATGACCTTGCCCGCAAGTGTCCCCGCGGCGGCCCGGGCGTGCACCGACGCCAGGTCCGTCAGCGGGACGCGCTCGGCGACGTCGACGGTCAGCTCGCCGCGGTCCACGCGCGCCACGAGTTCCGCCAGCTGCCCGGCGTCGCTGCGGACGAAGAGGTCGACGGCCCGCACGCCGCGCTTCTCGTCGCCCGGCGTGGACATCCACACGGTGGTGCTGACGACGACGCCGCCGTCGCGGACCAGGCCGGCCAGCGCGGTGAACTCGGCGGGGTCGATCGGCGCGAGATTGAGCAGGACGTCGACCGGCCCGTTCACCGCGGCGGCCACCTCGGTGGCGGTGTGGTCGATGACCTCGTCGGCGCCCGCCGCCTTGACGTGCTCGATGCTGCGGGGGCTGCCGGTGGCGATCACGTGGGCGCCGGCCGCCTTGGCCAGCTGCACCGCGTAGCCGCCGACGGCCCCGCCGGCGCCGCTGATCAGGATCCGCTGCCCGTCCTTCAGCCCGGCGTGGTCGAAGAGCGCCTGCCACGCGGTCAGGCCGACGACCGGCAGCGCGGCCGCGTCGGCGAGCGGGATGCTCACCGGCGCCGGGGCCAGGATCTCGGCGGGCGCGAGGACGTACTCCGCCGAGGCGCCGTCGTCGACGAACGGCAGGAAGCCGACGACCCGGTCGCCGACCTCGAGGCCGCCGGCGCCCTCGCCGAGCGCGTCGATCGTGCCCGCGACGTCCAGGCCGGGGGTGTGCGGCAAGGCCAGCGGCATCGGGTCCTGCATGAACCCCGCGCGGATGTTGCCGTCGACGCCGTTGAACGTCGTCGCGGCGACGCGCACCCGCACCTGCCCCGTGCCGGGCACCGGCCGCTCGACGTCCTCGTGGCGCAGGACGTCGGGGGCGCCGTACTCGTGGAACCGGATCGCCTTCATTCGTGGTGCCTCACCTTCGCTCGGCAAGTGCTTCGAATCCGAAGCACGTGCCACCACCGTAACGGTGCTTCGAAGTCGAAGCAAGTACTTCGAAAGTGAAGCACGCGGTAGGGTGATGCCATGCCCGACAAGCCGCCGTCCCTGGACGCCGTCCAGCTGGGCGCGTACTTCGCCCTCATGGAGGTGGCGGGCCTGCTCCGGCACGCGGTCGAGCAGCAGTTGCGCGACGCCGGCGATCTCAGCTACGTGCAGTTCCAGCTGCTCGCGCATCTCGGCCTCGACTCGCCGACCGGCAGCGAGCGCATGACCGACCTCGCGGACGGCGTCGTGTACAGCCGCAGCGGGCTGACCTATCAGGCCGGCCTGCTCGAGAAGGCGGGCCTGGTCGCGCGCACGCGCTCCGCGGACGACGACCGGGGCGTCACGGTCACGATCACCGACGCCGGGCGGGCGCTGCTCGCCAAGGTGCTCCCGGGCCACACCGAGGTCGTCGGCCGGCAGCTCTTCCAGCCGCTGTCGCACGAGGACACCAAGGCCCTGAGCGACCTGCTGTCACCCGTGCGCGACCACATGCGTTCGGCGCCGCCCCGCTCGGCCGCGCCTCGCCGCCGGCGGTAACACCCCCACGGGCCCGGGCCGGCGCGGAACGCGCCGGGACGTGCTCGCCGTAGCCCGCCGCCTCCAGGACCGCACGCCGTCCCGCCGGGCGTCCGCCACCTGCCGGAAGCCCTGATCCGGATCTCCTGACCGGACCGTGGTCGTCAACGGTTGCCGGGGCAGGCGGAGCCGGCCGGAACCGTGCCGCGGACGGGCCTGCCGGGCTTGGCCGCCGTCCCGCCCGTTGTTCCATGGCTTCGGGCGGTGTGACGCGCGACCGTCAGCGGCAGGCGCAGCTCGGCTCGCAGCCCACCGGAAGGTGCGGACGTCAGGTCGATCCGGCCCCCCATCGAGGCCATCAGGACGTTCGCGATGTGCAGTCCGAGCCCGGTGCCCGGCCGGTCCTGAGTCGCCGCCGACCTGTAGTACGGCCTGAGCACCGAGCCCTGCTCCTCTTCGGGGATGCCTGGGCCCTCATCGGTGATCGCGATGACGCCCCAGCCGCCGTCCTTGCTCAGCGTCAGAGTGATCGTCCCTTCGGGGGCGTACTTGCCCGCGTTGTCCAAGACGATCAGAAGGCACTGCCGCAGGCGCAGGCGATCGCCGCGCAGGACGGTCCGCGAGCCTTCCTCGACCACCGTCCGCGCCGCCAGTGACGGCAGATCCCGGATCGTCCCGCGCAGCAGCGAGCGCGCGTCGATCTCCTCCAGGGCGATCCGCGGTCCGGTGGTCGGCCTGTCCCCGATGAGCAGGTCCACGTCCTCGATGACCTGCCGCATCATCTGCACCGCGTCCCGGATGGCGCCCAGGGAGTCGGCGGCGGCCGGGTCGGTGACCGACGCCTCCAGCAACTGGGCGTGCCCGTGGATCACGGTGAGCGGGCCGTGCAGCTCGTGGGCCATGCAGGCGAACAGCAGCTCCCGCAGCCGGTTCGGCCGCCTGGCCGCCGACCTTTCGGCCAGGACGGCGATCAGCGCCGCGCCCGTAGTGCCTTGCCCGATGCCGCCGCAGGAGACCTCCACCGGCACGGCGCGCCCTTCCCGGGTGACCAGCAGGGCCGTCCCGCTGACCTCCGCCGTCAGCGACAGCGCGGTGCCGTCCTCGCCCGTCAGCGTGAACAGTTCCGGGATGCGCCGGCCGATCGCGTCGTCCGCGGGCACGCCGGTGAGGGCCTCCATCGCGGCGTCCCACCCCACCACTCGGCCGGAGGAGTCGAGAGCCGCGACCGCGAGTCCTCCTGTGCCCGGGGCGCGCTTCACGACCTCACCTGATTGAAATGCGCACCACACATAGAAACTCCCTGGGATCGCTCCCGGCCAGGCATGTCAGGGCGCAGCCCACCGCGCGGACGGGTCACTCCGCGGGAGCGCGCGTTTCCCGAAGATAGGAGGGGCGGTGGACGAAGGGTTGCCGCGCCGCGCACGGAAATTGCCGCCGTATGCAACGGCGAGCGCACGTGCCAACCGGTCGCGCGAGCCAACAGTGACCATTACTCTCGAGGTGTGCCATGGGTGCGCATAGCCCGATCCTGTGCACGCCATGCGGCAGGACGAGCAGTTGTGAACGTGGGTGCCTGCGGGGAGACCGTCTTGAGATACAGCGTCACCGCCACGGCGACCGATGACTACGCCCCGCACGAGCGCATCGAGATGTGGGGCGAGCGGACCAACGCCTACCAGTCCGCTCTCGACGTCCGGTGCCCCTCGCCGGAGGACTTTCACGGCCGGATGATCCGCCAGTACAGCGGGGAGTACCAGCTCGTCTCCTACTGGTCGAGCGAGACGCAGTACCTGCGGACGCCGGATCTCGTCCGCCGCGAACCAGACGAGGACTACCGCCTCCTGATCCCGATGGACGGCGAGACGGGCCTGGTCACGGACAGGAGCGAGGCGACGGTGCGGCCCGGAACGGGCGCGCTGCTCACGATCGCCCGGCCGTGCCGGCTCACCCAGACCGGCCCGCACCGCGCCGCCCTGCTGACGATCCCCGCCCGCGAGGTGCCCGGCCCGTACCCGGCCTACTACACCTTCGACCTGTCCAAGGGCCTCGGCCGGATCGTGGGCGCCATGATCGGGGTCCTGCGGGACGAGCGGGACGAGCTCACCGCCGTGCAGTTCGACGCCGCCTGCGACCGCATCACCGAACTGCTCTGCCTGCTCATCAAGGGCGCCGAACAGCCCTCCGCCTCGGGACGCCTCGCGGAGGTG
This sequence comes from Actinomadura violacea, assembly GCF_017573465.1. Classification (GTDB taxonomy): domain Bacteria; phylum Actinomycetota; class Actinomycetes; order Streptosporangiales; family Streptosporangiaceae; genus Spirillospora; species Spirillospora violacea. The sequence continues at coordinate 204,564 of NZ_JAGEPF010000006.1, forward strand.
GAGGCGGACATCCGCCGGTACGTGCACCGGAACATCGCGGATCCGGACCTGAACGGCGCGTCGGTGGCGCACGGCCTCGGCTGGTCGCTGCGCCAGGTCCAGCTCGCCCTGCAGCAGGCCGGTACCACCCCGCGCGAGCTGATCCGCGAGGAACGGCTCCGGCTGGCCCGCGACCGGCTGCGCGACCCGCGTCACCGGCACGTCCCGATCACCGATGTCGGGCACGCGACGGGCTTTCCCTCGGCCAGCGCCTTCAGCGCCGCGTACCGCCGCCGCTTCGGCGAGACGCCCCGTGACACCCGCCGGCGAGCCCTGGAGACGGACACGGCCTGACGAGCGCGGGCCGCGTCGCCGGAATCGCCGCCGCGCTCGTCGCTTGGCTGCCGAGAGTCACGTCTGCTATACGTATAGTCACCTCGCCTGTTCAGGGCGGGGATCCGGCGTCCACATCGGGGGATCCGGGCGTGACAAGGAAGAAAAGGAATCACATGAAGTCCTTCAGCTACACCGAGCTGGACAAGCTGGCCGGCGAGGTCCTGCCGGAGCGCGCCGTGCTGTCCACCCTTCTCGTCGGTGGCGACAGCAGCAACGACAACCAGAACTTCAACCTCGGCGGCGGCGGCCACGACGGCGGCACCACCGCGGTCGTCCCGAACTGCCAGAGCAACATCAACCACTCGCAGGGCGGCCTGGTGGGCGCGCTGGGGCTCAGCTCCGAGAACCCCAACCAGTCCTTCACCTGCGCGGGCAGCTCGGTGGTCTCGGGTCACTGATCCGAGTCGACGTGCTCGCGGGCTTCGGCCCGCATGGGAAGGGCCGGCGTTCTCTCGCCGGCCCTTCCCCCTTTTCTCCTTCCTTCGGCGCCGGTGATGGGCGAGGCCTGGGCGCGGTCGAGTTCGAACCCGTCGTGGGCGCAGAAGACGTCCGCCTCGCCGTCGAGCGCCAGTTCGTTGAGCCGGTTCAGGTTGTGCACGCGGGTGGTCCGGTCCGCTTGCAGCAGCGACTGGAACAGCGTGAGGAACGGCGGGCTGGAGGGTTCACGCTCCATCTGGCGGTGGTTGAAGTAGGCGTCGCCGGCGTGGACGAGCCAGCGCTGTGATCCGCCGTCGCCGTCGCCGCCGGTGTCGTCATCGCCGGTATCAATGGCAACGCCGAGGTGCCCGCGGGTGTGTCCGGCCAGCGGGATGAGCAGGATCGAGGGCGGGAGCCCCGGCAGGTCGCGGACGGCCGAGAACCCGAACCAGGTGTCGCCGGTCGCGGAGTGCGGCACCCAGTCCGGCCCGTGCGCCCATTGCGCGGCGTGGTAGCGGAAGCGTTCCTGCGCGGTGAGCGGACGGCGCGCGGCGTCGAGTTCGGCGGCCGACAGGTGGACCCTGGCGTTCGGGAAGTCCTCCAGCCCTCCCGCGTGGTCGACGTCCAGGTGGGTGAGGACGATATGGCGCACGTCGTCGACCGAGTAGCCGAGCCGTACGACCTGGCGGGCCGCGGTCTCGTCAGGGTCCAGCACCGGCCGGGAGTAGAAGCGGAACCTTCGGCTCAGCCGCTCGGGATGAGCGGTGTCGCCGAGCCCGAACCCCGTGTCGACCAGGACGAGGCCGTCGCCGGTCTCGATCAGCAGGCAGTGGCACACCTGCCGGGCGAACACCAGCGGACGGGCGGCCCCGCTGACCAGCCGGCCGCCCAGCGGCCTGGTGGTCCCGCAGTTCAGATGATGGATGCGCATGCCCGAAATCTACAGACTGGTCTAGTGAACATCTAGACCAGTCTGTAGATTAACCGCAGACCCTGTGGTCACTCCTGGGACGCGGCATGGCCGGCGGCGATGTGGCCGAACACCAGGCCCTGGCCGATGGTCGCACCGGCGCCCGGATAGACCGATCCGAAGGCGTTCGCCGCGGTGTTCCCCGTCGCATAGAGCCCTGGGATCACGGACCCGTCGGCGCGCAGCACGCGGGCGGTGCCGTCCGCCCTGAGCCCGCCGCACGTCCCCAGGTCGGACGGGATCACCTTCACCGCGTAGAACGGACCACGCGTCAGCGGCCGAAGGTTCGGGTTCGGCAGATTGGTCGGGTCGCCGTAGTAGCGGTCGTAGACGCTGTCGCCTCGATGGAATTGGCTGTCGAACCCGGTGGACGCGTCCTGGTTGAACCGCTCCACGGTCTGGACGAACTCGTCCTGCGGCAGCCCCACTCGCTCGGCCAGCTGCCCCGGCGTGTCCGCGCGGGCGGCGATGCCGTGCTCGTACCAGGAGCGGGGGAGCGGCATGCGCGGGTAGCTGATGGTGGCGAAGACGTAGCTGTTCTTGTAGGTCTGGTCGAAGACGATCCACATGTCGCCGACCGGGTCACCGGCCCGTTCGCGGCGCAGGAGCTCCTGGCCGAACGTCATGTAGTCGATGGACTCGTTGATGAAGCGCCTGCCGTGGCGGTCGACGATCATCGAACCGGGCAGCGACCGCTCGGCGAGCATCACCGCGGGGTCCGCCCCGGGCAGCGGCGCCACCGACGGGAACCACCATGCCTGGTCCATCAGGTCGATGTCCCCGCCGACGTCCATCGCCGCCGCGATGGCGTCACCGGTGTTGCCGGGGGCGCCCTGGGACCATTCCTGCAGGCTGGGCGACTGGTACTCGTGGCGCCAGGCCATGTTGCGGTCGAAGCCGCCGGCCGAGAGCACCACACCGCGCCTCGCGGTGACGGTGACCTCGCGCCCGTCGTGCACGACGACGACCCCGCCGACCCTGCCGTCCTCGACCAGGAGGCGCACCAGCGAGGTCCGCGTCCAGATCGGAACGTCCGCCGCGATCGCGCCGGCGAACAGCCCGGCGGCGAGCGCCTGCCCGCCCGCGACGTACTCGCGCCCGATCAGCTTGCCGCCGATGCCCTGCCCCACCCGGGCGGCGGCCCTGGTGACCCCCTTGCTGGGCACCTTCGCCATGAGGTTGATCCAGCGGTAGTCCGGGGACGTGATCGGCATCGGCACCGGCGCGGCCAGCTTCGTCGGGCGCAGCAGCGCGCGGTGGGCGCCGAGGTGCCGCTTGACGTCGAACGGCGCCGACTCGCACGAGCGGCCCGACGCCGCGCCGCCCGGGTTCTCCGGGTGGTAGTCCGAATAGCCCTGCGCCCAGATGAACTTCAGCGGGGTGAGCCGGCGCAGCATGTCCACGGTCTCGGGACCGTGCCGCACATAGGCCCGCCGGCGCTCCTGCGGAGCGGTGTCGCCGACCACCGCGTCCAGATACGCGTTGCCGCGCTCTTCGGAGTCGAACACGCCGTTGTCGGCGAGCACGGAGTTGGCCGGGATCCAGAACGCCCCGCCCGACAAGGCGGTGGACCCGCCGACGTACTCCGTCTTCTCGATCACCAGCGTGCTCAGCCCGCGCTCGGTGCCGGTCAAGGCGGCCGCGAGACCCGTCCCCGACCCGATCACCACGAGATCGACGGTGCGCTCCTGCACCTCGGTCCGTCCAAGAGCGCCACCGCGCATCAGATCTCCTCACCGACCGGGCCCGGCGACCCGCCCTTCACCGACGGTCAACGGCCGCCCTCTCAGCCGAACGGTCGGGACGAGCGGGCGGCACCCGCCGATGCTGCCCGGACCGATGGGCGCCTAACGCCGATCGGAGCAAACCTTGCAGGTGGGAGGTGAAATCTGGTTCAGCGCGCCCGCCCGTCAACAGCTCCGCGTTTTGTCGATCGTGTAGCCGGAGATACGCCAGTCAGTGCCGCCTTTGGCCGTGGTGGCCTGAGCGGTCCAGGGGCGGCGGTCGTCCTTGGTCGCGGGGAGGAGTTCGCCCGTCGCCCGCCTCACCAGGACGCCGGTCATGTCCACGCAGTCACTGATCGTGGCGGTGCGGGGATCGGAGGCGATGTCCACGGAAGTGACCTTCGGCGAGATCACGGGCTTGGTCTTGAATGAGAGCCCGACCTTGTTGTAGTAGGTGAGGACGCTGATGATGCTCGCCGCGGCGTCCCCGGTCGTGTAGTCACCGAGTCCGGCGTTCTTCATGGACCCGGAGGAGTATGCCTTGAACTGCGTGGCCCACATGCCGCGATAGGCGGCAAGGGCTTTCGCTCCCGCCTCGGCCTTCGCCTGCTGCCCCTTGTCCTGCCCGGTGGACTTGTCCTGGGCGGTGGACGCCGCGTGCGGCGCATCCGGTTCGCGGTCGCTCGACGAGCCGCATCCGACGCTGAGGACGAGCAGGGCCGCGGTCACTCCCGCCTGCCGGGCACCGCGTCCGCCGGGACCGGTGGCGCGGCGGATCAGAGATGAGGTCGCCCTGGCCGGCCGTGAGGACCCGGTTTCCGGAGAGGAGCCGGGCGGTGCCGTGTCCGGGGAGATGAAGGACATCTTCTCGCTTTCTCGAAACGGCGGAGGGAAGGCGTCCTGGGAGGGGCTCAGGCCGCGAAGAGAAGTATGGCGGAGACCAGGACGGCCAGCGCCGTGGCGAAGTGGATGCCGAAGGCCACGGCTTTCGTGCCGCCGTGCCGCAGGACGATGACCGTGTCGCCCAGCGGGGTCAGTGCGATCACGAGCATGAACCAGGCCGCGGCGTCCGCGCCGGAGAACGCCAGCAGCGCGAGCCCGAGGATGCCGGAGACGAGATCGCGCAGCCCCTTGATGGTCAGGTAGGCGGGGTCGCCGCCTTCCCTGGCCGGCACGCCGTAGCCGGCGGCGGCGGCCCGGGGCTGGAAGAAGAACCGCAGCCCGATGAAGATGACGAGGAGGTCCAGCACGATGGCCAGGCCGTAGGCGAGCGGTGTCAGCACGTTCATCTCCCTGTGGCATGCACTGATCGGCGCCCTCAGAGGAGGACCCGGATCAGAATGCTGAGCGGGGGCTGAACGAACAAGCGCCGACTTCGCATGATCTGATAACCCCGGAGTTATCGGTGCGATCCCGGGGGCCGCGGTGGAAATGCGCGACATCGAAATCTTCCTGGCCCTGGCCGAGGAACTGCACTTCGGCCGCACCGCCGATCGTCTGCACGTGTCGCAGGCGCGGGTGAGCCAGTCGATCGCCAGGCAGGAGCGGGAGATCGGCGCGCGGCTGTTCGCCCGGACGAGCCGCCGGGTCGAGCTCACCCCCATCGGCGCCCGGCTGCACAGCGACCTGAGCGCGGGTCACCAGCGGATACTCGACGGCATCCGCGCGGCCACGGCCGCCGCCCGCGGCACGACGAACACGCTGGTCCTCGGCCTGCACGGACCCCAGGCGCACGACTGCGCGCACATCCTCGACCTGTTCCGCTCCCGGCATCCCGAGACCGAACTGCGCATCCAGGAGATCCACTTCACCGACCCGTTCGGCCCGCTGCGCAACGGATCGGTGCAGGTGGCGACCTCCTGGCTACCGGTGTGCGAACCGGACCTCACCGTCGGCCCGACGGTCGTCAGCGACCCGCTGCTCCTCATGGTCGCCGAGGACCATCCCCTCACCGCCCGCGAAGCGGTCGGGATGGAGGACCTGGCCGAGTGGCCCCTCCCTCACTCCGCGATGCCCGTCCCCGAGTACTGGCTCCAGACGCTCGTTCCCACTCAGACTCCCGGTGGACGGCCCATCCGCCGCGGCCCCAAGGTCTCCACCTTCCAAGAGGTGGCAGCCGTCGTTGCGGCGGGCAAGGCGATCTGCCTCGTCCACGGCGATGCCGCCCGCTACTACCGGTGGCCTGGACTCAAATACCTCCCGCTGCACGACGCGCCGATCGGAGAGTGGGCCCTGGTGTGGCCCACGGCCGGCGAGACGGGGCTGGTGCGCGCCCTCGCTCAGGCAGCAGAAGACGCCGGGCCGCGGACGGGGAAGCCCCCGGCTCCCAGCCGGTCATGGAACGCCGGCTGACGGACGCGAGGCCGGCGTAGACACCTGGCTATCCCGGTGCCGTTGCGGCGTGCTTCGAATGGGCCGCCTTCTTCGGCGGCGTACGGCCGGGCATCCCGGGTCCGGCAGCGAGGAAACCACGCGCCGCCATGGGTATCGTCCCGAGGTTGACGACCGTCCCGCCGCAGCTGGTCGGGAAGTTGTTCAACACGCATCCGACCTCAAGGAGCTGGTCGGTGTTCGTGCGCACGGTGACGAACACGTTGGCGGTGCCCTGAATCGTCACCGACGCGCAATCCACCGTGACGGCGCCGAATGCCGAGGTGAAGTCGGTCAGCGGGGTGGGCGTAGGCGGAGTCGTGGCCTCGTTGACCGTCTGGCCGAACACCTTCCCATTGCGGACGGCCACGACGGCCTTCGTCTGGCCTTCGGCGGCCGCCGTGCTGATGCACTTGGACGGTCCCGTTGGACCGGTGGCTCCCGTGGCTCCGGTGGGGCCGGTCGGTCCGGTCGGCCCTGTGGGGCCGGTCGCGCCGGTCGCGCCCATTCCGGCGGGGCCGGTGGGGCCGGTCGGGCCGGTCGCGCCCATTCCGCCCGGTCCGGTGGGGCCCGTCGGGCCGGTCGGCCCGGTCGGGCCGGTGGGTCCTGTCTTGCCGGGACACCACCATAGAAGGCAAGGGGCCTTGTTCGAGAATGCGGAGGCGGCGGGGGCGTACGTCGATATCGCCAGGGTCGCCACTGACGTGGGAAGCAGGACGGAGGTCGTGAGCCGCGCGACTTTCGATAGCTTGGGGTGAGTCATGACTGGAGTCCAGATCTGGGCGGGCCGATGGATGCGATCAAGCAATCCTCGACTACCCCGCGGTCAATGACCGCGTTCGCGGCAAGACCTTCACGGTAGAGACCTGTGTGGTATGCCGCGATCCCGAACTCGTCGAGTGCGCGCCACGTGTAGACCGAATCGTCGATGAACAGGATGTCGTTCGGTCGCGGGATGTCACTGGCCGTACGCGCGAACGGATACGCGGCCGCCGGACGGTTGCGCAAGCGAAGTGCGCGGGCGAGGTGGCAAGGTGCCTCGGCCCTTTGCGGGCGCGTCTCGAATGCGCGCACGTAGTGCGCGATGACGGCGTCGTCGTCCTCGCCGATGTGCTCGGCGAGACGTGCGCGTTCGTAGAGCGAGTACCAGACCTCCTCCGGCCACCCGCCCATGCCTGCACGCCGTTCGTACGCGGCGGCCGCTTTCGTGTACTCGCCGGCATCGCGCCAGCTCTGTGCCAGGTAAAAGGCGTAACGCGTGTTGCCCGGCTCCGCCTTGAGTGATTTCTCGAGTAGCGCGGCGTCTTTCCTGAATTTCAGGGGATCCGTGGAACGTGCGCCATCGTACATGCGGCGGTAGCCGAGCCCGTCAAGGCGTGCGAGCGAACGTCCGGGCCCCGACATGATGACTTCGTGGAGGACGCCCACGTAGTGAAAGTCCAGATCACCCCGGAAGAGATGTACGCGATAATATGAAGTCCCGCAGTCCTCGACTCGTATCTCGTACGAATCGGCGGTAAGCCGCGGCATCGCGAAACCACCCGGGATCACCAAGACGTCGTCCGCGTCGATCACCAGGTCATAGTCGGCCTTACCGCGTGCGAGTTCGATCGCCTCCGTGCGGTTGTGGCCGAAATCCCGCCAAGGCCGCTCGTGGAGCTGGCCCGGAAGGTCGGCGAGTTCTTCGCGAATGATTTTCTGCGTTCCGTCGCCGGAGCCGGTGTCGACGATGCACCACGAGGTGATCAGAGGTCTGACCGAGGCGAGGCACCGTGCGATGACGTGCGCTTCATTCTTGACGATCATGGTGAGGCAGATCGTCTGTTTCCCCGACGGCATGGGGTCTGATTGTAGGTCCAGGCTGGGTGGCAGGCCCGTCGGACACGCGTCGTTTCCAGTGCCGCACAGAGACTACTTGCCACTTTTACGTAGCTTCCGGATCTTTGAACTATTACATTTATAAATTCCCCGAGGCTCGATTTCCCTCTCATCCTCGGCTACGGTTCGCCATGATCCGGGGGAGTCGCGGGGAGTTGCCATGGGATCGTCTGGAAACATCGATTCTCTACAGCGTCGGGAGCCGGAGCCGCTCCTGGAGGCCCGTCGAAGCCGTCGCTGGCCCGCGCTGCTCATCGGTGGCTGCGTCGTCCAAGTCGGCATCCGGCTGTTGTTCGCCGTCCACCAGAAGACGCCCATACTCATTCCAGATGAGACGGGCTACCTGCTGGCCGCGCGGCTGATAGCAGGAGGAGCGGCAGGCGACCTGTCCGGGTGGCCGCTGTATCAGGCGGGTTACCCGCTTCTCATCTCCCCGGCATTCTGGCTGAGCAGCAATCCGGCGACCGTCTACGGTCTCGTCGCCGTCATCAATTCGCTGTTCGGCGCATTGCTGTTGGTGTTGGCCTACGTCGCTCTGCGCCGCCTGGACCTGTCGCGCACTCAGTCGTACGTCATCGCGGCCGTGACCGCGCTCCTGCCCTCCGTCCTCTACTACGGCCAGTTCGCCATGGCCGACGCCGTTCTCCCTGTGGTCGTGCTCGGCTGGCTTCTCCTCGTCCACACCTGGATCGCCAGTGGACGGTGGGGCTACGGTGCGGCGGCGAGCGCGATGGCCGCCTACTGCTACTGCGTGCACTCCCGCGGATCGATCATCGTCGTGGTCCATGCGGGCCTTCTCGTCACCGCCCTTTGGCGACGCTGGGCGAGCAAGCGGGACATCGCGGCCGCGGCCGGCATGCTGGTCGCCGGGTCCGCTGCCGGGTGGACGCTGAACGGCTGGGTCCAGTCCAAGATCTACCCGGGCGGTGTGAAGCCGCTGGGCGACTTCCTCATTGATCGGCTGACCAGCCTGGACGGCCTCGCGTGGACGCTGAGCCTGGCCGCGGGAAAAGTCTGGTTCCTCATCGTCTCGACGTGCGGCGTGGCCGGTGCCGGTCTGGTGGTCGTCGGGGCGCTGGCCGTGCGGCGCGCCACGCCGCGTCCGATCCGAGCCACCTCATGGGTCGCGCTCGCCGCCCTGACCGGCATCGCCATCGCCAGCTCGGCCGCCGTCCCCGACGAGGGTGCTGTCGCCAACTTCGTCTACGGCCGGTACCTCGGCTGCCTGGCTCCGGTGCTCTTCATGGCCGGTGCGGCATTCGCGGTGCGCGGCACGAGGGAAGCGGTCGGCCGGACCGTCCTCGCCACGACGTGCCTGACGCTGGCGGCCGGTGGCGTCGTGTGGTGGTACGCCGGTAAGCGGCTCTCCCGCAGCTTCTTCTCCGTATTCGAGTTCCCCGAAATCTCCTTCCTCACCTGGAGCTGGGACGCACTGAGATTGTGGTCCGCCACCTGCGTAGCGCTGTTTCTCCTGGTAGTGGCAGGCCTCGTGATCTCGAAATACCGTCAGGCCGGAGCGCTCGTACTCGCCGCCGCCTTCATCGCTTTCGCGCTGGCCGACATGGCGGTGGTCAGCAAACGAGTCGTCCGACATTGGGAGGGGCAACTGGAGTCGGCCACGAGCCTGGCCCCGGCCGGGCTCCTGGCACGCGACCGTGTGGCACTCGACCATTCCGGCGTGCCCTGGAGGATCTGGGTCTCTCAAGCCTTCCAAGTCCGCACCGGCCTGGAACCGCTTGACCGCTTCCGCAGCGAGACGCTGCCTCGTGACGCGACGCTAGTCGTGGTGCCGTGGGACGCTCTGCTGCAACGGCCCGAAGACAGCTGGCCTGTCGCACCGCCGAACTGGCACCCCGTCTCGACCCGTGCTACCTACGCTGGAGACTGGGTCGCCTGGCGCCCCGAGGGCTGACGCCAAGCACCGAAGACGCGCCGGAGCGACGGCTCACCGTGCGCACAACCGGTCCATTGCCGTCCGGCTCTCATCGTCCGCGGCACGGTAGATCACCAACAGCTGGTCCGGGTCTTGAAGTGGCGTGAGCGTTTCGAAATGGACGGTGATCACGCCGGCGTCAGGATGCCGCATCACCTTGCGTCCGCGGCCGTTGGCCTTGACGTCTCGCTCGGCCCACAGCCGCGCGAATTCCTCGTCACGCGTGATGCATTCGGCGATGAGGTCGGTCAACGCCTGGTCCTCGGGATGCACGGCCCACGCAGTGCGCAGGTGGGCGACCCCCTCTCGCACGACGCGTTCGCGGTCGACGTAGAGCTCCCGTGTCTCCGGATGCATCAGGCACAGCCACATCGCATTGCGCTGCTGCGGCGGCAGGCTGTCGAAATCCAGTAGCAGCTTCGCCATTTCGCCGTTCCAGGCCAGGATGTCGTAGCGGTGGTTCATCAGCATCGCCGGTAGCGGCGACAGGTCGGCGACCAGCTGGGCCAGCGGCGGCCCTGCAGCGGTGACGGGTTTGCCGGCACGGCGGGGGTGCTGCCGGGCCAGGCCGAAGAGGTAGGCGCGTTCGTCGGGGGTCAGGCGCAGCGCCCGGGCCAGCGCCTCCACCACGTCCGCTGAGGGCCGCAGCCCGCGGGCCTGTTCCAGCCGCACCACGTAGTCGGTGCTGATCCCGGCCAGTTCCGCGACCTCTTCGCGGCGCAGCCCCGGGGTCCGCCGGGCCTGCCGGCGCGCCGGCAGGCCGAGATCCCGTGGGTCCAGGCGCTCGCGGCGGGTCCGCAGGAACGCCGCCAGCTCCTGCGTCACGTCCACGGCGATCATGGCTGGTCCAACAGCTCGGGTAGGACCGGTGTTCCCAGGAACCTCCTTCCCTTACCTCCGGCTCGCGGCGGACGCAGGCTGATGCTCGACGACGATCACGAGCACAGGAGGACACGATGCCGCTCACCCTCGACACCTACCGGCTGCTGGGCCGCTCCGGACTGCGGGTCTCACCGTTGGCCCTGGGCACGGCGACCTTCGGGACCGAGTGGGGCTGGGGCGCCGGGCAGGACGATGCGCGCAGGCTGTTCGACCTCTACGTCGAGCGCGGCGGCAACTTCATCGACACCGCCGGCACCTACACCAACGGCAGCGCCGAGCGCATGCTGGGCGAGTTCACCCGCGACAACCGCGAAAGCCTGGTGCTGGCAACGAAGTACACGACGCAGCGCCGGCCCGGCGACCCGAATTCCGGGGGCGCTCACCGCAAGAGCCTGTTCGCGTCGGTGGAGGCCAGCCTGCGGCAGCTGAACACGGACTACATCGACCTGCTCTTCCTGCACGTGTGGGATTCCACGACACCGGTCGAGGAGATCCTGCGCGGCATGGACGACCTCGTCCGGCAGGGCAAGGTCCTGTACGTGGCGATGTCCAACGCCCCGGCCTGGGAGATCTCGCGCATGCAGGCGATCGCCGACCTGCGGGGCTGGTCGCCGCTGGTCGCGCTGCAGATCGAGTACAGCCTCATCAACCGGGGCGGGGAACGCGACCTGATCCCGATGGCACGGGCCATGGGGCTGGGCGTGACCCCGTACTCGCCGCTGGGCGGCGGCGTGCTCACCGGCAAGTACAGCCGCGCCGACCTGACCGCGACGGACGCCGGCTCCGGTGAGAGCAACCGCAAGAGCTTCAACGCCGCCTTGGGCATGGTCACCGAACGCACACTCGCCATCGCCGACGCCGTACGGGAGGTCGCCGCTGAGCTGGGACACGCACCCGCCCAGGTCGCGCTGGCCTGGACCCTGCAGAACCCGGGCGTGACGGCCCCCGTCATCGGCGCCCGCACCCCCGAGCAGCTGGTGGGGAATCTCGGAGCCCTGGACGTCGACTTCACCGCCGATCAGCTGGCCCGCCTCGACAAGGTCAGTGCGATCGACCTCGGCTACCCGCACGACATGCTCGCCAGTGACCACATCCGCGCCGTGACCGCAGGCGACCTGAAGATCGAAACCCGCCGCTGACGCACCGACACGGATCGTCGACGACCCTCCGCTCCGCCCCGCGCATCCTCGCCGGCTCGGCCTCCCTCGATCTGGGCGCTGGACGCGGCGCGGCGGGCGGCGGTCAGGTGGTCGCTCGCGAGCGGGCTTCTGCGGCCCAGTGGGGTGCGTTCCATTGGTCGGCGATGGCGGCGGCCTGGGCGAAATGGTCGGCGGCCTCGTGGTCGCGGCCGAGGAGGACGGCCAGCTCGCCGAGGGTGTGGGCGACCGGCCGCAGCGCCACCGCCATGCTCTCGGCGCCCGCTGGGGGACCGTCGCGATGGGGAAGCAGCGTCGCGTAGATCTCCTCGGCTGCGTCGCGGTCGTCCAGGGCGACGATCGCCATCGCGCGCAGCGTTGTGAGGAAGGTGAAGAAGAAGTCGGGGCGGATCGGGCCGGACGACGCGCGGACCTCGCGGGCCTCGGTGTCCAGGCCGTTGGCGTGCAGGGCGAGCGCGAGCAGGTCGGTGGTCATGGGGTCGAGCACGGCGTGGACGGCGCGCACGTCGTCCAGATGCGCTCCGAGCGTGCCGTCGTTCAGCCAGATGACGGCCAGGGCGAGCTGGAGAAAGCCCGCGGCGTGCACCGATCCGGCGCGCCGCATGCCCTCGCCGGCCTTGTTGTAGAGGCGTGCGGCGTCGTCGAACCGGCCTTCGATGACCGCCAGGGCCGCCAGCGTGATCTCGGCGACGGCGGTCGCCTCGGGCATCCGGTAGGTGCGCGCGAGCTCCAGGGCCTCGACGGTCACCCGGCGCATGGTCACCGGGTCGTTGGCGGCGGCGGCGACGGCGGCATGGTTGAGCCGCCCGGTGACGCGGTACACCGGCAGGTCGTGCTCTGTGCCGATCTTCACCAGCTCCTGGGAGAGCTCGGCGTCGCCATGGACTTCGGCCAGGATCTCCAGTGCCGCGGCCCGCAGGCGGGGGCCGGTGGCGAGGTCGAGGGCCTCCTGCGCCGCCTCCAGGACGGTCGGGTCGTCCTCGCCGATCAGCTCGTTCGCGTACGCCGTCAGGAGCCGGGACCGCACCGACGGGGTCAGTTCGCGCTCGAGCAGGCGGCTCAGGCGCTCGACGATGGGCCGGTCCACCGTGCCGTACGTACGGGCCTGCCAGGGGGTCGGCTCCGTCCACGCGGTGAACGCGGCGATCATCAGGTCGTCGCGGCCCAAGGACTCCGCGTACTCCACGGCTTCACGGCGCGTCTCGCGGGCGGCCGCGATGGCTCCCGCCCTGACCTGCGCGCGCAGGAGCCGGCCGAGCAGTTCGACGTGTTCGTCCGGTCCGGTCGAGTTGGCGACGGCGTCGCTGAGGAGGCAGGCCGCCACGTCGTGGGCGTAGCGTGCCTCCGCGAGCTCGGCGGCCTGGACGCAGTAGCCGACGGCCTTCGGCGAGCCGGCGCGCGCGTAGTGGTGGGCCAGCGCCGCGATGTCGTCGGTGCCTTCCATGGCGTCGGCGATCCGGACATGCATCCGGGCTGCGCGGAGGCGGCTGAGGTCGGCGACGAGCGTGTCCCTGACGAGCGCGTGGACGAAGCGGACGAGGCCTTGGCCGGGCTCGTCGAGGAGCCCGGAGATGACGCCCGCGTCCAGCGCGTCCAGCACGCCGTCCTCGTCGGTGTCGGCGGCCTTGACGAGGACGTCCACCGGGCTCTCCCGGCCTGCGACCGCCGCGAGCCGGAGGATGGACACGGCTCCCTCGGGCAGGCGCGCGAGCCGGCGGCGCAGGACGTCCCGCACGCCTTCGGGGACCTCGGAGAGGGCGACCAGAGCCCCTTCGCCGTTCAGCAGCCGGGCGCTTTCGCGCACGTAGAAGGGGTTGCCGCCGGTGCGCTCGGCGATCCCGGCGATGGTCTCCTCGTCCGCTTCGCATTCGGTCCGCACGAGTTCCGCGACGGCCTCGTCGCTCAGACCCGGCAGCGCCAGCCGGAGCGGCGCGGCACGCGCGAGCGAGGCCAGCATCTCGGTGAGGTGCCCGCTCTCGTCCGCGCGGTACGCGGCGACGACCAGAATCGGGGCCCGCAGGCCGAGGCCGCCGCCGAGTAGCTCCAGCGTGGCGGCGTCGGCCCAGTGCAGGTCGTCCAGCACGACGGCGACCGGGCGTTCCGCGGCGACCTCAGCGAGCCACTCCCATAGGGCCCGGCGCAGGCGGAACCGTCCGGCGGTGGCGTCGGCGATCACCGGTCCGGCGTCGGCGAGCAGCGGCGCGAGGTCGTCGGCGAACCCGCCCGGGGACGTGGTCGCGGCGACGGCCCTCAGCGCCTCGGTCCAGGCCCACGCGGGCGGCGCGCTGTCGACCTCGAGGCAGCGGCCGGCGGCGACCAGCCATCCGTCCCGTTCGAGCCGCCTGCCCAGGTGCTCCAGCAGCGTCGACTTGCCGAGCCCGGCCTCGCCGGTGACGAGGGCGACGCGGGCGCCGTCGGTGACGGCCTGCGCGGCGGCCGTGACCAGCGCCGACAGCTGTGCCTCGCGTCCGACGAACGGAGCCGGCTCTGAGGGAGGGGCCGTCCGCGGCGGCGTTGCGGTGAGCGGTGGTGCGGGCGCCGGCGGTGTCCGCGGCACGATCGCGCGCAGGACGTCGGTGCGCTGGGTGAGGATCGCCTCCTCCAGCGCCGTGAGGTCCGGGCCGGGGTCGAGCCCGAGCTCCTCGGCGAGGACGCCGCGGGCGCGTCGGAGAGTCGCCAGCGCGTCGGCCTGGCGGCCGCTGCTCCACAGGGCCAGGGCGTGCAGCCGCCAGCCCTCCTCGCGCAGCGGCTCGTCGCGGGTGAGCCGCTCGGCCTCCGGAACCATCGCGGCGGGGTCGCCGATGCGCAGACCCGCCGCGACGTGCAGCTCGATGGCGGTCAGCCGCAGCTCGTTCAGCCGGGCCGTCTCGGCGGCGGCCCACGGCTCGTCGGCGACCTCGGCGAACGCCGGTCCCCGCCACAGCCCGAGCGCCTCGGCGAGCCGGGCCTTCGCGGTGCGCGGGTCGGTGTCGGTCCGGGCACGGTCGAGCAGCTCCTCGAACCGCCAGGCGTCCACCGACTCCGGTGGCAGCCGCAGCGCGTACCCGGGTGCGGCGCTCACCAGCAGCCGGGCCGGCGTGCGCGGCGGACGTCCGGGCTCCAGCAGCCGACGGAGGTTGGACACGTACGCCTGCAGGGACATCAGCGCCCGCGCGGGCGGCTCCCCCCGCCACAGGTCCTCGATCATCCGGTCGACCGGCACGACCTGCCCGCGCGCCGCCACCAGCAGGGCCAGCACGCCCCGCTGCCGCGGGCCGCCGAGGTGGACGGACTCGCCGTTCACCTCGGTCGCGAACGCGCCCAGCACCCGGATGAAGACCATGATCCGCACATCGTACGGGGACCGCTCCAAGCCGGCTCCAAGTCGCCTCCAAACGCCCAGGAGCAGCCTGAACACCTCGCCACCGGTCGGGTGCGGCCGGACACATCAAAGGAGAAGAACGATGTCACTGAAGCGCGTCAACACCGTCCTGGCCATCGCCGTCATCCTGTTCACCTTCTACCTCGGGGTGTCCTTCCTCCTGTCCCCCGGAACGCAGGCGCCGGGCTTCGGCCTGCCGCACTGGCCCTCCGGCGACGGCGGCGGCTTCCTCATCGTGAAGGGCAACCGCGAGAACGCGATGGGCCTGATGATGGGCATCCTGCTGGTGATCGGTCACCGCCGTGCCCTCGGCCAGGTCCTGCTGATGGTGGCCGTCGCCCCGTTCAGCGACATGATCACCGTCCTGGCCCACCACGGCTCCATGGCCGCCGCGTTCGGCATCCACGGCCTGACCTCGGTACTGATCGCGGCCACCGGCCTGCTGATCCTCCGCGAGACCGGCAAGGCCCGCGAGGCCGTCGAGTCCGCCGCGCCGGTGCCCGCCGCGCAGTCCGCCTGACGTCTGCACGTCGCCCAGTCCGGTCCCTGAAAAGGAGCCACCATGACCGTGGAGCCGAAGCACTACGCGTTCATGCAGGAGTTCAACGCCGCACTCGCTCGCATTCAGGACCGCGGAATCACCCACTACGGCCATCCCGCATGCCAAGGGCACCTACTTCCACGAGACCGATTACCGGTCGGCGACCACCGTCCGCCAAGTCCCGCGCCCCCTCGGACAACTGCACAAAGACCTTTCCCAACACGCATTGAGAAATCGAAGAGGAACACGACGATGACGATCAACGACATGCGCGGCGTGCTCAAAGGGCGCGTGCTCCTGCCCGATGACGACGGCTTCGAGCAGGCGGCCACCGCGTGGAACCTCACCGTCAGGCAGCCGGTCGCGGCGGTCGTGGAGGCCGCGGACGCCGACGACGTGGCGGCGCTCGTACGTTATGCCCGGCGGGCGGGTTTGACGGTGGCCGCGCAGCCGACCGGGCATGGCGCCTCGGGTGATGTGGAAGGCCTGATCCTGCTGCGTACCGGTCTGCTGAACGAAGTGGAGGTACGCGCGGAGGAGCGAGTGGCCCGGGTCGGCGCGGGCGCGCGATGGGGGCAGGTGCTGGCGGCGGCCGGTCCGCTGGGGCTGGCCGGCCTGTCGGGCAGCGCGCCAGGGGTCGGGGTGACCGGCTACACCCTGGGCGGCGGGGTCGGCTGGTTCAGCCGCAAGTACGGCCTCGCCTCCGGCAGTGTCCGGGCCATCGACATCGTGGACGCCGACGGCGAGCCCGGCCGGGTCACCGCCGAGTCCGACCCCGAGCTGTTCTGGGCGCTGCGCGGCGGTGGCGGGGACTTCGCGATGGTGACCGCCCTTGAACTCGACCTGTACCCGGTACCCACCATGTACGGCGGGCGCGTCGTCTGGCCCGAGCACCGGACCAGTGAGGTGTACGACGCGTTCCTGGAGATCACCGTCGAGGCACCGCGTGAGCTCAGCGTCTGGTTCAACCGGTTCCAGCCGCCCGGCGCACCGCCGATGGTCACGCTGGACCTGGCCTACCTGGGTGAGGCGGCCCGGGCGCAGGACCTGCTGCTGCGCCTTGACAAGATCGAGGGCGCGATCTCCGACACCCGCGGTGTCGTCCCGGTCGCCGGCCTGAGTGCCATCTCTCCCGAGCCCACCGACCCGACCCCCTCCATCAGCCGCGTGGAGCTGCTCACGGGCCTGGACGCCGACGCGGGGGAGCTCCTGCTGTCCAAGCCGGTCGAACCGCTCATCAACCTGCAGATCAGGAACCTGGGCGGGGCGCTCGCCGAGCCGGGCCCCGGGGCCGGTGCGAGCGGCGCGGTGCCTGAGCCGTACCTGCTGAACCTGGTGGGGCTCGGCCTGCCGCACATCGCCGACGCGACGCGCGCCAAGCAGGCCGAGGTCGTGGCGGACCTGAAGGCCCGCATCAGCGGCCGCAAGCCGTACACCATGCTGTCTCCCGGCGAGACCGCGACCTCGTCCTTCTCCGGCGACGCGCTCGCGCGCCTGCAGGAGATCAAGCGGGCCCGCGACCCGCACAACGTGTTCCGCGCCAACTACCCGGTGCTCGGATAGACCGGTTCCTCCGCCCTCCGGGGCGGAGGAACCGCACCAACCCGCGCGACCGACCTCCCCCTGTGCTTGCCGAGAAGCACGTCCGCGCAGGTTCGCGCGGCGCTGCTTCACCGGCTGCCTCGTGGGGCTACCGGCGGGTGCACGGCGAGTTGCTGGTACTCGGCGTCAAGGTGGCGCCTTCCACGGTTTGGCGGTCATCGAGCATCGCACCCGCCGCGTCAGAGGCGGAGTGGCCTGCGCCGGTCGGCAAGCGTGGCCGGAGCCTGGAGTTCCACCCCGGCGCGGTCACCGCATTCGTCGAGGCGCGGCACGGACGCGCGCCCGTGGTGCTGCTGCGGGCCGGTCCGCATGTCGCTGGCGATGGCCGTCAGCCGGTCAGCGGCGAAGTACGCCGAGCGCCGCGGCCGTCTGGAGCAGGTCCATCCCGAACACCAGCGATCCGACACCGTGCAGTGGCGTGAATTCCCGCCGGTCCCGCTCGGTGTCGGATTTGACCGCCCACGGGTTCCAATCCGCCATCGACCCCGCCCCTTTCATGTACCCGATCGTTCCCCTCAGCCCTGCTGCACCGCGTACTGCGCGATGCCATGGCCGAACGACCAGTTCTCCGGCAGTACTTCCACAAGATTGATGAACACGTCTTCGGGGCGTACGCCGGGGTTCGCCTGCAAGAGTTCGACGATGCGCAGGTAGAGCGCCCGCTTCTGGGCGAGGCCGCGCGTGTTGTTGGCGGTGATCCGGATGATGACCACCTCGTCGCTCCGTTCGACGCCGTAGTAGGTGGGGCTGACGCTGAAGGTGCTGCTGTCGTGCTCGGTGATCGTCATGAAGCGGTCGTCTTCCGGCACGTCGAAGGTCTCCCGCATGGCGCGGTAGACGCCCTCGAAGAGGGCTTGGTGGTACTCGGCGGACTTGCCTCGCCGCAACGACACCTGGACCAAGGGCATGGTCTGACTCCGTTCCTCGGGACGGTTCGCAGCGTAGCCATCACTTGATCATTCAAAAAAGTCATCTTAAAATATTTCAGCCATTAAATATTTCAATGATCGGTGTGACCGATGAAGATGCTCGCCCTGGACGCCGTGCAGGCCTTCGTGCTGACCGCCGAGATGAAGAGCTTCACGCGTGCGGCGGAGGCGATGGACTCCACGCAGTCCGCCGTCAGCCTGAAGATCAAGCGGCTGGAGGACGTCTTGGGCCGCCGCCTGCTGGACCGCACGCCCCGCCTGGTCCGCCTGTCGCAAGACGGCGCCGCCTTCCTCGGGCCCGCACGTGAACTGCTGGCCGCCCACGCGGGCGCGCTGGGCTCGTTCGGCGTCCAGCGGCAACGCCTATCGATCGGCATGAGCCACCACGTCGTCGGCGCCGAACTGCCCCACCTCCTGCGCCAGATAGGGCGAGCGGAGCCAGACCTGACGCTGGAGGTGAGAATCGCGAGCTCATGGGAGCTCCTTGACCTGTTCGACAGCGGTGCGCTGGACGCGGCCATCGTGCTGCGCCACGAGGGCCGCCGCACGGACGGTGAAGTCCTGATGGAGGAGTCCTTCGGCTGGATGGCCTCATCCGACTTCGAACACCGCGCCGGCGAGCCTCTGCGCCTCGCCCTGCAGGCCGAGTCATGCCATGTGCACGAGATGGCGGTGACCGCGCTGAACGAAGCGGGCATCGCCTGGGAAGAGGTGTTCGTGGGCGGCGGCATCGCGACCATCGGTGCGGCCGCGGCAGCAGGCTTGGCCGTGGCGGCGCTCAGCCCGCGCGTGGCCCCACCCGGCACCATGGACATGGGCGAATCACTCGGCCTGCCCGCGCTGCCCGCCCGCAGTGTCGTCCTGCAATCACGCCCGTCCGAGCCGGCCGCTCACAGGGCGCTGCGCACCTTCGCCTCCGCCCTGCGCGCCACAGCGGGACACTGATCGCCACCACGGCAGGATCAACGCGGTTTGGGGCTCGTGCGCGCTTCTACCGGCACGCCTTGTACGGTCGAGTTCAGGCAGGTGCAACGACCTCTGCCTGGCAGGCGAGGCACATCAGTGTGTACTCCACCACGTGGCGCTGCTTGAACCGCTGACCCAATTCGACGGTGCACTCGTCGCACTCAGGGCACGACCAAGGGCCGGGCTCGCCCTGCTTCGCCGAACGGACGATGCGATTCCATTCATCGTTACTCATCCCGGGATTTTAGGGCTCTCCGGCGCCCCGCTCCCGAAGTTGGCCCCGGCCCCAAGGGTGATCGGGAGACCGTTCTCCTCCGTCCACGCGCGGATGCGGGCGACTCTGCGTCACGGCCGGTCTTCCCCATCGAGGGACGCGGCCCGCGTGACAGGCGACGCGGCGGGCCAGAACCGCAGCGCGGGCATCGGTTCGCGGCTGATCACCTGGGTCAGCTCGACACCGCGCCCCATGGTGAGGAACGGCGTCTCCATCACGTCCCCGTCCGGTGGGGGAGGCGTGTCGTGTGCTTCGAGGACGACGTTTTGCGGGTCGGTCGTGGTAGCGAGAACCCATCCGTTGCCGGCTCCCGCGAGGACGCTCTTGGGCCATCCGGTGAAAGCGCCCCCATCCAGACGGGCCCTTGCCTGCTGAACGTCGAGGATCGGTTGGCCTTGGGGCGCTGGGCGCGGTCTTGGGCGGGCACGCCTGCAGGCGGCCGCGCCTTCGCTGGAGCTGCTGGGAAATGGTCGCGGTGCCGTGCTCCAGGTCCACGTCCACCCAGCGCAGCCCAGCCGCTCACCACGCCGCAGTCCGCGCAGCGCGATCAGGTGGTAGGCGGCGCCCGCGGATGGCGTGCAGGAACGCGGCGGTCTGCTCGGCGGTCCACACCGCCACCGCCGGACGCTGCCCGGCGCGTTCCACGCGGGCGGCGGTCCACACCACCGCGCGGCCGTCATCCCCAGCGCCGCCAGATTCTCGGCGATCAGCTTTTCCCTCTTGGGACGACGGGCTTGATGCCCGGCGGCCGCATCGGCTGTGCCGACACGGGAGGCCTCGCGGCCGCCGTTACGCGTGATCACCCGGGACGCAGTCGAGGCTGGACGGCCCAGCGGCGATGCCCCGCGAGATCTCCTCGCGTTCCTCAGCCGGCAGATGCCGCAACGACCGACACCGCGGAGGACTCTTCAGCCCACCGGCCAGGAAGCGCCGCACATGCTGCGACTGCGCTCCCATACCCCTGGCGATGCAGCCCAGCGACTCTCCGCTACGCCATGTCGTGATCACCTCGGCGGGGTGCCCGTGGGGTTTGGGTAGGTGAGGACGGCACCGCCTGGTGCCGCGCGTGTGCTCTGGGCAGGGGAGCGCTGAGCGCGGTGTGTGTCGTTGTCGGCGCGTCAGACGGCCGGTTTCTGGGCGGAGGCCGGGTCGGTGGTGATCAGCGCGGTGATCTCGTCGGCGAGGTGCGGGCCGAGTTCGCCCCAGCCGTCCTTGTAGTCGTAGACGCCGGCCAGGGTGCGGGCCTCGTAGTCGCCGTTCATGATCTCGATGTCGTTGGCGGTGATGAGCGCCGGGTGGGCGACGCCGACGGCCGAGGAGACCTTGATCAGCTCCCTGCGCAGGGTGCGCAGGTAGACGGCGGCCCGGGTGGCCTTCGAGGCCGGGTCGAGGCCGCGGGCCAGCCACGGGTTCTGGGTGGCGATGCCGGTGGGGCACCTGTCGGTGTGGCACTTCTGCGACTGGATGCAGCCGATCGACATCATCGCCTCACGGGCCACGTTGACCATGTCGGCACCCAGGGCGAAGGCGACCGTGGCGTTCTCGGGCAGGCCGAGCTTGCCGGAGCCGATGAAGGTCACCGCGTCGGTCAGCCCCAGTTCGGCGAAGGTGCCGTAAACGCGGGAGAAGCCCATGCGGAACGGCAGCGCCACCGAGTCGGCGAAGATCCGCGGCGCTGCCCCGGTGCCGCCCTCACCGCCGTCGATGGTCACGAAGTCGACACCACGGTCACCGCGCGCCATCAGCGTGGCCAGCTCCTGCCAGAAGGCCATGTCTCCTACCGCGCTCTTGACCCCGACCGGCAGACCGGTCTCGGTGGCGAGCAGTTCGACGAAGTCGAGCATCGAGTCGACGTCGCTGAACGCGGTGTGCCGCGACGGGGAGGCGCAGTCCTTGCCGGGCGGGATGCCGCGGATCCCGGCGATCTCCTCGGTCACCTTCGCGCCGGGCAGCATCCCGCCCAGCCCTGGCTTGGCGCCCTGGGAGAGCTTGATCTCTATCGCCTTGACCGGGGCGCCGGCGACCACGTCCTTGAGCTTGCCGAGGTTGAAGCCGCCGTCCTCGTCGCGGCAGCCGAAGTACCCCGTACCGATCTGAAGGACGAGGTCGCCGCCGTTGCGGTGGTACGGCGAGAGGCCTCCCTCGCCCGTGTTGTGCATCGTGCCCGCCAGCGCCGCCCCCTGGTTGAGCGCCGTGATCGCCGCGCCGGACAGCGATCCGAAGCTCATCGCCGAGACGTTCACCACGCTCGCCGGCCGGAACGCCTTGGCGCGCCCGCGCGGCCCGCCCAGCACCTTGGCGGAGGGCAGTGGGGCCTGCGGGTCATGCGCGTCGGGCAGCGTGGCGGCGAACGTGCGCTGCTTCACGTAGGCGTGCCCCTGGACGTGCTCGACGTCGGTCTCGGTTCCGAACCCGAAGTAGTTGTTCTCCTCCTTCGCCGACGCGTAGATCCAGGCGCGCTGGTCACGACTGAACGGGCGCTCCTCCTCGTTGGAGGTCACGATGTACTGCCGCAGTTCGGGCCCGATCGTCTCCAGCAGGTACCGGGCGTGCCCGACCACCGGGAAGTTCCGGAGCAGTGCGTGCTTCTTCTGGATGAGGTCGCGGGCGGCCACCAGCGCCAGCGCTGTTGCGGCGGCCGCGCCTATGCTCCGGGCGCGCATGAACGTTCCTCCTTGATGCATGACTCCATCGCCGAGCAATGGACGTCGTTGTGTTGTGTTGGGCGACGGGCAATGGGCAATCAGGTGTCAGCGTCGGTCAAAGAACGCGAAATGGTGTCGCTCAGCATAGGGGCGATCAGGACATTCAACGGTCGTTCGATGAACACGGGCCCAGGCGGACGCCGGGAGACGGTGCGCCTGCCGAAATTGCGTCCACGCAGGTGAAAGGCGTGGAGGGGTGCTCGGGTGCCGTGCTTGAGCTGCTGCGAAACAGGCGGCGGCAAGAGGTCGCCGCGGGATGATGGGCGGCTGTGTTCTCGCGACCGGCCTACTTGACCGCGGCGAGCGCCTTCGCGGTCCTGCGTCTCCTGCCGATGTCCGATCGGGAGAAGGACGCCGAGGTTTTGGTACTGCGGCACCAGATCACCGTGCTGGAGCGCCGACTCGGCGGCGCACGGGTGCGGTCCACCGTCCCCGACCGGGCATCTGTCCGGGCTCGACCTATCGTGATCACGGGTTCGGTGCCACGGCGTGCCCGAGACGGCGCCCTCCGTGGACGTCACCGGGTGAAGGTCTGAAGGAGGCGGAGCGCGGCGGCGCGGACCTCGGTGCGGCTGAACGGAGCGCCTGGCAGGCCGACGACGTGTTCGTGGAGGAGACCGTCGAGGCAGGCGAGGAGCAGCGGCGCCTGGGCGGCGGGGAGCGGGATGCCCCAGGCGGCGAGGATGCCCTCGATCAGGGCGCGGTGGCGGTCGGCGGCCTTGGCCAGGACGGCGCCGAGTTCGGGACGGCGGGTGGCCTCCAGGACCAGTTCGTAGCGTGCCAGGGTGCGTTCGCGCCCGGTGGTGGCCAGGTGCTCGACGAGCCCGGCGACCAGGTCGGCGATCCCGTCGAGCGCCGCCGGCCCGTCCGGGGCCGTGGCCGCGCCGTCCGGGGCTGTGGCCGCCCCGTCCGGGGCCGTGCTGCCCGGGGCTGTGGGCGCGCCGGCGCCGGCGTCGATGTCGGCGAGGTCGGTCTCGGCGAGCCTTTCGACCGCCGCCTGGAGGAGGGCCTGGCGGGTCCGGAAGTAGGCCGAGCAGGTCCCGGGCGGCAGGCCGGCGGTCTCGTCGACGGCGCGGTGGGTCAGCCCGCGCATGCCGGAGCGGGCCAGGGTGCTGATCGCGGCGTCGGCCAGCAGCCTGCGCCGCGGCGTGCCCAGCGTCGGCGGTGTCGGTGGTGTGCTGTCCGTCACTTTTCCTCCCCAGCTCTTCTGCAAGTGTAGAAGAACCCGGTTTTCTATAGATGTAGAAGAGCGGGGGATGATGCGATGTCCGAGGAGCTGCCCGGCCGCACCGACGTGCTCGTCGTCGGTGCCGGGCCGGTCGGTCTGACGCTGGCCACCGCGCTGGTCCGGGCCGGTGTCGAGGTGGTGCTGATCGACAAGGCGCCCGCCGCGGCGACGACCTCCCGCGCGGCCGTGGTGCACGCGCGGACCCTGGAGGTGCTGCGCGCGATGGACGTGACGGACGGCCTGGTCGAGCAGGGTGTCGCGGTGTCCCGGTACACCGTCCGCGAGCACGATCGGCCACTGCTGAGGATCGACTTCGGTTCGCTCCCCACCGACTACCCGTTCGCGCTGACGGTCCCGCAGACCGTCACCGAGCAGGTCCTCAGGGACCGGCTGCGCTCGTCCGGCGGCCGCGTGCTGTGGGCGTGCGAGCTGGCGCACATCGCGCAGGACGAGGACGAGGTCGTCGCCGGCACGGCCGACGGGCGCACCATCCGGGCCCGGTACGCGGTCGGCGCGGACGGGATGCACAGCCTCGTCCGCGACCGGGCGGGGATCGCGTTCACCGGCGACACCGCTGCCGAGTCGTTCGTCCTGGCCGACGTGCACATGAACTGGGCCGAGGCCGAGGCCGGCGACGAACAGAACCTGTTCTTGTCCGCCGCGGGCACCGTGCTCGTGGTGCCTTTGCCCGGGGGCCGGCACCGCGTCGCCGCCGCGGCGGAGGGGATGCCCGCGGCCCCCGACCTCGGGCACGTACAGGCGCTGCTGCGCGAACGCGGCCCACGGGCGCACCCGGCCACCGTCAAGGACGTGGTGTGGAGTTCCCGCTTCCGGGTTCACCACCGGCTGGCCGACCACTACCGCGCCGGACGGCTCTTGCTGGCCGGGGACGCCGCGCACGTGCACAGCCCCGCCGGAGGCCAGGGGATGAACACCGGCATCCAGGACGCAATGGATCTGGCGGGCAGGTTGACGGCGGTGATCCGCGACGGCGCCGACGACACCGTCCTGGACGGATACGAAGCCGAACGACGGCCCGTCGCCGAACACGTCATCTCGTTCACGCGCAGGATGACCCACCTCGCCACCGTGAACAGCGCTCCCCTGCGGGGGCTGCGCAACACCGCGCTACACGCCCTCGGCCGGTTCCCCGCCGCGCGCCGGTCCATCGCGATGAGCCTGTCCGAACTGGCCGCCGATCCGGTCAGACCACGGCGATGACGTGCCAGCCCCCGGAGGCCGGCATCCAGACGATGGATCTGGATCTACCGCGACAAAAGCTTGGTCACGATGGACCCGGCCCCGATCGGCGAATGGCTCGGTATCGGCCGCCTTGCGCCCGCCGAGTGGGCGGACGCCGTGCTCCCGCTGCCACATCTCCCGGGGCATGGCACTGGCACTCCGGTCGCAACCTGGAATGACGACGACTGAGTCATCACCTTTGGCAGGTGTTGATGGGAGGAAGCACGTTGCAGAACGAGCCGGGCCCCAAGGCCGGTCTGCTCCTGCGAGACCGCTACCGATTGGAGCAGCCGATCGGGCGGGGCGGAATGGGCCAGGTCTGGCGTGGCACCGATCTGCGGCTGCGCCGGCCGGTGGCCATTAAAATCCTCCCTTCCGATCTGGCCGCCGACCAGAACTCCCTGGCCAGGTTCCGGCGGGAGGCGGAGACCGCCGCGGCACTCCAGCATCCGGGCATCACCGTCGTGTTCGACATCGATGACGGCCACGCGGAGGCGGACGGCACGACGATGTTCCTGGTGATGGAGTTGCTCGAAGGGCAGGACCTTCGCGCGGTCATCAGGGCGTCGCCGGGAGGGCTGCCGGTCGCGCGGACGGCGTCGTTCGCGACGCAGATCGCCGACGCCCTGGCCGCGGCGCATGCACGCGGCATCGTCCACCGCGACATCAAACCGCACAACCTCATGGTGCTGGCGGACGACCGGATCAGGATATGCGACTTCGGTATCGCACATCTGGCAGGCGGCGCGACGCGCCTCACTGCGCAGGGCAGTTCCATCGGCACTCCCGCCTACATGGCGCCCGAACAGTTCCGCGGCGAGCCGCTCGGCGTCCAGACCGACCTTTACGCGTTGGGCTGCGTGATATACGAGATGCTCACGGGTTCACCGCCATTCGGTGTGGACGGTGACCTGCATGCACTGATGTACCGGCATCTCAACCAGCCGGCCCCTGCGCCGCGCTTCAAGCGGCCGGAGACGCCCGAATACCTCGACCGCCTGGTATCGGACGCGCTCGCCAAGAATCCCGCCGACCGGCCGGGCAGCGCCCAGGCCGTCGCGGACTTCCTGCGTTCGAGGAACGACGCTCATGCCCCGGCGGCCACGCCCCCGCGGCTCGCAGTTCCCGGCGAAGCGCCCGCGTTTTTCGGCGAGCCGCCCGCGGCTCCCGAACCGGCGCATGCGCAGGCGCCCGGCACGCGTCCGCGGCAGACCGCCATCGGGCGCCGGCGAAGGGCCCTGATCGCGGGTACGGCCGGCCTCGCGGCGGCGCTGATCGCTGCGGGCGGCTTTCTTCTGCTGCGCGATTCCGGACACGACCGGCCGGAAGCCGGCTCGTCCTCACCATCCGCCGCGAAGCCGAGCGGCGGTGCCTCGTCCACCACGCAGCAGCCGGCGCCGACGGACGGTACGGTCCCGGTCGGCGGTACGGACCCGACCGGCCTCGCCGCCCCCCGCCAGACCTTCAGGATCGGGCAGACCGCCAAGGTGCCCTTCGCCAACGGCGGCAACGAGAAACTCGCCATCACCGTCACCTCGATCGAGAAGGCCCCGGCCTCCGACCTCGCCGCCTTGAAGGCACACGGCAAGGAGACCGACGGTGCGGTGCTGTTCTATGCCAGATACTCGGCCAAGAACCTGGGCGGCGGAGTTTCTGACATGGGGGGCACCACTCCAAATATGGAGGGTGTGCTCCAGGACGGGAGGACGATCCTCTCCGACCTGGTCTTCGGCTTCTCCCAGTGCAGCGGCGAGGCGCCCAACGGTGAACTCCCGGTCGGATCCTCATACCAGGCGTGTGCACTTTTTCTCGCACCGTCCGGGGGGACGGTGACCGGCGTCGAATGGGTCCAGAGCGGAACCGATAAATACGCGGATCCCAACGGCGTCTACTGGAAGCAATGAGTGCGAAACATTGTGCGTGTCCTGGCGGCAGGCCCGTACCGGTCCCGCGCGGTGGCCTGAGATTCGTTGCCATTGGCGTGGCGTTGAAGGCACGCTGATTTCTAGATCTCGGAGTCTGGGCCGGAGCTGATCAATGGTGGCTGTCGGCTGCTCACGGTCATCGGGCGAGGGGCCATGGCGATCTGGCGTCGTCCGGCCGAGGATCTTGCCCGGGGCTGGCCACCAGCTCAGCCGGGCGGTGAGCGGGAACCGGTAGTCGTCCAGGTCATGCTGGTCTAGCAGGGAGGGTGATGACCGGACTGCGCCCAGCCTGGACCCGTGCGGGGTGCCGCGCCGGGCGATGACCGGTTTGGTGCCCTTGGCCCAGACCAGGCGCCGGTACTTGTCGTGGTCGTAGCCGCGGTCGGCCAGCAGTTGCCCGGGTCTTCGCCGAGGCCGTCCGACCCGGCCCCGGGCCGGCGGCCCCGCCTCCAGGAGCGGCATCAACTGGGTGACGTCGTCCCGGTGTGCAGCACGCACAAGATCTCGCACCACACCCGGCGGTCCTCGCCGTCCGGCATGGCGCTTACGGCGCTCCACCTTCGGCGGCAGCGGCTCGATCCGCTCCCACAGTGGGGTTGTTCGGGGTGGAGAGGCCGTCCATGAAGACAGTGAGGTAGGCGTCGGTGAGGCCGGGGTCGGTCCGGGCGACGGCCAGGGCGGTGGCGCTGGTGAGGGCGGTGGTGGCCGGAAGGTCGAGGTCGGTGCGGATCTGTCCGCTGCGGCGGGCGCCTTCGATCATCTTCTCGACGGCGCCGGCGAGGTCGGCGCGCAGCGCGGTGGTGAGGGGCAGGTCGAGGCCCGTCAGCTGGTCGTTGACGGCGTGGTGGGCGGCCTGGAAGGCGATCAGTTCGCGCAGGAAGGCGCGCAGCGCCTGGTAGGGCGTGGTTTCGGCGATCAGGTCGCGGGCGCGTTGGACGACGGGTTCGAGCAGGCGGGCGACGGCGGCGTCCAGCAGGGCGTCCTTGCCGCCGAAGGCGCGTACGACGGTGCCGGCGCCCAGTCCGGCGCGCTCGGCGATGGCCCCCACGGTCAGGGACGCCCCCGGCTCGGCGAGCAGCGCCATGGCGGCGTCGAGGGCGAGGTCCCGGTTGCGCACGGCATCGGCTCGGCGTGCGGGTGTTGACAACTGGAATGCCCCTTCCACATAATCATCTGGAACCTGCGTTCCAGTTCAGTCCAGTGTAGAGGAGCCTCCCATGAACGAGCGGATCCTGATCTCCGGAGCCAGCATCGCCGGCCTCACCCTGGCCCACTGGCTGGCCCGGCACGGCTTCCGGCCCACCATCGTCGAGCGCGCCCCCGAACTGCGCACCGGCGGCAACGGCGTGGACGTACGCGACGACGCGGCCACGGTCATCGAGCGGATGGGCCTGATGCCCCGGGTGCGGGAACTGGCCGCCGACGTCCACGGCATGAAGTTCGTCGACGCCGCCGGCCGCGCCGTCGCCCGGATCGACACCCGCGCCGCCGGCTCCGTGGAGATCATGCGCGGCGACCTGGTCGCGCTGCTGCACGAGGCCACCGACGCCGAGATCATCTTCGGTGACTCCATCAGCGCCGTCGAGCAGGACGACGACGGCGTGACGGTCACCTTCGAGCACGCGCCCGCCCGCCGCTTCGACCTGGTCATCGGCGCCGACGGGATGCACTCCAACGTGCGGCGGCTCGCGTTCGGCCCGGAAGAGCGGTTCATCCGGCACAAGGACCACTACTTCGCCTTCGGCAACGCCGACGCCGCCCTCGGCGAGGACCGCTGGGTGACGATGTTCAACACGCCCGGCAAGATGACCGGGATCTACCGGTCGGGCAACCACGACCAGGCCAAGGCGTACTTCATCTTCCGCTCCGGCCCGCTGGACTACGACCACCGCGACACCGCCGAGCAGCGCCGCCTGATCGGCGAGGCGTTCGCCGGCCAGACCTGGGCCCCCACCCAGGCCCTGCTCGACGCCGCGCTCGCCGACCCCGACCTCTACTTCGACTCCCTCGGCCAGGTCCACATGGACTCCTGGTCCAACGGCCGCGTCGCCCTCGCAGGCGACGCCGCGTGGTGCGCGTCCCCCGCCTCGGGCGCGGGCGCCGAACTGGCCATCGTCGGCGCATACCGGCTGGCCGGCGAACTGGCCGCCGCCAACGGCGACCACCGGGTCGCCTTCGCCCGCTACGACGCCGTCCAGCGGCCACTGGTCGACAAGAAGCAGCAGATCGGTCCCAACGTGGGTCTCATGGTGCCGAAGACCAACGGCGGCCGCCGCGTCCGCGACGCCCTCGTCCGGCTGTCGGTGATGAAGGTCGCCGGAGCGGTCGAGCGCCGCCTCCAGGCCCGCACCGCCCGGCCCCTGCCCGACTACCGCCGCGCCGCCTAAGGCCCGGTACGCCCCCCCGGGGAAGCGACGCCGCACAGCCGACGATCTAGCGACAGTCATCACCGCCCACCCAAGACGAGACGCAGGATCACCACCAAGCCCTCGGCCGGCGGCATGAGCGGACGTCTGGGGCTGCTATCCCAGTTGGTCGCGGCGGCGGGTCAGGTGGGCGGTTTCGGCGGTGTTGCCTGCCAGTTCGATGGCCTTGTCGTACGCGGCGCGTGACTGCCGGCTTCGGCCCAGCCGGCGTAGCAGGTCGGCGCGGGTGGCGTGGTAGGCGTGATAGTCGGCCAGCTTGTCTTCAAGGCGGTCGACGGCTGCCAGCGCCACGTCCGGGCCGTCGAGTTCGGCGACCGCGATGGCCCGGTTGAGGGCGATGATCGGTGAGGGGTCCAGGCCGACGAGGCGGTCGTAGAGGGCGAGGATCTGTGACCAGTCGGTGTCGCGGATGTCGCGGGCGGAGGTGTGCACGGCGTTGATCGCGGCGAGGATCTGGTAGCGGCCCGGGGCGGCTCCGGCGGCGGCAGCGGCGAGGCGCTCGCGGACGAGCCGGTGGCCCTCGGCGATCAGGGCCGCATCCCAGGCCCCGCGGTCCTGCTCGGCCAGGGGGACCAGTTCGCCGCCGGCCGAGACCCGGGCGGTGCGGCGGGCCTCGGTGAGGAGCATCAGTGCCAGCAGGCCGGCCACCTCGCCGTCGTCGGGCAGGAGAGCCCGGATCAGGCGGGTGAGCCGGATCGCCTCGGCGGTCAGGTCGTGGCGTATCGGGTCGGTGCCGGGGCCGGTGGCCAGGTAGCCCTCGTTGAAGACGAGGTACAGGACGGCGAGCACGCCGGACAGGCGTGCCGGGAGATCCTCGGCGGACGGCATCCGGTAGGGGATGCGGGCCGCCTTGATCTTGGCTTTGGCGCGGGTGATCCGCTGCTCCAGGGTGGTCTCCCGGGCGAGGAAGGCGCGGGCGATCTCCGGCACGGTGAGACCGGCGACCAGCCGCAGCGTCAGCGCCACGCGGGCCTGCACGGCCAGCGCCGGGTGGCAGCACGTGAAGATCAGCCGGAGCCGGTCGTCGTCGATGGCGCCGACCGGCCCGGGCGGGTCGTCGTCGTACACCGCCTGCGCCTCCTTGTGCTTGTCGTCGCGTTTGTTCTCGCGCCGGATCCGGTCGATGGCCTTCCGGCGGGCGGTGGTGGTCAGCCAGCCGCCGGGGTTGGGTGGCACGCCGTCGGCCGGCCACCGCTCGACGGCGGCCGCGAACGCCTCGGCGGCCGCCTCCTCGGCGATGTCGAGGTCACCGAAACGCCTGGTCAGGGAGGCGACCACCCGGCCCCATTCCTCGTGGTGGGTGCGAGTGATCGCCTCCTGGACGTCGACGTCGTTCACAGGAACGGCCGCACCTCGATCTTCCGGTCGCAGACCTTGGACGCCTCGGCGGCGAGCTTGAGCGCCACGTCCAGATCGGGGGCCTCCCACACCCAGACGCCGGCGAGGTACTCCTTGGACTCCACGAACGGCCCGTCGCTGAACACCGCCTGCTCGCCCCGGTTGTCGATGACCGTGGCCGTGTCGGTGTCCGCGAGCCCGCCTGCGAAGACCCAGTGCCCCTCGGCGATCAGCCGTTCGTTGAACGCGCTGATGGCGGGCTGCCTGTCCGTGCTGCCGGGATCGCTCTTGTCGTCGATCACGGAAACCAGGTACCGCATCTGAAGATCATCTCCCGTGGTCGGGGGGACGGCCCGTGCGGGCCGCCGCACCCCGGTTGCGAACACCTCTGCCCCGATGGTCGTTCTACGTCGGAGATACTGCCAAGACCTGCACCGACGTGCCGCTCGTCCGGTTACCGGTCCCGCCTAATGTCCGGCCAGTTCGGCCACAACCGGAGCGAGCGCGTCGGCGGAGCCTGCACCGAAGACGAAGTAGGAGATCCCGAGCTCCTCCCGTCGCCGCCGGATCTCCTCGGCGGCCGCCGCCGGATCGTCCGGAAGCACCGCCAGCGAGTCCACCGCGCGAAGCGCCGCAGGGTCGGTGTCGGGGGACGCCATGAACGGCGCGACGGTATCGCCGATCACCGCCACGTGCTGCGCGAGTTCAATGTCCCGAGCGGCGAGGGCGCGGAAGTCGTGCACCACCCGGGTGATCTCGTCCCGGCCGTCTCCCGGCATCACCGCGAAGGCGACCGTGTCCGCGAGGTCGGCCGCCAGTGCCAGGGCCTTCGGCCCGCGCACGGCCATCACCACAGGCGTGTGCGAGCCGGGACCGTCGAGACCACGCAGCGCCGTCACGGTCTCGCGCACCTGGGCCAGCCTCTCGCCCGGTGGTACGACGGGCAGTCCCAGCTCGCGGAGTTCGTCTTCGATGCCGGGCCTGCCGGTGCCGATGCCCAACTCGAAACGCCCCTCGGTGAGCACCGACAGCGAGTGCGCCTCCCAGGCGGTGCTCCAAGCCGGGCGCAGCGGAGAGGCGTACACCCAAGAGCCGACCCGCAGGTCAGTGAGGGTCGCCGCGACGGCCAGCGTGGGGCCGGGGGCCGGCTGCCATCGCGGGACGTCGGGCATCAGCAGCGTGGAGTATCCGTTGCCGGCGATACGGCGCACTTGGTCTCGCCACGCCGGCAGATCCGTTGTGACCGGGGCAACGACCCCGAATCGGAAGGGCCTGGTTCCGCTGGTTGCCGTCGAATCGGTCATCGTTCCTGTCCTCGTCAGTAGTCGGGATGGCTTCCGGTCCTGTCGGCGCCCGGCCGCGCGCCGTGGTCGGCGCAGCGCGGTCGACGTCTCACCCCTGCTACGAACGCGCCTGCCCCGATCCGACACCGCCTCCCAAGAAATCTGCCGAGAATTTTCGGTGGCCGGCCGTCAGCGCGCGGCTCGCCTGATGCGCCCGGTGCCCCACCAGGCCACCACGGCGCCGAGGAAGTACAGCCCGGCGCAGGCCACCATGCCCACGTCGAACCCGCGGTCCAGCGCCTCCGGATTGTGGGTGGCGTCCTGAGGGAGGTTCGCCAGCGGCGGTAGCACCGCCACGACCAGCAGCCCGGCCGCGCGGGCGACGCCATTGTTGACGCCGCTGGCGATGCCGGCGCGGTCGCCGGCGACGGCGGACAGCACGGTGACGCTGATCGGGGCGGTGATCGCCGAGATGCCCAGGCCCGCGCCGAGGACGACGGGGAGCACCTCGGCCGGGTAGGAGGCGTCCGCGCCGATCCGCACCGCCAGCAGGGCCGCGGCCGCGCAGGTCACGGAGCCGGCCGTGAGCAGGGTCCGGGGGCCTGCGCGGGCGACGAGCGTTCCCGTGCGGGGAGACAGGACCAGCACGACGGCGGTGATCGGCAGCAGCGCCAGCCCGGTCGCCAGCGGCGAGTAGCCGGCGGTGATCTGGAGTTGCATGGGTAGTAGGAAGAACATCCCGGCGACCGCGCCATAGAGGCAGAATGACGCCAGGTTCGCCGCGCTGAACTCCCGGACGGCGAACAGCTCCAACGGCAGCATCGGCGCCGCGGCTCGCCGCTCGACCAGCACGAAGGCGGCCATCCCGAGCAGGCCGACCGCGGCGGCCGCCGCCGCGATCGGCCCGCCGCCGGGGGCGTCGGTGAGGCCGTAGGTCAGGCCGCCGAACCCGATCGCCGCCAGGACGGCCCCGGCCACGTCGAGGCGGCCGCGCTCGGCCGTCCCGCCGCCGGCATCGGGGACGTGCCGGGCCACCAGCGACGCCACCACCGCCGCGATCGGGATGTTGATCCAGAACACCCAGCGCCAGCCCGCGGCATCGACCACCACGCCGCCGAGCAGCGGACCGGCCGCCCCCGCCACCCCGCTCATGCCCGACCAGGCGCCGACCGCCCGCGCCCGGTCGTCAGAGTGGAACGCGGCCTGGATGAGGGCCAGCGACCCCGGCACGAGCAACGCGCCGCCGACGCCCTGCACCGCCCGTGCGGCGATCAGCCGGCCGATGTCCGGGGCGAAGCCGCCCAGCAGCGAGCCGGTCGCGAACAGGGCGAGTCCGGCCAGGTAGATCCGCCGCCGCCCGTAACGGTCCCCGAGCGCGCCGCCGAAGAGGATCAGTCCCGTCAGCGCCAGCGCGAACGCGTTCACCGTCCACTGCATCCCGGCCATGCCCGTGCCCAGGTCGCGCGCCATCGGAGGCAGCGCGACGTTGAGTACCGTGGTCTCCAGCAGCACCAGACCTGCGCCGAGCGCCGTCGCCACGACCACCCACCGGCCGGCGGGCTGCGAGAGCCGCAGCCCGTCCGAGGCGTCGACGGGCGTCCTGATCACCTGGGTCACGGGTCCTCCTCGGCGGCGCCGGCGGCGCGACCGGCTGCCCCGTCCACACCGAAATCCCTGCCTTCGAGCGTGCAGGGCGGCGAGATCGACCAGCAACACCGTTGTGTGCAACGATCGATGCCGGAACTGCATGGATCGTGACCGACCCGGGTCGGGTGACATCGATTGACGGACATGCGGCAACTGGAAGTCTTCCTGACACTGGCCGAGGAACTGCATTTCGGCCGTACCGCCGAGCGGCTCCTCCTCACCCAGCCCCAGGTGAGCCGGGCCGTGGCCGCCCTGGAACGCCACATCGGCGCACCGTTGTTCGAACGCACGAGCCGCCGCGTCCGCCTCACCCCGCTAGGGCGCCAGTTCCGCACCGAGGTGGAACCCGCTTACCGGATGCTGCAGGACGCTCTCCGCGACGCCCGTGCCGAGGCCGGCCAGATCGCCGGGACGCTGCGCATCGGTTTCCTTCTGCCGACCGGTGGAGAAACCCTCAACCGCCTGGTCCGCGCCTATGAGGCCCGCCATCCCGGAAGCCGGATCGCCCTCAGCCACATCCCTTATCGCGCCCTCTACGAACCGCTCCGGCGGAACGAGATCGATGTCCTGATCTCCTACCTGGTCCTCGACCCCCGCGAGCAGTCCGACCTGACCGCAGGTCCGGCGATCCACCACGCCTCCCGGGTACTGGCGGTCGCGGCCGCAGATCCGCTGGCGGGCCGGGACTCGATATCGATCGAGGACCTCGCCGGCCGCCGCACCGCCGCACGGCCGGCCCTGTTCCCCCGCGCCCTCTTCGACCACTTCATCCCACCCCACCCCCTCGGGCGAACCGATTCACCGCACCTATGACCTCGGCGACGACGATGCCTACGGGGTGGCGACGGCCGCGGTCGCGCGCGGACACATCGTCCATCCGAGTGTCGACGCCTTCACCGCGCAGCTCGCCCACCGCGACGACATCGCGCTCATCCCCATCCACGACTTGTCCGCCATGCCGATCGGTCCCATCTGGGCGACCGCCCGCGAGAACGCCCGAATCCGCGCTCTCGCCGACACCGCCGCGACATTCGCGGCGGCACGCGGCCGCCCGGCTTCGTAGGGCGAACGGTTGCGCATTGCCCGATCCCGGGACTGCTCACGCGCTCGGCATGCAGTTCGAACCTGCGAAGGCGCGGACGAGCGACGGCTCTCCCGAGTTCCGGCAGATGAGCGCCCATTCGAGGCCGGGCGAGACCTGTTCACCGACCGGGTCGGCCGATCGTCCAAGCACTTCGCCCGCGTCCAGCGCTTCGGCACGGTATTGGCCCGGGCGGGCTCCGCGAACTGGGCGGGCGGCGCCTCGGACACCGGTTACTACGACCAGGCCACTATGACGGCACTGCAACCGCATGAAGTACTGATCGCACCGCGCCGCCCGACGAAAAAAGGTTGGTCCCGAAAGGTGGAGTGTGCGATGAAGTGGCGCCATGGATGATGCATTGCAGGTGCACGAAGTCCCGTTCGAGACTCTCGTCCAGGAAACGTCGTCGGGGCTGGAAGAGCCCTGCCACCTGGTCATACGTGATCAGAAGACGTGGGACGAGCTCTGGCCCCGTGTGACGACCCGCAGGATGCCCGACCCGGCGGTGCCCAGAGAGGAGATCGGCGACTGCGGTCTGCCGGACGACTGAGGACTCAGGGCTTCGCGGGGTGATCGGTGGGGTCGGTGAGGGCGCAGCCGCCGGCGCTGTCGGTGTCGCCGCCGAGGGAGACGAATCCGTCCAGCACGGCACGGCCATCCAGCGTGCGACCCCGGACAAACCCACTCCTCTAGCCGGCGCGCAAGCCGTCTTCGTCGCCGCGAAGTGTGCTGACCGGTCCTCCGGGGGCCGGACGCCGCGGACCCGCGAGCGCCGCTGACCGGGTGTACGCCGGTCAGCGGCGGTTCATTCGCAGATCATCCACCTGCGCCGGGGCGGGCGCGTATTCGCCTGCCGGCCGGCACCATCGGCTCGTATCAGCTGCAGTTGCCCTGGGTGGGCTGGCCGGCGATGCGGGCGGCCAGCCAGTCCATCGCCGGGGCGGCTCCGGCGATGGCCCCGGCGGCGTGGTTGGCCAGCGGGATGGGCTGCCACTGGACGACGTTGCCGCGCGAGCACCAGTCCGCGCGCAACTGCTCGCCGAGGTCATAGGAGACGACCTCGTCGGAGGTGCCGTGGTAGAGGTACACCGGGTAGCCGGGGGCGCGGGTGCCGAGCTTGTCGGCGGCCAGGCGCTTCTGCCAGTCGGGTGATTCGATCGGATTGCGGACGGTCAGCTCGTCGAGGGACTTGCCGATGGTGGCGAGGGCGTCGTCGAGGATGCAGCCGCCGCGCAGCTTGGTGACGACGTCGCGGCCTTCGTCGGTGAGATAGCCGTCCAGGTTCAGTTCGGGGTAGGCGGCGTCGTGGCCGATGGCCACCAGGAGTTCCAGGCCGACGATTCCTCCGCCTGCGTTGGCGCTCTTCAGTTCGTCGGCGGGGACGCCGCCGCTGGCGATTCCCTTGATGTGCAGGTCGGGTGCGTAGGTGCGGGCGAGTTCGGCGGCCCATGCGCTGGCGTGGCCGCCCTGGGAGTAGCCCATGACACCGACCGGCGAGTCCGCCGTGACCCCTGCCTGCTGCGCCTGCGGGAGGCGCTGGGCGGCGCGGGCGGCGTCCAGGACGGCGGTGCCTTCGGGGCGTCCGACGAGGTAGGTGTGGTCGCCGGGGGTGCCGAGGCCCTGGTAGTCGGTGACGGCGACGGCCCAGCCGCGCTGGAGGGCGGCGTTGATCTCGCCGGCCTCGATGCTGGTGCCCTTGGGGAAGTTGGCCGAGGGGGCGCACTGGTCGGCCAGACCGACGGTGCCGACGGCGTAGGTGAGCAGCGGGCGGGTGCCGGTGCGGCCGTCGTCCGGGACGATGACGGTGCCGGAGACCTGGTCGGGGTTCCCGTTGACGTCGGTGGACCGGTAGAGGATCTTCCACGCGCGGGTGAGCGTCGGGAGCCCGGGCACCACGCGGAACAACGACGGCTCTGCGCTGATCAGGTCTCCCGGCCGGGCGCCGGCGGGCGCGGTCTGCGCGGCGGCGGCAGTGCCGGGAACGGCGAGGCAGGGTGCGGCCGCCGCCATGACGGCGACGGCGGCCAGTGCCAGCCGCCTCCAGGGCGTGGGCTTGTTGCCCGAGTGTTGCATGACTCTCCTTGGGGTGGTCGGCCCGCGCAGCCGTGGCGGACGTGCGTCGGCTCGGGCTTTGCGTGGGTGGTGGGCCGTGCGGCGACCCGGTGCGGTGCGCCGGGTGCCGTAATGAAACCGCCGTGCGCGCCGCATCACAATACTTGAATTTGGCCTCAAGTACATGTATCGCGGGCGCGCCGGGTCATGGCCCCGTGCACTTCGTCGTCAGGGCGAACTTGCCTCATTCATGACGGATCGGATGCTGATTGCTAGGGCTCGGCTTCATAGCGTGAGAACATGGAGCAATCGGCCGTCATGGACGTCGCCTCGCGCATGTTCGCCGAACTCGGCTATGACGGCACGTCGTTGCAGCTCATCGCGGACGCTCTGGGAGTCGGCGTCGACGAGGTGGTGGCGTCCGGCGGAGGCAAGCGTGAGCTGTACCTGGCGGCGATGCGGCGTGCCTTCGAGGAAGAGCAGGCGGTGATGCGGGCCGCGATGGACGACTGTCCTCCCGGCAGGGAGTGCCTGCACCACCTGACCGACGTGTACCTGGACTTCCAGCTCGAGCACCCCATCGGACACGCGCTGTGGATGCACCGGTGGGTGTTGGACGCCATCGACATCGGTGGCCTGGAGGACGAGTTCAGCCGCCCCCAGCTCCGGGCGGTCGCCCGGAAGGTCAAGGACCAGGTGCCGACCGACGTGAACGTCTCCTACCTGCTGGGGACGCTGATCTGGTGCGTCCACGGCTTCCTCGGGTCGGGCGTGATGGCGCGCGGGCAAGGAGTGCGCCGGGCCGACGACCCGACCGCCCGCCAGGAGTTCCGTGCCCACCTGCACCAGCTGATCGACAAGATGCTCGACTGAACGCACGCCGTCCCGCCCTCCGGTCCGGCGGTGGCCCGCGGACAGGGTCAGGGAGAGGGCTTCAGGCGCAGCGCGTTGGCCCAGAGCTTGTTGAGGGTGTCGACGAGGTCGTCGAAGGTGATGGGCAGTTCGGCGACGAAGACCATGTAGGCCATGCGGCTGACCATGGCCGACAGCGCGTAGGCGGTGACGAGGGGGGCGATTTCCGGGTCGGCCTGCCCGCGCTCCTGGAGTTCCCGGATCATCCTGGCGTTGCGTTCGGCGAAGGCGGTGCCGCGTTCGAGGCGGAGCCGGTGGAAGTTCTCGTTGATCTGGGCGACCTGCTCGAACAGGGCCATGAGGCGGGCGTTGCGCCGGTACATCTCCAGGTAGTCGCGGTTGGCGGCCTCGATGACCTCGCGCGGGTCGCTGACGCCGGTGCGTTCGCGCAGGTGCGGGTGGAGCATCTCCTCCTGCACCAGCTCGACCAGGGCGGCGAAGATCTCTTCCTTGTCGTTGAAGTAGGTGTAGAAGGACCCGGACGCGGCGCCGGCGGCCTTGGAGATGTCGACGATGCGGGCGTCGAGGTAGCCGTCGCGCTCGAACACCTCGCGGGCGCCCTGGATCAGCGCGTTGCGGGTGCGGACGCCGCGCTTGCTGCGCGGGGTGATGCGGGCCTGCCGCTCACCGCCGGCCGTCTGCCCGGGAGCCGTCTCTTCGGGAACCACTGCGGTCTTCGCCTCTGTCCGTTCGCACTCCGTCGCTCGAAGGCTAGCAGCGCGGCCTGCGAGGGCACGTCACTTGAACTTGAAGGCGGATTCAAGTAAAGATGACGGCACGCCTTCCGAGGGGAGCCTTCGTGGACCTTTTCACCGTCTCCGACCGGGTGCGCCGCTACCGCGACGACCTGCTGGAGTTCATGGACGAGCACGTGTACCCGGCCGAAGCGGTGTACGAGCGGCAGATGAGCGAGTCCGGCGACCCGCACCACCAGCCGCGGATCGTCGAGGAGTTGAAGGCCGAGGCCCGCCGGCGCGGCCTGTGGAACCTGTTCCATCCGCATCCGGAGTGGGGTCCGGGGCTGACGAACCTGGAGTATGCGCCGCTGGCCGAGATCATGGGCCGCAGCGCCCACCTCGCGCCGGAGGCCACCAACTGCGCCGCCCCCGACACCGGGAACATGGAGGTGCTCACGCTGTTCGGCAGCGACGAGCACAAGCGCAAGTACCTGCGCCCGCTGCTGGACGGGGCGATCCGGTCGGCGTTCGCGATGACCGAGCCCGGTGTCGCCAGCTCCGACGCCACCAACATCGAGCTGCGCATGGAACGCGACGGCGACCACTACGTCCTCAACGGCCGCAAATGGTTCGCCTCCAACGCGATGCACAAGAACTGCCGGGTACTGATCGTCATGGGCAAGACGGATCCGGACGCCGCGCCGCACCGGCAGCAGTCGATGATGGTCGTGCCCATCGACGCCCCCGGCGTCACGATCGTCCGCAGCCTCCCGGTGTTCGGGTACATGGACCGGGAGGGCCACGCCGAGATCCTCTTCGAGGACGTGCGCGTGCCGGTGAGCGATGTCCTCAAGGGTGAGGGCGAGGGCTTCGCGATCAGCCAGGCGCGGCTCGGCCCCGGCCGGATCCACCACTGCATGCGCGCCATCGGCGTCGCCGAACGGGCGCTGGATCTGATGTGCCGCCGGGCGGACGAGCGGGTCGTGTTCGGGCACCGGCTGAGCGACAGCGCCAACATCCGCGACTGGATCGCCGAGGCCAGGATCGAGATCGAGCGGACCCGGCTGCTCACCTTGAAGGCCGCCTGGATGATGGACACCGTCGGCAACAAGGCGGCGCGGGTGGAGATCGCCGCGATCAAGGTCGCCGCGCCGGGCATGGCGCTGAAGATCGTCGACCGTGCCATCCAGGTGCACGGCGGAGGCGGCGTCACCGACGACTTCCCGCTCGCCAACGCCTGGGCGCAGCTGCGCACCCTCCGCCTAGCCGACGGCCCCGACGAGGTCCACAAGCGCGCCATCGCGCTGCAGGAACTGCGCAAGCACCGCGACTCGGCCGACGCGCCGTGGGTGCCGGAGGTCCCGGTCGACGGTCCGGGGCGTCCGGCCGTGGTGGGCGGGGGCCGCCGCGGTGAACGCAAGACAGCCGGTGCTTAGCGTGGAGACGCTCGGGCCGGACGCTGGCGAGGTGACCGCCTGGATCGCCTCGCTGGGCATCGAGTTCCGGGGCGCGCTCCGCTTCGACCGGATCGGGCTGGGCCAGTCGAACCTGACCTTCGCGGTCGGCGACGAGCGGGGAGGGCGGTGGGTGCTGCGCCGTCCGCCGCTCGGCCGGCTGCTTCCCTCGGCGCACGATGTGGTCCGCGAGGCGCGGGTGCTGGCGGCGCTGGAGGGCACCGATGTCCCCGTCCCCCGGGTGCACGGCGTCCGGACCGACGGCGACGTCCCGATGGTGCTGATGGAGTTCGTGGACGGGCTCGTCCTCGACCGGCTCGAGGTCGCCGGCGCGGTGTCCCCGCTGTGCCGCCGTGCGATCGGGCTGGCGATGGCCCGCACCCTGGCCGACGTGCACGCCGTGGATCTCGGCGCGACCGGGCTGGCCGATGCGACCGGTACCAGGCCGTACGCCGAGCGTCAGCTGCAGCGCTGGTTCTCCCAATGGGAAAGATCGAAGACCCGCGAGCTACCCGAACTGGACAGGCTCACCGAGCGGCTGATGGACGCCGTTCCGCCGCAGCGGGAGGTCGCGTTGCTGCACGGCGACTTCCACCTGCGCAACGTGATCGCGTCCGGTGAGAACGGGAACATCGCCGCGGTCCTGGACTGGGAGCTGTGGACGCTCGGCGACCCGATGGCCGACCTCGGAACCCTGCTCGCCTACTGGCCGGAACAGGGCGAGGCCGCCGTCGACGTCCTTTCGGTCACCGCGCTGCCGGGCTTCCCGCGCCGCGACGACCTCGTGCGGACCTACCTCGACCGCACCGGCAGGGACCCGTCGGCCCTCGGCTTCTGGCACGCGCTCGCGCTCTGGAAGCTGGCGATCATCGGCGAGGGCGTGCTGCGCCGCGCCATGGACGACCCGCGCAACCGCGCCGCCGCCGGCACCCCCACCGCGGCACAGATCGCAGCGCTGGTCGCCGCGGCCGAGCACACCGCGGCGGACGCGGGTGTCTGATCCGCCACGACGACCACCACACCGTCCGAAGCCCATCTGGCGCGGCATCGGCCATGAACAGAGGAGACACCCATGAGCACCGAGCGCAGGACGGCGATCGTCACCGGTGCGGCACGCGGCATCGGCGCGGCGATCGCGCGGCGGCTGGCCGCCGATGGCATGGCCGTCGCCGTCCTCGACCTTGAGGAATCCGCCTGCGCGGACACCGCCGCGTCGATCACCGAGCAGGGCGGCACGGCGATGGCCGTGGCGGCGGACGTGGCCGACGAGGCGGCGGTGAACGCGGCCGTCGCCAAGGTGACCGCCGATCTCGCGGCCCCGACCGTTCTGGTCAACAACGCCGGCGTCACCCGCGACGACCTGCTGTTCAAGATGACCGCGCAGGACTGGGACACGGTCATGAACGTGCATCTGCGGGGCTCGTTCCTGATGTCCAGGGCCGTCCAGGGACACATGGTCGAGGCCGGGTTCGGGCGGATCGTGAACCTGTCGAGCACCTCCGCGCTCGGCAACCGGGGGCAGGCCAACTACGCCGCGGCCAAGGCGGGGCTGCAGGGCTTCACCAAGACGCTGGCGATCGAACTGGGCCGGTACGGCGTCACGGCCAACGCGATCGCACCGGGCTTCATCGAGACCGAGATGACCGCCGCCACCGCCCAGCGCATGGGCATGGACTTCGCCGAAATGAAGAAGGCCGCGGCCGACCAGATCCCGGTCGGCCGCATCGGACTGCCCGACGACATCGCGCACGCCGCCGCGTTCCTGGTCGGTGAGCAGGCGGGGTTCGTCTCAGGCCAGGTCATCTACGTGGCCGGCGGCCCCACCAACTGACCGGGCGCCCCTCCGAATCCTCCCTACTCGAACAGCACTAAGGAGCAGTCATGAAACAGGCGGTCATCGTGTCCACGGCACGGACGCCGATCGGGCGGGCCTATCGCGGTGCGTTCAACGACACGCAGGCACAGCACCTGGCCGGCCACGCCATCTCGCACGCGGTCGGCAGGGCGGGCCTGGACGGCGCCGAGATCGAGGACGTCGTGCTCGGCTGCGCGCTGCAGCAGGGTTCCTCGGGTAACAACGTGGCACGTCAGGCCGCTCTTCGCGCCGGGCTGCCCGACACCGTCTCCGGGATGACGATCGACCGCCAGTGCTCGTCCGGGCTGATGGCGATCGCCACCGCCGCAAAGCAGATCACCCAGGACGGCATGGACGTCGTGGTCGCCGGCGGCGTCGAGTCGATCTCGCTCGTGCAGAACGACCACCTGAACCTGCACCGCGCGAGCGACCCGTGGCTGGTGGCCAACGCGCCTTCCATCTACATGCCGATGCTGCACACCGCCGAGATCGTCGCCGAACGGTACGGCGTCGGCCGCGACCGGCAGGACGAGTTCGCGCTCGCCTCGCAGCAGCGCACCGCGCGGGCGCAGGCGGACGGACGCTTCGACGCGGAGATCGTCCCGCTGACGACCGTGAAGAAGGTGGCCGACCGCGCGACCGGCGAGACCACCGAGGAGGAGGTCACGCTGACCCGCGACGAGGGGAACCGTCCCTCGACCACCTTGGAGACCCTCGCCGGGTTGCGGGCCGTCCTGCCCGACGGGCAGGTCACCGCGCAGTCGACGGTGACCGCGGGCAACGCCTCGCAGTTGTCGGACGGGGCGTCGGCCTGCGTGCTGATGGAAGCGGGCGAGGCCGAGCGCCGCGGGCTCGAACCCCTCGGCGCCTACCGGGGGATCGCGGTCGCCGGATGCGCACCAGACGAGATGGGCGTCGGCCCGGTGCTCGCCGTGCCGAAGCTCCTCAAGCAGCACGGACTGACCGTCGACGACATCGACCTGTGGGAGCTGAACGAGGCGTTCGCCTCCCAGGCGGTGTACTGCCGCGACGAACTGCACATCGACCCGGACCGCTTCAACGTCAACGGCGGCGGCATCTCCATCGGCCACCCCTACGGCATGACGGGTTCACGGCTGGTCGGGCATGCGCTGATCGAGGGCCGGCGGCGCGGCGCCCGGCACGTGGTGATCACCATGTGCGTCGGCGGCGGCATGGGCGCGGCCGGGCTCTTCGACGTCACCTGAGCGGAGAGGAGGACACGTGAACCCCGGCACGGCCCCCGGCGCGGCCGTCCCCCCGCAGGCGGTGCTCATCGACTTCGGGGGCGTGCTGACCAGCGGCGTCTTCGACGCCTTCCGCGCCGTCTCGCACCGGATCAGCGGCGACCCGCGCCTCATCGAACGGATCCTCCGCGAAGACGGGGCCTCCGGGCGGCTGCTGGCCGAGCACGAATGCGGACGCCTCGGCCAAGCCGGGTTCGAGGAAGGCTTCGCCGAACGGCTCCGCGCCCATGGCGTGGCCACGGTGCCCGCCGGCCTGGTCACACAGATCCAGGACGGCCTGCGCCTCGACGAGGCGATGCTGACCGCCGTCGCCCGGCTGCGGTCCGACGGCGTCCCGGTCGCGATCGTCTCCAACGCCTTCGGCGACGACTGTTACCAGGGCGTCGACCTGTACGCCATCGCTGACGCCGTCGTCATCTCCAGCGACGTCGGCGTCCGCAAGCCGTCCCAGAGCATCTACCGGATCGCCTGCGAACGGCTCGGCGCCGATCCGGCCGCCTGCGTGATGATCGACGACCTCCGCCACAACCTCGACGGTGCCGAACGCCTCGGCATCCGCGGCCTGCATCACCTCAACGGCACCGAGACCGTCCACCGCCTCGCCGAAATCTTCGGCCTCGACCTGGGACCGGACACCGGCGGCGAGCGCCCGCCCGCCGGAACCGACCGGGATTCCCCGATGCGATACGACAGGAAGAGACGATGACCCAGAACGAAGAGACCGTCCTCGCGGAGCGGCGCGGTCCCGTGCTACTCCTCACGCTGAACCGGCCCGAGCGCCTCAACGCCTGGAACGACGAACTGGAGTGGCGCTACTTCGCCCTCCTCGACGAGGCGGAAGCCGACCCGGACGTACGAGCGATCGTCGTGACCGGCGCGGGAAAGGGCTTCTGTGGCGGCGCGGACCTCGGCGTCCTCCAGGAGGTCAGCAACGCCGACGAGGTGGGGCCGGTCGAACGGGCCCGCCCGCGCACGTTCCCGCTGACCGTCCGCAAGCCGATGATCGCGGCGATCAACGGCGCCGCCGCGGGGCTCGGCCTGGTCGAGGCGCTCTACTGCGACATCCGGTTCAGCGTTCCGGACGCCAAGCTCACCACCGCGTTCGCCCGGCGCGGCCTGATCGCCGAATACGGGATCGCCTGGCTGCTCCCGCGCCTCATCGGCACCAGCCGCGCCCTCGACATGCTCATGTCGGGCCGCATCGTGAAGGGCGAGGAGGCCTGGGCGTTCGGGCTGGTCGACAAGGTCGTCGAACCCGATGCCCTGCTGGACGCCGCCGTCGGCTACGCCACCGAACTGGCCACCCTCTGCTCGCCCACCTCTATGAGCGTCATCAAGCAGCAGGTCATGCGCGCTCTGGACAGCGACTTCACCACCGCCGTCACCGAAGCCGACGACCTGATGGTCGCCTCCTTCAACCACCCGGACGCCGCCGAAGGCGTCACCAGCTACCTGGAGCGCCGGCCGCCCGCGTTCCGTCCCCTCGGCGCCCGATGAGGCAATGCGGAACCAGGATGAACAACACCGCTGAAGCACTCTGGCGCCACGCCCAGGCCACACCCGGCAGCGTCGCGCTCCGCGACGACGCGGGCGTCTCCTGGACCTACCGAACTCTGCACGACAGGGTCGCCGCCCTTGCTGCGAGTTTGCGCGAAGCAGGCGTCAGGCCAGGAGACCGCGTCCTGTTGGTCGCCCCCGCCGTGCCCGAGTTCGCCGTCGCCTATTACGGCATCCACGCCGCCGGTGCGATCGCCGTTACAGCCAACACCATGTCCACGAGCCATGAACTGCACTACATCGGCCAGGACGCCGGCGTGGCGCTCGTGCTCGGCTGGAACCGGATCGCGCCCGGTCC
Source organism: Actinomadura violacea (assembly GCF_017573465.1). Classification (GTDB taxonomy): domain Bacteria; phylum Actinomycetota; class Actinomycetes; order Streptosporangiales; family Streptosporangiaceae; genus Spirillospora; species Spirillospora violacea. Next base: position 248,891 of record NZ_JAGEPF010000006.1, read on the forward strand.
CGCCGAGACGGCCACCCGGTTGGACGTCCCGTACTGGCCGATCGCCACCGGCATGCCCGACCTCATAGCCGGAAGCGATCCGGGCCGGCCCCATCCCACCGGAGCCGACGACACGGCGGTGATCCTCTACACGTCCGGGACCACCGGACGGCCGAAAGGCGCCCAGCTCACCCACGGCAACCTCGACAGCTGCGCCGCGATGATCCGGCAAGCGCACGAGGTCACCGCCGCCGACCGCTGCCTCTCGGCCCTGCCGCTGTTCCACGTCTACGGGCAGGCGTGCGTGATGAACACCGTCATCCAGGCCGGCGCAGGTCTCTCCTTGCTGCCGCGCTTCACCCCCGAGGGCATGCTGGCACTCCTGCACCGCGACGAACCGACCTTCATGGCCGGCGTCCCCACCATGTGGAACGCCCTCCTGCATGCGGCCGCTGGTCAGCGACCCGCCGACTTCACCGGACTGCGGCACGCCGCGTCAGGCGGCGCGTCCCTGCCCGGCGAGGTCATGTACGCCTTCCAGGAGCACTTCGGCTGCGCCGTCCTCGAGGGCTACGGGCTGACCGAGACGACCGGAGCCGGCACCGCCCACATCACCGGCCGTCCCCGCAGACCCGGTACCGTCGGCGCTGCCCTGCCCGGCTGCGAGATCACCGTCCGCGACGACAACGACGCCGAACTTCCCAACGGCGAGGTCGGCGAGATCCACATCAGCGGCCCCGTCGTCATGAAGGGCTACTGGAACCGCCCGGACGCCACCGCCGAGGTGCTCCGCGACGGCCGGCTGCGCACCGGCGACCTCGGCGCCAAGGACGCCGACGGCGACCTCCGCATCGTCGGCCGCAAGAAGGAACTGGTCATCCGCGGCGGGTACAACGTCTACCCCACCGAGGTCGAGGAAGTGCTCTACCGGCACCCCGACATCGTCGAGGCCGCCGTCGTCGGCGTCCCTGACGACCACTACGGGGAAGAGGTCGCCGCGGCCATCGCGGTGCGGGACGGCGCCGAACTCACCGGCGACGAGCTGCGCCGCTGGGCCAAGCAGCGGCTCTCCGCCTACAAGGTCCCGCACCTGATCGCCATCGTCGACGAGCTCCCCAAGGGCCCCACCGGCAAGATCCTCAAACGAGCCATCACCCCAGGCCTCTTCGAGGGCCGGCGATGACGCCCGCAACGCCCTCGGAGGCTGTCGCGCGGTTGATCGATCTGTCAGGCAAGAACGCGGTCGTGACCGGCGGCACCCGCGGCATCGGAATGATGACGGCCCGAGGCGATCGAGACGTTCCCGGCATCGGCGTGGGACAAGGTCCTCGACCCCAACGTGAAGTCGCCGTTCCATCTCGTGCAGGCGTTCCTGCCCGCGCTCGAACGTCTTACAGCGCGAGCAAGGCGGCCCTGCACCAACTGACCCGGCACCTGGCCAAGGAACTCGGTCCGCGGGGAATCACCGTCAACGCGATCGCGCCGGGCCCTTTCGCCTCCAAGATGATGGCCCCGACGCTGGATATGTTCGGTGAGGCCATCACGGCCGGTGCACCGCTGCGACGCATCGGCCGGGACGACGACATGGCCGGCGCGGTCATCTACCTCGCCGGCCGCGCCGGCGCCTACCTCACCGGCGTCGTCCTGCCCGTCGACGGCGGCATCGGCACCACCGCCAGCGGCATCAGCATCTGACCACACCCCGACAGGAGACGACCCATGCAAGCCGCCCAGCTCCTCGAACCCGGCCGGTTCGAGATACGCGACGTCGCGACACCGGTCGCCGGGGAAGGTCAGGTGCTGCTCAAGGTGGTCGGTGCCGGCATGTGCGGCTCCGACGTCCACCTCGTCCGCCACCCTCCGAAAGCACTGCCGCTGCCGCTGACCCTCGGCCACGAGACCACCGGACGCGTCGTCGAGCTCGGGCCGGGCGTGACCGGCCTGACTGCGGGGGACGCCGTCCTGGTCGCCGGCATCTGGAGCTGCGGAACCTGCCCGGCGTGCGCCGAGGGCCGGGACAACGCCTGCTCGTTCTGGGCGACTCGCACGGCCGTCCCGCCCGGTCCAGGCCTCGGCCACCCCGGCGGCATGGCCGAATACATGGTCGCGCCCGCCAGAAGCCTCGTGCCGCTCGGAGACCTCGACCCCGTGACGGCCGCACCCCTGGCCGACGCTGGAATCGTTCCCTCGCACGCGATCAGCCTCGCCCGCCGCCAACTCCGGCCCGACGCGACGGCGGTCGTCATCGGCGTCGGCGGCCTCGGGCACCTCGCCGTGCAGATCCTCCGGGCCACGACGGCGTGCCGCATCGTCGCCCTCGACGTCGACGACGACCGGCTCGCCGCCGCCCTCGACCACGGCGCGGACGTGACGCTCCGCTCCGAACAGGCTGCCGAAGCCCTGCTCGACCTGACCGACGGGCTCGGCGCCAACGCCGTCTTCGACTTCGTCGGCACGGACGGCACCCTGGAGATCGCCCGCAGCACGGTCGCGACCTACGGCGCCATCGTCATCGTCGGCCTCGGCGGCGGAACCCTCCAGGTTCACGCCGCGCCCGCCCCGGTCAAACGGCAGTCCGGCCTCCCCTGGGGCGTATCGGTCCAGCGCCCCTACGGAGCGACCCGACGCGACATCGCCGAGGTCATCGCCCTCGCAGTCGCCGGCCGCATCACCGCGCACGTCCAGGCGTTCCCCCTTCACGCAGCCCCCGAAGTACTGCAACGCCTCGAACAAGGCCACGTGCACGGCCGCGCCGTCCTCCTCCCGAACGGCCCCACCGCCTGACCCCGACGCTGCGCGCGGAACAAGTGCACCGAAAGCGTCTTCTGGCCGTCCCCACAGGGCCGTGCTGCGGGTAGCCCTGAAAGCCTGCCGCTACCGAGCCGCATGATCACGGTGTCGAAAGTTGTCGATCAGCAAGAAGCCCGGATCGATCTAGATCAACCGGTGCACGAAACCGTGCATTGCGATTACCGACAGTGTCGGTAGTACCTGGGCACGGTGGTGCTGGCCGAGTTGTCGGTCGCGCACCTGCGGGCGATGTTCGCGCGCATCGCCCGCGAACATCGAGCCCGAGGCATGCCGTTGACGGCGGCCACGGTGAACCGGATCAGGGCGACGCTGCGCACCGCGCTCAACGCCGCGCTGCGGCGGGGCCTGATCTCCGACAATCCAGCGGCCCGGATCGAGCTACCGACGGCCCGGCGTCCACGCGCGGTCGTGTGGACCGCGAACGGAAACAAGCCGGCGAGGGCTACCAGGACAGCGGATACGTCTTCACCCGCCCCAGCGGTGATCCCCTCATCCCGGACCGGCTCAGCCGTAGCCGGCGCGGTGATCAGTCATGCCCGGCGAGGAACGGGAGCCGTTGCTTGCGCTACCAACTGGGCTGGTGTCCGGAGTGCCGGTAAACGCCGGGCCCAGGACGGCCTCAGCGCGGCCCCAGGGCGATGCCACCGAGGCCGCCGTGGACAGCATTTTCCCTGGTCAGGGGTGGTGGGTCGCGTGGGACTCGAACCCACAACCTACGGATTAAAAGTCCGGAACCGTCGTATCGGAGCGGCCTGCTCGGTGTCGGCCGGTGTCGGTTCGTCCGCATCGAGCCCGATTTGCGTGCCGCACGGTGCCGCCGCCTGCCGATCCGGTTCGGAACCGCCGAGCCGACAACGAGCCGACATGGACCGTTGACGATCTTGTGGCTTGCTCGTCGGCGACCTGCATGGATGGAGTTTTCAGCAAGCGCAACGTTCGTGGTGCTGCGTCTGCTTCCGATGACCGACCGGGAGAAGAACATCGAGATCTTGGTGCTTATCGGATCATGGTGCTGGAAGGGCCAACAGGACGGGGCGAGGGTCCAGTTCGCCGGTCCGGATCGAGCGCTGGTCGCGGAGCTGCGGCACCGGCTGCCTCGTGGTGTACTGCGCTGGATGCGGCTGATCGTGCGGCCGGCACGGTCTTGCGCTGGCACCGGGACGTGATCGCGGGCCGGCACGCCGCCTGATCCAGAGCCAAGCGGCCGGGCCGCCCACCGACCGTCGCTCCATCCGGGCTCTTGTCCTTCGTCTGGTGCGGGAGTTCCCGGGTTGGGCTACCGGCGGGTGCACGGCGAGTTGCTGGTGCTCGGCGACGAGGTGGCCGCATTCACGGTCTGGGAAATCCTCAAGGACGCTGGAGTCGATCCCGGCACCCGAGCGTGCATCGACCACGTGGGCTGACTTTCTGCGTTCCCAGGCCGGGGCATTGCTGGCGTGTGACTTCCTGGAGACCGCCACGTTCACGGGTGCGCAGATGTACATGCTGGCGGTCATCGAGCACCACAGCCGTCGGATCCGCGTTCTGGGTGCCACCGCCCATCCGACCGCGTCGTGGGCGACGCAGGCGGCCAGGAACCTGGTCATGGACCTTCAGGACGCCGGTTGCCGGGCGCGGTTCCTGAGCCGTGACCGGGATGGCAAGTTCGCTGACCTGTTCGACGCGGTCCTGGCCGATGCCGGCATCCAGACGGTGCTGACCGGGGTGCGGATGCCGAGGACGAACGCGGTGATGGAGCGATGGGTGCAGACCTGCCGCCGCGAGCTCCTCGACCGCAGGTTGATCTGGAACCAGCGGCACCTGCTTCATGCCCTCCGCGAGTTCGAGACCTTTTGCAACGAGCATCGGCCTCATCAGGGCATCGCCAACGCGCGCCCGCTGAAGCCGCTGCCTTCAGCGATCACCGATTCCGACGAGATCGCCCGCTTGAACATCCGAAGAAGGCAACGGCTGGGAGGGGTTCTCGACGAGTACGACATGCCGTTTGACCTGCGCGGACGGAGGTTCTCGGCAGGGACAGGGCTGCTGCAGGACTTGACGGGCCGTCTATGGCAACTTGCTATAGTGCATGTTGCTATAGAAGGGTGGGTGTGGATGGCGCGGTGGGACGTGACGGGAACGACGGTGCTGGCTCTGTTGGCACAGCGGGCGCGTCATCCCTATGAGCTGCACAGATTCCTTATCGACACGCACAAGGACTTTGTGTCCGGGCTGCCGCGCAGCCTGTACCACGCGGTCGAGCGGCTGGCGCGGGATGGGCTGATCGAGCCGGTGGAGAGCATCCGGGAAGGCCGGGCGCCCGAGCGCACCGTGTACGACATCACCACCGAGGGACACCAGGAACTGGCGCACCGGCTACGGCGGATGCTGGAACGGCCCGACCGCGACACCACGGTGATGTATGCCGCGCTGTCGCTGATCGGGGTGCTCGAGGTAGGCGAGGTCGAGCGCTGCCTGCGGACCCGGGCGGCGGAGCTGGAGGGAAGGATTGCGGCCGCGGACGCGAGTCTGGCCGGGCTGGATCTGCCCCGAGCGCTGCTGCTGGAGACCGAGTATGCGCGGGCCTTGCACAGCGCCGAGCTGGCATGGCTCCACGGGGTGCTCGCCGACCTGCGCTCGGGCGAACTGGACTGGTCCGGCCTGGTGAACGACACCGGGCCGGCGGGACGACCGAACCTGGAGGGACCGTGACGGGAACATCATCGGTGGACGAGCTGCTCGACGCGCTCGTCACCGCATGGAACGCCGGAGACGCCACCGCCTACGCGGACCTTTTCGTCGAGGACGCCGACTACATCACCTTCTTCGGCCAGAACATGGCCGGCCGTACGGCGATCGAGACGGGACACCGGGCCCTGTTCGAAGGACCACTCAAAGGGTCCCGCCTGACCTCGGGCGGAACCGTGCCGAAGATCCGGTTCCTTCGTCCCGACGTCGCCATCATCGTGACCGCTGGCGGCGCCCCTGGTGACGATACACAGCAGTCCGTCATAACCCTCACCGCCGTACGGAACCAGGGCCGCTGGCGGTTCGCCTCGTTCCAGAACACCCGCGTCACGCTGCCCCGGGGAACGCCGTCGTGACCAAGCCGCTCGTCGAAGAGACCGGATTCGTGCCCCTGCCCTCAGCCGAGGTACGGCGCAGGCTCATAGCCCTGGTGTCCAGCCCTTACGCCGAGCCGTCGGGCGACGGCGACGTCGTGGTGTTGCAAGGCGGCTGGTGGTATCGCGGCGAGTACGCCCTGGAACACCGCGGCCAGGGAACGCAGGTGACCCATCGCGTGTACAACATCGCCTCCCGGGGACGTTGGGCCGTCCCGCTCGCCAACCGTTTCTTCATCGGTTTCGCGGACAAGACACGCGCAGGCTTCGCCGAGCTACTGAGGACCATTGCCGACCAGTCAGAACCACGCGACCGCTAAAAGGGGTTCGCGCGTCCTGCCGTATCCCGGCCACGCCCCCGCCCAGCTATCACGTATAACCGATTATTATCTGCGACACTGACGAAACCGAGCTGGGCGAACACCTCAGCGGATCACCACCGTTGCCCACCGCGGCCGCCGCCTACCTGGCCACCCTGTCCGGGCCTGAGCAGCGCAACACCCAGCGCGCCTACCGCTCAATCCTGCGCGCACTGACCGCCGAGTTCGCTCCGTCCGGCACCTCGTTCACCGTCGCCGACCTCGACACCGACAGCCGTCGAACGGCTCACGGCCCGGTTCGGTGATCGGTGGAACCACAAGGCTGCCGCGACCTTCAACCGGCACTTGGACGCCCTGCGCTCGGCCGTCGCCTTCTGAATCGGCCAAGGCCGGCTCACCAGCGTGACGTAGAGCTACGCGGCAGCGTGCTTCGTGAAGCACGGAGACAAGATCGCGCTGTACAACGGGGGCTCCACGAGCGACGACGTGACGATGTGAAGTGGAGCAACTACCTGCGAACCCGCTCCGGAGCGTGGAAGCACTACCGAAGTGGTCACCATGTCAGCTACGGGCCTGGTAGCTGGACGACCTGGAATCACAACTTCTACGAGGACCGGTCCGTGAACGCCTACAAGGGCGGGGGAAGCGGGATCCGCTTGTACGCGTGCACCCAGAAAGGCTGCTCGGCGTACATCTGGATCCGCAACAGCCAGTAGGCGGCGGAACAGGAACAGCAAGCCCGCGCCAGGCCTAGAGGCAGCACCCTCAAGCCCCGCTCCCCGGCCTGATAACCGGGCGGCAGCGTGAGGAAGAACGACGGCCGCGCAGATCGGGTCGCTTTTACGCCTCGAAGGCCGGAGGTCGGGTTGGAACGCTATGTCAAGCCGCCGATCACCCGGCGTCACGGGCGCCGGACGCTACTCCCGGGTGCCGCCAACGGCTGTCGGCAGGTTCCTCAACCCCGGGCATGCGCGCGCCGCCACCTCGACCTCATCACGGTGGCACATGCGGCCGGGTTCAGCACGGTTTCTGTTGCGCCCGTCGAGATGGACGGGAAAAAACGAAACAGGAGAAGACCGTGAAGTCTGTTGTGCAGCTTCTCACCATCGTCGTCGCATCGCTCATCGGCGGTGTCCTCGGCAGCGCCACCAGCGTGACCGCCCAAGCCGGATCCGGTTCCCTGAGCACCACCGATGTCCTGGCGTTCGCTGTCTGGGGCGGTGTCGGTGGCGCCCTCGCCGCGATCAGCGCCAGCGCTATCACCGTCATCGTCGGCTCCGCCAGTCGGACCATCTTCACGATCGCCGGGGTCATGCTCTTCGCAATCGGATGGCAGGTGCCCGTCTTCAGTGACCGGCCCGGTCTCCTCATCATCGGCTTGGGCTTCCTCGCGGGCGTCCTGGCCGACATCATCGCTCGTCTCGCCGACGTCAAGGCCAACGCTGCCGGAACGGCGGCCGCGACGGCCCAGAACCCGCAGTCTCCGGGCGACTCTGCACAGGAGAAGTAGGCCCGGGAACTGAACAGCGGCGGGCGCGGTTGGGATCTGCAAGCCCAACCGCGCCCTGTTTTTCGTTGTCCGGGCGACACGAAACCAGACCTCTGCCTAGCTCCGGCATGCTGCGCAGCGAAACACCGCATCCCCACGGGCCCCGCGCCGATCCGATGGGGGCCCCGCCCCCGGCAGCCTCAGGGAGCGGGCGCGGCCTGCCATGCCCGGGGCCGCCGCCGATAGGCCTGCGGGCCTGCTCGCGCTGACGTTGAGTCCGTATTCGGCAACCTGCTGCCCAAGTCTCACGACAGTGCGCCTGGCCGCCTCTAGCGTTCGGGCTGTGAAGAACGAGTTCATGCCCGAGGAGCTCCGCGTTGCGACCGCTCACCTGGTCACCGAGACCGTCGATCGGCTGCAGGAAGTCCTCCGCTACAGCCATGCCCCTGCCGAATGGGAATGGCCTCGGATGGTGCTCTACAGGATCACCGATGCTCAGGACACCCTCGGCATGCTGGTGGGGCTCTACGCCGCGCACGCGCTGCGTGCGGGCTGTGACCCTGATTCGGTCAGGAGGTACATGCAGACCTCTCAGCAGTGCTCGCGCGCTGAGTTGCCGCGGCAGCAAGACGTCGACTACCTCTATGGCCTCATGGGCTGGCCGGCCGAAGACCCGAAGGCCACCCGGTACACCATTGGCAAGATCCAGCGTGCCCGCCGTGGTGACGGCGACCGCCATGAGGAGTGGACCCTGGCCTGCGTCCACGCCCTGCAGGCATTCGCCTGCGCTGAGCCGGGCGAACTGGACGACCTGCCCGCCGGCATCAGCACCAAAGCGAAACGCGTCTACGCGACTTTGGTTCAGCAGGGCAGTGAGCCGGAACCCGCTGACACCTAGGTGTTGCTGGCCAGGCGGTGGCGTCGCGGCGAGCGCGTTGCCGGCAGGCCGCTCGGCCGCACCCGGCGGGGCGGCGCCACATGGTGCCTGGGGCTACTCGGGCAGGGTGGCGGCGATGGTGATCCGCCGGTCCGCCCCGGTGTTCCGTAGGTGGTCGGCGACTTTGGGGGGCGGGCAGAGCAGTACGAACTGCCCGCCGGTCGCGGTCGCTTGTTTCCAGCCGCAGACGAAGGCGTTCAGCCCGGAGGAGTCGCAGAAGGTCAGGCCGGACAACTCCAGCGCCGTCCGTACCGGGGGAGCGGCCCACAGGGTGCGGGCGATGTAGTCCAGCAGATCGGGAGCGGTGGCCACGCCCAACTCGCCCCTCAGCACCAGCACCGCCCAGGGCCCGCGCCGCTGGGTGATGACCGACAGCGCACTCGGGCGGCAGGGCGTAGACGGGGCACGTCCGGAATACGCTGGATAGGGATCATCGCGCACGTCAAGAAGGGTGAGGCGGAGGCCGGGGTTTCGGCTGTGGACAGCCGGTCCGAGCGTGGACCGGAAGGCCGTGACCGCACGCCGTAAATGTCGCTCGCCACGATCGTGGCAAGCCCGTCCTGCGAGTTGCCATGATCGTGGCGAGCGGCAATTCCGGTGGCACCCCTTGACGACCACGTCTTAGCCGCACTGGGGGCTTCTCTCGAAGAGAGCTTCAGTGGGCGAGGAACTGGGGACGCCCACCCCCCGAGCGGGAACTCCCTGAGTGCCTCGCAGGTCCGCGCCGTACGCGCCGCTCAAGTCCGCCCCGGTCAGGCGTGCGTGGTTCAAATTCGCCTTCTTCAGATACGCGCTGCGCAGGGTCGAAAATTCCAATCCCGCACTGGTCAGATCCGCGCCGCCCATTTTCGCATTGGTCAAATCCGCGCGGCCCATCTTCGCCCAGGTCAGATCAGCGTCTTCAAAGAACACGCTTCTCAGGCACGCGTGGATTAGTCTTGCGCGGTTCAGGTGCGCGTGAGCCAAGTTCGCAGCGTCGAAGTACGCGTCAATCGAGTCTGCGTCGGTCAGGTCTGCACCCTTCAGATCCGAGTTCTGCAGGTGCACGCGGAAAAGGTGCGCACCAGTCAGGCGCGCACCAGTCAGGTCTGCGCCGTCCAGGTGTGCGCTGTCCAAGTGTGCGCCGTCCAGGTGTGCGCCGTCCAAGTGTGCGCCGTCCAGGTCTGCGCCGTCCAGGTGCGCGCTGTCCAGATGCGCGCCCTCGGGAAGGGTGGCTCCGCGAAGGCGGGTGTTGTGCAGGTCCAGCGCGGGCGCGTCTTTGGGGTCTGGAGGGCGGCGGGCTAGGACGGTGAGGGCGGCGGTGACGTCGGTGTCGGGTTCATCTGGCAGATTCTGTTCTTTGGGGGCGGGATCGTGTTCGCGGATGAAGGCAGCCAGGACGTCGCGGATGGTCTGGCGGTCGCGGGGGGAGTCTTTGACGATGCGTTCCAGCGCATAGATGGCGGCGGTGCGGACCTCGCGTTTGTCTGAACCGAGTTGCTCGGTGGCTTTGGTGTAGCGGTCGGTGACCTGTCCCTGTTGGGAAGTGCGCAGTGTCTGCGCGCTGATCAGCAGCGTGCCGACCGTGGCCAGGACACCTCCGATCAGGACCCAGGTGTTGACCTGGCGGTGGAGCCGCTGTTTAGCCAGGTCCATCAACTCCAGCCGCCGGTCGGCCGGAAGCGCGTCGAGTTCTGCCTGGGTCGGACGCGTGGGCAGTGCGGGCTGTCGGCGCCGGACTCTCGAGAGCCGGATCCGTCGCTCTCGTCTCCTCGGAGAGGGAGACGGAGGGGAGGGCGCCCGGTCAGGTTCCCGGTCGGGGGGCTCTTCGGGGTCGGCAGGGTTGTTGCGGGTGGAGTCGGCCATATCTCTTCAGACGCCCACGGCACGCGATCGGACTGCTACCCGTGAGAGGTCCGTGTGGCCCGGAGGTCACCGGGATGTAGCGGGACCCAGCCGGGCCGCCGGGGCTTCGGGATAAGAGCCCTTACCCCGAAGCCTCTCCGCCGGACTCACATATCCGCCCGATCTTTCCCGAGTGCTACGGCGACCCCATATGGCGAGGTAGAGGGCGTGCGGGTCCAGGCCCCTCCCGTACACCAGCGCCCGCTCGCCGGACTGGCCTCGCGCGGCCGCCACCGTCATGGCGGTGCCGTGCGAGATCTCGCCACGCGAGACCTGCAGGACGGTGAACGCCGCGGCGACGGGGTCGTCGGCGGATGGGGTGTCTGCGGTGTAGGAGTGGCCCTGCTGGTGCAGGCGCTCTTGGATGCGCGCGGCCAGCATCTGAGCGGCGGCGGCCCTGGGCGAGCTCGGCGAGGAGGTGCGGGGGTAGAGCTTGCGAGGCCGTCCTTCTCGCCTTGGGACAGGTGCGTGTTGTCCGATTGGGAGGCGCAGGGGCTGGGATTGCTGCGGTAGAACTCCAGGGGGTACGGGTAGATCATGATCGACTTTGGGTCGAAGGTGGCCGCCACCAGTCCGCGTCGTGCCGGCTCGGGCCGCAGGTTGTGATCGACCACGTCTTTGGGCCAATAGTTGGGTTCCCCGGCCATAAAGGTGTAGATGCCGGGGCGGCGGCCGGCGGCATCGGGGACGAAGACACCGTCGGCGTCGGTGGTGGGCTGGTATCCGGGGTCGTCCTCGAAGCGGAACTCCTCCTTGCAGGGGCCGCTGGGGTTCTGGTGCTCGTGGTGGAAGGCCACGGCGTGCAGGAACTCGTGCCGCACCGTGTCGATCCAGTCCTTGGGCAGTTCCTTGTCGAAGCCGCCGAGGTTCAGGCTGCACTGGTGCGCGCGGCCGCCGCCCTTGCCGGTGGGGGCATAGCTCGAAGGAACCTCTACATCACCTCATACCTTTGCCCGCCAGTGCCCACTACTGGGGCGCGCCGGAGGGCGAGCCGCGGCGGCTCGTCGTCCCAGGCGGCAGGGCACGTGCCGAGATGCTCGCGGCGCCGCCCACGACCGCCTTGCTCTTAGCTTGTGAATCGAACTACTGTGAAGTTCACTTCACACAGGAGGCAGTTATGGAGCCATTGGATTCTCTGCCGGACATCGACCCGAGTGCTCACGCCACCGACTCCTGGACATGGGGTGAGCAGAGGTACTACGTCGTCGGGGACGGAGAGCGATGGTACGCGTGGGTCGACGCGCATCCCGAGGCGTCGGTCTACCAGGTCGCCGATGAGGATGAAGCCCGTGCGGTCCTCGACCGTGAGCAGGCGTGGTGGTCGTTCGCGTCCGAGCACGGCAATCGCGTGGCCAAGGTGGAGGTGGCCGATCGTCCCGGCGCGGACCTCAACGGAGATCTGCGGACGTTCTATGACGCGGTCCTGGTCGATGGCGGCGAAGCCGGTGTCATCGTGGCGATCCGGAAAGAGGACGACTACGCCCTGCAGCGCTTCGGCAGCCTGATCGACGCCGGCGAGGCGTTCGCGGCCGAGGCCGAACGCTTCGCCGAGCAGGTCGAGCGGGACGGGCTGACCCGGTTCCCCGGTATCGCTGCAGCCAACCTGCGTTATCGCGCAGCGGTGGCGCGGTCCGACATCGCCCGCGTCGCACTCGGGGACGCGGTGCGCCGCCAGGGGGCCCGGTTGCGCGGTGAGCGTGGGCTGACGCCGTTCATGGCCCACCGCCTCGGGGTGTCTCGAGAGTTCCTCTACAGGGTGTTGGCCGGCCGGGAGTGGGCCGGGCAGACGCCGGGGCCGTCGCCGTCCACTGGCTGGACGGCGACGGCCGGGTTCGCGATCGAGGGCGACGACCTGCACCAGGCCCACGACATACTGGCCCAGGTGCTGACCGCGATGAGCGTCTCGTTGACCGAGGACGCATCACTGGAGGAGGGGCAGCGGGGCACCTGGTTCGCCCGATGCCGGCTGGACCTGAGCGACCTCGGCGAAACCGCACCTGACGACGCGCTCACCCGCCTCAGGTACATCGTGCGGGAACTGCCAGAGGTGACCTGGCGGGTGCAGGCCCGCCCCGGTCAGCGGGCCGGACGGTTCGACTGGCCGAGCGGCTGGGACACCCGCGACCAGGTCCTGGTGTCCCCGGCCGTCCGGGCCGCCGAGGTCCAGGTGTACGAAGCCGGCTGACCTCACACGTGGATCGGGACGCCGCAGTGCCAGCCCTTGTAGCTCTCGCACGCGGTGATCTCGATCTGCGAGTAGGTGCTGTAGTGGCTGCTGTCGTGGAAATGCACTTTGTGGTTCTGCCGGGCGCCGGCCTTCCCGATCTGCTTGTTGTGGGCGCTGTGGCCGAAGTTCTTGTAGTGCAGATACAGGTAGACGGTGCCGCTGTGGCAGGAGTTGTAGACGTTGCCGTCGTACTCCACGTAGCCGGGGAACGCGATCGAGCCCCAGCCGCCCCAGCCCAGAGTGCCGTCGCCGCCTCCACAGCCGACGCGAGGGTGGACGCGGTGCTTGTGGTCGTTCACCTTCTTGGCCGGACTCGGCTTGTTGTGGTGCGGGTCGGGCGCCTGAGCGGAGCTGGCGAACGCCGCCGAGGCCGGCAGCATGCTCAATACCGCAGCGGCTGCGGTGACAGAAACCACCTGAGCGATCTTCACAGTGAGTCGTCCCTTTCGGGGGCGCGCCACAGTCGCCTGTGACGTCGGAAAACGCGAGTAGAACGGAAGGTTCAGGACTCCGAGAGCGCGGGCGGATATCACCCCCTTTGAGGCGTGAGCTTCAATCTGCCAATTCCGGCAAATCCACGAAGATCTTGGCGCAATCACCATGAAACCCCATCCGCAAATACACGTACTTCAACAATTTGTTGACACGCGTGTTGCTATGTGAGGGTTGTGGTTTTCCCGTACTCGACGGGTGGCGGGAGCGAAGCCATGCCACGTCAGAGGAGTCACACCACGACCCGGCCTACCGGCTGGCTTAGCAAGAGACCCTGCTCACCCAGACGCTGCCCTGAGGTCGCTGAAAGGTTCGCGGGCCACGAACTCAGCGGCTGATGCCGTGGCTTGGGCCGTGGTGAGGGCTGTGACGGTGGGGGTGTTGGGCTTCTTCGGTGGCGCGGCAGCACGGGCGGCGCGTTGTCCGGCGACTTGCCGGGTGCGGTAGGGGGCGCGTTGACGTAGTTCGGCGCGGGCGTAGCCGGGTGGGATCTGGCGGCGAGTGTCGAGTTCGGCGGTGGCCACGAGCCGCGCGGAGGTCTCCTCGGCGGCATTGCCGGCTGATGGTCGCTTATAGCCTGGTGGTCCGTGCCGTACGTCTCCTTGGCAGGCGGCGCCGTGAGCGAGACTGTAGGGGCTGGCCAGGGTCAGCGGCCGAGTCTGTCGCCGCGACCGGGTCCATGGCTTGGGCCGCGGTGCCGGTCCGGGGCCTGCGAGGCCGCAGACCGGGACGCACGCTGTGCACGGACGTGGCGAATGCGTTGTGCCTGCTCTTCGGCAGCGTGGCGTTCGGGCAGCGTCGTGCGGATGGCTTGCTCGGTCCGGATCGTGGTGAGCGCGGTGCGAGCGCCGGCGGAGCTGGGCGGCTCGGCGGTGACCACGCCGGGGAGCGCGAGCCGATCAGGCGCCTGTTCTTCATCTTGCTCTGCAGCAGATCTCTGTGTCGGATCACATCGGACAGCGGCAGATGTCCTTGTTGAGCGCGGAGTCTTTGTCAGTGGGAACGCGGACCTGATGTCAGTGGTCGGCGCGGATCTGATGTCAGTGCTGGCTCGGGGGCGTCGTTTGGGGGCGCGCCGGTCAGTCTGTCGCCTGGTGGTCGGTGTTGAGGGCGGACGGGACCGCGTCGTGCGAGGTTGGGCCCGGCGCTGCCGGATCGTTCGGTGCCGGGCTGGGCCTGCGGGCGGGGAGGTGTCGGGGAGCTCTCCGCGTTCGTCGGCGATGTCTCCGTCGTTGTGGAGCCGGAAAGGCGGACTAGATGTCGGTGGCACGCGTGGAAAAGTTGTCGGCGGAGCGAGGCCGGTTAGTGGTCATCTTGCGATGCCCGCCGACGCCTGAGCCATGCGCGCACTTCGGTGACAGGCACGATCACGAGCATCAAGCCGACGGCGGCGGACAGGTGGTCACTCCACGTCCGGTCCCAGATCAACAGCGTGTTCAGCCCCCACGCGATCAGGAACATCAGTGCGTACACCGCAGCACGGCCCAACCAGGGCCAGCTTCCGAGCATCTCGCCACTCCTCGCCACCACGCAACGGAGCCCGCTGACATCTTCCCCGCCGACAGCGCTGACAACTTCTCCGCGCTCAACATTAGGTTTCCAGGGACAGCGTCACGTTCGGATTAACTCTTCCACCCGCCTGGAGCCACGGTGAACGAACACCAGCACCTGTTCCTGGGGTCGGCCGGCCTCGGCGGCCTACCAGGCTGGCTCATGTCGCTCCCCACCCCTCCCACCCGGGCCGTGCTCATTCCCACCGCGGCCAACCCGCTGCGGTCGGCACCGTTCGTCGAAGCCGCGGCGCAACTGCTGCGCCACGAGGGCATGACCGTCGAACGCCTCGACCTGCAACACACTGAGCCATCCACCGCCGAACGCGCCCTCCGCACAGCCGATCTGGTCTTCGTCACCGGCGGCTATGCGATCTTCCTTCTGCAGCACGTGCACCGAACTCGCTTCGACCAGGTCCTCCGCCAAGCCGTCACCAGCGGACGAACGGCCTACGTCGGCATCTCCGCCGGAGCCGCACTCGCAGGACCCGACCTCCGCTTCTTCCGCGACACCGAGGACCCCGGCCGGGTCGTCTCGACCACCGGCCTCGGCCTCGTTCCGTTCACGGTCCTGCCGCACCGCAACCGCGACAACGCCGAACGCCACGACCGCCACACCCTCCGACACGACCGCCAGGTCCGATTCATCTCAATCAACGACGACCAGGCCGTCGCCGTCCACGCCACCTCCTGGAAAATCCAGCAATCACCATGAGACCCACCGGTCAGCATGAAGCGCCCCGGTTTCGATGGAGGCTCTAGGTTGTGGCTGTGACCTGCAGCTCTGTGTGGTTTTGGGAGTAGTGGAGCGCCTCGTATTCGTCGGGTGGGATATGGCCGATCTCACCGTGGAGCCTGGTGGTGTTGTACCAGTCGACCCACTCGGCGGTGGCCAGCTCGACACCGGTCAGGTTCTTCCACGGCCCACGAGGTTTGATCAGCTCGGTTTTGTAGAGCCCGATCGCCGACTCCATCAACGCGTTGTCCAGCGCGTCGCCGACGGTGCCGATGGAGGCGTCGATCCCGGTGTCGACCAGATGCGTGGTGAACCGGAAAGAGGTGTATTGCGACCCGGCGTCGCTGTGATGGACCAGGCCGGGCCCAACGGGTCGTCCGGCTCGATCGCGTCGCCACAGCGCCATGTCGAGGGCGTCCAGCACCAGGCGGGTCCGCTTGCTGGTCGCCGCGGCCCAGCCGACGACGGCGCGGGAGAAGATGTCGACCACGAACGCGACGTAGACGACGCCGGCCCACGTGGTCACGTGGGTGAAGTCGGCGACCCAGCGACGGTTCGGGCTGGGGGCGGCGAAGTCGCGGCGCAGCAGATCGGCGGCCCGCTGGTGCCCGTCATCGCGGACGGTGGTGCGGACCTTGCGGCCGCGGCGGGCACCGTGCAGGCCCAGCTCGCGCATCAACCGTTCGACCGTGCAGCGCGCCACGGCATGGCCCTCGCGCTGAAGCCGCCGCCAGACCTTGCGAGCGCCGTACACCCGGTAGTCGTCGGTGTAGATGCGGGTGATCTCGGTCTTGAGCCATGCGTCACGCTCGGCTCGGGCAGAGGCCGGGCGGGACTTGGCGGCGTAGTAGGTGGACGGTGCGATCTTGGTGCCGTGCTCGGACAGCACCCGGCAGATCGGCTCGACCCCGAACACCTTCTTGAATGCGTCGATGAACGCAGTCAGTACCTGTGCGGCCGGTCGAGCTCGGCCGCGAAGAAACCCGCCGCCGCCTTCAGGATCTCGTTCGCCCGACGCAGCTCGGCGTTCTCCCGCTTGAGCCGCTTGAGCTCCACAGAATCCTCGGTCGTGGTCCCCAGCCGGGCGCCGGCGTCGACCTGGTCCTGACGCACCCAACTGCGCACCGTCTCGGCATGCTTGACACCCAGTTTGGTCGCGACCGCCTTCATCGCCGACCACTCGCTGGGATAGTCCGGACGGACCTCGGCGACCATCCGGACCGCCCGCCTGCGCAGCTCAGGCGGATAGGGGGACTGACGTGCCATGACTCGATCCTCTCAGGGAAACGAGCCTCCAACCGACCCGGGGCGCTTCAGAGGCGAGTTCCGGGAACGGGTTGCCCGGCGTGCCGGGCGGACCTGTGGATGCTCTCCAGCGAACAACTCGGCCTGTTCCTGGCCGCGGCGTGGCGGGTGCTGGCTCCCGGCGGCGTCCTAGCGGTCACCACCACCGCCCGCCAGCAGGCCGGGCGGCTGATCGATCCCGCGCCGCGCATCATCCGGCACGCCCAAGCCCTGGGATGCCGGTACGCCCAGCACGTCATCGCGTTGCGCGTCCCGATCGAAGGCGACGCCTTGGTCGTGCAGGCCGGGCCCACCGACCTCGCCCAACTCCGCGACACCCGCTCCAGCGCCCTGCCGCCGACCGTTGGGGTCCACGCCACCGTGTCGCTGTTCACCAAACCCCAAGAATCCGCGAGTCCGCCTGGCCCCGGCAGCCCGTCCGGGGGAGGGCTCGATGAACCACGAAGCCCTCTCCCGCCGTGAGTTTCTGACCTCGGTGCTGGTGACCGGGCAGCGCCCGTCCCGGCTGCAGCGCCACGGCCGCTACACGCCCGAGTCGATGCGCCACCCCGGCAAGATGCTGCCCGCCATCGCCTCCACCGTCATCGACGCCTTCACCCGGCCCGGTGACCTGGTCGTCGACCCGATGTGCGGGATCGGCACCACTCTGGTCGAAGCGATCCACCTCGGTCGCGACGCCGCCGGCATGGAGTACGAACCCGACTTCGTCCACCTCACCGTGAACAACCTGCGCCACGCCCACACCCAAGGGGCGACCGGCACACCGCAGGTCGCCTGCGGCGACGCCCGCAACATCGCCACCATCTACCGGAACCTCCACGGCAAGGCGGCGCTGGTACTCACCTCACCGCCGTACGGGTCCCACACCCACGGGCATATCCGTTCGAGCCGCGACAACGGCGGCGGCAAAGTCCTCAAACGCCACCATCGCTACTCCACCGACCGCGGCAACCTCGCCCACCAACCCCTGCATGGCCTGTTGGACGGGTTCGGGCACATCCTAGCCGGCAGTGCCGCGCTGCTGCGGCCGGGAGGAGTCATCGCCGTCACCGTCCGCCCGATCCGCGTCAAAGGTGAACTGCTTGATCTGCCGGGTCTGGTCATCGACACCGCCCAGCGGCACGGCCTGGCACTGGCCGGCCGGTATGCCGCGCTGCTGGCCGGTCTCCGCGACGGCGCCCTGGTCAACCGCGCCTCGTTCTTCCAGATGCTGGAAACCCGCCGGGCCCGCGAACGCGGCATCCCCGCCTGCGCCTCAGCACACGAAGACCTCCTGGTCTTCCAGAACCTCAGGACGGAGGCCAACCGATGAACGGGCGCGGGCCAAAGCAGAGCACCGGACGCAGCCGGGTTTGGGGAATGCTGCTCATCCTGCAGTGCGGCATGTGCGGTCGTTGCGGCCGGGCGCGCTACGCCAGCCGCCGTGGCGCCCGGCACGCCGCCCGGGTTGCCGCACCCGGTGCCCGGCTGCGCGCCTACCGGTGCGGCGACGCCTGGCATCTGACCTCACTGGCGGGCGCACCACAGGTCATCACGCCGCCGGTCACGAGCGTGCAGGCCCCCAGCCAGCCCCGGCCACCGAAGCCCGGGCGGCGGGGGCTTGACCGGCGACGCGGAGACGAGCGTGCATACCGGCGCTCCGGATTCCACCGGCGCGGGGGTCCGCAGGATGCGCCGCGCCGATCCCGCCGGGGCGCCACCGATCCGCTGGAGGACACCCGTGACCGCATCACCCCTGGCCCCGTGGGGCGGCAGGCACGCCGCGCCGCGGCATGGGCCGCTGGGGGCGGGCGGTGAAAGGGCTAGCCGAAGCGGAGATCCGTTCGCTGCCCGCCACGATCGATCTGGTCACCGCGGGGCGGGTGTTCGGGGTCGGACGCACCAAGGCCTACCAGCTCGCCCGCACCGGCGACTTCCCCTGCCGGGTCCTGCGGGTCGGCCGCAACTACCGGGTGGCCACCGCCGACCTGATCACCGCCCTCGGCCTCAACCAGGGCCTCAACTCCGATCTCAAACCGGGCTCTGTTCGCGGCCGCGAGTGCGCATGTGTGGACCGGTCGGGGCCGGGCGGGCAGCCCGCACCACAGGAGAACGTCTGAATGGTCGCTCAAGGAAGCACGCTCAAGAGCTGCGGATGCCGCGGGCAAGACGGCAAGCTGCTCGGCAAGAACTGCCCGAAGCTGCGGCGCGGCGACGGCCGCTGGAGCAGCACCCACGGCACCTGGCGCTACCAGCTGGAACTCCCGCCCACCGCCGCCGGGACGCGGCGGGCGCCGCTGCGGCGCGGCGGGTTCTCCTCCCAGGACCAGGCCGCTGACGAACTACGGCAAGCACGAGAACTGCTGGCCATCGCCGGGAACGACGAGACCGCCCGCGTCCAGATCGCCGACCTGATCGTCGCCACGGTCCGAGCAGTCAAGGAGCTGCCCGATCCCGAGGAGGTGCGCCGCAAGATCCGCACCGGCCAAGAGCTGGACCGGTCGGTGACTGTCGGCGAGTACCTCGACGCATGGCTGGCCGGACGCAAAGCGCTCCGCGACGGCACCCGCCGCTCCTACACCGACCACATCCGCCTCTACCTCAAACCGCACCTGGGCCACATCCCACTGGAACGGCTCCGGGTCCGCGACATCGACCGGCTCTTCGACGCCATCGACGAACGCAACCAGCTGATCGCCCGCGCCCGCGAAACCGTCGACCTCCACCTGCGCGCCAAGGTCAAAGGCCAGCGCGTAGTCAGCTCGGCCACCAAACAACGCATCCGCGCGACCCTGCGATCGGCCCTCAGCAAAGCGGTCCGCGAACGCCTCATCGACATCAACATCGCCGCCCTGGTCGAACTCCCGTCCGGAAAAGCACCCAAAGCCCTGGTGTGGACCGATGAACGCATCACCCAATGGCGCGCCGACTTCGAAACCCACACCGCCACCACCAACGCCCGCCGCCGACGCCAAGCCCGGCTCGAACCACACAAGCGGATCGGGACCAACGTCAGCCGCCTCACCGCCTACATCAGCACCCCACGCCCGTCACCGGTCATGGTGTGGACACCCGCCCTCACCCGCCGGTTCCTCGAACGCGCCCGCGGACACCGGCTCTACGCCCAGTTCCACCTCATCGCGTTCCGCGGGCTGCGGCGCGGCGAATCCTGCGGGCTGCGCTGGGCCGACCTCGACCTGGACAACGGCACCATGACCATCCGGTGGCAGATCACCCAGAACGGCACCCAGACCTTCGAAGGCAAACCCAAAACCGACGCCGGAGAGGCCACCATCAACCTCGACACCACCACCGTCCAAGAACTCCGCGCCCACAAGGCACGCCAGAACACCGAACGCCTCACCGCCGGCGACACCTGGACACAGACCGGGTACGTCTTCACCACCCCCACCGGCACCCCGGTCGAGCCCAACGACGTCTCCGACCAGTTCGAACAGCTCTCGATGGAGGCCGGGCTGCCGCCGATACGCCTGCACGATCTACGGCACGGCGCCGCAACGTTCCTGCTCGCCGCCGGATACGACATGAAAGTCGTCCAACAGACCCTGCGACTGTCGTCCCTGACGATCGCCGCCGACATCTACACCAGCGTCCTCCCTCAGCTCGCCCGCCAATCAGCCGAAGACGCCGCCGCCATCGTCCTCGGCAACCAACGCCGACGCCCCACGCGGCCGCACCCGAAGCCTGGCCGGCCGACACAGGCGCGGGGAATTGCTCGTGGCGGCTCGGAAGAGGACCAGCATGGTGACCGCGGTGGCACGGCTGTGGGCAGCGGCGAAGCCACCGGATAGCAGCGGCTCCTGAGACTGCTCCAGCACGGCGACCTGCCTTGCACGGGCATCTCTGGCGAAACGCTCAGCCGAGATGCCCGTGCAAGGCGGACTCGCAGGCTGCTCGGCGGGTGTGCTCACGTTGAGAAGCGCGAGCGGCGCGCACGCACCGCCCATACCGGCGTCCGACTTCCTCGCCGCGTGCTTGTGGATGCGGTACGGCCTGCCGCTTTACCACGGCCGGTACTGTGCCAGAGGCGCGTGGGAAGCACTCTGCTCAGGTCTCACCTTGGCATGGATGACCGAAGCTTCCGGGGCATCCTGCGTGGACCGGCGCCGCGCATCGGCCGGGTTCCGGTTGGATCGTCCTGTCGCTGCTACGGCTGTCGCTGCTCGTGCCAACGGCACCGGCGGGGCTTGCCGCAGATTTACGGGGCTGCGCTGCCTTGGCATTCAACGCGAGGCGTGACGGAGCCCGATCTTTGGGCCAAGGCCCGACCTGGAACTCGGCCACCGGACCCACGATCGTGACGGGGCCGAGCAACGCAAGGGTTACCGGCCGTCGGTGGCGGTCCCGGCGATGACTGACCTCGGGTCCGGTCCGCCAGGGCTATCGGCTCCGGCGGGACACGTGAACCTCGCAGAGGAGTCCGACCATCAAGCATTCATCGATAGCTACCAAGAGCGATTGAGTCATCACAATCAGGCATGATGCCGGGTGTGACGGCCTTGGTTGCAAGTGGGCGGCCAAGCCTGTGCGGACGGCGATCTGTCCACTCAACTCGGCGTCGTCGGGACCTGAGGGCGCCAACCGCGATGATTGCACTAAGTAGTCAATCGGTGTGCATTTCCGTCACTCTCCCCCAAGTCTCCCAGGTGGAATGCGACTGAATGTCGCAAATATCCGATTTCGAATCGAAGTAGGACGCTTGGGTGGTGACGCAGGGCTACAGGCAAAAGTAGTGATCTAGATCACAAAATGAAGATCACTTGGCATCTTTACGAAGGTTAACTAACCGTTTACCTTGAGGGAGCTTTATCCGGCCTTTATGTCCTTGGGGTCTTTGTGCGCCTTCGTGTCTTTGGTGCTGCGCGTCGCCGTGCGTCCAGTTTCAGGTTGCTGGTGTTGCGGCGTTCGGCGTGGCGGACGGGTGCGCCGGCCGTTGTGCTGGCGGTGCTGATGGTCGCCGCGCTGCTGCAGGTCCCGATGGTGGTGTCGGCGCCGGTGGCGCGGGCGGACGATGCGGCGCCGGAGTCTGCGGCGACCGAGGAGCAGGCGGCCAAGGCCGCTCGTGAGTCGGGTCAGCCGGTTGAGGTGCTGGCCGAGCGGGGTGAGACCCGGACGGTTCGGGCGTTGCCGAACGGGCGGATGGAGGTCGAGGAGCACATCCAGCCGATCCGGGCCCGCAAGGACGGTAAGTGGGCTGACATCGACACCACTTTGCGTCGCTCCGGTGAGGTGATCGTGCCTGGAGCGACCGCGGTCGGGCTGAGGTTCTCCGGGGGCGGTAGTGGCCCGATGGTGCAGATGGCCCGGGCGGGCCACAAGCTGGCGTTGACGTGGCCGCAGGCGCTGCCGGAGCCGACCCTTGACGGTGACACCGCCACCTACGCCGGTGTGCTCGGTGATGGGGTGGATCTGCAGTTGCGTGCGCAGGCGGATGGGTTCGCGCACATGCTGGTGGTGAAGTCTCCTGAGGCCGCCAAGGACCCGCGGCTGGCGCAACTGGCGCTGGCGTTGTCGGCGCCGGGACTGTCGGTGACGCAGGAGCAGGCGAGCGGGGTGCTGACCGCCAAGACGGCCGCGGGCATGGGGGTGTTCGACGCGCCGTCGCCGATGATGTGGGATTCCACGAAGGCTGCCGCCCCCAGCCAGGGGTCGCCGACGGCGACGACGCCGCAGGTGCGGACGATGGACACCAGCGAAGGGCCGGCCGAGGGCGCCAGGAGCGCCCCGGTCAAGGTCGCGGTTGCCGATGGCAAGCTCACCCTGGCTCCCGACCAGAATCTGCTGACGGCGACCGACACCACGTTCCCGGTGTACATCGACCCGGTGTGGGGGGCGAAGAAGGCTTCCGACTGGGGGATGGTGTCGTCGGGGTACCCGGATCAGAGCTACCACCAGTTCAACGGCAAGTCGACCGAGGGCGTCGGGCGCTGCGAGGTCGCCAAGGACGGAAACTGCGTCAAGAACCAGACCAAGCGGCTGTTCTACAAGGTGAAGCTACCGTCGCTGAAGGGCCGCTACGTCCAGTCGGTGGAGTTCACCGCCTTTGAGACCGGCGCCTATGACTGCAAGAACTCCACCTCGATCCAGCTGTGGCGGACCCTGCAGTTGAAGTCGTATGCCACCTGGAACAACACGGTCGGGGGATGGAATGACGGCGGTGCCTGGGGTGAGCATCTGGCCTCACGTGATGTGGCGTTCTGCTCGAGGGCGCCGGTGGAGTTCGGTGGGTCTTTGCTGCAGCAGCATGTGCAGTCGGCGCTCAACAAGGGCTATGGCGACATCACGTTCGGGTTGAAGGCCTACAGCGAATCGACGATGGACTGGTGGAAGCGGTTCTCCGACGACGCCTACCTGTCGATCCAGTACAACAACCCGCCGGCCACTCCCAACTACAAGACGATGAGCACCAATCCCGGCGGGGGCTGCGGGCCGGGCAACGACCCGGTCGTCATCAACAAGGTCCCGACTTTGAAGGGCTACTTCTTCGACCCCGATGACGAGGACGCTCTCAAGGTCGAGCCGGAGTTCGCCTCTTACTGGGACACCGGTGACGGCAAGGGCTTCGTGCAGCGATGGACCTCCGGGCTGATCGAGCCGGCGAAGAAGACCGGCTCGCCTCGGGAGGTCAAGATGCCGGACACGATCCCGCAGAAGACCCTCATCGGCTGGCATGCGCGGGCGTGGGACGGGGAGCAGTACGGGCCGTGGTCCTCCACCGGTTCGGCACCGGCGTGCTACTTCATCTACGACCCGGCCAAACCGGCGCCGACCATCACCTCCACCGACTACCCCGATGACGATCAGTGGCACGGCGGGGTCGGGCAGTTGGGGTCGTTCACCATCAGCGACCCTGAGAAGGCCGCCGACCGGTACGAGGTCCGGCTCAACCAGACGCTGATCATGACGGTGCCCACCACCGCCGGTGCCGCGCAGACGGTATCGATCGCCCCGAACCAGTACGGCCCCAACTCGGTGACGGTGATGGCGCTCGCCGCGTCCTCGCAGAACTCCGCCGACGCGAGCATCACCTTCCTGGCCAACCAGGGCACCGCGCCCAAGGCGCATTTCAAACTCGATGAGGACGCAGGCTCCACAGCCGCGACGGCGCAGACCCGGGAGGGAGACCCGGCGGTCACCGCGACTGTGCACGGGGGCGCGAGCTTCGGAGCCGAAGGCCAGATCGGCAAGGGCCTGACCTTGAACGACGACGCCGGAGCCGCCTACGCGGCGACCGATGCGCCACTGCTGGACACCAGCAAGGGCTTCACGGTGTCGGCGTGGGTTCGCCTGACCAAGGGCGGCATCACCCATACCGTGCTCAGCCAGGACGGGACGTCCAAGAGCGGCTTCTACCTGAAAACCGGCGGCCCGCTCAACAAGTGGGTGATGTCGATGGTGAAGTCCGACTCCGCGGAGACTGGCGCCTACCAGGCCGTGTCGACGCAGGACGTGGAACTGAACACATGGACCCATCTGGTGGGCATGTACGACCAGACCACCAAGAAACTGCAGATCTGGGTGAACGGGCAGCCAGGTACCCCAAGCCCGGAGGTGCCGGCGGCCTGGAACGCCACCGGCGGTTTCCAGATCGGGCACAGCAAGTGGCTCGGCAACCCGGCTGACCAGTGGCCGGGGATGATCGATGAAGTCCGCGCCTACGACCGGATCGTCTCCACTCAGGAGATCACCGACCTGTACCAGCAGGCCCCGGTCCTGAAGGCCCGCTGGAAGCTCAACGCGGCCACCGGCGATCTCACCCCCGGCGAGACCCGCGGCGCCGGGGCGGTACCGCCGCTGACGCTGCACAACAAGGCGGCCATCGTCGCCGGCGCCGGCTTCAAGGACCCGTTCGCCTCGCCGGCGGGCCTGCAACTGGACGGGTTGGCCGCATTCGCCGATGCCCCCAAGAACGCCCCGGACAGCGACCAGGCGTTCCTGTCCACCGATGAGAGCTTCACCCTGACCGGGTGGGTGCAGAACCTCGCCTCCCGGCCGCAGAAGGCCGCCACGCTGTTCTCGCTCCCGGGCGGGAAGACGAACGCGTTCGCGCTGCGGTACGTCCCCGACGCCAAGGAACCAGCCGACCTCGGCGTCTGGCAGCTGGAGATGAACAACGCCGACCTGCCGGCCACCGATGCGACCAAGCCCCAGAAGCTGACCAGCAACTTCACCTACACCGCGGACGACTGGGACCACATCGCGATCGTCTACGACGCGACGAACCGCACGATGAGCCTGTACGTCAACGGATCTGCGGCCAACGGCCCGGACGGCGACTCGGCCGCAGGAGACGTGCACACCTTCAAGGGCACCGGCGCTCTGCAGATCGGCCGGAACGCCCTGGGAGGCAGCGGCGCGGGCTCGGAGTTCTGGCCCGCCGCCCTGGACGACCTCTGGCTGTACCGCGGCGTCCTGACACCCACGCAGATCGCCCGACTCGGTCCAGACGTCGAAATCGACACCGACAACGGGCCCTAAACCCGCACACCATACGCGGCGCACACCTCAGCAAGGTGTGCGACCGCCCCGGACCTCTGCTCATCGACGGCGACGAATGGTGATCGCGCCCCGCGCTCGGCGGGGCCGGTGCAGGCGCGTGCGCGCGGGAGGAAAGACGTGATTACAGGCCGCAAGACCCTGGTGCTGGCTCGCCCGCGGGCGGCACGCGCCGTCGCCGCGGTCATGACCGTCGCGGTCGCCGCCGGGTTGCTCTCACCTCCTCCGCCCGTGCTGGCCGCTCCGTCGTCGCAGCGTCCGCCCGCCCTGGAGCATGAGGACCCGGTCAAGGGCCATGACCTCAAGGTCCGGCCACGCAAGAACTCGACGGTGAAACCGGGCCCGGCCGCCGAAACCGCCTGGCCCAAAGCCGGCACCAGCGAGGTATCCCTGCCCGCGGGATCCAAGCCCGGGGTGCGAGCCGGCGCACTGCCGGTACGAATCCTTCCCGTCGCCAAGACCACCGCCCGAAGCCCGATACAGGCTGCCGGGAAGGTGCGGGTCTCGATCCTGGACCAGGCCGCGGCCCGCAAGACGGGCCTGGACGGGGTGGCGTTCACCGTCGCCCGCACCGACCAGCCGAAAGCGGGCCAGCCACAATCCGGCCAGGTCGGCGTCGAACTGGACTACTCGCAGTTCGCGCAGGCGTTCGGCGGCGCGTACGGGTCCCGGCTGCGGCTCTTCCAGGTTCCCGCATGTGCGCTCAGCACACCCGACAAGCCCGAGTGCCGCCTGGCGGCACCGGTCAAGACCGTCAACGACGGCACCAAGCAGACCCTTACCGCCGAAGTGACCGCCGCCCCCGCGACGTCTCAGGCCGGTGCTGCGAACCCGTCCGCCGGTCCGGCCGCTGCGGCAGCGCAGTCCGTGGGGACCGTGCTGGTGGCGGCGGCCGGCTCCTCGGGTTCGCAGGGGGATTACAAAGCGACGTCGCTGGAGGCGTCGGCGACCTGGCAGGCCGGCGGGAACGGGGGCGACTTCACCTGGTCCTACCCGATGCGCGTCCCGCCGGTTCCCGGCGGCCTCACGCCCGAGGTGGCCGTCAGCTACTCATCGGGGAGCGTCGACGGCAAGACTGCCAACGCCAACGGGCAGCCGTCCTGGGTCGGTGAGGGCTTCGATCTGTGGCCGGGCTACATCGAGCGACGCTACAAGTCATGTGAGGACGACGGCGCACCCAAGGACGAGTGGGGCAACTCCCCTGGTGACCAGTGCTGGGGGTATGACAACGCGACCGTCACCTGGAACGGCAAGGGCGGCGAGCTGATCAAAGCCGGTGACGGCACCTGGCGGATGAAGAACGACGACGGCACCAAGTTCGAAAGGCTCACCAGCTCCGACACCGCCAACGGCGACAACGACGGGGAGTACTGGAAGGTCACCACGACCAACGGCACCCAGTACTTCTTCGGCCTCAACCGCGTCCCCGGCTGGACCTCGGGCAAGCCCGAAACCGACTCCACCTGGACCTCGCCGGTGTTCGGCGACGACGCCGATGAACCGTGCCACAAGTCGGCGTTCGCCGACTCGTGGTGCCAGCAGGCCTACCGGTGGAACCTGGACTACGTCGTCGACCCGGCCGGCAATGCCATCGTCTACAACTACGCCAAAGAGACCAACTACTACGGCCGCAACCTCAAAGCGGCCGACGAGACCCCCTACATCCGCGGCGGGTACCTGAAGACGATCTCCTACGGGCTCCGCAAGGACGGCCTGTTCGCCAAGGCGCCCGCGCAGGTCAGCTTCGACACCTCCGAGCGCTGCATCCCGAACGCGGACTTCAACTGCGACCCGGCCAAGATCGGCGACAAGCCGGACGCCTGGTGGGACGTCCCCTGGGACCTGCACTGCGACTCCGGCCAGGACTGCAAGGACACCCACGGCACCCTGTCGCCGACGTTCTGGTCCCGTAAACGTCTCACGAGCGTGACCACCCAGGTCCTCAAACCGGACGGGACGGGGTACCGGCCGGTGGACTCCTGGACGCTCACCCATAAGTGGGGAGAGGCCGACATTGAACGTGACCTGCTGCTGACCAGCATCCAGCACACCGGCCACGCCGCCGACGGGTCGTTCATCACGCTGCCGGAGGTCACCTTCGCCAACGTGCAACTGCCCAACCGGGTGGACAAGACCGGCGACGACATCCTGAAATACATCCGCTACCGGGTCGGTGCGATCGACGACGAGTCCGGCGGGCAGATCGACATCAGCTACTCCGACCCCGACACCGACTGCTCGCTGTCGGACCTGCCGACACCGGAGACCAACACCAGCCGCTGCCAGCCGGTCATCTGGCAACCACCCGGCCGGACGGACCCGATCACCGACTGGTTCCACAAATACGTGGTGACCAGCGTGATGAAGTCCGACCGCACCGGCGGGTCACCGGACATGGTCACCAAATACGACTACCAGGGCGGCGCGGCCTGGCACTTCGACACCGATGACGGGCTGACCAAGGAAAAGAACAAGACCTGGTCGCAGTGGCGCGGCTACGGCCACGTCAGCACCTTCACCGGCCCCTACAACAACCCCGCCACCCAGACCGACACCTACTACCTGCGCGGGATGGACGGCGACCGCAAGAACAAGGACGGCGGCGAAAAGTCGGTCACCGTCTCCGACGGCGAAGGTGGCACCCACACCGACGCCGAGGCGTTCGCCGGGTTCACCCTGAAGACCGTCAGCTACGACAAGCCCGGCGGCGCGGTCTACTCCAAGACCGTCAACACCCCCTGGAAGGCGCAGACCGCGTCGCGGACCCGATCGTGGGGCACCACCACCGCCAACGCCACCGCCCTCGACTCCACCCAGACCTGGACGGCCAAGGACGGCGGCGGCTGGACCCAGACCAAGACCGACAACACCTACACCGCCTCGGGCCCCGGCGTCGGCCGCATCACCACCGTTGACGACCTCGGCGATGTCGCGACCGCCAGCGACGACAAATGCACCCGCACCAGCTACGCCGACAACACCGGCGCCTGGATGCTGAACTACCCCTCCCGCGTCGAAACCGTCGCCGTCAACTGCGCGACCACACCCGACCGCTCCAAGCAACTGGTCGCCGACACCCGCACCTACTACGACAACGGCGGCTTCGGCGACGGACCCACCACCGGCGACGTCACCAAGATCGACACGGTCGCGTCCCACAACGGCACCACCGCCACCTACGTGACCCAGTCCCAGACCCGCTACGACACCTACGGGCGCCCGACCCAGGCCACCGATGCCGCCGGCCACGTCGCCACCACCACCTACACCGACACTCAGGGCCTGACCACCCAGGTCACCACCACCGGCCCACCCGCCAAACCCGGCGACGCCTCCACGTCGCTGACCACCACCCAGCAGATCGACCCCGCATGGGGGCTCCCGGTCACCGAGCTGGACGTCTCCAACGGCAACCTGCGCACCGACCTGACCTACGATCCGCTCGGGCGGCTGCTGAAGGTGTGGCTGCCCGACCGGCCCAAGGCCACCGCCGTACCCACCTACGAATACTCCTACCGGGTCACCGACGGAAAGATCGTCGCGGTCACCACCCAAACCCTCGACGCCGCGGGCCATCAGAAACTCGCCCAGATCGAACTGCTCGACGGGCTCCTGCGCACCCGGCAGACCCAGACCCCGGGCCCTGGCGGCCGGCTGGTCTCCGACATCTTCTACGACGACCGCGGCCAGGTCGCCACCACCTACGCCACCTACGCCGCTACAGGTGCCCCCGAAGCCACCCTGTTCGGCGTCGACGTCCCCGGCAAGATCGAAACCCAGTCCCACACCCAATACGACGGGCTGGGCCGCAAGACCGTCGAAAGCGTGAGCACCGAGAACGGGGACCAGCCCGACAGCGAACTGTTCCGCACCACCTACGCCTACGGCGGCGCCAACCGCACCTCCGTCACCCCGCTCAGCGGCGGCACCCCCACCGCGCAGATCACCGACGCCCGCGGCCAGATCATCGAGAAGCGGCAGTACAAGGCCTCCACCCCCACCGGCGACTACGACGCCACCAAGTACACCTACACCCCCGCCGGCGAGATCGCCTCGGTCACCGACCCGTCAGGGAACACCTTCACCACCACCTACGACCTGCGCGGCCGCAAGACCCACACCACCGACCCCGACAAGGGCGCCACCAGCTACACCTACAACGACCTGAACCAGGTCACCTCCACCACCGACGCCCGCGGCAAGAAGATCTTCATCGACTACGACGGGCAAGGCCGCAAGACCGCCACCCACGACGGAGCGGCCGACGGCCCGATCCTGGCCTCCTGGACCTACGACACCGGCACCCGCGGCAAGGGCAAACTCGCCTCGGCCACCCGCCACACCACCGACGGCAACTACGTCACCAGCCTCCCCAAATACGACACCCTCGGCCGCCCCCAAGGCACCCTCCTCACCATCCCCGACTCTCAAGGACCCCTCAAGGGCAAATACGCCTTTACCACCGACTACAACGCCGACGGAACCGTCAAGAGCCAAGGCATGCCCGCAGCCGGAGGGCTCCCCAGCGAGGGCATCCTCTACACCTACGACGCCTGGCAGCGCCCCACCGGAGTGACCGGCAACGCCACCTACATCAACACCGCCCAGTACACCGCCACCGGAAAACTCACCGTCCTGGAATACGGATCCGACCCCGCCAAACAAGCCTGGCAGAGATTCGGCTACGAGCACGGCACCCAACGCCTGAACAACGTCCGCACCAACCGCGCAGGCAGTAGCGGCGCCGATCACAACGCCACCTACCACTTCACCGACGCCGGCACCATCACCTCCATCAGCGACACCACACCAGACGGCGTCGACAACCAATGCTTCACCTACGACCACCTGCAACGCCTTACCCAAGCCTGGACCCAAGGCAGCAGCGACTCCTGCGCGAGCGCCCCGGCCGCATCGATGATCGGCGGACCCGCACCGTACTGGCAGACCTTCACCTACGACGCCGCCGGCAACCGCAAGACCGAGACCCTGCACGGCGTCGGCGGCAAGACCGACACCACCCGCACCTACACCTACGCCGACCCCGGCCACGGCAACCGCCTCAACACGGTCGTCCAGACCGGCGGCGAAGGCGACCGCACCGACACCTACCAATACGACGCCACCGGCAACACCACCACCCGCGCCATCGGCTACAGCCCCACCAACCCCGGCCAAACCCTGGACTGGGACACCGAAGGTGAACTCACCAAGGTCACCGAGAACGGCACCACCACCAGCTACATCCACGACGCCGACGGCAAAACTCTCATCCGCAAGGACGCCACCGGATCAACCCTGTACCTGCCCGACGGCACCGAGCTGCGCGCCCTGACCGGCGCCGCCACCGCCACCGGCACCCGTTACTACAGCTTCGCCGGCCAGACCGTCGCGATGCGGACCTCCGACGGCACCGTCACCTACCTCACCGCCGATGCTCAGGGCACCGCCCAGGTCGCCATCAACGCAGCCACCCTGCAAACGACCGTTCGCCGCTTCGACCCCTTCGGTAACGTTCGCGGCCTCGACGACGACGCCACCTGGCCTAACGACAAGGGCTTCGTCGGCGGCACCCAAGAACCCATCGGCCTCACCACCCTCGGCGCCCGCCAATACGATCCGCAAACCGGCCGCTTCATCTCCGTCGACCCCCTCATGGACCAGGCCGACCCCCAGCAGATGAACGGCTACACCTACGCCAACAACAGCCCCGTCACCAACGCCGACCCCGACGGCAACATGTGCCGCAGACTCCCCGACGGAATGGAATGCTGGAACGGCGACGGCGGTGACCGCCGCCCCAACAACGGAGGCGGCTACGACGTCCACCGCCCCGGCCACCCCGTCAGACACTCGGGCGACACCAACGAACCGATGGCACCGCGCTACCCTGCCCGGTTCCCCCGAGAAGACCTCGGGACCACCAAGCAGAAGCGCACCATCTATCGCCAGATCCTCCAAGACATGTTGCGGTACGCGCACGACAAACCAGAAACAGCGCGAGAGACACTGCAAGCCCAACTGGCTTTCTGCTCCGAATTCGAAGATGACTCCCTATGCCACGTAAATAAGGGTCTGTCGCTCCACGACGAACTAGACATCCTAGGAGCGGCAGGCGTCGACCAGGCCGACGCCGTCAATGCCTTGTACTACCTCGCCGAAGGAAACTGGAAGAACGCACTCCTTTCCGGAATTGCCATCGTCCCCTGGCTCGGTACGCTAGCCACCAGCAAGCGAATCGCGAAGGCAGCCAAAGCAGGAGCAAAAATTGGCTGCAATAGCTTCGTTCCTGGCACGCCTGTCCTCTTGGCGGACGGTACGAGCAAACCCATCGAAGACATCAAGGTCGGCGACAAGGTCCTGGCCACCGACCCCGAAACAGGGAAGACCACAGCTGAGCCAGTCCTGGCCACCATCACCGGACACGGAGACAAGAACCTCGTACAGATCACCATCGACACAGGTGCGCCACAGCCCTCCTGGACAAGCAAGAAGCAACCCAAAGACAGCGGCTCCCTAATCCGCACCAACACCGGGCAGAATCGGGGCGTGGTCGTCGCCACTGACCACCACCCCTTCTGGGTCGCTGGCGACATCAACAAGTGGATCGACGCCACCGACCTCAAGCCTGGCATGTGGCTCCGAACCAGCGCTGGCACCTACGCCCAGGTCACGGCCACCAAACACTGGACCGCCCACCACCAACGGGCCCACAACCTCACCATCGCCAAGCTGCACACGTACTATGTAGAAGCGCGCAACACGCCGGTCCTGGTCCACAACAGCGGACGGTGTGATCACATTGCACTCGGCCTAAGTGAGAAGGTTCCGGGTTTCAGCCAGCAAGTCGGTGCGAGGCATCTGATGGGATCAGAAAGTTGGATGACGGAATTGCAAACTGCTGCATATTTTGAACCTAATACCAGGTTCAGTGTCAGCCTCGACGGTGCCGAAGGTCTCGATACGGCCATCGAGCGAGGAGAGCTATACGCGGACGGCAATTTCAGAATTCGCAAAGGCGGTCGAGAGCCCAGTCCATTCGATTGGGAAATGTATACCTTGCGTGAGAGTGGGGCGATGGCTAGAACTACCTTCTACAAGAATGGAAAAGTCGTTCCCAACCCATTCAGTTAACGAAAGGCTATCTCGATGCGACGAATTCCGCCTCGACCAACGGTGGATAATTGGGAGCTGCCGCTGGTTCTTGATAGGCAATTCTATGTCGACTCGCTCGTGAGTACTCACAAGCAACTGCTGCTGAAGAGCCCAATGGGCGATGAATATGGAGATCGTGTAGACGTCCTGTTTAAGGGGGTGCGCGCAGTTAAGCTCGCATTTGACCTGCCGACGCTTAAGGTGCGCCTCCCGACAGACCGCGAACTTGCCGGGGTCATCGCTGAATGCGGCGAAGAAACCATTGGGGGTGGGCGGCCGGCAATGCAGGCATATGTCATCTCAGGGGGTCGCGCAGACGGATATGTGGTGGCGGTAACGGCATTCTTGGTTAAGAATCAAGAGCACGGCGCCAATACTAGCCAACTGCTATGGGACGTTTACAGAACTCCTCCTCCATCAACGATATACCGGCTGGTGTGAGGCCCTAAAGAGGGCTCTCTAATGTGAGGGCGAGAGCGGATGATCAGGGCCGGTCGGGACGAGTGGGTGCCGGTGTTCACCGGCCTGTCGGTGTGGCAGTTCCGCCGCCTGGTGCGGATCGCTGCAGGTCGGAGCGGTGAGCAGACCGGCACCGGACCGGGGATGGCCTGCGGCCGTTCGCCGAACTCAGCGACGGCGTGCTCAGTCCAGGACACAGGAAGCACGGTGAGGCCAACATGGCGGCCAAGGTTGAGGTCCCACTGGCTGATCGTCTTTCGGGTGATCGCCATGTCCTCGATGGGTACGTCCCCGGGTGCCGAGATGAGTAAGTGGAGCGCCAGGGTGGGATAGGCCATTGAGTCAGGATCCCTCTGGTTGTCGATGATGAGCGCCGAGGCCGGGGCAGTGCCCGTCGGTCGCTGCGCTGTAGGGAGAGAGGTCAGTCGCTGCCGATGAGACGCAGCACTGGGCGCTCGTCGGCCTCGCCCAGCAGGTTGCGCACCTGCGCGGCGCTGATCTTCAGGGCCTCGGCGAGCACGGGCACCGGCGCGCCATGGTCGCCAGCGAGCTCCGCGGCTTTCCTCAGCAGCGTCGGCATCTCGCCCGGGTAGGCGCTGGTCGGGTCCGCCTTGGCGTCGTAGACCGTCAACAGACGCTGGTAGGCCCGGCGCGCCGAGGACTCGGTGGTGCGACCGCGCTCGACCATTCGGCGGACCAGGGACGTTGGTGAGACGCCCCACGTGCGGCCGAGCCGGTCCAGTGCCGCCAGGTCGAGCCGCTGCGGGAGGGCTGCGTCCATGGACGCAGCAGGGGTGAGGAAAGCCGCGGCGAACTCGTCGGCCTCCTTCTCGATAGCCGCGCTGTGCTCGCCGGAGTCGGCGTGCAGCAGCACGTGCCCGATCTCGTGCGCGATCGAGAACCGGTGCTTGAACACGTTCTCGGTCCGCCGCGGCGTCGTGATGATGATCGGACGGTCGACGATGATGACGGAGAAGGCATCGACGGCGTCGATCTCGCCGAGAGGACGCACTGCCAACACGATGCCGTGGGACTCGGCTGTGGTGGCAAGGTGTTTGACCGGGCCGTCGGGCAGGTCCCAGTGCCGGCGCAGGAGGGCAGCGGCCTCGGCGGGTGAGCTGCCGGGGCGGATCTCTGGGAGGTCGGTCTCGGGGAGCCTGACGTGTCGCTCGAGTGCGAACGTCAGCTCCCACACCAGCGTCGCCGTGGCCAGCGCCTTCTGACGATCACTCACGCGGGCCGACCGCAGGCTCCGGAAGTGCGCGTTCAGGGTGTCGATGCGCGCCAGCGGCCGTCCGACGCTGAAGAAGCCCGGCTGGACGTCCAGCGCCTTTGCCAAGCGCTCGAGTACGTCGGGGCGGGGCGAATTGATGCCAGCCTCGTACTGGCCGATCGCGGCAGCGGACACGCCCACTTCGGTGGCCAAGTCGGATTTGGTCACCGAGCGGCGGACGCGGGCCTGCGTCAGCCTCGCCGGCTCGAAGCGGCCGTGCCTCTGCCCGGAGCCGGAGATGTCGAACAGGCCCGGGGTGTCATCGCGCATCCGGATCCGTGCCCTCCTGCTTCCGCGGCTCGATGGCGGGCGGAACCGGGGTGCCGCTGTCGAACGACTCGCCGTCCGAGCTCGTGTCGGCCGTGACAAGTTCCGGCTCCCAGATGGCCTCGTGCCCGGTCAGCTTGACCTTGCCCTCGTCGTCAAGATCGGCGACCGCCCACTCGATCGACTGCAACTGCCGCGGCGAGGAGTGGACCATGACGAGCACGACGGGCATCGAATCGCCGACCGCCCTCACCAGGCGCTCGACCGTCACCTTCTCGGCCTCGCCCGAGGCCTCGTCGTCCGGCTCGGGCTCGTTCCCAAAACCCGGCTCGAACAGCATCGGGTCGGGTGGCCGGGCAGAAAAGCCGTTCTTCCGTGTGGGGCTCGACGCGAACCGGCTCACCGCGTCGGGAGTGCCCGGCACCCGCCAGACGTAGATCAGACTGTCGTTGACGACGGGGAGTTCATAACCCGCCGGTGCCAGCTTGTGCGACTGGTAACCCCGGTCGGCCAGGGCCTCCAGTGCGTCGTCGAGGAGATCGCGCCACTGGCTGCCGAATCCCATCGAGTAGCGCGATCCCTTGGCCAAGTGCGCCTCGGCCTCCCGGCCGTGTCTGGACCGGATGACCTCGACGAGCAGGTCGCGGACACCGGGAGCATGGGAGCCGAGAGCTTCGGCGGGCGAGAGTGAAACCATCGTGGACCTCCTGAATCCGCGTCCGGAGCCGCAGATTCGGCCAGGACGGCGACTTTAGTATGGCACACGTTTCGCGCAAAGATGCTTCAGCTTCGTGTTGCACCGTGTCGTTAACAGGCCTGCTTCAGCCGCCCGCAGCGACCACGACAGGTGGGATCCTTGTCGAACCCCTCAAAGCGTGGAGACGGTGTTATGCCACTTCGGCCCTGTGCTGGGCCGTGGATGCGCTCCGCGCTTCTGCCGCCCGACGCTCGAACGTGATCGGGGCGAGCCCGTCGTTGGCGCGGTCTGTTGGCGTTGTAGAAGTCGGTGATCTAGGTCGCGACCTAGATGCGCGCCTCGGCCCGAGGGGCGAAGTGCCGCCGGTGGACAGACGGTGCTCACCAGGGCGCGGATGCCGAGGATGAACGCGGTGATGCCAGCGGGTCGTGTAGACCACCGAGTTGCACGGCGGGGTCGGTGTCGCCGAGGTGGGCGGTCGGTGTCATCTGGGTCCCGGTACTCGAACTCGGCCTGATCGAGGCGGATGGTGGGCGCGCCCAAGCCGCTGAGTGCCCGGGTTCTCGGCCAGCGTATCCGCATGCACTCGTGGGAGGACGTGGCGCCGGTTTCCAGATCCCAGGTGCTCATGGTGAACGCCGGAGGCGGGGAACTGGCAAACACGTGCTGGCTGTGACGTTCCCCGTAGCCAATCCGGCCCAAGCGGACAGCGCTGCGTCGTCCAAGTGCGAGGAGACAATGATCGCCGAAAGGCTCGCGGAGCTAATTTAGGTCCTCCCCCTTGTGGTTCGGTCTGGACGATGGCGCGCTCGGGCCGTGCTCGACCCTGCACTCCACTCGGACCGGATTCGATGAAGCGCTTGTGTCACCGAGGTCCCTGTGTCAAGCTACTAATCGCCAAGGCATCCGCGGAAGCACCCGGATCACCAGCGAATCCCTTCAGATCACCGACAAACTCATATCGGGTTACCCCCGGCTGACATCCGTTCGAGGTGTCAGTTGTAGCCCTTACGTGCAAGGAGAAGCCATGACCTCCTCCGTCACCGCTGCGAACATCTGTGCATTCGTCCCGCAGCATAACCCCAGCAAGAGCAGGGTGTTTGCGCTTGTAAGGGAAAAGGAGCGCCACAGCGGCTTCGCTGGACTCGAGGCTGTCGCCACCATCAGCGAAGCTGCTCGCGCCGATGCTCTCTCCGCCGCTTTAAACCAGTACATGTACGACAGGGACGAGGCGCTCGGCTTCCGAGTTCGCCTCCGTGCTGTGCTTGCCGACGAGCCCGAGAGCGTGAACGCAGCAATCCAGCAGGTCCTTGACCGAGTCAAGGCTTCCGAACCTGTGAACGCGGACAGTCCGGTAAGGGGTATCAGTCCATTCGGGTCATTCCCCATCAGTGCATGCCCTGCCGATGGCTGTCCCGCCTGCGGCGATTGTGTTGACTCCTGTAGGGAGTGCAGGGCCTGCGATGAGTACGCTGACTGCGACTGCAGCGTTCCCATGCCTCCCAGAACTGCCTCGCTGATCCATGCGGCAGCTGAAATCTACTGCGACGAGGTTCACGATCGGGCAGATGAGATCTCATCCGGTGCCCCGCTTCGACCGCACGGCGAGCTCTGGCCTATCCCTCATGTCGCGTCTTGGCAGAGCCGAAAATTCTATCGGCGCTTCGCGCGCGCATTCGAAGACATCGCTCGTGACATCGAAGGCGGAGACCTTCCCGAACCGCATACCATGGCAGAGGAGATCGCCCTGCATCTCGCACTCGATCGAGCGGCCGAGATGGTCGCCGAGGAGGGCGACGAGTTCGAACTCTTCGCGGGTGGTATGCCGGAGTCTCGCTTCGACTTCGACTTCGATATGCTTCACGATTCCTTGTTTGAGGACAAGGACTATGAATACGCCTACCTTGCAGGCCGAACCACTGTCGCGAAACCCGGTGATCTCGACGAGTGGTTCGAGGACTTTAGGTCCTCTGCGCCTAGATCGAAGTACAGAGGATTCCATCGCTGATGGCCTCCTCAAAGAAGGAGGCGTCACTCCCCAATGAATAGCTCTGTCTTGTAAAGATTCGGCGGATGATCTGATGATTGACCCTGAACTAAATGGCGCCTGGTGCGGGCTCGGATCTTGTCCGGGGTGCGCTGATCGGGCAGTTGGCTGGGGTGGCGAGGTGAGGGCTGCTGGATTGCTCGCTGGGTATGCAGGGAGCAGCGCATGCAGGACTGCGGATTCGCGTCCGCGGTTGCCCGCTCTGGCCGGCTCGGCTGCCGGTTGCTGCGAGCGATGCGCCCGATCTTGTGGGGCCTGGCGGTCCCGCTTCTCGGGCATGGGCGGGATGGTTGGAGGCCCGGAACGAGCCGCCGAGCCAACATCGAGCCAACGAGGGAACGAAGCGGGGCATCCCAGGCGGGAGGCATACCAGGACAATCTCGCGTTTGCCCTGGTCAGGGGTGGTGGGTCGCGTGGGACTCGAACCCACAACCTACGGATTAAAAGTCCGAAACTGCTGTATCGGAGCGGCCTGCTCGGTGTCGGCTGGTGTCGATCCGTCCGCATCGAGCCCGATTCGCGTGCCGCACGGTGCCGCCGCGTGCCGATCCGGTTCGGAACCGCCGAGCCGACAACGAGCCGACGGGGCCCATTGCCGGCTCCTGCCTGTTCGCTGTCGATCGTGCCACGCGCACAAGACGCCGGCCTCCGCCGCTGTGTGACACCCGCGCGCGGTGGCGTAGGTCACACCAAGGGCTGTCACGGGAAGCGAGTCGCCAGCTTCTCTTGGTCGAACCGCTACGGCAAGGAGCATGTGATGACCGCTCGCTCCAACCTGTTCGGCAACCTGACCGCGACCGCGGTCAGGGCCGCGGGGCACTTCGGCGCGGCGAGCAGACGATCCTGCCGACCCCGGCCACAGCCTTGTTGATCTTGGCTGCAGGCCGCGATCAAGGCCACCGATCCAACAAGTTGGATACCTCTCTGCTCACCGCCGCTTGACAGAGAGAGGTGCCGAAAACCGTACGGTCCCGACCAGTCTCCCCAAGGGAGCTGCACCTGTGTAAGACGAGCGAGGTGCCGTCGCGGTCGAAGTAGAAGTCAACGGTCGCCCACGCTTGGTGAGGTGGGCCACTCGTGCGGTCCAAGGTTAGTGGTGGGTGATCCACCAGGTGGCCAGACTGATGACGGCGGCGCCGGCGGCGGTGGCACTGCCGCGCACGAACGCGGTCAGCGCAACGCGGCCGAGCCGGGTACGAAGAGACGGGGCGGTCATGGGCGATCTCCTTCTCGGGGTGGTTCCGAGCCCTCTGAGTGGGCCGGGACAGCGACTCGATTGCACCTGTTCGATGGGTTTTCTGGCGTGAACCCGTCTGGTGTAGGACCGTGGTGACCTGGCCTCGGCGGGTTTTCTGTAGGGCTGGCGATCAGATCTGATCGCCTCCGTCTACAGCCGCACGACCGCCAGCAACCAGGACCCAGGCGTCACTTGGGGGAGCTCATGATGAGGAAGGCGCGGTGACGGAATCGGTGAGCGCGATCGAGGCCTTCGCCCAGCGGCTGCAAGAGCTGCATCAAGCGGCGGGGGCGCCGACCGGGAAGGCCATGGAGAACCGGGCGAATCGGCGCCAGCCGACGGTGCCGTTCAACCAAAGCTCTTTCAGTGAGTGGCGACGTGGCAAGCGGACCCCAGGCAGCCTGGACACCGTGCACTGGCTGGTGGAGGAGTACCTGCGACCGTTGGCTAAGGAGAAGAGCCCCGACACTGTCATCCCGCCGCCGGATTGGTGGCGCGACACCTGGACCAAGGCGCGCGCCGAAGCCAACGCTGGCGGCCGCCCGCCTACATCGCACCCGCCCGCACCGGCATGGCAGTCGCCGCCGCTGGTTCAGGTGGGACCGATCCCGCCCGAGGCTGACTGCTTTCAGCACCGGGCTATCGCTGACCGGCTGGAGCAGCAGGCCACAGCCGTCGGGACGGGAGTGGTGTGCCAGGTGTTGGCCGGCACGGGCGGGATAGGCAAGACCCAGCTGGCTGCCGCCTACGCCCGCAGCGCCCGCCAGCGCGGCGTGCAGGTGCTGGTGTGGGTCACCGCCTCCACCCGCGCTGGAGTTGTGGACGCTTACGCCAACGCCGCCGTCCGTTTGAAGCTGGCTGACCGCGACGACTCCGATTATGCCGCCCGGGTGTTTCTGGACTGGGCCGCCACCACCGACCAACGCTGGCTGCTGGTGCTGGACGACGTCCAGGCCCACGGCGACCTGCGCGGACTGTGGCCGCCGGCCTCCCCTGCAGGCACCACCATGGTGACCACTCGCCGCCGCGACCTGTCCCCGCCCGGACTGCACCCCGAAGTCGTGGAGGTCGGCCTGTTCACCGGCCAGGAGGCCGATGCCTACCTACAACACCGACTCGGCGGTCTGGCCGCCGACCCTGTTCAGCGGGCCGCGTTGATCAGCGAGTTGGGACATCTTCCCTTGGCTCTGGCCCAGGCCGCGGCCTACATGCTCCAGCAGGACTTGGACTGCGGCCACTACCGCCAACTGTTGCTCGGCAAGCTGCTGGCCGACACCGTCCCTGAACCCGACGACCTGGCTGAGGATCAGCGGATCGTTTCGGCGGTGTGGGACATCTCCGTTGACCGCGCCGATCAGGATCGCCCACGGGGGCTGGCGCGACCCCTGATGCAACTGGCCAGCGTCCTGGACCCCAACGGCATTCCCACAGCGGTGTTCACAAGCAGCACCGTCCGTGACTACCTCGCCTCCCACCTACCAGACCCGAATGACCTCACCGAGCAGACCATCGACCAAGGGCTGCGGTTGCTACACCGCTACAACCTGATCGAATACAACCGCGCCGCCGCCCATCACCAGGTTCGCGTCCACCAACTCATCCAGCGCGCCACCCGCGAGAACCTCCACTCCAAGCCCGACGACGGCCCAATCCACTTGGCCCAGATCAGCCAAACCGCCGCCGACGCCCTGCTGGATGCTTGGCCACAGATCGAGCGCGACGACCGCGGTCAGGTCCTGCGTGCCAACACCAGCGCCCTGCAGCGAGCCGCCGGCAGCGCTTTGTGCACCACCGATACCGGCGCCCACTTCGTGCTGTTTCGCGCCGCCAGCAGCTTGGGTGAAACCGGGCAGCCCATCGCGGCTAGCACCGCCTACACCAACCTGCACGCCATCTGCCGGCAAGAACTGGGACCCGACCATCTTCATACCCTGGGCGCCCGCGGCCACTTGGCCTCGTGGCGGGGCGAGGCCGGGGACGCCGCCGGAGCCGCCACCGCGTTCGAAGACCTCCTGGCCGATCGAATGCGGGTACTGGGCCCCGATCACCCCGCCACCCTGAGCGCCCGCACAAACCTGGCCTTCTGGCGAGGCGAGGCCGGGGACGTGAACGAAGCCGTCACCGCATTTCAGCGACTACTGGTCGAGTTCCTGCGCGTGCTGGGTCCCGACCATCCTCACACCTTGAGCGCTCGCAGCAACCTGGCCATGTTCCAGGGCAAGGCCGGTGACAGCGCCGGAGCCGCCGCGGCATTCGAGGAACACTTGACCGAACTCCTGCGCGTGTTGGGTCCCGACCACCCCCAAACCCTGACTGCCCGCAACAACCTGGCCGCATGTTTGGGCGAGGCCGGGGACGCTGCCGCCGCCGCGGCCGCGTTCGAAGAGGTCTTGGTCGAGTTCCTGCGCGTGTTGGGTCCCGACCATCCTCACACCTTGACCGCCCGCGGCAACCTGGCTGCCTGGCGGGGCAAGGCCGGGGACACCGCCGGAGCCGCCACCGCGGCCGAAGAACTCCTGGCCGATCAACTGCGGGTACTGGGCCCCGACCACCCCCAAACGTTGGCCACTCGCAACAACCTGGCCTTCTGGCGAGAGCAGGTCGGAGACGCCGCCGCGTTCGAAGAAGTCTTGGTGGAGTCTTTGCGCGTGTTGGGCCCCGACCATCCCCACACCTTGACCCTGCGCGGCAACCTGGCCGTGCGGCGAGGCGAGGCCGGGGACGCCGCCGGAGCCGCCACCGCACTCGAAGAACTCCTGACTGATCAGTTGCGGGTACTGGGTCCCGATCACCCCGCCACCCTGATGACCCGCGGCAATCTTGCCTTCTGGCGAGGTGAGGCCGGGGATGCTGCCGGAGCCGCCACCATATTCGAGGAGCTCTTGGTCGAGTTTCTGCGCGTGTTGGGTCCCGACCATCCCCACACCTTGACCCTGCGCGGCAACCTGGCCACGTGTTTGGGCAAGGCCGGGGACACTGCTGCCGCCGCGGCCGCGTTCGAAGAACTACTGGCCGAGTCCCTGCGCGTGCTAGGCCCCGACCACTCCCACACCCTAGCCACTCGCGACCACATGACTTATTGGAAGAAAGCGGCGAAGGGTGCGTCATGAACGGCGGATCCGATGATCAAAGAGATGCTGGTGGACCGTGCTGCCCTCCGGCGCCGAGCTGGACGAGCGGTGGCGCGCCACTGTGATCCCTTTCGGCCAGGTTGCCGCGGACTACTGCTGACCGATCTCCCGGTGAGCTTCCCCCCGGTTCCAGTGCCAAGTGCTGGGCTTTTCGCGCGCGCTCGTCACCGTTCGCTTCGAGGATGCCGACGTGCTCTACGACTCAGCGACGTCGAGGAGGTCTTGGTAACACCTTCCTACGTGGGTGCTCTGAGCACACGCCCGCTTGACGTCCTTGTCGGACCCAAGCTCGGTGAGGACCGTCCCGGCGATATCCGGGGCGTCCTGGATGATCGAGGCGATGAGCGGGGCTGTGCTTGCCGAAAAGTACGTCCGCACAGGTGAGAGCCCTAATGTCCGGCGGGTGGCGTCGCAGGTTGGGAACCGGCGCGGGACATGCCACGACGCTGCCATCGCCCGGGATGATGGCGGTTGTGCTGTTGCGACTGGCCTACTTGACCGTGGCGAACGCGTCCGCGGTGCTGTGTCCGCTTCGATGACCGACCGGGAGAAGGACGCCGGGATCTTGGTGCTGCGGCATCAGATCACGGTGATGGAGCGCCAATTGGACGGGGCGAGGGTTGCGGTTCACCGGTCCGGATCGAGCGCTGCTCGCGGCGATGCTGCACCGGCTGCCTCGTGGCGTATTGCGGCAGACGCGACTGCTCGTGCGGCCGGACACAGTAATGCGCTGGCACCGGGACCCTGGACGAGGGCACCGCGGTGATCTGTCGTCAGTTGCAGTCGAGGGACGGGCGGCTGATGGCATGCCCGCCCAAGACCACGCACAGCACCCGGGTGATCGCGCTGGATCGCACCACGATTGCCGTGCTGCGCGCGCACCGCTCCGGGCAGCTTGCGGAGGCGGACGCCTACGGCGGGCGCTATCGCGACAGCTATGTGTTCACCAACCGCAACGGCGACCCGATCTCTCCGGGCTGGCTCACCCATATCTTCCAGCGGCTGATCGCCGCGCACGGAGTGCCGCCGATCCGGCTGCGCGACCTGCGGTATGGCGCTGCCACTCTGGCGCTGGCGGCCGGGGTGGAGTTGAAGGTGGTGTAGGAGATGCTGGGGCATTCCAGCATCGTGCTGACCGGCGACACCTACACCTCCGTGCTACCCGAGGTCGCGCACACCGCCGCGGAGAAGACCGCCGCGTACTTGCT
The DNA here is from genome assembly GCF_017573465.1 of Actinomadura violacea. GTDB lineage: Bacteria > Actinomycetota > Actinomycetes > Streptosporangiales > Streptosporangiaceae > Spirillospora > Spirillospora violacea. Next base: position 291,692 of record NZ_JAGEPF010000006.1, read on the forward strand.
CCGCGCGGCTGGTGTAGTGCCTGGCACCACCCAGCGCCGGGGCCGTGCTCCGGCCCGGCGTCGACGGCTGGCGGCGTGCCATACCCGGGCGGGCCTGGTGCGGCGCCGGTCGACCGGTTCGCGCCGCGAACCGGCGTGGCACCGCATCCGGGCTCGGCCTGCTGTTCGGGTTTGCGTCGATAACACGGCTTCTGCGGCGTAATCGAGAGCATCCGCTCCCTGTCCTTGCCCGGCGACCTGCGAAGGGACTAACCGCATACCGGAGGCGCGGCGGCTGCGAGCAGCTCGGCGCGGGAACTCGGCCTTGCTCCCCGCCAGGATTGGGCGGACACGGGGTGTTCGGCTTGGCCTGTGAGCAAGGCGGCCTCAGCCGGGCCCTAGGCGTGATCACCGACGGTCTATAGAAACGGTGTTTTCCCTGGTCGGGGGTGGCGGGTCGCGTGAGACTCGAACCCACAACCTACGGATTAAAAGCAACTCCTCAAGGAGACCCGATGTCTGCCCTCCCGACCGTCACGCGCGGTGTGCCTGCGGTGGTGCAGATGTCGGCTGCGGTCGCCGGCTGCGGTCGCAGCGGCTCGTCGGCGCAACCAAAGCGTCGCGCTCGCCATGCGGGGCTGGCCAGTGCGCCGGCCAGTGTGGGGTAGGGGAGCGTGCAGGAGGGCGTAGAGGGCGGCCTTGCCGGTCGGAGACCCCTGCGCTGCCGTACCCGCCCGCCACCAGTCCTCGCCGTCGAGATCGTGCGGGTGGGAGGAAGCCGGAGACGAGGACGAGCCGGACTGCGTAAATCGGTGCCGCCGCCGACCAGCGACGCGCTATTTTCCGATAAGACCAATGGTGAAGCCAGCAAACATCCTTGCGGAGACCAAGTGACCATCGCTGACCTTGTAGCCGCGCCGGGCTCGCGGCAGGCGCCTTTGAGGACTTTGGCCCATGTTGAGTTCCAACTGCGGGTGCTGGGGCTGTTGTGCGCGGCCGTGTCGGAGCCGCCCTCGGCGGTACCCACACCGGGATCTCTGGATGTCTGGTCCCGCTACGTCAAGTTGCAGCGCATGTCCCTGGACTGTCGTCCCTGTCAGGACGCCGCGCTCCGGGTTGCTGAGTGCGTCGACGTGGAGGTAGCGACGGGCATGTCGCTGCGGCGGATGCGCAACCAGGTGTTCCACGGCGGTCCGGACCCCGAGGGAGTGGATCTCGACGTCCTTCACCGGCTGGTCGCGACCAACGCGGAAGAGATCTCGTCGATCTACGAGCACGGGCACGTCACCTTGCTGAAGCCGTTCTTCATCACGGTCAATGGCGACTTGGCCGCACTGAACGACTACTCCGAAGTTTCAGCTACCTACTGGCCCCGGTCCGGGCCGGCGACCGACGTCACCGACCCCGATATCCTCGACGCACTTGAGCGGTCAGAGCCACGCAGAGGTTACCGGCCGTTGGAGGACTTCGCGGTGGACATCGAACGAGACCTGCGAGGGTTCGCCCAGCCCGGTTCAGTCCAGGTTGTTGTCGAGCCGCCCGAACCGATCTTGGTTCATTGGGACCTAGTCACCTCCACGGGCACAATCCACCGCGTCGACCGGTTCGAGCTAAGTAACAACCACGCCCGCCTGTGGCAGTCTGCATCCGTCCAGCGGCCGTACCCGGAATTCCTCGCCGATGTCTGCAATTGGGAACTCCTCAAGGAGCGCCTGCTTATGGACCTCGAGGAGCAGGTCAGGAGCGAAGGTGAGCTCAGCCATGAGTTGTTCCCCGGGCTCAAGCGCCACCTGTCGAACGTGTCGACCAGGGTGCGTGTGAACAACGGCATTTCCGGTGACAACGGCGATGTCACTATCACCGAAGCGCTCGATCAGATCACTGCCGAGACCGTGATTTACCGGTCGTACACGAACCTTGTCACGCTCACCGGTGAGGCCGGAGCAGGCAAAACTCACAGTCTTCTGCAGTTCGCCAGGCAGACGTTGTCTCCTGGAGGCGAACCCACTCCTATTGCAATCTATCTCTCATCGAGCGGGGAGACCGCCAACAGTCTGGAGACGCTACTGGAGGCCCGTGCTGGGCGCACCAAGATCATCAATCGCATTTCCGCGCTAGCGCTGTGCCGCGCTGGCCTGGCGATCCTGGTTATCGATGGATTCGATGAGCTTATCGGCCTTCGCACCTACGACAATCCGCTGACTGGACTGAGTAAGATCCTGGACCCGTTGCGAGGTCAGGGAACGGTCGTTCTGGCGGCGCGGTCGAGTTATGCCGAGGCGAAACTCCGCCGTCACCTAGCCTCGCACAGCACGCTGGATTGGCCGCCATTCGTCACGACGATGGAGTTGCTGCCGTGGCGATCAGGGGAAATGCAGGAACTCATGGACCAGTTGTCGGTCATAGTGCCCGAAGACACTACTCCCGAAATTCGGCAGTTGTTGATCACACCCTTCTTCTGCTTGGCCTTCGCTGCCTGGGTCCGATCGGGGGAGCAGGCGGACTTCCTCCAGTTCGTCGTTGAGAACTACTTGCGGCGAGAGCGGCGCAAGTTGACCGACAAAAAGGGGGTGCAACTCTTCGACGGGCAATCACTGGCCGACGTCCTGTCAGAGGTCGCCGAACTGGCCGCCCGAAATGCCGTGCCCGAGATCTCACAGGAGTATCTGGAGATGGCGGCCTGTCAAGCCCTCGAACGCGAACTCAGCCCCCAGGAGCGGCGCCGACTGGGTTCACTGTGCGGCGTAAGCGCCGAGTGGGCGGAGGATGACCTGTCTTTCAAGTTCACACACCTCGCCATCGCCGAGCAGTTCCTTGCCCGGCAAGTCACCCGGCTGCCCATAGGCCTAGCCGCCGCTTTGCTGCGCGACGTATCGATCTCGACGTTGTGCGCGCAACTGATCGTCTCCAACTGGCGGACCGTTTATAGCGAACCGCCCACCGAACTGATCACAGCGCTGCAACGGGCGGTGGTCGCGGAGACGCCGCGCGCCGATCTTCCAGGTGCGATCAGCCTCGGTGAGCTGTGGGCAAAGGTGTATGGGACAGCGGACGGCTCGCGCGTTGCACGTCAGATCACCGTTGAAAGGCTCGAGCTTGGTGGCAGCGGGCGTGTTCGGCTCGTCGACGCGAAGATTCAGCGCCTGGTTGTGAGGCCGGGTGTCGAGTTGGAGCTTGTCTCTAGCCGAGTCAGACATCTGGACCTGACGGGCTCATCACCGGACGTACTTCTGGGTGACTCCTACAAGAATGTGGATGAGTTGATGACGCAGGGCATGTTGGTAGTCGGACAGCCAGCGATCAGGCGTGTGCTCGGGCTAGCCGTGGACACCGACGACAGCCTCCGCGAGAGGGATGACTACTTCAAGGCGCGTGTCCAGGATTTCTCCGGGCCGGTTATCGTGAGTTCACGTGACTTCGCTCCTGAAGAGAACAAGAAGCTTAACTGGATTCGAGAGTACGGCCTTGGTGCATGGCAGGATTTTGTTCGCAGGATGCTTGAAGAAGGAAAGTTTACTCGCAAGAAGATGAGTACAGCCGGGCGGCCTAAGGTACTGCTCATCCCGACTGAAAAATTTTTCGAATAGATATTTCGAGGGGCAATGAGCATCGATCTAGACGGAGGCGCAGGTTGGAGAATGCGGGCGGCCCCTGAAATTCGTTCGCGGAGCTTAAGGGCGTTGACTGGTGGGCACCGCTCCTAATGCACGGCCGCAACGCTGTGCTTGCCGAAAACTACACCTGATCCGCGACCGGGATGGCAAGTTCCCTGAGGTGTTCGACGCCGTCATGGCCGACGCTGGCATCCAGACGGTGCTCACTGGAGTGCGGATGCCGAGAATGAATCGCAGTGATGGAGCGGTGGGTGCAGGCCTGCCGCAGCGAGCTCCTGGACTGCATGTTGATCTGCCACCAGCGGCATCTGCTTCACGCGCTCCGCGAGTTCGAGACCTTCTACGACGAGCACCCGCCTCACCAAGGCATCGCCAACGCGCGCCCCTTGAAACCGCTGCCTTCAGTGATCGCCGAACCGAACCAGACCGCTCACCCGAACAATCGGAGAACGCAATGCCTGGTCAGGATCCTAAACGAGTACGAACACGCCGTTTGACCTGCTCGGACGCAATTTCCGGCAAGCGCAACGCTCAGGAAAACCAGCAGAGTCACCACTTGATGTCGTAAAAATCAGGTGAGACTCGCCGGTGTGTCCTCCGGCTCTTTCGTTTCCAGCGGCGCTTTTGTGTTTCGCTCCGTCGAGGGCGTAATGAAGGGATGCCCTGAAAGCGTCTTGTGGACCTCGTGGCGCCATCCATCCTTGAGATCGCCAACTTGCAGGAACATGTCGGCGACGACGCTGAGAAACCGTCGTTCGTCAGTTAGCGGGATGTCTGGAGCGGGATGGGGCCGGTGTTGCTTGACGACCGCCGGTCCGGCCGGAACGAGGTCGAGCATGAGGTCGAGGGTGCAGGCTCGCACGCCGCGCTTTGCGTGGTCGGTTTCGTTCTCACTGTGCACAATCTCGCAGCCCGCGGCGCGCAGGCCGGCGCTTTGCAGCGCGCCGAAGACGGCGGCCCAGGCGCGTGGGCTTCGGTTGGCGTAGCTGAAGATGAGGTGTCCGTCCGGTCGAAGTGTCCGGCGAGCCTCTCTGAAGATGCGGCCGAGTAGTGCCTCGTAGGCGCCGTCGTCGACGAGTTGGCCGGTGGCGCTGTTGACCACGGCTTCGCCGGTGAGTGCCTCGTTGGTGAGCTTCTCGTTTGCTAGGCGAGCCCACGCGCGCAAAGGGCCGGACAGTTCCGCGTACTGGACGTCGTCGTGATATGGCGGATCGGTCAGCACCAGATGAACCGAGTGCGACGGCAGGACCATTTGTTCGCTGCTGCCCTCGACAACCCGTACATCCCACTCGTTCATGGGGGTAACCGGTGTGTTGCTGATGAGGGGGCCTTGGACGTGCAGCTCGCGGCCTGTTTTCTCATGGAGCCAGGTCGCGGATTTGACGAGTTGGTTGAGGCGTCGCAGGACGGTTCCGCGGCCGCGGCCGACGCCGCCCCAGACGTTGGGCTCGACGGCGAGGGTCGTGAGGTTGAATCGATGGCCTGCCATCGATTCGAAGCTCTTGAGGTAGAACCGGTCCCATCGCGATAGGTGCCCGGCCATCTCTGCGCTGCCAACGATGGCGAGTTCTGCCGCACGCACGACTGCGGGATCTTCGGAACAATGGCTCGCCAGGTCGAGCATTCGCTCCAGCATGTGGCGCTGCCGGTTCGGGTACAGATCCTGCCAGCGCTGGAAGCCGTGACGGATGAGCACGCTTGTTTCTTGACCGGGTGGAACTGGCCCGAGATCGTGAACCGGCCGCCATTCATCCGAGTCGGCCTTCTCTCGTTCGGCGTCGGTGGGAATGTCGACCTCACGGGCAGTACGGCTAGATCGATCGACGAGGATGATTTCCCATCGCCAGGTCTTAGCGCGATCGGCGAGGCGGTCTGCCTTGCCGCATTCGCATGTGATCGTTCGCATCGGCGTGTAGATGGCGGTCGGCTCGACGAGGACGTGGCAAGTCGGACAGCGTCGACGCTTGTCGGACTTGGCCGAGAAGAGATGGCCCCGCCGACACGCCATCCACGCGTCGGGATTCTTGCTCTCTTTGCGGACCCGCAAGGACACGAGCGCATGGGGGAACATGCGTGCCCGCCTGCCGCAGCCGGTGCATTCGCCCGTCGCCACCCGGATCGTGTGGGAGACGACTCCTCTGGTGCCATCGGTGAGAGTTGTGCCGTAGGCGGCTTCAACCTCGGTGTGGATCCACTGCTCGATCGTCGACGCCGCCTCGCGGAGTTTCTCCGGCGCGGGAAGGCCGAGCATTGCTGTGAGTCCGGCGGCCGGCCAGGGGTTGAGGTCCTGTGCGTAAACCTGATGGCCTCTCGCGACGGCTGCCAGCGGGATCACACCACCGCCGGCGAACATGTCAGCCACGAGGAGTCGACCGGGCGTCATGTCGTTGAACGCCTCGATGACCGCACCATTGACGGCGCTGGTCCGCCGTGCCCACCAGCGGTAGGTGCTGACCGGGGGAAGATGGATTTCCCGGTTGCGGCTCTCGGCTCGCGCTTCCGCGCTGACCTTCAGGTAGTCGAGCCCGCCGAGAGGGCTGCGAAGTGGTTCATGCTCCGGAGAGGACGGGACCGACGTTGGCGGGTCGGTCGTTGGGGCCGTCATCGCGGTCATGGTCCTATGTTCGCTCATTCAACCGTCGGTGTGCGTGTTTCATGCACGTCCGGGAACGCGTGTCGTGTACCCGGACAACCGATCATGTTACAGCGCTGTTTGCCCGATGGGGAGTCGTCCTAACGGCCTACCGGTTCAGCCTGGTTCGTTCGGTCTTCTCAGCGGCAGGCCGGGCCGCAGACACTGGGCACTGATCGTGATCCGACATGACGTCCAGCGGCCTCGAAGCTGGCCTCCGTCTACTGGCGGGTCTTTGGGAAGTGCCGCGGCGAAGTCGCTGTGGGTGAGCCAGCCGGCGACCCGCATGAACGGTTCACCGATAGTGGGGTCATAATCCCGCCGGGTGACCACCAGCGACCAGCGCGGATCACATTGGGCGACAGTGGCCTCGTTCCGGCTGATGAAGAACTCGACCCAGTCCGGTGGTGCCGAGGTCGCCTTGACCTCGAGCCGGTGACGCTGGCCGGTGGCGTCGGGACTGGCAATGTCGTAGCCCAACGTGTCGTCGATCAGGCTGACCTGGGCTACATCGGGGAGCATGTGCGTCATGCCCGCGCTGCGCAGGTGGGTCCGGCATGCCTCGAGTACCGCCTGCTCACCTTCGTCCCCGAACTCCTGCAACACCTGGAGATCAACCTTCCGGGCGGCGGCAAGCAGCAACGCGTCGCGTTCACGTACGTCCTCGAAGGTCGAGGCAAGCGTCGTGGCGACGTCGTACGGCACGAGTTCCCAGCGGACCTCGTCGGTTGTCGCCATTTGAGCCAGCCACACCTCGCGCTGGTCAGTCAGAATCTTGAAAAGCAGAGCCTCTACAAAAGTGTCCACCGGCAGCTGGGCCATGGCCAACAGATCACCGGCCGGAACGACGAGGTGTCCCTGCGTTGCGAGCAAGCCCGCGCGGGTGAGCAAGCGTTCACCCTCGGCGAGACTGCGGTGGTCGTGCAGTGCGCCCGTTGGGAGGCTCCGGTAGCTCCGGTCAAGGGCGTGCCGGGGCTCGCCGTCCCGCTTGATTAGCCGCGCAACATAGAACGCCGCCTGGAGATGACGGTGACTCGGATGGGCCGGTAGCGGTTCGGGCGGCACCGTTGCTCACTGTTCCTGGCCGCTGATATGGGCAAGCAGTGCGGCCATGTCCGCATCGGTCTCGATCGGTGGTCCGTAGTCTTCGTCGTCAGGCAAGGACATCCGTACAAGTTCTTTGTCGTCCAGGGCGCGGGCAAGGTTAGTGGCCTTGTCCCGGATCCGGGTGTCGACGACCTGATCGACGGTGTCACCCGTGATCATGAAGAGTAGCGTCGTGCGCTGGTTAGGATCCATACCGAGCCGATGGATGCGGTCGATGCTCTGCAGATAGTGGCCGGCGTTGAAGGTTCTATCGAAGTAGACCGCGTCATGGCAGTCGTGGTGAAGGCTGACGCCCTCGCTCATCGCTGCCGGGTTGGCCAGGAGTACCTTGCAGTTGTCATCCTGCCGGAAGCGCTGCAACTCTGACTCGCGGGTGATCGTCGCGTTCGGTGCGCTCGTGACGGATGGAATACCGCCATGAATTATGGCCGGCTGGTACTCGGCCAGCCACCGTTTCAGGCCTTCCAAGTTCGAGACGAAGTTCGACCACACCAGCGTCTTGCGGGGACCGGATGGTTCGGCGACGTTCTGAGCGATGATCTCCCGCAGGCGGGTGAACTTGGGGGGTGTCTCATAACGGCCGTAGCCGACGATCATCTCCCACAATCGGCTCCCGGGCTCGACGGGCAATGGTGGATGGGCGAACTCGCCGGGCAGGTCACGTGATCCGACCGCGAGCAATTGGGGGTTGCTCGCCGCCTCGAGCAGGTACATGACTACGGTGCCCATGCGCGCCAGTTCGACGCGGTCGTTCATCGACATGCGCAGCATGCCGGCATAGCGATCGCGGAGACTCGAGTAGATCTCGCGCTGCAGACCGCTCAAGGGGACCACAACTCGTCGCAGATTAGGCGGCAGTAGCTCGAGTTCCTTCTTCGTCGTGCGCACGAAGAGCGGCCGGATGGCCCGGTTGATTGCGTGGAGCGCGTCCGGCTGAGGGTTCGTCTTCAACGCCTCGGCCGGAAGGATTCGCCGTGCCTGCCCGGGCCATAGAAACTCGTACAGGGCGACGAAGTCCTGCACCGACTGCGGGGCGGGAGTGCCAGTCAGGACGTCCCGCCGGGTGGCGGAGAACGCAAGGTCGAGACACGCGCTGCCGTGCTGGCCGACACGGCCCGCCTTCATCCGGTGTGCCTCGTCGAGCAACACCAAGGTCGGCCGTTTCCGGACCCACTGTGTAAGATCTTTGAGGTTCCCCGCCAGGCGGTGATAGTTGACCAGCAGGATCTCGGCGTCCTGGCTGTTGGGCGTCCCGAACACCTTGACGAGTGGTGCCCGGCCCGGCGCGAAGCACTCCTCGACTTCGGTCTGCCAGGCGTCGAACGCCGATAGCGGGGCCACGACCAAGAGTTGGTCGATCTTTCCGGCGTGGTGCTCTGCCTCGTAGACGGCGTATGCCACGGTTGTTTTGCCGGCACCGGGCACAGAGAAGTTCGCGCCGTGCGCGAGACCGAGCAATTTGGCGGCGTCGCGAAGCTGGAACCGCTTCAGTGACCTGGCGAAGCGACTGCCGTCAAGGCAGCGCTGCAGGTCATTCTCGGACATCCGTGCGTTGACCTCGCGGCGCGCATGATCCAGCTGCCTACGTTCCAGCTTGATCATGGAGATGATCGCTTCGGCAGCAGGCTCCCACGCGATGGCAACGTTGTAGCGTTTGCAGGCCGGACCCAGCCACCCGATGTTTTCGCGGAATCGTTCGAGCGGCACCCGGACAGAGCGCGCAGGATCGCCGTCGTAACCCCACTCGACCCGCAGTTGGCCCCAGAACACGTCCGGGACGGTGCCGACCTTCTGGGCGACGACTACGTTCGCCGCTGGGTCGAAGTCGAGAGAGATGGCGGGGCCGTCGGTCACCGTCGATTCTCCGCGGCGGCGAACCCACGTTCTGCCAGATAGTGCAGTAGTTCGTCGTGCGAGCGCAGGTAGGCCTCAAGGGCCTGTTCGAGTGCCGCCCTATTAGGCTGGTCGCCGTCGTCGTCAAGCTCGTCGTACGCACGGCGTACTCGGTCGCATGCGGCGCCAGCAGCGTTCAACTGTCGCCGTGGGACGTCCAGGGCATTCTGGCCCTGATCATCTTGTGCTTTGCTGTCGGCCGCCGTCTGCATCGCAGCCTTGACCGCGTCGAAGAATGTGTTCTTCGGCAATGTCGCCGTGCCCTCGCCGGTCGGCACCTCCACCTCTGCATCCCAGTCGGTGTCACCGTCAGCCTTGCCATAGCGGACGAGCACGTCGAACAGCGGCTGAAGAGTGACCTCACCATGTTGATCAACAGGCGGGTCCTCGTCGAGATCATCGAGGATGGAAAGCCCTCCCAGGTCCGCGCGGGGAGCCACCTGTTGCCCAATCGCCAGAGCCTTCGCGGCAGCGCGTAGGTTCGGCTCTTCCTCGAACGCCGGGAGCACGTAGTCGTCCAGATACGACTCATCAATGTGCCGTACCCGGCGGTACTCCAACCCCGCGAGGAGGCCGGCGAGTTTCGCCTGCTTGACGCGGCGCGCTGCATCTGGTCCCTTGCGCGCCACCATCGCCCGGTACGACTCGTCGATCTCGATAAGTCTCTGCCGGTCGCCGTCGAAGTCCGGCCAGCGCAGCGCTCCGCTGCTTGCGGCGATCAATTCCTCGATGATCTGCCGAAGCCGGTCCTCAGCCTCGACCTCCTCGGCGGCTGCACGTCGATCCTTCGACGATGTCGGATCGTAGTGCGGCTTCATCTGCACCCCGATTTCGTCCGGTTTGAGCCCGGAGTCCAGCAGGTCCTTGATGAACAGCAGCTGATTCGTGAATGAGTACGGCTGCTGGTAGTTCAGACGCATCTGGAAGTTGAACTCGAGCTGCATGATCTCCGTGCTGTCGGCGTTATCCGGCAGCACTTGGACCTTGATGAATGCGAAGGTGCTTTTGTGCGGAAACTCCTCATGCAGGTCCCGCAGCGCGACCGCCCGCGTGTTGGCGTTGACCAGCACTCCCTCGTGCGTGATTAGCCCTGGCTCGCGTTGCGTCTCATTGCGGATCAGGGCCTTGACGTCGTGGTACCCGCTGGTCTGCCGAATGAGGTCAGCCAGCAGCCGCTGTGCCTCGTCGCTGTGCGGATTGGTCTCGATGATGGCGCCGCGGGTCCCGAGGCTCTCGACTTGGGCGCGGACGCGGTGCGTGCGGTGGTTGAGCAGTACGTCCCCTACCGGGATGGCGACCACTGGCAGCATAATTTTCTCGCCGCGCCAGTCAAACGGTCTGCGCTCATTTTGGTCGGTGACTGCCGCCTTCGCTGCGGCAACGATCTCCCGCCGGGCGTGCTGGGTCAGCGGACTCATTAGCGGACCTCCAGTGGATCATCACCCGATGCGGCTGGCTGTGCATCGCCATTGTGACCCGTGGGTATGACACTTTCGCCCGACGCGACCATCGCGCTGAGAGCGTCGGCCAGCTCAGGGACTGTCCGCTCCGTGTAGATTCGCCCATGAAACGGACGAACGAGTTCGGCCGTGGTGTTCCGTTCCGCCCACCCCGGTCCCACCAACACGACACTGCAGGCGATGCCGAGGCGCGCCGGAAGCGAGCCAAGCCTCGCTCCGCTCTTCCTGGCCGTTCCGCCGTCGCGCGCGACCGAGACGGCGACCGCGTGTGTCAGCGTTGCCGACTCCACCAGCACAGCGAGTTGCCCGCCCTCGTTGCGTCCATCCTCCGCAGCAGCGGCGGGGTTGGCACCCACTCGTGTCAACAACTCCCGGGATACCGCGTTCATCGAGAGCCGGTGATAGGGCACCGACCGCTCGTCAAGTAACTCACACAGCGAGGTCGTTACGGCAGCTTGTAGCTTCTTGCCCGTGCTGCTCCTGTGGGCAACCCATGCACTGCCTACCGCTCGCTGGGTTAGCAGAAGCTCATACGGGACGCCGTGGACCCGCATCTGCTCAACCAACGCCCAGCCGCGCTGCCGTCCCGGCACCTCGTCGACGTCAGGCAGCAGGTGTTCGACCGGCCGGGCCGGCTGGGCAGCCGGACTGCTTGCCGTCACTCGACCGGTGATGACCGCGTCGATGACGTCGAACACCGCCTTCAACTGGTCGTTCTTCCACTTGCCGCGTAGGTCGGTGGGGACCGACGCATCGCGGACCCTGGCCCGCAGATCCCGGTAGGACAGGCCCGCTGCTGCACAGAGTGCGGTCACGACGTTGCGGTCGTCCTGTTGCGCAGCAATGACGGCGGCCAGCGTCACGCTTGCTAGGGTCCGAGTCGCGGTTCTGCTCGCCAGCGCGTCGAGGGCGGCCCTGTACTGCGCCGGCCGCAAGATCTCGTCCAGCCCGAGAAGCTCCTGACTAGGATCGAGCTCCGACACCACCTCGGCTCGGCAGACCTGCCGAATCACCCGGCCAGCCAGCCCTTGGACGTCGGCCGTCGACGCCTGATCCTCGATCGTCAGCAACGAAGCCAACAGGTTCGGCAGATGGATCGGCCGAGACACGGCGCGTTCCTCGCTAAGCCACGCTAGCGCATCCTTTGTCGACGTTCTGCGGGTGACATGCCTGACGTACGCCTCGGCATCTTGCAGCTCCAACCTAGATCCTCTCAAACGCACGAGACGGCCACGAAGAAGCCCACCCGACAGCACGGCGATCGCCGATGTGAGGATGACGATCGACAAGGCCGCCCGGCGTTCTCGATCCTGCCGTACGACGGCGAATACGTCTCCCACCGAAGGAAAGCATCGCGCCAGTCTACGAGTCTGTCCAATTAATGGCACCTCTCTGTGTCAAGCGGCGGCGAGCAGAGAGGTAGCCAACTTGTTGGATCGGTGGGGTTGATCGCGGTCTGCCGAGATCAACATGGCTGTGGCCGGGCACCCCTTCTTCGGCTGCCTGCAACTGCACCGTCAACTTGGTGATCTGTGCGCGGAGCAGGTCGGTTTGGGCGCCGGTGTGGCCTTCGCGGTCGGCCAGATGCCGCACCAGTTCACCGGGTACCGCCGGCTTGGCGCTGGGCCGGCCGATCCCGTCGCCGGTCACGCCGCCAGGCCCGGCTGCGGGCTCGACCGCTACGACGGAGTGGCGGTCCTGGTGAGCCGTCGGGCCATCAGGCCGGTCATCGACCAGTAGACGGTTGACTGGGCTCATGAGGCTTCCCTGCTAACAACTCCGGGCAGTATTAAGACTCGCGGTAACGAGCCAAAAGGCTCGTATCGAGCCTAATCTTACCTATTAGGCGCCAACTTCGGCGTTCATAAACGAGATCACCCGTGATCGTGAGGGGTAGCTTTCGACGATAGGCTAAGATAGCCCACTCGTGATTTTCGCCACTCAAGTCAACGTGGACGTTGCGGAGCTTTCCTTTGACGTCCGCAAGTATTGTTACTGATGCGTGTTCTCCCTCTTCTGTGTCGTCGTTCTCTCGTGAGAGGGATTTCACTATTCCAACGAGAGTTTCGCGCTGGCGGGTCCCTTCTCGTCGGATGAGTTGCTCCCGCACGTCGGCCAAGGTGTCAACGGCCGAATGCTGTAGCTTGATCGGGCGAGTGCCGACTTCGGGCTTTTCTTCAGCGGCAGCCCACTCGAAAGACAAATCAAGCGAGTGTAGTGTGTCCGGTCGAGTTAGCTCTTCGAGGGACTCGATGAGTTCGGCACTCAGCCCCCATTCTTCGGGGAAATTCAGTGCTGCATTTCGACGCCCTCGCGTAAGTTCTTGAGTTGTCTCCAGGCCCTTGGCAAGAGTTTCCATCACTTGCCGCCCAAAAGCCTTTTCGATCGGACTTTCCGGTTGCGCGTCTGACGGCATGGCGTTGCGATCCCCAAATCGGGAGACCACAGTGAACACGAAGCTTCCACGCTTCGTATGCCCCAGGCGCACATCCTCGTCCAAGTAATCAGTAACAGTGGACGGTCGTCGCCCTCGATGAGAATGGTTCGGGTTGGCTGCTGATGTGGCAGCGGACCTCAACATCTTTTTGATGGCCGAAAGAGAAGCTTCAGCCTGCAAGAGGGGAATTGTGCCATCGGTCATATCCTGATCGAGGCGGATAAAGAACAAGTCGGCGCGTACTGCGCTGATTTGCTCTTGCAGTTGCTGTGCATCCCAATCATTGATCTTGCCAATGGCTCGAAGTGCATCGTAAAAGCGCTGTCTAAAATCTTCGAAGTCCGTGGCGAGGGGTAGCATAATGCGCCCTTGAAGACGGCCGTGGTCATCGAAAAGGCGCCAGATTTCCCTGATATGGTCGCGCCTGGACTCTAGTTCCCAGTGTTGAGTGGCTAGGTACTGAGAGACTGCCGTCGGCGCTAGCGTGTCGACTACTTCTCGGTAGGAGACATCTTGAGTGAACCCGTTCACCAGTCGCCTCCCTCGCCCAGCGTCTTCATGATGCCAAGGAGCTGGGGCACGTCAAACAGGTTACTCCTGGGTACGCGCACCGTCTTGCTCTGAGCATCCTCACCTATCGTCTCCAACGCTGCCGCGCTCTGCCAGTACAGAGCGCTACGCGACAGGAGGGACTGTTCGTCCTGCTCCAGCCACAGCGATGGATCTTCCGGCACTACCAAGATGCCCAGAAACGCCGGCAGGTATCGCTTCGGGTTCGTGAGCTTCCTGTACGGCTTGCCTTCCATTGACCACGCTATGTGATCGTCGCGGACAACGTTGCGCTGTGAGGTGCACTTCAACTGAAGCTCGAACTGGGGGCCAAAGAAGAGTTCGTGATCCTCAGAGGAGGCCACTGTGATGTCCACGCCGTCGTAGTCAGTTGTATGAGGCTTCAGCCAACAGCCTGCGGCTGCGGCGACCATGTGGACGTAAGCAAGGCTGACCTGCTGCTTCATCTCACTCAGAGGTAGCCCGAACTGCCAGGCGCCGCTTGCTTCCTCGCGGCCGCCCCGCCTTGCTTCGTCAGACATCAGACTCCCTCGCCGACCGCGCGGCGGATTGATCTGCGACCCCCCGCCGACGGTATCGCGATCACCGCCGGGACGTGACCACTTCGCCTGACAATGCCCCTTTCGGGCGGCCTGATCCGGCCGTCAGAACACAGGGCGTGCCGCCTTGCTCCTGGCGTGGAGAGCCGCTACGCCATCCGACTTCCAGTCCGAGCGACGTACTGTAGGCATCCAGATGCGTCTGCGGGCCCGGCGGCTCCTGTCTGTGTATCCAGTTCGATCCTTGATGCCGTCGACGAGGGGTGAGAGCTGGCTCTGGCATACGGTGTGTGATCGTGTCGGGCGGTCAGGTCACGGCTCGGATGTTCTTGTAGCGGCAGAACTGGCGATCAGGAGGTCGCCGCTGTGTCGATCAAGGGTCTGCTGATCGTTCCGGTCCCCCGCACCTGGCACGCGCGTGCATTGGCGGGGTGTCCGGCTCCAGGGCCTGTGTGCGACTCAAGTCAGAACTGCCACCGCTCAAGGCGGTATATCAAGTTATGGGAGCCCGTTACGGCGCAGAGTGGCGGTTACGAACAACATCTGTATGAACGCGGCCAGCTTCACCTGCAGATTTACCTGTAGGTTCACCATCTCTTCGGCCGCGACGGCTGCGACTTAAAGACGTTCGTCGAGCAGGTCCCTGGCTTGACCGTGCGCTACGACCACTCGGCAGTGGTGGTTGGTGAAACCCTGGGGGCAATCGCGCTGGCGCTGGCCAACCGCCCGCTGGCTGAGGGCCTGATGATCGCAGCGTGCCGAATGATGCTGTTGCTGGCCGCACCCTGCCAGATCTCGAGCTCACGATCACACGCGTGCTGAGCATGGGCGACTTCGCCCTGCGTCGCGGCAGTATCTATGCCTCGAGCCCTTATCGACGTCACCATCGACAAGCCCCATGGATCTTCTGCTCAGGGTCGGCCAGTGGGCGACCGCCGGGCGGGCGACGCCGCCGGGTGGGGCTTGATTCTTGTCAACTGTGGGCCGTCATGCTGCGTGTAGGAGGCCACCGAAGACCCGCTCCATGGCTTCGGCGCCACCGCGTACCAGTGGTCGGATCTGGTGTCGGTACACCGTCTCGGTGATGTGGGTGGAGGCGTGCCCGACCAGGTCTCTGATCGTTTCTGTGGTGACGCCGTGGTCGCTGAGGATCGACACGAACGTGTGCCGCAGCTCCCGCGGTACCCACACGGTGCCCAGGCCAGCCGCGGCGGTGATCACCCGGAAATCGTCTCGGACGTTCTGGCCGGTCAGCGGACCTCCGTCTGGCCGGCAGAACACCAGCCCGTGATCGTGGTAGTTGCCTCCCGCAGCGGCCCTTTCTGCCTCTTGCTTGGCTCGGTGCGCTCGCAGTACCGCCAGCCCTCCCTGGGGTAGTGCCAGGCCTCGCCGACTTCTAGGTGTCTTGGTGTCTGCGGTGTGCCGGGCCGCGCGGGTGACGTACACCGCGCCGACCTCCAGATCGACCTCGCTCCACTGCAACGCCCGCAGCTCTTCCGTGCGCAGCCCGGTCAGCAACCCAAGTACCGGGTACGCGCCGAGCCGGTGACCACCATGAGCGGCCTCGGCCAAAAGGGCGGCCGCCTGCTGGACATTCATCGCCTGGGACCTTCGCCTCGGCAGGCCATGGGGAGTGTCCACGAGGGCGGCCACGTTCCGGCTGACTTTGTCGTGCCGTTGAGCCCGTCGAAGGGCACGCTTCAACAGCCCATGGACGATGCTCAACGAACTCGAGGACAGGTGCCCGGCGCGGTCGTGCAGCCACGCCTCGACATGGTCAGCGGTGAGGGCCTGCACCCGTATGTGTCCGAGTTGGGCGATCAGGTGGTGGCGTGCCAGGCCTCGATAGGCCTGGATCGTCGATGGCGCCCGTCCCTGCTTGGCCAGCTGGACGAGGAACTCTGTGACCGCACGCTCGATGGTGTAATAGCGATCGGCGCGGACTCCGCGGTTCAGGTCGTCGACGGCCTGGACGAGCTTGCGCATCAAGGCCTTCTCCGAGGAGGCCTTGCGTTTGAGTCGGCGCCGCGTTCCGGTGGGAGAGCGGCCGAGCGAGATCGCGCCGGTCCACCCGTCTCCTTCCCGGTAGATCGACGCCCGGTACTGCCCCACCCACACTCGCACAGCAGCCTCCTCATTCAGCAGCGATCGCGTCGCCGATCATTCATTCCGTGCGAGCACCAGTCCGGGTGCCGTGACTGGGGAGCGGCGTCAGATGCCTCGACGGCGTGCCGCTGACACCCCGCTCGTTCGACGCCTCCTCGATCTGGCCGACTACACCCGGCTTCTCTCGTTGAAGGGTGAATGAGCTTGAGTCAGGCCATTAGGGGCTCTGGTCGATCAGCCCTACCAGTTGGAGCGACTGTGCGGGATGCGCCCAGGTAGGGCGCCGGGGGCAGTGGGTCACGGTCGAACCGTAGGGACCTCTTGCGCAGGGTGTGCGCAGGATGTAGCTCCGTGTATGCACTCTGCTATGGCGGTGTGGCTTGTCGGTTGGCTCGTCTGTCGACCTCCGTCCAACTCCTGGTTCTGACGGATTTGGCGGTCAGAACGGCATATCCAGAGGGAGCCTCGCGCTCCGCCGGGGGTCGGGAGGGACGATGCATCAATGGGCTTGGGAGTGGGTTGCCCCAGTCGTCACCGGCGCCTCCGGTGCGATCGGAGTTGGCTTCATCTGGCTGGCCGGCACCTAGAGCCGCAGCCACGTCGAACGTGTGGTCGAGCTGAGCCACCTCGGTGAGGAGCGGGCGTGTGACGCTGGGTTGATCTTGGTGCACCTGCGGCGTACTCCAGGGGCGGCCGGTTGCTCGCCTTCGATTCTGAGCCCGTAGGAGCGCGGGGGACCTGGACGGCGGCTCCGCCGTCCAGGCGTCACGCCCTCCCGTCCACGATCGCCCGCAGGCCGGGGCCCCGCCCCGTATCTGGGCGGACGCTTGAGGGGAAGAGCCCCCCTTACCCCGGAGCCTCCCGACGTCGCGACCGCGATGTCCCGAAACTGCTCCGCTGGCTCGCACACCCGAATCCGCCTGATGTGGCCCTGCTACTACGGCAACTCCAGGCGCCCTGCACATGGCGAGAAGGCGCTGGTGGCCCGCCTCTTTCGGGGCCCGGGGGACCTGAGGGACGAGGCAGCGTGCCGTAAGGAATGATGATATCCCGGCCTCGTAGCGGGGATTGGGGGCCAGTGGCTCCGTTACCTGGCTGTTCTTTTGCTCAGGGTGTTGAGGCCGATGAGTCAGAAGAGCAGGTAGCGGAGCCCGGTGATGAACAGCGTGCAGATGACGCCGCTGGCGACGCCGGCGACGATCGCGCCGGGCATTCGGGTGACGTCGGTCCAGTGCGTGCGCTGAGCCCACTGGACGATCCTCGAGTTGCTCACGGGCTCGCTTTCTCCTTTCGCGTGTGGGTGCGTGTGCTGTTTCGCGGGCCGGGGGAGAGGCCGGGCGGGCCGGGCGGCAGACAGAGGCCACTCACTTGGCAGTGCCCTTGCCGCCGGTTGTGCGGTCCGGGCGCTGGCCGGCTGGGGGACGGAGCCACCGCTTGAGGTTGTACTGGTGAAAGAGTGTCGACCCGGTGGGGGTGAGGGGCGCCTCCTTGTAGGACTCGCGCCGCTCGGCGAGACCGAGCGTGAGGAGCTCGCGCAGGCCGCGTTCGGTGGTGTCGGCCGACCAGCCGTACCACTGGGGCGTGCGTTCGGCCGGCAGGGACACCCAGGGCTTCTCGGCTAGGAGAACCAGGAGCATCGCCAGGCCGGGGAGCTTCAGCTGGCCGTAGGCCTTGCCGTTGGTCCAAAAGGCCGTCGGGATTCTCAGGTACCGGTCGGCGGTTCCTTCGTACTCACCCGGGGGCGTGTAGTCGTTGCCGGAGCCGTCTTCCCGCAAGAGGGTCACCCGGATCTTGTTCGGCTCGCCGGAAACGCGAGCGCACAGGACCAGCTTGCGGGGGTCATCGAGCCGGGCCAGGGCGCGCCACGCGCCCCGACGAGCTGCGGCCCGGGTCGCGTGCAGGTCAGCGTCCATCAGCGCGCCCAGACGAGGGAGTCCAGGGTGGTGCTCCATCCGTCTTCGTTGGCGCTGCCCGTCGCCGCGACGGCGATCAGGTACGCATTCAGGCCGCGCACGTCGCCGTTCACGACGAACTCGCGCAAGGGGCCGGCGCGGTTCTCCGATCCGGGCAGCGCCTGCACGAGCGACTTGCGGAGAGGGACGGTCTGTCGAACGTTGCGGTTCAGCAGGTACTTCCGGTCCTTGGCGCCGGATGCCGCCGGACGCTGAATCGTCCCGCTGGTCTGCGTATGACTCATGCGGAGCATCCTGCACGAAGCACCCGACGCATGCGCCACGCACAGGCTGGAGAGGCAGTCACCACAGCGGGTGCTCTGAAACAACCATGTAATTCCCTTATGTAAGGACCAGGATGCAAGACCAAATGAGAGCACCCTTGAAACCGGTGGGGCAGGGACAGGGCGTCAATCGAGCGGGCCGCCTGACATGGCCGAGAGCTTCCGCCGAACCTCTTTGCCGCATCCCCCCCCGCCGCTGCCGGATATGCGGTATTTCGCGTCAATATTCGCATGTGACGGCTTCGCTCCGGTCGCATCCGGGGGTGTGGTTCTATGCCAGGGCACGGACGGCGGCCACACGAGTCCACCACGTGTCCTCCGCGATCGCGTCGGAGGCTGACCGAGGTGAACGGGCCAGCGCAGCGCGGTCCGGTTGGCAGGATCGCTCCCGGTTGCCCGCAACAACCGTCGGCTCCCACGCTCGTGCCACTCGACGGTGCCGGCCGGGCGGCCGCGATGGCCGATCAGGCGGTAGCCGCGGGGGTCCCGCTCAGCAGCATCTGGACCAGATGGCATCCCGGTAGGTCCGGCGCCGCGGCGTCGGTGGCTGGGATGCGCTCGCGGTACCGACGCACCGCTCGGCGTCCACACCCCTCAGTCGACGTGGACGCCGTAGGCGCGGGCCAGTCCGTCCAGGCCGTCGGACCAGCCTTGGCCTACGGCGCGGAGTTTCCACACCGGGGCGCCGTTGGCGGTGTGTCGGTAGAACTCGGCCATGACCATGGCCTTGATGGTGGGGTCGGCGGGCACGGGGAAGTGCCATGCGGCGCCGGTGATGCAGCTGGCTTCGAGGTAGGCGTTGGTGAGGGCTGCGCAGGTGAGGCCGGTGTCGACGTCCATGTTGACCGAGACCACCACGCGGTGGATGTGGGGTGGCAGGGCCGCCAGGTGCAGCGCGGCTCGTTCAACGGTCTCTGGGGCGGTGGTGTGTTTGCCGAGCAGGCGGGCGGCTCCGCCCGCGGCGGTGGGTTGGTTGTAGAACACGAAGTCCTCGTCGTCGGCGACGAGGCCGTTCTCGCCGACGAGCAGGAGGGTCAGGTCGGCGTCCGGGCCGGTGAAGCCGAACGTGACCAGTAGTCCTTGGTGAGCGGCTTCCGGCAGCACCACCGTCTGCCCTGGTACCAGCGCCGCCGGCGGTTGCGGCGCGGGTGGCTGCGGCACTTGAGCTTGCGGCGCTGGAAGCTGCGGTTGTGCGAGAGGCGGCAAGGGGCTCGGCGCCGACGGCATCGGGGAGGGCTGCGGGTGGGGCGGTGATGGTGGTGTCGTCTGCTGCTTCCACTGATGCCACTGGTCGAAGGGGGTGAGCTGGTAAGGGTCGGCGGGTGGCTGCGGCGGTGCCGGCGTGGCGGCCATGTCGGTGTCGATGCGCGCCAGGGACGCGGTGGCGGGTTCGGCGTCGTCTTGGAGGCTTTCCAGCAGGGTGCGAAGTCCTGTCACCTTGTCGGTGTCCAGGGGCTTGACCTTGGTGGACAGGTTGCCGGACGCGGTGGTGGTGATCGAGCAGGCCACGTCCTGCCCGATGTCCAGGAACCGCAGTGCGTCTTGCGGCTGGTGCCAGGGGGTGGTGTCAACGGCGTGGCGGGTCCAGCGGCCGTAGGCGATGATGCCGAGCCGTTGGGTGTCGGGGATGCGGGTGAGGGCGGCCAGGTCGATGGCGGCGATGGCGGGTGCGGTGGCGAAGGCCTCTTTGAGTGTGGCGATGATATTGGAGCCGAGGGTGGTCAGCCACCACAGCATGCGGTCGCGCTGGGTCAGCTTCCTCAACGTGGGCCGCCCGGCGGGCGTCACGGCGGGGGTCTGGTCGGGCAGGGAGTCCAGGTCCGGCTGACGTATCACCACCGACAGGGTCCCGTCCTGGACGCCGACGGCGCAGCCGGCGGCGGGGTTGTCGGCGAACGCGGTGTTCACCGCCTCGCACACGGTCGCCTCATCGTTGTCCAGCAGCGCCTGCCACCAGTGCGCCGCCTCGGCGGACATCTGCTGGTGCAGGTGCTGCAGGCGAGCCTGCTCGGCGGCCAGGTAGCCGGCCGCGTCCTGCTCGGCGGCTTGTCTGGCGGCCGCGCGTGCCCCTCGGGCGAGCCGGCCGATGCCCTGCAGATGGAACGCCAGCGCCTCCGCGCGCGCCCAGGCGAACCCGAGCTGTGGGGGAGCAGGGACGACCGGAGGCGCAGCCTTGGGGAAGTCCTGCAGGTGGACGCTGGTGGATTGACGCCGCAGCTCCTGCAGCTGCGCGATCGCGGCGTCCCGCTCCGCCTCCTGCTGAGCGCGTTCGGCTTGCCGCCGGGCCCGCTCCAACTGCGCCGCGGACGGGACCGTAGAGCGGCGGGTCGGCGCACGCCGTGTCGTCGTTGCTCGCTTCCGCCCGCCGCTGAGGGAGGTGGAGGCGTAGAACGGGCCCATGCCGCTGGACAGGCGCGTCCCACCGCTCCCCATGCTGACCCGCGCCGCCCGAGGACCGACCGACGTCCGCACCCCGCGAGTCGACACCCGCACACTCATCCCGGGCACACCGACACGAAAACCGAACCCCATGATCCCCTCCCGCACCGGAGTCTCCCACCACCTGACCAGGCGGATCGCCCCATGGCCACAACCTGCCGCAGGACATCAGCTCACCTCAACACCTCTAACGGGGCACAGGTTGAGAACCAAGCACCACCACCACCAGCCCGGCGTCTGACTGCGTGGCTCTGGGCCTCGAGTGATGAACGGATGACGTGCCCGAGGCACGGGTCTGGCCGAGATGGCGGTTCGACAGAAACTGACGGCTTCGAACAGGCCCAGAGGGCGCCCTGATCTCTTCAGGATCGTGTTGCCTCAGGGCCCGTTAGAATGGTTATCCGCCGGATTATATATGACTGTCCGACTTGGTTCGCTTTCCAGCGAACTTGGAAGTGAGTCGAGTATTTCGCTGCGGGAAGATAAGTGACACTCGGATGGAAAGAAAAGTGTTATGTGATTGGAGGTGGGTAAATCGTTATGGTGATCCGTTTCTTGGCATTTGGGTCAGGTGGCCACATTGGAAGTTGCAAATTCGATCACGTCGGCTCGAATGAGCTTGCGGGTGAGGGGCGATGACCGAACGAGGCATTGATCAAAGCTGCCGCCCCGAGGGGGCTTCGCCCGTGCCTGAGCAGTCGGGCAGTGCTGACGTTTGCGGCGGTCTTCAGTTCGAGTGGGAGATCGCCGCTGCCGATGGCGAACTGGCCGTACATCTCGGGCGCGCGCAGGAAGAGGCAATCAAGGAGGTCCTGGAATGGGCGCAGGGGCGACACCCCCCATCCCGCTCGATGTTCTCCCGCAAGGCACCTGGAGTGGTCGACGAGGCTGGCTGACCGGCTTCAGCTATGAAGATCGGTCGCGCGAGCCGTTGCGTGCCGCGTTCATGGGCCGGACCTCGACTGAGGACCGGCAGGATCCGACCCTGTCCATCCCGCGGCAGGTCGACAGTTGCCGGGCCGCCCTGCCAGAGCAGGCCGTCATCGTCGCGCATTACTACGACATCGAGTCCGGCCGCAAAGCACTCGGGGCCCGTGGCCGCGGCCACGGGCATGAAGGCTTCGCCATCTCCGTCCCCCGCGAAGGCGGCATCCAGGACCTACTGGAGCGGGCCGCGGGACCGCGACGCGGGTTCGACGTGGTGATCTGCGAATCGATCGAGCGGATCGCTCGTCGCACCTATATCGGCACCCTCATCGAGAACAGGCTCGAGGAGGCGGGTGTACCGCTGCTGGCCGCCGACGAGCCGTTCACCCTCACCGGCAGACGCGCGACCCAGGTCCTGACGCGGCGGGTGAAGCAGAGCATCGCCGAGTGGTATGTCTTGGACCTGCTGGAGAAATCGTGGGGAGGCCTCCAGACTCACACCGAGCAGGGCTACAACGTCGGCAAACCGCCCTACGGGTATCTCGCGGAAAAGATCCCGCACCCGGTTCCGGCGCGTCGGGCTGAAGGGGCCTGCAAACATCGACTCCGCCCGGACCCGGTCCGCGGGCCGGTGGTGACCCAGCTGTTCGCCTGGCGGGTGGCCGAACGGCTGGGATACAAAGCACTCGCCGAGCGGCTCAACCAGGACCTGGACCGCTATCCACCGCCGATACCGGTCGACCCAAGCCGCGCCCTCGGACGCTGGACCCCCTCGTCGATCCGCGATGTCCTCACCAATCCCAAGCACACTGGTTACATGGTGTGGAACCGCCGAGCCACCACATCTGACACGGGCAGAAACAATCCACCCGAGGCGTGGGTGTGGTCCAGCGCGCCCACCCACGAACCCCTGGTCACCAAGGACTGCTTCATCGAAGCCCAGAAGGTCGCCACGCTCCGGCAGCGCTCTCGCAACGTCGGCGGCGTCAGCTCTCACCCGGACGCCAAGCGCACGTACAGCCTGCGCTCCTTCCTGTTCTGCGCCTGGTGCGGACGGCGGATGAACGGCAAGACTCGCCGCGGCACCGTCTACTACGTCTGTGCTCCGCCCAAGGGGTACGCGCCTGAGGGTCATCCCAACACCATCTGGCTCCGTGAAGCCCTGATCGTCGCTGAGCTGTCCGACCTTCTCGCCGCCAATGTCCTCGGTCCTCAGCGCAGCCGGCACTTGGATTCCGCGTCCGGGGATGCCGTGGCCCGCGTCGGATCGACCAAGCCGACCAGCGACCGTGCCAGCCCTATTCCCCACCGCTCCGTGGCAGACCAAGACCAGGCCGCCCATCAACCAGAGCTGCCCGACGCGCCGACATCCCGCCGGATCCAACTCGATCTGGTACCCGATGCCTACCGCCGGCGACTGTTCGAGGCCCTCCGCCTGAAGATCGACTTCGATCAGCGCACCAGAACCTGCCGCGTTCAGATCACACTCGCCTGAGCGACTGTGTAAGCACGGTGCGACATCGGCCAGCAGTGCCCCTGAGGCAAACCGGACCCGGCACTTGCCGCAAGTTTCAGCACTGCGCCGGTTGACTGGCCGGGGCCGCGTCACAGCGACATGGCCTGGGTCCCTCGGCGGCGGTCGTGTCCGTGGTGGCCGATCGGCCGTACCTGGTCAGCTGGTGAACTCCTGTGCGTGCTCCAGAGACCGAGCCTTAGCAGTGTTCGGGGGCTAACGACGTGCAGTGACCTCATGTGGGCTCTGTGTGCCCTACAGGAGCCTCCCGGGCGTCCTTCAGTGCATCCGATGGTTCTGGAGGCTGATGATGCGTGCGCGTGTCTGGGTGGCGGCGCTGCTTGCGGTGGTGGCCCTGGCGGGCTGCGACCCGGACGGAGCTACGGGAGGCGCTGCGAGCCCGACGGTCTCTGCGGACGATTCGCCGGCTGCTGAGGCGTCGCCGACGACGCCTGCGGCGAGTCCCAGGATCACCCGGGAGCCGGTTCTGACCTTGTCACCGAGTCACAAGGTCCACCGGAGCAGCCCGAATGCGCCCAGGGTGCCGCGCCCGACGACGAAGCCACCGAAGAAGGTCGCCCCGGCCAGGCCGTCCTATCCAGCCGGGGCGTCTGCGGTGTGCCGTGACGGGACGCTGTCCTATTCGGCGCACCGGCGCGGTACCTGCTCGCATCACGGAGGGGTCGCCCGTTGGCTGTGACTTGAGCGGTGTCGGCGTCCGCCCGGCGTCTGCCGGGCGGACGCCAGTTCGTCGGCTGCGGCCAGCGAGCCGCAGCTAAGCCGACATGGACATTGGTGATCTTGTGGCTTGCCCGTCGGCGGCCTCGCCTGACCAGCACAGCATGGATGGAGTTCTCGGCAGGCGCAGCGTTATCGGGCGTCATTGACCAGGGTGGGCTGTGTGGCCCCGTGCCCCGGTGTCGCGGGGCACGGGGGGCGGAGGTTACGGAGTGATGATCACTTGGTACCACTCGTGGTCGATGATGCGGTCGGCTACGACGGCACGGCCGAGTTCGCCTCCCGCGCCCGTGTTCTCGTTCAGGGGGACGTGGGCCCGTATGCAGGGTGCGTTCAGGGTGCCCCGGACGAGTTTGACGCTCCATACGCCGCTGTCCTGCCGGGGGATGATCTCCGCGCACAGGGAGCCGTTCGTGCCGCCCTGGGTGGACTTGGCGAAGGGGAACTCGTCACATGAATCGTCTGTGACCGTGGGGTCTGGCTTGAAGGGCAGCGGGCCCAGCGTGCAGGACTGCGCGCGCCTGTTTTTCGCGTTCGTATCGTCGGCGTCACGTTGAAGCGGTTTGTCGGCGGTGCCGAAGTTGTTGGTCGTCAGGTTCTTCTGTGCCCACTCGTAGGCGACGGCGGCTGCCCCGTAGACGGATTTGGGCAGGGTCACGTTGGCCAGGTGTCCCATGACGATGCAGCCGGGGCCGTTGCCGACCTGCGCGTCGCAGCGCAGTTCGGGCCCGGACCAGCTGCCGTTGACATGTCTGGGGATCGCGCCGAGGATCTCCCCCTCCACCTGGTAGGCGGGCTGGATGAACGAGACGGCTCCGCCAGAGACGGTGGAGTTGTAGGTGAGGGTGCCCTCCTTGGTCTCGTCAGGGCCCAGGACCACGGGTGCGCCACCCCAAGCCGGTGCTCCGGCGATGCACTGACCGCTGCAGGTGGAACTCAGGGCCAGCGTCACGCCGGGGATATTGGGGGTCATCTCGGCGACGAGGACGGTGATGTCCTCGCGCCATTGGGCGTTCGAGGAGCTGAGTTGGGCGGGAGTCACGATCGCGACCAGGGCGTGGCCGATCTCCTGATTCTCATTGGTGATGAGCGAGTACCTGACGGCCTCCCGTGTGCAGTACGCGTGGCGGGTGGAGACGACGGGATCGTCGGAGGGGTCGGTGCACAGGTCCGCGGGGGCGCGGTCGGTGGCGCCGGCACGGGCGGGGCCGGCGGCGTGGGCGCGAGCGGGGCCTACCACCTGCAGGCAGGACCAGGCCGCGCCCTGGCGGCGGAGTCTGGAGCCGGGGGCGGTGGCCGTGCATGCGCCGTGGCCGTGAGGAGTTGCCCGGCTTTCGGCCGGTGCGGCGGCGGCCGGCGGAGCGCCCAGGGCCAGGAGGGCTCCGGTGAGGGCGAGTGAGGCCATCGCCGCCAGGAGGCGTCTGACGCGTTTCACAGGCGGCCCCTCTTTTCTTTTCCGAGTCATACAGACATGATCGTCTATTAGGACTCGTCGACACCACCGGCCGGGCCCGCCCAGCCGGTGGAAGAAGGAAGGGCAACGATGCGCTCCACACGACCCGCCAGGCGCACCGGCAGAGCACTCACCGCGGCCGCCGCCGCGGCCACCTGCGCGGTCACCGCCTTAGGGTTGGCGGTCTCACCAGCCGCCGCCGCGCCGGCCAAGCCCGCCGCCGGGCAGGTGGCCGAACCCGGTCAGGGCTGTACCGCAGCCGATCTCGGCCAGCGCCACCCGATCATCAAGAGCGTCGAGGTCTCCCCGACGATCACCCACTTCACGGGCTGGTACGTGACTCAGGGCACGACCGGGACCCAGACCGTCACCACCACCACCCAGACGACCATCTCGGTCTCCGTCGGGTTCAACGGCAGTGTCCAGGGCAGTTTCGCCACCGAAGCCCTCGGCATGGTCGGCGCGAGCGCGGGCCTGAACGTGCAGGTGAACTACTCATCCACCAGCACCGCTTCGCAATCGATCACGTGGAACTTCCGCGAGCCCGGCTACTACGGCCTCTACAAGGGGACCAAGAAGGTCACCGGCACCTACGGAAGCCTCAACTGCAACCGCGTCCAACAGGACGACGGCAGTTGGGCGTTGAAGTGGATCGAGGGACCCGACAGCGGCAGCTACACCACCTACACCACCCTCCAAGAGGGCGCCGTGCGCTGCGAGGACCAGGTGCCCGCCAACAGCATCATGCGCAAGGCGCAAGAGCTCCTCGACTGCACCAGCGCCGCCGCGAAGACCGAGCACCCGGCGGGCGCGGTGGCGCCGACAGCGAAGCAACTGCGGGACCGCCGCGCGCAGCGCCCGGCGCCCAACCGCGGCACATCCACCGAACAGCCCAAGGCCACCGGGCGTAGCGCGCAGGCCGCGCTCGCCTGCCGGCCGGTCTCCTACAAGATCGCGGTGCCCGGGCAGCCGCTGTCCTGGGGCGGGCCACTCCTGGCCGACGACGGTGTCCGCCTGCGCCCCTCATCGATCTTCAGCGCCCACCTGGACAACTGGCGGCTGTGCAACGTCACCGAGCACAACGGGGTCCTCGAGGCGTCCCTGTGGAACTGGGGCAACGGCGGCTGCGCGACCATCGCCCCGCAGAACGCGTCCACCGAACAGGCGGTCCTGATGACGGTCCCCTGCACCGAGGACGACCTCCAGCGGTTCTACATCTACCGCGACGTACCCGGCTCCGACAAGATCGGCGTCCAGAACAAGTACACCGGCTCCATGATGGGACACGACCGGTACGCCGACGGGGAGTTCATTCGCCAATACTCCAGCGGCAGGCAGGACGGCACGGGCACCTACTCCCTGATCGGAGTCTGACGGCCCGCACCCCGTGAGCGGTCCCGCACATGAAGCGCCGGCCTCCCGGTTCACGTGCGGGACCCCTCCCGGCCTACTCTGTGACCGGCTTTGAGGACCAGGGAGCGGCCGAGCGTTCTTAGCGGCGATGCAGGCGGCGGAAGCCGTTCAGTTCGGGGCCATAGTCGATGACCTGCACCGACGCGGACGCTCAGGAAACCCCGTCTCGGACCGGCCAGGACATCGGTGGTGATGCCGATGAGATCCAGCAACGGCGAAGGGGACGTATCGTTTCGGTGATGGCGACGATCCCGACAGCGCTGGCCGAGGCGATCGTGCGTCGCGAGGGCGAGGCGGGACGCCAATGGATCGCGGCACTGCCGACGCTGGTCACCCGCTTTATCGCGCAGTGGGGGTGCGAGTCCGCGGGAGCGCCATGGCATGGCGAGATGGCGATTGCCCTGCCCGTGGTGAGCGCACACGGCTCGGGGGTGCTCAAGATTTCTTTTCCGCGTCGGAGCAGCCAGGCAGAGGCTGCCGCGTTGCGTTGTTTCGCAGGCCGTGGCGCTGTGAGGGTCTTGGAGTCCGATGACGACGCGGTCGCGCTGCTGCTGGAGCGGGCGGGACCGCAAACTTTGGCCTCGGTACCGTCAGTCGAAGAGACCATCGAGATCGCCGGCGGATTGGCGCGGCGTCTGGCACTACCGGCTCCGGCGGGATTCCCCTCTCTGGCGAGTGCGACCCACCTGTGGGAGCGGCAACTGCTGCAGCAGGCCGCGGTAGTGCCTGGACAGCTTCCGGTAGGCGCTGTCGACCGGGCCCGGGATGTCATTCGCGAACTCGCCGCCGATACGACTCTGACGATGCTGCACGGCGACCTGCACTACGGCAACATCCTGAAGGCGTCACGCGAGCCTTGGTTGGCCGTCGACCCTCAAGGCCGGCGCGGAACTGCCGCATTCGATGCGTTCACTGTCATCGCCGAACGATCCTCCCGCCTCGAGGGCAACGCCGATCCGCGAGCGGCGATCCTCGCCCGCATTCGTCGCTACAGCATGGCAGCCGACGTCGACGCGGAGCTTGCCCTGGCCTGCTGCCAAGCACGTGCGACCAGCGCCTATCTGCACCAACGCGCTAGCAACGGCGACTGGTTCGATCTCGACTTCCTACGGCACCTGATCGCGATATGACGTGTGCGACCGCGAGGGGATGGACGGGATCGCTCAGCCGGCGGCGTGTTCGCGGGCGCGGGTTTGGGTGAATCGGTAGACCGCATCACCCTGAACTGCAACCCGACTACCACCTCATCCGCAGAGGACGATATCGGCTCCGACGGCTCTTACATGGTCAGTCCCGCGGCGGCCGAGATGGGAGGCGACTGGTACGACTCGTTCGTGCTACCCGACGGTGCGACCGTGGTGGCCATCGGCGACGTCGCCGGCCACGATCTGGCCGCCGCCGTCGAGATGAGCCAGCTCCGCAACATGCTGCGCGTGCTGACGGCCGACCGGCTCACCCCGCCCGGCGAGATCCTTCGCCGCCTAAACAACGCGATGGAGACGGTGGCGCCCGAAGCGGCGGCGACTCCGACTCCTCTGCGTCCGGCATCATCGGAGACTTGCAAGGGTGTGCGGGATCGTGGCTGAGGCGGATGAAGTAGCCCGCGGTGAGCTGGACGTTCCGGTAGGAGCCGAGCTTGTTCCCGCCGGACGGTGAGGCTACGGCGGAGGTCTCGTCGTCGTTCGGCGACGGGGCGGCGGCTGGATGATCAGCTTCTGAGCATCACCAGAATCAAGATGATGACGATGGCCGGAGCGAGCAGGCACCCGGTAAGAACGCCGCCGGAGATGCCGAGTCCTTTGGCGAACCCCTTCCCGCCGACGCCACTGGGCGGCGGTTCCGGCGCCCAGGGAGGCATGGGCGGCGGTGGCGCATACGGTGCACGGCCGGCCTGCGGCCCCGCTCCGCCGAACCCGGACCGGGGCGGCACGCCCATGTTGGGGGGCGCCGACTGCCACGGTGGTGCGTTCGGCGGCGGGGCCGTCCCGGGACCGGCTCTGCGGTCTGCTCCGACCTGGGCGGTCAGGCTCGAGACGGCCGCAGCCCATACGTGCGCTCCGGCCTGGGTGAGGAGCCGCATCATCCGGTCGAGCGCCTCGCGGGTCGCGGCGTCACTGAAGGCGCCGGCGCCGAAGTCGTGGGAGTAGGTGTTGCCCGTCTCGCGCAGTTCGGAGGCGAGCGACAGGCCGGGAGGGCGGAGCCGCTTGCCGAAGACGTCCCGTTCCTCGGTGATGACGCGGAGCAGGAAGCGCGCGTCGTTGAGGCTGTAGCTGCGCTGGCCGCCGCCGTACCTGTCGGTGTCGCGGCGCTGCTTCTCGGCGATCCAGTCGCGGCCCCACACGTCCTGCATCGTCTTCTCGACGAAAGGGCGCAGGCCCTGCACCAAGAGTTCCAGCCCTTTGCCGATCAGGTCGCGGCTGCCCGTCATCATCACCTCGCAGGTCGTTTCGATCTCGCCCTGGGATAGGACGGAGCGCACGTGCCGGATGTTCCGAGCATGATCACCGGTTCCGGACCTCGAAGTCCATCGCACCCGTTGGGCTGGGGTGTTGCGACGACCATTAGAAGGCGAGTTCGGTGGAGGCGGGACGCCTACGCATCCCGCCCCCGGTGCGACCTCGGCGCGGGTGAACGTGGCCGTCACCTGCTCGACCTTCGTGTGCGCGTCAGCATGCTGGTCCAAGATGAGCTGATCCATCGCCGCGGTGAAGACGCCATGCCCCACACACCGATCGTCATCCCAGCCCGGCCATGGCAGGACGCCGCCGAGCGCGCCGATCGGAGCCTCAGCGATCACTACGAAAAGTTTGACGCCCTAGGCTGACGCGACCCGACGGCCGGCAGTCGCCGCATGCGCGGAAGGGTCCTCACCCGCCACCACAACACCCGATGAGCGACAAACGACCACCGGCTCCGGAACCGGTCACCGGCTAGCACGAGCACCCCCAGCCTCGCTCACACCAGACCCATGACCTGTGAATTCAGGAGATGGTCGATCTTCATTGAGGCAGCCGGCCGTCGGCGGGTGAGACGTTAGCGCCTGTCGGCGGGCCGGACGGCGGGCATCGCCTCGACGCCCTTGTCCCTTAACGCCGCTGAACACTGTGCTTGCCGAAAACTACGTCCGTGGCAGGTGAGGGACGTAGTGCCTGGCAGGAAGTGGTGCCGGGCTTGGACAGTTCCGGGGTGGGCCAGCGGAGCCGGTGCAGGCAAGACGTCGGTGATGGAGGTGGTGTCAGGGATCCGGCGCCCGGAGGCGGGCGTGGTGCGGGTGAAGGGTGCCGACCCCTACGGCAGGCCCGACGGCTTGGGACTGGGCATCGTCCGCCAGGAGGGCGGCCTGTTCCCCGGTCTCACCGTCGCCGAAATCGTGGACACCTGGTGCCGCTGGACGCTCGACTCGCTGACCAGAGGCGACGTCCTGCGCCTGACCGTGTGGGGCTTCAATATCCGGATTCTGGCTTTGGCCTGGGGCTCGGTGTCGCTTCAGACGTGGTGATCGCTATGCGGCGTTGCGGTATTCGTTGATCACACCGCCGAGGAGGCGTGTCCGGCGGATGGCGGCGTTGCTGCTGATAGGAGTCGGTTCGGGCGGCGGAGCAGGCGGTCGTTGCCCCAGGGAACGATGCGGACGATGACCATTGAAATGATCGGCGTAGATCCTGAGCACGGCTTCCAGATGGCGTCGGGGGGAGATCAGTAACCGGTCGGTGCGTTCGCGGCGGACGCGACCGACCCACCGCTCGGCGAAGGCGTTTGCTCGTGGGCTTTGCGGTGGTGTCCGCAGTACGGTGATCCCGGCCGATGCGAACACGGCGTCGAAGGTGCCGGTGAACTTGGTGTCCCGGTCGCGGACGAGGAAGCGGAAACGCTGAGCGCTCTGGTCCAGGTCCATCAGTAGATTCCGGGCGTGTTGCGTCACCCAGGCGCCCGTCGGGTTGCGGGTGGCGCCCAGCACGTGGACCCGGCGGCTGGCGATCTCCACCACGAAGAACACGTAGATCCGCTGGAGGAAGACGGTATCGACGGTGAAGAAATCGCAGGCCAGGACACCGGAGGCCTGGGCACGCAGAAACGTGGTCCAGGACGCGTCGGTGCGTCGCGGTGCCGGATCGACACCGGCGCGGCGCAGGATCCGCCACACCGTGGCCGCCGACACCTGGTAACCGAGCCCGATCAACTCTCCGTGGATGCGGCGGTGGCCCCATCCCGGGTTCTCGCCGGCCAGTTGCAGCGCCAGCCGGCGGATTTCCCGCTGGACCGGTGGCCGGCCGGGCGCCTTACGCGGATAGGTCCACTTCCTGGCGACCAGCTCACGGTGCCACCGCAGTAACGTCGCGGGCGTCACCATGAACGTGTTCCAGCGTGCCCGGGGTAGCAGCCGCGACAACGCGGCCAGCAGGACCCGATCGGCTGGTTGGAAAGCAGGACGGTTCACCTGCCGCTGCAACACCGCAAGCTGGTGACGTAACACCAGGATCTCGACGTCCTTGGCCGCGTCCCCGCGGAGCCGAAGCAGCATCACGCCCAGCGAGTTACGCGTCAGGTCGTACAAGAGCGACCACACCATGGCAACACAGCCTGCCCGACCACAGCATGATCCCGCCCGGGAAACCAGCAGGTCAGACCCCGAACCGGGATAATAAAGCCCCGCAGGCGCGGCCGCGCTGGGGCTCACGCTCCTGTTCGGCAGCCGGTCGCTCTCCCTGTGGCTGACCACCCACGGCGGCTACCTCGTGGTGCCGTCGGCGGTCGGCGTCCCGTACGGACTCCCCGGCCTGCACGTCACCGAGTTCGGCGACCTCGGCTGGACCTGGACGATCTGGGAGACGCTCGCGGCGGTGCTCCTGGTCGGGCTGGTCACCGTCCGCCTTCACCGGCGCGCCGAGCGCCTTGCGCGCTCGCACCGCGTCCGCGTGCT
Organism: Actinomadura violacea; assembly: GCF_017573465.1. GTDB lineage: Bacteria > Actinomycetota > Actinomycetes > Streptosporangiales > Streptosporangiaceae > Spirillospora > Spirillospora violacea. The sequence continues at coordinate 323,669 of NZ_JAGEPF010000006.1, forward strand.
CCTGTGCGGCTGGTGGTCGTGCGCCCTGGCCGCCGCCGCCGCGGGCGGCGTCCGAGGCGCCGTCACCGCGGGGTTCGCCTACTCCGGCGCAGGCGGCTACCTCACCTATGCCCTGTACGGCGGGTTCTTCGGCCTGCTGTGGGGGCTGTGCCTCGGCTGGCTTCCCGGGAGCGTCGCGCTCATCGCCCGGCTGTCAGGCCCGGCCCGGCGCCGAGCGGTGTCCGCGGCCGTGTCGTAGACCTTCGCTGCTGCGGTTCCGGTGTAGGTGAGCGTTCCGCCAGGTGGCGGCCTATCCGTAGAGCATGAGGCCGCCCCCCGCCTGCATGCGGGGCTGCTGTTGGTCCGACCGTGGTGCTACGCCCCGGCGCGGTTTTCCGTCCGTGGTCGGACGGCCGGGAGCCGCGCCGTCCATAGCGTCGGACCAGTAGCCCGCACGCAGTGGAAGGGGAATCCGGCATGAAACGACGAAGCGCCCGAACCCGAAGGAGGGCGGGCCGGTGATCGAAGCTCACGGGCTCACCAAGCGCTACGGGGACAGGACCGCGGTCGACGACCTGACCTTCACGGTCCGGCCGGGGACCGTGACCGGGTTCCTGGGCCCGAACGGCGCGGGCAAGTCCACGACGATGCGGCTCGTCCTCGGGCTGGACCGGCCGACCGGCGGGCGGGTCACGGTCAACGGGCGCGCCTACCGCGACCATCCGGCGCCGCTGTGCGAGGTGGGGGCACTGCTCGAGGCCCGCGCGGCGCACGGGGGCAGGTCGGCGCGGAGCCATCTGCTGGCGCTGGCCCGCAGCCACGGCATCCCCCGCCGCCGGGTGGCCGAAGTGATCGATCTCGTGGGCCTGCGCGAGGTGGCCGGCAAGCGGACCAAGGGCTTCTCGCTCGGCATGGGCCAGCGGCTCGGCATCGCCTGCGCGCTGCTCGGCGACCCGGGGGCCGTCGTCCTCGACGAGCCCGTCAACGGGCTGGACCCCGAAGGCGTGCTGTGGATGCGCAACCTCCTGAAGGGGCTCGCGGCCGAAGGCCGGGCCGTCCTGGTCTCCTCCCATCTGATGAACGAGATGGCCGTGACCGCCGACGAGGTGATCGTGATCGGCCGCGGCCGGCTGATCGCCGCGACCTCGATGCACGAGCTGACCCGGCCCGCCCGCGTCAGGGTCGTCTCGCCGGACGCCGCGCGCCTCGGCGAGCTCCTCGCCGGCCCAGGCGTGGAGATCTCCAGCCCGCGGCCGGGGGAGCTGGAGGTGCGGGGGCTCGCGTGCGAGCCGATCGGCCGGACCGCCGCCGCCCACGCCCTCACGGTGTACGAGCTGACCCCGCGTGCCGTCGGTCTCGAGCAGGTGTTCATGGAGCTGACCCGCGACAGCGTGGAATACGCCGGTCGCGCGACGTCCGGGGGAGCCGCCGCATGACCGCCGCGGGCACCGCCGCGCACCGCGGCGGCCTGGACACCAGCGGGGCGCGGGTCACCTTCCCGCGGGTGATGCACGCGGAATGGACGAAGCTGTGGTCGCTGCGTTCGACCTGGGTGTCGATCACCGTCACCGCGCTGCTGATCGTCGCCTTCGGCCTAGTGCAGAGCCATCTCACCGCCCGCCATCTCGCCGAACCCGGGGGAGGCGGGGGCCGTGACGCGGCCGGCGCCGCCCTGAACGGGTTCGGGCTGGCCCCGTTCGCCGTCGGTGTGCTCGGCGTCCTGGTCATCGGCGGGGAGTACGCGACCGGGACGATCCGCGTCACGCTGTCGGCCGTACCGCGGCGCCTCCCCGTCCTGTGGGCCAAGGCGGCGGTGTTCGGGGCGGTCGTGTTCGCGGTGTGCCTCGCCGCCGCCGTCACGGCCTTCCTCGCCTCCCAGTGGCTCTTCCTGTCCGGGACGCGGCTGTCCGCCTCGCTCGGGACGGCGGGCGTGCCGAGGGCGCTGGCCGGGGCCGCGCTCGACATGGCACTGATCGGCGTGCTGAGCCTCGGAATCGGGGCGCTCGCGCGCAACACCGCGGGCGGGATCACCGCCACGGTCGGCCTACTGCTTCTGGCTCCCGGCCTCGTCCATTTCCTTCTGCCGGACTCGTCCGTCGCGGCGTACCTGCCCTCGGACGCCGGCCAGGCGCTGATGTCGCTCGCCCGCCCCGCCGGTGCGCTGGGGCCGTGGACCGGCCTCGCGGTCCTGTGCTGCTACCCGGTGGCCGTGCTCGGCGCGGCCGCGGTCCTGCTCGTCCGGCGGGACGCCTGAGGCGGAGATGATGGGGGCGTGAGCAGGGTGAAGGCTCTGACGAGGCGCCGGCCATGGGCCGCCGACACCGTCCTCGCGCTGGCGGTCGCCGTGTCGGGGCTGCCCAGCATGGTGGGTCCGCACCCGGCGCAGGCCGGCGTCTCCCCCTGGCAGCTGCGGCTGCTCCAACTCGCGCTGGCGGCGCCGCTGGTCTGGCGGCGCCGCGCACCGACGGCGGTGCTCGCCGCGGTCGCGGCGGTCGCGGCCGTCCAATGGACGCTGCCAGGCGGCTGGCTCCAAGGCGACATCGCCGTGCCGATCGCGCTGTACACCGTCGCGGTGCACAGGCCCCGGGCCTCGGTGGCGGCGTCCTGCGGCATCGTCATGGCGGTGGCGGCGCTGGCCGCGGTCCGCTGGAAACCCGGCGACTGGCCGGCGGCGGTCCTGCTGCTGTGGGCGGTGAACGCCGGTGCGGTCGCACTCGGCGGCGCCGTCCGGTTCCGCCGCGAGTACCTCGCCGCGCTGATCGACCGGACCGTCCGGCTGGAGATCGAGCGGGACCAGGGGGCGAGGCTCGCCGCGGCCGCCGAACGCACGCGGATCGCCCGGGAGATGCACGACATCATCGCGCACAACCTCTCGGTGATGATCGGGCTCGCCGACGGCGCCCGCTACGCCGTCGCGAAGTCCCCCGGGCACGCGGAGGAGGCGATGGAGAAGGTGTCGGTCACCGGCCGCCAGGCATTGGGCGAGCTCCGCCACCTGCTCGGCCTGCTGAGACAGGACGGGCCGGCGGAGGAGTTCAGCCCGCAGCCCGGCCTCGACGACCTCGGCGACCTGGTCGAGCGGGTCCGCAACGCCGGCCTCCCCGTCGGCCTGCGCACCGAGGGCGACGTGCGCGAACTGCCCGCGGGCGTCCAGCTCGCCGCCTACCGCATCGTCCAGGAGGCCCTCACCAACACCATCAAGCACGCCGGCCCGGGCGCCACCGCCGTCGTCCGGCTCCGCTACGGCCCGGACGGCGTCGAGATCGACGTCACCGACACCGGCCGGGGCGGCGCGCCCTCCGCGGACCGGGGCCGCGGGATCCATGGAATGGTGGAACGCGCCGGAATCTACAACGGCACCGTCGAGTCCGGACGCGGCGCCGACGGCGGATGGCGGGTCCGCACCCGGCTGCGCACGCGGCCCGCCGGGCCGGACGCGCCGACGGGCGGATGAGAGGCCGATGACCACCGTACTGATCGTCGACGACCAGGCGCTCCAGCGGATGGGGTTCCGCCTCGTCCTGGAGAGCCAGGACGACCTGAGCGTTGTCGGCGAGGCAGGGCACGGTTCGCAGGCCGTCCGGATGGCCGCGGACCTGCGACCCGACGTCGTCCTGATGGACGTGCGCATGCCCGGCATGGACGGCATCGAGGCCACCCGCCGCATCGCCGGGTCCGGCGGGCCTTCGCGCGTCCTCATCCTCACCACGTTCGACCTCGACCGGTACGCCTACGCGGCGCTTCGCGCGGGCGCCGCCGGTTTCCTGCTCAAGGACGCCCAGCCGGCGGAACTGCTGGCGGGGATCCGCGCGGTCGCCACCGGCGACGCGGTCGTCGCGCCGGCCCTGACCCGCCGCCTGCTCGAGCGGTTCGCCCCGCACCTGCCCGACCCCGACCGTCAGGCCGGCGCCGATCGACCCGCCGGCCGCGACCCCCGGCTCGCCCGGCTGACCGGCAGGGAGCGCGAGGTGCTCACCGCGGTCGCCGGGGGCTGGACCAACGGTGAGATCGCCGAGCGCCTCGTCCTCGCCGAGTCGACCGTCAAGACCCACATCGGGCGGATCCTGGCCAAGATCGAAGCCCGGGACCGGGTCCAGGCGGTCATCTTCGCCTACGACACCGGACTGGTCCGGCCCGCTTGAACGCGCTGCCGGGCGCGGGGCGGCGGGCGAGGCGCACCTCGCGTACGGACTGAGCGGCCGGCACCCGACGCCCGGGACGCGCGCGGCGGGCGAGATGTTCGGCGCGCCGGACTTCCTCCGTGCGCCGGCACCGCACATCACCGTCAGCGGGTCAGCGCTGGGGCGCCAGGAGGCTTAGGCCGCCCGTCAGTTCGCGGAGGCAGCGCACGACCAGTTCGGCGGGGGACTCGGTGGGCTCCGTCGTCGCCCAGGCTTCCAGCGAGACGCGGATCGCGCTGGTGGCCGCGGCGGCGACGAGGCGGATCTCCAGCGGGTCGGCGTCCGGGCCGGCCAGCCGGCCGAGCACGGGGAGCAGTTTCTCCTCGGAGTCGGCGTTCACCTGGCACCAGACGGCCCGCAGGGCGGGGTCGTCCTGGGCGGCGCGCAGCAGGCCGCGCGTCCAGCGCAGCCCTTCCCCGGCCACGCCGTCCCCCGCGGACAGGGACGCGACGGCCGCGGACTCCAGCGCCCAGGCCAGGCCGAGGCCCGGGTCGGTCTCGGCGAGCAGCGCGCGCCAGCGGTCGCCGCCGGCCGACAGCAGCGCCAAGGGTCTTGCTCAGCGGCAGCCTCCGGGCCGGATATGGATCGGGGGGTCAGCCGCCTTGTTGGGTTGGTCGCTCGGGGAGCCCGCTGAGGGTGGGGTGGTCGAGGATCCAGGTGTAGAGGATCTCGTGGAGGCGGCCGTCCCAGTGCGGGCGGTTGTAGATGCCGGTGGTGGTGCCGGTGTGGCCGAGCAGGCGGCCGACGCGGGGCTCGTCGACGTCGGCGGCGCGGGCGGCGGTGCCGATGCCGGCGCGCAGGGAGTGCGCGGCCAGGGCGTCGACGACCTCGGGAGCTTGTCCGGCGTCGGCGGCGGCGTCCTTGACGGTGGTGGCGACGTACCGCTCGGACAGCGCGGTGGCGCGGACGTTGCCGCCGGCGGTGATGCCCGACAGCAGCGGCGGCGCGGCCTGGCCGGTGCGGACCCGGCGGCGCCGGGCGAGGATTTCGATGGCGCGGCCGGCGCCCTCCTGGTCGGTCTTGCTGTGGCCGAGGGTGATCCGCAGGCCCTGCTCGAGGAGCTCCAGGTCGTCGACCCGGATCGCGGTGAACTCGGTGCGGCGGACCCCGGCGAAGAACCCGAGGAGCAGCAGGCAGCGGTCGCGGAGCGCGATCAGGTAGGCGCGGCTGACGGCGGCGCGGGCGGCCGGGTGCGGGCGCGGCGGGACGGGCCGAGCGCGGACCATGGCGGCCAGCAACGGCAGGCTCACGGCGTCCTTGCCGGTGGTGTGCACGCCGTGGGTGCGGCGCATGCCGCGGCTGATCTGCCGGATCCATGGATGGTCGGTGGGGGTGGGCAGCCCGGCCTCGGCGTGCACGTGCCGGATCGCGGCGATCCGCTGCGCCACGGTGCGCATCGCGATGCCGGTGCGGCCCAGCTCGGCCAGGTACAAGGCGACCACCTCGACGTCGGTGGGGCGCGCCGGCACCCCGACCGGAAGGCCGAACCGGGCGCAGAACCCTTGGAACTCGGCCCAGCCGTGCGCGTACTTGCTGCGGGTGGCGGGCGCGTGCCCGGCGGCCAGGTACCCGGCGACGTCGGCGGCCAGCGCCGCCAGGTAGGCGGTGTCGGCGGCGCCGTCGGCCGGGACGCGGGCGCGCACGAACCGGGCCAGGTCCGGGACGGCGCCGCGGCCACCCGGCGGAACGGCGGGGACCACCTGGCCCTGCAGCGGCTCGGACGGGGGCTCGGGTGGCGGATCGGGCGGGGGAGTGGGGGAGGCAACCAGGTCGGTCACGCAGGTCCGTCCTTCGGTGAGGGGGCGGGAGCGGAGTCGGCGACCGCCGCGCGCGGGCCCGCGCCGGGCTCGCCGGCGGGCTGCTCGGCGGGAGCGCCGGTCCCGGAACCGCCGGCGGGGTCGGCCGGGAAGCCGGCACGGGCGGTGCGCGGGCCGTCGGGCCGGGCAGCTGGCCGAGACCATCGCTACGGAACAAGACCGACAGAGGACCACGACGCCGGACGCAGGTCCGGCGCCAACGGCCGTGTGCAGGTGCGTGAGGTGCGTGAGTCGCTGCCGGGTGGTAGAGGGGAGTGGGCTGCTGCAGAGCAGGCGTGGCCCAGGGCGTTTGTGGCAGGGGCCGGGCGGTTCGGTGGTTCCGGGCGGCTCGTAGGCTGCGGGCCATGACCGAGATCAAGACCCCGACGCCCCATGAGGCTCTGGAATTGCTGCTGGCAGGCAACCGGCGTTTCGTCGCGGGCACCCCGCAGCATCCGAACCAGGACGCGGCCCGCCGCGCCGAGGTCGCTCCGGCCCAGCAGCCGTTCGCGGTGCTGTTCGGGTGTTCCGATTCCCGGCTGGCCGCGGAGATCATCTTCGACCGCGGTCTGGGCGACCTGTTCGTGGTGCGTACCGCGGGCCAGGTCATGGGGCCGGAGGTGCTGGGCAGCATCGAGTACGGCGTGGACCTTCTGGGCTGCCCGCTGGTGGTGGTGCTCGGCCACGACTCCTGCGGCGCGATCGGCGCGGCGTGCGCCGCGCTGGAGGACGGCATGGCACCGGCCGGGTACGTCCGCGACGTCGTCGAGCGGGTCACTCCCAGCGTGCTGGCCGCGCGGGCCGCCGGACGCATCGAGCCGGAGCAGATCCTCGCCGAGCACATCCGGCACACCGTCGACCTGCTGCTGGACCGCTCCCGCCTCCTGGCCGACAAGGTCACCGCCCGGCAGACCGCGGTGGTCGGCCTTCGCTACCGCCTGGCCGACGGCGGCGCGGAGATCATTGCGGCCCGCGGCCTGGACACTGCGATCCCCGCCCTGCCCTGACCACTCGCTCCTGACCACCCGCCCCTGGCCGCCTGGTGCCCGGCTCACCCGGTGTCCCGATCAGGCGGGCCGGGCGCCTGGCCTCAGGTTCGGACCTGCCGGAACTCCTCGGCCGCGCCTTGAAGTTTGCGCACCGCGTCGGCCAGTCGGCCGCGGACCGACAAGGCCTGCAGATGCGCCATCTCCGGTCCTGTGGTGGCCAGCTCGCCGATTCGGCGGGTGGCGTTCTCACCGATCGCCTCGCACCACCCGGTGACCTGCCGCAGCGCCAAGTCGGCGGCTTCCCATGCCTCCTCGAGCGCCTCGGCCGCCCCTTCCTGCTGGTCCGCCATCTCGTCCACCTTGCCCTGTCTCTCCCGATTCGAAAGTGTCCGCCCATTCGCGGTGGTCCGCCCAAGACGGTCCCGCCGCCTGCCTACCCGGCAACGTCCTCAGCGCGGCTCTGCTCGGCCGCGGCGTGGTCGAGGTGCTCGGCCTGGCAGCGGGAGCACCGTCCGGCCCAGCCGTAGCCGGTACAGGCGGCGTACTCCACGGCGGTCATCATCTGCGCGCAGCGCCGGCAATGGCGGCTCGCGCTGCGGGTGACCGCGACGACCGGGATCTGGTCGGTCGGCGGCCAGACCCGCAGCCGCGTCTCGCGGCACGGGCGGTGTTCGGTCCGGTAGCCCGCGCCGGCCAGGACCGCGGCGGCGCGCGCCAGAGCCCGGGCCGGGCGGGCCGGATCGTCAATGTCGCCGCAGACCGACACCAGGTAGCAGGAGCCAGCGGCACAAGGGTCGGTGTTGCAGGGGTGGGTGCTGTCCACGGTGAACCCGCCATTCGCCGGTGCCTGCGGGCATCCCGCATCTCGAAGCACGATACGGATCTGCTCGGCCGCCCAGTCCCGCTCGGTCCACAGCGGCCGCGCATCGGCGGTGTAACCGAACTGCGGGCCCTCGCGCAGGTCGGCCATCAGCACGGTTGGATCCTCTCGGCCAGCGCCGGGCGGCGCAGCGCGAGCGCGCAGGGTACGCTGATCAGGAGAAAGCGGCTCCTGTGGCCGGGCTGGGCGGGCACAACACTATCCAGCCCGGTGGAGGCCGGTCACGCGGTGGTGCGGGGTCCTGCGGCGCGGCGGAGCCGGTTGGCGATCGCCAACCCCAGTCCCCTCTCCTCCGGCAAGCAGGCGAGGACGAGGTCGCAGCCCTGCTGGTCGAGTTCGCGCAGGAATCCATACAGCCCGCGCGCATGGGCGGCCATCGAACCGGGGACCGCCACCATGGCGTGGGCCTTCACGGGCGCGCCGGCCAAGGACGGGGGCACAAGGACGCCCACCCGGTGCCCCTGCTCCTGGGCGAGTTCGGCTTGGACGATGACCTGCTCGGGGTCGACCAGGACGACCCGGGCCCGCGGCGCATAATGCGACGGATGCTGGCCCGGCACCCGGACCCGAGCGGCCGCCGGGACCTCCAGCGGGTGTCCCAGCACCTCCTGGAGATCCTCGCGTGTCACTCCGCCGGGCCGCAGGATGCTCGGCACATCCCCGGTCGCGTCCACGATGGTCGACTCGACACCGACCCGGCAGGCACCGCCGTCCAGCACGAACCCGGCGTCCTCCCCGAACTCGGCCCGCACATGGCTCGCCGTTGTGGGGCTGACCTGGCCGAAACGGTTGGCCGATGGGGCGGTGACACCGCCGCCGAAGGCCGACAGCAGCGCGAGCGCGACGGGATGGTCCGGTACCCGCACGGCCACCGTCTCCAGTCCGCCCGTGGCTTGGAGAGGCACCCGGCTGCTGCGCGGCAACACCAGCGTGAGCGGCCCCGGCCAGAACCGTTCGGCCAGCAGCCGCGCCGGTGCCGGCACGTCGGCGACCCAGTCGTCCAACTGCTCCGCGCCGCCGAGGTGGACGATCAGCGGGTGAGAGGGCGGCCGTCCCTTGATCTGGAAGATGCGCGTGACTGCGGCCGGATCCTCGGCGTTGGCGCCCAGACCGTAGACGGTCTCGGTCGGGAAGGCCACCAGGCCCCCGGCACGCAAGACACCAGCCGCTTTCTCGATGTCACCCATCGTTGCCGTCACCCGCGCAAGCTTAGGCGTCCTAGAGGACCCGCCGATGAGTGTTCCCGCGCCTGGCACCCCGAACGGGCCCGGGCCGACCTTGGGTGATGCCTTCGGCCGTCTTCGGATCGGCCAGAGGTGGGACCTCGTCGGCCCTGCCAAACACTCCGGGATCCCGGCGTACGGCGATGCGCGATGCCATAGCATCCGATAGCATCGTTGGTCATGGGTGAGGCATCGCGGACCGAGGCAATCTCAGCGACCGTTCCCGCCGACGTTCTGGCGGGCGCCCGCGACCTGGTCGCGGCGGGCAAGGCGCCGTCCTTGTCGGCTCTGATCTCCGAAACGCTGGCGGCGCGGGTCGCGCGTGAGCGGAACGCCGAGCACGCTCGCACCTACCTGGCCGAGCACCTGCTGGGAGGTGAGGAGCTCACCGACGCCGAGCTCGCCGCAGGCCAGGAGATGCTCGCCGGGGTCAAGGCGCGGGCCTCGGCTCGGCGGGCGGCCTCGGCCGCGTGAACGACGGCATCGTTTTCGATCACCATGCCGTCCTGGCGTTGGGGCGGGGCCACCGGGCGCTGTCGACACTGGTGCACGCCGCGCACACCGACCCCTACTTCGTGGTGTCGGTGCCGGCGGTGTGCCTGGCGGCGGCGGTGAGGCAGCGCCCGGAGATGTCGGTTCACCTGGCCCAGCTCGCCGCTGTCGAGGTTCCGGCACTGGACCGGGTCGCCGCCGACGAGACCGGCCGGATGGCCGCCCGGCTCTGGCCCGCTGGGGGATGGCCCGTTCTGCACGCGGTGACGGTGGCGCTGCTGACCGGCTGGGAGATTGCTACCGCACAGCCGGGGGACTACCGCGGTTTCGGAGTCCCCCTGCTGCCACTAGACTAGCCGCCCCCAGCCTGTGATCCACGCCCTGCGAGCACCCACTTGTGTTCGCGAGGGTGCCCTGCCGTGGCCCGAAGCGCCGGTCGGCGAGAGACGGATGTCGAGCTCGGCGCGGTGGGCGCGGCTGGGGCGGTGAGTGAGCTCCTCCACTACAGCGATCTCCTCGGCGGCGGCCGGGCCGCCAGTCTCCCACCAGCGCAATCTCGACCTGCGCCGACCGATAGCAGCGGCGGGAGGCGATCGCTGAGTGAGGTCATCGGGGGCCTTCCCCGAGCACGCCTGGGGCGAGGCGTCGGCCGAGCCGCGGCCCGGCAAGAGACGCTATGGGGAGGGCGCCGTGGAGCTACGCGGCCAGAACGCGCGCTACCGTTCGCGTTGTTTCCCATGTTCTGGTGATCGGAGGCCGGTTAGCGATGCAGGACGGCGAAGACCAGGGCGTGGTTCATCAGCACCCGCCGGTTCGCAGCCCTTCCAGCGCGAAATCAGGTGTGCACACCGAGGACGGCGGCCTGCCACCCGGCAGCATCGCGCGCGCCTGGACGCTCTACCACGGTGTCGCGCGGAGTGCCTTCGCAGCCGCAGCGTCGGCACCACTGGTCGGGTTCGACAAATCGAACAGGAGAGCACAGCACGGTCGAGTTGGATGCGCTGGCCAGTGACGAGGAGGCCGAACTCGTCGAGGCGGCAGAAGTCGGTCAGATCAGGGCAGGCGAAGCCCGCCTGAAGGGGAGCGTTGGGCACGTCGAGGTCTTCCGTGTGGGGCAGTGTGAGAGCTTCCATCGTCCGGAGATCCCGACTCCTACCCGGCGCCGACGCGCCGGCCACCTACGCGACGACGGCTACGTACTCACCTGCGAAGACACTGCAATGAACCCTTCCCGGGAAAAGCCCTACACGCCCGTGGATGATGCTTCACATGACGCCTGAGCGCAGCGCGGACACCCATCCGCTCGACCGGTACCGCGACCCGTCCGACGCAGCCCGCGTCCGAGAGTTGGCCGCCGAGTTGGCCGCCCACTTTGGCGGCGAACTCAGACGGATGCGGCGAGCAAACGGGTACTCGAACGCGACATGGGTCGGTGACGGCATCGCCGTGCGGATCGCGCACACCCCCGTCGACATGGCTCGCGAGGGCGCGCTCGTGCGTGCTCTACCAAGAGAGGTCGGGCACCCAGAGATACTCGGGGAGGGCACTACCGAAGGCCACGGCTGGATCGTGACCAAAGAAGTTCGCGGCCAGAACCTGCACGAGGCATGGCCGACGCTGACGCCTGCGGAGCAGCAACAGTCGATCCGTCAATTGTGGACTCGGGCCCACATCGCGCACGAGGCGAGCCCGTCTCTCAGGACGTACGTCGCATCGCACGGGGGCTTCGTCCCGGCCACGCTCGGCGATGCCACCGCGGCAGCTGGACGCGCCGCCGTTGCGCTCGGACTGTCCAGCGCCCAGCAGTCGCGGCTCCACGAAATCATTGAGGGCTGCTTTCGGACTGCACCCTTCGTCGAGCAGTGTGTCAACCACGGCGACCTCGCCCTGATGAACGCGCTATGGGACGGCGAGGTCATCGCCCTGCTGGACTTTGAGTTCGCCGTGCTCGGTCCGGTCGAGCTCGACCTATGCCGACTGGTATGCGAGGCCCGCGTATCCGAGGAAGGCCAACACGAGGACTCGGAAGCAGGCGCAGCCGCGCTGGAGATCGCCGCTCGTCACATGGATCCGATTCATGGTCGCGCGCTCATCCACGGCGCCGCGGCCCTCGACCAACTCCGCGACCTTGACATCTGGCTCGCCCATGACAGCGCAGAAGAACGGGTCGAGGACTGGCGCCCGAGCCGCCTACTCACGGACCTACTCGACGCCGAGGGCGGTTACCTCGCGCCCCTGCTCAGGTAACCGGCTCTTGCGCGGTGTACGAGGGCGCGGCCGGGAAGCCGGATTGACGCGAACTCGTCACTGCTCGAGACCGGCGGCTTCAGACCCAGCTGCTACACCCTCGATTGGGAGTGAGCCGCTTTGGCTACGCTCTGTCCTTCACCGACCTGGACAGCGATGGGAAGGCCGATCTGAAATGAGCGAGAGCGCCAAGCGCAGGCGGGCGCCCGCTAGTGCCGCATCATGGAGCGTTTGCCCTGTTGCGATGACGGCATCGCACGCCCCGGCGTCAGCTCGCGACACGTACCTTGGCCGCGAGTGGTATCGCTGGTGCCCAGAATTCGATCGATGACTGCCGCACCAAATGCGTGCGTATGCTGGTGTTTCCGTAAGTGAGGAAACATGAACGAAGACGAGCTTGAGGAGCTAACCGAGCGTCATGAACGAGAGGAGATCTGGAATCAAGTGCGAGCCGCGTTCGAGTCACGGGACCGTCCGAGCGAACCCCTGGTCTACGAGATTCACCCGTTGGCCGAGGACGTACAGTGTGTACTGTCTGGCAAGACCTGGGAGGACGTGACCGCCCACGACCTCCAGCAGATCCGTCTTGATCTCCATTTCTTGCGGCCCGAAGCTTTCTGGTATTACTTCCTCGCGATCGCATGGCACGCTCTCGTCGGAGAAGAACCAGTTGATGATCCGGCCGGATGGACTGTCGTAGTACTCACACCTCGCGAGAGCCAGGACGTGCAACTGCTCGATCGTTTCGTTGCCTCATTGTCTCGTGAAGAACGATCCGCCGTCAGTCGTTTCATAAGATGGCATTCCGACGAAGAGAGTTACCTGCCCAACCGGGAAAACCTTTTGGAGTTCTGGTCACGCTAGCACGTATTAGGCGACGTTCGCCTTGTTGACGATTTTGCGTAGGTGTTCGTCAGTGGCGTGTTTGTTCCGCCAGATGATGTAGCGGCGGATCATGCTGCCTTGTTCCTTGTGGCTTGCATGGTCAGTGCCGTCGAGGGCGAAGTAGCGCAGGGCGGTGAACTGGGCCTCGATCCGGTTGAGCCATGAGGAGTTGGTCGGGGTGTAGGCGATCTCGACGTTGTTGGCTTCGGCCCAGTCCTCGACCCGGCGGCACCGCTTGGTGGTCAGGTGCGGGGAGTAGTTGTCGCACACGATCTCGATACGTGTCTTTGGTGGGTAGAGGCTGCGCAGGTAGCGGCAGAATTCCAGGAACTTCGACCGGTTCTTGGTCTTCTTGACGTGCCCATAAAGTTTGTCCCTGCCCAGGTCGTAGGCGGCGAACAGGTGCCGGACCCCGTGAGGGCGGGTGTAGGTCGCCCGCCGACGGGGCCTGGGTTCGCGGCCGGGGTCCTTGTGACGGCCGCCGTGTCCGGCCCAGTGGCGGTCGGGGTGGGGCTGGAGGTTGAGCGGACCGAACTCATCCATGCACAACACCACCTCGGGCTCGCCGCGATCGGGGATGACCTGTCCGTCGGCGATCGCATACAGGTGCTCGACGCGCGCCTTTTGGCGGCGTAGTCCGGATCACGTGAGGTCTTCCAGGTCTTCACGCGTTGAAATGAGACACCTTCCTCGCGGGCAGGATGCGCAGGCCCTCGTGGCTGATGTCTTCGACCACCCCCTCGGCGACCAGGAAGTCGGCCAGCTTGGCCAGGCTCCAGGTCGAAAACGGCAGGCCGTGCTCGGCGGACTTGGCGATCTTCTTGAACTCCCGACGTTCGGGCAGGGTGAACTTCTTCGGCCGCCCGCCCTTGTACTTGGGACACAGCGAATCGAAGCCATCGGCGTTGAAGTTATGGATCACATCCCGGACCCGGCCGGGACTGGTGAATGTAACCTCGGCGATCTTGTTCACGCTCATGCCCTGGGCGGACAGCAGCACCATCTGCGCTCGCCGCCAGGTCACCACCGAACCGGCCCCCTGCGGATGATCCGCAACAACCGACGGCCTTCGTCCTCATCGATCTCACGGACCCGCACCCGTTCTGCCACCCGCACAGACTGACCGTGATATACCGCCGGGGCCAGCACCCAGACGGCGCGTCACCGCAACAGGGCGAACGTTGCTTGATACGGCACTAGAAACTCATACGCCATACTCATCGAACCGCCCATGACCGCCGCCCACCGCCCGGTCGCGGATCCTCTAGCATTCCACGACCAATGACGATACTGCAGGTCAAGTATCATCCGTCCCGCGAGGTCCAAACCACCCGAAGGTCACCCACCAGCCGAGACGCACAAGTCAATAGCAGCGTCTTGCCGCCCCTGCTCTCCATCCGCTCTCAAAAGCACCGCGCCGAGTGCTCACCCCACGGTCCTGTATCGGTCGACCGGCCCCGGAGACTCGGCCGAATGCGTCGCTCCGCCGAGCGCACGCAGCAGCCCCTCGCCGACACCGACACCGCCTCATTCACCATCTCTGCGAGCCCCGGGGGCAATGAGGCCCCAGGTTGGCCACTCCGGCGCCGTGTCGTCTCCCATCGCCGTTTGGGCTGCTCGTACCCCGCGCTCTCGAAGTGACGCGATGCCTGGATATGGCCGCGTTTGGGTAGAGTGCGATTGTGGTGGATGTGACGCCCGAGCGCGCGAATGCGGACGAGTTGTCGACCCTGTCGTCCAAGCAACTGCACGACCAGGCGGTCGACCTGGCCAAGGACCGCAACGACATCGCGTTCGTGTGGGAACTGCTGCGGGCCATACCCGCCGCGGTCGCGGCCACCGGTCAGTTCGACCGCGCCGAGTTCGACCTCTTGCACGGCCTCTCGCTGCTGCAGGAGTTGACCCACGCGGGCCAGGGTGAGGTCGCCAATGCGCTCAGGCCCTTCTACATCGACTATCTCACCCAGCACAGCGGCTCCTGACCGGACGCCGGCGGCCACAACCGGCTGGCGTCGTGGCCCATCACAGACGCAGTGCACGGGCAGTCGTGCGCTGTTGCGGCAGCCCCCCGGCCGAGCGGGCCTTGGTGGGCGCAGGCGACGCCGCGCAGCATATTGCGCGCCTGGCTCGGGGCGACGGCGCCGTGCAGGTCGTGGCCGGTGACGTCACCGATGACCAGGGCGGCCTCACCTGGAGAGTGAGGAGCTGTCGTCCCAGTCGCCGCCGACCTGACGGAGCCGGTGTAGCGGCCGGCGTTCTGCAGGTGGTCGGCCCTGAGGCAGAGCGGAGAGCAGGCAGCGCTGGAGGCGTTCGACGATCGCCTGGGGCCTCGGGCAGGGTCGGACGTTGCCGTCGGCGGCAGGCGCGCCCGTCCCTGCTCACACCGGTCTGGTGCAGGCAGTCACGGTCGGTGTCTGTCCCCGGGCGCGGTGAGCAGTACGACGGAGATCAGGGACTCGCATGAACGGCTGGCCTTGCTGAACATCAGCTTGGCGAAGGACTCCAGGCGGGCGGCGACGCCCTCCAGTTCGGGCCAGCAGCTACACCTGCTCACCTCCCCGGCCACGGCCGCCGGCACCGGGCCAGCGGCCGGAGCTCCAGCGGGCGGGCTGAGCGTTCTGGTCATGACGGGCTCCTTCAGCGATCTCCAACGAATGCGACCCACCATAGGGGCCGGGAAGATCGCCGCCATCGCCCCTGCGGCCACGGTGGTCGTCAGAACTTGGGCCAGCGCCGGCGCCCCGGGTGGACGCAGGTCGTACACGGGTCCGGCGTCTCCGCCCCGGGATGATGTGGTCGGTGTGTGTCTGGGGGATCGCGATCGGGCGCCTACCGTTGGTCGTCATGGGCTTCTACACCCCGGCGGGCTGGGAACTGTCCGACGCCGTAGAGGCGGCGCTGAGTGCTGCCGGAGTCAAGGGCGCTGATCTGGCGAAGGCGCCCTGCGAGGCCGCAAGCCTGGCAGGCGGCGGGTTCCGGCTCCGTGGCCGCGGTGACAAGGTCGAGGTCTTCCACTCCCTGGACGTCCAGTACCTGCGGACGTGGCCCGGGCCCGACGGCGCCGCCCACCACCGCATCGCCTCGGTGATGCTCAGTGCGATCGCCGACGTCCTGATCGCCGCCGGGTTCGGGTTCACGGTACGGCTCACCGAACCCATCACCGCCGCCGACGACACCGGCCGATACGGGCCCGTTCTGCTGGTGCACACGGCACGGGGTTGGGAAGTACCGGTTGAAGAAGCCGTCGGTTAGTGCACGCATCGGGAGCACCAGACCGCCGCGGCGGTGGCAGGCGGCCTGGTCGATGCTGGGGTGCAACTGGGTGGTGTCAGGGACGATCCAGGCGGTCTGTCCGGAGGTGCCGTCGGTGAGCTCTTGACCTGGACGGACGAGGTTTTCGGCAGGGACAGCCCTGGGGAACCTCCAACAGTGAGTGGGTGCTCACCGCTGCTGGAGTAGTGCGGTGGCGTTGTGCTGAACTCGGCTCAGCAGCTGCCGGAGGCTGATGCGTTCGTCCGGGGAGAGGTCCTCCAGGAGGCTCTGTTCGATCTGCTGGTGGATCGGCCAGAGGGCGGCTAGAGCCTGTTCGCCTGCGGGGGTGCAGGTGTAACCGTCCCCATCTGGGGCGAGCCAGCCGCGTTCGTTCAACGGGGCGATCAGGGCGTCCAGTTCGTCAGATCCAACGCCCAGGTCGCGGCGGAGTTCCGCGGCCGGAGTCCGCTTCTCGGCGGCGACCACCATTACAGCGGTCAGCTGGGCAGAGGAGAGGCCTGCCGCCTCGCGCAGGGCATGGTCGAAGGCGTCCCTGATCAGCCGGCCGGTGAGCGAGATATCGCGGCCGAGGCTGCCGCGGATGCGTTCGGTGAGCACGGTGAGCACCATCCTGGTTCGAAGTTCGTACATCGAGATCCCGGCCGCCACCCCGACGTTGAGCGATTCCACCTGCCCGGCCATGGGGATGGTGACCAGCAGATCGGCGGCATCCATGACCTCCCGGCTGACGCCAGCGGTCTCGCCGCCGACCACGAGCGCAACGGGGCGGCCGTCCAGTGGTGCGAGTCCTTGCACATGGCTACCCTGCGGGCTGGTGGCCACGATCTGGAATCCGGCCTCGCGCAGGCCTGCCACCATGTGCCGGGGGGAGGAGAAGCGCCGGACACGAGTGTCCAGGACCGAGCCTCGAGAGGCGTCAAGCACGCGTCGCGAACTGAGGTCGGTGTCGAGATCTGTCAGCACGACATCGTCTACTCCGAGAGCGCGGGCGCTTCGCACGATGGTGCCCAGGTTGCCGGGGTCGGCCACGCCATCACAGACCAGCGCGAACTCGCCCCAGGGAAGGTGCGGGTCGACCGCGGCGGGTAGCGGTGCGACGGCCAGCCAGGAGACCGCGCGAGAGGCGCCGGCCACCTGCCGCAAAACGCCGTCGCGGACACGGTGGACAGCGACCTCCCCCTGGTGCAGCCGCTCTGCGAGCTCGTCGTCCTCCGCCGTATCGGCCCCTTGCGCGCGCAGCACCACCTCGAGCCGGGCCTCGGCCGCACGAACCTGTTCGATCAGGGAACGGCCCTCGAGAACGCAGCGCCCGGCGGCGATGCGCTGAGTGCGGGTCTGCAGCGCGCGCGCCTGAACGACCCGCGGATCCTTGACAGAGGTCACCACGTCTTCGGCCACCAGGCAATGGTCCCATCGCGAGCGCGGATCAGACGACTGAGCGGCGCGGCGACCGGGCCACTGGCCGGGTCAGGGGCCAGCCGGTGAGGCGCCCGTCGGCGGTGACGCGGTCCAGCAGCACCCCGCCGACCACCAGCCGACCGTCGGCCTCGGCTGCGGCGATCTGGTCGGTCAGCGGGAGCGGGTGGACCTGGAACTCGTCGCTGTCGGCGATCAGGTGCCAGCCGGGCCCGGTGTCAGTGGCCGCGGCGTATTGCTCGGGCTCCAGCGCTGCGACCGGATGCCCGGGACCGGCGGCCGCGACCAGGTGCGCGAGGGTCTCGGCGTAGCTCGATCGGGTCGTGGCGACCGGGATGGCGTCGACGAACCGGTCCACCGCCACGGCAACGGACCCGGCGGCCCCGCCGACCGACGCATGGGCGGGTGTCCCCGCCGACGGGTCGGGGAAATGCGACTGTCGATTTCCGAAGTCGTCTGCACAAAGGTCCGAAGTCGTGTGCACAAGCCGTTTGGCCGAGGTCATTTGGGCCAGATCATCGATGTGAGTTCTTTGAGCTCGCTGAGTCGCAGCAGGTGCGCGGTGAGAACGTAGAGGACGGCTCCGGCTGCTGTAGCCGCGCTGATGGTGGTGAGTGCGCCGTTCGTTCCTTTGCCGAAGGCGGGGCTGAGTGCCTGGGTGATGAGGGCTGCACCGGTGGCGGCGATGGCGGCGGCTCAGGACGCGCCCCGGCCGCCACCGGCCGAGCCACTCGGCGGGCCACTCGGCGGGCAGCGCCCGGACCCGGCCGGGTCGACGGGGTGACCTGCACCGTTTGCGATCTTCAGATCGCGTATGACGCAGCCGTGCGTTGATCAGGACGGCGATCAGATCGCTCCTCCGGCTGTGGCAGCAGCCGGGCGGACGGTCAGGGGCGGCCAAGTATCCGCACGGCCCGAGCGGCCGCGGTGGCGATGTCGGTGGCCCGGCACAGCGGCTCCAACTCCGGGACGTTGCACAAGGATCCCGGCCAGGCCCAGAACCACCACAGGTCGCCGCCTTCTCGGCTGCGGCACCACAGTTCCTGCCAACCGCCGGCTCTTCGTGCGCCCGCCCGCCGGGCGTCCGGCCAGGCGCCCTGCGACCCGGCTGGGAAGTAGATCCGGACCGCCCCGTGCGCGCACACGGTCGCGGTCAATCCGCCGGCCCTGAGCACCTTGACCAGCGCACGAGCCAACGGCGGCCATCCCAACCCGATCGCCTCGGAGTCGCCCGGCATCCGTCCCACTGCCACCTCACCCAAGAGCGCCACTATCAGCAACGAGTCGTTCACTCACAGTGCCAGAATCGGGTGTGCGATGGAACCCCTCGGACAGGTCTCGGGTCATCTCACCGGTCTAGCCGGGCCCAGGCGGTGATGACTCTTGACGGTGCACCGAGTGATCCACCGATGTCGGCGGGACGGCTGCGGTGCTTTGTCTGGCGGCTGGTGCTCCCGCGCGGTGCCCGGCGCGGTGGCTCTAGTCGGTCGGGCCTTGGTCTGCGGGGGCGCTGAGTGGTAGGCGCAGGACCATGCAGGTTCCGGTGGGACGGTCGGCGATGTGCAGGGTGCCGTGGTGGGTTTCGGCGGTCTGGCGGGCGATGGCCAGGCCGAGGCCGGTGCCGTGGGGGTCGGTGCGGCGGGCGTCGGGGCGGCGGTAGAAGCGCTGGAAGACGGTTTCGCGTTCGCCTTCGGGGATGCCGGGGCCGTCGTCGGTGATCTTTACGACCGCCTGCTGCTGCCCGGTGGCGTCATCGTGTTCGGTGGTGGCCGAGACCTCGATGCGGGTGCGGGCGTGGCGTTCGGCGTTGGCGAGCAGGTTGGCCAGCAGCCGGATCAGACGGGAGCGGCAGCCGTCCACGACGGCGGGATGGTCCAGGTGCATGTCCAGGGTGTGGCGGCAGGGGCGTTGCCCGAGCAGGTCGCGGATCAGCTGGCAGATCTCCAGCGGTTCGATGTCGGTGGGGGCGCCGGCGTCCAGGCGGGCCAGTTCCAGCAGGTCGGAGACGATGTCGCCGAGGCGTTCGGCGTCTTGCAGGGCGGCTTGCAGGACTCGGTGCGAGTCGACGTCGGGGTCGGCCAGGGCCTCTTCCAGCCGGGTTTGGAGTCCGGTGAGGGGGTTGCGCAGGTCGTGGGAGGCGTCGGCGACCTCTTGGCGCTGCCGCTTGAGGGTCTCGCGGAGCGCTTGGATCGCCTGGTGTTTCTCTGCCTGGGCGTGCCGTAGTTGCCGGTTGGCCTCCTGCAGTTCGCTGGATCGGGCGTACATCTCGCCTTCGATCCAGGAACCGTGCGGGCACGGCGGTCGTCGACGGCGGCTCTCCCAGTTCCTGGATGAACGCGGTGATGTCCTCCACCCGGTGCATGATCAGCCTCACTTGGCCGTCCGGTTCGAGCAGCGGCGCGTTCACGGTGCTCCAGAACCGCTTCTCATGGTGTCCCGGCCGGTCCGGGTCCGCCAGGTCGTAGCGGTTCCAGGGCATGACGTAGGGCTGCCGTTCGGCCAGGACCCATTCCAGCGCGGCCCGCCAGTGCCGGGCGTTGGAGCCGGAGGTGTCGCCGGGCAGCGCTTGGAAGATGTTCCGGCCGACCAGTTGGTCCCGGGGACACCGCGCGAGCTGCTCGTACTCCCGGCTCACCGCGACGAACACCAGGTCGGGTGAGATCAGCGCGCACGCCACCGGCAGCTCATCGAACACTGCCGCAAAGTCCACCTCCACCACCCTGCCGACCTACCCCACCTGGGCGAACCCGCACATGGGCGGCGACAGGCCGTTGGTCAAGAACACGGGGGCTCGCCGACGATGCCGTTCCCGCGGGTCTCGCCGGTTCGGGCGGCGGGCCGGGGAGACGGGTGCGGGCCGGTTGTGTTCGGGTCACACGTGGGTGGTTTGGGCCCTGGGTGTGGCCTGGTCGTCTGGTTCGGTCTTGGGGATGAGGACGGTGGCGGTCAGTCCGAGCAGGACGAAGCCCGCGGCGAGGTAGCCGCCCAGGGTGATGCCGTCGGTCATGGCGGTGCGGCCGGCTTCGGCGATGGTCTGGGTCTGGGGTTGGGCGGCGAGCCCTTCGATGGCGGCGCCCGCGCTGTCGGTGATGGCGCGGCTGTACTGGTCGACTTGGGCCGTTTCCACGCCGGTGTCTTTGAGTTCGTCGTGCACCTGGGAGCTGAGGGTGGTGAAGAACACCGTGGTCAGGACCGCGATGCCCAGGGCGGAGCCGAGTTGGCGGAAGGTGCTCTGGACGCCGGAGGCCTGTCCGGTGCTGCTCTCGGGGATGGCGTTGAGGACCACGTTGGTGACCTGGGCGGTCGCGAACCCGACGCCCGCGCCGTACACGCACAGGATCAGCGCGATCGACCACCACGAACTGCCGGTGGAGGCGAACAGGGCGAGCGCGCCCAGCCCGGCGGCCTCCAGGGCGAGGCCGAGGCGAAGCATCGCCAGCGCCGAGACCTTGCCGGCCATGCCGAAACTGGCGCCGCTGGCGATGAAGCTGCCGATGGCGACCGGGAGCAGCGCCAAGCCGGACTGCAGGGCGCTGTGGCCGAGGGTGAACTGCAGCCACAGCGGCAGGACGGCCACAATTCCGAACTCTCCGAGCCCGATGATGAGGGTGGCGATGTTGCCGTTGCGGAAGGACGCCTTGGAGAACAATCCGAGGTCCATGAGCGCCTTGCCGGGGTCGGTGCCGCGGCGCAGGGCCGCCTGCCGCCACACGAACGCCCCCAGCGCGACGGCCGAGCCGATCAGGGCGGCCAGGACGGGTGAGAGCCCGCCGTCCCAGCTGAACCCGCCGATCTGCAGCGGATGGATGGTCTGGATCCAGCCGTAGGTGCGTCCCTCGACCAGCCCGAAGGCCAGCAGCCCGAGGCCGAGCACCGACAGGGCAGCGCCGGTGGCGTCGAGGCGCCCGCCGGGGCGGGGCGAGGGCGCGATCCAGGCCAGGACGCCGAAGACGATGACGACAGCGAGGGGCACGTTGATGCCGAACGCCCACCGCCAGGAGGCGTGTTCGGCCAGCCAGCCGCCCAGCAGCGGCCCGAGGGCCGCGGCGGCGCCGATGGTCGATCCCCAGACCGCGAAGGCCTGACCGCGCGCCTTGCCGGTGAAGTTGGCGTTCAGCAGCGACAGCGACGTCGGCAGCAGCATCGCCGCGCCCGCACCCTGCAGGAAGCGGGCCACGATGAGCGGGCCACCGCCCGGGGCCAGCCCGGCCAGGACGCTGGTCGCGCCGAAGACCACGACGCCGGCGACGAAGACGCGGCGGGCCCCGACGATGTCGGCGACCCGCCCGACCACCAGCAGCAGCGCCGCGAAGACGATGGCGTAGGACTCCTGGATCCACTGCGCCTGCGTGGAGCCGGCGTCCAGATCCTCGATGACCGAGGGGATGATCACGTTCACGATCGTGGTGTCCACCACGATCAGCGCCACGCCGAGGGCGATGGCGATCAACCCGAGCCAGCGGCGGACGTTCGACGCCTCACCCACAATTACCTCCATGGTGTAATAACTTCATGATGAAGGTAATTCGACGGCGGTAGGTTGTCAAACGACTACGACGGGGGAGGAACGGAGACCGCATGAGCGAGCCGCTTCAGCCGCAGTACGAGCGGCTGCTGGAGAGCCTGCGCGGCTACGGGGCCAACTACCGGGAGTTCAGCCGCAGGTTCGCGACCTGGCTGGGTCTGCACTCCACCGACGCCGAGGCCCTCATCGAGATTCTCGGCGCCGAGGAACGCGGTCTGCCGCTGTCCCCGGCCCGGCTCAGCGAGCGCATCTCCCTGTCCTCGGGCGCGACCACCGCCCTGCTGAACCGCCTGGAGCAAGCCGGGCACGTCGTGCGCACCCGCGAGCACGCCGACCGGCGGATCGTCACCCTGCACAGCAGCCGACGCGTCCAGCACCTCGCCGACGAATTCTTCGGTCCCCTCGCAGACCGCGTCGACACCGTCATGTCCGCCTACCCGCCCCCCCTGCTCGAACAGTTCCAGACCTTCCTCACCGACCTGAGCGGCGCCATGAACGACCAACTCGCCACCGACCCGCCCCGCCCGCCCACAGAACGCTGACGCCGCCTTTAGTTGGTGGTGCCGGCCAGGGCGGGGCGCACCGCGTTCACCGATGACTTCGACCTGGTCGACATCTGCCTGCCCGACAGCTGCACGCCGACTTCGCACTGCGCGCCTTGAAGGCGGGCAAGCACGCGCTAGTGGAGCTGCCGCCGGCCGACGACCTGGCCGACGCGGCCCGCGTCGAGGCCGCCAAGGCCGACGACCGGCAGGTGTTCGTGGACATGTTGAACGCTTCATCCCCGCCAACCAGGCCCTGCAGGAGGCTGTGCAGAACCACACCTACGCTGCTTCCTGTTGGGCGGATCCGGCCGCGGGACGAGATTCGGATGAAGATCAATCCACATCCGCGCCCGCGCGACAGCCCTCTCACGACGGGGTGGACGCGGATTGGTTCGTTCGCGTGGAGGCCGCCAGGTGGCGGTGCAGGAACGACATCTGTTCCCGCACGGCCCGGTCGTGCTCGTTCAGGAACGGTGCGTAGTGGGTGCCGGGTATCTGGACCAGTTCTGCCCGGGGCGTGCGGTGGGCGACGCGGATCGCCGAGGGCGGGTGCGCGGTCATGTCGTGTTCGCACACCATCACCTGGACCGGGCAGCGGATGCGTGACGCCTGGCGCCCGGGCTGGTACAGCGCGAACCGCAGTGCAGACCGTGCGGCGATCTCCTGCCGCCAGGTCGTGTGCCGCCCGTCGGGGTCCAGAGCGCGGGGGCCGTCGAGTGAGTCGGGGGTGGACAGCATCGCCAGTTCGCCTGGCGGAGCGGCCAGCGGCACCATCCGGGGTGGACGGCCGAGGAGCCAGCCGGCGGCGTCGGCGATGCCGCGGGCGAAGAAGCGCAGCAGCGGCAGCGTCTTCTGGTGGCGGGTGGCGGCGCGCGAGGCCGTCCATCCGCCGACGGCCGGTGTCTGCGCGACCACGGCGGCGAGTTGCGGGGTGCGGGCGGCGACGCGGAACAGGTGCCCGCCCGACAGTGAGAACCCCCAGGCTGCGATCCGGTCCGGGTTGACGCCCGGCAGGGTCGCGGCGAAGGCGACGGCGTTCTGCCAGTCCTGCAGGTATTCGCGGACGCGCGCGATCTGGCGGGGCTGTCCGCCGCTCTCCCCGATGTGCCGGTAGTCGAAGGCCAGCACCCCGAACCCGGCCTCGTGGAACCGGCGCGCGAACAGGTCGGTCCCCGGCTCCTTGGTCACCGCGAAACCGCCGGCCATCACCACGCAGGCGCCGTTGACGCTCGGATAGTGCCAGGCCACGCATTCCGTGCCAGCGCTGTCGAACCGGACCTTCTCCCGCTGTACAGATGTAGGCATGCCCGCCTCCCGATCGGATGAACTGTTCCTCTATCTCACAAGTGAACCATGTGGTTCACAAACCTGGCCGGCGCCCCCCGGGATCGGCGACCCCGGAACCGGCGGCATGGGGACCGGCGGCGCGTGACCCCGGAGGCTGGCCCGACCGTTTCGTCACGGCCACGCCTGTGGCCGTCATGCGATCGGGGGGATCTTGGCGG
This sequence comes from Actinomadura violacea, assembly GCF_017573465.1. Lineage (GTDB taxonomy): Bacteria > Actinomycetota > Actinomycetes > Streptosporangiales > Streptosporangiaceae > Spirillospora > Spirillospora violacea. The sequence goes on from NZ_JAGEPF010000006.1 coordinate 347,605, forward strand.
CGATGACGTCGGTGCGTACCAGTTCGGGCGGCTTGGCGAAGTGCTCGGGGTTGGCCGCCAGGCGCGCGCGTCCGGCTTCCAGGTGCCTCAGCCGGCCTTCCTCGTGTGGGAAGGCGTCGACGACCGCATAGGTGGTGGGGCCCAGCCGCAGCGCCATCCAGACGATGGTGTCGTCCTCGGCGTCGACGGTAGGCAGGGCTCCGCGCAACTGGGCCTCCACGGCCGCCTCGTGCCCGGGCTTGGCCTCGATCCGCACGAAGAATCCAACAGTGATCATGATCTTGCTACTCCTATTTTTGGCCTACGGGTACAGAATCCGGGCATGGCGGTGCCACGAGCGCGCCGCCCGCCTTACAGTGCCGCGAGGACGGCGTCGACGGTGCGGAGCCGCTGGCGCGGGTCCCCTCCGGTCTTGGCGAGCACGTTCATGCCGACCACCACGCTCAGCAGCATTCCCGCGACCCCGCCGGGGTCGCAGGAGGCATCGATCTCCCCCTTGCCTCGCGCGCGCTCGACCGCGCTGCGCAGGGCACGCTCCATCCGGGAGAAGACCGCGGAGACCACCTCGGTGGCGATCTCGTCCTTTCCGGCCAGTTCGGCCGCGGTGTTGACCGCCAGGCAGCCGTGCCGCAGGACGTCGTCGGGGACCGCCGCAACCCGCTCAAGAGCGGCTCGCAGCAGCGGTTTCACCGGACCGGGCCGTTCCAGGATCTCCTCGAGCGCCGCGACCCGCATCTCGCCGTAGCGGCGCAGCGCCATCTCGAACAGGCGGTGCTTGCTGGTGAAGGCGTTGTAGAGACTGCCTTTTCCGATGCCCAGTTCCTGCGCCAGTTCCTGCGGTGTTGTTGCGGCGTACCCCTGGCGCCAGAAGACCCGCATCGCCTGGTCGACCGCCACGTCCGGCTCGAACTGCTTCGGCCTGCCCATGCCTGGACCGTAGCGAATTTTTGTCCTATGGGTCAAGAAAAGTTCATCAGCCGTGCCGTGGGGCCAGTCGACACCGCGAGTGCGCAAGAGCGGTGACAGAAATCCGTCGGCCGGCCTGCTTCCCGTCTGGCAGAGAGGCGGCGTGGCAGCAGCCGGTGTCGAGGGCTGACGCAGTTCCACCTGCGCAGCATGGGGCGCCGGCGGTGGTGTCGCGGTCGGTGATGTTTGGCTGACCTCAGCGGCGCGTGGAACCCGCCCGGGCCTTCATCGGCCTCGCAGCCTGGTCCAGGCGATGAGCGGGCTGAGGACCACGATCATGATCCCGAACATCAGCCAGGTCGCGGCCACCACCATCACGTAGGAGATCACCGGCAAGACGACCAGGGCGTTGAGCAGCCCACTGAAGTGCCAGCCGCCGAGATCGTTGATATGCGCGATGGCGAAGATGGGGGCGAGGACGACGCCCAGCAGGCCAAGCAACAGGGAGGACTTCCAGACCGTACCGAGGGCGGGCATGTGCGCGGGGTTGTCGTCCAGCCACCGCACGACGCCCGCGAGGAGCCGTGGGGTGCCAGGGGGGCGCACGCCCGGGCTGGTGCTGGTGCACGCCGAAGCGATCTGTGTGAGGCGGGCGGCGACGACGGCGGCGTCGCGGGGCCGCTCGACGGGGTCTTTGGCCAGCAGCTGCTGGAGCAGCTCTTCCAGGGCGGCAGGAGCATCCGGCCGCAGCCTCCGCAGCCGCGGGGGCGTAGCGGTCAGGTGCTGATGCATCAACGCGGCCATGGTGGGACCTGCGAAGGGCGGCTGCCGGCACAGCAGCGCGTGCAGGGTGGCTCCCAGGGCGTACAGGTCGGTGCGGGCGTCGACGGGGTCGCCGCGCCACTGCTCGGGAGGCATGAACGCCGGAGTCCCCAGCATGCCGCCCGTCTGGGTGATCTGGGTCGCTTCGGCGTAGCGGGCCACCCCGAAGTCGCAGACCTTCACCTGGCCGTCGGTCAGCAGCATCAGATTGGCGGGTTTGATGTCGCGGTGGATGACGCCGTTGCGGTGCGCGTAACCGAGCGCGGCGGCGACCTGGGCCATCAAACGCGCCGCGGCCGCAACCGGCAGCCGGCCGTCGTGTTCGGCCGCCACCGTGGTGAAATCACGGCCCTGCAGCAACTCCATGACGAGGTAGGGATGGCCGTCGTGTTCGCCGTTGTCGTGGACGACGGTGATCCCGCGGTGCCGTAAGCGCGCGGCGGCGTGGGCCTCGCGATGCAGTCGCGCTCTGAGCTTCGGGTCGTCGGCGGCCTGCACCCGGACGAGTTTGACCGCCACCGGCCGGTCCAGGCTCTGGTCGTAGGCCGACCAGACCTCACCCATCCCGCCCCGCCCGAGCCGGGAGTCAAGCCGGTACCGCCCCGCAAGCAGCGCACCCGCCTCCACGAGGTCACCACCCGTCAAAAGAACGCTCGTGTCCTTGCGGGTGATTCTCCCACGACCAAGATGGGACGTGCCGCGCCATCTGCCGCCAGGACGCCGAGCTCGGCTTCTCACTGGGACCTGGCCGCGAAATAGCTGGCGCGCCTGGGGCCGCGTACCCGGCCTCGGCGAGCGCGCGGCAGCCTTCGGCGGTCTGCGCCTGCGCCGGCGTGGAGGGAACTAGGTCCTACGGGGCTGCTCTGACCCGTCATCTCCGGGGCCTGACGGTCATCGACGTCAACTGACGGCGGCCACCGTAGGCTCCCCGCGTGCGGCCATCTACGGCGCATTTTGCGGCCACGGGCTTCCCCGAGTACGGCCGGTTATCTCCCCGCTCGCCCCGAGTAGTCCCGCTCGGCGACGCTGTGGCGGGTGAAGAACAGCAGGGAGATCATGGAGATCCTGGAGGCGTACGACCTCACGGGGAGTTACCGTGCCGCGGCCGAGTTGGCCGGGTGTGACCACCACACGGTGGCCCGGTATGTGAAGATGCGGGCGGCCGGCCAGCATCCGGAACAGCGCCGGCACCGGGCTCGCGCGATCGACGACTATCTGCCGAAGATCGAGGAGCTGGTGGTCCGCTCTCAGGGGCGGATCCGCGCGGACGTGGTCCACAAGAGGATCGTCGCGATGGGCTTCACCGGCGGGGAGCGCACCACCCGCCGCACCGTGGCCGAGGCGAAGGACCAGTTCAGGGCTGGTCGGCGTCGGGTCTATCGGCCGTGGGTGACCGAGCCGGGGCTCTGGTCGCAATATGACTTCGGTAACGGGCCGACGATCGGCAGCCGCAAGACGACGCTGTTTTGTGCCTGGCTGGCCTGGTCCCGGTTCCGCGTTGTGATCCCGATCTGGGACAAGACGCTGCCGACGGTCACCGCGTGTCTGGACGCGACGTTCCGCAGGATCGGCGGAATCCCGGCTTATGTGCTGACCGACAACGAGAAGACGGTCACCACCGACCACGTCGCCGGGATCGCGGTCCGAAACCCGGAGATCGTCGAGGTCGCGCGGCACTACGGCACGACGGTCCGGACGTGCCTGCCGGCGGATCCGGAGACCAAGGGCGGCTCGGAGTCGACGGTGAAGATCGCGAAAGCCGATCTGGTGCCGAAGGACGTGAACCTGCGCGAGCACTACAAGACGTTCGCCGAGCTGGAAGCGGCCTGCCGTGTCTTCTGCGAGGAGGTCAACTCCCGCACTCACAAGGCGACTCGGCGCAAGCCCGTCGAGCGTCTGGCCGAGGAACAGCAGCGGCTGCATCCGCTGCCCAGGCGTCCGTTCACCGCGGCGTTCGGCACCACCCGCCGGGTGAACTGGGAGTCGACGATCTCGGTCGAGGGGGTGCGCTACTCGGTCCCGCACGAGCTGATCGACACCCGCGTCTGGGCGCGTTTCCACGGAGACGAACTGATCGTCACCGCCGTCGACGAGTACGGCTCGGCCCATGAGGTCGCTCGTCATCGCCGCGGCACTCCGGGCAGCCCGGTGCTGCAGGACACGCACTATCCGCCGCGCGAGAACAAGGAGGCCGACCGCACACCGAAGGCCACCTCGGCCGAGGAGGCCGCGTTCCTCCAGCTCGGCCCCGGCGCCGCGTCCTGGCTCGTGGAAGCGGCGGCCGCCGGAGTCCGCCGGATCAAGGCGAAGATGGCCGAGGCCGTCGCCCTGTCAAAGCTCTACTCCATAGCGGAAGTCGACCGCGCCCTGGGGACCGCGGCGGTCACCGCCCGCTTCGCCGACAAGGACCTGCTGTCGATCCTGGACTACCAGGCCGCCCACGGCCAGGCCGAGCCGGTCCGCCGTAGTGAACAGCACTCCCTTCAGCCGGGCACCTCCGCCTGGTCCACCTTCGGCACCGCCCGGACCGCTCCCGACACCATCGGGTACAACGAAAGCGATCTCGCCTGATGGCCACCCTCTTCGCACCGTTCACGGCACCAACGACGACCCGCTCGCCGAGGCCATCGAACTCACCAAGCGCCTCAAACTCCCGCACCTGCGACGGGCGCTGGCCGATCTGATCCCCACCGCGAAGGCCCAGCGGTGGGATCCTGCCGAGGTCGTCCGCGTCCTGCTCGCCGAGGAAGCCGCCGGACGCGACCGCGCCAACCTGCACACCCGCCGCAAGCGAGCCGGATTCCCCACCGGGAAGACCTTCGGCGACTGGCTGGAGTCCAAGTCCTCGATCCCCAGAGCCACTCAGGACGCACTCAAGACCCTGGAATGGGTCGGTCGGCGGGAGAATTTCTGCATCTGCGGGCCCTCGGGCACGGGCCAAAGCCACTTCACCGAGGCCCTCGGCCAGACCGCTGTCGAGGCTGGCCTGGCCGTCGCCTGGTTCACCATCGAGGACCTCGGCGCCCTGGTCCGCCGCCACCGCGCGGACGACTCCATCGCCCGGGCCCTGGCGAAGATCATCCGCTCCGACCTGATCATCGTCGACGACATCGGGCTCCTGCCCGTCTCCCCGGACGCGGCCGAGGGCTTCTACCGCCTGGTCGGCGCCGCCTACGAACGGCGCTCGATCGCGGTCTCCAGAACCTCCACCCGTCCGGCTTCGACGAAATCATGCCCAAGACCCTGGCCACCGCGACGGTCGACCGGCTCATGCGCCACGCCCACATCGTCGTCACCCAGGGTGACAGCTACCGGCTTACCGAGGCCACCGCCGGGGAGGGAGTGAAGCCCTTCAGCTGACCGAACACCAACCCAGAGCGGGGAGATATCTGGCCGCCAGTGGGGGCTTCACGCCGGCAGGAAGGGCTGATGCGGCGGGTTCGGGGCGGGCCGGCCGGTCGGAGCGCTGCCTCATGAGGTCGAGGTCGGCGGCGCTGAACCGGGAGGTGCGGGTTCGGACGACCTCGCCGTCCATGATTACGTGGATGCTGCGATGGTTGCCCAGACGGCCACCGGCCGTCCCACGAGGGCCTGGCTGAACTTGAATTGCTGGTTGGCGGGCAGGCAGATCCGGCCACCAGGCGAGATCACCATGTCGATCTCGACCGCGTCACCGTCATGCCGCTCAGCGGCCGTCACCACCGCTGGTTCGAAGAACGTCCCGGCCGTGAGGTGTGCAGCCGGGCGCTGCTCGTCGACGGAGCCAGGGGCGGCGGGCGCGGGCGTCGGCTGTTGCAGGTGCGCGCTGGTCGGCCGGAACGCCTCAGCGGGCGTCGCCATGTCGAGCGACTGGTGGGGCCGGGAGTGGTTGTAGCCGTGAACCCAGGCGTCGACCGCCTGCTGGGCAGCCTGCATCAACTCGAACGGCCCGGCGGCGTCCAAGAGCTCACGGCGAAAGGTCTTATGCCACCGCTCGATCTTCCCCGTCGTGGTCGGTGATCGCGGCTTTGTCAGACGGGCGGTGATGCCGTTCTCCCGGCAGATCCGCTCGAACATCACCTCCGCCGGGAACGGTTTGGTGAACCGGCCCGTGAACTGCTTGCCATTGTCCGACAACACCTCCGACGGAACGCCGTAGCGGCTCATCGCGTCCGTGAACGCCTGGCAGACCGCCCGGCCGGAGGGCTGGGCGACGACCTGGGCGATTACGATGAATCGGGAGTGGTCGTCGATTCCGGTGACGAGCTTGCACTCCCGGCCGTCGGCCAGGAACACCCCGCCCATGATGTCCATCTGCCACAGCTGCATCGGAGCGTCCCGCTGCCAGCGCCGGTAGACGCGCCTGTGATTCTGCTCCTGATGCTGGACCAGGCCGTTACGCACCAGGACCCGGTAGACCGTGGTCCTGCCGGGCACCGGCGCCAACCCGCTGGCGAGCCAACTCATGAGCGATCCGGCGAGGACCCCACCGCGGGTGATCCCGCCGCAGCTCGCAGATCAACGCCTCCACCTCGGCCGGCAGCCGAGTCGGCGACGTCTTCGGCCGCCGCGACCGCTCAACAAGGCCCTCGACGCCCTCGGCCTCGAACCGCTTCATCCACTCGTGCACTGGATGCCGCGAAGCCCCGTACTGCCGCGCGACCTGCGTCACTGACGCCCCGTCAAGCACCTCCAGCACCGCCCGGTACCGGTGCTCCGCACGCCATCGCCGCTCATCGAAGTCTGCACCCTCAGTCGTATCAGCCACACAGAGAGCATTGAGCACGGATCGTCAACCATGTGCGTGAACCGTCAAGAAGGTCCGGGTGCCGCAGCGTCAAAGAAGTCCTGGACCCACACACCGTCACATCCTGCGGTGGGTAGACGTGAAGATGTTGATCGCTTCGCGTGCCAGGCGCCGGAGTGAACCCGATCAGGGCTGGTCTTCTCGTTGTTCTGGCGGGCCGGTCCGGGCCATGCGGAGGTTCGGCAGCTTGCCTCGCCACAGGTGCCGCTCGCCGGTGTCTTCGAACCCGTAGTGCTGGTAGAAGTTGATGGCCCGCTCGTTGTAAGCAGTGACCCACAGGCGGATGGGTGCGTCGTTGGCCCAGGTGAGGAACGCCGTCATCAGGTTGCGTCCGATGCTTCGGCCCTGCGCTTGGGGCAGCAGGTACATCGGTCCGAGACTGACCGCTTCGTCGCGGCGCCCACACAGGAAGCCGATGATCTCGTCCCCCTGTCGCACGACACGGCAAAAGAGATGTGCGGGCCGGCGCTCAGCCTCCTCGATGAACTCCCGCCACTGGGCGATGCCCTCGCTGGTGACCACGTCGCCGCGCTGCGCCCGGATCCATGCCTCGTCGATCCCTGCGTCCTGGTTGGGGTAGGTCAGTAGCCAGGCCGCCAGGAGGGTGTGGGCAAGGGCTGGGGCGTCCTCCACTCGGGGGGTGTCGATCACGAAGTCCACCTGGGCATTGTTCAGCGTGGTCCTTCGGGTTGTCTTGCGATATTCGTCGTTCCCCACGCTTGCGGGGCCACTTCCCGCTTCAGGCTAGTTCGAGATGAAGGGTGAGGACTGCCTGCACGAGATGGGTGATGCGGTGGTGCTACAGCGAAGTTTGCGCAGGAGGCGCCAGGTCTTCAGGGTGGCCATGGCTTGCTCGCCGACGGCGCGGATGCTGGCGTGGGCGACGTTAACGGCCTGCTGCCCGGCGGACAGGTCGCGGTGCTTGCCGCGGAACGGCACCCGGACCGTCCCGCCAGCGCCCTGGTAGCCCTTGTCGGCCCAGCACGGCAGGTCGGCCTCGGCCAGGGCGTCGATGATGCCGTGGGTGCGGGCGGCCATGAGGTCGTGCACTGCGCCGGGCAGGGCGGCCGACGCCCACAGCAGCCGGCCGAACGGGTCGGCCAGGACTTGGACGTTCATGCCGTGCTTCTTGTGCTTGCCGGAATAGAACGGCCGGTCGGCGGCGATCCGGTCGATGGGCAGCAGGGTGCCGTCCAGAATCACGTATGCCTTGGCCTCCGCCCGCTCCATGGCCTGCTGGAGCGTGGGGGCCGCGGTGGCCAGAAGGTCCACGGCCTCGCGGATGTAGCGGTAGACCGTGGCCAGGCCGATGTCGAACGCCGCGGCAAGCCGGGTGTAGGTGTCACCGCAGCGCAAGTGCGCGCGGACCAGCAGGGCCTGACGTGGCGCGGTCAGGCGCCGCCAGCGGGTGCCCAGCCGACACCGGTGCGCGGCGAGCAGCCGGGTCAGGAACCGCAGGTGCGAGCTGGACAGGTCGATCCCGGATGGGTAGACAAGCACAACGAAGCTCCTAGTCGGGCGAGTGATCTTGGTCGTGAACTCGTCTACCAGGAGCTTCGCTCTTCCGTCAGCCCAACTGGCCAGTTGGCGCAGCAGGTTGAAAACAGCTCACTGTCTCGCTTTCCGTTGGACAGCCTAGATGTAGCCCACGAAGACGCGGTCCCTGCTGAACCCTGGCCTCTCGAGGCTCCCGAGCACGAGAAAGGGGGCCGATCTGGATGCCCGATGCGTGGCCGCCCCCCGAACTCGCTGAGATCCACGATCGCATGGCGATCTGGGCTGCGTGGTGGAGTGGTGAACCCGACGACCTCGAAGGGGTCTACGGGGGACCGGCGTCGCTGCGGTCCGGCCGCCGACCTGGCCGCGCCGGCGGCCGCTGAACCGGCCGAGCCAGTACAAGGGCGGGATCGTCGGTGCGCTCGCCCGGATGTTCTGGGGGCGGCCGGTCTCCGAGGGGAACTTCGGGCGAAGCTGCATCTGCCGATCGCCTCCGACATCTCGGTGGTGTCGGCGAACCTGCTGTTCGCCGACCCGCTGACGCTCAAGACGCCCCACGAGGTGACTACCGAGCGGCTTCAGCAGTTCCAGGACGACGGGATGCAGGCCACCCTGCGGGAGGCGGCCGAGACGGCGTCCGCGCTCGGTGGCGTGTACCTGCGCACGTCGTGGGACAAGGCGATCTCCGACCGGCCGTGGCTCAGTGTCGTGCAGCCGGACTGCGCGATCCCGCGGTTCCGGTACGGGCGGCTGCGAGAGGTCACGTTCTGGACGGTGATCGAGGACGACGGGCAGCAGCGCGTCGTCCGGCACCTGGAGATCCACGAGCCCGGCGTGATCCGCCACCAGGTGTACGTCGGTACCCCGACGGGCGTCGGCTCGGCTTCGGTGAGACGACTTCATGTTCGCACGGGACCGAGCCTTGCTCGCGCCGTCACTCATCCGAGTGCTAGGAACCGTTGAGGGCCACCGGGGTGTCTTCCCCTTGCCTTCCGACTCCCCAGATGCCGCCGGGCACGGCGGCCAAGTGGTACACCGCGATCCCGGACGGGATCGTCACGGGCTCCCATTCGCCGCCGCTGTAGCGGTACGGGGGGTTGGCCGGCGGCTCGGCCGCCTCCGGAGCGACCCAGGGCGTCCCGGACACGTCCACGGTCAGGTCACCGAAGTCGGGGTACCCTGCCGGCGCCGCGACGTAGGTCCACGCGGTGCCGTTCCAGTGCGCCAGCCGCTTGGCCGTGATGCCCCAGACGTCGTTCGCGGCGACCGGGACGACCTTGCGGAACCAGTCGTTCTCGGTGATCGCTGGCAGCGGGACGTTCTTCCAGGAGGTGCCGTCGAAGTGCGCGGCGGCGGGCACCTGCTGCAGGCCGTCCTTGAAGCCGACCGCCCACGCGTCGGACGCGGTGAGCGCCTGCAGGTCGGCGACGTAGTCGAGCCCGGGAACGTTGACGGCGGTCCAGGTGTCGCCGGTGCGCTTGAACAGCCCATGCGCGGAATCCGGGTCCCATGCGCTGGCGAAGGTCCCCGCCGGGCCGGTGGCGAGCATGGTGACGTACTTGGCCGGAACCGCGACCTTCTGGAACGCCGAGCCGTCGAAGCGCGCCACGTAGGTGCTCGCACTCCCGCTGGCGCTCGGTCCGCCGTCGATCCAGGTCTCGCCCGCGCCCGAGGCGACCTGCGCGATCTCGCCCTGGCCCGTCCAGCCGTTGAGCGGGTATTCCTTCCACGACGAGCCGACCCGGCGCCGCACGACCGGGTTCCCGTCGTAGTACGCGGGGCAGAGGTCGCCCCAGCGCAGGCAGTACTTGCCCTGCACACCCCCGACCCAGACACCGCCAGCGCCGTCGGCGGTGACGTCGGTGAGCCGGGCCGTCGGCCACAGGAAGGGCAGGGAGACCGTGCGCAGTTCGGGGGCGGTCGCGAGGGCGGGGGCGGGAAGCGACGTGAGGACGGCGGCGGCAGCGGTCGCGGCGGCCGCGATGGCACGTTTCATGCGAGCATGATCCACCGAACCCCAAAAGAACGCCAGTGTCTACTGGCATTATTAAGCGCTGAGGATCGACAAGGCCGTCAGATCAGGCCGCGCCGCTCGGCGTCACGGTAGCGCGCGACCAGCCGCTCGGTCACAGTGCGCAGCTCGCCGATCCGGGCGTCGATCCACGCTGGATCGAAGGCCGCAGGCTGCTGCGCGAGCACCGCCCGTCCCTGCTCGGTCCAGACGCTCCCCGCCGCACCGCGCCGCTCCACCAGCAGCTTCCGCAGCTCGGTCAGGCTGCCCTCAGCGTGCCCGAGTAGCCGCAAGTAGTCCTCACCCTCGGCCACCGGCCGCAATGCCGGGCTGAACATCTGGTCGGCCCACGCGGCGAGTTGCTGCTCCTGGCCGGAGTACAGCATCAGCCACTGGCCACCGTCGATCGCCTCAGAGGTACCGGGGCCGTAGCCGTCGGTGGCACTGTCGGCAACGAGGAACTCCCAGATGCGCTGCTCGCTGTCGGGTCGGCACCGGCTCAGGTACACCGTGACGTCCCGGTTCTGCGGATCGAGATAGCCTGTACCGAGAACGATCTCCAGGTCGGCGCAGTCGGCCAGTTGGACCCGGACGTACTCGCGGGCCTCCCCGATCGTCCGCACCGCGACGATCACGCATCCCCCTCGGCTGGCGGTCGCCTGCCCAGTCGACAAGTCCGAGCAGGCTCCGCCGCGGCCATACGGCCTCGACCGTGTTCGTCGCCGTCGACTTGTTGTTCCACAACGCCGCCAACATGTCGCTGGGCACCTGCGCGCTCGCTGTGTGGTCGACCAGATTGCCGGTCACGTTCGGTCGACGGTACCGCAGAGGATCAAACGGATCATCCGGGCACGGGCGGCCGACGCCAACCTCTGGCACGACAGCATGCGGATCACCGACTCCATCCCCGCGGAACGCACACACTCCAGGCCCACGCCGTAGCGGCCAAACCTGGCCGGGGCGGTGGCTACGGCTGCTGCCGCTCCCACAGCCACAAGCCCCGCCTATTTCCTTAAGGCTGGCTCGGCCGCTGATCGCGGCACTAACCGCAATAGGTCGGCCACGCAAGCCTCCCTCACGGCTACGGCAGCGAGCATCCCCCGCGGCACTCCGCACAGCCCCGGCCGCAACCGACCTATGGACGCCTCGATGGGCCGCCCTGGAAGATTCCCGATTCATGAACGGACTTCGAGTGACCGTTGAATGAGCCAAGGGCAAACACCTACATGTGAGCATACCAATGTACACAACGAATGACATTCCGGGCAATACGCGCAAGATTAAGGTCTTGGAAATCAGAGTGGGACAGCCTGCCGTGAGTCACCACAGCGCTCTGAGTAACTTAAGTGATGCAGCGGAGGATCTGCGTCCGGATGCGATCATCGGCATCGCATTCACCATATTTCAAGCGCCCGTCAGCCATGGCAGATCGGTGATGTCCGAGCCTGAGTTTGTGGCCTACGGCACTTGTGTGCGCTACGAGACCCATGCCTGATTGGCGGAACGGCTGAACAATGACGCTCGCCCCGTACCCCTACAGCGGCGGCAGGTAGGAGATGGCGACAGCGTCGGCCGGGGCGGTGGTGCGCGACCTCGCCGCCGTACCCGGCGACATCTGGCGAGTGTGGCCGCAGAGCGATGCCCCCGCGGCCTCCCACCGGAGCACCGGGGAGCGATCCAGATCATTGTTGATCATCGGCCAGCATCGAAGGCCTGGCTCTGTTCCGACGAGCACACCGCGTCAGCGCCCACTGCGGCGTTCGATCCGTGGCGAGGGACCTTCGAGCTTGAGGCGCAACGGCGTCACCTGGCTGGAGAGGCACAGCGTGCGGGCGTGGGTTGGGTTGGCCCGTCCCGCTGTGCCCCTCCGCGGCGACCGGACGCGCACGGTTCGCCTGGGGCGGGTCCGTCCGTCTTACGGCACGGAACTGCCCTATCCCCCCGGGTGCGTACCGTGTGCGCACAGTCACAGTTCGAAACTAGCGGGTGGCGAGGAGAATCTCAGCGGAAGCGTTGAATGGTTTCAGTCTCGGAGGCGGGGCTTGGGATTGCTGGGAGCCGACGAAGCGAAACTTCGCGCCTGCCTGGGCGTTGAGCGCGCCCGCCCGGTCGCCCTCATCACCCCCAATCGGCCGCGCTGGTCGCCGGCGCCCGCCTGATGGTGTGCGGCAAGCGGCCAGCTTGGGCCCGTCGGGAGTTTGGGGGAAGTGCTTCACCGGCAAGGAGGTAGGTCCGCCCGGGTCGTGGAAAGGATCTTGGCGAGCCGGGGGAGCGGGCGGAGCAGGGCCGGTTGTCCGCCTGCGGCGTTGATCCGCTTCAAAAGCTGGACGAACGCGTTGATCCCCGAGGAATCACAGACGTCGAACCCGGACAGCTCCAGCGCGATACGCGGGGGTCTTGTACTTGGCTGAGGCCGGTGACCTCGTCGATCAGGGCAGGGGCGGTGGCCACGTCCAGGTATCCATCCAGCTCGACTGTCAGCCACGCTCCAAGAGACCTGATCTCCGTCTGCAACCCGGCCCGCGAAACATCCATCTTCCGACGATACCCAGGCTCGATAGGCAGGGGCGCCGGAGGTGCGAGGCGCCAGGTCGGGGACGGTGCACGACGGGAACGGGTGGGCATGACACGCGTTCGGCTGGTGTTCAAGGCACCTCAGCGGTCCGACGCGGTGGCCGGTGCAAGCCATCAAGATCTCGGTCGGCTGGAGGAGGCCGTGCGCTGAGGGCGCCGGTCGGCGTCATCTTCACATGCGGCTGGAGCGCTAGTTGTGCAGGGTCGCGCAGTGCTCAGCGGTCACTGATTGGAGTTCGAGAATCCTCATGATACCTGGTCGGCCACTGAAACGCGAGCAAATGGTATCCGGGTCGGTGTTCGCGGCGAGTGAGGCGATGAAGGCGTCGGACGGCGGCAGGCGATTGGGCATGTGGCCGCCGAATTCGTGCAAGGCCTGTGGCTGCGTCAGATAGAAGACCGAGGCGACCGCCGGCGTTTCCTGCAGGTCCTGACGGAGCTGGTCCTTCTCGGCCTGCGTAGCCGCTTTGCGGTGACAGGGCGAGGGGATCGCCGTCCCAGGGAGCATCATCCCTGAGTTGCCCGGCGTGCACAGCAGGAACGTGATCTTCGGCGTGGCAGGTTTACTGGCTGGCTGCGCCGCTTTCGCGGGGTGCTTCTTCGGGGCGGGGAACGCCGTCTTATAGAGCACGAAACCGCCCAGGCCGGTGACGGCGACAGCTAGCAGGGCGACCACGACACCCACCGCGATCAACGCAGGCTTGTTCCTGCGGGGCGCAGGCGCGGCGGGCCTGAACCGTCCCTGTGGTGGCCGCGAGGGAGGGGGAGCTGCTGAGTTCATGTGCTTCTAACCAGCTAGAAGACCATTCAAGGACGACGCGGCGCCATGTTAACGCACAGCGCCAGTCATGCGTATCGCGGTGGGCGACGAAACTGCCTTGCTCGAGGGCTCGCTGCGTGCGGGGCGTTCAACACGCGGAAGACCTATGCGCCCCCGGAGTGCCTCGTGCTCGTCGTACTGCCGGGGGGCATGGTGCGGACTCGTCGGTCCCGGGTCAGCCGAGGGTGATGATGCGCCGAGTGAGTGGCTGAGCCGGTGCGGCCGCATGGCCGTGCGGTCTCTGGCCGCTCCTGCCCGGCTGCCGTCGCGGCCGGGTGACCGCCTTGGTCGCAGCGGCTGGTCCTCATGGGAGGCCGGTGGTTGCAAGCAGTGCAGGTCACTACGCCGGACCGATCGGGTTCGCTGCGCGGTCAGCTGGCTGGCGGCGACTGCTGGGACGAGCGGAAGAGGCCGCCGCCAACTGTCAGCCTTTCTCTCGATGTCTCGATCGTGACGCCGCCGTCCGAGGGCGTCATGGGCGGCTGCCCTGAAGTGGCTCTGGAGATTCGGCCGTTCAGGGGGTGAGGCCGTGTCGGCCCTGGTTCGCGGTGCGGCCGAGGCGGACGGCCGAGAGCAGGAAGAAGATGCCGCCGGGGATGGCGTAGCCGGCCGCGTTGGTCAGCGTGGGGTCCTCAGCGGAGGCACCGATGATGAACGAGCCGCCGGCGAGCACGGAGATCGCACCGCTGATGATCATGGGCCACTGGCCGCCCATGGCGCGGCGTGCGGCGCCCACGAGCAGTTGGACCAGCCCGGCCACGACGGCCCAGGCGCCCCACACCCGTAGGACCGCTGGGATGCCGGACGCGCAGGCGATGGCGATGCCGGCGGCGGTGAGCAGGCTGACCGCGATGTTCACGTACAGCAGCACGGGCGAACCGGCGGTGCGCGACGTGCGGGCGTCGACGATGGCGGCGGCCACGTCGAACAGCGGGTACAGCACGAGCAGGGTGACCGCGAGCGGACCCAGGTCCGAGGCGGTCGTGAACATCACGAGGGCCCACACGACGGCGAACCCGAAGCGGGCGAAGTACAGCCGCCGCAGGTTGTCGGCGATCCCGCCGACGCCGTTCGAAGCGATGGTGGTCACAGCGGCCCCTTTCAATCAACTGGAAGAACGAACGTTCTGTCTCGCTCAGCATCGCAAGGTCGCCGCATACTGTCAAGACCGAACGTTCTACCTCTCGTTAGGATGTCCTTCATGAGGCGAGAATCCGCAGGTCGGCCCTCCGAGGCGCGCGATCGCCTGCTCGGCACGGCGACCAGGCTCTTCTACACCGAGGGGATCCGCTCGGTCGGGATCGACCGGATCGTCGCGGAGGCGCAGGTGACGCGGGCCACTCTCTACCGGCACTTCCCCGGCAAGGAAGACCTCGTCCTCGCCTACCTGGATGAGGTCGACCGGGCCACGCGCGCCCAGGTGGACGACGTCGTCGCCCGCGGGCTGCCGCCGGCCGACACCGTCCGGGCCCTCGGTGAGTCCATCGCGCAGGGCATCGGGTCCCCCGGGTTCCGGGGATGCGCGTTCCTCAATGCCGCCGCCGAGTACTCCGACCCCGATGATCCGGTGCACAAGGCCGTCATCGCCCACCGGCGATGGTTCCTGGACACCGTGACCGAACTGCTGGCACGTATCCGTGAGGCGCCCGCCGAGCCCGCCGCTCGGCACTTCGTCATGCTGCGCGACGGTGCCATGGCCGCGGGCTGCCTCTTCGACCCGGAACTGATCTGCGAAACCTTCCTGCGCGGAGTCGACGGCCTGGTACGAGCACATGCCGCACCCGATCACTGACTCCGGCGCCGGCTGAACATCGGGCTTTCTGCCACGGTGTTTGTCATGTCCGTTCGGCCCGAGGCTGAGTTTCCGGAAGTCGAACGGCTCCGTGGTCGATGTTGTCCGGACCGTCGAGAATGACATCGCAATGGGATGAGCGAGCCGACCGGCCTCGGGTGGATCGTCGGCTCGGCCTGGTCGGCGGGCCGTGGACGATTGGCGTTTGCGCTGGCGGGGTCGGCCTACTTTCGTGGGCTATTCGTCGCCGTACACCACGCGGCATCGGGTGCTCGGCCCCACGGTAGCCCCTCCGTGCAGGCTCGCAGGGACGGGCCCCAACTGCGGGATCGATCGAGTCGGGGCGTTAGGGCGGTTGGGCTCAGGCGCCCGGGAGTGTGCGGCGTGCGGTCTGTGCGGGCTTCCCGGCTGTGGTGAGCCAGAACAGGGCCGCGCACAGCAAGGCGGTGGCCGCGAAGATCAGCGATTGGGCGATGGAGTCGTCGCGCGCGCCGGCGGGGAGAGCGCCGGCCGCTGACAGTGCCAGGGCGATGGCCGGCGGCAGCGCACGGGAGGGCCGTGTGACGTTTGGGTCGTCGGCCGCCGGCAGCAATCGGGTCGCGAGGCTGTAGCAGGCGCAGGCCAGCAGTGTGGAGCCCAGTGCGTCGCTGGGGCGGTGGTGGTAGGTGGCTTGGACGGCGCCGGCGGTGACGGCGAGCCACAGCATCCCGGCCGCCGTGGCGTAGGGGCGGATGCGGGGGGAGGCGATGAGGGTGGCGGCGAGGGCCAGTCCGGCGGCGACCGCCACGTGCCCGCTGGGGAAGCTCGGCTCGGTGAGCCAGACGGGGGCGTCCACCAGATCGGGGCGGGGCAGGGCCATCTTGGTGAGTTCCTTGCTCCCGAGCGTGGCCACGACCAGGCCGGTCGCCGCGCAGCCCTGCCACCAGCACCTGCGCACCAGGGTGACGGCCGTGATGACCGCGATGCCGACGAGCAGGGTGGGCATCGCGCTCTGGTCCAGGGGCGGCAGGGCCGGCGACTTGTAAGCCGCTCCCGACCAGTCGTAGATCCAGGCCGGCTCGGCGCCGTCTCCGCTGAGCAGGGTGTTCTCCGCCCGTTGCCCGGCCGGGGTGCAGACGGCGGCCAGGTAGATCGCCAGAAACCCCAGAAGGCACAGCGGGGCCCAGGCCCGCGGCCTGCGCGCATGGCCGGACCCGGCCGCGTTCTCCGGGGCCTGATCGGAATCCGGGTGCGCGCATACGGGCGAGGGATCTTGCCGGGTCATCGTTCTCGCTGTTCTTCACGGGTGGAGTAAGGTCACGCGCTCTGCCTGGCATGCGGTGGGCCGGCAGGCTCATCCGCCGGCTCGACCGGCCGGATCGAGTCATCACGAACCTCGGTCACGATCCGCCGGATCGCCGCTCGCGCGCCGGGTGGGCGCCGTGCACCACCAGGCAAGAGACGACGTCTTCCCAGCGTACGAGCGAAGAGGGTAGCCGCTACCGGACGATCCCGGTCCCCCGGTGGCACGGGGTCAGCCGCGTTCTCCCCGTGTTCGTGCTCGCCCGTGGATGCCTGGTCCAAGGCGTTGCCGTCCCCCAGGGCTTGGCATGCGGGACTTTCGCGGCGCGTGGACTGGGGGTCGACATCGTTTCCCTCGCCGTGATCGGTCTCGGCTGAGAGTGGAGAGAGCGATCCGTGACCTGCAGAATCGAGAGCCTTTCGCCCGTGGCTTCCCAGGCCGTGATCGCGATGCGGGTCAGAGGTGACTTGTTCGGCTGCAACGTGCTGGTTCTCGGGCGTTATGGACAGCACCAGCACCGGTACGAGCGGCTGCGAGGGCCCGGTCTCCGTCGGCTGGGGGGACGTCGGCAGGATCGCCTCATCAGCGCACCCGGACGCCCTCGCGCGCGTCCGCGCGAATCCACCCGCATCACCCGTCCGCTACAGCCTCGGCGCGGCGCTTCGCCAGTCCTGACGCGGCCGCTCGCGCAGCGGTCCAAGCCCGGCACCGTGCTTCGGCGTCGCATCGGTGCCGGCTCGCGTCCTTGAGTCGCTGTTCTAGGTGGTGGCGAGTGTTCGGTGCAGCCAGTCGGAGATGCGGGTGAGTTCTTCTTGTGCGCCGGGGACTTGGGTGGCGATGTTGAGGAAGACGTGGTCGGCGCCGGGGACGACCGACAGGGTGACGGGGACTTCGGCGTCGGCGAGTGCCTGGGTCATGGCGAGTGTCTGCGGGAGGAGGGCGTCTTTGCTGCCGCAGCTGAGGTAGCAGGGTGGGAAGTCGGCCAGGTGCGGGCTGTGTATCGGGCTCACCAGCGGGTCGTTCAGCCGGTCGGGCCATTGGGGTCCCAGGTAGGCGGCTGTCTTGGTCTGGTGCTGGGCGAGTCCTTGGGCGTCGCTCACTGTGCGGGCGACATCGAACACGCCGTAGAGCAGGGCACCGGCGGTGAACCGGACGGGGATGCCAGCGAGATCCCCGGCGGCCATGGTGGGGTGGGCGGTGCCGTGCAGGGCTGCGATGGCCGCGGCGGCCAGGTTGGCGCCCGCGGACGCGCCGGCTATCGCGATCCGTGTGGGGTCTCCCGTGTACCGGTGGATGTTCCGGGTGATCCACCGCGCCGCGTGGACGGTGTCCTGGACGGCGCAGGGGAACGGCTGCTCGGGCGCGAGCGCGTAGCTGAGGTTGACCACCACCCGGCCCGGCGCGGCCAGCTGCATCGCGAGTTTGCGTTCGTTCTCGGCGTCGCCGACGTACCAGCCGCCGCCGTGCAGGAACAGCATCGTGGGGAACGGTCCGTGGCCCTGCGGGATGTAGATCTCGGCGGTGACGGGGCGCTCGTCGATCTCGCCGAGCACGACGTCGTGGTGGAAGGCGCCCAGCGGGGGGAGGTCGACGTTGAGGTGACGGAAGTCGTAGCTCGCGCGGGAGTCGACCAGTTCCTGGAAGGTCGAGGCGGGGGTGGCGTCGACGCTGCGGCCGGCGACCAGCGACGCCCAGTCCCGCTCGCTCTCGGGCCCGTGGGCGGGTCCGGATCGCGTGGCCATCAGTTCGCCTCCTTGAGGTTCGGCCGCATGGGCGTGCGGACTTCGGTCAGGGGCTCGGCGGGGCTGCTGCGCGTGCGGCGGGCGATCAGGTAGTAGCCCACCGCGGGCACGATCAGGCCGACGATCCAGGCGAGGTCGGCTCCGCCGAGTTCCGGGGAGATCGGGCCCTGGTAGAGCTTGGTGTTGATGAAGGGGACCTCCAGCGCGATGGTGGCCAGGTAGAGGGTGACGACCGGCCAGTTGCACACGCCGTACAGGCCGCGGCGCTGGAAGAGCGCGGCCACGTCGTAGCTGCCCTTGCGGACCAGGAAGTAGTCGGTGAGGTTGATGGCGGTCCACGGTGTGAGCGTGTACAGGATGAACAGCAGGATGCTTTCCATCGTGTCGAGCAGGTGGCTGCTGGCCGCGAGCCCGCAGATCGTGACGATGATGCTGAAGGCGACGACGAAACTCGCGCGCACGCGGGTGGCCGCGCCGGCCACCGCGCCTCGTTCGGCCACGGCGCCGTAGGCGGCCAGGAAAGCGCCGTAGGGTCCCTGGGCGCCGCCGGTGAGCGTCCCCAGCAGGAACACCGCCACGATGATCTTGGAGAGTGCGGGGAACTGGTCGGAGAAGAACCCGATCGGGTTGGTGCCGAACTTCGCCCCGGCGATCGCGGCCGCCAGCGCACCGACGCTCATCACCCAGATCGCCCCGCCGCAGGATCCGGCGTAGGTGAACCAGAAGGTCCTGCGGGCGGAAGTGCCGCTGGGCAGGTACCGCGAGTAGTCCGACACGTACGGCGACCAGGTGATCTGCCACGACGCCGCGATCGACATCACCATCAGCACCTTCTGCCAGGTCACCTCGCCGCCGCCCACCTGAACCGACCCGGCATGCACGAGCAGCTTGATGGTCAACGCGATGAACATGGCGCCGGCCACCACCGTGGCGATCTTGGCGACCCGGTGGATCAGGTCATGCCCGATCAGCGCGATGACCATCACCACCACGTTGAACCCCACGACCCCGGCGACGTCCGGGAGCCCGAGCAGGGCGGCGATCGCCTGCCCGCCGACGACGCCTCCGGTGATCGCGAAACCGGCGTAGATCAGCACCGCCACCGACATCGGCAGCACGGCGCCGAGCGAGCCGAACTGGGCGCGGCTCTGGATCATCTGCGGGATGCCCAGCCGCGCGCCCTGCACCGAGTGGTAGGCCATGAACAGCCCGCCGACCAGGTTCCCCACCACGATCGAGAAGATCGCCCACGCCAGGCTCAGCCCGCTGAACACCGCCAGCGCGCCGTTCACCGCGACGACCACGCCCACGTTGTTGGCGAACCAGAGGGTGGTCAGGCTCCACGGCTTGGTATGGCGTTCGCTCTCCGGGATCTGGTCGATCGAGTGCTGCTCGATCGCCACCGGCTTCTTCTGGCTCACACGGATTCCTCTCGCCACCTCGACCCCACGTGAGTGACGAGAGTGACCGGCCGACCCGGGGCAAGGCCAATACCTTTTCCTGCCCGACATATGGGCGAACGGCTATACGAGGCATCCTGGGCGTCGCCAGCCTGGCGCTATAACCAGGCCGGTATGGATATCGCTCTAAACGGTATTAGACGGGTATCTCTCCGTTGAGTCGCTCAAGAGGTCGAGACCGTCGGCGGCTGGGCTGCCAGGGCCTCGGCCGACGCGACGGTGACCGAGTACGTCGCCGGAGCGGAGCCCCCATAACGTCCGTTCCCTCGGGCGGCTCACCGCCACGACCTGCGGTATCACGAGCGCCGACGACCTCTTCGCCCTCGCCGTCGGGCTCGTCGAAGCGGGCGATGCAGTCGTCCAGCGCCGGTTCGGTCACCAGCAGCGCGTTGTTCCGCTTCGCTGGTTGCGGACCCGATGGCGGCGCATCAGTTCGTCCCGCCCGGTCTTGAGAGCTCGCCCAGCGGGCAGCGCCCGAAGTCGGCCGGCCAGGCGTGCTGACCTGCACCGCTTTCCATTGCACGGACATCGATCAGCTCGAAGATTGGAGTGACCGCGCCTCGTGCTCGGCCGCGCGAGCAGCTCTTCGACTGACGGTTCGGCCAGCGACGCTCGGTGGCGGGGGTCGGTCAGGTGGGGTCGTGGGCGGGGCGCAGGGTGGCGTAGGAGAACTCGACGAGGTAGTCGTTGAGGGCGTGGGACGCGGTCTCGGCGGCGTCGGCGTCGCGGTCGAGGAAGGCGCGGAGGATCTGGGTGTGCAGCTCGGATCCCGTGGCTATCTCCGCCTGGTGGTCGACGACGTGGGCGAACCAGAAGCGGCGTGACAGGCCCTGGAGCGGGGCCATGGCGTCGGCCAGGTAGTCGTTCGCGGCGCCGGCGACGATGAGCTCGTGGGTGTCCTTCACGGTTTCGGCGTAGGCCTGCAGGGTGAAGGCGTCGCCGGCGAGCAGGTCCACCATCTCGGCCATGCGGGACCGGACGTCCTGGGCGGCACGCCAGCCGCACCGCGAGGGCCTCGAGCACGCGGCGTAGCTCCAGCATCAACAGCTGGGCCTCGACCGACGTCGGCGGGATGAGGACGCCCTTGTTCGGGTGGATCTCGACCATCCGGTTCCGCGCGAGCTGCTGCAGCGCCTCGCACCTGCCGCCCTGAGCTCCTGGACCGCACATTGATCTGGAACCAGCGGCACCTGCTCTACGGCCTCCGCGAGTTTCGAGACCTTCTACAACCGGCATCGCCCGCATCAGGGCATCGCCAACGCCCGCCCGTTGAAGCCGCCGCCTCCGCCGATCACCGATATTCCGACGAGATCGCCCACACGAACATCCGAAGAAGGCAACGTCTGGGCGGGATCCTCAAAGAGTACGAACATGCTGCTTGAACTGCACGGATGAGTTTCCGGCAGGGCAGGGATGGCCGCTCTCGTCTGAAACGGACCAAGAGCCGCATTGTCCAGAGGGAGTTCGTGTCGGAGATGGACTACGGGTTCGAGTGCTGCGGCTGCGCGCTGCTCGCGTGGACGCGGGGCTGACCGTGGCGGAGATCGCCACCGCTGCCGGCCTTTCAGAACGGGCGGTGGGCTTCTACTGGGCAGTTGCCCGCCAGTCGGGTGCTCTTGGCGCGGCTGGCCCCGTCTCGCGCAGTTTTGCGGGTGTAGCCCGCCGGGCTGATGCTAGCGGCGAGTGACCTCGGCTCTGAGCTTGCTCGACCAGATGAACGGCTGGGTGCCGAGCCAGATCAGCCCCAGGAGGATGAGAAAAGGGACGAGGCGGGGGCTGGCGGCCAGATCCAGGACCCAGGTCCCCACCCGGTAAAAGGGCACGACCCAGAACATTGCCACCAGACCTTCGACGAGCACGGCGATGGTGAGTACGGCACGGCGCATGGACGGATCCGCCACCTGTCCGGCAAGCGACAGGTTCATCGGGGTGAAGACGAGCATGAACGCGAGTGTGCCCAGCACCCAAGAGATCTGGAAACCAAGATTGGGCGCGACCCAGCTGTCCGCGAAGTGGATGACGACTTCTATCTGGTGGCCGACGAGGGTCGTGGAAACAAGGGCGAGGGTGAGGATCGGCCTGTGCGGCAGGAACCACAGCCCGCACATCAGGATGAGCGCCACGGCCGTGGGCAGCAGCAGTAAGGGGGATGAGCCCCAGTACTCCTCCAGGGCAGACTCGGGGTGGTGCTGTCTCCACGGCACGGTCAGGAAGGTCAGAACGGAGAGCGCGGTGCACAGCAGGGCTGCTCTGAGGAGGGCTGTCCGATAGCGCCTGAGCGGGGTGTCGCTGGCGGAAGGGTGAAGCAGCGCGGTGCGGGGCGGCTGGTACGGGACGGGGGACCTGACGTCGGCCGCGGTCTCGACAGCGGTCTCGACAGCGGGGGCGAGGGCGGAGGCGAGCAGGTCGCGGACCTGGGCGGGGGAGAGCCGTTCGTCCGGGTCTTTGCGTAGCAGGCCGTTCAGGACCTGCGCCAGCGGGCCACCGCACCGGGGCGTGGGCGGCTGCTGGGTGGCGATCGCGACGAAGACGGCGCCATGGCTGGGCCCGTCGAACGGACGGCGGCCCTCGACCGCCGCGTACAGGGTGGCGGCCAGGGACCACAGATCCGAGGCCGGGGTGACGGACTTGCCCTCCACCTGCTCGGGGGACATGTAGGCGGGCGTGCCCAACACCGTGCCCGAACGAGTGATGGTGACGTCGCCCTCCACCGCGGCGATGCCGAAGTCGGTGAGCAGGACCCGGCCGCCCTCCAGGAGCACGTTGGCGGGCTTGACATCGCGGTGAACGACGCCCTGCGCGTGAGCGGCAGACAGGGCGTCCAGCATCGCGAGCCCGATCGCGGCGACCTGGCTCTGCGGAAGCGACCCCTGCTCGGCCAGCAGCTGCTCCAGGGAACGGCCGCGGACCAACTCCATGACGATCCAGGGACGCCCGTCGTCGCCCATCACCCGGTCATAGACGGTGACGATGCCGGTGTGCCGCAGGCGGGCGGCGGCGCGGGCCTCACGTTCCATCCGGGCGTACCAGACACGTCGCTCCTGGTCGGTGACCTGTTCAGGCACCTGGAGTTCCTTGATGGCGACCTCACGGTCAAGGTCGAGGTCATGAGCGCGCCACACCGCCCCCATGCCACCCTGGCCGATCCGACCCAAATTCCGGTACCGGCCCGCCAGCACCCCGTCACCGTCCCAGCCCATGATCAGAACCTATCTGTACACAACGGCCGGAAGGCGGCGATCCTCTCGCACCCGGTCCAGATACCTCTTGGCCAGCATCGGCTCCAGAACGCAGCGATGCATGGGCCGCCACGGACGACCCATCTGACCCGCAACAAACGACCGGCTACGACCAGCTACGACCAGCAGGGCGGCCCCATACCGGGCCGCCCCTCTCGTTCGGTGAAGCACCCCGGGTCGGGTGGAGGCTCTGGTGTGATTCGCTGAGAGACATCCCTGGGAGTTTTGGCGTCAAGTGCTGACCGCTGTCAGCTGCCGCACCACGACATGGCCCTCGCGCTGAAGTTGCCGCCAGACCTTGCGGGCGCCATACACCCGGTAGTTGGCCTCGAAGATGCGGGTGATCTCGGTCTTGAGCCGTTCGTCACGCTCGGCCCGGGCCGAGGCCGGACGTGACTTGGCGGCGTAATAGGTGGACGGTGCGATCAAGAACGGGGCGCCGAACCCTCGGTGATCTCGACTCGGTTCTCAGCCCCTGTCCGACTGCTCCCGGCCCCGCCGACGCCGATGCGGAGATCATTCGACGAGACAGGGCTCGGAGCCTCCTCCGCGAATACGCCCAGGTCGCATAGGGGCATCCGGCGGGCATCGCACGATCCGCCGGTGTACCTGGACGTTCCGTCAGAGCGCATGTCCCCGGCGATCGCGGGGTACGGGCAGCCAGTGGGAGGCCCGGGCATGACGAGCGGGGAGGGGCGGATGGAGGACGCCTGCGGGGAGGGCACCGGCAGGCTCGCTGTGGAGGTCTTCGACTCCGTGCCGGTCGCTGTCGCCTTGACCACCGGACAGGACCACCGCCTGGCCTACACCAACCTCGCCTACCGAGCGGCCTTCGGTGACCGTCCGCTCGGCGAGCCGATTTCGGAGGTGTTCGGTGACCTGTTACAGCGGGACTACTTCGACCTCTTCGACCGCGTGCTGGCCACCGGGGAGCCGGTCACTCTCACCGAGACGCCGGTGAACTTGCCCTTCCCCGATACCGGCGATGAGGAGCGCTCCTTCTCCTTCAGCCTGTCCCGGGTCGCCCAGGAGCTTTCCGGTGTGCCGGTCCTGGCGGTGGATGTCACCGGGGAGGTCGCCGCGGCCAGGCGTGCCGCCCACACCGCCGGGCAGCAGCGACGGATCCTGCGCAGGTACCAGAGCCTGGTCCAGGTGAGCGCGCAGATCGTGTGGGTCACCGATCCGGCGGGTGAGTTGATCGAGCCGAGCCCGGGCTGGGAACGGGTGACCGGGCAGAGCTGGGAGGAGTACCGCGGCACGGGATGGGCGCGGGCCTTGCACCCCGACGACCGTGAGCCCACGATCCGATCGTTTGACCAGGCGCGCTGGCAGCGCCGCCCCCGGCGGCATGTGAGTCGGCTGAGGACCAAAGAGGGGGAGTACCGGCACTTCGAGATCAACGCCGCGCCGGTGTATGAGAACGACGTCGTGGTGGAGTGGGTCGGCACCTACACCGACATCGAGGAGCAGTGGCAGCGGCATCGCCGCCAGGAGTTGCTCGACCGCGCCGCCACCGCGACCGCCGAGCACACCGGGTTGGCGGAGATCTTCGGCGCGATCGCCGACGTGCTCGTCCCCGCGCTCGTCGACGGGTGCGGCATGCACCTGCTGTCGGGATTCAGCGACCGCCCCGAGGGCGCACCCATCGTCGCCAAGCGCGTCGCCGCCCTCGCGCGTGACGGCCTGGCGCCGAACCCGCCGCTCGTCGAAACCCAGTTCGCCGCCGATAGCGGGTTCACCCGCGCGGTGGAGCGGCGCCGCCCGCTGCTCCGCACGTTCCCGCCTGGCGAGCCGCCGGCCGGCCTGTTGCCCGAAGGGTCGATGGCTTGGCTGACCGAGGCGGCCGCCAACAGCGTCGTGCTGTTGCCGGTCATGGTCGACGGGACCGTGGCGGCGGTGGTGACCGCCGCCACCTGCGGGGACCGTCCGCGCCTGAGCCCGGGCGACGTCGACCTCATC
Source organism: Actinomadura violacea (assembly GCF_017573465.1). Taxonomy (GTDB): domain Bacteria; phylum Actinomycetota; class Actinomycetes; order Streptosporangiales; family Streptosporangiaceae; genus Spirillospora; species Spirillospora violacea. The sequence goes on from NZ_JAGEPF010000006.1 coordinate 372,495, forward strand.
GACCATATGTTCGAGCACACCCACAACGCGCTGAGCAAAGCCGTCCATTTCCAACGCACCCAGCAGGTGGCCCTGGCCCTTCAGCACAGCCTGCTCGCCGAACCGCCCGACCACGCCGGTCTGCGGATCGTCGCCCGCTACCTGCCCAGCCCCGCGGCCGCCGAGGTCGGCGGCGACTGGTACGACTCCTTCGTTCTCCCCGACGGCGCAACCGTGCTGGCGATCGGCGACGCCGCCGGCCACAACCTGGACGCCGCCGTCCAGATGAGCCAGATGCGGAACATGCTGCGGGCGTTGACCGTCGATCGCCCCGACTGGCCCGGCGAGATCCTGCGGCGACTCACCATCGCCATGGGAGCACTGGCGCCCGAGGCGACCGCCACATGTGCCCTGGCCCGCGCCGAGCAACCCCAACCCGGCCGGTGGCAGCTCAACTACGCTTCAGCAGGACACCCGCCACCACTCCTGGTCACCCCCGACGGCAACTGCCGCCTGCTGGAAGAAGCCGCCAACCCCCTGCTGGGCGTGGTCTTCGACCAGCCTTACCACAGCGCCGTTGAGCACCTGCCCCCGGACTCCACCGTACTGATGTACACCGACGGCCTGGTCGAACGTCCCGGCGAGGACCTGGACCAGGGGCTGGAGCGCCTCCGCGGACAAGCCTCGGCGCTCGCACGCCACCCCCTGGACGACTTTTGCGACGGCATCCTGAACAATCTCCTCGCCACCACCGGCACCGACGACACCGCCCTGATCGCGCTCCGCGTACCAACCGACTCCAAGCCAAGCGCCTGACGAACCCAGCCGGGTGCCAGGTCATAGGCGGCCAGCGGCCGCAGCGCGGCCGGCGGAGCGCTGCGCGGCATCTCCTACACCGCCAGCGACGAGGGTGGCTCCGCGATGCTCCACCATCGCCCCTGAACGGCTTCTCCTAAGAGCGCGAGCTGCGGGCGAGCAACGCCAGCGCCGCCAAGCCGAAGCGCCGGTGTGCGCGTCGAGCGGTGCGTGTGGTCGTCATGCGTTCGACTCGGGGCTTGATACTGGTGAGCTCGCGTAACCGATGTGTGCGTATTCGTGGGTGCTGAGGGGGTGACGGTCACCGTGTGTGGTCGCCGGGGGCGTAGTGGATCCAGGACTTCCCGGCTTCAGCGGCGATGCGGGCGGTGGTCGTGTCGTGGAAGCCCAGCGACCGGGCGTGAGCTTCCCCCCGTTCCACGGACACCACCACCTCCGTGGACGCAACCAGCCGGAAGAGCTCTCCGTAACGTGGATGTGGCAGCTCGGTGCCCTGGCAAGGCCGGACGAAAGCGTGATGGAGGGGCCTGCGCGTGGTCGACACCGGCGACATCGACGTCTTCCTCGGCCCGGACGTCGGCAAGGGCGAACACCACGCCACCGCCGTCACACCGGCCGGGAAGTAGGCGTTCGACAAGCGCCTGCCCAACGCCGAACCCAAGCTCCGCGAGCTGTTCGCGAAGCTGCAGGCCAAGCACGGGACGGTGCTGGTCGTGGTCGATCAGCCGGCCTCGATCGGCGCCCTGCCGCTGGCGGTCGCCCGGGACATGGGCTGCCCGGTCGCCTATCTGCCGGGGCTGACAATGCGGCGGATTGCCGACCTCTACCCAGGTGAGGCGAAGACGGACGCGAAGGACGCGCTCATCATCGCGGACGCGGCTCGCTCGGGAAACTCGGATCGACGAGCCTCGGCCCGCTGCTGGAAGAAACCGCCCCTGATGGTCTGGGAGACGTCCGAAACCCTGTGCGCCACGTCCCAAACCGTCGACAAACACCCACGTCAGGACGTGTTTGGCGTCCCAGCCGTCCCAATGGGACGGTGATCTGTTGTGGCGGTCCAGCCCGTCCTGCGAGCTTGTTCGTGGCCGTCGCGACGCTGCGGCGGTCCGGACGCGGAAACGTGTCCGGGAAGGCGATCCAACGGGGAGAACATGAGGACCAGAACCAGGGCCACCGCGCTGTCGGCGCTCGCCGTCGCCGCGCTGGCGCCGCTCACCGCCGGCCTCACCGCCACGCCGGCGCACGCGGCGGCAACGCCAGCCGCGGCGCCCGCCGGCACCTTGACTGCCGCTCCCATGGCCGGCCAGATCGGGCCCTGGGAGCCCTCGGTCACGCGGGACTCGATGGACGGTGATCCCGGCGGGGTCAGCGGGACGGCGAGGCTGCAGCGCTTCAACACCGCCAGCCCCAGTGGCATCGAATTCGCCGAGATCACCTTCACGGCCGCCGGAGAACGCGTAAAGGTGAGAGACGGAAGTCCATGGAATGCCCACTGGTATCTGATGAAGAACGGAACGGTGCGCAATTCCGGGACGGTCTCAGCCGGGAACACGGTCAAGAAGAACTTCAACATTCGCGAGGGCGAACGGATCGGGATCAAGCTGTGCCTGTACTGGGCCGGCGGCAGCAAGTGCGTGGAAAACGGCACCCTCAAGTCGTGACAGGCCGCAGGTCTCCTGTTCGTTCACGCCGGGCGCCTTCTCCTGAAGCCGCCCGCAGGCCAAAGGCGGCCTGATAACAGCAGGGCCTCAGCAGCGAGCACGAGGCCCGGCCGGGCTGCTGCGCGAAACCACGCAGCGGCCCGGCCGGGCACCCCGGCCCTTCAAGGATGTGGCTGGACGCTCATCCGCAGGTGGGGAGAGCGACACCCTCGTCGGCACGAGCGCGAACGGTCTGGTCAGATCGTTGGTGATGCGGGAGCCGACCCGACCGCTGGCGGC